>CAWGBR010000001.1:0-138548 GCA_963820875.1 uncultured Thermoleophilia bacterium
GGCGGGATTCTGATGGGAAACACCTTCAGCCGGTAATACAGGTCCGCACGGAATTCGCGCTTCGCAACCATCTCTTCGAGCTCGCAGTTGGTGGCGGCGATCAGGCGAAAGTCGACGCGAATCGTGCGCGTACTTCCCAATCGCTCGATTTCGCGCTCTTGAAGCGCGCGCAGCAGCTTCGCCTGCAGCTCGAGTGGCACGTCGCCGATCTCGTCGAGGAACAGCGTGCCCTGATGCGCCAGCTCGAAACGGCCGATCTTCTGCGCCAGCGCCCCGGTGAACGCTCCACGCTCGTGGCCGAACCACTCGCTCTCGAGGAGCCCCGCTGGCGAGGTGGCGCAGTTCACCGTCACGAGAGACCGTCCGCGGCGCTCGCCCGCCGAGTGAACAGCCCGCGCGATCAGCTCCTTGCCCGTGCCCGTTTCGCCGAGCAGCAGCACAGTGGCATCGGTCGCGGCCACCGTTGCGACCTGGCTCAGGATGCGTTTCAGCGCCCGGCTTTCTCCGACGATCTCTCCGAAATGCTGGGCGCCGCGGATCTCTTCTTCGAGATGGACATTTTCGCGCGCCAGGCGGTCTTTGAGCGCAGCGATCTCGCGAAACGCGAGCGCATTCTCGAGCGCAATGGCGATCTGGGCAGCCGCCTGTGAGCTCCAGTTCATCTCGTCAGGCGTGAACAGACCAGCTGAGCGACGATTCAACAGGAGAAAGCCCAACGTCTCTCGCGGCGTAGCGAGCGGGACGAAACACGTGTGCTTCAAGCCGGCGGCGTTGACATTGCGATGGATCCCCTCGCGTCCAGTCCAGTCGAACTGTTCCAGATCTATGTCTACGGTGCGGCGCTCCGCCAGCCACGTAGCGAATGGTGCGGCATCAGGGCGCAACTCCGCCGTGAGCTCGTCGGTCCAGCCTACGCCAAGGGCAGTGAGTGCGTAGCGGCCCATCTGCTCCCATGCTGGATGCAAGAGGAACAGGGCTACGTCATCATGCGCGACGATGCGCTGCAGATTCGGCGCGATGGCCGCGACGATCGACGCGACGTCGAGGGTCGTCACGGCATTCGTCAATTCGAGCAACGCGCGCAGGTGTTCGCGTTCTGTCTGCAGCCGGCTGTCTTGCACCGCCGCCTCCTGGGGGCCGGCGCGAACCGGCACTTAGGGCGAACATCGTAGTCCATCGCCGGACGCACGCAAGTCCCAATCTTTCGCGTCGCCATCCGCGCGGTGTTCAGCGTGACGTCCCAGAAACCTCTGACGTTATTTCGTCACCGCGCCGCCTTTGCGTCGCTGGCCGTTTACCGCTCAAAGGCGTCACGGACATCTAGTTACAGCCACGCTCCCGCCCTGGCGCGCCCGGTATTCGTTTTGCCGTTAGCATCGCTGGACGGCGCAAGCACCACGACGCGGCGGGTGTCGCGGCGTAGGTTGTCGCCGGTTTCGAGGGCGCATCGATGTTACGGGTGATCACCGATCGGCAGGGAGACAGCTACAGACTCGACCTCCATGGAGTGCTCGGCGGCGAATGGGTGCCGCTGCTCGAACAGCATTGGCGCTCCGTCATGCGGGCCCTGCCGTCCGCGAAGGTGACGCTCGCGGTGTCGAACGTCGACTTCATCGATTCGGACGGTGAACGGTTGCTCCAGCGCATGGCTGATGACGGCGTCGAGTTCGTCGTGGCGGGATGCCTGAACCGATACGTAATCGACAACCTAAAAACGGGTGCAGGCCTGGTAAAAGGAGTGCGGCGATGAGGTGTCCAGCGAGATTCGGGGCTGCGGTCGCACTCGCAGCGACGTCACTCTTACAGATGTCCGCAACCTCGGCGGCGGGCGGCGCGCAGCCCTGGTTGCCGTCAGCGCTCGCGTCGTTCCTGGCCGAGGAGGCGCATGCCACTCCATCCGAGCGCGAGGCGTTGCTGGCAGGCAACCCGCTGATCAAATTGCTCGATGCCGATCCCTCCAAGGAGATGGCGGTGCTCGGCGCCGTGTGGGTAAACGCGCCGCCCAGGCTGTACGTCGAGCAGGTGAAGAACATCGAACAGCTCGAGCGCGGTGGCGCGTTCCGCATCACGAAACGCATCAGCGATCCGCCGAGCGCAGACGATTTCGCGGCGCTGACCATTTCAGACCAGGACTTCGAGGATCTGAAAGACTGCGGGATCGGAGATTGTGCGCTCAAGCTCGACGCGGACGGCGTGCAGACACTCCGCGCCCAAGTCGACTGGCGCAAGTCCACCGCCAAGGCGGACGCCACGGCGCTCTTCCGCCGTTTGGCCCTCGAGTACGTCAACGGCTATCGCCAAGGCGGCAACGCCAGGTTGGGCATCCATCGCGACCGGGAGCATCCCACCTTCGTCGCCAACGAATTCCGTTTGATGATCGATCGGCTGCCGCGTCTCGCCGCTGACTTGCCTGAGCTCAGGCGATACCTGCTCGAGTACCCGAACGCGACGTTGGCCAATTCGACCAACTTCCTGTACCTGGCAGGAAACACAGTTCGGACTGAGGCCGACCGTGCGCATCAGTCACCTCGTTATTCAGGAGCGTCCGGATCAGACGGTAGTCGCGTCAAAGATGCTCTACGCAAGCCATTACTTCTGGACCGCGCTCGAACTTCGCGTCCTGCTGCCCGATTCGGCGAGAGGACCAGGATTCTGGCTGGTGACGATCAACCGCAGCCGATCCGACGGCTTGAGCGGATTCACAGGCCGCGTGATTCGAAGCCGGGTGCGGAGTGAGGTCGAGGCCGGTGCGCGGGCGGCGCTCATGGCCACAAAGACGAAGCTCGAATCAAAGGGAATGCGCCCATGATTCCTCTCCGGGACGCCTCGAGAACGCCGGTCCGCACGTCGAGCGCAGCGCCACCGTCGAGTGGTAGCGCGCAGCGGGGCAGCACATTGCACGTGAGAGCCGTGACGCGCACAGAACGCGTGACTTCATTTCGTCACCGCATTCTCGGCCGGGCGCCGACCTTCAGCAAGCCAACGCACTGATTCCAAAGCAGATCCAATGTCAACCCGCCGGGACTGGCAAGGCATTCGTCTTGCGGTATGCGAAGCAGCGGCTCAGGACGGCGAGGCTGTTGCGAATTCCGCACGGCCCCGACCGGTTCAGCGAAAGAGAGGGCGTCATGAACACGGTGATTTTCGTCGGGTTCGAGCCGTGACGCTACAGGCTGGAAGTCGGTACCCAACAAAACCAGAGAGGAAGTCGCATATGGACAAAGTAGTGGCGGTCGTCTTCAACGACGAGAAACAGGCGTACGAAGGATTGCGAGCGTTTCGCGACCTGCACACAGACGGCAGCATCACCTTGTATTCGAACGCGGTCGTCGCAAAGGACCCGAGCGGAAAAGTGGTGGCGCGAGAAACGAGTGAAAGTCCGGAGGGCACGTTCTTTGGTCTGCTCACGGGAAGCCTCGTCGGCCTCCTGGGAGGACCAATCGGCGTGGTGGTCGGCGCGAGCACCGGGACGATGATCGGAGCAACGTTCGATCTGGCTCGGGCGGGCATCGGCGACGACTTCCTGCAGGAGATGTCGGAGTATTTGCTCCCCGGAAAGACCGCGGTCATCACGGAGGTCGATGAGGACTGGCAGGCGCCGATCGACACTCGGATGGAGGCGCTGGGCGGACACGTATTCCGGCGCAACCGGATTGAGGTCGAGGACGCCTACTACGAACGGCAGATCGCCGCGTACCGCGACGAGTTGATCGCGCTGGAGGCTGAACGCCAGAAGGCCTCGACGGAGCGGAAGGCCAGGCTCGAGGCGAGAATCGAGGACACACGCCACAAGCTTCAGGACAAACGGGATGAGGTCAAAGCCCGCATCGAATCGGTGAAGCGGGAGGGCGAAGCCAAGATCGAGTCTTTGCAGGAACAGTTGAAAACCGCGCGGGATGAGCGGAAGCAACGCCTCGAGAAGCGAGTGGCCGAGCTCCGCGCCGACTACCGCGAGCGATCCGACAAGCTCAATCAGGCATGGGAACTCACCAAATCCGCGCTCCGCTGAGCGCATGCAGAGTCCTCGCACGGCGGGCGAAAACGCCGTGCGGGGACGACCTCGAAACGTTTTCACAACCCTCACTGCGTGAACCGGAGCATCTTATGGCGAACTCGATCGCGAACTCGATGACGAACCCGATGGCCGGCGATATCCACAAGGCGACGACGTGGTCGATCGTGTTCAGTGTGCTGATGATCGCCGCTGGTGTGCTGGCGACCTTCTCGCCCGCGATCGCGGGCATGGCCGTCACTGTCTCTTTCGGATGGCTGCTGATCTTCAGCGGCAGCCTGCACCTCGCGTATGCCTGGCAGGCGGGCCGCCCCGGCGCCGTCATCTGGGAGATCTTGGTCGGGATTCTCTACGGCGGGATCGGCTTCTACCTCTTCGCACGGCCAGTCGCGGGCCTGGAGTCGCTGACGCTGGCGCTGGCGTTCTACCTGGTGCTCGAGGGCGTGCTTGAGTTCGTACTGTCGTTTCAGCTGCGGCCGCTCCCGGGCAGCGGGTGGTTGCTGTTCGACGGCATCGTGACGCTCGTGCTGGCCGCGATGATCGGGAGCGCCTGGCCGATCAGCTCGGTCTGGGCGATCGGCACGCTCGTCGGCGTCAGCATGTTTTTCAGCGGCATCACGCGGCTGATGCTCTCGGTCGCCGTGCGCCGGATCGTGGCGTAACGGAAGGCTAGGGTATTGCCGGTCGGACTGCTGAAGCCTTGTTCAGGCGGTCCGTCCGAGGTGTACGTGTTCGGCGCGGTGCTCGAGCAGGTGTCTGCGTGAGTCTGATTCCTTGCAGGGAGCAGGAGGTCGCATGTCCTCGGTTTCTGACGAACGCCCGGAGCGACTGACGATCGCACCGCTCGTGTTGAAGTGGTCAGTGTTTTTCGCGGTGGCCGGCGTTGTCGTCTACCTGTGCCTGCTGATCTTGCGCCCGTTCTTTGGCGTGGTCGCCTGGTCGACGGTGCTCGCGATTACGTGCTATCCCCTTCATCAGCGGCTTGTACAGCGGAGCGGCCGTGTTGCGCTGAGCGCGGCCATCACGAGCGCGCTGATGGTGCTGGCCGTTCTCGTGCCGCTTGTCTTCATTGGCGGCGTCGCGGTCAACCAGCTGCTGGCACTCGGGGATTCGCTGCAAGGAGTGTTTCTCGATCCCGATGGCATGAGCCGGCGCGTCACTGCGGCGCTCGCGCCGCTCACGCAGCGGTTTGGCCTGGCCCCCGACGCGATCGTGGCATGGGCGAGCGCGCACGGCAGCGAGTGGGTCGCTGGCGCCGGACAATACACGATGTCCGCTGCGGCAGGCGTCGGCGGTGCAATGCTGTCGTTTGCCTTGATTGCCGTGGCCACGTTCCTCCTGCTTCGTCACGGCGAGACCCTGGTCGCGACGATTCCCGATCTGCTTCCCTTCGAACGAACGCGGAGCGAAGCATTACTCCTTCGGATCCGGGACGTCGTGAACGCCAGCATGCACGGGGTCGTGACGATCGCAACTATCCAGGGAGTCCTCTGTGGAGGCATGTTCTGGCTGCTCGGTATTCCAGCCGCAGCCCTGTGGGGTCTGGTGACGGTATTCGCGAGCATGGTGCCATTCGTCGGCACGGCCGCCGTCTGGGTGCCCGGGACCGTGTATTTGCTCGCGACCGGCGCCTGGCCAAAGGCGATCGTGCTGGCTGTGTGGGGAGCGGCGATCGTGAGCAGCGTGGACAACGTGTTGAGGCCGCGACTGGTGGCCGGTCGCGTGCGGTTGAGCGGGCTGGCCATGTTCGTCGCCATGCTCGGCGGGCTGCAAGGATTCGGCGCGCTCGGCATCATCCTCGGCCCGGTTGTCTTCGCCACGGCAGCCGCCATCCTCGACGTGCTGCGTGAGACGCAGCCATCACACGCGCTCCGAGCTGACGCGTCCGAGCAGAGAGTGGTGTGACCGCGTCCCTAGAGAATCCTCGTCAACAGATTGGCCGCATGTTCAGCGATGCGATCACGCCACGACCGGCGGCGGAATTCCGCCGCTGTGATTTCCGTCGCGTGCTGGAGCGATCGAGGTGGTGCAGTTTGTGTCCCGTATCCCTGAGGAAGAGCCGGTGCTATCTCCACAGACATTCTGGATTTTCGCGCGCGAGTTCTCGTCATTCAGGCGGCAAGGGCCGCTAACGGGCAGCGACTCTGATCTGGACACGGGCCTGCTCGTCTCTCGGGCGATGTGCGGTCCCGGTTTCCGCACTCGCCTCCAGACCCAGGGGCCGGTGGGGCCCGTGGTCAGACGCGCGGTCAGCACGCGGTCGTCAGGCGGCTGCGTCGACTGACGGGCCCGTTTCGCAGGCCGCCGATTGGTTGGCATCGACGCGTGCTCGCCGCGCAGCGGCCGCGCGTGACGTCAGGTCTGCCGGCACGGCGTCTCCGGTGCCAAGACCATCTCGTCCGGCGTCTGTCCCCGAAACGCCGAATGCGGAAGCACGCGGTTGTGTTCGTCGACGTAGAACGTCACGAGTCGACGGACGGTGGTGACGCTGTCCAGCGAGTGGAGGAAGAGCATTCATTTCAGGGAGCGCCACCACGCTTCGATCATGGAGGGATTCGAGAACGTCAGCTCCGTCAAGGCCAGCATCCGACGCAGCACGCCCCGTGGAGATGAGGGCATCGACCTGGGCATTCACGTTCTCGACGCCCGATCTGTAACACGACGGGGATTTGTCTGAGGACGTCGCGGCTCGACTGGCGTCGAGCGAGCACGCCCACGCTGTTGACCGGTGCGAACGTGTCGGCGACTCGCCACGCCAGGATCCGTCGTGAGAAGTTGTCGATCACGGCGTGGAGATAGGCGCGGGTGCCCGTCGAGCAGGCGGATGACGGTGGTGTCGATGTGCCACATCTCGTCGGCGCGCGTCGTTCGAAGGCCCACCTTCGGCTTGGCCGGGTGCACGCGGAGGCGGGGCCGCCGCCAGCCGTACTTCCGGACGAGGCGGTACCAGGTCGAGGGCGAGGCCCAGACCTTGCCGAGCCGCTGGGCGAGGACGGCGAGCGTACCGGTCGGGACGTGACGGTATTCAGGCGAGGTGACCATGTCCTTGATCGCCCGGACCTCGGGGGGCGTCAGTCGGTACGGTGATGTGCGGGGACAGGAGGACTGATCGTCGAGCGCACACGCGCGTTGCCGCCGGCGCCAGGCATGGAACCGACTCGGCGACACCCGCAGGAACCGCAGCACCGTTCGCAACGGGAGGTACTCGCGGGCCCGATCCACGGCGCGTAGGATCCGCATCTTGGCGCGTCCGTCCGGCAGACGCTCTCCGGTGAGACGAAACCCGGAGGTGCGGAGCAGGGCCAGTGCGAGCCGGAGCAGCGCCGCGAGCTTCTGGACGCGGCGCCGCAGCTTCAGGACCTCCTGCCGGAGTTGCGGCTCCGTGAGGTCCGCCACATCCAGAGAGACCACGACTGTCGGTGCCGCGCCGAGCCATCCACGCGCCGTCGAGCGAGGGACTCCGTGGTTCGTGGCGACGGTCACGTCCCCCGTGCGTTGGACGAGATGCCGAAGCCGGTGGTCATAGCGCTGCTGCGGGCGAGCCGTGGTCGGCATGGCGATGATCATCGACCGTTCCCTCACGCCGCTCAACTCCTCCAGGACGACGGCCTCGTCCCGCCGGCGTGACGACGACTCGCGCGAGAGGGTGCAGAATGTCCGTGGGGACAGCTCCGCTGTCAAGACAACTCTGTCTAACAGACAACACTGTCTAACGTTCGTTACCAGCCAGAAATCACACCTGAAGACACCAGTGTGAAGGTGTACTTGCCTCCCTGCCTGCTTTGTCAGAAAGTCGACAATCTGCGGAACCAATGGGCGCCGAACCGAGAAACGCGGGATCCGTTGCGGCTCGACGCGTCCCTCCCGCGTTTCTACGTAAGTCCTCGCCCTGGCTGTCCCTACCGAGAATTCCATCCGACGCAAGGGCGAACACCATTGTGGTGCGCCGGCCAGACACTCTCGATCGCGCGCGCAAGGAAATCGTCCAAACAGCCACGCCACGGAAGACCGCTAGGAGGTCGGCGGTTGAGCGGTCGGTCCGTGCCGCGCCGATCAGGTGCTTGCTTTGAGATGACCAGGGAGGGAATCGAGGACTACGCGGCGGCGCGGACGTAGCGGTGGTGCAGGCCGTTGACCTCGGGAATCGCGACGATGCGGCCGGCAGTCGGCGGCATCACTGACCGCGTGGCCGGCGAATCCTTGTCGAGGCCCAGATGCGTTCGCGATCGCATGTAGTACGCGACGTAGTCGGTCACGACCCGCTGGAGGCCGGCGGCACCCAACACGATCACGTGGTCGAGGCACTCACGCCGTATCGATCCGATGAATCGCTCAACGCGCACGCAGAGCGGTTTGTTCGGTCGATCAAAGAGGAGTGCTTGGACCGCCTCATCCCGCTTGGTGAGCGGCACTTGCGGCACGCGCTCGTGCAATTCGTGGAGCACTATCGCCGTGAACGCAACCATCAAGGACTCGGCAATGAACTCATCGAAGTCGTCGGATGCGCGCGCCCCGGCGCCGCCATTCGCCGCCGCCAACGTCTGGGTGGACTTCTCAGCTATTACCATCGCGCAGCGTGACCGCAATTCAGCGGAGACGGTCGGGCCGAGTTATCGGACTACGCGATGACGAATCAGCGCCGATCACGTTGAGGACGATCCATGGTTGAGGCCGACGTCACGATGTAGGCTCGTTGGCACTCGCGAAACCTGCGTTCATGACAATGACCCCTGACTGGCACATTGAGTTCGAGACTCGCAATCTCTCCATCACATCTGCGGTCTTTCTCGGAGAGGGCTGGGCCTCGCGCGCATTGCAGATTGCGACGCGACCCATCCAGGCTTCGATCGCCGCAACCGCAACGACGATCGCAATGGCGGTGACGGCGTAGGTTGAAAACTTTCGTGATGCCACGCAGGGTACGCGGATTATGTCCGCGCACCCTTGCGCCGGCCTTGACGTCTAGCGATCGTCGTTCTGAATCAAGCCGCTGCCCCCTGACGTGGCCACAGCGCCGTTGGCACCCGACAGGCTCACGTAGAACAACTCGCCAAACTCCCGCGTACGATCACCCTTGATATTGATGGTGACGATCTTGCTCGTTTGACCGGGCGCAAACGTGAGCGTGCCGGATTTGGCCTCGAAATCTTCTGGTGCGGTCGCCTGCTGAGCCTGGGTCGCGAAGTTCACGCTGACCGCTGCATCGTACCGCGGCCGACAGCGAGACCACGAAGTTGAAAGGCGTGGTGCCGGAATTTCCTTCCATCTTCGACACACCGCTCATACTGATCCGCGGCTCGTCATCCACAATCGTGATCTTGCCCTGTCCGTCGCCGATGATCGAGCCGCCGGATGCGTTGCTGAGATTCACCAGCACACTTTCGTCAAACTCCCCAGCGCGGTCGCCATTGACCACGACTGAGATCGTCTTGCTCGTCTGACCCGCCGCAAACGTCAGCGTTCCTGATGCCGCCGCGTAGTCAGCTCCGCTCGAGGCGGTTCCATTGACGGTGTTGTAAGCCACAGTGACTGTTTGATTAGCCGCCGGCGACAGTGTAATTGTGAGCGAGACGTTCCTGGTGCCGCCATTGCCCTCGGCAATCGACGCATCAGAGATACTCAGGACCGGTGTGCCCGGCGCCATCGGCGTCAACAAGTACGCGTGCTGGCGAAATTGCGCATCGGTACGCCATGCCGACGATCTGGCCGGCGTTATTTATCCCATTCGCATACGCGAGGTGCAGCCCGGAGCCCGGCGGAATCAGGCTATTCAGGTTCGTCGTCACTCCGTTAATGTGGACGAAAGCGTGCCAGTGGGAGACGCCTCCACCTGCGCGCATGGTGCCGACGATGACGCCGTCATCGTTGATGTCGCCGGCGAACGCTTCCGAGCTCGGCATCTGGATCGGGGTCATCACGCCGTTCTGGTAGATGAATGGCCGATAGGACTGCTCGTAGGTTTCCGGATCGGTGCGGCCCGATGAACCGACAATGACGCCGAGCTCGTTGATGGCCGCGGCGCCGCTGTCTTCGTCACCAGGCAGGACGCCCAGGTCAAACGCGGTTCCGTTCTCCCACAGCACCGCGTGTGCCATCGGACCGAGCTGCGTCACGTTCGTCGAAATCGACGACCCGACGGCTTGACCCGCATTATTGATGTCTGCGCCATTGCCGCCACCGCCGCCAAGGTGCGGCAACGCAGTGGTGACGCCGTTGTGCCATAAGAATGGCACCGACCAGTTCCTGGTGGCGATGATCTGACCGGAATCGTTGATGCCGTTGGAGACGCTGTGTTCGGGGGTCCCGGGCGCCAGGTCGGTCTTCACGCCGTTATCCCAGAGCACGGCGTGCGACAACGAGGGTGACAACGCCGACGACCCGGCGACCTGCCCGACGTTGTTGATCGCACTCGCGCCGGCGGTGTTGCCGCCGAGAGTGCCAAGGTCGGTCATGGTTCCGTTCTGCCATACAAACGCCCGCCCGCCCGACGAGCTGCTGGCCGCGGATCCGACGATCTGACCGGCGTCATTGATGTGCTGAGCCTGGGCGCTGAGACCGCCGAGGGTGCCAAGGTCGGTCAACGCATACGGGCCTGGAGTCGATTGCGCGTGGTGAGCCTTCTCTGAAAAGCCATGGAGGAGTAACAGGCCGGCAGTAGCAATCGCCGCCGCGGATCGGGATCGGAATCTCGTCATGGGTCTTCCTTGGATCAAGTTGACGGTTCCGGCGCGCGGAGGCGAGAAGCAATCGCTGTGCCTGTCAACCGCTCGTCACATTGCAGTGAAACTCGCCAAAGATGGACGGCATCTCGCCACAAAGCGTTACGCGTGGTGTAAGTGGTTACGCTGGCAGTAAGGACGATGCTCGCATTTGACGTCGGCGCGTGAGCGATGGCAGAGGTTACCCGTGGCGCTGGCATGGCGCCTCACCTCGACATGGGCCTCCCCCCGCGGGGCCTGCGATCGGGGCAAAGGGTGGCCACACCTCCGGCCTCACCTAATCGCCCCGCAGTGCGACCAATGGATCTACGCGAGCAACCCGGCGTGCAGGTCCCAGCGCTGCGGAGGTAGCCAGGCCGATGAGCAACGCGCTCACGACGGCGATGATCAAGGGGCGTCAGCGCCGTTGTGTTGTGGCTGCGAGGTCGCGTGAGCGGGTGGGTGGCTGGTTTCAGTGTCGGGCTGTTGGATGCCATATTGCCCTAGCGGACTACTTGACGGTCTCGATGTCCGGCAGCTGCCACCTTTTGCCGAAGAAGGTCTTGTCGGGCCCGTAGAGGCGGAACAGGACCTCAAACTGAAGCGCCGGCGCGAGTCGGCACCCAGTTCGCATCCCTGCCGGCCGGCGCCTTCGGACCAAAGTAGAGATCCACGGAGCCGTCGGCATTCTTCTGCAGGTCCGGCGACTGCGAGGAGCGGCTGGGCCGTGAGACCTCGCGGATGAGCGCGTGTGTCGCCCGGTCGTACAACGTCGCCGACCAATACTGCTCCACTGGCGCGTCTGCCGGCACGTTGAGCCGGTACGTGCGGCCGCCGTCGAGCCCAGCGCCGTCCTTGTCCTTCGCCGCCATGAGATAGAACTGGCCCGCACCGAGGTGCTTCAGCGTGCTGTAGGCGAGAGAGTCCGCGAGCCCGCGTGCATCGACCGTACACGTCCGGCCCTCATAGAACGTCGCCATCGTCTTCGACAATTCCGGCGAGGCCGGGAACGCCCATTGGCGGCCGTCATAGAAGTGCGGGTAGCCGGCGTCGTAGCGCGCATCCAGTCTGTAGGGTGCGTAAACTCGATTGCATAGAATAGCGCCCGTCATTGTGAGGAGGTGCCGTGCTCTCAATATGCTAACATCTCGCGGCGTGCACGGCCCATCCTGACGGGCAATGGGCGACTCAACAGGCGCGACACATGGCGTGGGCGCTCGCCGAGCGTGCCCATTCGGTTCGCTTCCTGATTCGCGATCACGACAGCAAGTTCACGAGAAGTTTCGATACGGTGTTCGAGGCGCAAGGAACCCGAATCATTCGCACGCCAGTGCAGGTCCCTGAGGCCAATGGGATCGCAGAACGGTTCGTCCGAACCGCTCGAACCGAGTGTCTTGACTCGTTGCTCATCCTAAACACGCAGCATCTTGAACGGACGCTGGCCGTGTTCGTCGATCACTACAACAGCCATCGCCCTCACCGCCGCCTGGGTCTGGCGCCACCCAACGGTGCGACTGGAGCTCGCGGAAGGCACTCGACTCGAGCTGCCGAACCCGCTCGCGCGTCACGCCGAGCAGTGAGCCGACCTCCTCGAGCGAGCGGGGCTTTTCTCCTGCCAGCCCGTAGCGCAACTCGATCACGCGTCGCATCCGCGGGTTGAGCTTCGCGAGCGCCTCGGAGATCTCGACCTGACGGAGCCGCTCGGCCGTGACGACCTCCGGCAGCGCCGAGTGCGTGTCTTCGAGAAGGTCTCCGTAGAGCGAGTCGCCCTCGCCGACCGGGGTCTCGAGGCTGACGGGATCCTCGACGAGCTCGAGCAACTCGGTCACGCGCTTCGCCGGAAACTCGGTCTCGACGGCGATCTCCTCGGCCGTCGGGTCTCGACCCAGCCGCTGCATGAGGATCCGGCGCGCACGGGTCACCCGCCGCACCTGGTCGACCACGTGCACGGGCAGGCGGATCGTCCTGCCCTGGTCTGCGATGGCGCGCGTGATCGCCTGGCGAATCCACCACGTCGCGTAGGTGGAGAGCTTGAAGCCGCGGCTGCCGTCGAACTTCTCGACCGCCCGGATCAGACCGAGGTTTCCCTCCTGGATCAGGTCGAGCAGCGGGACGCCCGAGTTCATGTAGTTGCGCGCGATCGACATGACGAGCCGGAGGTTCGACTCGATGAGCCGCCGCTTCGCGCGCTCGTCGCCGCGATCCTTGAGACGCGCGAGCTCGCGCTCTTCCGCGGCCGTCAGGAGCCGGCCGTCGCCGATCTGCCGGACGTAAAGCCTGAGTGGATCCTGCGTCTCCGGTGGCTGTGCGTCCTCCGCGTCGGTGCCGGAGGCGTTCGCGTCGTCCTGTTCCTCGTCTTCGTCCTCGGCAGCGGCCGCCGTCGGGACGAGCTCCAACGGGCGGTTTTCCGCCTCGGAGTCGCCGTCGAACGGCAGCTCGGGGAGCACACCGTGTCCCACGAACGGTTTATCGACGCTGCGAAGCTGGCGCTTGAGTCACCCTCAGGAGGCGTTAAGCGTGCCGTCCGACTCGACCGTGACGCCCTCCGTCAGCAGCCGCTCGCGCACGAGGTACTGCAGCGTCGGCCAGGCGCCGGGGCCCGCTTCGAGCATGCGGTAGACCTGCCACTCGGTCAGCAAGGTGGGATCGGCGAGCCGTGCTTCCTTCCAGTCGGCGAACCGGGGCAGACGGCCGAGCTGCCGGGCGATCTCAACGCCCTGGACGATCGCCCGCTCGAGGCGCTCCTCCCCCACCGGAACGTCGAATCCCGCCGCCCGTAGCGCCTCGGTGAAAGAGCCGAACGTGTGCCAGTAGAGCGACTTCGACGGCATCTGCTTCCGCCGCGCATCGAGATCCTTCGCGGTAGGGACGCGTCCGAGCTCCTCACCGAGCTGCCGCAGCTGGCCCAGCAGGTCTTCCCTCGTGGCGAAGCGCCTCGGGACGAGCCCCGCACGGCGCTTGGCCTCGTTCCAGCTGCCGAAGCGCTCGACGACGGTCTGCGGATGGACGGCGCTCCCGGGATCGGCGGCGAATTCCCGCATCGTCGGTGAGCGGCCGAGACGGCGCGCGCAGGCCTCCAGCTCGGCAAGGATCTCGCGGTCGCTGTACCGCCGCCGCAGACCCTGCCGGAATGCCGCGAGGGCCTCCTGGTCGACGCGCGGCGGGGTATCCGGGCGCAGTCTCCGCCTCATACCAAAGAGAATAGAGCAAGTTGGACCTAATGCAAGTAACCTAGAGTGGCGAGCAGCTCGCCGGCCTCGTGCTCGACTTCTGCCAGCTGCTCCGGGGTGAGTTGCTCACGGAATCGGCCCAGCGAATCCCCGTGCGCGGCCGAGAGCGCCGAGGAAAGCGATGGAACGGGCATCTCCAGGGCTCGCGCGAGCTCGGCCGCGACGTCCGCCGGCCGCGTGGCCAGATCCTCGTAGCGGACCTGCGTGCACCTGGGCCGGCGCCGCGAGCGCGGCCGTCACGTACCGACGCCAGGCCCACGCCGCGCGCCGCGTATCGCTTGCCGCCTCGAACTCCGCGTGACGCTCGGGCTCGACCCAGAAGCGCGCGCCGGATCCGTAGGCCGCGCCTGCGTCGTCCGCCCCGCGCCGGCCGCTGCTCAGCCACCCGCGCTCGAGCAGGGAGCAGACCACGTCTCGGCCGTCGCGCACGATGTGCACGAGGCGCGCCTCGGGGAAGGCCTCGGTGAGCGCGGGCGCGACGAACGCGGCCTCCGGCGTCTGCTCCACGGCGCGGAGATGCCCGACGAGGGCGAGGCGTCGGGTCGTCGCGAGGATGCGCCTGATCTGCGGGGCGGCGTCCGACGGCGCCAGACCGGCGAGCTGCGGCAGCGCGGCCTTGAACGGCGCGACCTCTCCGAGATCCACGAAACCCGGGCACGAGCCGATCGAGTTGCCCAGGAACGTCGTGCCCGAACGAGGGCAGCCGATCACGAAGACGAGGCGCTCGTCGAGCGGTCCGGCGATCGACCGGATCGAGATCGGCTTCGTTCGGAGGAGTCGGGCGGCGGTACGCAGCTGCAACGCAACCGTGCTGGGCGTCTCGGGCACGCAGCTATCGTTTCACGCGTGCAGCCGCTCCGGCGTCTCGTGGTCGGGCACCTGTATCCCGACTATCTCAACATCTACGCCGATCGCGGGAACATCGCGGTTCTCGAGCGCCGTTGCGCGTGGCGCTCCATCGGCTTCGAGGTCACCGGCATCGGCCTCGGCGATCCCGTGCCGACGGACGTCGACCTCCTCTACGTGGGCGGGGGCCAGGATCGAGAGCAGGCGCTCATCGCCGACGACCTCGCCGCCAAGGGCCCTGCGCTGACAGACGCTGTCGACGCCGGAGCCGCGCTGCTCGCCGTGTGCGGCGGTTACCAGCTGCTCGGTCGCTTCTACCGCGATCGCTCCGGGGCGGAGCTCCCGGGCGCCGGTCTCTTTCCGCTCTCCACTCGGGCCGGCGAACGCCGCATGATCGGCGACATCCTGCTCGACTGCGAGCTCGACCCGGGGACGCGACGGACGCTGTGCGGCTTCGAGAACCACGCGGGCCGGACATTCCTCGAGCCGGGCGCCGAGGCGCTCGGGCGCGTCGTCGCCGGCTACGGGAACAACGGCGAGGACGGCTTCGAGGGCTGCCGCGTCGGTCGAGCCGTCGGCACGTACCTCCACGGGCCCCTGCTCCCGCGCAACCCGTGGCTTGCCGACTGGCTCATCGCGCAGGCGCTCGCCCGCAGGGACGGCGAGCCGCCCGACCTCGAGCCGCTCCCCGACGACCTCGAGGGCCGCGCTCACGAAGTTGCAGCCGGCCGGGCGAGAGCGCGCCGGGGAAGGTAAGCACGGGTGACCGCGGCCTTCGGCCGCTTCAGGCGGGTCGCGGCCGGCCGAGCCGGCCGCCAGCCGCTAAGCGGCTCGGGCTCCGCCCGAGCCTCAGGGCGCCCAGAGCGCGCCGAGGTACACGACCGGGTCGCCCGGCTGCCACCTCGAGAGGAAGCGCTGGATCGGAGGGTGCAGCGAGATCTCGGCGAGCTCGTGCAGCTCGAAGAGGCGGTGGCCGCGCACGGCAACGTCGCTCGAGAACACCGCTTCGAGCGAGCGATCGCCGAGATACCCGGCGAAGATGATGTGGACGACGTGCCTCGGCGTGGCCGCGTCCGCCGGGCTGATGGACTCGCAAACCGCGATCGGGCCCTCGAGCGGGAGATCGTCGCCGAGCCCCACCTCCTCCGAGAGCTCGCGGCGAAGCGCATTGACGAGCGTCTCGCCGCCGTGGACCCCCCCACCCGGGAGCAGCCAGTGCTGCTTCCCGCCCTTCTCGTGCCTGCACAGCAGGATCTTGCCGCCGCGCTGCAGTAGCGCCGACACCCGAAGCCTGGGCTCCATCAGCGGTGGGAGGAGCCGAAGCCCCGAACGCTGCGCTCGCTTTCCGGCAGCTCTTCGACCTCGACGAGCTCGAGCTCCGGCACCGGGAGAACGACGAGTTGCGCGATCCGGTCGCCGGCCTCGACGACGAACGTCTCGTCGCGGTCGGTGTTCAGGAGGATCACGCGAAGCTCGCCCCGATAGCCCGAGTCCACGAGCCCGGGCGAGTTCACGACGGCGATCCCGTGCCGCATCGCCAGTCCCGAGCGCGCCTGGACGAAGCCGGCGAATCCCTCCGGGATTGCCACCGCGATCCCGGTCGGGACGACCGCGCGCTCGCCGGGACTGAGCACCACGCGCTCGACTGCGGCGAGGTCGAGACCCGCGTCCCCCGCGTACGCGCGGCCGGGAAGCGACGCCTCGGGCCGCAGCCGCTGGATCTGGAGCTCGATCACCCGTGTACCCGCGCCGACGGTGCGTCGGCGACGAGAAAGCGCGCGAAGCGGGCCAGACTGGCGCGCGGAAGCCGCGCGACGAGCAGGACTCCATCGGGGCGGTCGCTGCGGTGCTCGATCGGCGCCCCCAGCTCGTAGAGCTCCGCCAGGCGCGCGCCCTCGGAGTGTGGGATGAGCAGCCGGACCGGCTCGAAGCGCTCGGCAAAGCGCTCGGCGATGCGCGCCTTGAGCTCGGGGAGGCCCTCGCCGCTGCGGGCGGACACCTGAATCGCGTCCGGGAAGCGGTTGTGGAGGCGGCGCCGGCCGAGCGGGTCGATCGCGTCGATCTTGTTGATCACGAGCTCGACGGGGAGCTCGCCCGCTCCGATCTCGGACAGCACGGCGTCGACGGCCCGTACCTGCTCGTCCAGCCGGTGGTCGGGCGCCGAGCCGTCGGCCACGTGAAGCACGAGCTCGGCGGCGAGCGTCTCCTCGAGCGTCGCCGCAAAGCCCTCGACGAGCTGGTGCGGCAGTCGGCGGATGAAGCCCACGGTGTCGGTCAGGAGATAGGCCCTGCCTTCGTGCTCGAACGTGCGCGTCGTCGGGTCCAGCGTCTCGAACAGGCGGTCGTTCACCGACACGTCGGCATCCGTGAGCGCGTTCAGCAGCGTCGACTTGCCGACGTTCGTATAGCCCGCGAGCGCGACCTGAGGAGTCTCGGCGCGCCGTCTGCCGGCCCGCTGGGTCTCGCGCTGGCGCTCGAGCGAGCGCAGCTTCTCCTTCACGAGCGCGATCCGGCGCCGGGCGAGGCGCCGGTCGGTCTCGAGCTGGGACTCGCCGGGCCCCCGCGTGCCGATCCCGCCGCCGAGGCGCTCCAGGTGCTGCCACATGCCGCGCATCCGCGGCAGGTTGTACTCGAGCTGCGCGAGCTCGACCTGGAGCTTGCCCTCGGCCGTCCGCGCGTGCTGCGCGAAGATGTCGAGGATCAGCTGCGTCCGGTCGACGACGCGCAGCTTGAGGGCGTCCTCGAGGCGTCGCTGCTGGCTCGGATCGAGATCGCCGTCCACGATCAGCGACTCGGCCCGGCTGTCGGCGATGCGGGGCCCGAGCTCGTTGAAGCGCCCCTTGCCGAGATAGGTCCGCGGGTCGGGCGCACGACGGCGCTGGGTCAGCTCGCCGACGAGCTCGACTCCCGCGGCGCGCGCGAGCTCGCGGGCCTCACCAAGCTCCTCCTCCTCGTCCATGTCGGGCGAGAGCACCGCGACGAGGAATGCTCGCTCCGGCTCCGCGCCCGGGGCAGGATCCGGCTGGTGCTGGCCCACTGCGGGGATTATGCCCGCTCCCTCGGTGATCGACCACAGGCGCCGGATTCGCCGGGACTAGAGTTTCAGTCGTGGCAGCCGACGCAGCGACCGTCGAGAGGCTGGCCCAGCGCACGCTGGCGCTCGTCGACATCCAGTCCGTCAGCCGTGACGAGGCCAGGCTCGCGGAGGCGGTCGCCGCGGCCGTCCCCACGGGGACGTTCGCGACCCGCTACGCGGACGGCGAGGGGTTCTTCTACGCGACCGAGCGGCATCCCGGACGGCCGTTCGTCCTGCTCGCGGGCCATCTGGACACCGTTCCGCCGCAGGACAATCTGCCGGGTCGGATCGAGGACGGTTGGGTGATCGGGCTCGGCGCGACCGACATGAAGGGCGGCCTCGCGGTCATGCTCGAGCTCGCCGCCTGGATGGACGAGGCGCGGCCGAGCAACGAGCTCGATCTCGGGCTGCTGTTCTTCACTCGCGAGGAGCTTCCCGTTGCCGAGAGCCCTCTCCCGCGCGTCTTCGAGGCCTGCCCGGAGCTCAGGGAGGCCGATCTCGCGGTCGTGCTCGAGCCCACCGACAACACGATCCAGGCCGGCTGCCTCGGCAATCTCACGGCCACGCTGACGTTTCTCGGCACGAGCGCCCATTCCGCCCGCCCGTGGCTCGGGGTGAACGCCATCAACCTCGCCGTCGAAGGCCTCGAACCGATCACGCGCGTGGCGCCCGTGCCGGTGGACATCGACGGCCTGGTCTTCACCGAGGTCCTGAGCGTCACGAGGATCGAAGGTGGTATCGCGGACAACGTCATCCCCGACCGGGTCTCCTGCCGACTCAACTTTCGCTTCGCGCCGAACCGGACGGTGGACGAGGCCGCCGACCGTCTTGCCGCGCTCGTCGGCGACGCCGGCACGCTCGAGATCACGAGCAGCTCGCCGCCCGGCCGTGTCGCGGCTCGGTCGCCGCTCGTCCGACGCCTCCAGGAGGCCGGTCCGTTCGAGGTCGAGCCGAAGCAGGCCTGGACCCCTGTCGCCCAGTTCAGCGAGGAGGGCATTGACGCCGTCAATCTCGGCCCCGGAGCGACCAGGTACGCGCACGCCCGCGACGAGAGGGTCTCGGCCGAGGAGCTCGCGCGAACGCTCGAGGCGCTGCAGCGCTTCGTCACCGGGAGCGACGCGCCGTGACTCTCTCCCCCATTCTGGCCGAGGTCGGCACCTACCCCTTCGTGAGGCTCGACGAGGCGCCGGCGGCGCCGTGAGGAGGCCGGCCGGCGAGTCATCGACTTCGGCGTCGGCGATCCGAGAGAGCCGACCGCGCCGCTGATCCGCAAGGCGTTGATCGACGGGGTGCGCGAGGTCATGGGCTATCCGAGATCGCGCGGCCTGCCGGAGCTGCGCGAGGCGATCGCCGCCTGGGCGCAGCGGCGCTTCGGCGCCGCGCTCGACCCTGAGCGGGAGATCATCCCGACGCTGGGCTCCAAGGAGGCGATCTTCAGCTTCGCGCAGGTTGCCCTCGACATCGACGGCGGGCGCGACACCGTGGTCACGACGGAGCCCGGCTACCCGGTCGCCGAGCGCGGCGCCCGGTTCGCGGGGGGCGAGGTCGTTCGGCTTTCTCTCCTGGAGCGAAACCGGTTCCTGCCCGACCTCGATGCTGTCGACGCATCGCTCTGGCGGCGCACCGCTGTTGTCTGGCTCAACTACCCGAACAATCCCACGGCTGCCGTGGCGCCGATCGGCCTCTACGAGCGGCTGGCGGAGCTCGCCGGCGAGCACGGCTTCCTCATCGCCTCCGACGAGGCCTACAGCGAGCTGTGGTTCGACGGAGATCCGCCCGTCTCGGCGCTCCAGGTCGCCGACCGATCGCGGGTCATCGTCTTCAACAGCCTGAGCAAGCGCTCGTCGATGACGGGATACCGCTCCGGCTTCGTCGCGGGCCCGACCGAGGTGATGGACGCGCTCAGGCTGTACCGGCCGACCGTCGGAACGGCGCCGCAGGAGTTCGTTCAGCGCGCGGCCGTTGCCGCCTGGGGCGACGAGACGCACGTCGAGGAGACCCGTGAGCGCTACCGGCGCAAGCGAGCGATCCTCCTCCCGTGCTTCGAGCGCAAGGGCTGGCGGGTCGCCGGCGGCGCCGCGACGATGTATCTCTGGATCGAGATTCCCTCGGGCGAGTCGTCGGACGCGGTCGCCCACCGTTTGCTCGAGGACGGCCTGGTCGTCGCGCCCGGCGCCTACCTCGGACCCTCGGGCGAGGGCTACATCCGCCTGGCCCTCGTACCCACCGAAGACGACTGCCGCGACGCAGCCGCCATTCTGGAGGAGGTGCTTTGACCGCCACCGACGGGCTCGCCGCCGAGATCGACCGCCTCTGGGAGCTTCCGGCCGAGGAGGCCGCCCGCAGCGCCGAGGCCGTGGACGAGACGATCCGGCTGCTGGACGCCGGCGAGATCCGCGTCGCCGAGAAGCGGGCGGAAAGCTGGGCCGCCAACGAGTGGGTGAAGAAGGCGATCCTCCTCTACTTCCGCCTGAAGCCGGCGTGGCCGATCGAGGTCGGCCCGTTCCAGTACTTCGACAAGGTTCCGTTGAAGCCGATCGACGAGTCGCTCGGGGTTCGCGTCGTCCCCCCGGCCACCGCCCGCTTCGGCTGCTACCTCTCGCCGGGAGTCGTGCTCATGCCGAGCTACGTCAACATCGGCGCCTGGGTGGGGCCCCGCACGCTCGTCGACACGTGGGCCACCGTCGGCTCCTGCGCGCAGATCGGCGCGGATGTCCATCTCTCGGGCGGCGTGGGCATCGGCGGCGTCCTCGAGCCTCCCCAGGCGACGCCGGTCGTGATCGAGGACGGCGCGTTCGTGGGGTCACGCTGCATCGTCGTGGAGGGGGTCATCGTGGGTGAGGAGGCCGTACTCGGCGCGAACGTGACGCTCACGGCATCGACCCCGATCATCGACGTGACCGGGGACGAGCCTGTCGAGTCGCGCGGGTACGTGCCGCCTCGCTCGGTCGTCGTGCCCGGCACCCGCACGCGCGAGTTTCCTGCGGGCACGTACGGGCTTCCCGCCGCCCTGATCATCGGGCGGCGCACCGAGGCGACCGACCGGAAGGTCAGCCTCAACGACGCGCTGCGCAGCTACGGCGTCGCCGTGTAGATCTGAAGGACCGGCGTCGGTTCACGGCGCCGATCCGTTTCCCGCCTCGAGCCATTCGGAACTGAGCTCGCCACGGCAGATCTCCTGGGCAGGCCCGACCAGAAGCGCGCTCAGCCCGTCGTCGAGCGTCACCTCGAGCTCGCCGCCCGGGAGCGTGACCCTGACCGGGCTCTGACACCAGTCGTTCGCGACCGCAGCCGCCGCGACGGCGGTGGCGCTCGTGCCGGAGGCAAGCGTCTCCCCCACGCCGCGCTCCCAGACGGTTGCAGTGACGTCGTGCGCACCGTCCACGCGAACGAGCTGGACGTTCGTGCGCTCCGGGAAACGTGAATGGCGCTCGAGAAGCGGGCCGAGCCGCAGGAGCTCCTCTCGCAGGGGCTCTCGGCGCGACGACGGCGTGAGGGTTCCCGACGAGCACCGGGATGACCTCGACCTGCTCTCCCTCCACGTCGAGGACCTCGACGGGGAAGACCTCCACGCGTCCCAGCTCCGTCTCGACCAGTCCGTCCGGACGCAGCCGGGCAACGACCGTCCGCGCGCCGACGACGACTGCGCACCTCGGCCTCACCGCTGCGAAGGGCGAGCCAGCGCGCCGCGATCCGGACGCCGTTGCCGGAGAGCTCCGCCGTCGAGCCGTCCGGGTTCCAGATCACGATCTCCGCGGTTGCACCGTCGACGGCCGCGACCTCGAGCACGCCGTCCGCCCCGACTCCCGTGTGCGCCGCGCACAAGCGGCGCACGAGGCCGTCGTCGAGCGGCCCTCCCGCGTCAGCCCGCTCGACCAGCAGGTAGTCGTTGCCGAGCGCGTGCCACTTCGAGAACCTCAACGGCGATCTCCTCAGCTGGTCGGTCGGCCCGGAGGCTAACAACGCCCGGGATGCGCCGGAGCCATTTTCGCTGGTAGGCCGCGTAGCGCATGGTACGCCGCACGATGGCCTCGATCGCTTCCTCCCGAGGCAGGGCCCCGACCTCGCGGAGGCCGATGACGTGGCGTGCAGTGTCCGAGAGGCCTCGGGCCTGGGCACAGCGCACCTCGTCCTCGACGCCTCGCTCGAACATCGCGTGGGTGCGCTCCTCGATCCGCGCGGCGAGCGCTTCCCGCGGGACATCGAGCCCGAACACGACGGTCGGATGCCGCACATCCTCTGCGAAGAGCCTGTCCTCGGCGGGCCTCAGCGAGCTCCCCGCGTCGAGCAGCTCGAGCGCTCGGACGACCCGCCGCCGGTCGTTCGCGTGAACGACCTCGGCCGCAGCCGGATCGCGGGCTGCGAGCGCGGCATGTGTCCGCTCGGGGCCGAGCCGCTCGTACACGCGCTCGTAGTGCTCGCGGGCGCCTGCCGCCGGCGCTGGAGGAAGCGCGAGCTCGGCTAGCGCGGCACGGAGGTAGAGACCGGTTCCGCCCGCCACGACCGGCGTCCGGCCCGCGGCGAGGATCTCGTCGATTGCGGCGTGGGCCAGCTGCGCGTACTCCCCGACCGAGGCCGTGTGCGTGAGCGGCCAGATGCCGACGAGGCGGGTCGGGAATGCAGGCTGGTTCGTCAGGATCGGCAGGCCCTCGTAGGCCTGCATGGCGTCAGCCGAGACGATCTCGGCCGGGACGAGCCCGGCGAGCGCCTCGGCGACGGCGCTCTTCCCCGAGCCGGTCGGCCCGAAGATCGCGATAACGGGCAAGACGCCGGGGGGCTGGGACTTCACGGTTTGCTCCGTTGCGTAGAGATAGGGGTCCCCCGCCCGCCTCCCTGGTTCGAGCCTAGCGTGTGCGAGCGCACGGGTGGTGCGCAGGCTGTCACGAGAGCATGTCGGCGCTGTCACGAAAGAGTGCCGTCGTCCCAGGCGTCGGGTGGCCGCGAGCCCGTGGCGGAGCAAGCTTCTGGCTTCGGAGCAGCTCGGTGCCGTGAGCCGGGTCTCGGGTATCCGCGGACGCGTGCCCTCGTGGGTCAGGCTGCGACCGCCGCCGCCTCGCGCCCACGCAGCGTCGTCGACGTCGCCCCTTCGACCAGGACGTCGACGAGCTCGCCCGGGGCCGCGCTGCCGGCGAAGTTCACGGTCGTGTTGCGGCGCGTTCGGCCACGGAGCAGCGCCTCGTCGGTTCTGCTCGAGCCCTCGACGAGCACCTGCTCGACCCGGCCGAGGCGCTCGCGGTTGCGCTCCCCCGCCACGCGCTGCACGACGGCCACGAGGCGCTCGATCCGGTCACGCTTGACCTCCTCGGCGATCTGATCGGGCATGGCCGCAGCCTCGGTCCCGCTCCGCGGGCTGAAGACAAAGGTGTAGGCGCCGTCGAAGCGCACCTCGTCGACAAGGGAGAGCGTCTCCTGGAAGTCCGCCTCCGTCTCGCCGGGAAATCCAACGATCAGGTCCGTCGTCAACGCGAGATCCGGCACGGCATCCCGAAGGCGCGTAGCCAGCGCGAGGTAGCGCTCGCGAGAGTACGTTCGGCGCATCGAGCGCAGCACCCGCGTCGACCCCGACTGGGCGGGAAGGTGCGCGTGCTCGCAAACCGCGGAGCACTCGGCCATCGCCGCGATCACCGGCTCGCGAAAGTCCTTTGGGTGCGGGCTCGTGAAGCGCACGCGCTCGATCCCCTCGACCGCGTCGACTGCCCGTAGGAGCTCCCCGAACTCCGTCTCGATCGTCGGCGCCAGGTCGCGTCCCCAGGAGTTGACGTTCTGGCCGAGCAGGGTGACCTCACATACCCCTTCGCGGGCAAGCTGCTGCACCTCGGCGATGATCTCGCCCGGCCGGCGGCTGACCTCGCGGCCGCGGACCCTGGGGACGATGCAGTACGAGCAGACGGAGTTGCACCCCATCGAGACCTGGACCCACGCCTGAAAGCGCCGTTCGCGCCTCGTCGGAAGTCCGGCCGCAAACGATCGCTCCTGGCCGGCACCGAAGCTTCCGCGCGCCACGCCTGTCCCGCCGGCGCCGAGCCAGTCGCCGAGATGCCCGATCGAGCCTGGTCCGAACGCGACGTCCACAAAGGGATACAGGTCGAAGAGACGCTCCTGCTGTGCCTCCGCGTAGCAGCCGCCGACGGCAATGACGCGTCCGCCGTCACGCTCCTTGAGCGCCCTCGCCTGCGCCAGATGCGCCGCGAATCGCTGATCCGGCTTCTCGCGGATCGTGCACGTGTTGAACACGAGCACATCCGCCTCCTCCTGCGTCGCCGCCTCCCCGAGCCCGAGCTCCTCGAGCAGGCCCTTGATGCGCTCGGAATCGTGAGCGTTCATCTGGCAGCCGAAGGTGGTGACGTGGTAGCGCCGCACGGCTGTTCATGGTACGCAAGGCGAGCGTCAGCGAGCCGCGGAGCGGCCGCGGGCCGCAGGCCCGCCAGGCCGCGAAGCGTCTCCGGCCCGGCGGACGCCGGGCCGGTACAGGCGAGCGCCAGCGAGCCGCGCCCCGGCGGCTGAGCGGCCGGCTCGGCCGGCCGCGACCCGCTAGGAGCGGCCCGAAGGGCCGCGGTCACATCGCCGGCCGCGGTCTTCCCGGCGGTAGGCGGCTGCGGCGCGTACGGAGATCGGGCCGGATGAGATCCGGCCCCTACCCGGCCAATTCGACCACGCCTCTCGCGCCGCGGCGGCGAAGGACGCTGCGGCCGTATCGGCTCGGCCGGCCGCGGTCACGCAACGAGCCGGCGCAGCCGGCTCAGCCGTGACAGGGGAGGCCCGCGCAAGCGGGCCGGTCACCGCCAGGCCGCGGCTCCCGGCGGTAGGCGGCTGCGGCGCGTACGGAGATCGGGCCGGATGAGATCCGGCCCCTACCCGGCCAATTCGACCGCGGCTCTGGCCCCGTACCGGCCTGGCGCCTGCGGCGCGGCCGCTGTGCGCGCGCTCCGCGCGCTTACTTCGCGAACTCGACCGCGCGGCTCTCCCGTATCACCGTCACCTTGATCTGGCCTGGATATTCGAGCTGACCCTCGATCTCGCGCGCGATCTCGTGCGAGAGCAGCACCGCCTCGTCGTCGTCGATCTCCGCGGGCTTCACCATCACGCGGATCTCTCTGCCTGCTTGCAGGGCGAAGACCCGTTCCACACCCTTCTTCTGCGAGGCGATCTGCTCGAGGTCCTCGAGGCGCTTGATGTAGTGCTCGAGGCTCTCTCCGCGTGCACCGGGCCGCGAGGCCGAGATCGCGTCCGCCGCGATCACGAGGATTGCCTCGACCGTCTCCGGCTGTACCTCGTAGTGGTGCGCCTCGATGGCGTGCACGACCTCCGGGCTCTCCCCGTATTTCCGGGCGAGCTGCGCTGAGATGGCGGCATGCGGGCCCTCGACCTCGTGCGTCATGGCCTTGCCCACGTCGTGAAGCAGTGCTGCACGCTTCGCCGTCTTGACGCTCACGCCGAGCTCGGCGGCCATGACGCCGGCCAGGTGGCTGACCTCGAGCGAGTGCTTGAGGACGTTCTGCCCGTAGCTCGTGCGGTAGCGCAGCCGACCGAGAACCGTCACGAGCTCATCGTGCATCTTGCCGCAATTGGCCTCGAACACCGCCTGCTCGCCGGCCTGGCGAACGTGCTCTTCGATCTCCGCCTTGGACTGGTAGAACATCTCCTCGATCCGCGACGGGTGGATCCGTCCGTCCTCGACGAGCTTGAGGAGGGTGAGCTTTGCGATCTCCCTGCGCATCCCGTCGAACGACGAGAGCACGACTGCCTGCGGGGTGTCGTCGATGATGAACTCGACGCCCGTGAGGTTCTCGAGCGCGCGGATGTTCCGCCCTTCCCTCCCGATGATGCGGCCCTTCATGTCGTCGGAGGGAAGCTGGACGAGGGATACCGTCGTCTCCGCCGCGTGGCTCGCCGCGACCCGTTGGAGGGCGTCCGAAACGAGGTTTCGCGCCCGCTGCTTGGCTTCCGTCTGAGCCTCTTCCTCGACCTGCCGCACCATGCGCGCCATCTCGTGGCGTACGAGCTCCTCCGAGCGCTCGAGCAGCTCCGCGCGAGCTTCGTTGACCGTCATGCCGGAGATGCGCTCGAGCTCCCGCATCTGAACGTCCCTTGCCTGCTCCAGATCGACCTGAAGACGGGCCAGCGCGCCTTCGCGATCCGAGAGCGACTGCTCCCGACGGTCGAGCTCGCCGAGCTTCCGATCGATCTCCTCTTCCTTCTCGGCAACGCGCGTCTCGATGCGGATGATCTCCGCCTGCCGGTCGTTTACCTCCTGGTCGACGTCCGCGCGCAGCTTGACTGCCTGCTCGCGGGCCGCGACCTGCGCCTCCCGACGGATGGCCTCACCGTCGCGCTCGGCGTCCGCAAGCAGCCGTTCACGTTCCTCCGCGGCTGCGCGCACGCGCCCGGTGAGCAGGAATCGCGCCACGACGTACGCGGCCACCGCCCCGACCGCGAGGCCGATCAGGATCCCAACGACAAGTTGCATGATGTGCTCCTACGTCCATGCTGCGTAGGAGGACACGGAAGCGAATCCGGCGCGGGCGCGTAGGAAGGAGGGCCTAGCCCCCCGTCAGGAGGTGTCTCCCCCTCTCCTTGCCTCCGCGATCACTGTGCTCGTTTCCCCGCTTGTGGCTCTCGACGCGACGTTTTCGCCTTAACCGTGCCCTTCCAGGCAGGTGTTCACTGGTTCGTAACGCCTATCGTAGCTCCGCGCCGGAGCCATCGTCCAGCGCCGCCAGCGCGGCTTCGATCGCGTCGGGGCCGAACCCCCGCCGGTAAAGGCCCGCGGCCACCTTTTCCGAGCCGCCGCCGAGCTTTGCGACGAGCCGACGAGCCCGCTCCTGCTCGGGAGGCAGCCCTGCAACGGCCTCGCGGCGCTCCGGCTCGTCGATCCCGTCCGCCGCCAGACGCGCGTCGATCGCCGCATCGCCGAGGCCGCGCCCGGCGAGCACCGCAGCGCGGCCAGTCGCCAGGCGGCGGTCGTCCACCAGCCGCTCCGCGGCGAGCTCCTCGACCGTCTCGGCGCTCAGCTCCTGAGTGACGCCCGCTTTCCGGAGCCGGGAGTCGAGAGCGCGGCGGCTGAGATCGCGGCGAGCCAGGGCACGAGCGGCGAGCTCGAGTGCCGCCTCTCGCGCATGCCGAGCCGACCCGTCGCTGTCCACCCCGCTAGGCGACCTCTGCGACCTCGACGACGTCGTCCTGCGGGCCGCTCTCGGCCTCGTCAGGCGGCGTCTCGGCGGCGGGGCTCACCTCGGCGCGTATACGCGCCACGATCTCGTCGGCGACGTCAGGATGCTCGCGGAGGAACGCGACCGCGTTCTGGCGGCCCTGACCGAGCCGCTCCTCGCCGAAGCTGAAGTACGAGCCCGACTTCTGGACGATCTTTCGCTCGATCGCAACGTCGAGCACCGATCCTCCCCACGAGATCCCGTCGCCGTAGATGATGTCGAACTCGGCCTGCTTGAACGGCGGCGCCACCTTGTTCTTGACGACCTTCACCCGGGTGCGGTTCCCGATCGCCTCGACACCCTCCTTGAGGGTCTCGATCCGGCGCACGTCGAGCCGCACCGAGGCGTAGAACTTCAGCGCCCGTCCTCCCGGTGTCGTCTCGGGATTGCCGAACATGACGCCGATCTTCTCGCGCAGCTGGTTCGTGAAGATGCAGACCGTGCCCGTACGGTTCAGTGTCCCCGCCAGCTTCCGCAGCGCCTGGCTCATCAGACGCGCCTGCAGGCCGACGAAGGTGTCCCCCATCTCCCCCTCGATCTCCGCCTTGGGCGTCAACGCGGCCACCGAGTCGATCGCGACCACGTCGAGGGCGCCGCTGCGCACGAGCAGCTCGGCGATCTCCAGCGCCTGCTCTCCGTGGTCGGGCTGGGAGACGAGCAGATCGTCGATGTTGACGCCGATCCTTCGCGCGTACGCCGGGTCCATGGAGTGCTCGGCGTCGATGAACGCGCAGATCCCACCGAGCTTCTGCGCCTCCGCGAGCACGTGGTAGACGAGGGTCGTCTTGCCCGACGATTCCGGCCCGAAGATCTCGACGATCCTGCCGCGCGGCAACCCGCCGATCCCGAGCGCCAGGTCGAGGGAGAGGCAGCCGGTCGAGATCGCGGGAATCGCGACCTGCGCCTGGTCGCTCATCTTCATGACCGACCCCTTGCCGAACTGGCGCTCGATCTGGCCCAGAGCGGCGCTCAGCGCCTGATCGCGGCTGTCGGGGGCGGGATTGTCGGAGTCGGTCGCCACATCAACCTCCTACGTGGTTGATCGGGAAGTGTGGTGCCGTCGAAGACGGCGAGTCAGCAAGCGTCGGTCGATCGGTGATCGCGCGTCGCCGTGCCGAGGCAAGCCGCGCCGTCGAGGCGACGCGGGCGTAGCACGGTTTCCGATCACGTTTCCGATTCATCATCCAGGCGAACCGCGTCGAGGATCTCGTACGAGGCCCCGCTCGGCCGGAGAATGGAATGATAGAGAGCGGCTTCGGACGGACTGAAGGCCGGAAGGTCGGGGAGCTCCGGTGCCGCCCGCAGCCGGCCTCGAAGCCGCGCCACGGTGACGTGCGCGAGCCACGGCCGTGACTCCGGCCGGTACACGCCCAGGCGCTCGAGTCGCGCGGAGAGGCGCGCCTGGACGAGTGCCGCCCGCCCCTCGAGGTCGTCGAGCACGAGCATCGCCACGCGCTCGGTTTCCCGGTAGCGGGCCGGGCTGAGCACCGGGCGTGACAGCCTCCGTCCGGCGGCGTGGAGCGCCTCGCGTAGAGCCTCGAGCTCTCCGGCCGGTCGCCCGCCGAGGAACGCGAGCGTGACGTGGAGGTGAGCGACGGGCAGCACGCGAACGGCCTCGTCGCCGCCCAGCTCACGCGAGGCCCACTCGGCCAGGCGCTCGGCCGGCTCGGGAGGGATCGGAAGTCCGAAGAAGAGCCGCAGGCGCTCATTGCGTCCGAGGCTAGCAGCGTCACTCACGCAGAAAGCTCACCGGACCGTGACAGAACGCGCCGAAGCTGATGCAAGAGCCATGCGGCCGCCCGACCCCGTATGCGGTCGCGATCGCCCGGCAGCTCGAGGCGTACGGCCTCGGTGTCGTCCGCCGCGGCCACATGGAGGAAGACCAGCCCGACCGGCTTCTCGGACGTGCCGCCGCCCGGGCCGGCGACCCCCGTCACAGACGCGCCGATATCGGCTCGCAGGACATGCCGCGCGCCGGCGGCCATCGCCTCCGCCGTCTCGGCCGACACCGCCCCGTGTCGCTCGAGCACCTCGCCCGGCACTCCCAGCTGCGCTTCCTTGACCTGGTCGGAATAGGCCACGATGCCGCCGACGTAGGCGTCGCTGGCACCCGGTACCGAGGTCAGCCGCGCGCCCACGAGCCCGCCGGTGCAGGACTCCGCGGTGGCGATCGTCAGACCACGGGATCGCGCGAGCGCCAGGACGATCTCCTCCACCGGGCGCGCGTCCTTCGCGAAGAGGTCGCTGCCGAACTCGGCCCGCAAGGAAGCCTCCACGGCATCGCGCCGAGCCTCGGCGCCTTCCTCGGCAAACAGGTCGACGTGGATCTCATAGTCCCGTGCGCACACCGTCACCTCGAGCCCGGATCCCTCGCCGCCGGCCTCCGCCAGCGCCCGCGCCACGCTCGACTCGCTCGGGCCGAAGAAGCGCAGGAGGCGCCTGCCCCGGGGTGCCGCGCGACCGAGGATCCCACGCAGCTCGGGCGCCTCCGCCGCGCTCTGCCAGAGGCGTTGCAGCTCCTGTGGAGGCCCTGGCAGTGCGACCGCCACACGTCCGGGCGCGTGCTCGATCAGGACGCCGGGCGCCGTCCCGGCAAGGCCGAGCACCACGGCGCCCGCCGGAATCGACGCCTGCTTGCGGACGCCCTCCGCAAAGTCGGAGTAGGGCCGGCCGAGCCGCTTTGCGTAGCCTCGCGACACGGCCTCGATCTCCCGGGCGAGCTGCGGATCGACGTGCAGCGGCCGGCCCGACGACGCGGGCCAGCAGCTCGATCGTCCGGTCGTCGTGCGTCGGGCCGAGACCCCGGACAGGACGCAGATCTCGGCCTCCAGGCCTTCCCCGATCGCCTCTTCGAGGTCCTCGACTCTGTCGCCGACGACGACGATGCGCGCCGGCTCGGCCCCGAGCCCGACGAGCTGGGCGGCGACGAAAGGCCCATTGGCATCGCGGCGGTCTCCGCGCACGAGCTCCGAGCCCGTGACGACGACGACGGCGCGAGGACGAGGTGGCACGCGCGGCGACGTTTTCGCGACCGGTCTCGGCCGCCTCTACGGCGCGTCGGCAGGCTCGAGCCCGTCAGCGCTCGCCACGAGAACTGCCGGGCCGCGGACGGAAACGTCCTTCACGCGCTTGCCGTCGAGCTCGAATTCGAGGTTTCTGGGCTTCGAGACCGCAAGCCAGAGCTCGGTGCCGCGGAACTCCTGGCTCTTGCCCTGCTGCAGCGTCCCCTCCCACCGGAGCTCGCCCAGCGCCGAGCCTTCGTGCACCTCGACGTGCGACGGCCCGCGGGCGGCCGTGACGATCAGCACGACCGGCTCGGTCCCAGGGGCGGACGGAGGCGCCTCGGCAACGGTCGCAGGCGCAGGCGGGGTCGGGAGGGGCTCTGTCTCGGCCCCGTCGGTCGTCGAGCCGAACCGCCAGGCGGCGATGACGAGGACCGTCACGGCGACGATCCCGACGAGGGCGAGCAACACCGCATGCGACTCGGCCCGGGCGGAGCGAGAACGGCTGCGCGGCTGCGACGCGATGACCGGCTCCTCCGCGTCGGCGAAGCGGGAGTTGAACTCGTCGACGTAGAGCTGGCCGTCGAGACCGAGGCGGTCGGCATAGGTCCGCAGGAATCCCTTCACGTACGCGTCGCCGGGGAGAAGGTCGAACTGCTCCTCCTCGAGCGCTTTCAGGTACTTCGCGCGGATCTTCGTCTGCGTTTCGAGCTCGGGCAGCTCGAGGCCCTGGCGCACGCGCGCATCCCTGAGGCTGTTCCCGATCTCGAACATCGAGCGGCAGATTGTATCCGCTGAGGCTTGAGCGTCCTCGCTACCCCTGAACGAGTATCAGCACCGCGTACACGCCGACGGCCAGCCCGGCGGTCAGTGAGATCAGTACCGCCACGACGCCCAGGACGCGGGCGGCCACCGCGAGCCCGTCGCCTCCGGCCCGGCCCAGGGTGCGCTGGAACTCGAACCGCGCCCGGCGCGCCAGCGCGATGGCGATGAGACCGGCCACGAACCCGGCCGGAACGACGACGAGAGCTTCGAGCGGCTCGATCTCGTCCCGGAACTGCGGCACCGCGACTCCCGCCGCGAGGAACAACAGTGCGAGCACGCCGAACAGGAACGCCACGACCGCCTTCGGGTTCCGCACGACCGAAGAATCTAGATGGTCGGTCGGGAGGCGCGGCGCAGTCGGCGCAGCCGCGGCACGGCCGCCCGCAGGCCGGTCGGCAGGCGCGATCCGGCTCAGGGAAAGCTCCCGAGGCGCTCGAGCAGCAGCTCGAGGAAGGCATCGGCGTCGACGTCCACGCCGACGCTCGCGTTCGGCTCCTGCCCGGTTCGACGCCACAGATCGACGACGGTCCGGCCCCGGCACAGGTCGGACTGGCGCTCGACGGCAACGTGCCTCGGCAGGGTTGTGACGAGCCCCGGCCTGATTACTTCGGCGACTGCAACGGCGTCGTGGATCGGCGCGCCGTCGAAGTCGTAGGTCGCCCGGTGGAAGCGGCTGAAGAAGTCGACCAGGTCGGCCACCATGGTCCCCGTGCGGCCTTGTGCCCGGAGCCGCTCGCCGTGGGCGGGAGTGAGCAGCGCCTTGTGCGTGACGTCGAGCCCGATCATCGTGACGTCCAGACCGCTCTCGAACACCCTCGCGGCAGCCTCGGGGTCCGCCCAGATGTTGAACTCGGCCGCCGGGGTCATGTTGCCCTCGGCGATGGCGCCTCCCATCAGCACGATGCGCTCGAGCCGCTCCGCAGCCGCGGGGTACCGGGCGAGCAGGAGCGCGACGTTCGTCAGCGGGCCTACCGGCACCAGCGTCACGGGGCGGGGCGAGCCCAGAATCCGCTCGGCGAGGAAGTCCACGGCGTGCGCCTCCACCGGCCGGCCGCGCGGCGGCGGCAGCATCGGCCCGTCCATGCCGCTCTCGCCGTGAACGTAGGCGGCGACGAACGCCTCACGGACGAGCGGCCGGTCGGCTCCGGCGGCGACCGGAACGTCCCCGCGGTCGACGAACTCGAGCACACGGATGGCGTTCGCCGTCGTCTTCTCGAGCGTCGAGTTGCCGCAGACGGTCGTCACCCCGAGGACGTCGAGCTCGGGGCTCGCGAGCGCGAGCAGGAGCGCGATCGCGTCGTCGTGCCCCGGGTCGCAGTCGATCAGGACCGGGAACGCTCATGTGCGCTGCGAGTATCGCGTCGAGCTCGGCGGTCGTCGGCAGCGACGGCTGGGCGCCGAGCCGCGAGGCGGCGAGCGCCCCGGCCGCACAGGCCCGCCGGAGCGCCGCGTCGCGTTCCAGGCCGTCGAGCAGCGAGACGACGAGCGCGGCACAGAACGCGTCGCCTGCAGCCGTTCCGTCGACGGCCTCGACCCGAGGCGGGCGTCGCCCGGGCGATCTCCTCCCCTCCGTCGAGCAGCATCGCCCCCTCCTCGCCGAGCGTGACCGCGACGAGGCCGCGGCACTGCTCGACGTCGATGGCCTCGAGCTCGTGCCGGTTGACGACGACGAGATCGGCGCGGCGCAGCACCCGCGACGGCAGGGGCTGCGCGGGCGCTGCGTTCACGCAGAAGAGGCCGTCCGCCGCGTCGGACGCGGCTGCGACCGTCTCCACGGGGATCTCGAGCTGCGTCAGCACCGCGTCGTACCCCCTGAGGTCGAGGTGCTCGGGGCGCAAGGCGAGGTTCGCTCCGGGCGCCACGACGATCTGGTTCTCGCCGTCCTGCGCCACGACGATGAGCGCGACGCCGGTGGGCTCGTCGGCCTGGACGATCCGCTCCGTCCCGACGCCGGCCTCGAGCAGCGCCGCGACCGAGGAGCGCCCGCGCTCGTCGTCTCCGACACAGCCGAGCATGGTGACCTGGGCGCCGAGGCGGGCCGCCGCGACCGCCTGGTTCGCCCCCTTGCCGCCCTGCGCCCCCATCAGCGTCGCGCCTGTCACCGTCTCCCCCGGTCTCGGAAGCCGCTCGCACGAGGCGACGAGATCGACGTTGATGCTGCCGACGACTGCGATCCGACTTGGCACCGGCTACTGCTTGATGTACGGGCGACCGATCGCGGCCGGTGGGACGGACCGCCCGATGAGGCCGACGAGCGCGACGAGCGTGAGGATGTAGGGGAGCATCGAGATCAGGTTCTCGGAGACCTCCGCCTCGCGCTGGAGCGGAATCGCGAGCGCGAAACCGAAGCCGAAGAGCAGCGTGGCAGCGAAGGCCCACCCCGGGCGCCACTTGCCGAAGATGACGGCCGCGAGCGCAATGAAGCCGCGGCCGCCCGTCATGTTCTCGGCGAAGCTCCCGACCAGGCCGATCGAGAGGAACGCGCCCCCGAGCGCCGCCAGCACGCCCGACGTGACGACCGCGCCGTAGCGCACGCCGTAGACCGAGATCCCGACCGTGTCTGCCGCCCGCGGATGCTCGCCGACCGACCTGATGCGCAGCCCGATCGGCGTCTTGAAGAGCACGACGTAGGAGAGGATCACCGTGCCGAACATGATCCACACCAGCAGGTTGAGGTTCCCGAAGATGTCGCCGAGGAACGTGACGTCGTCGAGGAACGAGAGGTGGACGTTGGGAACGCGGGAGATGCCCGAGGGGATCCCGTCCGGATAGAGGGAGCTGAAGAGGTATCCCGTGAGCCCGAGGGCGAGGAAGTTCACCGCGAACCCGCTCACGATGTGATCGGCGCGGAGATGGATGCAGAACACCGCGTGGACGAGCGCCAGAAGGCCGCCGAAGACCATCGCGGCGATGAGCCCCACGACCCACGAGCCGCTCACCTCGGCCCCCCAGATGCCGAAGAAGGCCCCCATCAGCATCATCCCCTCGAGGCCGATGTTCACGACCCCGGAGCGCTCCGAGAAGATCCCGCCCATCGCCGCGAACGCGAGCGGCGTCGCGAAACGCAGCGTGGCGCCGATGAGGCCCGCGGTGAGGATGTCGTCGAGGGTGTCCACGTCCTTCGTCTGCAGCCACACCGCGCCAAGCGTTCCTGCAATTCCGAGCACGATCGCCGCCCATCCCAGCCTGCGCTCGCCGCGGGGCACGGCCGCGATCCCGCAGGCGAGCGCTACGAACCCGGCCGCGATCGGGCCGGCGAGGTCCCGGAGCGTCCAGGGCGGCAGCGCGAGCCAGAACGCGATCAGGCCGCTGACCACGCCCACGATTCCGATCGTGCGCGGCGATGTGAGCGTGCGCAGCCAATCCGCCGAGGCGAACGTCTCGGTCGGACCGGTCGTCATTCCTCGCCCCCGGCCGGGGCCGCAGTGTCGAGCGGCGGCTTCGACTGACGGAACGGCCGATACTTGCGCGCCTGCCAGATGTAGACGATCAGCAGGTCGGCGCCGACGAAGAAGATGACGAGCGCCTGGATCATGGTCGCGAGATCGGTCGCGAGCGCCGGATCGAACACGCTCGGGTCGAGCTGACGTGAGGACGTCCCCACCTGGAGCGCCCCGAACAGGAGACCTGCGAGGAGAATGCCGACGGCCCTGTTGCGTCCGAGCAGCGCGACCGCGATCCCCGTGAAGCCGATGGCGTTCGTGTCGAACGCGCTCGTGTCGACGTCGTACCGCCAGCCGAGGATGTCGACGCCGCCGGCGAGCCCGGCGAAGCCGCCGGCGATGCCGAGCGCGAGGAAGTAGTTCCGCGGCACGGAGATGCCGCCGTACCGTGCGGCCTCGGGATTGAAGCCCACCGCCCGCACCTCGTAGCCGACTGTCGTGCGGTTGAGCAACAGGTGGTAGACGATCAGCGCAAAGAGCGCGATGAACAGCCCGGAGTGGAGCGCCTGGATGTTCCCCCAGATCGGCCAGAGCCTGGCGGACTCGAACACCTCGTCGGACCGTGGCAGCGAGGCCTGGGAGCCCTGGAGGGGCCCGTTGAGCTCGAATAAGTACGAGCCCGCGTAGATCGCGATCCAGTTGAGCATGATCGTCGTGATCACCTCGTGCGCCCCGACGGCGGCCTTGAGCAAGCCTGCGATCCCGCCCCAGATCATCCCCGCCGCGATCGAGCCGACGAGCGCGATCAGGACGTGGAGAGGACGCGGCATCCCCTCGAAATGCGTCCCGATCCAGACAGCGGCGATCAGCCCGACCCAGAACTGGCCCTGACCGCCGATGTTGAAGAGGCCGCAGCGGAAGGCGAACGCGACTGCGAGGCCGGTCAGGATGAGCGGCGTCGCGACGAGCAGCGTCTGCTGGAGGTCACGGGCTGCGTCGTCGCGTGCGTCGCCGGTGACCCAGGGGAAAAACCAGTTGAGGCCTGTGCCTTCGAAGATCGCCCGGTAGGCCGTGACGGGGTTCTCGCCGTCGATCGCGACGATGAGGCCGCCGATCAGGAACGCGAGGACGGTCGCGGCAATCGGGACGGCGATGCCGCCCAGCCGGCTCGAGAACCATTGCGAGACGGCGACGGTTCCGGTCGGCGGCACCGACTCGGGGCCGGCGCTCACGCGGCCTCCTCGCGTCCACCGCCCGTCATGGCGACGCCGAGCTCCTGCTCCGAGACGCCGGGTGGGTACTCGCCCACGATGCGACCCTCGTAGAGAACCACGATCCGGTCGGAGAGCGAGAGGATCTCGTCGAGCTCGAACGAGACGAGGAGAATCGCCCTACCCTCGTCCCGTTCCTGGACCAGCCGCCGGTGCACGAACTCGATGGCCCCGACGTCCAGGCCGCGGGTGGGCTGGGCGGCGAGCAGGACCCTCGGGTCGCGCGAGATCTCGCGCGCGAGCACGACCTTCTGCTGGTTGCCCCCGGACAGCGCGCTCGCCGGCGTCTCGGGCCTCCCACCCCGGACGTCGAACTCCTGCAGCAGGCCGCGGGCCCGCTCGATCAGCCGGCGCGGGAAGAGCCAGCCGTAGCGGGAGTCGGGCGGCTTCGCATAGTCGTGGAGCGCGATGTTCTCGGCGAGCGTGAAGTCGAGCACGAGCCCCCGCAGCTGGCGATCCTCCGGGATGTGGCCGAGGCCGGCGTCGAGCGCCTCGCGCGCGGAGGCGCGGGTGAGGTCCTCGCCGCCGACCCGGATCTGCCCGGACTCGACGCCCCGAAGGCCGGTCAGGGCGTCGATGAGCTCCGACTGCCCGTTGCCGTCGACGCCCGCAATACCCACGATCTCGCCCGCGCACACCTGGAACGAGACGTCGCGCACCGCTTCGAGCCCCCGCTCGTCGCGAACCGTGAGACCGTCGACGGAGAGGAGCGCCTCGCCCGGTTCGGCCGCCTTCTTGTCGACACGCAGCAGCACGTCGCGGCCCACCATGAGGCGGGCGAGGCCGTCCTCGGTCGCCTGCGACCGCGGCACCGTGTCGATCTTCACGCCGCGACGGAGCACCGTGATGCGATCGGCAATCTCGAGCACCTCGTGCAGCTTGTGCGTGATGAAGATGATCGACTGGCCCTGAGCCGTGAGCGAGCGGACAATCGCGAAGAGCTCACGCGCCTCCTGCGGAGTCAGGACGGCTGTGGGCTCGTCGAGGATCAGGATCTCGGCGCCGCGGTAGAGCGCCTTCAGGATCTCGACGCGCTGCTGCTGACCGACGCTGATGGACTCCACCCGGGCGTGCGGGTCGATCCGGAACCCGAGCGAGTCCGCCAACTCGAGCACGCGGCGCTCTGCTTCGCCCTGGTCGAGGAAGGGGCCCTTGCTCGGCTCCATCGCGAGCACGATGTTCTCCGCCACCGTCATGACCGGGATGAGCATGAAGTGCTGGTGCACCATGCCGATGCCGTTCGCGATCGCGTCGTGCGGCGAGCCGATCCGCACGGGCCGTCCCTGGAGGAAGATCTCGCCCTCGTCCTGGTGGTACAGGCCGTAGAGGACGTTCATCAGCGTCGACTTGCCGGCGCCGTTCTCTCCGAGCAGCGCGTGTACCTCACCGCCTCGCAGGTCGAAGTCGACGTGATCGTTCGCAACGACACCGGGAAACCGCTTCGTGATTCCCCTGAGCTCGACGACGGGAGGCTCGGTCATGGGGGGAGTGGGTGGTCGGGCGGCCAAGGCCGCCCGACCGAGTCTGATCTAGGGTTTCTGGACCTCCTCGAGCGTCGCCGGCGGGTCGATCTCCCCGCTGGTGATCTGCTCCTGCGCTGCCGCGGCAGCGTCCTGCACCTCCTGTGGGACGTCACCGGAGAAGGGCGCAAGCAGCTGCGCGTCCGGCAGATCGGCCACCCCGTAGAAGAAGTTGTCGCCCGTCGTGTACGTTCCTTCGGCGAACGACTTGGCCACATCGTAGACCGACGACTGGAGCGGCTTCAGCGCGCTCGTGATGACGCAGGGCCCAACGAACGACTGGTCCGCATCGACGCCGATCCCAAACACCCCTTCCGAGCAGGCGGCGTCAAGCGCGGCCAGCCCGCAGGGGCCGGCCACCTGGAAGACGACGTCGGCGCCCTGCGAGATGTGGTCGAGCGCGATCTCCCTGCACAGAGCCTGATCGACGAAGTCGTCCGAGTACCCGCCCAGGACCTCTACCTCGGGCTTCGTGTCGTAGACCCCCTGCTGGAAGCCGGCGATCCAGTTGTCGACCGACGGGATCTTTTCCCCACCGACCGTCGAGACGACGTTGCTCTCCGTCATCAGCGCCGCGACGACGCCCGCGACGTACCCGGCTTCCTCCGTCGGGTAGACCATGCCGCGCGTGTTCGGCAGCGGTGGGTCGTAGAAGTGGTCGATGCCCGCGAACTGCGTGTCCGGGTACTGCTCCGCGACGGTGACCGTATCCGGCGTCGTGGCGAAGCCGGTCGCGAACACGAGAGCATGGCCGTCCTCGGCTGCGGCTGTCAGGTTGGGAAGATAGTCCTCCGCGGAGTTGGAGACGTACACACGCGTCTCGAAGCCGAACTCCTCGGCCGCCTGCTCCAATCCACGGATCGAGTACTCGTTGAAGCCTTTGTCGTCGACCCCGCCGACGTCGCTGACGAGCCCGATGGTAAAGCCGGCCGCCGGCGGCGTTGCGCCCGTGTCGGTGGCGCCGGTGTCGGTGGCGCCCGTCTCGGCCGGCGGGGGCTCGGCGGGCGCCGGCTCGGCCGGCTCTGCCGGCGGCTCGGCGGGCGGTGCCGCCGCCTCTTCGTCACCGCCGCCGCAGCCCGCGGCCGCGACCGCCAGCGCACCTACGACGAGCAGCAGCAGGAACCACGGCAGTCGTAGTCGTTTCACCTCAGACCTCCCCACATCGTCGCGTTCGCCCTCGCGAAATTTCGCCCTGGAATTCGCGGGATCCTAACGTCCCGGGTCTCCTCTTGCTAGGACGGAGGGCAGGCGACGCAGGGTTAGGGAGGCGTGTCCTCGCCGACCCCTGCGAGCAACTGATCGAGGTCTGCCTCGGAGACGAGCACGCGGCGCGGCTTCGAGCCCTCGTAGCCCGAGATGATGCCCCGGCGCTCGAGCATGTCGATCAGGCGGCCGGCGCGCGTGTAGCCGACCCGGAGACGGCGCTGGATGAGCGAGACGGACGCGGTCTGCGTCTGGACGACGACCTCGATCGCCTTCTCGAGGAGCGGATCCTCGTCGGGGTCGAATTCGTCGTCGCCCTCCTCGCCGTCGTCGCCCTTCCGTCCGCGTTCCGGCGCGACGAGCAGCGACTCGTCCAGCTCCTGCTCACGCTGCGCGCGGCACTGCTCCACGATCAGCGCGATCTCCTCCTCGCTGACGTAGGCGCCCTGGAGTCGCTGGAGGCGCGACGTGCCGAGCGGCTTGAAGAGCATGTCGCCCTGGCCGAGCAGCGCCTCGGCGCCGGCCTGGTCGAGGATCACGCGGCTGTCCGTCTGGCTCGACACAGCGAAGGCGATCCGCGACGGGACGTTGGCCTTGATCATGCCGGTGATGACGTCGACCGACGGTCTCTGAGTCGCCAGGACGAGATGGATGCCGACGGCGCGCGACTTCTGCGCCAGGCGGATGACGGCATCCTCGACCTCCTGCGGCGAGATCATCATCAGGTCGGCGAGCTCGTCGATCACGACGAGCAGATACGGAACTGGCGTCTCGCCGCGCTTCTCCAGTGCGCGGTTGAGCTCGACGAGGTTGCGGGCGCGCTGCAGGCTCATCCGCTCGTACCGCCGCTCCATCTCCTCCGTGACGTTCGCGAGCACCGCGGCGGCCCGCTTGGGGCTCGAGACCACTGGTGTCAGCAGGTGCGGGATCGACTCGTAGAGCCCGAGCTCGACGCGCTTCGGATCGATCAGGATCATCCGCACCTGATCCGGCGTCGCCCGCATCAGGATCGAGCAGAGCATCGTGTTGATGCAGCCGGACTTGCCCGAGCCCGTCGTGCCCGCGATGAGGATGTGCGGCATCCGGGCCAGGTCGGCCGAGACGGCCGCGCCCGAGATGTCCTTCCCGAGCCACGCGGAGAGCGGGCTGGCGCCGTTGGCGGGCTCGTCGAAGATGTCGCCGAGGGTGACGAGGTTCGGCACGATGTTCGGAACCTCCACCCCGACCGCCTGCTTGCCGGGAATCGGGGCGAGGATCCGGATCTCGGTCGTGGCGAGCGCGTACGCGAGGTCGTCCTTGAGCGCCGAGACCCGCGAGACCTTCGTGCCGGGCGCGAGCTGCAGCTCGTAGCGGGTCACCCTGGGGCCCGCCACCTGGCCGCTCATGGTCGCCTCGACGCCGAAGTGGCGCAGCGTCTCCACGAGCGTCTCCGCGACCCGCTCGGCCGCTTTCGCGGGCTGGCCGCTCTGCGGCCGCGAGCGGCGCAGGAGCGCGCGGTCAGGCAGCCGGTACTGGCCCGGCGGCTCCGGCCCGTCGAAGAGGCGCTCCTGCGAGCTCTCGATGGAGCTGTCAGCCGGCTCAGTCAGCGGGAAAGGCGGGGCGTCGACCGGATCGGTGTCCTCCTGGCCCTGAAGCTGGTCGAGCAGAAGGGGCGGCAACTCGGGCGATGATTCGTCCGGGCCCCCCGGCGCGAGCGCGTCCGCGAACTCCGCCTCGCCGTCGACGGGCGGCCGTGTCGGGAGCCGGGAAGGCCGGCGCGGCCGCCTTGACGGCCGACGCGGTGTGCAGGGCAGCCCGGGCCGTATGCCGCGCGACGTGGCGCCCCGCATACGCCGACCGTCGCAGCATCGCTCCTGCCGACGCGCCCGTCACGAGCAGGCAGCCGCCGAGAATGGCGAAGACGGCGAGAATCGTGACGCCCATCCCGCCGATGAGGGCCTCGAAGACGATGTACAGCAGGCCGCCGACGACGCCGCCGTACTCCTGCATGCGATCGACGTCGAACGAGGTCGGCGCCGGCGGGTCGGGACCAAGTCCGAAGCGGCCGGCCCCGAACGCCAGCAGGAACGCGATCGACAGCGTGATAAGCCCGGTTCGGAACGGCCGCAGGTCGAGCAGGCCGCTGCGGGCGAGCAACAGCCCTCCGATCGCGAGGAGCCCCAGGGGCAGCAGCACGGACGCGCTTCCGACGAGCGTCTCGAAGACGACCGAGACCTTGTCGCCGACAAAGCCGCCGTCCCACGAGAACCAGAACACGATGGCGAGGAAGATCCCGCCGGCCAGGAGGCCGAGGCCCGTGAGCTCGCCGTGCTGGTGCTCCCGGCCCGGTTGGCCCTTCTGCGCCCGGCCTGCCCCTTTCGGGCGTGCCTGACGGGAGCGCGATTGCGCCATGCGACTGAGTTCGGCCGCGGCGCCGGGGTTCCTTCCAGGGCAAGGTACGCGAAGCGTGCCGCGGTCACGCAACGGGGCCGAAGGCCCAGCCGTGACGAGAGAGCGGCCGCAAGGCCGCGGTCAAGGCGCGCCGCGCGCGCCGTCCCGAGGCCTTCGGGCTCGGAGAAGCTTCGCGTGCCTGGCGGGCCTACGGCCCGCGGCCGCTGCGCGGCGCGCTGTCGCGCGCCTTGCTCAGGCCGCCAGAGCCCGCAGGTCTTCCGCCGCGCCGAAGAGGTTCTCGCGCAGGTCGAACAGGCCGGCCCAGAGCGACGCTCGGTCGGGAACCGCCTCGAAGCGGGCGGACGCGGTGAGGCCCTCCAGGGCGCGAACGAGCACTGCGAGCTCGAGATAGGCCTGCGTCACCCGATGCGCCGAGGCGACGACGCCGGCTCGCTTCGGCACCGGCTCCCACTCCCGGACCCTCGCCTGCCCCCGGCCCGCCGTACCATGACCGGCCTTCCGCCGAGTCGGCCTCGAGCTCGAGCAGGAACCGCTCCAGCGGCTGCTGCAGATCCGAGAGCGCGGTCTCGGCCCGCTCTGCGGCGCGCCGCAAGGCGGCCTGGCGCCGGCCGGGCGTGCAGGGCTGCGGCTCACCGCGTGCCCACCCGTCGAGCAGCCGGCAAAACGCGAGCGCGGAGGCCTCGCTCGCCCGCAGCGAACGGACCAGCCGCGTCGTCGTGCCGATCGACACTCCGTACGACGCGACGACCGTCGACCAGCCCATCGTCCCAGTCAGACCTCGAGCACGACGGGCAGGATCATCGGCCGCCGGCCCGTGCGCTCGTGGACGAGCCGGCCGATTCCGTCGTGCAGATGCTCCTGGAGCAGCTTGAGCTCCTGGATGCGCTGGGTGAGGCAGGCGCGCAGGATCCGCTCGGCCTCCTCCCGCGCCTCGTCGAGCAGCTCGCCGTCACCCCCGAAGCCGCGGGCAATGACCTCCGGGGCGCCGATCTCCTGGCCGTGCTGCGTGCCGATCGTCGCCACGACGATGAGCACGCCGTCCTCCGCGAGGTGCTGCCGGTCGCGAAGCGCGACGTCCCGGAGGTCGCCGACCTCCAGGCCGTCGACGAACGCGACGCCGGCCGGCACCTCGTCCACGATCCGCGGCCGCGCCTCGGCGAGCTCCACGACGGAGCCGTTCTCCGCGATCACGATCCGCTCCGGCGAGACTCCGGCATCGCGGGCGAGACGGCTGTGGGCCGCCAGCATCCGGAACTCGCCGTGGATGGGCATGACCGCGCGCGGCCGGAGGAGCCCGAGCACCATCCGGAGCTCCTCGGCGTTGCCGTGCCCCGACGCGTGCACGGGCGCGATCTCCTGATGGAGGACCTCGGCGCCGGCCTTCGCGAGCCTGTTGATCGTGTCGTGCACCTTCAGCTCGTTGCCCGGCACCGGCTTCGCGGAGATGATCACCGTGTCGCCCTCGCGGACGCCCACGTGCGGGTGGTCGCCGTACGCAATCCGGACGAGCGCCGAGAGCGGCTCGCCCTGGCTCCCCGTGCAGAGGATCATCGTCTCCTCCGGACGAAGCTCGTCGAGGTCGTTCGGGCGCACGATGATCTCTTCCGGCACGTCCATGTAGCCGAGGTTGCGGGCGATATTGATGTTCTTGCGCAGCGACCGGCCGATGAGCGCGACCTTCCGGCCCGTCTCGACGGCGACCTCGACCGCCTGCTGCATTCGATGCACGTTCGACGCGAAGGATGCGACCAGGACGCGCCCGTCGCACCGCGGGATGATCTGCCGGAAGGCCTCGCCTACCGTCCGCTCCGACGGCGTCACACCGGGGCGCTCCGCGTTCGTCGAGTCCCCGAGGAACAGGTCGACTCCCCGGTTGCCGATCTCGGCCAGCTTGCCGACGTCGGTCCGAAAGCCGTCCACGGGTGTGTGGTCGATCTTGTAGTCACCCGTGTGGAAGATGCGGCCGCCCGGGGTGTCGAGACACACGGCGACAGAGTCGGGGATCGAGTGGGCCATGCGGACGAACTCGGCGCGGAAGGGGCCGATCTCGACAGGCGCGGCGTCGGGGTCGGCCTCGATGAGCTCCGCAGCGCGCAGCAGGCCGTGCTCGTCGAGCTTCGACTTGACGAGCCCGAGCGTGAGCCGCGTCGCCCAGACCTCGGGTACGCGGAGCTCACGCAGCACGTACGGAAGCCCGCCGACGTGATCCTCGTGGCCGTGGGTGAGGATGACGGCCCGGATCTGCGCCTCGTGCTCGCGCAGGTAGGTGAACTCCGGCAGCAGCAGATCGACGCCGAGATGCTCGTCGCGCGGAAACGCGATGCCCGCGTCGATCACGACGAGGCCGTCGTCGGACTCGACCACGGTCATGTTCTTGCCGACCTCGCCGAGGCCGCCGAGCGGGACGATGCGCACCGATCCGGCCATCCGGGGCATTGTAGGAAGCCGGCGGGGCTGTGCCGCGCGGCACCCGACGTCGCCGGACGTGGAGCGTCGTCGGGTCTGAGAGCCCCGACAGTACGGCGGAGGTGATTCGTAGCCCATGACCGCGGCCTTCGGCCGCTCCCAGCGGGTCGCGGCCGGGCTAGGTGTAGTTCCTGAGAGCGTTGTTCCATCCGGGCCTCCTTGGAGGCTGGTGCTGCCAGGCAACCAGCTCCAAGGAGGGTGATCCGGATGAAGTTGCACGCTAACGCGAGGACCTGTCCGCATAGCCGTCGCCTGACGGTCGATCGGGTTGGGGGTGAGGGTTGGACGCTCGCGGCGGCGGCCGAGGCCGCCGGTGTGAGCGTGCGCACGGTTTCGAAGTGGCGGCGCCGTTATCGCGAGGAAGGCGAGCAGGGGCTGTTGGATCGTTACTCGGCCCCGGCCTGTGTGCCATCGCGGACAGGTGAGGCTCGTGTCGCGGTGATTGCCGGGCTGCGGCGGCTGCGGATGACCGCCGCGGAGATCGCCGAGACGCTGGGGATGCCGCTCTCGACAGTCTCGGGGATCCTAACCCGGACCGGGCTCGGCAAGCTCGGCGGCTGGAGCCGCCTGAGCCGCCCAACCGTTACGAGAAGACGCGGCCGGGCGAGCTCCTCCACGTCGACGTCAAAAAGCTCGGCCGGATTGGACGGCCGGGCCATCGCGTCAACGGCGACCGGCGCACCCGTAGCCGCGGGATCGGCTGGGAATACGTGCACGTCGCTATCGACGACGCGACCCGGCTCGCATACGTCGAGGTGCTCCAAGACGAGAGGGCCACGACAGCGGTCGCCTTCCTAGGCCGCGCCATCGCGCACTTCGCCGCTCTCGGGATCCGCGTCCAGCGACTGATGACCGACAACGGCAACGCCTACCGCTCCGCGATCCACGCGCTTGCCTGCAAAACGCTCGGCATCAAACACCTACGCACCCGCCCCTACAGGCCGCGCACCAACGGGAAGGCAGAGCGCTTCATCCGCACCCTGCTCGCCGGCTGGGCCTACGGCGCGACCCACCCCACCAGCGATCACCGCCGCCGCGCGCTCAGCGCCTGGCTCGACTTCTACAATCAACGACGACCACACCGCAGCCTCGGCCGCCAAGCCCCGCTCGAGCGCTTACACGCGCTCAACCGGAACAACGTCCTCGGGTCTACAGCTAGGCCGGCCGCTCAGCCGCTAGGCCGCGGCGGGCGCGAGCACGCCGGTCGCTTCGAGGCCGGCGCGGATGGTCGCCTGCTCGTCCGCCGTTGCCTCGACGAGCGGAAGGCGCAGGCCGCCGACCTCGTGGCCGGCGAGATTGAGCGCGGCCTTGATCGGGATCGGATTCGTGGTCACCGAGAGCGCCTCGAGGAGAGGCTCGAGCGCCCCGCCGAGCTCGTACGCGCCGTCGCGATCGCCGGCCTTGAAGCGCCGGATCAGCTCCTTCACCTGGGAACCGACGACATGGGTGAACACACAGACGCCGCCGGTGCCGCCGAGCTCGAGGAACGGGAGGATGAGGTCGTCGTTCCCCGCGTAGAGATCGAGTCCCAGCTCGACGACGCGTCGCGCCTGCTCGGGATCCGTCGTCGCCTGCTTGACGGCAGTGACGTTCGGGATCTCGGCGAGCTCGGCGATCGTCTCCGGCTCGATGTTGATGACAACCCGTTGCGGGATGTTGTAGACGAGGATCGGCCGGTCGGTCACCTCGGCGATCGCCGCAAAGTGAGCCACGATGCCGCGAGGCGGAGGCTTGTTGTAGTACGGGGTCACGACGAGGAAGCCGTCGACCTCGAGCGCGTCGGCTTCGCGGGTCAGCTCGACGGAGTGCGCCGTGTCGTTGCCGCCCGTGCCCGCGATGATCGTCGCCCGGTCGCCGACCGCGTCAACCGCGGCGGCGAAGAGCTCGAGCTTCTCGCGGTCGGAGAGCGTCGGCGCCTCCCCGGTCGTGCCCGCGACGACGAGGCCGTCGGAGCCGTTCTCGACGAGATGCGTACACAGACGTCCGAACGCCGTCGAGATCGACGGAGCCGTCCTCCCGGAACGGCGTCACGATCGCGGTGATGACCTCCCCGAGCATCCGCTCCACCTCCCTGGGTCTGGCCTCATTGTAGGCCCCCGGTCCGCGGCCGGGGGCGGCGCGCTCAGAGCAGCGCCTCCAGCCCGACCGTCAGGCCGGCCGGCAGGCCCTGAAGGCGCTCGAGCGCGAGCAGCACGCCGGGCACGAACGCGTCGCGCGAGGTCGTGTCGTGCCGGATGCTGAGGAACTGGCCCGGCGCGCCCAGGATGACCTCCTGGTGGGCGACGAGGCCGGGAAGGCGAACCGAGTGGATCGGGACGTCGCCGCCCATCCGTGCCGCCGTCGCCTTCGCCGTCCCCGAGGGCGCGTCGATCTTGCTCTCGTGGTGCAGCTCGATGATCTCGGCCCGCGGCAGATGTCGCGCGGCCTCCTCGGCGAATCGCATCATGAGCACGGCGCCGAGCGCGAAGTTCGGGGCGACGAAGCACGGGATGCCCTTTTGCCGCGCGAGCCCGTCGAGCTCGACGAGGCCCTCGTCCGTGAGGCCGGTCGTGCCGACCACGCAGGGCACACCGGCCCCCAGCGCCCCGCGCACGTTGGCCAGCACGGCGTCGGGCGCCGTGAAGTCGACGGCTGCATCGTGCCCGGCGAGCTCGGGCGTCTCCCCCACCTCGACGCCGGTGACCTCATGCCCTGCCGCCTCGAGCTGCGGCCCGAGAACGGATCCGACCTTCCCCTGGGCGCCGAACAGGAGAACGCGCACCGGCGTCAGGCCGCCGCGGCCTCGACGAGGGCGGGGTTGACGTGCTCGACCGCCTCCAGGAACTGCGCCTCGCCCGGCCCGATCCCCGCGGCGGACAGGCGCTCCGGCGACAGCAGCTCACCGGCGAGCACGGCGACGTCGTCTGCGTCCACCGCCTCGATTCGGCCGAGGATCTCGTCGAGATCGAGCAGCTCGCCGTCCGTGATGAGCGACTTCCCGAGCCGGTTGACACGACTCGACGTGGACTCCATCGAGAGCATGATGCGGCCTTTCATGCTCTCCTTCGCCCGGCGCAGCTCGTCGTCCCGGACGCCGCCGGCCGCGATGTCGTCGATCTCCTGCGAGACGATCTCGAGGCAGCGCTCCAGGTTGTCCTCCCGCGTCCCGACGTAGATCCCGAGCTCGCCCGTCTCGGCAAAGAGGGACGCGAACGTGTAGATGTTGTACGCGAGGCCTCGCTTCTCCCTGATCTCCTGGAACAGGCGCGACGAGGCGGAGCCGCCGAGGATGCTGTCCAGAAGGGACAGGCTGAAGCGACGGTCGTCGTCGCGGGACAAGTCCAGGAGCGCCGATGCACACGTGGTACTGCTCGGTGTCCTTGCGCTGGAACACGGTTCTCGCCGGCGGCGCGTCGGCGAGCAGCACGCGCGGCCGCGGGTTGCGCGACGGCAGCGGCGCCTTCTTCTTCGCGTGGCCGCGGATCAGGCCGACCAGCCGTTCGTGATCGACGTTGCCCGCAGCAGCGACGACCGTGCTCGACCCGATGTAGCGAGCCCGGTGCTGGGCGAGCAGCGCGCGGCGGGTCACGGACTCGATCACATCGGCACGACCGAGCACAGGCCTGCCCAGGGCATGGTCGCCGAAGATCGCCCTGCCGATGAGATCGTGCACGAGGTCCTGCGGGGCATCCTCGACCATCGCGATCTCCTCGAGGACGACCTCGCGCTCCGAGTCGAGATCGGAGAGCGAGGGCGCGTACACCATGTCGGTCATGACGTCGAGCGCCGGTTCGAGGTGCTCGTCCATCACGCGCGCGTACACGACCGTGTACTCCCGGGTGGTGACCGCGTTCAGCTCGCCGCCGAGCCCGTCGAAGATCTCCGCGATGTCCTGCGCGGAGTAGGAGCGAGTGCCCTTGAACAGGAGGTGCTCGAGGAAATGGCTCACGCCCGCCCGGGCATCGTCCTCGTCGCGCGATCCGCTCCCGATCCAGAAGCCGATCGCGACCGACCGGACGCGGTCGAGCCGCTCCGTGATCACCCGCTCGCCGTCGTCGAGCGCTGTCAGCTCGTAGTCCTGCACCGCGCGACCGGCCTAGACGCCTTCGATCCGGTAGCGGCCGCCGGGGCTTCCCGCGAGCCTGGAGAGGCCCTCGACGACCTTCAGTGGCCCGCGCGCGATCCCGCCGGCAGCCCCCGGATGAGCTCAGATCGCCGCGCAGCAGCCCCTCGACGACAGGCCACACGAAGCCCGGTCGCGACAGGGTGAACGCGAGGCGCGGGAAACGGTCGAACGCGTGCTTCGCGCCCCACGATGCCGCCGTCAGGCGCGCGAGCTGCCGGCGCAGCGCCGAGTCGTAGGGCTCGAGGCCGGCCGCGTGCCCGCTGAGCACGTCGAGCGCGGCGGGCGCGGCCAGCCGCGCCGAGAGGAACGCCTCGTACATGCCGTCACCGGACAACGGATCGACGAGACCGGCCGCGTCGCCCACGAGGAGAGCCCGTCCGCGGGCGAGCGGGGCGTCGGGCTTGCGCAGCGGCAGCCTGTACCCGCGCACGTCGGTCGAGGCTCTTCACCGAGACGTCATGCGCCTCGCAAAGCTTCTGGAGGTGATCGCGCAGCGCCGGCCCCTCGCGCTCCCAGCCCCCCACTCCGAAATTGAGGTGGTCGCCCTTCGGGAAGACCCAGCCGTAGCCGCCCGGTACCGTCCCGAGCTCGACGACCGCACGGCCGCGGTAGCGGCCCTCGTCCGCCTGGTCGGCGGCGAGGTTGCCCTCGAGCGCCACGCCGTAGGTCGGATCGGCGCCGAGGCCGAGCGACCGGGCTACGAGCCCGTTGGCCCCGTCGGCCCCGACCAGCACGCGGCAACGCTCCTCGCGCTCGCCGACGGCGACCGTGAAGCCGTCCGATGTCTCGCCGACTGCCGTCACCTTCTCGCCGTCGCGGAAGTCCGCCCCTGCCTGCCCGGCCTGCTCGGCCAGGTACGCGTCGAGACGGCGACGCTGGGTCATCAGGATGAGCGGCTCCTTGCTGCGGCGGACGTAGCCCGACCGGTAGCGCGAGCCGAAACTCCATGCTGTCCACCGAGTGCTCGACCACGGGGTCGATCGCGAACGGCAGCTGCCGCAGGGCGCGCAGCGTCACGCCGCCGCCGCACGGCTTGTCGCGCGGAAAGCGAGCCCGATCGAGCAGCAGGACCGACGCACCTTCGGTGGCCAGCCGGTAGGCCGTGACGGAGCCCGCCGGCCCGGCGCCGACCACGATCGCGTCCCACGTCGTCACGCGGCCATCGTAACGGCGGCGGAGGCGGTTCGGCCTCCGCCGACGCCCGTCAGTCGTCGCGGCGAGGCCCGCGGTCGCGCCCGCGCGGGCGGCCGCCGCGCCGGTCACGGCCTTCGCCGTTGCCGCCTCCGGAACGCTCCCGCGGCGGCGCGTCCTTGGCGCGCTCCATCAGCTCCTCGGGGGTCACGAGCCCGCCGTTCTCGTGCTTGGCGACGAGGCGCAGGCTGATCCGGCCCCGGGCCTTGTCGATCTCCTGCACGAAGACGTCGACGGTGTCGCCCTTGGCCAGCACGTCCTCGATGTGGCCGAGCCGGCCGGGGCCGACGTTCGAGACGTGCAGCAGCCCGTCCGTGCCCTTCTTCAGCTCCACGAACGCGCCGAACTCCGTCGTCCGCACGACCTTGCCCGTGTAGGTGTCCCCCACCTCGGGCTCCTTCGTCAGCGCCTTGATCGCCGCGACCGCCTCGTTTGCCTTCGTCCCGTCGGTCGCGTAGACGAGGACGGTGCCGTCCTCCTCGATGTCGACCTGGACGTCGTAATCGGCCTCGAGCGACCGCACGGTCTCGCCGCCCTTGCCGATCACGAGCCCGATCTGCTCCGGATCGATCTTGACGCTCGTGATCCGCGGCGCGTGCTCGGCCAGCTCCTCGCGCGCCTCGGAGAGCGTCTCGCCCATGCGGTCGAGGATGAACTCGCGCGCCTGGCGCGCCTGAACGAGCGCGGACTGCATGATCTCCTGCGTGACGCCCGTGATCTTGATGTCCATCTGGAGGGCCGTGATCCCGAGCCGGGTGCCCGCCACCTTGAAGTCCATGTCGCCGAGATGGTCCTCGGCCCCCTGGATGTCGGTGAGGATGACGAGGTCGTCGCCCTCCTTGATCAGGCCCATCGCGATGCCCGCGACCGGGCGCTTCATCCGCACGCCGGCGGCGAGCAGCGCCAGCGTGGACGCGCAGACGGACCCCATCGACGAGGACCCGTTGGACTCGAGCGTCTCCGAGACGAGGCGGATCGTGTAGGGGAAGTCCGCGGCATCGGGGATCATCGGCTCGAGCGACCGCTGAGCGAGGTTGCCGTGGCCGATGTCGCGCCGCTTCGGGCCCCCGCATGAACCCGGTCTCGCCGACCGAGAACGGCGGGAAGTTGTAGTGATGCATGAACCGCCGCTCCTGCTCGAGCGAGAGGTCGTCGATGCGCTGCCCCTCCTTGGCCGTGCCGAGCGTGAGCAGCGTCAGGATCTGGGTCTGGCCGCGCGTGAACAGCGCGGAGCCGTGGGTGCGCGGCGCCACGTCGACCTCACAGGCGATCGGGCGGATCTCCTCCGTGCTGCGGCCGTCGGGCCGCCGCTTCTCGACGGCGATCTTGCGCCGCACGAGATCCTTGTAGATCGCATCGACCGCCTTCTTGACGTACTGCCTCGTGAGGACGTCCTTCACAGGCGCGGCTCCCGGCTCGGCTTCGGCGGCCGGCGCTCCGACCGGGAACGGGAGCGCGACCTCGTCGACGATCCGTGCGAGGAGCAGGTCGCGCTTCGCCGACTTGAGCTCCTTCGAGTCCTGCTCGGCATCCGTGAGCGCGCGCAGCTCGCCTTCGAACTGCTGGCGCACGGGGCCGATGACCGCGTCCAGGCGAGCCTGCTCGAGCAGCTGCGCGAGCCCCCACCTGATCTGCGTGCGCCGCACGATGTCCGTCTCCGTCGAGTCCATCGAGACGGCCGGGCAGAGCTCCTGCTCGAGCTCCTCGACGATCGTCTGGCCCTCGCGGAGCCCCTCGCTGTCGATGCGCTCGCGGATCCGGCGGCCCTGGCGCTCCTCGAGCTCGGCGACGGCCTCGGGGTCGAGCAGCTTGGGCTTGCCGGCCGCGCGGCGCAGCTCCTCCTGCGTCTCGCAGATGACCCTGATCTCGCGGTGAGCGAGCTCGAGCGCCGCGAGGATCGTGTCCTCGGGAATCTCGTCGGCCCCGCATTCCACCATGGTGATGGCGTCCTTCGTGCCCACGACGAGCAGGTCGAGCCGCGACTCCTCGAGATCCGGCAGCGTCGGGTCGACGACGAGCCTGCTGTCCGCGTCGATTCCGATCCGCACCGCTCCCACCGGGCCCAGGAACGGCAGCGACGAGACCATCAGCGCCGCCGACGCCCCGTTGATCGCGAGGACGTCGTGGGCGACGACCTGATCGGTGGAGAGGATGGTGGCGATGACCTGGACCTCGTTCTTGTAGCCCTTCGGCCAGAGCGGCCGGATGGGACGGTCGATCATCCGGGCGGTGAGGATGGCGCGCTCGGTCGGCCTGCCCTCCCGCTTGAAGAAACCGCCGGGGATCTTCCCGGCGGCGTACATCCGCTCCTCGACGTCGACGGTCAGCGGGAAGAAATCGGCGCCTTCCCGGCCTTCGAGACGTCCCTGCGCGGTGGCCAGCACCATTGCATCGCCGGACCGAACGACGACGGCGCCGTCGGCCTGCTTGGCCAGATGTCCGGTCTCGAGCTGCACCTGGCGGCCACCGACGGTGCACGACACCGTGTGGCGCCCCGAAACAACGATCGACATGTCCCCTCCTCCTCGTCAGGCAGGAGGCAAGGCGGAGGTTTGAGGCAACCTCGCCGCAGCGGGCCGCGCGGCTCCCTCAAACTTCCGCCGGCTCCTGCCGGCGGCGGCTAGCGTCGCAGACCGAGCTCCTTGATCAGCGTCCGGTAGCGCTCGAGATCCTTCTTCTGGAGATAGCCGAGCAGGCGCCGGCGTTGGCCGACGAGCATCAGCAGGCCGCGTCGCGAGTGGTGGTCCTTCGCATGCTGCTGCAGATGTCGCCGTCAGGTCGTTGATCCGCCGGGTGAGGAGGGCGATCTGCACCTCCGTGGAGCCGGTATCGGCCCCGTCGCGCCCGTGCTTCTCGACGATCTCCCGCGTAACCTCGGTCGTCAAACTCACGCACACAGGCTACCAGAGGGCCCCGGGCGCCTCGTCACGCAACGAGACGGCGCAAGCGGCGCGCCAGCGCCGCGCGCAGCGGCCGCGGGCCGAAGGCGCGCCAGGCCGCGAAGCTTCACCGAGCCCGATCAGGGCTCGGTACAGAACCGGCTCAGCCGGAAGCGGCCTCGACGGCCGCGACCACCCTCGGATCGTCGCGGATCGATTCGAGGTCGGCGTCCTTCGCCATCCACAGGGCGATTGCCGGGTCGAGCTCGAGCGCGCGCCGAAGGAGCTCGATGGCCCGCTCGCCGTCGCCCACCAGAGCCGCGTAGCAGGCCGCGTTGTACTGCATGCTCGCGTTGTCCGGGTAGCGATCGATCCCCTCGTCCATCACAGCGAGCACTTCGTCCTTGTCGCCCCGGGTGAGGGCCGCGTCGGCGCGGAAGTAGGACTCCCAGGGCGAGATCGCGAACGCCTCGCCCACGCGACCGCCGACCACGAGCACGGTCGTGTCCGGCTCGGCCGCGACCGCCCCGCGCCGTTCGGCAGGGTCGTCGCAGAACACGAGCGTCCCGGCCGGCGCGTCGAGCTCGTTGTCGCCCACCGTGAAGCGCGCCCGGCCGGAAAGGACGATGTAGAGCTCCTGGTGGCGGCCGGCGCCCGCACCGGTCTCGTCGTGCTCCTCGATCAGCTCTCCCCCGGCCTCCGGCTGGGTGTACGCGTTGACCCCGAACGCCTCGACGCCGAGCGTGTGGCGAACCGGATGCCACAAGAACGCGAAGGCCCGAAGCCGCTGCGGCTCGACGTCCGCGACGTGGGCGCTGCGCACGGCCGGATACTACTGGCCGGGCCGCTCCGCGCTCGCGCGTCTCCGCGACGTCGCGGGCGATCTGCTCCACGAGCGCCTGCTCGTCCTCGAAGACCCGCTCCTCGCGGAGCCGCCGCCAGAGCTCGACGCGCAGGCGGCGACCGTAGAGGTCGCCCTCGAAGTCGAGCAGGAAGGCTTCGATCCGGCGCTCGGAGCCGCCGTAGTGCGGGTTGACGCCGATCGATACGGCCGCCCGGTGCGGCTCGGCCGCCGCCTCGCTCGTATCGAACGCCGCCCCCGCGTAGATGCCGTACCGGGGAACCAGCATGTTCGGCGGAACGGAGAGATTCGCGGTCGGGAACCCGAGCGTCCCGCCGCGCTGGTCGCCGCCGACGACGACGCCCTCCACCTCGGCAGGCCGTCCGAGCAGGCGCGCTGCCTCGACGACGTCGCCCTGAAGCAGGTGCTCACGGATGCGGCTCGACGACACGCCGGGGACGATCGGCACGGGCTGCACCTCGAAGCCCATGCCCCGGAGGAGCTCCACGTCGCCGCTCCTGGCGTGGCCGAACCGGAAGTCCTCGCCCGCGATCACGATCTTCGTTCCGATCGGCTCGAGCGTCGCCCGGACGAACTCCTCGGGCGGGAGCAGCGAGAGCTCGGGTGTGAACTCGAGCAGCGAGCGTCTCGTCCGGGCCGATCGAGGCGATCAGCTCGAGCTTGCGCTCGAGCGTGCGAGAGCAGCTGGACCCCGTAGCCGAGCACCTCGCGCGGATGCGGGTCGAACGTCACGACGGTCGAGCGCAGACCGCTGTCCCGCATCGCCTCGATGACCGCCCGGTGGCCGAGGTGAACGCCGTCGAAGGTGCCGATTGCGACCGATCGCTCGGCCGGTTGGAGCTCCTCGGCAGCACGGGCGACGATCATCCCTCGCCCCCGGGCTTCATCACGACGGTCTCGGGCCGGGCCAGCCCGCCGCCGAGGCGTGCCACGGCAACCAGCCTGTCGTCGTAGGTCAGGCGCGCCCGGCCGTCTCCCGGCCGCTCGACCGGACGCCCGCCGAGCACCCGGCCCACCTCCTCCGGGGTGAGCACGAGCTCCGGCAGGAAGGGGAGCGCCTCGCGCGGCGGCAGCAGGCGCTCGTCGTCGGCCTGCTCGATGCCGAACGGGCCCACCGCAACGCGCCGGAGCGCGCGGCAATGCCCGCCGAGCGCGTCCGCGATCGCGCGTACGTAGGTCCCGCTCCCGACATGGAGCTCGAGCTGCGCCACGGGCGGGTCATAGCGCAGCACGTCGATGGAGTGCACCTGGCTCAGCCGGACCGGCATCTCGACGGCGACTCCGCGGCGGTGCAGGCGATACGCGCGCTCCCCTCCCACCTTGACCGCCGAGGCGGCCGGCACGGGCAGCTCGACCTCGCCGGTGAGCTCGGCCACCGCCGCGGCGAGGTCGTCCGGCACGGGCGGACGCTCGAGCTCGTCGCCTTCTGCGTCGCCGGTCGTCGTCCGCAGGCCGAGCTCCACCTCCGTGACGTAGCGCTTGTCGAGCCCGACGAGATACCGGGCGAGGCGCGTCGCCGGCCCCACCAGCACCACGAGCAGGCCGCTGGCGAGCGGATCGAGCGTGCCGGCGTGGCCCACCTTGCCGCCCAGGCGCTGCCGGACCTGCCGGACGATCGCGAAGGACGACGGCCCTGCGGGCTTGTCCACCAGCAGCACCCCGGACGCCGCGCGGCTCGACCGGCGGGTGACGAGCCGCGCGCGGGCTCATGGGGTACGCGCGTCGACCTGCGCCAGGTACTCGCGGCGGATCAGCTCCGTGATCCCCTCGACCGACTCCTCGCTCGAGAAGCCTGCGGCCTGGCGGTGGCCACCGCCGCCGCTCGTGCGCGCGATCAACGACACGTCGATCCCCTCTGCGCTCGTTCGGAGACTGACGCGGCGGGTCGGGCCGTCCACGGTGGGCGGCTCGCGGATCAGCGCGACGAGGTCGGCGCCCTCCACCGCACGGAGATGGTCGATGATGCCCTCGGCAAAGGGCTCTTCGGCGCCGGACGCCGCGAAGTCCTCGCGGCGGAGCACCGCGACGATGATGCGCCCACCCTCGAGGACGTGGGCGCTGTCCAGCGCCCGTGCGAGCAGCTTGAGCTTGGCAAACGCGACGTTCTCGTACACGCCCTGGAAGACGCGGTGGAAGTCGGCCCCCGCCTCGAGCAGCTCTGCGGCGAGCCGGTGCGCCTTCGGGGTCGTGTTCGCGTACTGGAACCGCCCGGTGTCGGTGACGAGCGCGATGTAGAGCGCCTCGGCGATCCCGGGTGTGAGCGTGACACCCAGCTCGCCCAGCAGCTCGCGGAGGATCTCGCCGGTCGACGACGCGTCCGCGACCACGAGGTTGACGGCGCCGAAGCGACTGTTGTCGTGATGGTGGTCGATGTCGACGACGAGCGGCGCGCGCTCGACGATGCTCGGGTCCGGCCCCAGCCGCCGGACGTTCGCGCAGTCGAGGGCCAGGACGACCCGATCGCCGATGTCGCTCGGAACCGGGCCCCGGCGGAGCTCGCCGAGGCTCATGAAGGCGTACTCGTGCGGCAGCGGCACCTCGCCCCAGAGCCAGGCGTAGGCATCCTTGCCGAGCTGCTCGAGCGCGAGCACCATCGCCCGGATCGATCCCAGCGCGTCCCCGTCGGGGTTCTCGTGGGTGGTGACGAGGAAGCGATCGTTTTCCTTGATCGCCTCCACGACCGCCTTCATGTCGCTCGTCGTCGAGGTCACGGTCAATCCGTCTGCGGCCTACGGGCCCGCGGAGCGATCGTACTGAAAGGGCAGGCGGGCCAGAAGGCACACCGTCTTCACGCGTCGGCGTCGCCGCCTTCCGGGTGGCGCGGGTCGGCGTCGAGCAGGCTGTTGATCCTCGCCGCCCGATCCACCGTCTCGTCGTAGGCGAACTGGAGCTTGGGCGTCCGCTTCAGCCTCAGCTCGTGGCCGACCCGCTGCTGGATCACGCCGTGGGCTGTCTCGAGCGCCTGGAGGGTTCGCGTGCGCCGCCGCTTTCCGCCGAGCACGCTGACGTACACGGTGGCCTGTGCGAGGTCCGGGCTCGCGCGCACCTGCGTGACGGTGACGAAGCCGATGCGGGGGTCGGCGAGGGCCGAGATCGATTCGGAGACGACCTCTCGCAGAGCCTCGTTCACCCGGCGCATGCGCTCACTCATCGAGCGTCACCACCTGTCGCTCGACGGAGAGCAGCTCGAATCCTTGCCCGACCAGGTAGCGCTCGGCTCCGTCGAGCAGCTCTCCGAGCTCGCGGTGGCCGCGGGCGACACACGCCATCGTGAGCCGGGCACGCTGCCAGACGTCGTGGTGATCGACCTCGGCAACCGAGGCGCCGAAGCGCCGCGTGAGCTGTGCCTTCACGGAGAGCAACTCCTTGCGCTTCCCCTTCAGCGAGTGGTTCGCCGGGAAGTAGAGCTCGAACGAGAGGATGCCGACGTACCCGGAGCCCATGCTTGCTCGTCGTTCCGAGGCGCCCCTGGCGACTCTCGCTTCGGCCGGGCTGCCCCGAGGACGCTAGGAGGCGTCGGGCTCGGCGGAGCCTCGGCGGGGGCCTCGGCCTCGGCGATGACCAGGTCCCGCTCGGTGCGCGCGATCTCGCGTGTCTCGTAGAACTCGATCACGTCGCCTTCCTTGACGTCGTTGAAGCCCTCGAGCTGGATGCCGCACTCGAAGCCCGCCTGGACCTCGCGGACGTCGTCCTTGAACCGTTTCAGGCTCGCGAGCGTGCCCTCGTGGACAACCGTGCCGTCGCGCACGAGGCGTACCTGGGCGTTGCGGCGAATGACGCCGTTCGTGACGTAGGAGCCCGCGATGACGCCGATGCGCGAGATCCGGAACAGCTGCCGAACCTCGGCCTCGCCGAGCGTCTCCTCGACCTGCTCGGGCGCCAGCATGCCGACGAGCGCCTGCTGGATGTCCTCGGTGAGCTGGTAGATGACGCGGTAGGTCCTGAGGTCGACGCCCTCGCGCTCGGCCAGGCTGCGAGCCTCGGCGTTCGGTCGCACGTTGAAGCCGACGACGATCGCGCTCGACGCAGACGCGAGCATCACGTCGCCCTCCGAGATCGCACCGATGCCCGTGTGGATGACGTTGACCCGTACCTCGGGATGCTGGATCTTGTTGAGCTCGCTGACCACGGCCTCGACGGATCCCTGCACGTCGCCCTTCACGATGACGTTCAGGTCCTGGACGACGCCCTCGCCCATGCGGGTGAACAGATCCTCGAGGGACGGCCCGCGCCGGCCCTGCTTTGCGAGCTCCTCGGCCCGCAGGCGCTGCACGCGCAGGCCCGCCAGATGCCGTGCCTGCCGCTCGTTCTCCACGACGCGGGCGTGCTCGCCCGCCTGCGGCGGCTTGTCGAAGCCGAGAATCTCGACCGGCGTGCCGGGCTTCGCCTCCTTGACCCGCTCGCCGTGGAAGTCGTAAAGGGCGCGAACCTTGCCCCAGGCGTCGCCGGCGACGATCGCGTCGCCGACCCGCAGCGTGCCGCGCTGCACGAGCATCGTCGCGGCGGGGCCCCGACCGACGTCGAGACGGCTTTCGATGATCGGCCCCGACGCGTCGGCCGTCGCGTTGGCGAGCAGCTCGAGCTCGGCATCGGCGACGAGCAGCACCTTCTCGAGCAGGTCGTCGAGGTTCTGGTGCTCCTTCGCCGAGACCTCCGAGAACTGCGTCGTGCCGCCCCAGTCTTCCGGCTGCAGTCCGTGGCCGACGAGCTCCTGCCGCACCCGCATGGGATTGGACTCGGGCTTGTCGATCTTGTTGACGGCGACCACGATCGGCACCTCCGCGGCGCGCGCGTGGTTGATGGACTCGATCGTCTGCGGCATGACGCCGTCGTCGGCTGCGACGACGAGGACGGCGATGTCGGTGACCTTCGCGCCCCGGGCACGAAGGGCGGTGAACGCCTCGTGGCCGGGCGTGTCGAGGAACGTGATCCGCCGTCCGCCGTGATCGACCTGGTACGCGCCGATGTGCTGCGTGATGCCGCCGGCCTCGGTCTCGACGACGGCGCTCTCCCGCATCGCGTCGAGCAGCGTCGTCTTGCCGTGGTCGACGTGCCCCATGATCGTCACGACCGGCGGCCTCGGCGAGAGCTCGCTCGGGTCGTCCTCGTAGACCTCGGGCTCCAGATCCTCCTCGTCCGCGTGGGTGACGTGCACCTCTCGCTCGAGCTCCGTTGCGATCAGCTCGATCGCCTCGTCTCCGAGCGACTGCGTGATCGTGACCATCTCGCCGACGCCCATCATGATCTTGATGATCTGGCTCGCCGGCACTGCGAAGGCGGCCGACAGGTCCTTGACCGTCGCCCCGGAGGAGACGGTGACCGGGCCGGTCGGCGGCGGCGGCGGCGGAGCCGCCTCGCGTTGCGGCTTGCCCGCCCCAGCTCCGTCACGGGGACGTCCGTCCGGCCGCGGCCGCGGTGCGTCGATCACGACGCGGCGCTTGCGCCGCCCGCCGGGCTGCCCACCGCGAGGCCGAAGCGGTCGCTGAGGCTTGTTTCCGCCCTCGTCAGCCATCGAGCAAGCTTATCCTTCCACCCAAAGTACCTGCAAATCGCATAGAACTGGCGCCGCCCTAGGCGGCGGCCTCGCCCTCCGCGGGCGAGCTCCCGGTGCCCCGGGATGCCGCAGTACCGCGATCCCGGTAAGGCCGCGTTCGGGCAGCGCTTGCCGTTGGACAGGACCGCCGCGCAGCGCCCGGAGAAGTCCTGATCGTCGCCTCCGCCGCCGAAGGCCGCCTCTGCCTCTGCCTCGGCGAACTGCCGCTCGGACTGGATGTCGACCTTCCACCCGGTGAGCCGGGCGGCGAGCCGCGCGTTCATGCCCTCCTTGCCGATGGCGAGGGAGAGCTGATCGTCGGGGACGATGACCGTGGCCTCCTTGCCCTCGTCGTCGATCAGCACCTCCCGGACCCGCGCCGGCGAGAGCGCCTTGGCGATGAAGCGGGCGGGCTCCTGGTTCCACGGGATGATGTCGATCTTCTCGCCGCGGAGCTCGGACACGACCATGCGCACGCGCGAGCCGCGCGGCCCCACGCAGGCGCCGACCGGGTCGACGCCCTGAGCGTGCGACTGCACGGCGATCTTCGAGCGGTAGCCGGGCTCGCGGGCGACGCCGCGGATCTCGACGAGGCCGTCCGCCACCTCGGGAACCTCGAGCTCGAAGAGCGTGCGGATCAGCTCCGGGTCGCGACGCGAGAGGATGACCTGCGGGCCCTTGGTACCGGAGCGGACCTCGGTGATGACGGCCTTGATCCGGCCGCCCTGCTCGTACCGCTCGCCGTCGACCTGCTCCGAGCGGGGCAGCAGCGCCTCGACCTTGCCGAGGTCGACGAGCACGTTGTTCCGGTCGCCGGCCTGCTGGACGATTCCCGTGACGACCTCGCCGACCCGGTCCACGTACTCGTCGTACATCATCGCTCGCTCGGCCTCGCGGATCCGCTGCAGGATGACCTGCTTCGCCGTTTGCGCCGCGATGCGGCCGAAGTTGTCGGGCGTCACGTCGTGGCGGCTCATCAGGCCCGACGGCACCTGCGACCAGTCGAGGTCGAGGTCGTCGTCGGAGATGAGCGTGTGGGACTTCTCGCCCGTCTCCACCTCGGCGGCCTCGAGCTCGTCGAGCTTGCGCTCGCGCGCCTCCTCGAGCAGCTTCGCCTCGAGATCGGACGGCAGCTCGATCGCGAAGACACGGAAGTCACCGCTTCCGTGGTCGAGGGCGACTTGCGCATGGCGAGCCGCGCCCGGCGTCTTCTTGTACGCGGCGAGCAGCGCATCCTCGAGCGCCTCGATCAGCGTCTCGGCCTCGATGCCCTTCTCCTTCTCGATCTGGCTGACCGCCTCGATGATCTCCTTAGTCATTCCACCTGCCCTCGTCCATCAGGTTCCCCCGCACGATCTCGCCGTACGGGATCTCGATCACCCCGGCCGGCGCGGTCAACGCCACCGCGTCCGGTCGGGCCTCCGCCACCTCTCCCTTGAACCGTTTCCGCCCCCCGATCTCGTGCGCCGTGCGCACTGCGACCCGTCTTCCGTGGGCCGCCGCAAAGTGCTCCCGCGTCCGCAGCGGGCGCTCCTCCCCCGGGCTCGAGACGTCGATCGTGTAGCGGTCGAGATACGGGCGCAGCACGTTCGTCACCTGCTCGCAGAGCTTGTGATCGACACCGGCGGGATGGTCGACGTAGACGCAGAAGCGGTCGGCGGAGAGCAGCTCGACCGCGAGCACGTCGACATCCGGAAGGCTCGGGCCGAGCCTCCGCGCGATGTCCCGCTGCAACTCACGTTCTCTCTCATAGGTCTGCATCCTCGTCGATTCCCAGCCGCCGAGCCGCGTTCTTCTCCCCTCACAAAAAGCGGGCGCGGTAGCGCCCACTTCCCAGTTCCCAGAGCTGTGAGGTGGCGCCCTCAGGATAGCAGGGGACCGGGCAGCCGTACCGCGATCGTGACACCGGTCTCAAGTGTCGAGCAGGATGGTGACCGGCCCGTCGTTGCCGATCTCGACCAGCATCCGAGCGCCGAAGTCGCCGGTCTGGACGTCCGCCACGCCTTCGAGTCTCAGCTGGTCGCAGAAGACCGTGTAGAGGGTGCGGGCCCGGTCCGGGGGAGCTGCGCCCCCGAAGCTCGGACGGTTTCCCTTGCGCGTGTCGGCGATCAGCGTGAACTGGCTGACGACGAGAGCCGCTCCCCCGGCGTCCAGCACGCTGCGATCGAGCCGGCCCTCCTCGTTCTCGAAGATCCGCAGGCTCGCGACGCGGCGCGCGAGCCGCCGTGCATCGTCGTCGGAATCCTCCTCCGCGACCCCGAGCAGCACGCAGACGCCCGGCCCGATCTCGCCCACGACGTCCGGCCCGACCGTCACGCGGGCGAAGCGGACGCGCTGGACGAGCGCCCTCAACCCTCAGGCGTAGACGTAGACCGTCTCGCCGACGGGCGAGCGGTTGTACAGCCAGTCCGCCGTCCAGATCGGGATCCGCACGCAGCCGTGGCTCGCCGGGTAGGCCGGTACCGACGGGAAGCCGTGAATGGCGAAGCTGTTCCCGTAGAACGTGAGCGTCCGGTAGAGGATCGCCGGGCCGAGCCAGGTGGTCGTGGCCGGCGCCTTCCACCGAATCTCGTGCTTGCCCTCGGGCGTGTTGCCCGTGGCCCCGGTCGAGACGGGCAGAACGGCGACGACGCTCCCGTTGCGGACGTCGAGCAGGATCTGCCGGGTCTTGTCGACCTCGATGTGGGCTTCGGGACCCCGATAGCGCGGGCTCAGCTCCCGGGCGCCGGTGAGCGCACGCCAGGTCTGCGTGTCGACGAAGCCGGTGCGCGACAACCCGTAGGCCTTCTGGAACGCGAGCACGGAGTCCACGAGCTCGTAGCCGAAGCTCGAGGAGATCGCGGGCACGCGGAAGCGCAGATCGCCGAGGCGGCGCATCAGGCCCCGGACGTCCGGCCCGCTCGAGCCGTAGGAGATCGTGCGCGCCGCCGAACGAAGTCGGATCGAGGCGACCCGTGACGAGAGCCCGCTCTCGGCCGGGAAGGTCATCACGACCACGAAGCGCCCGACCCCGGGCGCCGGCACGAGCATCGTGACCTTGCCGCCGGCAACCTTCCGCGACACGGTCGCCATCACCTGCGTACCGCTGCGTACCACGATCGACACGCGTCCGCTGTAGGACGCGGGTGTAACCCGAAGCTTCACCTTGGCCCCGACGAACGCGCGGCCGGGCAAGGCCCGCGCCCGGACGTTCGGGACGACGTCGAGCGCCCGAGGCTCGCTCAGCGTCCCGGCGGAGAGCGTGCGCGCGCGAACGAAGCCGCTCGCGGTGGCCTCGAACGCGGCGTCGAACGTCCCGGCCGAGTCGACGGTCGCCCGCGCGACCTCGGTCCAGGCGTCCCCGGCTCCTGTCTCGATCGCGACCTCCTCCCCGGCGACGGCCGGCTGCACCTGTCCGCTCACCACGACGGCATGGCCGTGCACGGCGCTCGTCTTCGAAAGGGTCAACGTCACGGTCGTGTCTGCCGCCAGGGCCGAAGGCGCGAGCCAGGCGGCGGCCAGGCAGAGGATGGCGACGATTCGGGTCATCTGGCGCGGCTAGGCATCGGTCGGCGCCGGCACCGGCCGGCGCTCGCTCACTTCGGAGGAAAGGCGCGAAACCCTTTCGCGCCGGGGCGCTCAGCGGCCGAGCCCGCGCGCTCCTGCGTCTACGGCCGCCGCGATCTCAGCGGCGCCGCGCTCGTTCGGATGGAAGCAGTCACCGCGCCACACTTCGCCCACGAACGCCTCAACGGGCGGGAACGAGTTCGACTCGGGGTCGTCCGGATACTGAAACCACGTGTCCGCCACGGCCGGCGGGTCCCCGCCGCACGAAGGCGAAGGCGCCTCGTGTCCGTGAAAGGCCTCGTGGATCGCGGCAACGCGGACGCGCTTGCGCGCCAGACCGTCGAGCACCGCGTTGAGCTCGTGGACGACCTGCTCGGTCCGTCCGTAGCACGCAGCCGTGTCCGAGCACGGCATCGGCCCGCCGAAGAGCAGGCTGTCTGCGTTGACGGGATTGGGGTACTCCGTCAGCACGACGGCGATCTTCGGGCGCGACAGCAGCCTGCGGAGCTGCTTCCCGAGACTGGCCGCCACCCGGTCGGCGGTCGAGTCGACCCAGCCGTCGAAGCTCGCCTCGTCCGGGTCTCGCAGTCGGAGGTACGTCGCCACGATGTCCGACCACGCGAAGTCGTTGATGCCGACCGTGATGCTGACGAGCGTTCGTCGCGTCGTCGGCTTGGCGAGGACCGCGCTCACCTGGCGCGAGAAAACGCGCAGCCCAGCGCCGCTGCCGGCCGCCGTTGCGCCCGAGCAGGCGAGCATCGTGAACCTGACGCGGTCGTGGCGCTCGCGAAGCTCGGGAACGAGCTGCTGCGGGTAGGCTCGGGGGGAGCGTCGGCAGGTGCCTCCCTTGTCGAGCAGGCCGTGGCCCGAGGCGACCGAGTCGCCGAGCGCGAAGTAGTCGAGCGCCGGCGCCGCGGCGACGGGTTGCGCGAGGGCGAGCGCCGCGACGAGAACGGCGACGGATCGGGCGAGCGTTCGGATCCAGCCTCTCCCCTGCACCGGCGGTGAGGCCAGTCTAACGGTCGGGGCCGCTCAGTCCTTCTTGAGGCGCCCGAGCTGGCGCGCCCACCAATCGTTCTCCGAGGCCTTGGGATCGTCGATGTCCGGGTCGCCTTCGAGCGGCTCGAGCTCGGCCGGTCGCTCGGGAGGACCGGCCGGGCCCCCCTGCGGCTGCTTCCGCGTCGAACGACGCGCCGAGCCGGATCTCGAACGGTCGTCCGATCGATCCGGCCGCCGGCGGTCGGCGCCGAGCTCCCGAACGCCGAGCTCGCGCTTGAGCATGCCGGCAAGCGAGAGAGAGCTCACGAGGTCTGCTTCCAGCTCGTCGAGCCGGCCGTAGGCCGCCTGCAACGCAGCGTCCCAATCGACGCGCTCGCGCTCCAGCCGTTCCAGCTCGACGCTCAGCGCACTCTCGCGCTCGCCGAAGTCTGCGTCGCGATCGGCGTTCGACCGCTCCAGCTCGGTGATCTCGTTCTGGAGCGACGCGAGGGCGCGCTCTCGTTCGCCGACCTCGTCCTCCCGAGCGACGGCCGAGCGCTCTCGCGCGGCAAGCTCTTCCTCCCGCGCTTCGACCGAGCGCTCGCGCTCAACCACGTCGAGCTCCTGGGCGGCGAACTCGGCCCGCCGCGCAGCCAGCGAGTCCTCATCGGCGACAAGCCGGCGCTCGCGCTCACCGAGACCGTCCGCGGTCTCGCGCAACGCCGCCTCGCGCGTATCGAGCTCCCGCGCGCGCTCGGCCAGCTGATGCTCGAGCTCCCCGACGGTCGCTTCCATGCGCTTGAGGCCGGCTTCGCGGGCTTCGAGCTCTCGCGTGTTCGCAGCGAGATGCTCCTGCTCGCCCGCGAGTCGCTCGGCGAGCTCGGCATCGCGCCGGTCGAGCTCGGCGGCGCGCTCGGCCAGCTCGGTCTCGCGGCTCCCGAGCTTCTCGCCCTGCTGCGCCAGATCCTGTTCTGCCTGCTCGAGGTCGCGCGCCCGCGTCTCGATCGTGCCTTCGAGCTCGGCGAGGCGGCCACGAGACTCTCGTGTCGCCTCACTCCAGATCGTCTGCTCCTCTTCGAGGCGGCCGGCCTCGGCCTGCAGCTCGGCCTCGCGACTGCCGAGCTCGCTCTCCTTCGCCACCAGGGCCGCCTTGCGCGCGGCCAGCCGAGCCTCGAGCTCGTCGAGCCCCTCGCCGCTGTGTATCAGCTCCTCCTCGCGGCGGGCGAGCTCGTCGGCGCGGTCGCGCAGCTCGTCGGTCTTCTCGACCAGCGATCGCTCCAACGCTTCCAGACGAGTGCGGGCTTCGCTGGCCGGCAGTACGTTCTTCTCGGGCGGCAGGTCTCTCGGGCCGAGCGTGCTAGGCGGTGCTTCGTCGGCATCCAGAAAGCTCTCGGCGGACTCGACTGCCGGCTCCTCGGCGTCCCGCGGCTCGTCGCGGTCGGGCTTCTCCGCACGGTCGGGCTTCACCGCATCCTCGGCGGGCCCGGAGTCCTCGACCGGCTCCTGGTCGTCGACGGGCTCTGCATCGGCTTCGGGTGTCTCCGCGGGCGCTGCGTCTTCCGGCTCGACCCGATCGGCTGCCGGCGGCTCCGCCTCGTCGACCGGCGGCTCGGGCTCGGCCGCCGCCGGCTCGGGCTGGGCGGTCGCCTCGGGGTCCTCGTCCGACGGCCGGCGGCGAAGCAGCTCCGCCCGCAGGCCGTAGGCGTCCGGGTCGTCCGAATTCGATTCCCCGTTCGCCTCGCCGGAGGTCTCGGCCAGACGCAGCTCGGCGGGATAGCGGGAGCCCTCGGACCGCCCCGCGAGTGCGTCGGCCTTGCCGGCCGCCTCGGGATCGGGAACGGCCTTCAGGCGCTCCGGAGCGGGCGCGGTTTTCGGCGCAGGTGTCGGACGATCCTTCGGCTTCTTCTTCAGCAGGCCCATGCGGGGCCTCCTCAGGCGATTGCGAGCTGGTCGGTAGGCCCGCTGTGGACGGTGCAGCCGAGATACTCGAGCGCGAGCAGCGCTTCCTCGGCAAAACGGACTGCCTCGTCGAGGCTCTCGAAGCTATACGGCCCCAGAGACGTCGGCTCGAGCCCTCCCGTGGTCGTCGGGTAGACGCTCACCTCGACGACGCACTCCTCGCCCTGATCGATCGCGCGAAGCGATGCGACCGGTCGATCGTCCTTGCGGACGTGTCGCACGAAAAGGTGATGCGCAGGGAGGCCGGAGCCGTTCAACTTCATCGAAGGCTGCATCGGTCGCCGAGCAGCCCCTCCTGAGCGAGTCCAATCCCTCAGACGAGGGTCGTCCCCGCGAGGGACGGAACGGCGCCCGAAGCCGTATCGAGCGACCGATCGAGCGTGACGACGTCGACCGGGACGCCGTACGCCTCGAGGTGGCGCGCGACGTCGCCCGGCGAGGGCCGGTAGGGCCACAATGCGGCCGAGACGATTCGGCGCCATCTGCCGGTGGGCACGAGGAGCGCCGTCGGGTACGCCAGCCCACCGCGCCAGCCGCCGTCCGCCTCGACGACCCGCCCCCACAACGCCACCGTCCCCATCACCCGGGCCACTCCGGCTGACCTGCCCGGTGCCTCACGTCGAAGGTGGGCAGCCGCCGCGGCCGGGGAGCGGACCGCGTGAATGCCGCAGCGGCAGGCGGCGTTAGGTGGCTCGTGGAGCGGCATTCGTGCCCACGGCAGCGCCGCGAGCGGCCGCCGGCAGCGGGCCGCCAGCTCCTGCCGCGGCGACCAGACCTCGCGGTAGGCCACCGAGCTCAGCCGGAGCGCGCCGTCGGCCTCGACGACGTCCCACACCCGCCAGCCGACGATCGGCTCGGCGAGGTCCGGAGCGCGGTGGGCGTCCGCCTCTACCCCGGTACCTTCGCCGGTTCCTCGGGGTGCTCGGCCGGTTCCTCGGGCTCCGGGGCCGGCTCGGTGCGCGGCACCGGATCCTCGATCGGCTCGATCGTGTAGACCCGTTTCGGCTCGCCTATCTCCATCGCTCTCTCGGACGTCGGCTCGGCGCTGTGGTTAGGGTAGCGCGTCCCGCAGCCGGTCGAGGAGTTCCCCTAGCTCGTCCAGGTCGGGGATGCGCTCGCCGAGATCGTCGAGCACGCCCTGGATCTGCTCGAGCCGATCGGCGAGCGGCTCGAGAGCCTCGGTCTGCTTCTCGAGCGCCGCCACCTGCCCCTCGAGCTCTGCGACACGCGTCTCGAGCGCGTCGACCTCGTCCTGCGATGCGCCGCCGCAGCCGGCCGCGCCGAGCGCGGCCGCGACGGCCACGGCCGCGAGCAGCGCCGCCCGACGGGCACGCGTGCCCTTCCGCCCTGCCGACCTTACCGCCATTGGCCCCCGTCCCCTGTCTCCGCCGACGCCGACGCATTACCGCGTCGCCGGACGCCGAGCGTACTATGAGCGCCGCTAGCCGTGCGCCTCACGAGCATCGGACACGCCACCGTCCTGATCGAGCTGGACGGCGTTCGCATCCTCACCGACCCGCTCCTGCGCAACCGCGCCGGGCCGCTGCGCACCGGCCCGCGCCAGGTCGACCGCGCGCGGCTCGCCGAGCTCGACGCGGTCGTGCTCTCGCACTTCCATCGCGATCACTACGACCCGCCCTCTCTCGCTCTCCTGCAGCCCTCGACGCTCGTCGTGGGGCCGCCCGGCACGGCCCGCCGACTCGGGCGGCGGGGGCACTCGCGCGTCACGCGAGCTCCGACCCGGGGAGTCGGTCGCGATCGGCGACGTCGAGATCCGGGCCACCCCGGCGAATCACGGCCGGATGCCCGCGCCGATGCGCTCCGTTGCGCTCGGCTTCGTGGTGACCGGCAGCGCCGGCCTGTATTTCGCCGGCGACACCGACCTCTTCCCCGAGATGGCCGACCTCGCGGCCGACCGGCTGGACGTCGCGCTGCTCCCGGTCGGCGGCTGGGGGCCGCGGCTGGGCAAGGGCCATCTCGACCCCCAGCGCGCCGTACAGGCCCTCGAGCTGATCAGGCCGCGGATCGCGATTCCCATCCACTTCGGCCTCCTGCGGCCGCTCGGCCTCGGGCACCTCGACCTCACCTACCTCTCGAAGCCCGGCGATCTGTTCGCAAGACTCGCCGCCGAGGCCGTGCCGGAGGTCGAGGTCCGCATCCTTGCGCCGGGACAGTCGCTCGTGCTCGAGCCCGGCGGCGCTACCGCCTGACGAAGAGTCCGCGGCCGGCGTCGAGAAGCCGCCGGTGCCACGGGCCGGGCTCTTCGGCGACGTCCGCTGCGGCCTCGGGCTCGTCCGGCTCGCGGCTCCGCGGCCACTGAAAGGCGAGCTCGGCGCCGAAGAGCAGCACGCTCGCGCAGAGGAACACCGCGAAGAGGAACGCGAAGAGCGACCCGAGCGACCCGTAGAGGACGTTGTAGGTGGCGATCGTCGCCAGGTAGAAGCTGAAGCCGACGTTCACGGCCTGGAACCCGAGCGCCGCGACGAGCCCCGCGACCCAGACGTCGCGCACACGGGGTCGCGACGGCGGCACGAAGTGGTAGAGGAGCGTGAAGGCGACGAAGGTCAAGGCGAACGGCACGATCACGCCGAGGGCCCCGCCGACGCCGAAGCCCGCGGCCCCGAGCGCGTCGGCGACCTCGTTGCTCAGCCGCTCGACGGCGTGCACGACGATCGAGAGCCCGAACGACGACGAGGATGATGGCCCCGATACCGAGCACGAGCAGGAAGTCGACGAACTTCGAGGCGAAGAACGGCCTACCGGGCCAGTCGTCGAAGGCGGCCGTGACTCCGATCCGGATGGCGGCCATGGCGCCGCTCGCCGTCCACAGAAACGCGACGATGCTGATCAGCCCGGCGACGCTCACCGGCGTGGGGATGTTCGAGAGGATCCGCTCGAGGTCGATGCCGGCGTCCTGGGCGAGTGGGAAGCTGTCGACGATCTTGTCGATGAGCTCGGCGCGACGCTCGTCGTTCTGGAGAACGAGCCCGAAGATCGAGACGACGAAGACCAGCAGGGGCACGAGCGAGAACAGGACGTGGTACGCGATCGCCGCGGCCAGCTGGGAGCAGTGGTCGCGGGAGTACTTTCCCGCGGCCCGCGAGGCGCTCCGGATCAGCCGCGCGCCGGCGTCGCGTGGTCGCCGCCCACAGCCTGCGCCACGCGGCCTTGACGCGACCGCCGGCGCTCACCGGGGTGCTCCACGCCTGGCTGCCCGAAGCGGTGCCGTCACACACCTACCCGGCTCAGGTCGGGCTGGGCGCTGAGATGGACGATCTGCTGCGAGAACGACAGCGCGCTGCCGCTCTTCTCGAGCGCCCGCTTGATCCGCATGTGGTGTCGGCTACTTGCGCGAGCGCCGTCAGCGCGAGGAGGGAGCCGGCAACGAGCACGCGTGCGGACGTTCGGTACGAGCGCGTCGTTTCCTGCCCGGGGTTCTCAGCGGCGGGGACAATTCCGGTCGGCTCGCATAGACTCCGGCGCGTGGCCGAGCCACAGCCCTCGAACACCGGTGCCGAGCCGCCGGACGCAACTGCGCCTCCGTCGCCGCCGAAGCGGAAGCGGAAGCTCGGCTGGCGCCGCATCGTCAGCCCGCTGTGCACCGTTCTGGCATCGATCCTGCTCTTCGTCGCGGTGCTTGCGATCTGGATCGACTTCTCGGCGCTCGATACGAACGAGTTCACGGAGACGAGCGAGGAGATCCTGGCCGATCCGGCCGTTCAGGCGAGACTCGCCCCGTTCCTCGTCAACGAGCTGTTCTCGTCGGCTCCGATCGGCCAGAATCTCGGGCAATCGTTGCCGCCGGCTCTGCAGCCGTTCGCGGGGACTGTGGCCTCCGCCGTCGAGGACTTCGCCGTCCGCGCGGTCGACCGTTTTCTCGACACGCAAACCTTCCAGGATCTGTGGGCCGCCGCCACGCGCGTGGCCCATTCAGAGTTCCTCGCGATCGTGGAGGGGGACTCGGAAGCTATAGCCTCGGTCGGCGGCCAGGTCGTGCTCGACCTACGGCCGATGACCCAGCGCATCCTCGAGCGGCTCGGCCTCGACCCCACACTGGTCGACCGTTTCCCGGCCGGCCGGGGTCAGATCGTGATCATGGACGAGAGCCAGCTCTCGAGCGTCCAGAAGCTCGTCAACGTGCTGCAGAAGACCGCCAAGTGGCTCTGGGTCTTCCCGCTTCTCCTGTACGCGGCGGCGATCTGGCTCGCACGCGGGCGCCGGCGCGAGGCGATCCGGGGAATGGGCCTGAGCTGGCTCCTCGTCGGCCTGGGGCTGGTGGTGCTCGTGCGCCTCGGCGGCCCCCGCCTGATCGGGTCGCTGGTCGCCGTGCCTGAAAACGAGCCGGCGGCACTGTCCGTCTGGCAGACCCTGACGGCCAACCTGCGCGACTCGGCGCGAGCCCTCCTCATGATCGGCGTGATCATCCTCGTCGGGGCATGGCTTGTCGGCCCCGGGCGCTGGGCAACCGCAGTGAGGGGATGGCTCGCTCCGTTCCTGCGCAAGCCGGTGCTCATCTACGCGGCCGTGGCCATCGCCGTCATGCTCATCCTCCTCTTCGTGCCCTTGCGGGAAAACCGATCGTTCCTCTCCACGCTCGTGTTCCTGGCAGCGCTCGTGCTCGGCGTCGAGATCGTCCGCCGGATCACCGCGCGCGAGTTCCCCGAAGAAGCCGCTGTCGAGGGTGATTCGTCCGAGCCGCCCGCGCCGGGAGACCCGCCGCCGGCGGCCGGCAAGACCACCCCCGGCTGATCGAGCCGGGCGAATGAGCGGACGGCTCGGCCGCCTCAGGCGCTGGCCGGCTCGCAGCCGCGCTGCGCGGCGTCCTGCAGCGCGTTCAGCGCCGCCACGACCTCCAGCGCCGCGGCGGCGAGCTGGGCCACGACCGAGGCCGTCGGGGCATCGCCCTGAATGCCCTCGATGAGATCCTGGACGGCTCCGACCGCGTTCTGGACGCGGTCGATCTGCTCGCTGTACTCATCGCCACCGGACGAGCGGACGTTCTCGAGGGACGACCGGACATCGTTGACCGCGTTCGTGAGACCTTCGACACCGCCGGTGAGGGTGTCGCGGTCGATCAGGTTGTCGACGGCGTCTTTCAGATCGAGGAGGCTCTGGCAGAACGCGTTCCTCGGGGGCGCCGTCGCGACCACGGCGTCCGGCTTGACGAGGTCGTCCGACCCGTCGCCGTTGCTCACCGTGAGGATCACCCGGTAGGACCCCGGCTCCTCGTAGACGTGGGTCGGGTTCTGGTCGGTGGCGCGGCCGCCGTCTCCGAAATCCCACGACCAGGTCTCGGGATCGCCGCTCGACGCATCGGTGAAGGTGACCTGGAGCGGCGTCTCGCCGGACGCCGGCTGCTCTGTGAAGTCGGCCTTCGGCGGCTCGCCGCCGCAGCCGACGAAGACGAGCGCGAGAATCGCGCCGAGCGCCGCCAGGCCCGCGATTACGGCCACGATCTGCCAGGTTCTCGTGCTGGACCAGCGGCTCCCGGACTCCATGGCCCGTCGATTATGCCTGCTGGCCCCGGTCTCGGGATTCCCGCACCCGGGGACGGGGAAGGTGTACGCTCGTGACCCTTGTGAGAGATGATCGAGCTGCCCTCGACCGTAAGCGCGACGCCGCGCTCGAGCCCGGTTGGGCACGTCACCGACGCCGTGTCGTCCCTCTACGAGCAGGCGCTCGACCGGGTGCTCGCGTCGCCGCATCGGGTGACGACCGCAGCGGAGGGCAAGGCGTTGCTGTCCTCGGACCGAGGTGCGTGAGGCCGCCGCGGAAAACGTCCAGAAGGTGGCGGTGCTGGCGGTGCCCGTGCTCCGGGCCATGAGCAGAGGCGCGCGTTACAGTCGGGTGCCCTGGGCCCTCGTCGCTTCGACGACGATCTCGATCGGGTTCACGGTGCGGGCCGGCGTGCGTGAGCTGCAGGTGCTCGGCTCCCTGGTCGCCGACCGAATCGAGCGCGCCACGGGACAGCCGGCCGACCCGGCGCTCGTGAAGAAGCTCGCGCTCGAGCTCTATCTCGCGCCCGGCAAGGATCCGGACCTGTCCGACCGCGGACTGGGGCTCGGACGTGTCGTGCGGCGCTGGCTCTTCCGCGGCGTGCTCGGCCGCGACACCGGAAAGTCGGCGGTCAAGGCGCTCGACGCGGCCGAGCGGCTCGACGTCCCCGGCCTGGTCGGCAAATGGGCCGAGCCTCCCGCCGCCGGCCTGCCGCCGGCGCCCGGCGGGCGCTGACGGTACGCCCGGCCGGGCTTCCGGCTCTACTCGCAGTCTCCGCTTCGGCTACGTGCGGCGACCTTCGTCGCCGCTGCTTCGAGCTCGGCGGAGCTCGGAACGGCGCCCTCGGGAGTCATCTTGTCGACGACCTCCGGGAGTCGCGGTTGCGAGGATCGCTTTCACCTGCTCCGGAGTCGTGCCCGCCTCGGCGGCGTACTTCTGGATCGCGTCGGCGCCCACGACATCCTCGACGGTCTGCGGATCGACCGGCTTGTTCGGCCCGGTCGAGACCCACGACTTCGCCTGCTCTTCCGCTCCGGCGCCCTTGAACTTGTCGAGCATGCCCTGGAGGCCGCCGCTGCCGGCGGCGGTGCCGACAAGCCCTCCGACGATGGCAGTGAGGCCGCCTCCGCCTCCCGTGGCGCTTCCCACGGCCTTGCCGCCGAGTGCCCCGACGATCCCCATGAGCGCGGGCGCCGCCCAGTCGGGCAGGTCGATCTTCTGGTCGCCGGACTTGCCGAGTATCGAGTTGAGCCCGCCCTCGATCATGTCCTCCAAGCCGGCCAACGCAGCCTCCCTTCGCGGATTGCCGTCGCGTCAGGGTAGCCCCGCCTGCGAGATCTGTCGGCAGCCTGCGGCAGCGCCCCCTACGACTCGGTCAGACCGCGGTGTCTTTGAGGTACTGGTGCACGAAGGCGATGGCCATGCTGCCTTCGCCGACGGCCGCGGCGACACGCTTCACCTGGCTGAACCGCACGTCACCGCAGGCGAAGATGCCCGGAACGCTCGTCTCGAGCAGATACGAATCGCGATCGAGCTTCCAGCGACCTGCAGTTCGGACATCGGATCCCGTGAGCACGTAGCCCCGGGCGTCGAGCGCGATCTCGGGCGGCAGCCACCCGGTGTCCGCGTCGGCTCCGATGAAGATGAACAGCCCACCCGACTCGAGCCGGGTCGTCTCGCCCGTCACGTTGTTGCGGACATCGATGGCCTCGAGCGATCCGTCGCCGTGCACGGCGGCCACCTCGGTCAGACGCATCACGTCGATGTTCGATCGCTTGCTGAGCTGCGCAAGGAGGTAGTGCGACATGCTCTTGTCGATCCGGTCACCGCGGCAGAGGATCGTCACGTTGTCCGCGTGATTCGAGAAGAACAGCGCCGCTTGCCCCGCCGAGTTGCCGGCGCCCACGATGTGAACGTCCAGTCCGTGGACGTTCGATGCCTCGCTGCGCGCTGCTCCGTACCAGATGCCCTTCCCGACGAGCCGGTCGAAGCCCTCGATCGGCAGGTCCCGCCATGACACGCCGCAGGCGAGGATGATCGTCCGGGCATTCAGGACATCCCCGCCGTCGAGGTGCACCCGGCGTGTCGAGGCGTCGATCCGCTCGGTGAACCGGGTGACGAGGATCTCTGCGCCGAGTCGGCTGGCCTGCTCCAGCGCGCGGTTTGCGAGCTCCTCGCCGGAGACCCCGCGGGGAAATCCGAGGTAGTTCTCGATTCGCGACGACGAACCGGCCTGGCCGCCGGGCGCCTCCCGCTCGACCACGATCGTCCGCAGCCCCTCTGAGGCTCCATAGACCGCCGCCGCCAGCCCCGCGGGCCCCGCGCCCACGATCACGGTGTCGTACCCGGCGGCCGCCGGCCGCGTGGCGAGCCCGAGCAGCTCGGCGACCCGGCGCGGCTGCGGGCGCACCACGGTTTCCCCGTCCACGACCCGGATCACGGGACAGTCCTCGTCCACCGGCAGGGGGCCGCCCCACTGATCGACCGCATCCGGCTCATCGGGCGCGATCCAGGTGAACGTGACCTGATTGCGAGCGAGAAAGCGCCGGAGCTCCGCGCACGCCGCGTCCCAGCGATGACCGACCACCGTTGCACGTGGCGGTGGCTGCGTCGCTCGTGATGTTCTGCAGCCCCTCGATCCGGGACCGCGCGAGCTCGCCGAGCTTCACCGCGACCTCCGGGGCGGAGCCTGCGATCGCGTAGTAGTCCTGGGCCTCGACCCGCATGAGGCGGGACGGCTCGGCGGCCCGGAACCCGAACGGGAACCTGGTTCCGAGCGCGATGGGCACCTCTCCGATGAGCTCCCCGACGCGCCGGCCGCCGACGACGCGCTCGACTCCGTCGACGACCGTGACGGTATCCAGGTGGCCCTCGAGCACCGCGTACAGCGCGCGCTCGTCACCCGGGTGAATGGCGAACTCGCCGGGAACCACCCTGATGTCTGCGGCAACCCGGGAAAGCCGCTCGCGCTCGACCGGCCCGAGGTCGGCGAAGATCGAGACGGTTGCGATCTCCTCTGCCGTTACCACGGCCGCGCCGCTCGAGCCGTCACGTGGCGACCTCCGCCTCGGCGTTCGGGTTGCGGCGCACGACCCGCAGAACTTGTGTCCGGCGGGGTTCTCGGCGCCGCAGCTCGAGCACCTCACGGCGGGCACCCGGTCATGGGCAACAGCCTAGCGGCGGAAATTCCGCCGCAAGCGATGGAGTGGAGGCGGCGGGAATCGAACCCGCGAAAGATTCCCTTCGTCAGGCGACGTCTTCGATGATCTCGATCAGCTCGTCGGTGCGGTAGCCGTGGCGGCGGGCGTACTCGACGAGCTCGCGGGCTTGTTGATGACGGCGCCGCGTTCGGGTGTGCCGGCGACCGAGATGCCGCGGCCGCGTCGGAACTCCAACAGTCCTTCGTCGCGGAGGAGGCGCAGCGCGCGCAGGACGGTGTTGGCGTTGACGTCGAGGACGGCGGCGAGGTCTTTGGCGGGCGGGAGCCGTTCGCCGGGTTTGGCTTCGCCGTCGGCGATGGCGCGGCGGATCTCGGCGGCGACCTGTTCGTAGAGGTCGGTGGGGTCGGCCTTGTCGACCTTGACATCAATCATGGTGCTAGTGATACTAGCACAATAATGATGGAGAGGAGGAAGCGTGACTGACCGCCGCTCCGCCCCGCCCGCCCCGCCGACATGAGCCGGCGAGCGCACGACCCGAGCCTGAGGCGCTGATCGAGGAGGCGCGCCAGCGGACACGAACGCGACGCCGCCGCTACGCCGCCGTCGCACTCGCCGCCGGGGCCGCCGCCGGCCTGAGCCTCTACTTCGGCTTCGCGGGCGGCGGCACCTCTGCGCGGCCCAGCGATGCCCTTGCCTCGTCCCCGGCGGCGGCGCCCGTGGCGGCCAACCCCGGCTACTTCGAGCTTTGGTTCACACGCGGCTGGTTCCTCGGCGGGTGTTGCGGGGCCTTCCCAACCTGGCGGACCGCGGCGCAGCTCGGCATCTCCCCCGACGAGGACATCCACACACGCAGCGAGATCAACGGCCCCGACGAGAACAGACGCGCCACCGACCTACTCGAACGCGCGCTCACGAGTCTGATCGCCGGCCCGACGCCCGCCGATGACGAACTCCTCGACAAGAGGGCTCGGGACGCGGGCTATCCAGACGGCTTTCAAGCGAGCGACGGTCGGGACGTCGGTTGACCACTCCCGCCGAACACTCAGCTACTCGGCGTCACGCTGTCGAACGGCATCGCCACCATCGACATCGCGTCTGAACCCCTGGCGTCCCGCGGGCGGATCGACTGTGGTGGATAATGGCGCGGGTACGAGTTCGATTACCACCTGGACGGACATCCCATGGGATCGACCTCCTGTTCGCCCAGCTCGTCCTCACCGCCACGCAATTCCCGTTCGTCGACGGCGTCCTCTTCAAGCTCGACGGCCAACCGGTCAAGGCGCAGATCTGGGACTTCCAGCGAAGTCGAGGCGGCAACAACTCATGAACTCGTGGGGCGGCCCGTGACCCGCGCAGACTACGAATTCACCGCGGCGAGGACGCGCATCTCCAGACAGGGGCCTGGCACCTGAGCAAGGCCGCTGGACAGCGCGCCACCCGAGACGCACCGGTTCCCATGCCCACTGGTGGCCTGCCCCAACGGACTGGGGGCGGCCCGCACGGGACTGTCGATATCTGAGCGGGCATATGGGAAGAGGCCCCGGTCGTCTGCCGGGGCTTCTTCCTCTTCGCCGACATCGATGATTCGTAGGTCGTAGAGCTTTACCGCCGCCGCAGGAACGACCCGTGACGGCCGAATCGTTCCTCCCGTCTTAATACGTGAAGCCCGCATGGTTGACGGGAATGATGGAGGCGGCGGGAATCGAACCCGCGTCCGCGGTCGCACCGGGTAGAGCGTCTACAAGCGTAGCCTCGGCTTGCGTTTCGCCCGCCGGCCGGCTCCGAGGCGGCCTACCGACGGGCTAGCCATCCTTTGGTGTCCCGCTCCGGGCGATTGGCACTCCCTCGGCGGCAAGCCCGTTTGTTGACGCCGCTACCCGATCCACGGGCCGAGACCGGAGCGGCGCGTCACCTAATTACTTAGGCGGCGTATGCGAGTTCGTTATCCGCATATACGTGTTCCCGGTGGATTTACGAGGCCAACCGGGGACCTCGGCTTGCAGCTCAGCCGGAGAACCGACCACGTCGAAACCTGGTCGCCCCCGTATGTCGTACAACGAATTCTAGCGCTGTACGCTTCCCTTCCCGTGGCGGTGGAGGTGCGTGACGTCGTCGACGAGGCCGGCTCGCGGCTGTCGCTCGACATCTGGAACGCCGTCTACCCGGTCATGGCGCACAGCGCCCGCCGACCAGCGCAACTACGAGGAGTACTGCCTCTCCTACCTCGACGTGCTCGCGGACAGCGACGGCGAGCCGGCCGGCTCGGCGTTCGCCGGCATCGAGCCCGGCCTCGCCCCGCGCGGGATCTGCAAAGGTCTCGTCGCGGTGCTGCCGGCGCAGCGCCGCAGCGGGATCGGCACTGCGCTCTACGTGCGGCTTTCCTCATTTGCCCGCGAGCACGGCTGTACCGAGCTCGAGACCTGGGTCCTCGACGCCGACCCTGCCGGGCTCGACTTCGCCCGGAAGCGCGGCTTCGTCGAGGTGACGCGAGAGCAGCTCGTCGCGCTCGAGCTCGGCGAGATCGACGAGCCGCGTCTCGACCCTCCCGCCGGCATCGAGATCGTGACGCTGGCCGATCAGCCCGGCCTCGAGCCCGGGATGTACGAGGTCGCGCTCGAGGCCGAGCCCGACATCCCCGGGTACGACGAGCCGACACCGCCCTTCGAGGACTGGGTGCGGAATCACCTGCAGGGCGCGGGCGACCGGCCGGAGGCGACTTTCGTGGCGGTCGCCGGCGCCGATGTCGTCGGCTTCGCGAAGCTCCATCTCTCCGAGGCTCGCCCCGGAGTGGGCTTCCTCGACCTGACGGGCGTGAAGCGGGCCTGGCGAGGTCGCGGCATCGCCAGGGCTCTGAAGACCGCCGAGATCGCCTGGGCGAGGCGCGAGGGCTACGAGCAGCTCGAGGCGGCGAACGAGCTGCGCAACGCTCCGATCCGCCACCTGAACGAGGTCCTGGGCTACCGGCCGATCCCGGGCCGGGCGCTGCTGCGCGGACCGGTCGCGGACTCGGCTTAGTCCGGGCTGTAACGCGATCCTCACGGGTCGCTCCACGGCTGAGAACGGCGCTACGGCCGTTTCAGCCTAGTTCGCGGCCTAGCGCCGCACCTTCATTGCCCGCTCCATCTCGCGCTTGGCCTCGCGGTCGGCGATGTCGCGGCGCTTGTCGCGGACGTCCTTGCCTCGCGCCAGCGCGATCTCGACCTTGACCCGGCCGTCCTTGAAGTACAGGCGCAGCGGAACCAGCGTCAGCCCCCGCTCGGAGACCTTGCCGGCGAGCTGGTCGATCTCGCGCCGGTGCAGGAGCAGCCGGCGGTCTCGCTCGGGCTCGTGGTTTCGCCGGCTCGCCTGCGGGTACTCGGCGATGTTCGCGCCGACGAGCCACACGTCGCCGTCGCGCACCTGCGCGTGCGCCTGCTGGAGGCTCGCCTTGCCCGCCCGGAGGGACTTGACCTCGGTGCCCGACGAGCGCGAGGCCGGCCTCGAACCGGTCGAGCAGCTCGTACTCGTGCCGGGCGCGACGGTTGTCCGCGATGAGCTTCGTGCCCGGGTTCCTCGCCATTCCAGCGATGTTAGAGATACGAAAAAGCCCCGCGTGCCGCGGGGCTCCACGAAAAAAGAATTCGCCGAGCCGGTGGCGCTTTCGTCCACCCCACCGACCGACTTTCCGCTTCCGCGTACAGCCTCCCGGTGGAGCTTCGGCCTACTGGCGCTCCGTGCTCGGCGCAATGACCACCCTAGGGGATGCCGCAGGTGAACGCAAGGTGGACGCGGGGTGAATTTTTCGCAAAGAGCGGCAATTCCTTTCAACGCTCTCCCGCCCGGCCCGCGGGCGCCAGCTCGACCTTGCCCTGCGCCCGGTCGATCCGCTCGACCCGGACCTCCATCGGGTCGCCGAGCCGGAATCGCCGCCCGGTTCGGCGGCCGACGAGGGCCGTTCCGAGTGCGTCGAGCTCGTAGTAGTCGCCGGCCAGCCTGCGCGCCGGCACGTACCCCTCGAAGACGCCGTCGAAGCGGACGAAGACACCGGAGGCGATCGCGCCGATGATCTCGCCGCTCAGCTCGGCGTCCCAGCCGAGCTCGAAGAGCCGGCGCTCGAGCAGCCACGCCAGGCAGATCGCATCGGCCGTGTGCTCGACCTTGGCAGCTTCGCGCTCGCGGATGGAGCACCACTCGCCGACATCCTCGAGGTCGGCGGGTGGCGGGTCGTCGCCCGCGCCCAGCGTCGAGCAGGAGCGCCCGGTGGCAGACAAGGTCGGGATAGCGGCGAATCGGCGACGTGAAGTGGCAGTACGCACGGCTGGCGAGGCCCGAGTGGCCGAGGTTGCGGGGGTCGTACCGTGCCTGCTTGAGGTGGCGAAGGACGAGCGCAGGAAACGCCTCCGCGCCGCGGTGCGACTGACGTGCGTACCTCGTGACGAGCGAGCTCGCGCGGGCGGCAAGGCGCGTTGCCTCCCCCGGAGTCATGGTCTCCGGGCGCGGCGGTGTCGGCACCTCGAGAGCCTCGAGCTTCGCCAGCAGCAGCTCGACCGCCTGCGGGTCCGGCCGCTCGTGCACGCGGAAGAGCGACTCGCGCCGGCGTCCCGCGAGCAGCGCTCCCACCGCCTCGTTGGCGAGGATCATGTGCTCCTCGACGAGCGCGTGCGCGGCCGGCTCTTCCTCCACCCACGCCCGCTCGACGCCGCCGCGGCCGTCGAACGCGAACTCGATCTCACCGGAGTCGATGCGCAGAGCGCCGCGGCGAAAGCGCCGTCGCCGAAGCTCGTCCGCGAGCGTCGAGGCCGTCCCGAGCGCCTCGCCGAGCTCCGCGGTCGACGCGTTCGCGCCCCGCGAGGATTGCCTCCGCCTGGCTGTAGGTCAGCCGCGCGTCCGACCGGATGACGCTGCGATAGAACAGCGGCTCGCCCGGGACGAGGCCCGCGCCGAGCGGAATCTCGACGGTGACGCAGTTTCGCTCTCGAAACGGCACCAGGCTGCAGAGGCCGTTCGCAGAGGCGCTCGGGCAGCATCGGCTCGACGAGGCCGGGCACGTACACGGAGAGCGCCCGCTCCGCGGCGTCGCCGTCGAGCACCGACCCGGCGGCGACGTACCGCGCGACGTCCGCGATGTGCACCCAGACGCGGAGCCCGTCGCCTTCCCGGCGGATGCTGATCGCATCGTCGAAGTCCTTCGCGCCGTCCGGGTCGATCGTGAACGTGAGCAGGTCGCGTAGGTCGGCGCGGCCGGGCTCGACACCCTGCGGCTCGTCCGGGAGGCGTCCGGCCTCGTCTTCCGCGCGGCCCCGCCCGCCCTCGCAGCGGGCGCACACCCGTCTCGTACAGAAGGCCTTCGAGCACGGTCTCGACCGCGTCGCCCGGGCCGAGCACGCGCTCGACCCGCGCCCGCCCGCGGCGCCCCGCCGCGACGACGACCAGGTCGCCGACCGCCGCGTCCGCCGTGGTGCGCCGGTCGAGCGCGATCGGAGTGCCCGGGTCGAAGTACGGCTCACCGACGAGCTGCCTGCCCCGCCGCGAGACCTCGCAGACGAATGCCGCCTCTTCGCCGGAGGCCACGCGTCAGAGCATCGACCGGGAGGCGCGGCCGCGCACCCGGTCAGTCGTCGCTGAAGCGCTTCAGCAGGAAGGTCTCCGCGGCGATCAGCGCCTCGTCCTTGCGCGTGCGCGGGTTGTCGATCGCCTTGACCTTCGGCTTGATTCCCCTGCCGCCGATGCTCTTGCCGGCGGGCGTCCTGTACGTCGCCGTGGTCAGACGCAGGGCGGCGCCGTTGCTCAGCGGGAAGATGGACTGCACGGTGGCCTTCCCGTAGGTCTGGGTGCCGACGATGACCGCTCGGCGGTTGTCGCGCAGCGCGGCCGCGACGATCTCCGCCGCGCTCGCCGTGCCGTCGTCGACGAGCACCACGATCGGCAGCTCGGTCTCGACAGGATCGCCTCCGGCGGTGTAGACGCGGCCTTCCTGGTTGACGCCCTCGGTCGAGCAAACGACCCCGTTCTCGAGATAGAGCGACGACACCTGGATCGCCTGCGAGAGCAGGCCGCCGGGGTTGCCGCGCAGGTCGAGCACGAGCGCCTCCGCGCCCGCCGCGACGAGCTCGCTGGTCGCTCTTCGCACCCGCTCGTCGACGTCCTCGGAGAATCCGAACACGCGGACGTACCCGAGCTTCCGCTCGGATGCGGTGATCACGCGCGACGTGACCGCGTTCCGCGTCAGGAACTCGCGGACGACCCGGAACTCGATCGTTCGCGTCTCTCCGGGACGGCGTACGGTCAGGCTGACGGTCGTGCCGGCCGCGCCGGGGATCATCGACGCGGCCGCATCGAAGCCGAGCCTGGTCGCCCTCGTGCCGTCGATCGAGACGATCACGTCGCCCGGCCTGATCCCCGCCTGGCGCGCCGGCCCCTGCAGCGAGGAGGTCACGATCAGGCCGTCTTCTGCGGGGCTGACCGTGAGGCCCACGCCGTAGGACGGCTGCGACAGGCGCTCCTGCAGAGCCGCGTACTTCCGCGGGGTGAGGTACTCCGTGTACGGGTCGGCAAGGCCCTCGAGGATCGACGGGATCGACGGCCGCGCGAGCAGTGTCGGCGAGACGTGTCTGTAGTAGGCGGTCGCCAGGGCGTCGCGGACCTGGTCGAGCGCCACCGGCGGCCGCGGAGGCGGTGCGGGCGCGGGGATCGGCCCGTAGCTGCGGATCGGGCCCTGGTGCCAGATCGCCGGGATTTCGAACTCAGGGGTGCCCGCAACCTGCTCGTCGCGGTCGGCGACGAGCCACCCGGCCGCCGCCCCCGCGACGAGAAGGGCACCGCAGATGGCAGCCGCTCGTCGCATGCGGGAGTGTGAGCGCCAGTATACGACTCGGTGTCGCGGCAGCCCGGCCCCGGTATTAAGCCGCGATTGCCCTTACGTGAAGGTCGTCAGACCCGCAGGAAGCGGCGCAGCGTGATCCCCGAGCCGAGCGCGCCGATGCCGAGCCCGAGAATGACGAGGATGACCGCCACGACCGGGAACGCCCAGGCCTGGACGTCGGCGTCGGCGTCCTTGATCGTGTCGCTGAAGATCTCCGGAAGCGCGAGCTCGCGACCCAGCAGCAGGAGGATGACGGCGAGCACGCTGCCCACGAGCCCACAGATCAACCCCTCGAGCATGAAGGGCCCGCGCACGAACCAGTTGGTCGCGCCGACGAGCTTCATCACCTCGATCTCGCGACGGCGTGAGAAGATCGAGAGCCGGATCGTGTTGGCGATCAGGATGGTCGACGCGGCGAGCAGGATCACGGCCGCGATCAGGAAGACGATCTCGATGATCCTGGCGGTACTGAGTATCCGGTCGGTCGTCTCCTTGCCGTAGTCGACCTTGTCCACCTTGGGCGGCAGCGGGTCGAGGCGGTTGGCGATCGCCGCCGCGTCCTCGCCCTCACGGGGCGTGATGCGCAGCGACCAGGGCAGCGGGTTCGTCGCCAGGCCCTCGACGAGCTCGGGAAAGTCCTCGCGCATCTCCTCGATACCGGCCTCGGGCGAGACGAAGACGACCTTCTCGACCTGCGGAGCGTGCGCAGCCGCTGCGCGAGCTCGGCCGCGTCGTGGCGGCGAACGTTCGCTCCCGGCTCCGTCGAGAAGAAGACCTTGACGACGATCTCGTTCTTGACGTTCGCGCTCCAGGACACAACCCACGAGCCGAGCGCGATGAACAGGCCGAGCAGGAACATCCCGATCAGCACCGTCATCGTGGCCGCGATCGTGGTCGAGAGGTTCCCGGTGATCGAGCGGAGCGCCTCTCCGACGAAGAGGCGGGCCCTCACGTCACGTAGCCTCCGCGCCGCTCGTCCCGCGTCACGCGGCCCTCGTCGAGCGCGATCACGCGGCGTCGCATCTTGTCCACCATCTCGCGGTCGTGCGTGGCCATGACGACGGTCGTGCCCGTCTGGTTGATGCGGTAGAGCAGCTGCATGATCCCGACCGAGGTGTCCGGGTCGAGGTTCCCGGTCGGCTCGTCGCAGATGATGAGCGGCGGATGGTTCACGAACGCCCGCGCGATCGAGACGCGCTGTTGCTCACCGCCGGAGAGCTCGTCCGGATAGGAGCTCATCTTGTGGGTCAGCCCGACGAGATTCAGCACCTCGGGCACCTTCGCGCGGATCGTCTTCGCCGCCCCCTGCACCCTGAGCGCGTAGGCGACGTTCTCGAACGCCGTCCGGTTCGGCAGCAGCTTGAAGTCCTGGAACACGCAGCCGATGTTGCGGCGAAGCATCGGCACCTGCGAGCGCTTCAGGCCGGCCGAGCTCACGGCCGCCGACGAGGATCCGGCCGTTGGTCGGCTCGACCTCCTTCAGCATCAACTTGATCAGCGTCGACTTCCCCGAGCCCGACGGCCCGACGAGAAACACGAACTCGCCTTTGTCGATCGTGAACGAGACCTCGTTGAGCGCGACGACGTTCGGCTCGTAGACCTTCGTCACCGCCTCGAACACGATCATCGGGCGGCGTCCGAGCGGGCCTCGAGCTCCTCGTCGCCGGCCGGGATCACCTCGTCGTAGGTGCGCTTGCCGATGCCGTTCCCCTCTGCGCCATTGGCACCCGGGCGAGGGGGCGAAACGGTTTTGGTGAGGTCGTCGTCGGCGCTCGTCACAGCTGGGAATTTCGGGAGGGCACGCCTCAATCCTTGAAGGCGGGCAGCCAAGGGCCGCATCGGCGCGCCGCGATGTCGCTCGTCGGCGGAGTGTAGCGCAAGAGGTGGCCGGAGGCGGCAGGGGAACCGACGGCTCAGGCGCCCGCCGTTTGCCGCAGGTACGCGTGGATCAGCTCGTCGAGACGGCCGTCGAGCACGGCCTGCGCGTTCCCCTCCTCGTTGCCCGTCCGGTGATCCTTGACGAGCTGGTACGGATGGAGAACGTAGCTGCGGATCTGGCTGCCGAACCCGATGTCCTGCGCCGCGCCGCGCTCGGCCGCGAGCTCGGCCTCGCGCTTCTCCTGCTCGAGCTCGACGAGCCGGCTCTTCAGGATGCGCATCGCGGTCTGCTTGTTCGACAGCTGCGAACGCTCGTTCTGGCACTGGACGACGATCCCGGTCGGCAGGTGCGTGATCCGGACCGCCGAGTCCGTCTTGTTGACGTGCTGGCCGCCGGCGCCGCTCGCGCGATACGTGTCGATCCGCAGCTCGGTCTCGTCGATCTCGACCGCCAGATCGTCGGCGACGAGCGGGCTGACGATCACCTGGGCGAAGGACGTGTGCCGGCGGTGCGCCTGATCGAAGGGCGACAGACGCACGAGACGGTGCACGCCGCGCTCGGCCTTCAGGATGCCGTACGCGTTCTCTCCCGAGACCGTGAACGTCGCGGACTTCAGGCCGGCCTCCTCGCCCGGGGAGGCCTCGATCAGCTCGGTCTCGAACCCACGGTCGGCCGCCCACCGCAGGTACATCCGCAGCAGCATCTCCGTCCAGTCCTGGGCGTCGGTCCCACCCGTTCCGGAGTGGATCGTCACGACCGCGTCGCCGGCGTCGTACTCCCCGCGGAAGAGCGCCGCTTCCTCGAGCCGCTCGAGCTGGCGGCGCAGGGCGCTCGACCGAGTCCTCGAGCTCGTCGAGCTCCGTCGTCGGACGAGATCGACAGCAGCTCCTCGAGGTCGTCGACCTCCGCGGCGAGGCCGTCGTAGCGCTCGACGCGCTTGCTCAGCCGCGCGTGCTCGGCCGAGAGCGCCGCGGCCCTCTGCTGGTCGTCCCAGAAACCGGGCGCGCCCATGGCGTCCTCGAGCTCGGACAGACGCAGGCGAAGCGTGTCCGGGTCAAAGGTAATCACGGACCCAGTCGAGCTGGGCCCTGATCTCCTCGAGATCGCTCTGCAGCTGTGGGCGCTCGGCCAGCAGCGCATTGTAAGGGCCGCCGAGCTATCGCCTGTAGGGCCGGTCCTGTCCGGCCCGAGAACATGCCTCGCAGAGAAAGGGGCCGGATGAGATCCGGCCCCACAGGACCGTCGCGCCTGAGCGTCGGCCAGGAAGAGCGTCAGGCGCCGTAGGCGCTTGACTGTCACACGGGGCCGGGCCGACCGGAACAAGACCGGGCCGGATGAGATCCGGCCCCTACAGACCGTCGCGCCTCGAACGCGGGAGGCAGGCCAGGCGCGTCAGGCGCCGTGGCACTTCTTGAACTTCTTGCCCGGACCCGCACGGGCACGGATCGTTGCGGCCGACTCCGGCGTACTCGCTCGGAACGGTCTGCGTCGCGACGGGAGACGCCGCCGCCGTCTCCGTCGACGGAGCAGCGGCCTGCGTGGCGCCGGCAGCCGGCTGCACTGCGCCGGCCGTCGCGGCGGCGATGGCGTCAGACCCCGCCAGCGACTCGTGCTCGTAGACGAGCGCGCCGTCCGAGGCCTCCTCCGGCTGGAGCTGCGGCGGCTCTTCCCGGGCGACCTCGACGTGGAAGAGGTAGCGGACGACCTCCTCGCGGATCTGGTCGTTGAGCTCGTCGAACATGGTGGAGCCCTCGTTGCGGTACTCGACGAGCGGGTCCTTCTGCGCCATCGCGCGAAGATGGATGCCGTCGCGGAGGTACTCCATCGACTCGAGGTGCTCGCGCCAGCGCGCGTCGACGATCTGGAGCACGAGGTAGCGCTCGATCTCGCGCATCAGCTCGCTGCCGAGCTCCTCCTCCTTCGCCTCGTACGCGTCCCGTGCGTCGTCCTGGAACTCCGCGACCAGCTCCTCGCGCGACATGCCGCGCAGGTCGAGCTCGTCCGGCTGGATCTCGCAGTCGTACAGGGACGTCATCTCGGAGAAGAGCGCGTCGATGTCCCATTCCTCGAAGTGCTCTTCCTCGGTGTGCTCGAGCACGATGCGCTCGACGACGTCGTCGATCCAGGCGCGGATGTGCTCGGAGAGATCGTCGCCCTCGAGCACCTGGCGCCGCTGCTCGTAGATCACCAGGCGCTGGATGTTCATGACGTCGTCGTACTTGAGGACGTTCTTGCGGGTGACGAAGTTCTGCTCCTCGACCTTCTTCTGCGCGCCCTCGATCTGCTTCGTCAGGATCCCGGCCTCCATCGGCTGGTCGTCGGGGAGCTTGAAGCGATCGATGATCTTGTAGATCCGGTCGCCGGCGAAGAGCCGCACGAGGTCGTCCTGCGCGGACATGTAGAAGCGCGACTCGCCCGGGTCGCCCTGCCGGCCCGAGCGTCCACGCAGCTGGTTGTCGATCCGGCGGGACTCGTGACGCTCCGTGCCGAGCACGTACAGGCCGCCGAGCTCCCGAACGCCGTCGCCGAGCTTGATGTCGACGCCTCGGCCGGCCATGTTGGTCGCGATCGTGACTGCGCCGGGCTCGCCGGCGTCCTTGATGATCTCGGCCTCTCGCTCGTGCTGCTTCGCGTTCAGGACGTTGTGCGGAACGCCGTCCCGCTCGAGCAGCTTCGACAGGATACTCGGAGACCTCGACCGAGATCGTGCCCACGAGGACCGGCTGCCCGTGGTCGTGGCGCTCCCTGATGTCGTCGATGACCGCCTCGTACTTCGCTTCCTTCGTCTTGAAGATGAAGTCGTTCTGGTCGTCACGCGCGACCGGCACGTTCGTCGGTATCTCGACGACGCTGAGCCCGTAGATCTCCTGGAACTCCTTCTCCTCGGTCTTGGCGGTGCCCGTCATGCCGGCGAGCTTCTCGTAGAGACGGAAGTAGTTCTGCAGCGTGATCGTCGCGAGCGTGACGTACTCCTCCTTGATCGGCACGCCCTCCTTCGCCTCGATCGCCTGGTGCAGGCCCTCCGACCAGCGGCGGCCTTCCATGATGCGGCCGGTGAACTCGTCGACGATCTTGACCTCGCCGTCGACGACGACGTAGTCGACGTCGCGCTGGTAGAGCGACTCCGCCTTCAGCGCCTGGATGAGATGGTTGACGAGCTGGGCGTGGCGCGGGTCGTAGAGGTTCTCGATGCCGAGCGAGTGCTCGACGTTCTCGATCGCCGACTCCCGCGGCGAGACGGTCTTGAACTTCTCGTCGAACTCGAAGTCGGCGTCGTCCTCCGGCTTGGGCAGCCCCTTCGGGACGAACTTCGCCGGGACGCCCTTGAGCCCGCGCACGACCCGAGCGAAGTCGTAGTAGGTCTTCGCCGCGGTCTCGGGCTCGCCGGAGATGATCAGCGGCGTGCGTGCCTCGTCGATGAGGATCGAGTCGACCTCGTCCACGATCGCGTACGTGTGGCCGCGCTGAACGCAGTTCTGCGAGCGAGACGGCCATGTTGTCGCGCAGGTAGTCGAAGCCGAACTCGGAGTTCGTCCCGTACGTCATGTCGGCCTCGTACGCGGCCTGCTTCTCCGCGAACGGCATCTGGGCGCGGATGAACGCCGCGCGCATGCCGAGGGCCTCGTAGACCGGCCCCATCCACTCGGTGTCGCGCTTGGCGAGGTAGTCGTTCACGGTCACGAGGTGCACGTTCTCCCCCGTGAGCGCGTTGAGGTAGAGCGGCATGGTGGCGACGAGCGTCTTGCCTTCGCCGGTCTTCATCTCGGCGATGTCGCCCTCGTGGAGCACGATCGCGCCCATCAGCTGCACGTCGAAGGGACGCATCCCGACCGTGCGCCGCGCCGCCTCGCGGACCGCCGCGTAGGCCTCGAAGACGAGGTTGTCGAGCGTGCTCGCCGTTCTCGAGCTGCTGCTTGAACTCGACCGTCTTGGCGGCGAGCTCCGCGTCGGAAAGACGCTCGAAGTCCGGCTCGAGCGACGTGATGTAGGCAGCCTGCTCGGCGAGCCGCTTCAGGCGGCGGCCCTCGCCCATGCGCAGGAGGCCTTCGAGCGCTCCGTAGTTCTGTGGCATCAGAGGACCGTCCCGGTCGGCATGAGGACAGGGTAACGATCAGAGCGGGTCGACAGTCAGCTCCCACCCGGCGGTCGAGCGCGCGGCCCGGGCGGCGAAGGCGGAGAAGCGCCGGCGACCGAGCTCCTCCAGGAGAAGCGCCGCCGCCTCGACCGGCCCGTCCGGCTCGACCTCCCGGCCGTCGACGAGGACGGTTCGGCTCGCCGTCGGGCGCGAGCGCGACGACCAGATCTTCGACGTGCTCGAGCTCCGGCAGCTCCACGAGCTCGACCGAGATCCGTCTCGCGGCGAGCGACCAGTCGAGAACGCCGCGTCGTACGGCGCGCACCTCGCAGGGCGGCGCGAGCGACTCCGTGACGAGCGCCGCGAGCCGGCTGAGCGCCGAGCTCGGGACATCGGGAGGCTCGGCGCCCGCGACCCGTCCGTCGTCGAGGAGCCGGAAGGCGAGCTCGGAGACGGGTGCGCCGTCGAGCTCCGGGATGTCGACGATGCTGACGAGGTCCCACTCGCGCTGGCGCGGGACCCCGGATATCCCGACCTCCATCCAGCGCGGCACTCCCCGCGGATCGCTGATGTCATCCAGACTCATGAGCGTGGGGGAACCCCCATGGTTCCCCCCGCGATCAGGCGCTTGGCTCGATCAGGCCGTAGTTGCCGTCGCGCCTCCGATAGACGACGTTGACGTCGTTGGACTCGACGTTGCGGAAGACGAAGAAGTCGTGGCCGATGAGCTCGAGCTGGAGAACGGCTTCCTCGGGGGTCATCGGCTTGACGGCGAACTGCTTGGTCTTCACGATCATCGGCTCGCTCTCGTCTGGCACGACCGGCCGCGCCTCCTCTTCGTGCTGGTGATGGGGCCCATGGCGGGAAACCTGCTTGCGCTGGCGCTTCTCCCGGTACCGCTTGACCTGGCGCTCGAGCTTGTCGGCGAGCAGGTCGATCGACGCCTTCATGTCGTCGGAGCTCTCGCGGGCGCGCAGGATCGGCCCCTTGGTCCACACCGTCGCCTCTGCAACCTGGCTCTGCGCGATCGACGGGTTCCGCTCGACCGTGAGCTCGAGCTCGAGACGGGTCGCGTCGTTGAGATGCCGCTCGAGCTTTCCGAGCTTCTCCTCCGCGTACCGGTAGAGGGTTTCGCTGACCTCGAGGTTCTTGCCCTTCACCTGAAGTCTCAATGGCGCCCCCTTTCAGTCGCCTGCAATCTATCTCACCCATCGCCTCGCCTCAGGACCGGCCGGGCTGGCCTGCCGCCTCTGAGCGTCCGGGCGAGGGTCACGACGTCGACCCGGCGCGGCTCCCGCCGCGCGCAGGGCACGGGCCGCTGCCGTCACGGTCGCGCCGCTCGTGTAGACGTCGTCGACGAGCACGACGTGCCGGGGCGGACCGTCGGTCGCACGGAACGCTCCTCGGACGTTCGCGCGCCGCTCGGCGAGGCCGAGCCCGCGCTGGCGCCTCGTGGTCGAGGTGCGCGCCAGCAGCGGCAGCAGCGGGAGGCGCCACGACGTCGCCAGCTGCTCGGCAAGGCACCGGGCAGGATTGTGGCCGCGCCAGAGCTCGCGGTCGTGCACGGCGGGGACGAACGTCAGCGCATCGGCGGGCGGCGCGGGCATGCTCCCGACGACGAGGCGAGCGGCGAGGGGCGCGAAGCGACGGCGCCCACCCTCCTTCCAGGCTCGGACGAGGTCGACCGCAGGCCCCTCGTAGGCGATTGCCGCCCGGGCCCACGAGAATGCCAGGCGCCGGCCGGCGCACTCGGGGCAGCGCTCGACGGGCCAGGCAACGGGTGCTCCGCAGCGGGAGCACAGCGGCTCGCGGATCGGCACGAGCCGCGCGAGACAGTTCTCGCAGAGCACGCCCTCACGGCCGCACCCGACGCAGCGCTCGGGGAGCAGCAGGTCGAGCAGGCCCATGAGGCGAGGCTACGCGCGAATTCCGCGCAGGAGTGCGCCGAACGGCTACGAGTCGCGCACTGCCGGGTAACGAAGGATGCTGTCGGCGAGCTTCGACGCGTCGCCGAAGATCCCGGCGATCGCGATGCCCTCGTCCGGCACGACGCTCCCGGGCAGCAGCGCCGCGCTGCGGATTGCCGCGTCCCTACCGACGTGCGAGTCGGCGCCGATCGCCGCCGGCCCGCGAATCCGGGCGCCCTCCTCGATGACGACGTTCCGGCCGAGCACGACCGGCCCCTCGACGGTGGCCGTCTGGTCGATGTCGCAGCCCTCCTCCGCCCAGACGCCGGGCGCGATCTCCGTTCCGGGGATCGCGATGCGGACGCGGCCGGACACGGCGTCGAGGATCGAGTTGCGCAGCTCGTCGAGCCCACCGACGTCGTTCCAGTACGCCATCGTCGTGTAGGCGTACACCGGCTCGCCGGCCGCGACGAGCGCCGGCCACATGTCCGTGCCGAAGTCGTAGAAGGTGTCGCGGCGGAACGCGGTCGAGCAGCTCCGGCTCGATCACGTAGACGCCGCAGTTGGCGAGATCGGACTTCGCCTCGTCGCGACTCGGCTTCTCCTGGAAGCCCCGGATCCTCGTGTCGCGGTCGAGGATGACGACGCCGTACGAGGACGGATCGTCGACCGGCTTGACGGCGAGCGTGGCGAGCCCGCCGGTCCTGAGATGGTGGCCGAGCAGCGCGGTCACGTCGACGTCGTGGAGGCCGTCTCCGGACGTGATGAGGATCGTCTCGCGGCCCCAGAAGTCCTCGAGCTGCTTCGTGCCGCCGGCCGTCCCGAGCAGGGTTGGCTCCTCCGACCAGCGGATCGACATGCCGAGCGCGGAGCCGTCGCCGAAGTAGCGCTTGATCAGCTCGGGAAAGACGTGGATGTTGACGCCGACCTCGCGGATGTCGTGCCGGGCCAGGAGGTTCAGCAGATGGTGGAGGACCGGCCGGTTCGCGATCGGCACCATCGGCTTCGGCAGGAAGTCGGTCAGCGGCCGGAGTCGGGTGCCCAGGCCCGCCGCCATCACCATCGCCTTCACTCCTCGACCCCCTGGTCGCTGACGTCTCTCGCCGGGCGAAGCCCGGCTTCGACGTCAGCTGAGGCCGAGGAGGCGACGGCCGCGGCCAGCGAGCTCTCGTACGGTTGGCCGTGCACGCCGGCCTCGGTGACGATCGCCGTGACCAGCGAGGCCGGGGTGACGTCGAACGCGGGGTTCCGCGCCGCGAACCGATCGGTGACCTCTCCCGGGTCGCGCTCCTCGATCACGATCTCCTCGCCGCTCGGCGTGGCGAGATCGATCGTCGAGGTCGGCGCGACGACGACGAACGGGAGCTCGTGTTGGGCTGCGAGGACCGCCAGCATGTAGGTCCCGATCTTATTGGCCACGTCTCCGGAGGCGGCGATGCGATCCGCGCCGACGACGACGAGCGAGACCTCGCCGAGCGCCATGAGCGCCCCGGCCGCGCCGTCCACGACGACGCTGTGCGGGATCCCGGCCCGCTCGAGCTCCCACGCCGTCAGACGACCTCCCTGCAGCAGCGGTCTGGTCTCGTCGACCAGCACGTGACGCACCAGCCCGAGCGAGTGCGCGCTGCGCACCGCGCCCAGCGCCGACCCGTGGCCCGCCGTCGCGAGCGCCCCGGTGTTGCAGTGCGTGAGGGGACGTTCCCACTCGTGCGCGGGCTCGCCGAACAGGCGGGCGGCGTGCTCGCCCATGTCGACGCACCGTTCCACCTCGCGGCGGTGCAGCTCCCGGGCGCGCCGGGCCAGCGTCTCGGGGTCGCGCGGGCCCCGGGCCATCTCGGACAGCGCCCAGGCGAGGTTGACCGCTGTCGGCCGCGCGGCGAGCAGGACCGCGGCGGCCTCGTCGAGGTCCTCCCCACGCGCGGCGGCGAGCGCGTACCCCATCGCGGCCGCCACGCCGATCGCAGGCGCCCCGCGCACGGCCAGGGTGCGGATCGCCTCGGCCACCTCGGCGGCCGAGCGGCACTCGAGCTCGACCACCTCGTCGGGCAGACGGCGCTGGTCGAGCAGGACGACGCGGTCGTCCTCGAGCCGGACGACGTCCTCGGGCCGCAGATCGTGACCGGCTACGTTCCCTCGTCCCAGGAGGACAGGTAGCGCTCCTGCTCCTCGGTGAGCGTGTCGATCTCGACGCCGAGCGTCGCGAGCTTGAGGCGCGCGATCTCCCGGTCGATCACGCTCGGGGACGTCGTACACGCGCCGTCCGAGCTCGCCGGCGCTGGCGATCACGAACTCCGCCGCCAGGGCCTGGTTGGCGAAGCTCATGTCCATGACGGCGGCCGGGTGCCCTTCGGCGGCCGCAAGGTTCACGAGACGCCCCTCTGCGAGCAGATACACGCGCCGGCCGTCGGCGAGCGTGAACTCCTCGACGTTCGGCCGCGCCTCGCGGCTCGAGGCCGCGAGCGCCCGCAGCGCGGAGATCTCGATCTCGACGTTGAAGTGGCCGGTGTTGGCGAGAATCGCGCCGTCCTTGAGCAGCTCGATGTGGCGGCGGGCAATCACGTTCTTGTCGCCGGTCGCGGTGACGAAGATGTCCCCGATCCGGGCTGCCTGCTCCATCGTCATGACCTCGAAGCCGTCCATGACGGCCTCGAGCGCGTGCAGCGGCTCGACCTCGGTGACGACCACGTGCGCGCCCATGCCCCGCGCCCGCATCGCGACGCCGCGCCCGCACCATCCGTAGCCGGCCACGACGAACTTGCGTCCTGCGAGCAGGAGATTCGTCGCCCTGATGACGGCGTCCACGGTCGACTGGCCGGTTCCGTACCGGTTGTCGAACAGGTGCTTCGTCTTGGCCTCGTTGACGGCGATGACCGGAAAGGCCAGCTTGCCGTCCGCCTCGAGCGCGCGCAGCCGGATGACGCCGGTCGTCGTCTCCTCCGTCGCCCCCAGGATGTCGCCGATCTGCTCGCGGCGCCGCGAGTGCAGCACGGAGATTACGTCCGCGCCGTCGTCCATGGTGATCTGCGGCCGGTGATCGATCGCCGCGTCGATGTGCGCGTAGTAGGTGTCCGCGTCCTCGCCGCGGATGCAGAAGGCGGGGATGCCGTACTCGCTGACGAGCGCGGCGGCGACGTCGTCCTGGGTGGACAGGGGGTTCGACGCGCAGCAGACGACGTCCGCGCCTCCGGCCTTGAGCGTGCGCAGCAGGTTGGCGGTCTCCGTCGTGACGTGCAGGCACGCAGAGATGCGGTGGCCCGACCAGGGGCTTCTCCGCCGCGAAGCGCTCGCGGATCGCCCGCAGGACCGGCATCTCCCGGTCGGCCCAATCGATCCGCTGGACACCGGTGGGCGCGAGCGCGAGATCCTTGACGTCGTGCCGGTCGGCGCGTCGGCATGCGACGCCCAGTCTAGCGAGCGGGTGGCGACGCCCTATTCGGTCCGGCCGTACCGGTCCTCGAGGCGCACGACGTCGTCGAGCTCGGGCGTCGAGACCTCGAGAGATCCGCGTGTCGTCGATCGCCGCTGACCCTGTGCACGGTCTGCGGGACGAACCGGAACGCGTCGCCCGGGCCGATCTCGACCGTCTCGCGGGGCCCGTCCACGTCTGCCGAACTCGAGCACGGCGCGGCCTTCGAGCACGTACCAGGATTCGTCCCGCTCGCGGTGGTACTGGAGGCTGAGCGACTCACCGCCGCGGACGAACAGGATCTTGCCGCAGTAGCGGTCGGTGAGCGCCCAGATGAGCTCGTGACCCCACGGTTTCTCGACCGTCCGGGTCTCCAGCTCGGGCCGCGGCTCGCCGGCGCTCACGTCGACAGCCACTCCGGGTGCTCGGCCGCGAGCTCCTCGGCGCGGCGCAGGTCCTTCGGGGTGTTCACCGTGATCCAGGTTCCCTCGTGCCGGAACGCGCGCAGGCGTCCCTCGGCGGCGAGCTCGGGAAAGGTCGTCGTCTCGTGGTCACCCCGCTCGGGCAGCCGGGCGATCGCCTCCTCGTCGAGCACGTAGACGCCGCAGCTCACCCAGTGCGGCAGCTGCGGGGCTTCGCGGAAGGCCGTGACGGCGTCGCCGTCGATCTCGACGACGCCGAAGGGCGACTGGAGCGGCACGACCGTGATCGTCGCCGCGGCGCCGGTGCCGACGTGGTGCTCCGAGCAGATGCCGGAAGTCGACGTCGACGAGCTCGTCGCCGTTGAGCGCGAAGACCGGGCCCGGCTCGAGGCGCTGCGCGGCCGCATGGCGCAGCCCGCCGCCTCGGCCCAGCGGCTCGGGCTCACCCGCGGCGACGATCTCGACCCCGAGGCCGGACAACGCCTGGAGGAAGAGCGCCTCCTGGCCTGCGGCGCAGCGCAACGATCACGCGCGACACCCCGCGCCGCCGCGAGCCTGGCCACCATGTAGGCGGCGAGGGGACGGCCCCGCACCGGCACGAGCGGCTTCGGTAGGCCGGCCGCCGCATCACCGAGCCGTTCGCCACGGCCCCCGCCGAGTACCAGCGCCTCCATCAGACGAGGGAGGCACGGCCGATCGACTCGTACACGAATCCGGCGTCACGGGCCTCCTCCGGGTCGAGCACGTTCCGGCCGTCGATCAGCACGGCGCCCTCCATCACGCCGGCTGCCTCCTCGTACGGGAACGCCTTGACCTGGTCCCACTCGGTCACGATGACGGCCGCGTCGGCGCCGTCCAGCGCCTCGAGCAGGTTCTCGTGGAGCTCGACGCCCGGGAGCAGCGGACGCGCCACCTCGACGGCCACCGGGTCCCAGCCTCGGACGCGGGCGCCCTCGGCGAGCAGGCGGGCGGCGAGTCACGAGGCTCGCCGCCTGCCGCATGTCGTTCGTGTTCGGCTTGAACGCGAGCCCGAGCAGCGTGATCGTCTTGCCGCGCAGCGCGCCGAGATGCTTCTCGAGCTTCGCCGATCACCCGGCGCTTCTGGAGCTCGTTGACCTCGATGACCGCGGTGAGAAGCTGGAAGTGGTAGCCCGAGTTGCCCGCGAGCTGCTTCAGCGCGGCGACGTCCTTCGGCAGGCAGTTGCCCGAGTAGCCGATCCCGGCCCGGAGGAACTGCGAGCCGATCCGGCGATCGTAGGCCCATGCCCTCGGCGACCCGTGTGACGTCGGCTCCCGTCGCCTCGCAGACGTTTGCGATCTCGTTGATGAACGAGATCTTCGTCGCGAGGAACGCGTTCGACGCGTACTTGATCATCTCGGCGGTCGCCACGTCGGTGCGCAGGATCGGCCGCGCCGAGCGGCTCGTAGAGACGCGCCACCGCGTCGCCCTGCTCCTCGTCGAACGATCCGATGACGACGCGGTCGGCGTTCGTGAAGTCCCGGATCGCGGTGCCCTCGGCGAGGAACTCCGGGTTCGACACGTAGCCGACCCCGCGCCCGGCCGAGCGCCTCGAGCTCGCTCCGCACCTTGTCACCCGTTCCGACCGGCACGGTGCTCTTCATGATCAGGATGCGTCTCCGTCGCGGCGGGAATCTCCTTCAGGACGATGCCAGACGGCGGAGAGATCCGCATCGCCCGAGTAGGTCGGCGGAGTGCCGACACAGACGAAGACGAGGCGGGCGTGCTCGAACAGCTCCGCCGCGTCTCGAGCGTGAAGTGCAGCCGGTCGCGGTTGCGGGCGAGCGAGCTCGGCGAGCCCCGGCTCGTGAATGGGCACGCGCCCGGCCTCGAGCGCCTCGATGCGGGCGACGTCGATGTCGCGAACCCAGATCGTCGTGGCCGAGGTCGGCAAAGCAGGCCGCGGTGACGAGGCCGACCCACCCCGCGCCCAGAACGCCGAGCGGCTCCGTTCACGTCACTTCGCCGCCGAAAGGGGCTTGAGGCCCTTGGCGATCGCGATCATCGTCTCGTTGCGAGAGTCGTCGAGCAGCGTGTTCGAGACCCAGTACACGGCGCCGTTCTCCTCGAACGCGACCATGTGCAGCTTCGAGCCGTCGTAGTACAGCCGCAGCGTGCCGGTCGCCGATCCTGCCGCTCGACGTTCGGCCCGTCGAGGATCGGGCGGGTCGGTCCAGCTCGTCTCCTGATGCCCCAGTAGCCCCGACGTCGACCGGTACACGATCTTGAGCGCGTCACGCCCTTCGACGCGTGTAGACGCGCGCCGGAACCTCCGCCCGTGTCGAGGCTCGAGCGTCTCCTCGCGCACGAGCGGCACGAGCACCGGGAAGTCGACCTTGCCTGCGCCGTCCCGGAGCGTAGCGGCAGCACCTCGTCGAAGTCGCGGCACCGTGTGCCGGGTCGCTGGTGCTCCGGCGTCTCGTCGACCGGTGCGCTGCGCAAGCTGTCATGGAAGGTCTGCCCGACGATGACCTGAGCATCGTCGTCGATGCTCGTCGTCCGGCGCGGCCTTGACGACCTGCGAGTCGCCGAACAGCTTACCGACGGCCTCGGCCGAGGCCCGGCCCCGGGCCGACGCCGTCGTAGATGATCTGAGTCTCGAAGTAGTCGTACTTCTGGTTGCCGGCCTCGTCCAGCGCGTCACCGCCGGACTCGGCGAGGTAGCCGCGCTCGGCGAGCAGGTCGGCGGCGATCCTGGCCGAGCCGTCCTTGCCGTTGCCGTTGAGCACCTCGATCGTCGTCGTCTCGCGGCGGCGGCGCCTCGCCCGACCGGCTTCTGGCCGCTGGCTCGCGGCATCGGCCTTCGCCGCCGCCTTCGACGTCCGGGTTGAGGAAGTCGACCACGGCCGCTCCGGATCGCCTCCTCGGATGCCGACAGCTCCGCGTAGCCGGTGACCTCCGATGCGATCAGCCGCCCTGGAAGAAGCTGCCCGACGGCAGCTCGTACACGAACCGGGCGTAGGAAGCACGTGCCGAGGTCGAGAGCCTTCTTTCCGGCCGACCTGAACGCTGTCGACGATCGACGTTGATGATGCCCGGGCAGCTTCGTGAGCGAGAAGTTCGTCTGCACCGCCTGCTTGAACGCCTTCACGAACTGCCTGCTGGCGGGCGATGCGGTGGAAGTCGGAGTCCGTGTGACGGTAGCGGGCGAAGTCGAGCGCGGCGCCGCCGCCGAGCTTCTGGTACCCGGGCTGCAGGTTGATCGTCGGGCGTACTCGCCGCCGAGTCGGCGTTGTAGTACCGCTGGTCGACGTCGACGTAGACGCCGCCGACCTTGTCCACGATCTGCTTGAAGCCGTGGAAGTCGACGGTGATGACGTAGTTGATCGGCAATCCGGTGAGGGCCCGGACGGTCTTCGCGGTGCCGCTCGGGCCGCAGAACGTGTACGCCGTGTTGATCCGGTCGCGCCACGGCGTCGGATGGGCGCGGCAGCCCGGATGATCGACGACGAGGTCTCGCGGGAACGAGAGCAGCGAGATCGTGTCGTTGTTCGGGTCGGCGCGGAGCAGCATGACGGTGTCCGAGCGGCCGACGTCGGCCTCCGCACCCTTGCGGGTGTCGTAGCCGACGATCAATGCGTTCGTGGCCTTGCCCGGGCTCGGAGGCAACGAGGGGGACGCCTTCCTCCTCGATCTCCTTCTGGATGTCCTTCGAGTTGTCGACGATCGTGGCCACGCTCTCGTCGAGGTAGAGCCACACGCCGCCGCCGAGCGCTCCGGCGGCGATCAGCCCCACGACCAGGAGCCAGCAGCAGGATCTTGCCGGTGAGCCGCAGCCCGCGCCGCCGAGCATGGCCGTACCGGCTCACCGGCCCGAGCGGTGCGCGAGGCGGCGAGCGTTGCCGGCGCCGGGCTCGTCGGGCGGCCGCCCGTTGCCCAGACCGCTGCCGGCGCCTCTCTTCAGGGTCGTTCGCACGAGTTTCTTCGTCGTCGAAGGCCCCGCCGAGGCGTGCTCAGGCAGGCCGCGGACGAGGATACCGAACTCTTCGGCGCGTAGGATCACACCCTGCCGCGGACGGCCGTAGCGTTCCGCGGCGGAGCAGGCCGCGACCTAACGGCCGCTCTCCGCCGAAACCAGCCCGCGGCTGGTTCCGGCTACGGGCGCTAGTCGCGGCCTGCAACGGCGATCTTGTTCTCGGCGTGGCGGAGGCGCTCGGACACGCGCCAGCGGTCGATTCCCTCCTCGCCGGCGTCTGCGCGCTCGAGCAGCGCCCGGGCCTCGTCCGCCTCCTGCCGGGCCTGCTCGACGTCGATCTCCTCGGCCCTGACGGCGTCGTCGACGAGCACGATCGCGCGGTCGCGCTGGACCTTGAAGAAGCCGGGGCCGGTTGCGAGCGCGGTCCACGCGTTGTCGGCCTTGATCCGGGTCTCCCCGGCCTTCAACATCGCCACGAGGGGCGCGTGACGCGCCAGCACGCCGATCTCGCCGGCCGCGCCCGGGCACGACGACCATCTGCGCCTCGCCGTCGAACACGGCCCCCTCGGGCGTGACGACCGAGAGGTCGAAGGTCTTCTCGGAGCCTTCGGCCATCCGACCGGACGCTCCGAGCTCAGGCCGCCGCCGCGAGCTCGCGGCCGCGCTCGACCGCCTGGTCGATCGTCCCCAGCATGAAGAACGCCTGCTCGGGAAGATCGTCGTGCTTGCCCTCGATGATCTCGACGAAGCCCTTGATCGTGTCCTCGAGCCGCACGTAGACGCCGGCCTGTCCCGTGAACGCCTCCGCGACGTGGAAGGGCTGGGAGAGGAACCGCTGGATCTTGCGCGCCCGCGTGACGACGACCTTGTCCTCGTCGGACAGCTCGTCGATCCCGAGGATCGCGATGATGTCCTGGAGGTCCTTGTAGCGCTGGAGGATCTCCTGCACGCGCGTGGCCGTCTGGTAGTGCTCGTCGGAGACGACGCCCGGCTGCAGGACGCGCGAGCTCGAGTCGAGCGGATCGACGGCCGGGTACAGCCCCTGCTCGGCGATCGCACGGGAGAGCACCGTGGTTGCGTCGAGGTGCGCGAAGGTGTTTGCCGGGGCGGGATCGGTCAGGTCGTCCGCCGGCACGTAGATCGCCTGCACGGATGTGATCGAGCCGCGCTGCGTGGACGTGATCCGCTCCTGGAGCTGGCCCATCTCGGTGGCCAGGGTCGGCTGGTAGCCGACGGCGGAGGGCATGCGGCCGAGCAGCGCCGAGACCTCCGAGCCGGCCTGGACGAAGCGGAAGATGTTGTCGATGAAGACGAGCGTGTCCTGGCCCTGCTCGCGGAAGTACTCGGCCATCGTGAGGCCGGCCAGTCCGACGCGCAGCCGCGCCCCGGGGGGCTCGTTCATCTGCCCGTAGACGAGCGCGGTCTTCGAGATGACGCCGGACTCGGTCATCTCGATCCAGAGGTCGTTGCCCTCGCGCGTCCTCTCGCCCACGCCGCAGAAGACCGACAGGCCGGCGTGCTCCTCGGCGATGTTGCGGATCAGCTCCTGGATCAGCACGGTCTTGCCGACGCCGGCGCCGCCGAACAGCCCGACCTTGCCGCCCTTCACGTACGGGGCGAGCAGGTCGATCACCTTGATCCCGGTCTCGAAGATCTCGACCGTCGGCTTCAGCTCCTCGAACGTCGGCGGATCGCGATGGATCGGCCAGCGCTCGTCCACGACGACGGGCTCCTCGCTCTTGTCGATCGGGTCGCCGAGCACGTTGAAGAGCCGCCCGAGCGTCGCATTCCCCACGGGCACGGTGATCGGCTGGCCCGTGTCGATCACGTTGGCGCCGCGCGGGATGCCGTCCGTCGAGTCCATCGCCACGGCGCGGACGGTGTCGTCGCCGAGATGCTGCTGCACCTCGGCGATCACGTCGATCGCGGGCCGGCCGTCGGAGGCGGGAACCTCGACCCGAAGTGCGTTGTAGATCGCGGGCAGCCGATCGGGGAAGACGGCGTCGACGACGACGCCCTTGATCTCGACGATCCTGCCGACGTTCGTTTCCGCGGGAGTCTCCGACATCGCGCTCCTGGCCTCGTGATGGTGTCAAGAGGCCGTGCCGGCCTCGTCGCTCGCCGCCCCGAGTCTACCGAAGGCTCGGGCCACCACCCGGAGCGAACCGCTAGACGTCTACGGTCGGCGGCTGAGGAGCGGGCCGCTCGACGCCCGGCTGCGGCAGCTCGGCGATCGTCGGGCCGGGCGCCTGGGGAGCGATCGGCAGCGGCGCGTCGCGATCCGACCCGATCAGGACTCCGACTCCGATGCCGAACCCGGCCGCAACCGCGGCCAGCCCGGCGGCTGCGACGAGCCGGAAGCGCCGGGGCGCCGCCCGCACGGGAGCCGGATCGGGCCCGAGCGAGCGCGTCGGGCGTGCCACCGGGGCGGCACGGACGAGCATCGTCGTCGACCGCACGCCTTCGGCGAACGCCCGGCAATCCGGGCAGCGGCCGAGATGGCGCCGGAGCAGCAGGCGCTCGAGCTCCGACAGCTCGCCGTCCATGCGAAGCGAGATCCACTCTCGCGCGCGGCCGCAGCCTCGCTCCCGATCACGACTTACGCCAACCATCCTTGCCTGTTCCGACGATATCGCGCGGAAACGGTTAGCAACCGTTAAGCGACCGTGAAGCGTGGCATCCGCCGCCGGGCGAAGGCCGAGGCGATCGGCCGCAGCACAGAGCGTCGACGTGCGAGCTCGAACCGGTCGAGCTTGTCCGCAATCACGCGGGCCCGATCACACCCATCCGCCACACGGGCGGCGTGGTCGAGGCTTCAGACCCAGTGGGAGATCAGCGTCGGCTGCATCACCGCCGTTCGAGCATAGCCGCCGCAGGCAACGGCGAGCCGCTACGGGACGCGCTGAAGATTCTCGCCCGGCTCGAGCGGATACCAGCACGCGCGAGCCGGTTCTGGCCCACGTCGTCGTGAGCTGCGGGATGTCGAGCGGCACGACTCGGGCACCTCGTCCGCTCCGCCCGGTGACGAGGCGCGCCTTCGGGCAGCGCGGATGGAAGGCGCAGCCGCTGGGCGGGTTGACGGGTGATGGCACGTCACCGGTCAGCACGATGCGGTCGCGGCGCATGCCGGCATCCCCCTCCGGTTTCGGCACCGCCGAGAGCAGCGCCGCGGTATACGGATGGCGCGGCTCGTTGTAGACCTGGTCCGCCGGGCCGAGCTCGACGATCCGGCCGAGATACATCACGGCGATCCGGTCGGAGATGTGCCGTACGACGCCGAGATCGTGCGAGATGAAGAGATACGTGAGGCCGAAGTCCCGCTGGAGGCTCTGCAGCAGGTTGAGGATCTGCGCCTGGATCGACACGTCGAGCGCCGAGACCGGCTCGTCGCAGACGATGAGCTTCGGAGAGAGCGCGAGGGCGCGCGCCACGCCGATGCGCTGCCGCTGCCCGCCTGAGAACTCGTGCGGGTAACGGTTGTAGTGCTCCGGATTGAGGCCGACGCGGTCCATGAGATCCTGCACCTTGCCTTCGGGTCGACCCCTCGGTCCTGTGGATCGCGAACGGGCTGCCGATGATCTGGCCGACCGTCTGGCGCGGATTGAGCGAGGAGTACGGGTCCTGAAAGACGATCTGCATCTCGCGGCGCAGCGGCTGCATCTCGCGCCGGTTGAAGCGCGTGATGTCGCGTCCGTCGAAGCGGATGGTCCCGCACGTCGGCTCGAGCAGCTTCGGATCAGGCGCGCGGTCGTCGATCTTGCCGCAGCCGGACTCGCCGACGAGGCCGAGAGTCTCGCCGCTCGCCACCGTGAAGCTGACGTCCTCGACGGCGTGTACCTCGGCCGACGGTGCGCTGCAGGAACCCGGCGTGGATCGGGAACCGCTTCGTCAGGTGCTCGACCTCGACGAGCGGCTCGCCTGCCGTCGTTCCGAACGCCTGCCCGGAAGGATCTTGCGCGACCTCGCTCATGCGACCTTTTCAAGCCGCCGCTGCCGACGCTCGCTCCAGAGTCGCCGCTTGTCGTCGGGCGTGAGATGGCAGGCCTCCGGATGACCGCCGCCCCGATCGCGAAACTCCGGCCGCTCCTGGTCGCACGGCGTGAACCGATGCGGACAACGCGGATGGAACGGACAGCCGGGGGGTACGTTGATCAGCGACGGCGGCGATCCCTCGATCGGTACGAGCCGCGAGGTCTTTTGCTCCGCGTGCGGGATCGACTCCAGCAGCCCCCACGTGTACGGGTGCAGCGGGCGCGCAAAAACCTCGGCCGTCGAGCCCAGCTCCATCGCCCGCCCCGCGTACATCACCATCACGCGCTGGGCGACCTCCGCGATCACCCCAAGGTCGTGCGTGATCAGGATCACCCCGATGTTGAACTCCTTCTTCACACGGTCGATCAGCTCGAGAATCTGTGCCTGCACCGTGACGTCGAGCGCGGTGGTCGGCTCGTCGGCGATGAGGAGATCGGGGTTGTTCAGTATCGCCATGGCGATCATGGCTCGCTGGCGCATCCCGCCCGAGTACTGATGCGGGTAGTCGTCGAAGCGCCCGCGGGGGTTCGGAATGCCGACCGAGCCGAGCACCTCGACCACGCGCTCCTCGGCCTGCGACTTGGGGACGTCCTCGTGCACGCGGATCGCTTCGACGAGCTGGTCGCCGACCCGGTACATCGGATGCAGGCACGCGAAGGGGTCCTGGAAGATCATGGCGATCTGTTTGCCACGGATCTTCCGAAGCTCGTCGCCCGACGCTTGCAGAAGATCTCGGCCCTGGAAGAGGATCTCCCCCGAGATCACGGTCCGTTTGGGGTTGTGGAGACCGAGAATCGCGAGATTGGTGACGCTCTTGCCGGACCCGGATTCGCCGACGATGCCGAACGTCTCACCACGGCTGACCGTGAACGAGAGCTTGTCGACCGCGTGGACGACGCCGTCGGGGGTCGGAAACTCCACCGTCAGGTCGTTGACCTCGATCAGCACCTCGCCGAGTCGGGAGCTCACTGGTAGCGCACCCTCGGGTCGAGGTACGCGTAGACGATGTCGACGATCAGGCTCATGACGACGACGGCGACGGCGCCGACCAACACGACCGCGACGACCACGGGCAGGTTCGAGTCGTAGGTCGCACGGATGACCCATGAGCCGAGGCCCTGCCAGTTGAACACGATCTCCGTGATCACTGCGCCGCCGATGAGCAGCGCCACGTCCATGCCGAACATGGTGACGATCGGCGTGAGGCTCGCGCGAAGGCCGTGTTTCATGATCACTTTTCGCTCGGTGAGGCCCTTCGCGCGAGCCGTTCGGATGTAGTCCTCTCCCATCGTTTCGAGGAGGTTCCCGCGGGTCATGCGCGCATAGAAGGCGGCGTAGAGGAGCGCCAGCACGGTGCAGGGCAGCACCATGTGCTGGAACCACTCTCCGGGGCTCTCGTCAAAGGGCACGTATCCGGTGCCCGGTAAGAAGTGCAGCCAGTCGGGGCCCCCGCCCGTCTCGGCGAAGAGCCAGAGCGCCACGAGACCGAGCCAGAAAACGGGCGCCGAGACCCCGAAGAGGGCGAAGCCCATCGCGAAACGATCGATGAGGGAGCCTCGTTTGATGGCTGAGATGACGCCGATCGAGATCCCCAGGATCGCCCAGATAGTGGCGGCGCCGATCACGAGCCACAGCGTTCTCGGGAGCCGCTCACCGAGCTCGTCGCGGACCGGGACTCGCGTGTCGTAGGAGTAGCCGAGCCCCGGCCAGCCCCACTCGTCGCCGGTCACGAGATTCTTCAAGAAGATGCCGTACTGCGTGTACCACGGCTTGTCGAGCCCGAAGTTCTCGCGGATCTGCGCGATTGTCGCGTCCGTCGGCTGGCGGCCGGCAAAGCGCACGGCCGGATCGCCCGGAGGCATGACGTAGAAGATGAGGAAGGTGAGCATCGTCACGAGCAGCACGACCACGACTGCCCACACAGCTCGCCTGACGATGTAAGCCGCCACCGTTCAGTTCCTCAGTTCCCTCGCTCGCTCACGCCTCGATCTCGAGCGCCAGGGGCCGGACGGCCGGCCCCTGGCGCAGTCGGTGTTTCTAGCTGTTCTGCAACGACGGGTCGACCGCGACGCGCGTCCACGCCTGGTTCCCGTTCGACTGGTCGAAGTCCCACTGCACCACCGAGTCGGCGATGATCGTGCTGTTGTTTCGCCAGATCCAGGGGACGTAGGGGACGACCTCCTCCGTCAGCTTCTTGTCGAGCTCCCCCCAGCAGGTCAGGCGCTCGGCCGCATCGGCGATCGCGATGCAGTTGTCGATGTCCGCGTCCACGCTCGGCACGGGCTCGGCCGGGTAGGGGATCCCGAACTCCTCCGCTTGCTCCGCCGTCAAGCCGACGAGGGCGTCGTTGATCGAGGTCTGCTGGATCGTCGGGCCGTCGAAGAGATAGAAGTAGATCGTGAAGGCGTCGGGATAGTCCTTGCCCCAGCCGGCCGTGCCGCTGAAGGCGCCGCGCTTCGTCACGTCGAGCCACACGCTGTAGGCGTCGTCGTTCTGGCGCGACCGCAAGCTCGATCCCGATCTTGGCGAGCGATTCCTGCATGACCGGGATCATCCCGTCGTCACGTGCCAGCGTGCCCATGAAGGTCAGAACTTCCTTGCACTCGGGAGCGTCGCAGAGGCCGTCCTGGTCGGTGTCGTACTTCGACTGCCTCATCTCCTCCATGGCAGCTTCGACATCCCCGAGGCCCTCGGTTGCGACGACGTTGTAGGGGTCGTAGTCCGCGAGCTCGGGCGGTGCGAGGCTCGGCGGCGCGACGTGCCTCGCAAGCTCGCCGATGCTCGGCCCTCCCCACGCGAGCCGGAGGCCGTCCCTGTCCATGACGTAGTTCACCGCCCTCCGCACGTGGACGTCGTCGAAGGGCGGCTCCGTCAGCCTCATCGAGAGGTAGAAGACGGAGTCGTCCGGGTTGAGCTTGAGGTTGTCCTGCAGCTCCTCGTCCTGCGTGTACTCACGGATTTCCTTCGGCGTCTCGCCGCAGAGCGTGTCGTCGATGATCGCTTCCCGGACGCGGTTGAAGCAGTCGTCCGCGTTCGAGTTGATCCGGAACTCGAAGCGATCCGGGTTGTTCTCGCGAGCGTCGGGGTTCTCGGTCGCGGGATCGTAGTTCGGGTTGCGGACGAAGATGAGATGCGCTTCCGGGTCGTAGCCCGAGATCGGCTCCATCGTGTCGCAGCTCGTGATGTCGAGCGCATCCGTGCCCTCCATCATGTAGGCGCCCGAGGCGATGATGAAGCGCGCGTACCCTCCGACTTCCGTGAAGCACTGCGCGACCTCCTCGGGGATCGGCGCCGTTGCGGCCATGGCGAGCCGGTAGAGGAAGTCGCCGAGCGGCTTCTCGAGCGTGAAGACGACCGTCTTGTCGTCGGGGGTCTCGATGCCGGCGATGTCATCGGCCTCGCCCGCACCGAACTCCTCGAAGCCGACGATGTCCGTGTAATAGCCGGAGTAGCCTCCGACGTTGATCTCAGGGTTGGCCAGCCTGGTGAACGCGTACTTGACGTCCTGCGACGTGACCTCGCGGCTGACCGGCGGAGCGAACATGACCCCGTCCCTGAGCGTGAACGTGTAGGTCATGCCGTCGGACGAGATCTCCGGGAGGTCGGCGGCCAGGTCAGGAATCGCCTCGTTTCCCGCTGCGCCGGCCGTGTGCCGGTAGGTCATGAGCGGCCGCAACATCAGCGTGTAGAAGCTCTGGCCGACCGCGGTGTACTCCGCGGTGGGATCGAACGCAGCCGTGAAGTCGAAGGCCGACTCGACATCGACACGGTACGTGCCGCCCTTCGGCGCCCCGCCTGCCGGCTCCTCGGCCGGCGGAGCGGGCTCCTCGCCCGTTGCGGCAGGCTCCTCCGAGGGCGGAGCGGGCTCCGCCGGCGGCTCGGCCGGCGGCGCGGCCTCCTCCCCCCCGCCGCCGCAGCCGGCTGCGAGCAGGGCGGCCGTGAACGCGACCGCGAGGATCCCGAATAATCCGATCCGTTTCACCTGTACCCCCTCTTTCTGGTTCTCCGTGCCGTCCCCCCTGACCGGCCCGAATCGCGGGACTCTACGCCTACCATTTGCCTAAACTGACGCTCGAAGCTCGGTGGAAGTTAGCCATGGGCGATCGCAGGCCTAACGGCCGGCCCTCGGATCGAGGGCATCGCGAAGGCCGTCGCCGAGCAGGTTGAACGCCAGCGTCGTCACGACCAGGAAGAGGCCGGGGAACAGCATCAGCCACCAGGCGACCTCGAAGACCGAGGATCCGGCGGACAGCATCTGCCCCCAGGACGGCGTGTCTTGAGGCACTCCTAGCCCGAGAAACGAGAGCGCCGCCTCGAAGAGGATGTTGCTGGGAATGAGGAGCGTCGTGTAGATGATGATCGGGGCGACGAGGTTCGGCAGCACCTCGCGAAACATGATGCGAACGTTGCTCGCCCCGAGCGAGCGGCTCGCTTCGACGAACTCCTTCTCTCGCAGCGAGAGGGTCGTGCCGCGAATGATGCGCGCGATGTAGGGCCAGCTGAAGAGGGCGATGACGAAGATCACGAGGGAGAGTCCCGGCTCGATGAGCCCGCCGAAGCACCCTTCCTTCGACGTCCCGCACGCAGCCACGATGCCGATCGCGAAGAGCAGCAGCGGCATCGCGAGGACGAGGTCGATCGCGCGGGAGATGAATGTATCCGTGTACCCGCGGACGTACCCGGAGATGATCCCGAGCACGACGCCGATGATCATGGCGATGCCCGACGCCACGATCGCGACGAGCAGCGACGTGCGAGCGCCGTACAGGATTCGCACGAACACGTCGCGCCCCGATTGGTCGGCTCCGAACCAGAAGTCCGCGTTCGGGCCCGTCGGAAGCCCAAAGTCGTCGAGCTGGTCCCGGAAGAGCTCGTTCGGCCCATGGCCCACGAGGTGCTTCGCTATGACGCCGGCGAAGACGGCAAGCAGGACGAGCAGCAGGATGAACGCAAGACTTCCGAGCGCCACCTTGTCCTTCTTGAAGCGGTCCCAGAAGAGCTGCTTCGGCGACTTGCCCTTGATCGTCGTCTCGACCTGGGTGGCATCGACAGGCTCGGCGAGCGTGCTCATCGGAACCGCCCAACTGTAGCGCCCTCGGCGGCCGGGTGGAAGGCCGGTGAGCACGTCCCGGGGCCGGGCTGAAGCGCGTCGCGGCGGGCCTGCTCGTGCCGGCCACCGCCGGCGCTTGTGACCGCGGCCCTTCGGGCCGCTCCTTGGCGGGTCGCGGCCGGCCGAGCCGGCCGCTCAGCCGCCCGGGCCGTGCCTGGTGCCGGCCGCCTCCGGCGGCCGGCGGAGCGTCGCGGCCTGGCGGGCCTTCGGCCCGCGGCCGCTGTGCGGCACGCCTGCGGCGTGCCTTACTCCAAGGCGTCGGCGCCGGCGACGACCTCGAGGATCTCCTGGGTGATCTCCGCCTGGCGCGCCCGGTTCATGTCGAGCGTGAGGCGGTCGATCAGCTCGTTCGCGTTCTTCGACGCATTCCGCATCGCGGTCATGCGCGCGCCGAGCTCGGACGCCGCGGACTCGAGCAGGGCGCGGTACACGGTCGTCTCGACGTAGGCGGGGAGCAGACGCTCGAGAATCTCCTCCGGGTCGGGCTCGTAGATGATGTCCCCCTCGAGGGCGATCTCGAGCGGCGTCTTGTCTTCCTCCTCGCCCTCCTCGAGCGCGCTGCGCGGGATGGGCAGCAGGTCGAGCGTCTCGACCTTCTGGGTCAAGGGCGAGTAGTAGCGGTTGTAGACGACCACGAGCCGGTCGATCTCCCCCGAGACGAAGAGCTCGACGACGCGGTGCGCGACGGCAGCCGCGTCGCTGTACGCGGGCCGGTCGGTGAAGCCCGCCCAGTCACCCGCCAGCTCGTAGCGCCGGAACGTCAGCGTCGAGCGGCCCTTCTTGCCGACGACGAGCCAGCGCACGTCCTGGCCCGTGCCGCGAACCTCGCGCTCGAGCGCAAAGGCGCGACGCAGGATCTGCGAGTTGAAGGGGCCGGCGAGGCCCCGGTCGCCCGTCACGGCGAGCAGGCCCGTCGTGCTTGCGTTCTCCCGCGCCTGGAGCAGCGGCAGGCGGGCGCTCGACGGGCCCGCCGCCCGAGCCGTGCCGATCATCAGCTCGCGCATGCGCTCGGCGTAGGGCCGCATCGCCCTGATGCGAGCCTCCGCCCTCCGCAGGCGTGCGCCCGCGACGAGCTCCATGGCCTTCGTGATCTTGCGGGTGTTCCGGACCGACCGGATCCTGCGTTTCAGGTCCTGCTGGGAGGCCACCTAGCGACTGCTCCACTTCCGGGCCGGATGAGATCCGGCCCCTACACCGCTCGAGGTCGTTCGTAGGGGCCGCATCTCATGCGGCCCGTTCGTCCACCGAGACATCACGCTGCGGCGCTTCCAACGATCCCGGCGTCCTCCTGGACGTTGAAGTGCTCCGCGAACTTCTTGATCTCACCGTGCAGCTTCTCCTGGAGATCGTCCGGCAGGTCGCCGCTATCCCGGATCGCCGCATACACCGAGCCCTCGGTCCGCAGGTACTCGCGCAGCTCCTCCTGGAAGCGCGGCACCTGGGCGGTCGGCACCTCCGAGAGGTAACCGTGGATGCCGGCGAAGATCGCCGCGACCTGCTCCTCGAACGGCCACGGCGAGTACTGCGGCTGGTTCAGCGTCGCCACCATCCGCTCGCCGTTGGCCAGGGTGCGCTGGGTGACGGCATCGAGCTCTGATCCGAACTGGGCAAACGCCTCGAGGTCGCGGTACTGGGCGAGGTCGAGCCGCAGGCGCCCCGCCACCTTCTTCATCGCGCGGGTCTGCGCGTTGCCGCCCACCCGCGAGACGGAGATCCCGACGTTGATCGCCGGACGCACGCCCGAGTAGAAGAGGTCGGACTCGAGGAAGATCTGGCCGTCGGTGATCGAGATCACGTTCGTCGGGATGTAGGCGGACACGTCGCCGGCCTGCGTCTCGATGACGGGCAGCGCGGTCAGGGAGCCGCCGCCCAGCTCGTCCGAGAGCTTGCACGCCCGCTCGAGCAGGCGCGAGTGGAGATAGAAGACGTCGCCCGGAAACGCCTCTCGGCCCGGTGGGCGGCGGAGCAGGAGCGACATCTGCCGATACGCGTCCGCGTGCTTCGAGAGATCGTCGTAGACGCAGAGCGCGTGGCGGCCCGAGTAGCAGAAGAACTCCCCCATCGCACAGCCGGCGAACGGCGCCATCCATTTGATGGGGGCCGCCTCGGCCGCGGACGCGGCCACGATCACCGTGTAGTCCATCGCACCGGCGTCCTTGAGGCGCTGGTAGACCTGCGCGACGCTCGACGCCTTCTGGCCGATCGCGACGTAGACGCAGATGACGTCGCCGCCCTTCTGGTTGAGGATCGTGTCGATGAGGATCGCGGTCTTGCCCGTTCCCCGATCGCCGATGATCAGCTCACGCTGGCCGCGGCCGATGGGGATCATCGAGTCGATCGCCTTGAGCCCCGTCTGCACCGGCTCCTTCACGGGCTGGCGGTCGACGACGCCGGGCGCCTTGAACTCGAGCGGCCGGAACTGGTCCGAGGCGATGGCGCCGGCCCCGTCGAGCGGGTTGCCGAGCGGGTCGACGATGCGACCCACGAGCGCATCTCCGACCGGGACGCTCGCGATGCGCCCCGTGCGCTTCACGACCGAGCCCTCCTCGATGCCCTCCCAGTCGCCGAAGAGCGCGGCGCCGACGTTGTCGGACTCGAGGTTGAGCGCGAGCCCGGTGACGCCGTGCTCGAACTCGAGCATCTCCATGGCGAAGCACTGCTCGAGGCCGTAGACGCGGGCGATGCCGTCGCCGACCTGGAGGACGGTGCCGACCTCCGAGAGGTCGGTCTCGACGTCGTACTCCTCGATCCGCTGTTTCAGGATCGACGTGATCTCTTCCGGGCGCAATTTCATGTGGTCTCCAACTCTCCTTTGGGAATCACCGGGTTGCCAGCTGCTGGCGGAGAGCGTCGAGCCTGCCGCGCACGCTCGCGTCCGCGCGGAAGGAGCCGGCCTGCAGGACGAAGCCGCCGATCAGGGTGGGGTCAACGGAGCGCGTGGCCTCGACTCGACGGCCGGAGGCCTGCTCGATCGTCTGGATGATCTCGGCGGCCTCGGCGTCGGAGAGCTCGTTCGCGGTGGTCAGCTCCACCTCGAGCACGCGCTCCTCCTCCGACACGAGGCGCTCGAACTCGCGCTGGATGTCGTGCGTCTCGCCGAGGCGCCCCTTCTCGGAGGCGAGGCGCAGGAAGTTCAGGAACACCGGGTCGGCGTCGGCGAAGACGGCGTCGAGACCGGCGCGCTTGGCACGCGCGTCGATCTGGGGGTTGCGCAGGAGGCCGCGCAGCTCCGGCGACGCCTCGACCGCCTCGGCGAAGTCTGCGAACTCGCTGCGCACCTCGTTCAGACGGCCCTGCTCCTTCGCAGCGTCGAAGAGCGCCTTCGCGTAGATGCGGTGGGCGACGGCCATCAGCGCGGGAGTCGGCGTTGCATTACGGCCGCCGCTCAGTTCCTCGAGGCGAGCTTGTCGAAGTCGATCTCGTTGACCGCCTCGTCGATCAGGCGCCGCTGGTCGTCCGCGTCGAGCACCTTGCCCGTGACCTTCTCGGCCGCGACGAGTGTCAGCTCGACCACCTCGCGGCGGATCTGCTCCACGAGCTTCTGGTTCTCGGCCTCGATCGACTTGCGGTTCTCCTCGAGCCGGCGGTCGAGGTCGGCCTGGGCCTCCTCGAGCACCCGCTGCCGCTGCGCGTCTCCGACGCGGCGGGCCTCGCTCAGGATCTCCTCCGACTCGGCCTTCGCCTGGGAGATCAGCTGCTTGTGCTCGTCGATCAGCTGGCGCGCCTCGTCGCGCGCGCGGTCGGCCTCGTCGAGCGCCTCCCGGATTCGCTCGCGGCGGGCGTCGATCATCCCCTGGATCCGGCTGAAGGCCAGCTTGCGCAGCACGAAGAAGACGATCGCGAACGTGATCAGCGTCCAGATCATCAGCCCGGGAACGACCGAGATCAGGTCGTTGCCGGAGTCCTCCTCCTGTGCGAGGACGAGTGCGAGTGCCGTGTCGCCCATCGACTAGGCGAGCACGTAGGCGAGCAGGCCCCCGAGGAGGCCGTAGAACACGACCGCCTCGACCAGGGCGAAGCCGAGCCACTGGATGCCCTGGAGCTCGCTGCGCAGCTCGGGCTGGCGCGCGACCGACTGGATCATCGAGCCGAACAGATAACCGAGGCCGACGCCCGCGCCGGCGGCGCCGAGCCCGACGCCGAGGCCGAACGCGATCGCGCGGCCGGCGCTGACGACGGCCTCGCTATCGACCTCCGCGAGGAGTGTTGCGAAAACAGATCCCATTGACCCTCCCTCTTGTCCCTGAATCTAGTGTTCCGGTTCGATGGCTCCGCCGATGTAGATCGCGGAGAGCAGTGCGAAGACGAACGCCTGGATCGTCACGACGATCGCCACTTCGAAGATGTAGACGCCGACGGCCACCGGCACCGCGATGATGGCGACGGCGACGCTCTCGAGAATGATGATGAGGCCCAGCATGACGAGGATGAGCATGTGCCCCGCGAGCATGTTGGCGAAGAGCCGGACGGAGAGCGAGATCAGCCTCATGAACTGGGAGATGACCTCGAGGACCGCGATGAAGGGGAGCAGCCCCTTCGGCACGCCGGGCGGGATCCAGCTCTTGAAGTACGCAACGGGGCCGTTGTACCGGATGCCCTCGATGTGCGTCGCGAAAAATGTGATCAGGGCCAGCGCGAGCGTCACGCTCAGGCTGGACGTGGCGGCGTAGAGAGAAAACGTGGGCACCTCGACGCCGAAGATCTCGAAGCTGCTCGTTCGAGATCGGCAGCGGGACGAAGCTGATGATGTTGAGGATCCAGATGAAGAGGAAGAGGGAGGCGACGAACGGGAACCACCGGCCGATTGCCTTGTGCGGCAGGTTGCCCTCGACGATCTGCCCCTGGACGAGCTCGTAGACCGACTCGCCCATCGTCTGCTTCCGGCTCGGTCGCAGCGAGAGCCCGAAGCGCATGATCCAGACGCCGATCAGGATGGTCACCACGGCGCCGATCCACAGGTAGACGACCGCCTTGTTGATCGAGAGCACGCCGAGGTCGACCCACGTGTCGAGGCTGAACTCGTCTTCGGGGTGGAACTCCCCCTTGGCGAGCACGGTGATCACGGCTTGCTGCCCCCCGAGTAGTAGGAGGTGATCGACAGCGCGAGCTCGGTGGTGAAGGCGGCCGCGTAGACGAGCGCCGCCCCGAGCGCGAGCTCGGCGTCGAAGCCCGCGACGACGATCAGCGCGACCATCAGCAGGATGCCGCGGGACAGCATCCCGAACGCGACGACGCCCGAGCCCGAGAGTGTCGGCGCCCCGATGCCGCGGCGGGCGAGCAAGACGCCGGCCAGCTGCGATGCCACCCACAGGCCGGCGCCGAGCGCCCACGCGGAGACCTCCCAGCCCGCGGCGAGGAAGACCGGGAGCGCGAGCACGACGACGAGGCCGCCGGCGATTCCCGGCAGGCGGCGGTCAGGCACGCGGCGAGGGGTCAGAAGGCTCACGAGGGACGCTTCCCGTACCTGAGGATGACTCCGGCGACGCTTGCCGGAATGCCGACGATCGCCCCGACGCCGATCCCGACGCCGACGCTCCCCGCGGCAAGGCCGATCAACGCCCCGGCTCCGAGGCAGAGGCAGAGGATCGTGAGCAGGAACGCTCCCGCGCCGAGGGGATCGAACTGTGCTTGCTGGACCATGCCACCGCCGGTCATCGAGGCCGCGGGCAGCTTACCAACTCGTGAGCTTGTGACGCCCGCAAACCGTTCTGTTGGCCGAAAAACCCCGTCTTTGCGGCCGACTTTGTAATCGTACCACCGACTACGCCGTCTTCCGGTGGCGCTTCGCCTCGGTATCCCGCAGTGACGACCCCCACGCGCGGATGCGTCGCAGCTTGAGGATCTCGAGGACGATCACCATGTAGAGCGAGGTCGCGAGCGCGACGAAGCCGATCACGGCGATCACGAGCGTCGGCCAGAGGTGCCAGTCGCCGTGCTCGCGGAAGGGGACGAAGCGTGTCGCGAGGGCGGCTCCGGCGAGCACGAGGCCCCACGCGTAGAAGTAGAGCGCGGCGCGGCGCTGGGTGAAGCCGATGTTGCGGAAGCGGTGGTAGAGGTGCCAGGGCGTCGGCTCCGTGAGCGGCCGGTGGTACTTGAGGCGCTTCGCGATCACGAACGACGTGTCGAGCAGCGGCACCGCGAGCACGAGCAGCGGGAAGAGCAGGGCCACCGTCGCCGCGGTCTTGAGCGCGCCCTGGATGGCGACCGTCGCCAGGAGGAACCCGAGCAGGAGCGAGCCCGAGTCGCCCATGAAGATGCGGGCCGGGTAGAAGTTGTGGCGCAGGAAGCCGATGCACGCGCCGGCGACGATCGCCGAGAGGACGGCGGCCTCCGGGCGCCCGAGCGAGAGCGCGAGCACGGCGAACGTGCCTCCGGCGATGGCGCTGATCCCGGCGGCCAGGCCGTCCATGCCGTCGAGGAAGTTGACGACGTTCATCATCCCGACGATCCAGAACAGCGTCAGGAGCACGGAGGCCCAGTAGGGAAGCTCGTGCACGCCGAGCAGCGGGAAGCTGAAGCGGTCGATGTAGACGCCGAAGGAGATCGCGATCCCCGCAGCGGCGCCCTGGCCGGCGAGCTTGACCCACCAGGCGAGGCCGCGGAAGTCGTCCACCATGCCCACCGCGGTCGCCACCGCGGCTCCGAGCAGGATCCCCCGGTAGACGTCCGTGAGATCGAGGAAGGCCAGCGCCGGGATGAAGATGCCCAGGAAGATTGCGAGCCCGCCGAGCCGTGGCACGGCCCGCAGGTGCATCCGGCGCGCCTCACCCGGCTCGTCGACGACGCCGAGCACCCGGGCCACGCGGCCGACTGCCGGCGTCAGCACCAGCACGACGCCGAGCGCCACGAGGAACCCCCACAGGACGTCCTTGGATGCGACGAACGTGTCAAGCACGACGCCCTCCTTCGGGAGGGAACTCTACGAATCCTGCGCGACGGCGGAGGTGCACTCGTCGATCCCTTGCCGGGCCGCTCATCGCGTCCCGTAGAGACGGTCGCCGGCGTCGCCGAGGCCGGGCACGATGAAGCCGCGCTCGTTCAGCTGCCGGTCGACGGCCGCCACCACGATCGTCGCTTCGGGATGGTCGCGATGAACGCGTTCGATCCCTTCCGGGGCGGCGATCAGCGCGATCACCGCGACCGATTGCGCGCCGGCGCGCTCGACCAGATCGATCGCCGCCGCAGTCGAGTTGCCCGTCGCCAGCATCGGGTCGAGCAGGATGACGTCGCGGTCGGAGATGTCCTGCGGCAGCTTGACGTAGTACTCGACGGCCTGGAGCGTCTCCTCGTCGCGGTAGAGGCCGATGAAGCCGACGCGGGCCCCCGAGATCAGCGACAGGACGCCGTCGAGCATGCCGATGCCGGCCCGGAGAATCGGGCAGACGGCCACCTTCTTCCCGGAGATGCGCTCGACCTCGGTCCACTCGTTCGGCGTCTTCACCCGCACGATCTCGGTCGCGAGCTCCTTCGTGGCCTCGTAGGTCAGAAGCAGCGTCAGCTCGTTGACGAGCTGGCGGAACATCTGCGTCGTGGTCGTCTCGTCGCGGAGCAGCCCGAGCTTGTGCCGCACCAGCGGGTGCTCGACGACGACGAGCCTGGAGCTCGTCGCAGCCGCCGGGGTTCCCTCCGCCGTCATCGCCCGTAGGACGGGAACCCGCGGAAGCCCGGATACAGCGGATACCGCTCGCAGAGGGCCCGGCTGCGCTCGCCGAGCGCGGCCGTGTCCGCGCCCTCCGCGAGCGCGCCCGCGATGATCCCGGCCACCTCGCGGAGATCGTCCTCCAAGAAGCCGCGCATCGTCACCGCCGGCGTGCCGAGCCGGACGCCCGAGGCGACGGTCGGCGGCCGCTCGTCGAACGGCACGGTGTTGCGGTTGGCCGTGATGCCGACCTCGTGCAGGCGGTCCTCGGCGTCCTTGCCGGTCCACTCGCTCCGCCGGAGGTCGAGCTGCACGAGGTGCGTGTCGGTGCCGCCGGTCAGCAGGTCGAGCCCGCCGGAGAGCAGGCCCTCCGCGAGCGCATCGGCGTTGGCGCGGATCTGCTCCTGGTAGGCGCGGAAGGGCTCGGAGGCCGCAATCGCGAAGCACGTCGCCTTCGCGGCGATCGTGTGGAGGAGCGGGCCTCCCTGCAGCCCCGGGAAGATCGCGCGGTCGAGCGCCTTCCCGTGCTCCTCCCGGCAGAGCACGAAGCCGCTGCGCGGGCCGGCCAGGGTCTTGTGCGTCGTCGAGGTGACGAAGTCGCAGTGCGGGACCGGGTTCGGGTTCTGGCCGGCCGCGACGAGGCCGGCGAAGTGCGCCATGTCGCAGAGCAGCAGCGCTCCCACCTCGTCGGCGACGGTCCGAAAGCGGTCGGCCTCGATGGCGCGGGGGTACGCCGAGCCGCCGCAGACGATCAGCTTCGGCCGGTGCTCGCGCGCGAGCCGGCTCACCTCGTCGAAGTCGACGAGACCGGTCTCGCGCTCGACCCCGTAGGAGACGATCGTGTAGAGGCGGCCGGAGAAGTTGACCTTGAGCCCGTGGGTCAGGTGCCCGCCGTGGTCGAGGCGCATTGCGAGGATCGTGTCGCCGGGCTCCAGGCAGGCGTGGTACACGGCCATGTTGGTCGCCGAGCCGGCGTTCGGCTGGACGTTCGCGTGCTCCGCGCCGAACAGGCTCCGTGCCCGATCGATCGCAAGGCGCTCGATCTCGTCGACGACCTCGCAGCCGCCGTAGTAGCGCGCCCCCGGGTAGCCCTCGGCGTACTTGTTCGTCGGGCACCGAGCCCACCGCCTCGAGGATGCTCGGCCACGTGAAGTTCTCCGAGGCGATCAGCTCGATCGTCGCCCGCTGGCGCTCGAGCTCGCGGCCGATGAGGTCGGCGACCTCGGGATCGATCTCCGCCAGGCCGGCGGAGCGGAGGACGTCGAGCGACGGAGCTGTGACCGCCATCGGCGGAATGCTAGAGGCTCCTGAGCGCGCCGCCGTGCAGGACGCCGGGATCTAGACGGGCGCGGCGCGAAGCTGCTCGAGCGCCTCGGCGGCGGGCACCGCGCCCTCGCGCAGGATGCGCGGCTCGGGCGCGGTGAGATCGACGACCGTGGACGGCACGCCGGGCAGCTCGCCTCCGTCGACGAGCGCGCGCACCCGGCGGCGAAGCTCCTCCGGGACGTCGGCGAGCCGCCGCGTCTCGGGCCCCCCGTGGAGGTTCGCGCTCGTCGAGGCGACGACGCCGAGGGGGTCCACGACGGCACGCGCCACGGCCGGCAGCTCGGGAACCCGGATGCCGATCGCCTCGGGGCTCGAGCCGCACAGCCACCTGAAGCGGCGCGCCGGATTCGGCAGCACGAGCGTGTACGCGCCCGGCAGGAGCGCCCGCGCCGTCACCGCGGGGCGCCCGCGGAGCTCCGGAACCGCGTCGAGGACGGCGTCGAGGTCGGCCGCCAGCAGCGCGCACGGCATCGCTTCCGGCCGCCCTTTCAGGCGATACAGAAGCCGCGCCGGCGCCTCTCGGTAGGCATCGGCGACCAGGCCGTACACCGTGTCCGTCGGCAGCACGACCGCCTGCCCCGCCCGGATGGCCGCGACCGCCTGCTCGCTCATGACCCCAGCGTACGCAAGACCGTGAGCCACCTCCTCCGCTCCCAAGACCGTGCCGAGCCCTCCCGGGCTCGGCGACCGGGGGTCGCGGCCGGCCAGGCCGGCCGCTCAGCCCCTGCGCCGGCCCTCGACTCCCCGGTCGCGCCCGGTGAGATCGGTGAAGACGGCGACGTCCTGGTAGCCGATCGCCCGCAGCTCGGCCGCCGCCTCGCCCGCCCGCACGTCGCTCGACTCGAGGACGAGCCAACCGCCGCCGCGGAGGACGTCGAAGCCGCGCCTGGCGACGCTCGCGGTCTGCCCCCGGCCGACGAGCGCCTCTCGGGGCTCGTGGAGCCTGATCTCGGGCTGGAGCGTCTCGTACTCCTCCGGTGTCACGTACGGCGGGTTCGAGACAACGAGGTCGAACGGCCCGCGCAGACCGGCCACGACATGACCGAGCACGAGCTCGACACGCTCGTCGAGGCCCAGCGCGGCCCGGTTCTCGGCGGCGACCGCGAGCGCGTCGGCCGAGATGTCCGTCGCCACGACCTTCGCGCCCGGATGCTCGCTCGCGAGGGCGAGCGCGATCGCGCCGGAGCCGGTCCCGACGTCGAGGACGAGGGGCTCGGGCTCGTCTCGGAGGTGCGCGAGGGCCCGCTCGACGACGACCTCCGTCTCGGGCCGCGGGACGAGGACGCGGGGATCGACGCGCAGCGTCAGCTCGCGGAAGCCCCACTCGCCGAGGATGTACGCGACCGGCTCGCGCGCCGCGCGCCGGTCGACCAGCTCCCGGTAGCGGCGCTCCTGCGTCGCCGCTCAGGGCGCGGTCCGCGTCCGCAAAGAGCTCCGTTCGCGACGCGGAGAGCGCGTGCGCCAGCAAGAGCTCGGCGTCGATGCGGGGCGTCTCGCAACCCGCGTCGGCGAGCGCCCGGCCGCCGTCCTGCAGCGCCTCGCGGACGGTCACGCCGATGGCCGGCTCAGGCGGCGGCCCCTTCGAGGGCACGCCGGCGCTCCTCGGCCGAGAGCGCCTCGGTGAACTCGTCGAGCTCGCCGGTGAGGATCTTGTCGAGCTGGTGGATCGTCAGCTTGATGCGATGGTCGGTGACCCGGTTCTCCGGGAAGTTGTACGTGCGGATCTTCTCCGAGCGCTCGCCGGTGCCGATCTGCGCGCGGCGCGCCTCCGAGACCTCCGACTGCTGGCGCTGGCGCTCCATCTCGTAGAGCCGCGCCCGGAGGACCCGCATGGCCTTCTGCTTGTTCTGGAGCTGCGACTTCTCGTCCTGCATGGAGACGGCGAGCCCCGTCGGCAGGTGAGTGATGCGCACCGCCGAGTCCGTCGTGTTGACGCTCTGCCCGCCCGGGCCCGTCGAGCGATAGACGTCGATCTTCAGATCGTTGGGGTCGAGGTCGACCTCGACCTCCTCGGCCTCGGGCATGACGGCGGCCGTTGCGGTCGACGTGTGGATGCGGCCCTGGGACTCGGTCACGGGCACGCGCTGGACGCGGTGCGTCCCGCCCTCCCACTTGAAGACCGAGTACGCGCCGTCGCCCTTGACGGCGAACGCGATGTCCTTGAAGCCTCCCGCCTCGCTCGGGCTCGAGCCGAGCACCTCGGTCTGGAAGCCCCGCCGCTCCGCGTAGCGGCTGAGCATGCGATAGACATCGCCAGCCCACAGCCCCGCCTCGTCGCCGCCGACACCCTGGCGGATCTCGACGATGACGTCCTTCGCGTCGTTCGGGTCGCGCTCCACGAGGGCAATCCGTACCTCGCCTTCGAGCCGCTCCGCCTCGACGGCGAGCTCGCTCGCGAGCTCGGAGAGCTCCTCGTCCGCCCGCGCGTCCTCGAGGTCGCGTGTCACCTGACGCCATTGCTGGGCCAGCCGGTGCGGCTCTTCGAGCTCCTTCAGGCGACGGCCGGCCACGGCCGCCTTCTGGCGGTCGGAGAAGACCTCGGGGTCGCTCATGCGCTCCTGGGCCTCGGCGTAGGAGCGCTCGAGCTCCTCGACCAGCTCGTCGAGCGTCGCCATCGCGCGGTCATTGTACGGCCGGGTGCAGGCGCTTCCGGCCCGGCTCGCGGGCGCAGGCCAGATGATTGATCGGAAATTGATCGGAAACCGTGGCACCGCCGGCACCACAATTTCCGATCAACCATCTAGGCCAGCGACGCGCTGTGCGTGATCTTCACGCCGGCCAGGGCCTTCGACACAGGGCAGTTCTCGGCGGCGGTCGCGGCCGCATCTGCGAACGCGCTCGCGTCGATCCCGGGCACGCGGCCCTGAACCTCGAGGTGGCTGCCGGTGATGCCCTCCCCCGGCTGAAAGCCGACCGTGGCCGTCACCTGGAGCTCGTCGGGCGGGGAGCCTGCCTGGCTGAGGCCGTGCGACAGCGCCATGCAGTAGCAGGCGGCGTGCGCGGCCGCGATCAGCTCCTCGGGGCTCGTCGCCTCGGCGCCCTCTTCGGCACGGCGCGGCCACGTGACGTCGACGGCAAACGCGCCGCTCGCGCCCGCCACGTTCCCGCTGCCCTCCAGGAGGCTGCCCTTCCATGTTGCGCTCGCGCGCTTCTCGACGGCCATCTCAGGCTCCTTCGGCTCGTGGGGTTCCTGGGTCGTGAACGCGGCCCTCCGGGCCGCTCTCCGGCCGATAACGGTCGCCGTCGCGACCGTTTCGGCCTCGTGCATTCATGCCATGACCTCGACCTTGCGCTCCTCCGGGGTCAGCCGCCCCTCGAGGCGCAGCACCACACGCAGAGCGCGGATCGAGACCTCGATCTGGTCGAGGGAGGGCTGCGCGCGTCGTCAGCCGCTGGAGCCAGAGGCCAGGCGCCAGCAGCGTGCGCAGGAAGGGGTTGTCCGGGTGCCTGCCCGCGAAGCGGATGATCTCGTAGGCGATCCCGGCGATCAGCGGCAGCGCCAGGATCCGCGACAGGATCAGCAAGTACCAGTCGGGCCGCCCGAAGAACGCGAAGACGAAGATGGCGACGACCATGACGTAGAGCAGGAAGGCCGTGCCGCAGCGGACGTGGAGCAGGCTGTGGCGCTGCACGGTCTCCGGCTCGAGCTCGTCGCCGGCCTCGTAGGCGTTGATCGCCTTGTGCTCGGCCGCGTGGTACTGAAAGACCCGGCGCAGGTCCGGCCAGAGCGAGATGAGGCGAGGTAGCCGATGAAGATCGTCACCCGGATCAGGCCCTCGACGATGACGAACCACGAGGTGCCCTCGATCGGCAGCCAGTTCGTGATCAGCGCCGGCGAGACCTTGAAGAGCATGATCGCGAAGCCGATCGCGATCGCGAACGCGAAGATCAGCTGCGTGCGGGTCAGCTCCACGTTCGGCTTCCCGTCCTCGTCCGTGCCCTCCTCCTGGGCCGCGTACTGCGCGGAGATCGCGAGCGCGCGGAAGCCGATCGCGAGCGACTCCCCGAGGGCGATCACGCCCCGGATGATCGGCGCGCGCAACAGCCGGTGACGCGCGAGCGCGGACGAGATCGGCCTGTTGACCTCGGCGATGGCGCCGTCCGGCTTGCGCACCGCGAGCGCCCAGGCGGTCGGACCGCGCATCATCACGCCCTCGAGGACCGCCTGCCCTCCGATCGGAGCGTTCGCTGCGATTTTCAGGGCGTTCGCGCTCAGGAGCGGCGCGCCTGCTCGGCCCTTTCGAGCCGGCGCTGGAATCGCTCTACCCGGCCTCCGCTGTCGACGAGCTTCTGCTTGCCGGTGTAGAACGGATGGCATTCCGAGCAGATCTCGACGTGGAGCTCGGCCTTCGTGGAGCGCGTCGTGAACGTGTTCCCGCAGGAACAGCGGACGGTCGCGAGCACGTACTCAGGATGGATGTCGGCCTTCATCAAAGTTGAGGATACCAGAGGCGATTTCCGGGCTTACGTTGCCTCCTGAGACAACGAGCGCGACGGCACCGGCACCGTCGAGGTCGAGCTTGCCGGCGAGGAGGGCGGCCGTCGTGGCGGCTCCCGCCGGCTCTGCGGCGAGCTTCGCGCGCTCGTAGAGGAATCGAAAGCCGGCCCGGAGCTCGTCCTCGGTCACGGTCACGGACTCGTCGACGAGCGCGCTTGCGACGGCAAAGCAGTGCTCGCCCACGATCGGGCAGACGAGGCCGTCGGCGAGCGACCGGCCGTGCTCGACCCGCACCGGCCGTCCGGCCGCCAGCGAGTCGTGCAGGACCGCCGACCCCTCCGGCTCGACGGCGACCACCCTCGCGTCCGGGCGCCGGCCCTTGACGGCGGCCGCGACGCCCGCGACGAGCCCGCCGCCGCCGACCGGCACGACGACGACATCCGCCTCGGGCGCCCCTTCGAGGATCTCGAGCCCCACGGTGCCCTGACCGGCGATCACGTGCGGGTCGTCGAACGGGTGCACGAGCGTCCGCCCGGTCTGCTCGCACAGCTCCGCGAGCCGGACGAAGGCCTCGTCGGGGCCTGACGCCTCCAGATCCACCTGCGCGCCGTAGCCGCGCGCCGCCGCGACCTTGAACGGGCTGGCGGCCGCCCACATGACGACCAGACAGTCGATCCCCTCGCGCGCGCTCGCGTAGGCGAGCGCCTGAGCGTGGTTCCCGGCCGAGATGGAGATCACGCCGTTGCGGCGCTCCTCCGCCGAGAGCACGTCGAGGCGGGTGAATACGCCTCGCGGCTTGAACGAGCCCGTCTTCTGGAGCAGCTCGGCCTTGAGCAGGACGGGAACGCCTACCGACTCGGCCAGCGTGCGCGAGGTGAGCAGCGGCGTGCGCTGCACCCGGTCGCCGAGCTGCCGGGCCGCGCGCTCGACGTCGTCCAACGTCGGCACCGCGCGGTCGTTGGAGCCGCCGGGCATCCCCGGCCTACATCACGGTGTATTCGGGACCGTCGCCGCCCTCGGGCATCGTCAGGCGGCCGCCCTTGGCCGTGATGGCCCCGCACTGGACGCAGTTCGACGCCGTGACCTCCACCTTCACGAGATCTCCCTGCTCCCCCTCCGCGATCGAGTAGACCTGCGCCGGACACATGTGGATCCACGCCTCGGCGAGGCGTCGGGGAACGTGCTGCCGCACCTTGATGTGGCTCGGCGCGTCGTCTCTGGACCTGTTGCCGGAGGCGAAGACGCTCGAGAGCTTGTCGAACGTCAGCGCCCCGTCCGGCCGCGGGTAGCCCCGCTTCCCCGGCGAGCGCAGCTCCGCGTCGGCGTCGCGCTCGAGGCGCAGGTCGCGCGGCGGAAGGTGCCCCAGCGTCACCGTGGAGAGACCGGCGAGCGCCGACCCCATCACGAACCCATGCTGGAACGCGGGGCGCAGGTTGCGCTCGCGCCGGAGGTCCTTCCAGATGAAGCTCTCCCGGACTGCTTCGTCGTATGACTCGAGCTGGCCCGGGGTCCAGGCGGTTGCCCCCGGGCTCACGGCCTCGACCGCAGCTTCGGCTGCGAGCCGCCCTGATTCGATCGCGTAGTGGATTCCCTTCAGCGCCGGGACGTTCACGAGGCCGGCGGCGTCCCCGACGAGCATGCCGCCGGGGAAATGGAGGCGGCTCGGCAGGGCCTGGAAGCCCCCTTCGGGAATCGTCTTGGCGCCCCACGCGATGCGCTTCCCGCCGTCGAGGATCTTCCGGACCCGCGGGTGTGTCTTCAGCTGCTGGAGCAGATCGTGCACCGAGAGAGCCGGGTCGGAGTAGTCCAGGCCGACGACCATGCCGAGCGAGACGAGGTTGTCGCCCATCGGGTAGATGAAGCTGCCCCCGAACTCGCGGTCCCTCCGCCCCATCCGCAGCGGCCAGCCGATCGTGTGGATGATCGGGACGAGGGGCTTCTCGACCTCCCACACCTCCTTCACCCCGAGCGCGTAGACCTGCGGCTGGCCGCCGAGCTCGAACTGCTCGACCGCCGCCCGCGTGAGGTGACCGAGCGTGCCCTCGGCGAGGATGGTCACCCGGGCGCGGATGTCACTGCCCGGCTCGAAGTTCGGCAGCTCCTCGCCGTTGCGGCCCCGGCCGCGGTCTCCCGTGCGCACGCCGACGACCCTGCCCCCGCTGACGAGCAGCTTGACGGCGGCCGTCTCGGGCACGATCGTCGCGCCGAGCTCCTCCGCGCGCTCCGCGAGCCAGCGCGAGAGACGGCTGAGGGAGACGAAGTAGTTCCGGTCGTTGCGCATCTGCGGCGGCATCGGGATCCGCAGCGAATGCTTCTGCGTCAGGTAGTAGACGGCCTCGTGCTCGACGAGGCCGGCAAACGGCATCTCGGCGGCGGGCATCCCAGGGAAGAGGAGCTGCATGCCGCGCGGGTTGACGACCGCCCCGGAGAGCAGGTGCGAGCCGCGGCGCCTTGCCCTTCTCGACGACGCAGATCGGCACGTCCCCGAGCCGCTCGGCGAGCTCCGGCCGCTCCTGCAGGATCTGGCCGGCGCGAATTGCGGCGGCGAGACCCGCCGGCCCTGCGCCGACGATGAGGATCCCGACGTCGATCCGCTCGTCGGCCGGGTCCGTCGGCTCCGCGACCACCTCGGCCGGGTCGAACGGCGGCGGGAAGTCGGACGGTTTCACGTCACGCCCCCCTCTTCGCCCGTACGAGCTCCGTGAGCTTCGGCAGCACCTGGTGGAGGTCGCCCACGACGCCGAGGTCGCAGAAGTCGAAGATGGGAGCGTTGCGGTCCTTGTTGATCGCGACGATCGTGCCGGCGTTCTGCATCCCTACCTTGTGCTGGATGGCGCCCGAGATGCCGCACGCGATGTAGAGCTTCGGCGAGACGGTCTTGCCCGTCTGCCCGACCTGGCTCGCGTACGGGTACCAGCCGGCGTCGACGACCGCCCGGGTTGCCCCGACGGCGCCGCCGAGCGCCTTCGCGAGGTCCTCGACCAGCGCGAAGTTCTCCGGCTTGCCGAGGCCGCGCCCGCCGGCCACGATGATCTCCGCCTCCTCGATCGACGGCCCCTCGCTCTCGGCGTGCGCCTGCTCTGCCATGGTGGCCGCCCGTGACCAGTCGTCGACCGCCGCGTCGACGGTCTCGACGGTCGCGGCACCCCCGGTCTCGACCGGTTCGAGCGTGCCGGAGCGGACGAGCGCGATCCGGGGCTCGGCCCGCCACCCGACGTCCACGTACACGGAGTCCTGGAGCGCCGGGCGGGTCCCGACGAGCTCGCTGCCCTCGAGGCGGAGGTCGATCAGGTCCCAGTTGAGCCCGCCCTCGAGCCGCGCCGCGAGCGCGGCCGCGACGTCGGAGGCGAGAACGGAGGCGCCGAACAGCACGGTGTCGAAGCCCTTGTCGGCGACGAGACGGGCCAGGACGTCGACCCGCGGCTGCGGCAGCGGATCGGCGAGCGCCGCGTCGTCGGCGACGAAGACGGTCTTCGCCCCGCACGCACCCACGCGCTCGGCGAGCGCCGCGACGCCGGACCCGCACAGCACCGCGGCCGTGTCGTCCCACAGGGTCGCGGCCTTGGAGAGAACGCCGAGAGACGGCTTCAGCGGCTCACCGTCGTGGTGCTCGATGAAGACGAGGGTCGGCATCAGACGAGCTTCTGCTCGGCCAGGTAGTCGACGATTCGCTGCGGCGCCGAGCCGTCGTCCTCGACGACCATGCTCTCGCCCCGGGGCGGCGGCTGCTTCAGCTCGCGGACCACCGTGCCCGAGCCCGCTTCACCCGCCTCGTCGGGCGAGACGCCGAGCTCGGCGAGGGCGATCGTCTCCTGCGGCTTCTTCTTCGCTCCCATGATTCCCTTGAGGGAGGGATAGCGCGGCTCGTTGATCGCGTCGGAGACGGCGACGACGCAGGGCAGAGGCGCCTGGATGACGTCGTACCCGTACTCCGTCTGGCGGCGCACCGTGGCCCGGCCGTCTGCGATCTCGAGCGTCGCGGCCTGCGAGACGAGCGGCAGGCGCAGGCGGTCGGCCACCGCGGCCCAGAGCACCGCGCCGTCCGAGTCCGACCCTTGCTGCCCGAAGAGCACCAGGTCCGCGCCCTCGCGCTCGAGCGCCTTGGCGAGCACGCGGCTCGTCGCCACCAGGTCGGCGCCGGCCGCCGCGTCGTCCGCCACGAGCACCGCCCGGTCGGCGCCCATCGCGAGCGCCTTGCGCAGCGACGCCGCGGCGCGCTCCGGCCCCATCGAGACGGCAACGACCTCGCCGCCGCTCGCCTCGACGAGGCGCAGGCCTTCCTCGAGGGCCGAGAGATCCCAGGGGTTCAGCGTTCCCTCGCCGGAGCGGTCGAGTCGCAACGTCGCCGGGTCGATCCGCCGCGGAGCGCTCGACTCCGGGACTTCCTTCACGCAGACGGCGACCTTCATCCGCGCCGCACTCTATCCATCGCCGCGGGCAGGAGCCGCGCGAGCGTGCGCCCCCTCGCGGCGACTCGTGGGCGCTATCGGCGCCTCCGGGGAGAGGGCTTGCTAGGGTTCTGCACTTCTCGTGCGCGAACCGGAGCAAAGCGGTCGCCACCGGACGTCCGCTCGAGTGGCTCTCATCCTCGTTGCTCGCGTGGGCCGTCTTGCCTGACCGTGCAGGCCGGCGGCGCGTTCGCAGGCGTCCCCCGCCTCCTCTTCCCGGTCATCGGCCAGGTCCACTACCAGGACGACTTCGGCGACCCACGCGGCCAGGGCGCCCATGAGGGCAACGACATCATGGCCGCCTGGAAGTCCCCGGCGATCGCGGTCGAGGCGGGAAAGGTCAAGATCTGGACGAGCTCCGCGCGCGCGGGCTGCATGCTCTACCTCTACGGCGCGAGCGGCACGACCTACCTGTACATCCACCTGAACAACGATCGCACCGCGAAGAGCGAGGACTCGGGCGGCTGCAAGCGCGGAGTTGCCTACGCTCCCGGGCTCAAGGACGGCCAGCGCGTCCGCGCCGGACAGCTGATCGCCTATGTGGGCGACTCCGGCGACGCCGAGGGCGTCGGGCACCATCTTCACTTCGAGCTCCACCCGGGTGACGGCGCCGCGGTCTCGCCGTACCGCTACCTGCGCCGTGCCGAGAAGCTCCTCTTCGCCGTGCCGGAGGGCCAGGGGGCCCGCGGCGCCGCGGCGGACCTCGTCCTGACCCTGACCGCGACGGTCGTCGCGTACACGCCGCCCACCGGTTCGCAGGAGCCCGATCCCGGCTCCGGCGGCGGGCAGGACGGCGGCTCGTCCGACGGCGGACAGGGCGGCGGTCAAGGCGGCGGGACGACGACCACCGAGCCGATCCCCCCTCCCCCGCCCTCGCGCTCGCCGAGCGTAGCGGGCAGCGCGGGCAGCTTGACGGTTCGCGTTACGCGGGTCCGGCTCTCGAGCGGCGGCTCGTGGCGTGTGACGCGGCAGGTCGTCCTGGCGGTGACGAGACGTCGTGCTCGAGCGCTCGTCCGGCAAGAAGGTTCGCCTCGACGACCTGGCGAACGGCGTCGCCGTGACCGTCACGACCGCTCCGGTCGACGTGTCGCTCCAGTCCCAGCGCGCCCGCCCCGGCGTCCTGCGCGCCGCGCGGGTTCTCATCCGCTGAGCGCGGCGCTCAGGCTCCTGCGGGCTGATCCTCCTAGGACGGCGCGGGGCAGCGCGCAGTCTCGGGACAGCGCTTCAGCACCCTCACCCGCGGCAGGCCGCTCTTGCCGTTCGGCCAGGTGATCCGCAGGAGAACCGACGAGGCGTTGTTCGTGTACCTGGACTCGAGCAGCCGGCGGCCCGGATTGACCCGGTGCACGAGGACGTACTTCCCGGCGGGGAGGCCCGTCAGCTCGACGTACTGGCCGTCCCGCCACGGCTCGTAGTTGTCGCCCCACCCGACCGAGATCCCCTCCTCGAGGCTGAGCAGGTCAGGCGTCCCGGGGCCGCAGTTCGTGTTGTAGACGCGGTTCGTAGGCTCGCCGGGCAACGTGCTCCCCGGGTCGGCGTTGTAGCGGTCGCCGAGGCAGAAGCCGGTCTTCTTGTCGGTCACGGCGATCGTGAAGTTGCCGGCCTTGCGCAGCTCGTAGCGCATGAAGGGCAGCAGGTGGAAGTGCTGGTGGGTGGGATCGACGACGTACTCGAAGTGGCCCACGTCGTGCACCGTTTCCGTCTGCCCGTTCGCGAGCATCACGACCTGGTCGGCCACGAGGGTCGACTGGCCGAGGTTCGGCCGGGAGCCCAGGACGATCAGCGGACCGGAGCCGCTGTTCTCGCCCCCCGAGGCGAACGCGAGCAGCACCCGTCGCGTCTTCCCGCTGCCGTCGATCCCCACGGAGAGCTTCGTCGGCAACGCCGGATGCAGATCGGGTAGGCGCTTGCCGAAGACCCCGGCCAGGTCGCGCGGCGAGTCGCCGGGCGCGGCACCGAGCAGGACGAGCGATTCCCGCGATCGCCAGGGCCGCCAGCACGGCGCAGCCGGCAAGACGCAGGGGCTTCACGGGACGGCCACCCCGGCGCGCTCGAGCACGCTCCTCAGACCCGCGCGCCGCCTGTTCGGGGTCCGGCGCGTCGCCGATGGCACGCACGACGGCGAGGCGCGTTGCCCCGGCGTCGACGGCGAGCTCGGCGGTGGCGGCGTCGATGCCGCCGATCGCAAACCAGGGCACCGAAGCATGCTCGGCCGCGTACCGGACGAGGTCCAGCCCGACCGGCGCGCGACCCGGCTTGGTCGGAGTGGCGAAGACGGGGCCCACGCCGAGGTAGTCGGCATCGGCCGCGTCGATATCGCCCGGCGTGTGCGTCGAGAGGCCGACGGGCAGGCCGAGCCTGCGCACTGCCGCCGTCGGCAGGTCGTCCTGGCCGACGTGCACGAGGTCGGCGCCGATGAGCTGCGCGAGGTCGGGACGATCGTTGACGACGAGCGGAACGTCGTGACGCCGCGTCACCTCACGGGCGATCTCGAGGGCCGCCAGCAGCTCACGGTCGGTTGCGCTCTTGTCGCGAATCTGCACGATGTCGACGCCGCCGCGAATCGCGGCCTCCAGCAGGTCGGCAAGGTGCGGTCTCAGACCGGTCACGAGGTACAGGCGCCGGTCCTCGATCATCGGGGACAGCCTAGACGATGCGTTGGCGGTCTCTGGCCTGCCACGGTGCGTCTTTATCGATTCCGAACAAGTCCTTCCGCGGGGCTAGCCGCCGGCGACCGGGCGGGCGACGACGAGCGTGTCTCCCTCCTCGAGCGCAACCTGCGCGTAGCGGGCGCGCTCCACGGGCTCGCCGTTGCGCTCGACGAGGGCGTAGCGCGCGGTGAGCCCGAGCCGCTCGAGCAGCCGGGCGATCGTCTCGCCCGCCTCGAGCTCGTGCTCCCGGCCGTTGACGACGATGCTGATCACAGCGGGCTCAGGGCTTCGTGATGACGCCTGCCGGCGGGCTCGAAGGCTCCGCCGTCGCGCGCTCCTCGATCAGCCCGGCAAGCCGCGCCGCGCGGCCGGCCTCCACGGCGAGCCGGAACGCCCGGGCCATTGCCACGGGATCGTCGGCGGTCGCGATCGCCGTGTTGACGAGCACGGCATCGGCGCCCAGCTCCATGGCGGCGGCCGCTTGCGACGGCGCGCCGAGACCGGCGTCGACGACCACCGGCACGCTGCGCTCCTCGACCATGATCTCGATCGTCTCGCGCAGCTTGAGCCCCCAGCCGCTGCCGATCGGCGCAGCGAGCGGCATCACCGTGGCGCAGCCCACCTCCTCGAGCTTCCGGGCCAGCACCGGGTCGGGGAGCATGTACGGGAGAACGGTGAAGCCCTCCTCGACGAGGATCTCCGCGGCCCTGAGAGTCTCGACGGGGTCCGGGAGCAGGTAGCGCTGATCGGGGATCACCTCGAGCTTCACCCAGTCGGGAAGGCCGCCGGCGCGCGCCAGCCGGGCCATGCGGACCGCCTCCTCCGCCGTCTCGGCGCCCGACGTGTTGGGAAGCAGCAGGACCCCGTCGGGAACGGAGGCCGTGATGTCCTCGCCGGGCGCGTCGAAGTCGACCCGTCGCACCGCGACGGTGAGCATCTCGCAGCCCGATGCGAGCGCCGCGTCGCGCATCACGTCGAAGGAGGCGTACTTGCCGCTGCCCGTGATCAGGCGTGACCGGAACTCCCGTCCGGCGATGACGAGGGGGTCGGTTCGGCTCATCGTGCTCCCTTCGCTGGCATGACCCAGATCAGGTTCGGCGGTCGCGGCCTCGTGGCCGGCCTCTCAGCCCCCGCCAGGGGCTCCCGTATCGACCAGCCTAGCACCCCGCGCCGCCCAGGCCCCTCCGCCGAGCCGGAGAGAATCCATCGAGGCTGCTGCATACTCCGACACATGCTCGGAGTCGCGCGGACGCGCTCGGTCTGCGTGTGTCCAGCCTGCCGTGGGTCGCTGACGTGGGCGCAGGGAGCGGCCTGCATCGGCTGCGGTGCGGCGTACCGGGTCGAGCGCGACATTCCGATCCTCCTCGCGCCCGGCGCGTCTGTCCCCGAGCCGGTGCCCGAACGCACCCTGAACGTACCGCCGGCGCTGCAGCCCGTGTCTCGGCGAATTCTCAAGCTCGAGCCTCGCTACACCTACAAGTCGCCAAGAACACGATTCCTGTCGAGAGCCTTCGCGACCTCGTTTCCGCCGGGCGCACTCGTCGCCAACGTCGGCTCGGGGTCGACGGATCACGGGTCTGCCGTCCTCAACCTCGATATCGAGGCGCGTGAGGGGGTCGACGTCGTCGCCGCCGCGCAACGCCTGCCGTTGCCGGACTCGTGCTGCGACGGTCGTCATGCTCGAGGCGGTACTCGAGCATGTCGCAGACGCCGACGCGACGCTTCAGGAGGCTCGCCGGGTCCTGGTTCCCGGAGGCCGCCTGTACGTCGACGTTCCTTTCATCCAGGGCTACCACGAGGCGCCGGACGACCACCGGCGCTTCACCCGCAACGGGCTCCGCGTGGAGCTCCGGCGCCACGGCTTCGACGTCGAGGACGTCGGGGTTTCGGTCGGGCCCGGGTCGGCGCTGGCCTGGGTGGCGTCCGAATACCTCGCATTGCTCGTCTCCGGGCGAAGCTCGCAGATGTTCCTGCACGCGCGAAAGCTCACGCCGTTCCTCGTCGGCTGGATCAGACGAACCGACGGCTGGCTCGACCGGCACCCCGACTCGCACGTCATCGCCAGCGGCGTCTGGGCGATCGGGCGTAAACGCCCGAACTGACCGAAGGACGACTGCGTAAACCGGCGCGGCCGCGGTCAGCTCGACGCCGAGGGACGCGCCAGGGCGTTGTCCCGGAGGAAGTCGACGATCCCCGAGAGGGGCGCCCCCGGCGTGAAAACCTCGCCGACGCCGAGCTCCTTCAGGGCGGCCGCGTCTTCCTTCGGGATCGTTCCCCCCACGATCACGAGGACGTCGGCGGCCTCGTTGGCCTTCAGCAGCTCGAGGATTCGCGGCACGAGCGTCATGTGGGCGCCGGACAGGATCGAGATCCCGACCGCGTCGGCGTCTTCCTGGATGGCAGTCTCGACGATCTGCTCCGGCGTCTGGTGCAGACCGGTGTAGATGACCTCGAAACCCGCGTCACGCAGCGCTCGCGCGATCACTTTGGCGCCGCGGTCGTGCCCGTCGAGACCGGGCTTCGCGATGACCACCCGGATGGGCCGCTCCACGTCGGCAAGTATATGGGGGTGCGACTCACCGTCATCGGAAGCTCACCCGCCCACCCGAACCCGGGCGGCGCGCACTCCGGCTACCTCCTCGAGAGCGACGGCTGCGGCCGCCTCCTGCTCGACTGCGGCCCCGGCGTGCTCGCCAGGTTGCTCGCCGGCAACCTCCTGCCGATCGACGCGATCGCCGTCACCCACTTCCACCTCGACCACTGGGGCGATCTCGTGCCCTGGGCCTGGATGCGCCTCTACGGGTCCGCCGGAGCCGATCCCCCGCCTGCCGTCCGGGTCCCGCCCGCCGGCATCGAGGGGCTCCACGTCTTCGCATCGCACTGGGGCACGGCCGGGATGTTCGAGGGCGCATTCGACCTCGAGGAGTACTCGCCCGGCACGCCGTTCGAGGCGGCCGGCTTCGAGATCGAGGCACACCCCGTCGAGCACTACGGCTTCCCCTCGTACGGGTTCAGGGTGCGTGACCGCGACGGTCGCCTCCTCGCGTACTCGGGCGACTCCTCGCCGTGCAACGGCCTCCGGGACCTGACCGTGGGCGCCGATCTCTTCCTCTGCGAGGCGACCCTCGCCGATGCGGCCGCCGACGCCGACCCCCGCGGGCACATGAGCGCGGAGGAAGCCGTCGCGGCCGGGCAAGGGCGCGTCATCCTCACGCATCGCCCGGCAGAGCTGCCCCTGCCCCCAGGGCTCGAGCTCGCGCGAGACGGCGTCGTCGTCGAGGTCTGAGCGGCCTTCCGCCTCTCGCGAAACCAGCCGGTTTCGGCCCCTGACCGAGGCCTTTCGGCCGCTCCTCGCCCGAAACCAGCCTCCCGCTGTTTCGGGCTAGTGCGTGACCGCGACCTCACGGCCGCTCCCCGCCCGAAACCAGCCTCGCTGTTTCGGGCAGTGCGTGACCGCGACCTCACGGCCGCTCCTCGCCCGAAACCAGCCTCGCTGTTTCGGGCTAGTGCGTGACCGCGACCTCACGGCCGCTCCTCGCCCGAAACCAGCCTCCCGCTGTTTCGGGCTAGTGCGCCGGCTGCCCGAGGCGCTCGGAGAGCTCGGCGATGACGTCGCGCAGGATCGTCTCGAGATCCCGCTCCGGCGCCCAGCCGATCGTCGCGCCGATCTTCTCGATCGACGGGGTTCGGTGGAGCATGTCCTCGATCCCGAGCTCGTACACCTCCTCGTACGGGACGAAGACGATCTCCGAGGCGCTTCCGGCCAGCGACCGAACGCGCTCGGCCAGATCGAGGATCCGGATTCCCTCGGTCGATCCGACGTTGAAGATCTCCCCGGAGAGCTGCCCCGCCTCCATGAGGCCCCTCAGGGCGCGAATCGTGTCCTCGACGTGGCAGAAGCAGCGCGTCTGCGTGCCGTCGCCGTGGACCTCCAGCGGCTGCCCGTGAGCGCCGCTTCGACGAATCGGGGAATGACCATCCCGTAGCGGCCGGTCTGGCGCGGCCCGACCGTGTTGAAGATGCGCGCGATGATGCAGTCGAGGTCGCGCTCCTGGTGGTGTGCGAGCGTGAGGAACTCGTCGATCGCCTTGGAGTCGGCGTACGCCCAGCGGCGCGTCGTGGTCGGTCCGTAGATGCGCCGGTCCGCCTCGGAGAGCTGCCGCTGCTCGCGGTGGTCGCCGTAGACCTCCGAGGAGGAAGCGATCAGCACCCGCTTGGAGAAGCGGCCGCAGTAGTCGAGCACGATCTCGGTGCCCTGGATGTTCGTGACGAGCGTCCGCACCGGCTCCTCGATGATCAGCCTCACGCCGACGGCGGCGGCCAGGTGGTAGACGACGTCGCACTTGTGCACGAGCTCGCCGACCACGCTCGGCGAGAGCACGGACTCGACGACGAAGTGGAAGAGCGGGTGTCGCCGCAGGCGCTCGACGTTGTCGATCGATCCCGTCGAGAGGTCGTCGAGCGCGTAGACCTCCCAGCCGTCTCTGAGCAAGAGCTCCGCGAGCTGCGAGCCGATGAATCCCGCGCCCCCGGTGACGAGCGCGGTGCCTTTGCGGATGTCCAGGTCGTCCAAAGCGAGTCCCCTGTCGCGCCGCAGCATAGAGGCCGCGCGCGGGCCTCCGCCCTGGTCAGACGACGATGACCGTGCTCAAGCTGCGGCCGCGGAGAGATCCGGGGGGCATCCGGCGACGTGGAGCACGACGATGCTCCGAAAGTCTCGTGCTTCGGTCAGCGAGCAGCGCTGCTTGACCGCGTCGAACGCCTCCTCTGCCCTGTCGAGGAGGACGCTCGTCTGCACGACCCAGAAAGGCTCTCCTCGCCGGGCCACGTCGAGCAGGTCCGAGCCGTCGCTGTTTCCGGAAACCACGGTGAACCTCGGCGGCAGACGCTCGTCTTCCTCGCTCTCCCAGATCAGGTGATCGCGGTCGATGCCGAAGCCCCGGCCGTAGTAGATGAGGCCGTCAACCGACGGAAATACCGCCGCCCAGAATCGCGATCGGCTCTCCGGACGACGCCCGGCTCGACAGGTGCGCCGCGACGCCCGGCCAGTCCTCTTTTGTCAGGTCGATTGTGTCACGAATCGTCGTCGCGAGAAATGCCACCATCACGACTGCGCCGAGCGCCAGCGCAACGCGCATCCGCATCAAGCTCAGGCAAAACGCGATCAGAAGACACAGGGCAGGAAGGCTCTGAAGCACGTAGCGCGTGACGAGAACGGGCTGGAAATGCGAGACGGTGAAGAGGACGAGAAACGGCAGCAACAACCACACGCCGAGGAAAAGCGGCACCCTGAACCAGCTACCCGCCTCTCGGTCCGTCCGGCGCCACAACACCATTGCGGTGAGCCCGGCGACGACAACGAGCGCGCAAACGGCAAACCCCCACCAGTCACCGGTAAAGGCGAGCGCTATCTCGACCGCGAGCCAGCGACCGGGCGCGGGCACCCACCACAGCGCGTTCGCCCCCTGGGTCGGAGGCACGAGTATGAGCAGCGAGACGATCGCGATGACCAGCGGCGCCACGCAGATCGTGAAGCCGATCCTCGCGCGGCGACTCGCATCGAGCAGCAACAACGGGTGAGCGAGGACGCTGAGTACGGCGAAGTCGTGTGAATAGACGAGCAGCACGAGGGACGCGGCGTAGAGCACCCAGCGGGACACGGTCGGCCGTTCGATCGCGCGCAGCAGCATCCAGACGGAGACCACCGAGAAGAGCAGCACGAAACCGTACGGACGCGCCTCCTGCCCGTAGTAGACGGCGAAGGGGTTCACCGCGAGGAGGGCGGCCGCGGCAAGGCCCATCACCCGCCCGCCGAGGCGGGCCCCGACCAGGCCGATGACGACGACGGCCAGCACCGTCGCGATCAGCGCGGGCAGCCGAACGACCTCCTCGCTCGCGCCGCCGACCTTGAGGACCGGCCAGAGAACGATGTCGTAGAGCATCCCGTTCTGGCGGTCCGGAAGCTCGCGCAGGAAATCGCCGAACGATCTCTCGGCGAGCGCCACGGTCAGGAGCTCGTCGATCCAGAGCGGCTCGCGGCCAAGCGTCACTGCGCCGAGGAGCGCCGAGAGGACGGCGGAGAAGGCAAGTCCGGCGCGAAACACGCGATCCCCGATCTCCGCGGATCCCCACGCCTGGGTGGGGACCGGCGCGATCGCCGAGGGAGGGGAAGCGGCGAGCTCGTCCACCATCACATCGAGTTTGTACCGAATCGCCGGTAGCCACAAGCTGCGGCGGCCCGCGTGCCTCGGCGCCGGCGGCGGCCTCCGCCGCCGCCCGTAGCCCACGAGGCCCGACCGTGCCCGCCGCCGAGAAACCCTCGCTGAACGGTCGAGGGCTGTTCCATTCCGGTGGGAATTCCGGTCGCTCTTTACAGATTATTTACAAGATTTGGCGCAGGGAATCCGGATGGGGACCACTCGTTTGTCTTTGAATCGTGGGGAGGCGATTCGGCAAGCGCGCCCGGAGTTGTGCGCGGGCGGAAATATCCCGGAGATGTGCCGTTCGGCCGGGTTGCCGAGACCTCCGAGTACCCGAGAAAAGGGAGGCGCGCGTGAGGCGACAACACCGATTTCGTGCGGACCGCGACATCCTCGACCGCAAGCCGAGCTCCCGTCGCTGGAGCCCGGGTACCGGGATACGAATCGCTCTCCTCGCGACATTGGTGGGCCTCGCGCTCAGCTTTGCGACATCTGCAACGGCCGGCCCGGTCCGGCTGGGATTCTGGGTCTCCCTCAGCGAGATCACGTCCAGACCGATGAGCGGCACCCCGTGGACGAGGCTCAAGGCCGCGGCCGACGGCTCACTCGGAACCCCGAACCTCGCGGACAACAATACGGAGCACGACGTCCGCACGCTCGCAGCCGCGCTCGTCTATGCACGAACGGGCACTGCCAGCTATCGCACGAAAGCAGCGAACGGAATCATGGCCGCTATCGGCACCGAAAATAACGGCGGCGCGTCGTGGCTCTCAGTCGGGATGAACCTCAACGCGTACGTGGTCGCTGCGGACATCATCAATCTGGCTGAATACAACCCGTCGTCCGACGCACAATTTCGAAGTTGGCTGAGCGCGTTGCGAAACCGAGTTATCGGGAGTCGCACGCTCAACTCGACGAATAACGACCGTCCGAACAACTGGGGCACGTACGCCGGCGCGAGCCGCGTCTCGGTGGACCTCTATCTCGGCGACTTCGCCGACATCCCGCTCGCGGTGAAGACGCTTCAGGGCTTCCTGGGCGACCGGTCTGTCTACGCGGGCTTCAAGTACGGCGAGCTCTCCTGGCAGGCGAATCCGGCCGCCCCGGTCGGCATCAACCCGACGGGCGCAACGATCCAGGGGCGAAACGTCGACGGCGTGATTCCCGACGACCAGCGGAGAGCAGGGTCGTTCTCATGGCCCCCGCCGTGCGAGAACCACGTCCGGATGGGCATGAACGGTCTCGTTGTCGAAGCCCAGCTGCTCGCGCGGGCGGGCTATTCAGCCTGGCTATGCAGCACGTTCAGCGTCAGCCGGCCCATGCTGGTGGTCGTGTTGAAAGACTGGGTGACGCTGACGAACGTTACGCCGGTCCTGTCGAACACCTCCACCAGTCGGGCAAAGTCCATCAGCGATCGGCTCAGTCGGTCGATCTTGTAGACGACCACGACGTCGACGCGACCGGCCTCGATGTCGGCGAGGAGGCGCTTCAAGGCGGGCCGCTCGAGCGTGCCGCCGGAGAAGCCACCGTCGTCGTACTGGTCTGCCAGTTCGACCCAGCCCTCGGCGCGCTGGCTGGCAATGTAGGCGCTGCAGGCCTCGCGCTGGGCGTCGAGGCTGTTGAACTCCATGTCGAGCCCTTCCTCGGTCGACTTGCGCGTGTAGATGGCGCAGCGGAGCTTTCGGGTACGAGCGGCTTCTTCATGCTGCGGCTCGCCGGTTCTTGAGGCCGAAGAAGACCAGTCCGTTCCAGCGGGTGCCGGTGATCGCCCGGGCGATCGCCGAGAGCGACTTGTACGGCCGACCCTGCCACTCGTAGCCGTCTGCATCACCGTCACGGTGTGCTCGACGCCCTGGTAGGCGCGCAGCAGGCGCGTGCCGGCGATCGGGTGGTCGCTGCCGCGCACCTTCCTCACGGCGATGTTGCCGCCGTCGAGTTGCTCGCCGAGCTGCTCGAGCCGGCGGACCGTCTCGGGCTTCAGCCCGCCGTAGGCCAGCTCCTGGATGCGGTACGCCAGCCGGCTCTCGAGGAAGCGCCTGTTGTAGGGCGGGGGCGGCGTGTCGAAGAGCGCTCGCCATTGCTCCTTCAGTTTCGGCGTCGGCATCGCCTTCAGGGCGGCGACGCGGGCCAATACGGTGTCCTGTTCCTTCATGCCGTTCTCCGTTTCGGGGCGTCGGCATGACCGCTCTGGTCGGGCAGGAAGTCGACGGAACTGTCTCCGCGGTCGGCAGATAGTGGACTGGACTTCCGGGCGTGGAGACGCATGAGGCCGAGGGCAGGATCTGGCCGAGTTCGGCGATGCGCTCCTGGGCTGTCATCGCGTCGGGGGAAAGGGGGTTCGGTCCAGGCAACGGTCACCAATTCGTTACCCCCTCTCTACCGACTTGGCGCCAGAATTGTCTCACGGCGCTATAGCCAACCGTGGTTCGGCGATGCCCAAGTGGATGACATTGTTGGAGTACGTCTTCACCTTGCTGGATCCAGCTGAGGCCGCAGAATATCGAAGGCTGGAGAGTGAAGGCTTGAAGCTTGAGGCGCAACATCGGCCCTGGTCAATTTCAGGACGCGCTCAGGCGCCATGGGCCGACAGTGCTGGCGCAGTTGAGGAGCGGGGAGCTAGTTGCAAGAGGGTATGCCGTGCTCGCACCGCTACATGAGCCACCCTCTATCAGTCAGTAAGGAATGGTGGGACGGATCTTGGACGCTGAATTTTTCGAATTGTCTGCTGCCGAGAATGGTAACAGGGAGATCAGAAACTCTCAGGTCATTCGTGCATAAAGCCCAAACAAGAACAGAAATTTCCTTCCATCATCTGCTGCCGAGAATGGCCACAAGATCACGAGAATACGGGTCTGTCTCAAGCAGGATCTGGAAGCAACCGGCGACGAGACGAGGGACGATACTGTACTCCAATCGGCCAAGCCGCGGTGGCCGCACATTGCGCTTCGTTTGATCATCCGCGAGGCCTCGGGCTATGTGCAGCTTGATGGCCGGGACATAGAACTGCCTGCCCCTCGATTTCGTCTTCTTTTGCTACTCGCGAGGGCGGCCCGGACTAGCGACTCCTTATTGTTCACATCAGGGATATCGCGGCTCATCTTTGGGGTGACAAAAGCGTCCGCAAACCCGCCGCAACGTCCGAGATGTCATCGGAGACCTTCGCGACCAGCTCTCAAAGAAAGCTTCGAATCCGAAGGCAGTCCAGAAACTGATTCCCATGGGTCAAAACTCGGGTGGCGGCTTGCACTCTCGGCTTCGGAGATCGAGCTTGGCGTGAGTTGGATCACTTCGCCAACTCGATGGCCATCCGACGCTTCTCCGACGCTATCCCGACGCTATCTCTCCAACCTCGACCGACCTGCTGGCAGGCTGAGGTCATCAACGCGATGACCAGGGGCCTGCCAATGCGCAATTCGATTCCCAAGACCATCTCCGAGACCCTTCTCCATGAAGCCGACGTTGCGGCTCGCCGCCTTGTCCGCCAACTGCGGCTTCCCCGAGCCGATGTGGACGATGTTCGCCAGGACCTTGCTCGTCGATCTGCTCGACCGCTTGCCGGCCTTTGATCCCGGTCGGGGCACCATTGGCGCGTTTGCGGGCACGTTCTTGCCCACCAAGCGGGAGCCATTGCGCGTCCTGAAGTCAGCGCGAGAGCGTCGCTTCTATACGGCGGAGCATCCGGCTCCCCCACGAACGACGCAAGGTCGAGCAGCAACAATACGAAGACACGATCGCGGAGGCCGACGGTCTGCCGGCCCTGCTTGGCCAGTCAGTTGGCGACGCGACTCCGGAACGGCTGAACGCCGAATGGATGTGGAGAGCTGCCTTCAATACCTCGATCGACAAGAGGCACAACTGTGCAGATCGCTTCTCGCGTCAGGTGACGGGGTGGCAGGCCCGACAGAGTCTGGGTGCGAGGGCCACTCGATATCGGCGTCTGCGATCGATCCGGTTTCTCTAACTGCGCTCGGCGTGGCACGAAGGTGAGACGGTTCCGGGAGCATGAGTAGAGGGACTCGTGACGCGCCTCCAACAATGCGCAGGAACCCATGACCGAAGACCAGGACTCTGTGGTTGGATCGCATCCGCGATGCCGGGCGAACGACTAGTTTATCACCATGGGTTTCTCACCGTAGATGCCCGCGCTCAAACCGTTCCAGCGGGGTCAGCGAACGAACTCCGCCGCATTGCTGGTCGTACCCAATGGGCTGCGGCTAACGGACTGATCGATCTCGTTCAGATTCGGCACAGCCGACCGACCACTATTCGTACGTCGCCGTGGCTCGTCTTCGCCGAGTTCGGGCATCGCTGACGGATCACGGCCCCCAAACACAGCTTCTACGATGGATTCAGTTCTCCAGGGTTACGTTGTCCCGGACAACGGGGTTAGCGTCGGCGAATTCAAGGCTCGCTCCGGACGGGCACGGGTCGGCGAGCTCTTCCGTCTACCACTGCGGGTTCATTGCCTTAGCCACAAACCATCTTGGCCGAGGTTTGCACCACACAGAGCGTCAACGGCTCGCCGACGTTGCGCATTGTGCCTGGGTGGCGGCGCAGCGGGGCCATGTGCACCTGCTTCAGCGAAGAGAGGGAGACGCCTGCTTTACGTATCTCGCTGTTGCTCGCCCTCGGTCAATCCATTCCTGAATGAAGGCCCAAATGGCTCTGCGAATTGTCACCGCCCATGAGCGACTTGCTGCTGACCAAACAACGACCACCATGGCGATCTTCGGACCGTGCGGCGTAGGCAAGACCTCGCTCCTCAGGACGCTCCCTCCAACAGAAACAATCTGCATCGATCTCGAAGCCGGTATGAAGTCGGTGCAGGATTGGCCAGGCGACAGCATCCCGGTGCGCACGTTCGCCGATGCGCTCGACATTGGATGCCTTGTCGGCGGTGTCAATCCGGCGGTCGATCCGAATGGCTTCTTCTCCGAAGGCCATTACCAGCATCTCAAGCCAGACCTATCCCGATCTGGTGCGGATGATTGCCGGCAAGCGCATCGTGTTCGTCGACAGCATCACCGATCTGACCCGCCAGGCGATGGCGTGGGCGAAGACCCGGCCCGAAGCCTTCTCCGAGAAGACCGGCAAGCCCGACCCGCGCGGCGCCTATGGTCTTCTCGCCCGGCGAGGTGATCGGCCTGCTGAAGCACCTCCAGCACGCGCCAGGCAGAACGGTGATCTTCGTCGGCATCCTGGAAAAGGTAACCGACGAATTCAATCGCACGACCTGGCAGCCGCAGATGGAGGGCGGCAAGGCCGGCCGCGAACTCCCGGGCATCGTCGATCAGGTCATCTCCATGAGCTTGTTCGCTCCCGAGGGCGACGGTTGGCGCCACGATCCCGAGCGCGCCGACATCCGCCGCCTCGTGTGCCGCGCCGGCAATCCGTTCGGCCTGCCAGCCAAGGATCGCTCCGGCCGTCTCGACATGACTGAGCCGCCCGACCTGGGCGCGCTGCTCGCAAAGATCAACTCCACCACGAAAGGATGACCACGATGACGTTCGACCTGAACGACGCCGAGCCGCAGGGCGGCGGCGACCTGATCCCCGACGGCAGCTTTGCCAAGCTCACGATGACCGTCCGGCCGCGGCGGCGCCGACGGCGACAGCGAGATCGATCGCGGGTCTGCTCAAGGCGTCCAACTCGCCGGGCAGCGACGTCAAGATCGCTCGACTGCCGAGTTCACCGTTGCCGAGGGGCCGCTACGCCCGCCGCAAGTTCTGGCAGATGTTCACGGTGTCCGGCGGCAAGGTCGACGACAACGGCGTGTCGATCGGCTGGAAGATCTCCAAGAGCACCTTCCGGGCCATGATCGACAGCGCGCTCGGGCTCGATCCGCAAGGACATGAGCGAGGCAACCAAGGCCAAGCGCGTCCTGCGCGGCCTGGCGGATCTCGTCGGGCGTCACCTTCGTCGGCTGCATCTCGGTCGAGCCCAGCACCAATCCCCGCTACGGCGACAGCAACAAGCTCGGCCGCGTTGTGGTCCCGACCGAACCGGAATGGCGCCGTGTCCTGGACGGCGAGGTCGTGCCGCCGGCACCGGCCAGCCGGTCCCGCCCGAAGACCGCTCCGCCTGCCGCCGCGCACGCCGGCGTGGAACCCGAACGCGTCCGCAACGGCATCGGCGCCCGCTTGGAACCATCCTCCGGCGACGCCCGGCATGACGAAGCGCTTCCGAACCGCTCCTGCGGCATCCCCGTCGGGCGGCCCAGCAGTGGCTCAACGGCTGAGCGCCATGACCTCGGACGAGTGGCAGGCGCACGTCACGACGGAGGCAGCAAAGGCGATGGGGCAATGGCTCGAAGGACGTGGAAGGCTCTACCAGCCCATCGCCGCGCTGACCATGGCGGACCTCGAGGCGATGGCGGTCAACGCCATCTCGCGCTTCGTGGTGCTGGGCATGGAGCGGATCAGGACCAAGGCCGACAACGCCGAGGCCCTGACCCGGTTCTTGCTCGCATAGCACCCTGCGCCCTGTGCGGCCGGCGAGGCCCGCGGCTTCGGCTACGTCCACCAGCTGCGCTGGGACCGCTTCCCTACTACCGCTTCTGCTCGATGCGCTGCCTCGACGCCGGGTCGGCCCTCGCCAACAGGACCAACGGCATGATCGACAAGACAGACATGGAGCAACGGGCGATCAGGGACGCCCGTCGGTTTCTGGCCGAGACGCTGACCGAGCTCGGGCTGCATGGCGCCATTCCACGACCGCAGCGCCGACGACATCGATCGCATCATCGAGGCGTGCGTCGACGGCTTCCAGGAGTTCGATGCAGCGCCAGTCCGGCCCAACGGCGACCGATCCCGTTTTGAGGGGGCCATGATGATCGACCTCAATCACGGTTCGCAGGCCGTCTACGGCGGCCCAGCGCCGCTCCGGTCGGCGACCGCGTCAACGCACTGATCGACGAGGCGCTTGATCGAGCGCAATCACCGTCAGGCAACCGCGGGACTATCTTGGCGGGAGCCGCATCGGGCGAGCCCTGCGCGCGCAAGCTGGTTTACGAATACACCCACGCCGCTGTCGACGCGGGAAAGGGCTTCGGCGGACGCACGCTGCGGATCTTCGACGCCGGCCACCAGTTCGAAACCCTGTCCATCCGTTGGCTGCGCGCCGCAGGCTTTGATCTGCGCACCCACCGTCAGTGACGGCGAGCAGTTCGGCTTCGTCACCGCCAACGGCGCGCATTCGCGGCCACATCGATGGCGTCATCGTCGCCGGGCCCGATATCGGCGTCACCTGGCCAGCCTTGTGGGAGCACAAGGCGCTAAATGCCAAGTCATGGTCCGACACCGTCCGGCGCGGCGTCCAGGTGGCCAAGCCCGTCTACTACGCGCAGCTCCAGATCTACATGGCCTACATGGAGCTGCAGGCCGCGCTGTTCACGGTGC
>CAWGBR010000002.1:0-280067 GCA_963820875.1 uncultured Thermoleophilia bacterium
CGTCGTGCTCGTGCTCGTGGACGTGATACCGGCCGTCTCGCCAGCGCCGGATCAGCCGCGCAGCGAGCAGCACGATGACGATTGCGATCGCCACTTCGGCCCCCTGCTGCGCGCGCTCGGGGAGGTACCGATTGAAGACGACGATCGGGAGCCCGAAGGCGAACAGCGTCGTCGCATGGCCGAGGCCCCAGGCGAGGCCGAGCTTCGCCCCAGCTCGTCCTGCCCGCTCCTTGCCGCCGGCGACCAGAGACGTCACGGCGGCGATGTGTGGTCGGGGTCGGTCGCATGCCGGCTCCCAGCAGGATCGCCACGACGAGAACAATCCAGACGGACGAACCCTCGGAGAGCGTTGCGATCTTGTCATCCAGCCCGAACATGGCGGCGTATCCTCCTCCTTTTTCCTGTCCGGCGTCCCTGCAGGTTCGCCGGGCTCATAGGTTCGGTTCCCATCACGAAATCTGCGGCACCGCGCGCACCGTCATCGCGATTCCGAACGCGAGGATGACCAGGGCGCTGACCGCCGGCAGGAGTCGGATGACCGGCCCCTGGAAGCTCATGCGGTTGAAGACACGACGGGCGCCGATCGCGAGCAGCCCGATCCCGCTGATCGTCGCGGCGAGCCCGATGGAGAACGCGACGATCAGGACGAGGCCGTAGCCGACGCGCTGCAGCGAGATCGCCGCGAGGAGCACCACCAGAGCGCTCGGGCAGGGCAGGAGGCCACCCGAGATCCCGACGGTGAGGAGACCTCGCCAGCCCGTGCCCGGCTCGGGAACGTGCTGATGATCGTGCCCGTGCCCGTGCCAGTACCCATGGTCATGGTCGTGCCCGTGGTCGTGGTCGTGCGGGTGGTCGTGGTCGTGGTCGTGCCGTGGTCGTGGTCGTGGTCGTGCCGTGGTCGTGGGCGTGGTCGTGCGCGTGGTCGTGGTCGTGCGCGTGGCCCGGTGACCGCCGGCCGCGCACCCAGCCGAGCACGCGCATGCGCAGCACCGTGATGCCGACGGCCACGACGAGCACGGCCGAGACGAGGTTCAGCCACGGGTAAAGGTCGTCCGGAACGATGAATTCCGAGAGCGCGAGCGTCACGCCTCCGAGCGCGAAGACCCCGATCGTGTGGGTCACGGTGACGATCAGGCCGAGGTACAGCGCATGCCGGGGGGTGCCGCGCGTTCCGATGAGATACGCGGCAACGATCGCCTTGCCGTGCCCCGGAGTCAGCGCATGCGCGGCGCCCCAGAACATCGCGACGAGAAGCGACACCAGGATGACGCCGATCGAGAGGCTCTCCTTGCTGATCAGCGAGGTGAAGCCGTTCTCTGTCTTCTGTGCGACGCGGACGGGCGACGAGATCTCGCTGTCGCCTGAGAGCGCCGGCGGGGTCCGGCGACCGGACCCGGTGTGATCCGGGCGGTTGCCTCACGGACGTCGAGCGGGCTCTGGAGCAGGTCCTGCGGATAGGCGCGCAGCTCGTTGGTGACGCTCTTCGAGGGCGCGTTCGACGAAACGACGGCCGCACCGGAGGTCGCGGCGACCACGATCTCGCGCCAGCCGAGCCGGTCGGGGTAGTTCCCGTCGTGGAAGGCAATCCCGATCGGCCCGTCCGAGGCCGGCACGCGACCGGCGTCGAGCACGATCTCGAGGCGCGTCGTCTGGAGCCCGCCGACCCCTTCGGCGAACGCAAGCTCGTGCCCGAGCTCCTTGAGCTCGACGGGCGATCCGGCCACGGTCAGCGAGAGGCCGTCGGCGAGTTGCGCGGCGAGCTCGCGGCCGTAGGTCTGCGGACCCTCCGCCGCGACCTCGTCGCGGGCCTGGAACGTCGGGATCTCGGCCATGTCGAGCACGTACCGCACGTACAGCCGGTCGCCGGAGGACTCGATGCGCGTGAAGTGGTTGACCGTGAAGTTCCCGAGCGGGTGCGCCGACGCCGCGGCCGGCGCGAGCAGCGCGAGCGCTGCGACGGCGAGCACGAGGAGCCGCTTCATGCCACCAACTCCTTCGCGATCGGGGCGTAGATGAACGAGAAGCTCGGGTTGGCCTGCAGCGCGCGCTCGAGATAGCTCTCAGAGGCGCCCTCGTTGCCGAGGCAGCGCTCGATCATCCCTCGGTGGAACAGCATGAGACCGTCGACCGTGCCTAGACGCAACGCCCGCACGGAGTGACCCCGTGCCTCCTCGCAGCGCCCGTTCTTGTAGAGGGCCCAGGCCAGCACGTCCTCCGCGCTGATTCCGGGCGCAGCGTCGTACGCTTCGCGGGCTCGGTCGAGCGCTCCGCTCAGATCCCGATCGTGATCGAGGTCGAAGCAGCGCCGTCTGGAGTTGTCCGGACGCCGTTGGCCTGGAAAAGGGTCTCGATCGCGTCGACGAGCTCGAAGGTCGAGCTGGCTTCCGCCGTCCGGCCGGCGGCGAGAGGATGGTCGTCAGCAGAATCGCGTAGCCCGGCGCGGGAAGACGGTCGACGACCGTCCGCAGCCGCGAGACCGCGGGATCGTATTCGCCCGTTGCCGCTTCGACCTGTGCCAGACCGGCCTCTGCATGGACGTAGCCGGGAATCTCCTCGAGAGCCGCCCGGTAGGAAGCCCTGGCCTTCTGGAAGTCGCCCGTCGCGAAATGGATGTTGCCGAGCTGCACTCGCATCCAGGCAACGTGCTCGGGCACTGTCAGCGCGAGCTCGTCGGCCGACGCGAGCGCCTCGACCGCCTTCGCAGGGCGGCCGAGCAACTGGCGGGCGTGAGCGACTCGGGAGTACGAGGCCACGCCCGGCGAGAGCACCGCCATACGGTCGTACGCGTCAAATGCCTCCTCGTTGCGACCGAGTGCCAGAAGAGCATCTCCGAGCGCTCCGTAGGCGCTTGCGTCCTCGGAGTTCTGACCGATCGCGCGTCGCGCCAGAACCAGCGCGTCGTTGAAGCGATGCCTCGCGACTGCCAGCGAGGCAAGGCCCGTCGTCGCGAGGGGCTCGGTGGGCCGGAGCTCGAGCGCTCGTCGAAGCGCACGCTCTGAAAGGCTGTAGAAGCTCGGATCTCCCGTCTCGCGTGCGCGTTGCTGATAGGTGAGACCGAGCAGCGTGAGAGCGATCGGCGTCCCGCGGGCTCTTCGCAATGGTCTGCTCGAGCGTTCGAGCGAAGGCGGCGGTGTCGCCCGTCGAGAAGCCGTCGAGGAGCTTGCCGAGCGCGCCATTCGAGTCGGCGGCGCCCGCTACCGCCGTCTTCGGGGTGTGAAGTCCTGGGCGTCGGGCTGGGCCCGTCCTTCGAGAACACCCCGCCGAAGAAGAGGCCCACGCTCACGACGAGCGCTGCACTGAAGGCAACCATGAGCTGCAATCGGTTCATCGATCGTCTCTCCCGTGTCCGTATGCCTTGTTCTGTCATCCCGAGCGGGACGGAGGCCGGGGTCGGCCCGGCCTCCGTGGCCCGCGTCGTGTCATCAGTGGGGCGCCGCCAGGTAGGGGAACCCGGCGCGGAACGCCGCGTCGTTCGCCGGGACACAGTCGGTCGTGACGAGACCTTCTGTGATCAACCCGAGCTCCGCGTCGATGACGTCGTCGGCGAGCTTGCGGCCGTTCAGGAAGCCGCCGGCGTTGTTCAGGTCGATGGTCAGGACGTCCGGCAGGAGGACGTCGGCGAGCCCGTTGATCGCTCCGGCGTCGTCCGCCGGGTCATCAGTGCCGCCGACAGGTCCGCCAGTGTCGTTCAGGCTGAAGAGCGTCGTCAGCGTGTTGACAACCTCGCCACGGAAGTTCGCCTGGTCGTCCTTCGGCTGCGCGTGGTTGAACGTGCTCTTCATCGAGTCACCCATGTTGTCGGGCGGGATCGGGTTGTTCGGGATGAACACCGTCGCGATCGCAGGGCGGCCCATGCGGTCGTTCTGCTGGCCGCCGAGCGTCGTATGCGCCCAGAAGCCCACGTTGCTCCCACCGCCGGCGCTGAGCTGGCCGTCCGGCACCTCGAGCACGATCGACGACACGTTCAGACCGGCGAAGAAGTCCGGTCGGCCGGCCGCCGGATCGCAACCGATGAACGAGAGCGGTCGTTCGCCGGGTCGCCGTCGAGCGGTGCGGTGATGTTCAGGAAGCCGTTCAGGTCGAAGAAGAACGGGTCGTCGAAGACGCCTGCGGTTACACTCGCGCCGCCGCCGTTCACGACCCGCGGGTTGGCGCCGAGCGCCGTCGTGCGGCCCCTGCCGAACGGGATGAGGATGGCGCCGTTGCGGCGTAGCTCGAAGCTCTGCACGCCGTTCTTCGGCTTGCCGAACACGAGCCGGTAACGCACGTCGGCGACGGCGTCACCGTCGTTGTCGATGTTGAACCAGTAGGCGATCCGCTTGTTTCCGGCGACGCCCGGGACGTTGCGCCCGAAGTACGCTGCCTGGCCCCCCGCGGTTGCCGGGTTGACGTTCACGATCAGGGCCGTCCTGTTCGCGTTCGTCGGCGACTGGAACGCGTAGATGTCGGTGATGTCCGCCCGCTTGTCGCCGCCCGGCGGCGTCAGGCCCGGAGCGTCGAGATGGTCGGCGGCAGCCGCGGGTGCGGGACCGCCGAGCTGCGTCGCAAGCAGCGTCGCGAGCGCCGCCGCCAGACCTGCGGCGAGCACGGCGAGCGCGAGCGTCCTGCGACTGATCGCAATGGGCATTTGCACAGCTCTTCTCCTTTCTTCCGATCGATTCTCCGCTATTCGGCGTGTGTTCGTCACGGCCCGCCCGATCGGTTCGACCGTCGTGCGGATCGCCGCGAACCGACGGCGGAGCGGCCGGCGAATGCCGTTCATGGGACGCAGTGGAGGCAGCGTGCTAGGGTTGCCGTCCGCCCGCGCCGGAAGGCGCGAGCGGCGCCGAGTCATGCCGAAGGACCTCGCGCACCTCTCGGACGAAGCCCTGGTCGCGCTCGTCGCGCGATCCGACCACGTCGCCTTGGCGGAGCTCTACGACCGCTACGGGCGAGTCGCCTACAACCTCGCGTACCGGGTGCTTCGCGACGCGTCGCTCGCCGAGGACGCCGTCCAGGAGGCATTCCTCGCGATCTGGCGCACGGCCGGCCGCTTCATGCCCGAGCGGTCCAAGGCGAGCACCTGGATCCTGACGCTCGTGCACCGCAGAGCGGTCGACATCGTCCGGCGCGAGCAACGGCGCCGGGCCGAGCCGCTCGACGACAGCTTCGAGCCCGGCGGTGCGGAGACCGACGAGGCGGCCTGGCTGCATCTCGAGCGCGAGCGCGTTCAGGAGGCCTTGCGCAAGCTGCCCGACCAGCAGCGCGAGGCGCTCGAGCTCGCCTACTACGGCGGCTTCAGCCAGTCCGAGCTGGCGGAAAGACTGGGTCAGCCGCTCGGTACCATCAAATCGAGGATGTTCGCCGGCCTCTCGCGAATGCGAGAACTGCTCGCCGAGGCCGCGCCCGAGGAGCAACGATGGAGCCCCAGGGGATCCACGAACTAACAGCCGCGTACGCACTGAATGCGCTCGACCCGGCTGAGGAAGCCGAGTACGAGGAGCACCTGCGTCACTGTCCCCAGTGCCGCGAGGAGCTCACGGGCTTCCAGGAGACGACGGCGGCGATGGCGTATGCGGTCGAAGGGCCCGCCCCGCCCGCGGGGCTCCGTGATCGGATCGTGGACGCCGCCCTCGCGGAACGCTCCAACGTCGTCCCGATGCGGCGGCGCGCGCTGCCCGTCGCGCTGGGCGCCGCAGCGGCCGTGGCGGCCGGGGTTGCGATCGCGCTGGGCATCTGGGCGTCCTCGCTGTCGAGCTCGCTCGACGACGAGCGCGCCGCCAGGGCTCAGGAGAGCGACGTGGTCTCGCTGATCAGCGATCCGGAATCGGTGCACCTCCCGGTCACGGGAGCCGACGGCACGCTCGTGGTCAGCCCCACCGACGAGGCGGCGCTCGTACTCAGAGACCTCGAGCGCGCGCCCGAAGGCAAGACCTACGAGGTGTGGGTGATCGAGGGCGGCGATGCGCCGCAGCCGGCCGGGCTCTTCCAGGGAGGCGGCAACACCTCGATCGTGAAGGTCGGACAGCCGGTGCCGGACGGGGCCGTCGTCGCCGTCACGGTCGAGCCGGACGGCGGCGTCGATCAGCCGACGACCGACCCGTTCGTCGTCGCCGAACGGACCGGCGGCGAGCCGGCCTAGCCCCGGCCAACCGGGCGACCCAGCCGGGTCGCGCAGCTACAATCTCGCCTTCGTGCTGTTCCGACGACGCTCTTCCGAAGCGCCGCGGAGGCCACGGCGGCGCATTCGCAGGCTCAGGCTCTCCCTGCTCCTCCTCGTCCTCGGTCTCTGCGGCCTTGCCGCACTCTCCTTCGGGTTCGTGACGGCAATCGCCCGCGACATCCCGTCGATCGACCCGTCGAACCCGGACAACCGGGTGGAGAAGCAGGGGTACATCTACGCGGCCGACGGCAGGGTGCTCGCCGTGCTGCGGGGTGACGAGGCGCGCGTCATCGTCACCGGCGACGAGATCTCGCCGATCATGAAGCAGGCGATCGTCGCAGTCGAGGACCGCCGCTTCTGGGAGCACCGGGGGGTCGACCTGCGCGGCATCTTCCGCGCGGTTTGGGCGGACATCCGCCACCAGGAGGTCATCCAGGGCGGCTCGACGATCACCCAGCAGCTCGTCAAGAACACGTACATCAAGCCCGAGCGGACGGTCGAGCCGGAAGCTGAAGGAGGCGGCGCTCGCCTGGCAGCTGGAGCGGCGGTGGTCGAAGGAGCGGATCCTCACCGCCTACCTGAACACGATCTACTTCGGCAACGGCGCGTACGGCGTCGGCATGGCCGCGCGCGTGTACTTCCAGAAGACCGCGAGCGAGCTGACGCTCCCCGAAGCCGCACTGCTGGCCGGCATTCCCGCCAACCCGACGGCATACGACCCGATCGCCAACCCGATGCGCGCGCAGGCCAGGCGCGACACGGTGCTCGCGCTCATGTTCGGGCAGGACCTGATCACGAAGGCGCAACTCGACGCCGCGCAGCAGGCACCGCTGCCGAGCCCCGATCAGGTCAAGCTGCCCGGAACCCGGGGGCCCGAGCAGTACTTCGCCGAGTATGTGAAGTCCCAGCTGATCCCGTACTACGGGTCCGGCAAGGTCTTCGGCGGCGGCCTCAAGGTTTATACGACCATCGACATCGACCTCCAGCGGCTCGCGCGGGAGGCGGTCGAGAAGTGGCTGCCCGACCCGAACGGGCCGCAGGCCGCGCTGGTCGCCATCGACCCGCGCGACGGGAAGGTGCTGGCGATGATCGGCGGGTCGAGCTTCTCGAAGTCCGAGTTCAACCTGGCGGTGCACGGAGAGCGCCAGCCCGGCTCGTCCTTCAAGCCGTTCGTGCTGGCGACGGCGCTCTCGCAGGGCATCTCTCCCCAGACCACGTTCGTGTCGAAGCCTCAGGTGCTCTCGCTCGGCGACAAGCTCTGGGCGGTCAACAACTACGAGAACGAGTACCTCGGGACGATCAACCTCGAGAAGGCGACGATCGTCTCCGACAACACCGTCTTCGCCCAGCTGACCGCCGACATCGGGCCGCAGAACGTCGTCCGCACGGCCCACCGCCTCGGCATCGGCTCACCGCTCGAGGGCTTTCTCGCGATCGGCCTGGGCGCCGAGGCAGTCAACCCGCTCGAGATGGCCCGGGCGTTCTCCGCGTTCGGCAACGGCGGGAACCGTGTCGACGGCTCGCTGCTCGGGAACGTCCCGCGGGCCGTGCTCGCGGTGCAGGACGGGAAACGGCTCGACCGCAACGAGCCGGTGAGGCGCCGGGTGCTCGACGGAGAACAACGCGGCGATCCTCAACTCGATCCTGCAGGAGGTCGTGACCCTGGGCACGGGTCAACGCGCCGCGCTCGACGACCGGCCGGTCGCGGGGAAGACGGGGACGACCGAGAACTACGGCGACGCCTGGTTCGTCGGCTACACGCCGAGCCTGGCCGTCGCGGTGTGGGTTGGCTACCCCGACCGGCTGCAGCCGATGCTGCACGAGTTCGACGGCGGGCCGGTCGCAGGCGGAACCTATCCCGCTCTCATCTTCAAGACCTTCGCGAAGTCCGCGGTGAAGCTCCTCCACCAGGAGCCGCAGTCGTTCGACGCCCCGACGTACCCGTCCGCCGCGTCGTATCTCGTGACCTACCGGGACGGCGGGTGGCTCCGGGACAACGGCCTCTGTCGCGACACCCACTCGCTCGTCTTCTTCTCCGGCTCCGCGCCGGACGCCGTCGCCGACTGCAAGCCCAACGAGGTCTCGGTGCCGAATGTCGTCGGAGCGAAGCTGCTCGACGCCCAGACCCGGCTCGCGGCCCAGCCGCTCGAGTCGGACGTCATCTTCCAGCCGGCGCAGCCGGGCATCGACCGCCCGGGCATCGTGCTGAAGCAGGAGCCGATCGGCGGCACGCTGGGCTCGTTCGAGACCGTCCGGCTGTTCGTCGCGAAGGCAACGGATGACGTGCGCGTGGTCCCGCGCCTGCTGGAGCTCCCGCTCGGCAACGCGCTCCAGCGTCTCGAAAGGCGCGGCCTCCAGGCGCAGGTGGCCGAGCTCGGCGAGGGCCAGCCGGGCATCGTGCTGAAGCAGCTCCCGGAGGCCGGCCTCGCCGCGGAGGCGGGGGCCGTCGTCACGCTGTACGTCGGGCCGCAAGCGGTCGGCTGACGAAGGCCGAGCCGGCCAGCCCGTAGCGCCACGGCAGATCCGTGGCACGCGTGATGCCGATCCGCGGCGCGCGCGCGACGACGACGGGCCCTGCGCCGTCCCGAAGGAGGAAGGGCGGCTCGTCCAGCGCGAGCCCGTCGTGCTCCGACGTGATGCCGAGCGCCTGGCAGAGACGCCCGGGGCCGGAGCAGAGCAGCCGGGGATCGTCCGTGCCGCGTCTGGCCGCCATCAGCTCGAGCCCCTGCGTCGGCTCCAGCGCCCGCACGAGCGCGGCGGACGCGTCGGCACAGACGAGATTGAGGCACCAGTGGATGCCGTAGGAGCGGTAGACGTAGCTCCTCCCGGGCGGGCCGAACATGGAGCGGTTGCGAGGCGTGGGCCCGCGAAAGCTGTGGCTCGCCGGATCGGTCGGGTCGTAGGCCTCGACCTCGACGATGTGACCTCCGACCCCGTCGACGAGGAGCGTGCAGCCGATCAGCTCCGGCGCGACCTCGTGGACGCTGCGGGCGAAGAACTCCCGGTCGAGGGTGGTCACGCCTCTTCGAAGAGCTGCTCTGCGTCGGCCGGAGTGGTCGTCGACGAGAGCAGACGGCGCGCCCGTCGCGCGAGCTCGTCGAGGTCGACTCCTGCCTCGGCCTTGATCGACCGGCGCAGAAGCGGACCGACCCGCTCGGCGTCGCTGGCGACGCGCTCGGCGAGCGCGACGGCCTGGTCGACCAGGCCGGAGGACATCGCGTCGCGCTGGCCCATGTCGACGAGAATCGTTCGCTCCGTCCGCGAGGCGACGATCGGCTCGGGAACGCCCTCCACCCAGACGAGGGTCCGGCGCCCCGAGCCGCGTCCGTCGTCAGTGATCGGCTCGAGCGCGTAGATCCGGTCGGAGCGGACGTACTTGCCGAACCCGAGGAACACCATCTTCGGCGCAGCAGCCATGTGAGGATTATCGCAGGGCGGCCTCGAGCCTCCTCGACCACGCGCTCCTGCTGCTCCGGCGCGATGTCCGTGAAGAACGGCAGCGAGAGCAGCGACGCGGCTCGCCTCCTCGGCGACCGGCAACATGCCTTCGCGGAAGCCGAAGCGCTCGCGCATGTACGCCTGCAGGTGAATCGACGGCAGGTAGCGGCTCGTGGCGATGCCGCGCTCGGCGAGGCGCGCGATGACGCGCTCGCGGTCGATGCCCGCCGCCAGGCGCACGGGGAACACGAACCACGAGCGCGGTGATCGGCGTCGTCGGCGAGGAGCGTCTCGACCTCCGCGACCCCGGCGAGCAACCCGGCGTAGCGCGCGGCCGCCGCCGAGCGCAGCGCGAGGATCTCGTCGAGGCGTTCGACCTGCGCGAGGCCGACGGCCGCCGACAGGTCGTCGAGGCGGTAGTTGTAGCCGAAGCGCGCGTGGTCGAGCCAGCCCCCCGAGTCGGCGCGGCCCTGGTTCGCCAGGCTCTTGAGCAGCCGCCACTCGTCCTCGGTCTGGACGGCGACGGCGCCTCCTTCGCCCGTCGTCACCTGCTTGTTGGGATAGAAGGCGAAGACGGCAGGGTGAGAGTAGGAGCCGAGCGGCCGGCCGCGGTACCGGGCGCCGAGCGCCTCGCAGGCGTCCTCGATGAACGCGAGACCGTGCTCGTCGGCGAGTCGTCGCAGCTCGTCGAGCTCGCACGGGTAGCCGAAGATGTCGACGGCGACGATCGCCTTCGTTCTCGGCGTGATCGCGGCGGCGACCGCGTCCGGGTCGAGGTTGAGCGTTCCCGGATCGATGTCCGCGAACACCGGCGTCGCGCCCTCGAACAGGATGCAGTTGGCGCTCGCGACGAAGGAGAACGGCGAGGTGATCGCCTCGTCGCCCGGGCCGAGCCCGGCCAGGCGAACGCAGAGATGAAGCCCGGCGGTGCCGCTCGAGACGGCGGCAACGTACGGTGCCCCGATCCGCTCGGCAAGCGCCTGCTCGAACCGGTCGATCATCGGGCCGAGCGCGAGCCGTCCGGAGCGAAGCACCTCGAGCACGAGCTCTTCCTCGCGCGGACCGACGAAGGGTCGGGACAGCGGGATCGGGTCGCTCGGCGACACGGCCGGGTGCGTCCCGGCCGCCCGGGCTAGCTTCCCGCGACCGGTGACGACTTCGGAACGTGCTCGAGCCAGTGCGAGTACCGGTCGACGCCGCCCGTGACCGCGGCGAGGTAGGTCTCCTGGATCGCCTTCGTGACCGGGCCCGGGTCCCCGATCTCCTGGTCGTCAACCGACCGGATCGGCGTCACCTCGGCGGCCGTGCCGGTCATGAAGAGCTCGTCCGCGACGTAGAGGTCGGTGCGGATGAGCGGCTTCTCGCGCACCTCGTAGCCGTGATCGCGGGCGATCTCCATGACCGCGAGCCGCGTGACGCCGGGCAGGATCGAGGCGGCCAGGTCGGGCGTGTAGATGACGCCGTTCTTGACGACGAAGATGTTCTCGCCGGAGCCGTCGGCGACGAATCCGTCCTCGGTGAGCAGGATCGCCTCCTCGTAGCCGGCGCGATTGGCCTCCATCACGGCGAGCATCGAGTTCAGGTACACCCCGGTCGCCTTGGCCGCGTGCGGGATCGTGTTGGCGCTGACGCGCCGCCAGGTCGAGATCTTCGCCCGGATGCCCTTCGCGAGCGCCTCGGCGCCGAGGTAGGTGCCCCACGGCCAGCTCATGATGGCCACGTAGACCGGGTTGTCCCGGGCGGCACGCCGAGCGTCCCGTAGCCGTAGAACGCGATCGGGCGCACGTAGCAGGCGGGAAGGCCGTTGACCGAGACCAGCTCGTGCGTCGCGGCGACGAGCTCGTCCACCGAGTACGGGAGCTTCATGTAGATCAGCGCGGCCGAGGAGTCGAGGCGGCGCATGTGGTCGGTCAGCCGGAAGACGGCCGGCCCCTTCGGGGTCTCGTAGCAGCGAATGCCTTCGAAGACGCCCGAGCCGTAGTGCAGGCCGTGAACGCCGACGTGAACGGTGGCGTCCTCCCAGTCGACGAGCTCGCCGTTGAACCAGATCTTCTCCGTGGCCTCCATGGGCGGAGTCTAACCGGGCGGCCCGCAGGGCCGCCCGGTCTAGACGGACCGCAGGCCCGGTCGCTCCGGGCGGCTTCAACGGCCGGCCTCGGCCGCTTCGCGACCGCGGCCTGAGCGGCGAGCCTACGAGTCGGCCTGGTCCAAGCAGGCGTCGATCGAGCGCGCCCGCGTCAGCCGGACGAGCTCGCCGGGCGTGATCCCGGCCATGTGGCGATCCGAGCCGGCGCCCGTCCAGACGAGCTTCCAGGCAAGCAGCCCGTGGTCGATGAAGACGTTCTCGATTCGCCGCAGCGCGAACGGCGCGACGCCGCCGACGTGGTAGCCGGTGGTCTCCTTGACGACGGCCGGCGGGGCGATCTTCGCGGACGACGCCTCCGCGGCCGCGGCGATCTTCCGCGGGTCGGCGCGCCGCGAGCCCGGCACCATGACGAGGATCGGGCGCTCGTCGCACAGGAAGACGAGCGACTTGACGATCTGGTCGAGCTCGCAGCCCATCGCCTCGGCCGCTGCGTCCGCGGTCGGCGTTCCGGCCCGGAACTCCTGCAGCCGTGCCTCCGCGCGCGCCTCGGCTCAGGAAGCGGGCGACGCGCGGCAACGGCTTCCGGCATCGCGTCGTCGCTCGAGTCGTCCACCTAGGCCGAGAGCGAGATCAGCCGCACGTCCGACGAAGCCCGGCTCTGCGAGCAGGCGCTCGACGAGCTCGGCGGGAAGCGGCGTGTCGACGGTGAGCGCCATCAGGGCATTGCCCCCGGCTCGATTGCGGGAGACCGCCATCGTGGCGATGTTGACCCCTGCCTCGCCCAGCAGCGTCCCGACGCGACCGATCATTCCGGGCTGGTCGTAGTTCACGATGAAGATCATGCAGCGGCTCGAGCTCGATCTCGATCTCGTAGCCGAGCGCATGAGACGAGCCGCGGACGGTGATCGGAGCCGATCGTCGTGCCGGCGACGGTGACCTCCCGCTCGCCCGACGACTGCGCTCACCTGAACGAGGTTCGTGAAGTCCGGCGAGGCACGGCGGCTCTCCTCGCGGACCTCGATGCCCGCGCTCGCGGGCGACCAGCGGGGCGTTGACCTCGTTCACGGGCTCGTCGAAGCGCCCGTGCAGGGCACCCTTCAGAGCCGCGAGCGTCAGCAGCCGCGTGTCGTGGTCGGCGAGCTCACCGAAGTGCGCGAACTCGAGGTGAGTCACGCTGCCGCCTGCGAGCTCGAAGGCGAGCTCGCCGAGCTTCGCGGCGAGCGGCAGAAAGGGGCCCAGGAACTCGAGCTCCTCGGCCGGAATTGCCGGTGCGTTGACGGCGCTGGAGGCCGGCCGGCCCTCGAGCGCGGCGGCCACCTGCTCGGCGACGATCACGCCCGCCCGATCCTGGGCTTCCTGGGTCGACGCGCCGAGATGCGGCGTCAGCACGACGTTCGTCGAGCTCGAGCAACGGGCCGGAATACGGCTCCTCGACGAACGTGTCGATCGCGGCGCCGGCGACCTTGCCCGATCGCAAGGCCTCCACGAGCGCCTCCTCGTCGATCAGCTCGCCGCGGGCGACGTTCACGATCCTGATCCCGTCGCGCGCCAGCTCGAGCTCCCTGCGCCCGATCAGTCCCTTCGACTCTGCCGTCAGGGCCGGGTGCAGGGAGACGAAGTCGGAGGCGGCGAGCACATCCTCGAGGCGGGCCGCGTGCTCGACACCCTGCTCCCGCATCCGCTCGGGAGCGACGTACGGGTCGAAGGCGATGACCCGCATCGAGAGCCCCCGCGCGCGTCGCGCGACCTGCTGGCCGATGCGCCCGAAGCCGACGATGCCGAGCGTCTTCTCGGCGACCTCGAGCCCGCGCGAAACGCGCGCGCTCCCAGCGGCCCTCGTGCAGCGCGGCGTGCGCCTGGGGGATCGAGCGGACGAGCGCGAGCAGCAGCCCGATCGTGTGCTCGGCCGCCGAGACGATCGGTGGACTCCGGCGCGTTGACGACCAGGATGCCGCGCTTCGTCGCGGCCTCGATGTCGACGTTGTCGACTCCGACCCCGGCGCGGCCGATCACCCTGAGCCGGTCGGCTCCGCTCGAGCAGGTCGGCGGTGACGCGGGTTGCGCTGCGCACGATGAGCGCGTCGTAGGCGTCGATCCGCTCCGTGAGGTCGGAGTCGAGATCGACGTCGACGTCGAAACGCTGCCGCAGACAGCTCGACGCCGGCCTCGGCGATCCGCTCACGTACGAGCACGCGCGGACGGTCGTCCGTCACACGGTCACGCCTTGCTCGTACGCATCGCGCGCGGATGCTGCGGCGACGCCGGGCTCGACGGCGACCCCGAGCTCCGTCAACGCGAGCTCGAGCCCCTCCAGAGCCGCGGCGACATCGTCGAGGCCCACGTGGCCGATGTGGCCGATCCGAACGATCTTCCCCCGCAGCGGCCCCTGGCCGCCCGCGATCGTGATCCCGGAACGCTCGCGCAGCGTCCGGACGACCGCTGCCCCGTCGACACCGTCGGGGACGCCGATCGCCGTCACGACGACCGATCGATCGTCGTCCGGCGAGAAGAGCTCGAGCCCCATCGCCTTCACTCCTGCACGGCAGGCTCGGCCCAGCCGGCGCGCCCTCCCCCACGCCGCCTCGAGACCCTCGGCGAGCAGGAGGTCGATCGCCACGTCGAGCCCGCGAACGAGCGAGACGGCCGGGGTGAACGGGTTACGCACCTCGTCCTGCGCGGTCAGCGCCCGCTCCCAGTCGAGGTAGTAGCGCGGGGACGTCGACGCTCGGGCCTTCTCGAGCGCGGCGTCGGAGGCGGCCGCGAAGGCGAGCCCCGGCGGCGTCATCAGCGCCTTCTGGGAGCCCGAGACGACGACGTCGATCCCCCACTCGTCTGTCTCGAGCGGCAGGGCGCCGAGCGCCGAGATCGCGTCGACGACGCATCAGGGCGCCGCCGGCCTTGGCCCGCCTCGCGATCCCCTGCACGTCGGCCACGACGCCCGTCGACGTCTCGCAATACGTGCAGAAGACGAGCCCGGCGCCGCTCTCGGCGAGCTGCGCCTCGACGTCGGCCGCGTCGGGGATCTCGCCCCACTCGTAGCCGAGCTCGACGACGTCGCAGCCGTAGCGACGCGCGATCTGCACCCAACGCTCACCGAAATGGCCGGCGGAGACGACGAGCACCCGGTCGCCGGGAGAGCACAGATTCGCGACGGCGGACTCCATGGCCCCGGTGCCGGAAGCGGTCAGCAAGACCACCGGGCTCCGGGTGCGGAAGACCTCGGAGAGTCGCGGGAGCACGCGTGCGAGCACGTCGCGGAACTCGGGCCCGCGGTGGTACACGATCGGCTCGGCCATCGCAGCCGCCACCGCCGGCGGGATCGGAGTCGGGCCGGGTGTCATGAGGTAGCCGCGCCCCGTCATCTCACTGAGCCTAACGAAGCGCCCCAGGCCCAGCGCCGAGGCAGGGCCGCCGCAGCCGCCGGCGGTCAGTCGGGCAGGACGACCAGCACGACGACGAACGCGAACAGCCCCAGGCCGCAGAGGGCGCCCGCGGCGGCGAGCTTGCGGAGCAGCGGTGTGTCCCCGGCCGACCCCAGACGGACGGTGACGACGAGATCCCCGGGCGCACCACCCGAGCTCCCGATATCTCCCGCTCCGGGGACGCGCAGCTCGTCGCCGTCCCGCGTTCCCCGCGGCGCGTCGACCAGGACGACCCGCTCGAGCTCGAGCCGGCCCGCCTCGTGGCACTCCGGGCAGGGGGATGCCGATCGTCGCCCCGACCCCCGGCAGGCGGTGCAGACGCGCAGGTGGACGGGCCGCCCCGCCGCGCTCGCGTCGCGGGTGCGGCCTCTGCCGTCGCATTCGGCGCAGACGATCGTCGCGCCGCCGTTGGCGCTGCCGGTACCGGCGCAGGAGAGGCAATCCGTCAGCGCCGTGTAGTGAACGCCGCGCCGAGTGCCCCTCCGCGCCTCGGCGGCCGTCAGCTCGAGCTCGGCCGTGACGTCACCGCCGCGCTTCCCGCCCCGCCGGGCGCCGCCGCCCGCGGTTTCGAGCAGATCGTCGAACAACCGCGAGACGTCGACATCCTGCGCGGCCAGCTCGCCGAGACCGCGCGCGTCGAAGCCCAAACGGTCGTAGCGGGCGCGTGACTCGGGGCGCGACAGCACCTCGTAGGCCTCGGCGAGCTCCCGGAACCGCTCGATCGCATCCGGGTCGGCCGAGACGTCGGGATGGAGCTCGCTCGCGAGCGAGCGAAAGGCCCTGCGGACGGTCGCACGGTCAGCCGTGCGGGCGATGCCGAGCACGGCGTAGTAGTCGCGTCTTGGGCGCGTCGCCACCTCGGACGTCAAGCCTACAACTCACATCTGCCGGAACCAGGCACGGCGGGTCTAGGCTCTGGCACATGGAGACGCTGCTCGCCTTCCTTGCAGCCCTCATCTCACTGCGTCTGGCGGGAGATCTGGCGACGAGGTATCGGAATCGCGCGCCGGGGCGCGCCGCGCCGGAGCTCGCTTGCGTGGGCAGCGGCGCTCGCCGCCTACGCGCTGGCCTCGGCGGCGCTTGCCTGGGGCGCGGCCGCCGGCTGGGACGACCGTGCGTTCCGCGTCTACTACCTCTTCGGCGGCCTGCTCACGGCCCCGCTGCTCGGAGTCGGCTCGCTCCTGCTCGCCGGCCGGCGGTGGGCGACGCCGCTCGGCCTCGTCTACGCCGGGCTGGCCGCCGGCGTGGCGGTCGCCGCCCCGATCGTCGAGCCCGTCGTGGGCTCGTCGATCCCCGAGGCCCAGGACCACCTCGATTTCGTGCCGGCGCGCCTGGTGGCCGTGCTCGGCAACACGCTCGGAACAGCGGCCGTCGTCGTCGTCGCGCTCGCAACCCTGCGACGGCGACCGCTTGCCAACGTCCTCATCCTGGCCGGTGTCGCCGTCGCGGCGGCAGGCAGCGCCGTTGCCGGGCTCGGGGAAGCCGAGTCGGCCATCTTCGTGGCCGTAGCCGCTGTCCTGCTCTACGTCGGCTTCCTCGCCGCGGTCGGCGCGCGCCCGGTGCTCGCAGAGCTCCTGCCGGGCTCCGGCCGTTCCTCGACGGCGCGGGAACCGGACGTCGGGATCACCTCGCCGAAGCCGACCGTCGGCGAGCCCGAGGCGTAGCCGACCGGCCGCGCCGCGTCAGGCGCGGAGCTTTTCCCGAAGCCGCTCGCTGACGACCTTCGGGTTCGCCTTGCCCTGCGTCGCCTGCATCACCTGGCCGACGAAGTAGCCGAGCAGCCCGTCCTTGCCGCCCCGGTACGCGTCGACCTGTCCCGGGTTCGCGGCGAGAATCTCCTCGATGACCGGGTCGAGCTCCCCGGCGTCGCTGATCGAGGTCTCGGCGAGGTAGGGCTCCGCCGAGAAGCCCGGCTCCCCGGCCCGCGAGATCGCCTCGTCGAATTGCGCCCGCGGAATGCGGTCGCGGGCATCGACGAGCTTCGCGAGCTCGTCGGGGCTCACCGCGTCCGGATCGACGCCGGCGCCTGCGAGCTGGTTCATGATCACGTTCGCGACGGCGCGACGGTCGCCCGCGACGAGCTCGTAGAGCCGGTCGCGACCGCTCGTCACGAGCCCCTCGGCGAGATCGAACCCCACCTCGGGCTCGAGACGGCGGATCCGGGCGGCCGGCAGCTCCGGAAGCGAGGCCCGCAGATTCTCGACCAGCTCGGCAGGGGGTTCGACCGCGACGAGATCGGGCTCCGGGAAGTAGCGGTAGTCGTGCGCCTCTTCCTTCGAGCGCAGCGACGAGACGCGCCCGGTCGAGGGGTCGAAGTGGAGCGTCTCCTGGACGACCTCCTCCCCCGCCTCGTACAGCGCGACCTGGCGCGCCGCCTCGGCCTCGATCCCGTCGGCGACGAACTTGAACGAGTTCATGTTCTTGAGCTCGGTCTTCGTCCGGAAGCCCGGCTCGCCGGCCTCGCGGACGGAGACGTTCGCATCGCAGCGCAGCGAGCCCTTCTCCAGCTCGGCATCGGAGATTCCGAGCTCCACGACGGTCTGTCGCAGCAGCTGCAGGAAACGGCGGGCATCGTCACCCGAGCGGATGTCCGGCTTCGTCACGATCTCGACGAGCGGCGTGCCGCCGCGGTTGAAGTCGACCAGCGAGGTCTCGGCGCCGTGAATCCTGCCCTCCGCGCCGCCGACGTGAACGGTCTTGGCGGCGTCCTCCTCGAGGTGAGCCCGCACGATCCCGACGTCTGCGCTCCCCGGCCGCGTCCGGCACCGCGAGGCGCCCTTCCAGGCAGAGCGGCTGGTCGTATTGCGAGATCTGATACGCCTTCGGCGAGTCCGGGTAGAAGTAGTGCTTGCGGTGGAAGATCGCGCGCTGCGCGATCTCGCAGTCGAGAGCCAGGCCGAGCTTGACGGTCCACTCGATGGCGGTCCCGTTCGGTACGGGCAGAACCCCGGGGTGCGCCAGGCAGATGGGGCACGTCCGCGCGTTCTCGGAGCCCCCGTACGCGTTCTCACAGCGGCAGAACATCTTCGTCTTCGTCTTCAGCTGGACGTGAACCTCCAGCCCGACGACCGTCTCCCACGTCATGCCGCCGCCTTGAGCCGTGTCGGGACGCAGTCGAAGCCGATCGCCTGCTCGAGCGCGTAGGCGACCCGGAAGAGCAGGTTCTCGGAGAACTGGGGCCCGATCAGCTGGAGCCCGACAGGCAGGCCTTCGGAGAGGCCGCAGGGAATCGAGAGGCCCGGCAGCCCGGCCATGTTGGCAGGGATCGTGAGGACGTCGCAGAGATACATCGCGAGGGGGTTGGCCGTCTTCGCCCCGAGCTCGAAGGCCACGCTCGGAGACGTCGGCGACAGGAGAACGTCGAACTGCTCGAACGCGGCCGCGTGCTCCTCCTTGATGATGGTGCGTACCTTCTGGGCCTGCCCGTAGTAGGCCTCGTAATAGCCGGCCGAGAGCGCGTACGTGCCGAGCATGATCCGCCGGCGCGGCTCCGGCCCGAAACCTTCCCAGCGCGTGCGCTGGTAGAGATCCGTCAGCTCGTCGGCGCCGGAGGCCCGGTACCCGTAGCGGACGCCGTCATAGCGGGCCAGGTTCGAGCTCGCCTCTGCCGGAGCCACCAGGTAGTAGCAGGGCAGGCCGTACTCGACGGAACGTGGCAGCGAGACTTCGCCGATTTCCGCTCCGAGACCCTCGGCCAGCGCGATCGCCTCCGCCACCGCCGACGCGACGCCGGGCTCGATTCCCTCCGCCTCGTTCAGCTCCGTTGGCACACCGATGCGGATGCCCTCGAGGCTCTCGGCGGTCGGAAGCTCGACCGGCTCGGGCAGCTCCACCGTCGTCGAGTCGCAGCCGTCGCGCCCGGCGATGATCGAGTAGAGGAGCGCGCAGTCCCTGACGGTCTTCGTCAGCGGGCCGACCTGATCGAGGCTGGACGCGAAGGCGATGATGCCGTACCGCGAGACGGTGCCGTAGGTCGGCCGGAGGCCGACGATGCCGCACAGCGCGGCGGGCTGCTTGATCGAGCCGCCCGTGTCCGAGCCGAGCGCCCAGGGCGCGAGGCCCCCGGCGACGGCCGCCGCAGAGCCTCCCGAGGACCCGCCCGGCACGCGACTCGTATCCCAGGGGTTCGACGTTGGGCCGTAGGCCGAGTTCTCGGTCGACGAGCCCATCGCGAACTCGTCCATGTTTGTCTTGCCGAGCAGGGGCAAGCCGGCCGCCCCGCACCGGGCGGCGACCGTCGAGTCGTAGACAGGCACGTACCCCTCGAGGATCTTCGAGCCGGCGGTCGTCTCGATGCCTCGAGTCGTGATGCAGTCCTTGAGCGCGATCGGCACGCTGCGGCCCGCGCCGCCGACGACGCGCAGGTACGCGTGCAGCTCCGCGTCTCGCTCGTCGATCGCAGCGAGGTAGGCGGCGGTCAGCTCCTCGGCGGAGACCTCCCGCCGCTCGAGCAGGCCCATCGCCTGCTCGGCCGTGAGCCTCAGGGTGTCGATCACGCAGGCCACCCCTCGCGGGGCCACCCCGCGCCTCCACCCGCGTTGAGCGTATCGCGGGCGGGCGCGCGTGTGTGTGACGGAGTGAACGGAGAGCGCCACACCAGCATCGCGGATCTCACGCTCGCGGATCTCACCGTCCCGAGCCCCACCGTCGCCGGCATCACCGTGCGGTCTCACCGTCGAAGTCCAACCACCGCGGGTCTCATCCAACCGACGGCACGCGAAACATGCCGCCGGCCGGGTCGGGGGCGTTGGCCAGCGCCTCCTCGGGCGACAGTGACGGCCTCGGAACGTCCTCGTCCCAGACGTTGACCAGGTCGAGCGGGTGCGAGGTCGGCTCGACGTCGCTGAGGTCGAGCTCCGAGACCTTGCCCACGGCCTCGAGGATGGCGCCGAGCTGCTCCTGCACGCGTTCGACCTCCTCCTCGGGAATCTCGAGTCGCGCCAGACTGGCGACGTGGAGGACGTCTTCGCGCGAGATGGCCATCGGCGCCAGTCTAGTGACGCGCAGCGCGACTCAGGCTTGCCGGCGGCCCGCGGAATGACTCGCGGAACCGGCGGCCGAGACGACGACGGGCGCCCGCGGCGCCCGTCGTCGTCCGCGTGGTTTCGTGCTCAGGCTGCCTGAACGTTCGCCGCCTGGAGGCCCTTGTCGCCCTGCACGACCTCGAACTCGACGCGCTGGCCTTCCCGGAGCGTGCGGTAGCCGTCCATCACGATCGCGCTGTGGTGCACGAAGACATCGTCACCCTCGTCGCGCTCGATGAAGCCGTAGCCCTTCTCGTTCGAGAACCACTTCACGATGCCCTGTGCCAACCCCTCTCCTCCTCCTCGCAGAGCGGCTCACACCGCCGTCACCAAGCCGCAGGCAGCGGCGCGAGGAACATATCGCCCGACGCCGGGTTAGGCAAGGGCCGCGGCCTGCTGGCGCGCGGCTCTGGAGGTGTTCCGCAGGAGGGCGGCGATCGTCATCGGACCGACGCCGCCGGGAACGGGCGAGAGCAGGCCCGCGACCTCCGCCGCATCGGCCGCGACATCGCCCACGAGGCGCCCGTCGACGCGGTTGATGCCGACGTCGATCACGGTGGCCCCCGGCTTGATCATCTCCTTCGTCACCGCTTCGGCCTTGCCCACCGCCGCCACCAGCACGTCCGCGCCGCGCGTCACCTCGGCGAGCTCGCGCGTGCGACTGTGGCAGATGGTGACGGTCGCGTGGCGCTGGAGCAGAAGCAGCGAAACAGGCTTGCCGACGATGTTGGAGCGCCCGACGACGACGGCGCCGGCGCCCTCGAGCTCGACCTCGTATGCGTCGAGCAGCTCCATGATGCCGGCGGGCGTCGCGGGCAGAAGCACGGCGGTCCCGTGCAGGAGGAGACCGGCGTTCACCGGATGGAACCCGTCGACGTCCTTCGCCGGGTCGATCGCCCTGATGACCGTGTCCTCGTCGATCTGATCCGGCAGGGGAAGCTGCACGAGGATCCCGGTCACGCGGTCGTCGGCGTTCAGGTCGGCGACGAGCGACAGGAGCTCCTCCTGGCTCGTCTCGGCAGAGAGCTCGTGATGGAAGGACTCGATCCCGGCCTCGGCGCAGGCCTGCCGCTTGTTGCGGACGTAGACCGCCGATGCGGGATCGTCCCCGACGAGCACGGTGGCGAGCCCGACGGGCCTGCCGAGCTCCTCGACCTCACGCGCCACCTCCGCACGCACTTGCTGCGCGAGCGCCTTCCCGTCCATCAGCGTCGCGGCCACGGCGAGTCTAGATGGTTGATCGGAAATTGTGGTGCCGTCGGGGACGGCAGAGACCGAGCCCGAGAGCGCGATCATTCGCTCGCCCGTACCTGGGGTACGGGCGAGCCACGAGTGTGGTCTCGGGCGACGGTATCGGCCGCCATCCGGCGGTGCCACGGCTTCCGATCAATTTCCGATCAATCATCTAAGTCGTCGATCGTGATCCGGTCGGTCGTCACGGCCGTCAGGGGCCGGTCGCGCGAGTCGCGGTCGACGTTCGAGATCTCGTCGACCACGTCCATGCCGGCGGTGACCTGCCCGAACACCGTGTGCTTGCCGTCCAGCCACGAGCACTCGTCGGCCGTCACGACGAAGAACTGGCTGCCGTTCGTGTCCGGGCCGCGGTTGGCCATCGCGAGCGCGCCGCGGACCAAACGGCGGTCGTTCGGCTCGTCCTCGAACTCGTAGCCGGGCCCACCCGTGCCGTCGCCGCGCGGGCAGCCCCCCTGGATCATGAAGTCGGGAATGACCCGGTGAAACGTCAGGCCGTCGTAGTAGCCCTTGCGAACCAGCTCGAGGAAGTTCCCGACCGTCTTCGGCGCGTCCTCGTCGAAGAGCTCGACGCCGATGTCGCCGCTGGTCGTGTGCATCGTGATGTTGGTCATGCGCTCACCCTATCGACTGGGCAACGCCTGCCGTCACGGACCGGACGGGCGCGCGAGGGCGACGCGGCGGCAGACGAGCACGTCCTCGAAGAACTCACCGGCGCGCCGTCCCGTGCGCCGGTTGACGTGCCGCTTGAGCCGCTCCTCGAGCTCGAGGCCCGATCGCTCGAGGATCTCCGGGTAGAGCGCATGGGCGTCGTTGACGACGATCACGACGGGTGCGCCGCGCGGCAGGAAGCGGGAGGCGTGCCGGAACGAGGCGACCATTGCCTCCACGTACGCCGATTGCGCGGCGCGGCTGCGGCCGAGGGCGGCCGGGCCGATCTCCTCCGGCGGCGGTCACGAAGCGGCAGCAGCTCGTAGGCGTAGCGGTGCTGCTCGTGGTAGTCGATCAGGCCGGGGTACGGCGGTGAGGTCACGATCCCGGTCGCCCGGCGCGGGAGCTCGACGGATCGCGCGTCGTCGTGAAGGACCTGAGTCGGCTGCCCGGTCTGGAGCTCGCCGAACTCCCGCAGCCTGCGAATCGTGTCGTCGGTGTAGCGGCGCAGGAACTTGAACGCCTCGAGCACGGGACGGCAGGTTCGCTTGTGCTTGTGGCACCAGTACGGAGCCGACACGGGCGCGGCCGGGAAGTCGAGATCGAAGTGGGTCGTGAGCCTCGCCGAGCGCGCTGCCCGGGACAGAACGAGCCAGGCGACGTCTCGCAGCGGCGGGTCGAGCCGCTCGGCGGCGGCTCGGTAGGCGAGCAGCTCGCCGAGCGCTTCGGGCGCGTACCAGCGACGGGGCCACTCCCCCGCCCCTTCGCACGCCGCGGGCCCGTCGCGGCGCGCCTGCTCGAGCGTCGAGCGCAGCGCGAGCTCGAGTGTCGGCAGCGGGTGGCGGCCGGTCTTCACGCGCGCGAGCAGGCAGTTGAACGCCGAGATGTCGCAGCCCAGGGCCTCGCAGCCGTAGACGTTCGACTCGACGAGGGTGGTTCCCGAGCCGCAGAACGGGTCGTAGACACAGTCACCCGGCCGGAAGAGCCGCCGGAGGAACACCTCGACGAGCTGCGGGACGAACTTTCCGAGGTAGGGGTGAAGCGCGTGGACGTGCTTCGTCCTCAGCGCCTGGGGAAGGGACTCCTCCGACCAGGAGAGCTCGAGGTCGATGCCCGCATACAGGGCCTGCTGCGTCTTCGCGGGCACGCGGTCAGTCTAGGACCGCCGGCCGACGGCGATGGCTACCGGAGCTGGAGCGTCAGCCGCTGCTCGACTGATTTGCCGCCCACCGAAGCGCGCACGATGAGCGTGCACCGGCGGTCGCGTGGGTAGCGCACCGGCAGCCGCAGGAGGACCGTGCGCGTGCCCGCTTTGCCCTGAAGCTGCCACGAGCGCAGGTTGTGGCCACGGCCGTCGCGGAGCGTCGCGCGCAGCCCGGCTTCCTCTGACAACTGGAGGCGCAGCGACAGGAAGGGGTTCCCTCCCTGCGCGACGAGCCTTGCCCGCAGCAGGCGAAGGCGCAACGGGCCGGTCGTCGGCCCGGCGCCGACGTCCAGCGCGACCAACGAGCTGGCCGACTTGTTGCCGGCCGCGTCGCTGGCGACGGCCCGGAGGTCGTAGCTGCCCGGCGCGACGCCGTCGAGCTGCGTCTCCCAGGGCGCCTCGAGATCGTTCGCGATGGTCTGCCAGTCGCTCTCACCGGCCTCGGTCCGCTGGAACTCGACGCTCACGACGCCCGACGAATCGTCTGACGCCGAGGCGTTCAGGGCGACGCCGGCCGCGAGGAGGCCGATCGGCTCGCCGAGCGACACGACCGGTGCGGTCGCGTCGATCCGCACCGTCGCCGTTCGGTCGCTCTCGACGTTCCCGAGCAGGTCGGTGGAGCGATAGACGATCGTGTGGATCCCGTCGTTCGATCCGTCCGCCGGCGCCCCCACGACGACCTGCGTTCCGGCCTGGAACGGGCCACCGTCCAACGAGTATGCGGTCGCCGCCACGCCGGAGCCTGCGTCGGCGGCGACAAGGCTCACGGTCACGGGCTGGTTCGACCAGCCCGCAGGCGCGTCGTCGGTCGTCTGCGGGGGCGAGTTGTCGACGACGACGCCCGCAACCACCGGCGAGACCGCCTGGTTGCCCGCCGCGTCCGTGGCGACCGCCCGGAAGTCGTAGGCGCCGTCTGCGACCGAGGTCGTATCGAAGTCGGCGGCGTACGGGGCCACGCTGTCTGTCGCGATCGTCTGCCAGCCGCCCGGGGCCCACCGCTCGAACGCAACCTGTGCGAGGCCCGATCCAGCGTCGCTCGCCGAAGCCGTCAGGCTCAGGATCCCGGCGACCGGCGTACCCGGATCGGCGAGCGAGACGATCGGCGAGGTCGTGTCGATCCGGACCGTGGCGGTGCGGTCGGCCTCCACGTTGCCCGCCAGATCCGCCGACCGATAGGCGATCACGTGAATCCCGTCGTTCGACCCGTCCACCGGCGCCGCCACCACGACCTGCGTCCCGGCCTGGAAAGCGCCCCCGTCCAACGAAAACTGCGTCCACGCCACACCCGAGCCCGAATCCGTCGCCGACAGCGACACCGTCACAGCCTGATTCGACCAACCCGAAGGCGCGTCGTCGGAGGTCACCGGCGCGGTGTTGTCGACCACCACGCCGGCCACGAGCGCCGAGACTGCCTGGTTGCCGGCCAGATCCGTTGCGACCGCTCGGAGGTCGTAGGCGCCGTCGTCTACGGAGCTCGTGTCGAACAACGTGCCGTACGGTGCGGTCCCGTCGGCTCCGATTGCCTGCCAGCTGTTGCCGCCGGCCGCGCTGACTTCGAACGCGACGCTCGTCACGCCGGAGGCAGCGTCGGACGCCGTCGCGTCGAGCGTGACGCCTCCGCGTAGGAGGCCGCCCGGATCGGCGAGCGAGACGATCGGCGAGGTCGTGTCGATCCGGACCGTGGCGGTGCGGTCGGCCTCCACGTTGCCCGCCAGATCCGCCGACCGATAGGCGATCACGTGAATCCCGTCGTTCGACCCGTCCACCGGCGCCGCCACCACGACCTGCGTCCCGGCCTGGAAAGCGCCCCCGTCCAACGAAAACTGCGTCCACGCCACACCCGAGCCCGAATCCGTCGCCGACAGCGACACCGTCACAGCCTGATTCGACCAGCCCGAAGGCGCGTCGTCGGAGGTCACCGGCGCGGTGTTGTCGACGAGCCGCCCGGCCAACGTCGAGGCGGTCTGGTTCCCGGCCCGGTCCCGCGCGACGGCGCGCAGGTCGTAGGCGCCGTCCGCCAACGCCGAGGTGTCGAGATTGACCGAGTAGGGGGCTGCCGTCGCCACGCCGACGGGTGTCCACGAGCCCGAGCCGGCCGGCGCGACCTCGAAGGTGACGGTCGCAATGCCCGAGCCCCCGTCGGAGGCGCTCGCCGCGAGCGGGACGGTGCCGTGCAGGACGCTGCCCGGGTTGGCCAGCGAGACGGCCGGTGCGGTGTTGTCGATGCGCCTGCCCGTGAGGATCGACGTGGCGGTCTTGCCCACGTTGTCAGTCGCAACGGCGCGGAGGTCGTACAGGCCGTCCGAGAAGCTCGTCGTGCCGAGCGCCGCCTGGTACGGGCTCGTGCCGTCGGTGCCGAGCGAGGTCCACACGCTTCCGGCGGACGGCTTGATCGCGAAAGCGACGGTCGCGATGCCCGATGCGGCATCGCCGGCCGTCGCGGAGAGCGTGAGCGCTCCCGACAGAGCCGCCCCCGGATCGACCAGCGCGACGGTCGGGACCGAGTTGTCGATCACCCGTGACGCATGAACAACGGTCTGGACGTTCCCGGCGGCGTCGGTCGCGACGGCGCGCAGGTCGTACAGGCCGTCGGCAAGTCCCGCCGTCGCGAACGTCGCCGTGTACGGCGACGAGGTGTCGTTTCGGATCAGGGTGAACACTCCGGTCCCCGCCGGCGCGTACTCGAAGCGAACGGATGCGACACCCGAGCCGCCGTCCGTTGCAGTCGCCGTGAGCGGCACCGATCCGGTCAGCGTTGCGCCCGGATTCGTGAAGGACAAGGCTCGGCACTGTGTTGTCGATACGCCGGGCGGTGCGCACCGCCGGCGTGCTCGCGTTTCCGGCCCAGTCCGTCGCGATCGTGCGGAAGTCGTAGAGGCCGTCGGGGACGCTCGTCGTGTCGAACGACGTCGTGTACGGCGCCGCCGTGACCGCGGCCACGGGCGTCCAGGAGCTCAGTCCCGACGGCGAGATCTCGAACGCGACCGACGCGACTCCGGATCCCGCGTCCGTGCCGTTGCCGGTGAGCGTGACCGCGCCCTTGAGCACGGCCGCGGGGTTCGTCAACGAGGCCGTCGGCAGGGTCGCGTCGACCCGTACGGCGACGAGCTGCGCAACCCAGCGGCCCGTGCCGCCCGCGGTCGCAGTGAACGGGCCGACCGAGGACGCGCCCGCGACTGCAGCAGCGCCGTGCGACGAGGCGCCGCCCGAGGCCGTCGAGTTGTAGAGCCCCGAGAGGCCGGGGGCAGCGGTCCACGCCGCCGCCGAGCCGATTCCGTAGGCGCCGGTGACCCAGTCGAGCGGGCCGGTCGTCGCCACCGTCCCGGACGCCGCGAGACACGGGGCCGCGGCGCAGTTCCCGTTCGCGCCGTTCGAGCCGGCGATCGGGTTGTTCGAGTTCGCACCGAGCAGAGCCGTGATCCCGCCCGAGGCCACGCGTGCCGCGCTGAAGCCCCAGTTGTAGCTCGCCGGCTCGGTGGTCGCGCGCTTGCGGTAGACGCGCTGGATCACCTGGACGGCGCCCGTTCCGCTCGTCGTCGTGAGCACCTGCGACCAACCCGTGGGCACCGTGATCGTCGTGGCGGCGCCCCCGGTGGCAACCGTTACCTGCGCGAGCAGGAGATCGCCCTGCTGGACGCCGGCCGGCAGCGTCAGGGTCAGCGTCGTCGAGCCCGCACCGTTGTTTCCCGGGGTGGAGCCGCGAACGGCAATCCCGGCGCCGTGGGCCTCAGGGGCGAGCAGGAGCCAGAGGATGAGGGCGCAGACGAGCGCCGGCCATGTCCAGGCCCGGAACGCGCGTATGTGTCCCCCGCTTGCCACAGATACCCCCGCTTGCGTGTTGGCTCCATTCGCAAGATCGGGACGCAGAAGGCGGTTCGGCTCCCTCGATCGGGGGAACCGCCCCTGCCCCGTTACGCTGCCGCTCGATGGCGACTGCGGGGTATTCGGGGACGCCGCTCGTGCGCAAGCTCGGCATCCGGGCGGACGACCGGCTCACCGTCATCGGCGATCCCGGCCATGCAGCAGAGCTCCTCGAGTCGCTCCCCCCTGGAGTCCGGATCCGCCGGAGACTCGCGCCGACCGACGTCGTGCTCTTCTTCACGACCGAGCGGGCGGAGCTCGCGGAGAAGATCGACGAGCTCGGCCGCGCCGTGTTCCCGAACGGCTTCTGCTGGGTCGCCTGGCCCAAGCGGAGCTCGAAGGTCCCGACGGACATGACGGAGGACGTCGTCCGTGAGGTCGCGCTTCCGCTCGGGCTCGTCGACAACAAGGTTTGTGCCGTCGACGAGACCTGGTCGGGCCTGCGGCTCGTGTGGAGGAAGGAGCTTCGAGCCCAGGCGTAGAGCGCCCGGCTCCTGGAGCTTTCGCTCCGCCCGGCAATCCGATCCTGCACGTCGCGCGAACTCCTTGCGGAGTCCCGGCGAGCTCCTGCGAAGCCCCCGACAGTGGAGGAACCTGATGCGCAGAGCAAGGCTTGCCGCCGTGCTTCCGCTCCTCGGCACCGTGCTCGTCCTCGGCATCGCCGCGTGCGGCGGTGACGACGAGAGCGAGGCGAGTGACGCAGTGACCGTCGAGCTCGCCGAGCAGAACGACTCGGGTCAGACCGGCACCGTCACGCTGACGCCGACCGGAGTCGCGGAGACGACGGTCACGATGGAGCTGTCCAACCCGCCCGACGTGCCGCAGCCCGTGCATATCCACGACGGCTCTGCGCGGAGCTCGGCGCGGTCGCCTATCCGCTCAACAATCTCGAGGGCGGAACGTCGGAGACGGTCGTCGAGGTGTCCCTCGACGAGCTCCAGAGCGGCGACTTCGCGGTCAACGCCCACGAGTCCGAAGAGAACATCGACACCTACGTCGCCTGCGGCGACATCCCCTAGCGCTCCCGAACCTCCTGTCTCAACGAGGGGCGAGGCCTGCCTCGCCCCTCGTCCCCGGAGATCCTCCGCAGGGCTCGGCTTACGCCACTCCCACTTGCTCGAGGTCGATCGCCGGGTGCGGGGCGTGGTCCGTCATGCACTCGCCCTCCGCCGGGTCGGGCAGGCTGCGCAGCGCGGTTCCGAGCCCCTCCGAGAACGACGGAAACTGCGCGATCGTGTCCTTGAGCACCGGCACGGGGATCTCGGCGCGGATCGCGAGCACGGCGAGGTGAATCCATTCGCCGGCGAGCGGAGCGACGGTCCAGGCGCCGAGCAGGACCTGCCGCTGCCGGTCGACGACGACTCCGAGCTTGCCGGTCGGGTGCTCCTCGAAGGTGTACGAGCGCGCGACCGAGCTGGGCAGGTCGATCGTCGCCGTTGCGACCTCGACGCCGGACTCGCGCGCCTCGTGCTCGGTCATCCCGACCGCGGCGACCTCGGGGTCGGTGAAGAGGACACGCGGGACGGCCCGGTAGTCCGCCTTCACGTCATGGCCGAGGATGTCCGCCACGGCGACCCGGCCCTGGTACTTCGCAACGTGCGTGAAGGCTGCCACGCCGGTGACGTCGCCGATCGCCCACACGCCCTCGCCGGCCCGGCAGCGCTCGTCCACGACGATGCCGTGCGTGCCGGGCTCGATGCCGACGGTCTCGAGCCCGAGATCGCTCGTGCGCGGCCGCCGGCCCGTGGCGACGAGCACGACCTCGCCGCGCGCCACGCCGCCGTCGTCGAGCTCGACTGCCTTCTCCCGTCCCTCGACACGGACTCCGCGCGCGTGTACGCCGAGGCGAAGCTCGATCCCGTCGCCGGTGAGAATCTCCTTCAACGCGTCGCCGAGCTGTGGTGCCTCCCGGTCGGCGAGCCTCTCCGGCCCCTGGACGAGCGACACCCGTGCGCCGAAGCGCGCCAGGAACTGGCTGAGCTCGATGCCTACGGCGCCGCCGCCGATGACGACGACGGACTCGGGAATCGCGGTGAGGTCGGTGGCATCGCGGTTCGTCCAGTAGCCGGCCTCGGCGAGACCGGGGATCGGCGGCACGACCGCCTCGGCGCCCGTCGCAACGATGATCGCGTCGGTCTCGAGCGTCCGGCCGCCCCCCTCCACGAGACCGGGACCGGACGATCCGACCGGTGTCCTTGACCACGGTGACGCCTCGCTTCTCGTAGCTCGCGACGCGCTTCGAGTCGTCGTGGCTCGACACCATGTAGTCGCGGTAGGCAGCGAGGGCGTCGAAATCGAGCGTCGGCTTGGCGACCCCGGCTGCTCGCTCACACTGGCCGGCGAGCTCGGTCGCGCGCAGCAGCGTCTTCGACGGGATGCAGCCCCAGTTCGTGCATTCCCCGCCGATCACGCCGTTCTCGACGAGGGCAACCGTCTTGCCGGCCTTCAGCAGGGAGTTCAGGGCAACTTCCCCGCCGGGGCCCGCGCCGATGATGACCGCGTCGTACCTGTCAGGCATGCTCCGCTCCTTGCCGTCGACGTGGGCGGATGCTTCCGCCGCTCGTTACAGTCCCGCCCCGTGGCGCTGATCGACATCTCCGTCGCGCTCCGTCCCCGCATGGCCGTGTGGGACGACGCCGCGATTCGGGTCGAGCGTACCCTCGCCATCGCGGCGGGAGATGTCTGCAACGAGACGGAGCTCGGGCTTTCCGTCCACACGGGGACGCACGTCGATGCGCCGCTGCACTTCGTCGACGGCGCGCCCTCGATCGACTCCCTGCCGCCCGAGCTCTTCGTCGGCCCCGCTGAAGTCGTCGATGCGCGATCGGCCGAGCACCGCATCGACGGGGCGCTCGTCGCGGAGCTCGTACGGCCCGGCGTCGAGCGCGTGCTCTTCAAGACCCGCAGCGCCGCGCTCTGGGACCTGAATCGGTCTTCTCCGAGGAGTACGTCTGCCTCGACGCGTCCGGAGCCGCGGCGCTGGTCGAGCGCGGCGTGCGCCTCGCGGGCATCGACTACCTGACGATCGGCGACGAGGAGGCCCACCGGACGCTCTTCCGCGCGGGAGTCGTGGCCCTCGAGGGGCTCGACCTGCGCGCGGTCGAGCCGGGCGCGTACGGGCTCGTCTGCACGCCGGTCCTCATCGCCGGGTCGGACGGCGCTCCCGCACGGGCGCTCCTCGAGACCCTGTAGGAGCGCGCTCAGCCGGGCTCCGATCGCTCGGCGAGCGCCGTCTTCAGCACCTTCCCCATGTCGTTGCGGGGCAGCGCGTCGAGAAACCGGACGTCGCGCGGACGCTTGTGCGAGGCGAGCAACGCTGCGACGTGCGCGGTGAGCTCCTCCGCCGACAGCTGAGCGTCGGGCGCCGGCACGACCCACGCGATGATGCGCTCGCCCAGATCCTCGTCGGGCTCTCCCGTCACCGCGGCCTCGGCAACTCCGGGATGCTCGAGCAGCGCGCCCTCCACCTCGCCCGCGCCGACCCGGTAGCCGGCGGTCTTGATGAGGTCGGTGGAGCGGCGCCCGACCAGGCGGACGTACCCGTCCTGTGCCCGTGTGGCCATGTCCCCCGTCCGGAACCACCCGTCGCGCATTGCGTCCGCCGTCGCGTCTTCACGGTTCAGATAGCCGAGGAAGAGGTTGGGTCCGCGAATCTCGACCTCCCCGATCACGTCGGGGTCGTCGACCGGCATCCCGTTGTCGTCGACGACGCGAAGGTCGACGCCGGGCAGCGGCAGTCCCACGAAGCCCGGGCGGCGATCGCCGGAGCTCCGCACTGAGCAGTTCATCAGCGTCTCGGTCATGCCGTAGCGCTCGACGATCCGCTGCCCTGTCAGCGTCTCGATGCGCTCGTGCTCGCGCGCGGGCAGCGGGGCCGAGCCCGAGACGAGCAGGCGCGCACGCGCCGGGCCGCGCCCGAGCGCGGCGTCGTCCTCGATGGCTGCGGCCAGCCGGCGGTACATCGTCGGCACGGCGAAGAGCATCGTGCCGCCGTCGTCGAGCTCGCCTGCGACCGCTTCCGCCGAGAAGCGCCCGACGTGGACGAGGCGGCAGCCGAGCCGCAGCGGCCCGAGCATCCCGAGCACGAGGCCGTGGACGTGGAAGAGGGGCAGACCGTGCACGAGAACGTCGTCGGCGGTCCATTCCCAGACCTCGGCCAGCGCATCGAGGTTCGAGGCGAGCGCCCGCCGAGGCAGGACGACGCCCTTGGGCAGGCCGGTCGTCCCGGACGTGTAGACGACGAGCGCCGGCGTCTCCGGATCCGGCTCGTCCGGCAGCGGCTCGGTCGGGGGCCCGGACGGCGCCGGGACGATCTCGAGCCGCGGAACTGCCGCAAGGACCGCAGGCAGCTCGGCGCCGGCCGGGCAGAGCACGAGCGCGGGGGCGCTGTCCGAGACGACATGTGCGAGCTCCCGCTCCCCCGCTCCGGGGTTGATGGGCACGGCTGCGGATCCCGCGGCGAGCGCCGCGGCGACTCCGACGCAGGTCTCGAGCTCGGGCACCGCCCAGACCGCGACCCGCTCGAGGCCGACCAGACGTGGTGCCAAGGCGGCTGCCGCATCGTGCAGCTCGGCCCAGGTGAGCGCCCGTCCGGCTACACGAAGCGCCTCGCCGGAGGGCTGGTCGTACAGCGGCGGCAGGAGGCGTCCGCGCACAGGCCGAGCGTATCGTTACGGCCCGTGACCGTGGACCGCTCGACAGCCGCGATCCTCGCAGCCCTCGAGCCGAGCGGGCGTCAGCGTCCGCCGACTGAGCCGGCGCGTTAACGGAGCTGGAGGCGGGAGTGCCAGCCGACGGCGCCCGAGGACTCGAGCTCACCGCGCGCCCAAGCCCTGAGCATCCGCCGGATGCGCCAGCGACGGATGAGGTTCGTCACCATGGCGATCAGTACGGCGCGCCCGGCGTCGCTCCTGCTTTGACATGCTGTTGCCGCAACCAGTGACGTGAGCGGCGAGCAGATGATCCTGCGAGCGGCGACGAGTGCCGACGCGCCCGCGATCGCCGAGCTGTTCCTGGCGTCCCGCCGGGCGGCGCTGCCCTACCTCCCCGAGCTGCACACCGACGCAGAGACGCACGAATGGATTGCGTCGCGTCTCCTGACGACGCACGAGGTGGCGGTGGCAGAGATCGACGGCCGCATCGCCGGCTTCGCCGCGCTCGAAGCCGGGATGCTCGGGCATCTCTACGTTCACCCAGAGCATCAAGGCACCGGCGTCGGGAGCGAGCTCCTCGCCTGGGCGAAGACGCGCCGGCCGGATGGGCTCGAGCTCTGGACATTCCAGCGCAACGAGGCGGCGCGCCGGTTCTACGAGCGGCGCGGCTTCCGCGAGGTCGAGCTGACAGACGGCTCGCGCAACGAGGAGCGGGAGCCGGACGTTCGCTACGCGTGGGGACCCGCGCGCGACCCTCATCCTCGTCCGCGACGAGAATGACAAGGTGAGCATCGAACGCGAGAAGCAGGTCGCGGCCGAGGCGGCCGCTGAGCTGGTCGTCGACGGCATGACCGTCGGGCTCGGCACCGGCTCCACGGTCGCCGAGCTGCTTCGCGCGCTGGCCCGCCGCCGGCTGTCGATCCGCTGCGTGGCCACCTCGCCGGCGACGGAGGCGGCGGCAGGCGAGCTGGGGATCACGGTGGAGCCCTTCGACGCCGTCGATCGACTCGACATCGCCATCGACGGCGCCGACCAGATCGCGCCGGACGGCTGGCTGGTCAAGGGCGGCGGAGCGGCGCACACGCGCGAGAAGATCGTCGCCTCGGCAGCCGACCGCTTCGTCGTCATCGCGGACTCCCGCAAGGCGGTCGAAGCGCTTGGTCCACCGGTACCCCTGGAGCTCCTCGAGTACGGGCTGCAAGCGACGCTTCTCGCGCTCCAGCCGGCCGAGCTTCGCAACGTGCCGCGCAGCCCCGACGGGGGCGTGATCGCCGACTACCTCGGTCCCGTCGACGATCCCGCCGAGCTGGCCGCACGACTGTCGGCTACTCCCGGCGTGGTCGAGCACGGGCTCTTCCCGCCGGCGCTCGTGACCGAGATCCTGATCGGCCGCGGCGAGTCGGTCGAGCGGATCGGCCTGCGCGCCGCACGCTGAGCCGAGGCGACGCTACGCCTGCAGCACCGCCAGCAAGGCCACACCCACCATGATCGTCACGACCCCGGCCACCTGGATCCGCGCCAGGCGCTCGCCGAAGGCGACAAAAGCGATCAGCGTCGCGACCGCCGCCGCCTGCGACGCGAGCACGGAGCTGACGGCGATCGCATCCCTCGCGCCGGCGAGGAACGACGCGTACCCCGCCACCTCGCCGACGCCGGACACGATCAGAAACGGGATCACGACCCGCTTGAGCTGCAGACGGCCCGTGACGGCGAACGGAAGCGTAACCAGGGTCACGCCGACCACCCGCGTCGAGGCGAGCACCCACGCGAGGGGCAGCTCGTCGCTGAGCCGGCCGCCGGCGTAGATCGCGACGCCCCAGACGAGCGCGGCCGCGACTCCGAACAGGACGCCCGGCCCGACGCGTCGTGACGACTCCGCCTCGCCCCGGACCCTCGCGGCGAATACCACCCCGACCGCGAGGATGCCGAGCGCGACTCCGACCCCCGGTGCAACCTCCTCCCCCGCGAGCACGGCGATGATCGCAGCGATGCCGCCCGACGTCGCGGCGATCGGCGTCACGACGCCGACCTTGCCGACTTTCAGTCCGGCGTACTGGAGCAGCAGGCCGGCCATGTTGCCCACGCCCGCGACCGCGAGCCACGCGATGTCGGCGCCGTCGAGGTCGGGAATCCCGGCCAGGGCGACGAGCGGGAGCGTGATGACGAGCCCGAGCAGCATCGCCCAGCCGAGGGCGGAAGCGGGCCCGATGATGCGGGTCGAGCGCGAGGCTGCGGCCGAGGCGAGGCCCCAGGCGAGGGCGGCTCCGAGGCCGCCCAGGATGGCTACCACCGCAAGGCGAGCACCGCCGGCACGGCGGCAAGTCTAGGGCGGGGGCCCCGGTGAGAGCGCCGGGGGCCCCCGCCCCCGTGGGAATCGCGCGAGGCCTAGCGGGCCGTCGGCTTGAAGATCCCGAACACGGCCCCGACCGGGTCCGCGAGGACGGCCAGCCGTCCCACGCCCTCCACGTCGAAGGGCGGCTGGAACACCTGTCCGCCGAGCTCGCCGGCGCGCGTCGCCGTCGCATCGACGTCGTCGACGCCGATGTACGTCAGCCAGGCGTCCGGCGCCGACTCCATCCCCTCGGGCTTCTTCATCAGCCCCGCTCGATCGGTCTCGCCGGATCGCAGCAGCGTGTACACGCCTGCCTCGCCCATGTCCATCTCGGCCGTCGTCCAGCCGAGGACCTTGGTGTAGAACGCCTTCGCGGCCTCGACGTCGGATGTGACGAGCTCGTCCCAGACGAACACGCCTTCCGAGACCGGGCCCTCGCCCTCGGGCTGGTAGATCGAGACGGCCGCTCCGGCCGGATCGGCGATCACCGCGAAACGCCCGACCTCGGGCATGTCCATCGCTTCCCTCAGCACGTTGCCGCCGCTTGCCTTCGCCTTGTCGACGGTGGCGTCGACGCTCTCTACCGACACGACCCCGAGCCAGTGGGCGGGCGTCCCGGAGCCGGGCTCGAGCGCGCCGAAGCCGCCGTGCGTGGCTCCTCCGACGCTGATCATCGGGTAGTCGATCTCGCCGGGCTTGAAGACCTCCAGCTCCCACCCGAACAACTCCGTGTAGAAGCTCTTGGACTTCTCGATGTCCGTCGTATTGCACTCGTGCCACACGAAGCGGCCGACCTGGGTCTGTACACCAGTAGCCATAGAACTCCTTCCGTCGCGAAGGCGCCATCCTAGGACAGATGGTGCGAAAAAGCAAGTAAACGCTTTCTTACAACAAGTTCACACGGTAGACTCCTACCGATGCGCAGCTACCGGCAGTTTTGCGGGCTCGCCCATGCGCTCGACCTGGTCGGCGAGCGCTGGGCGCTGCTCGTCGTACGAGAGCTTCTGCTCGGCCCCAAACGGTTCACGGATCTTCGCGCAGGCCTACCCGGCGTCCCGACCAACGTGCTCTCGACACGCCTGCGCGAGCTCGAGCAGGCGTCGGTGGTGCAACGACGGACCCTGCCGCCGCCGGCGCCCGTCACCGTCTACGAGCTGACAGAGCACGGGCGCGCGCTCGATGAGGCCATGCTGGCGCTCGGCCGCTGGGGCGCCCGGACGATCGGGCTGCCGGGGCCCGACCGGTCGTTGCGCTCGGGCTGGCTCGCTGTGGCGTGCAAGGCGTTCACGGACCGGGACGCGGCGCGGGGCGTCCAAGCGATCTGCGAGTTTCGGCTGGAGGACGGCATCTTTCACGCGCGTATCGCCGACGGTGAGGTCGAGCTCTCCGACGGCGGCGCGTCCGACCCCGACCTCGTCCTGGAAACGACCAACGCCGAGATGATCGGCCTCCTCGTCGGGGCGCTGAGCGCCGACGACGCCGTGGCGAACGGCGCCCTGCGCGCGACCGGCGACGCCGCGCTCCTGCCGGACGTGCTTCGCGTCTTCCGCCTTCCGGGTCCGCAGCAGGTTGAATGAGGCAGCCGAGTTCGAAGCCGGCAGGCATCACCTTCGAGGCCGGCGCTGCCGGTTACCGGAGGGCGGTGCTCGACGACCGCGCGGCAATGAGCTGGAACGGGCCATCGAGGCAGTGACAGCCACCGGGGCCGAGCTCGGCGGCGCGCTGCGTACAAGCGCGTGCCGCGCGGGTTCGACGCGACACACCCGCGGGCCGAGCTCCTGAAGCACGCGGGGCTCTTCGTCTGGCGGGACAACCCGCTGCCGAAAGCCGCCGCCTCACCTGCGTTCGCCGGCTGGTGCGCCGACCGGCTCGAGCCGCTGGCGCCGGTGCACCGCTGGCTCGTCGAGCACCTGCGCTAGCGCTTGCGTCGCGCCTGGCGCTCGGCCTCTCGGCGCATGCTCCGGCTCATCTGCTCCGGCTGAGGAAGCTTGCCCTGTGCCGCGTTCTTGAGCAGATCGACACGCTGTTCCGGCGGCACCTGGTCGAGCATGGCCTTCAGCTGTCGCAGCTCCGGCGGCAGCTTCGCCGGCGGAGTTTGCTCGAGTTGGCGCACGACGGCCTTGGCGTACAGTCCGCGGAACCCGGGCAGCTTGACGAGGAATGTCGCGATTCGCCGGCGCACGGCTGTCAGGCTACGCGGCGACGGCCACTCGCGCCGCACCGAGCAGCGCGGTCCGATCGTTCAGGATCACGCGCACCGGTACCTGCTCGAGCAGCTCGTGGAAGCGCCCCTTCGCGACGAACGCCTCCATGAAGCGGCCGTCCTGAAGCCGGGGCAGGATCTTCGGCGCGATGCCTCCCCCGACGTAGACACCGCCCACGGCCATCATCCTGAGAGCGAGATTCCCGGCGGCGGAGCCGAAGATCGACACGAAGAGGTCGAGCGCTCGCGAGCACACGTCGTCCCGGCCCTCGAGCGCCGCCCGGGAGATCGCCGCCCCCGCGTCCCGCTCCACCATCTCCGCCTCGAGCAGTGTCGGCCTGGGCGTGCCGCTCCGCGTCCGCAGGAACCGCTCGATGTTGACGATGCCCATCCCGGAGCACACCCGTTCATAGCTGACGTGATCCAGCTGGGCCGCGAGGAAGCGCCAGAGCTCCACCTGCAGCTCCGTGCACGGAGCGAAGTCGACGTGACCGCCCTCGGTCGCGAAGGGGTGGTGGCGCTGCCCGTCCCAGTAGAGACCCGCTTCGCCGAGCCCGGTGCCCGGCGAGATGACCGCCGCGTTCCCACGGGCGTCCGGGTCGCCCTCGTTGAGGACGGCGAAGTCGTCCGGCGCGAGCGCGGCGAGCCCCCAGGCATTGGCCTCGAGATCGTTGACGAGACCGACGGCCTGCAGGCCGAGCGCCTGCGCCACACTCGGGCCGTCCACGGGCCACGCCAGGTTGGTCGCCTCCGCGTGCTCGCCGTCGCGCACGGGCCCCGCGACCCCGAAGCCTGCCGCTTCGATCTCGGCCGGGTGCTCCGCCAGAAATGCGCCAAGCATCGCCTGAAGCCCGGTCTGCTCCGCGCTCGGGTAGCTCTCGAGCGCCACGGGATCGCGCCGGTCGCGGTCGAAGAGCGCGAGCAGCGTCTTCGTGCCGCCGACGTCGCCTGCCAGGATCATGGGACCGTAGAGTCGCAGATCGGCGCCCGGCGCTCCGGCTCCATCTAGAGTCCTTCTGTGGCCACTTCCACGCAGGTGCTCGACCGGCTCGAGACGGAGCTGGCCGATGCCCTCGGCCGGGAGAGCGTGAACCGCAGCGACGCGGTGCGCGAGCAACACGGACACGACGAGTCCTCGCACCCGCCTGCACCGCCCGACCTGGTCGTCTACCCCGGCCGGGTGGAGGAGGTCGTGGCCGTCGTCGAGCGCTGTCGGGAGACGGGCACGCCGATCGTCCCGTTCGGCGCCGGCACGTCGCTCGAGGGCCACGTCGCCGCGCTCGAAGGCGGTGTCTGTGTCGATCTCACGCGAATGAACCGCGTCCTCGACGTGAATGTGGAGGACATGGACGTCACCGTCGAGGCCGGCGTGACGCGCAAGCAGCTCGAGGCGCGGCTACGGCCGGAGGGCGTCTTCTTCCCGGTCGACCCCGGTGCCGACGCCACGATCGGCGGCATGATCGGGACCGGCGCCTCGGGGACGACCGCGGTCCGCTACGGGACGATGCGCGAGAACGTCCTCTCCCTGACGGTGGTCACGGCGCAGGGAAAGGTGGTGCGCACTCGCTCGCGGGCGCGCAAGTCGTCCGCGGGCTACGACCTGACACGCCTCTTCGTGGGCTCCGAGGGAACCCTCGGCATCGTCGTCGAGGCGACCCTGCGGATCTACCCGACTCCCGAGGCGATCGCCTCCGCCGTGTGCTCCTTTCCGACGCTGGAGGCCGCCGTCGGCTGCGTGATTCAGACCGTGCAGCTCGGCGTCCCCGTAGCCCGGATCGAGATCCTCGACGACGTGCAGACTCGACGCCGTCAACCGCCGCTTCGGCTTCGACTATCCCGTCGCGCCGACACTCTTCCTCGAGTTCCACGGGACGCAGGCGGGGGTCAAGGAGGACGCGGAGGCGGTCGGCGAGATCGCCCGCGAGCTGGGCGGCGGCGACTTCATGTGGACGGCCGCGGAGGAGGATCGGCGCCGGCTCTGGGAGGCGCGCCACGCCTCCTACGAGGCCTCCCTTGCGCTGCGGCCGGGCTGCAGGAGCATCACGACCGACGTGTGCGTCCCGATCTCACGGCTCGCCGAGTGCATCCTCGAGACGCGCCGTGAGATCGACGAGGCGGGGCTGGTGGCGCCGATCATCGGCCACGCGGGCGACGGCAACTTCCACGTGCTCTTCCTCGTCGACCCAGACGATCCGAAGGAGCTCGAGCGGGTCGAGGAGCTCAACGAGCGGCTGGTCAGGCGTGCGATCGCGCTCGGCGGCACGTGCACGGGCGAGCACGGCGTCGGCTACGGGAAGAAGCGCTTCCTGGCGCTCGAGCACGGCGAGGACGGCCTCGAGTTGATGCGGGCCGTCAAGAGCGCATTCGACCCCGCCGGGATCATGAATCCCGGCAAGATCCTGCCGGCCTGACCCCTACGAGCCCGCCGCGGCCCGGTCGGCGACGATCAGGGACCGTCTCGCCTCGACTCGCCCCGCCGGGATCGACCGGTCACCGGCCCGGAGCCTGCGCAACGCCTCCACCTTGTCCGCCCCGGTCACGAGCCAGAGGATCTGATCGGCCCGGGCGAGCGCGGGATAGGTGAGCGTCATGCGGCGCCGGCCGCGGTACTCGGCCGTCACGGCGACAAGCCGGTCGACGACGTCGAGCACAGGGTCGCCGGGGACGAGCGACGCGGTGTGGCCGTCGTCCCCGAGGCCGAGATGGACGAGGTCGAACCGTTCCGGCAACGCTGCCGCGTACTCGGCGGCTGCCGCCTCCGGGTCGTCGTGCTCGACGGGCATCGGCACCACGTTCGCCGGCGCACCGGCCGAGCTTGAACGCAGCTGGGTGAGATTGCGATCCGGGTCGGCGGCGGGCGCGATCCGCTCGTCGACCTGGTAGATCGTCGTCTGCGACCAGGGGACATCCTCGTCTTCGAGGCGGGCGAACATCGCCCAGGGCGTCGTGCCGCCGCTTACAGCGAACGCGAAGGCGCCGTGATCGGCCGCCGCAGCCCGCGCCCAGGCTGCGACGAGAGCCGCCCCGAGACTGGCGACAGCGTCCGCGTCGCGAACGATCTCGACGTCGTGGTTCACTACTCGGGCGAGGCCGACTTCTCCGCGTGACCGCCGAACTCGGAGCGCATCGCGGCCAGGAGACGGTTGGCGAACTGCGCCTCGCCGCGCGACTCGAAGCGGTCGAACAGAGCCGCGGAGAGGACGTGAGCCGGGGCGCCCAGATCGATCGCGGCGAGCGCCGTCCAGCGCCCCTCGCCGGAGTCCGAGACCCGGCCGGCGAACTCCTCGAGTCGCGGCGACCTCGCGAGAGCGTCCGCCGTGAGGTCGAGCAGCCAGGAGGCCACGACCGAACCGCGCCGCCAGACCTCGGCGACCGCCGCGAGATCGAACTCGTACCTGTAGTACTCCGGTTCGCGCAGGGGCGTCGTCTCGGCATCGACCTCGCGGGTCTGCTCGCCCGCATTCGCTTTCGCGAGGAGGTTCAGACCCTCGGCGTAGGCGGCCATCAGGCCGTACTCGATGCCGTTGTGGACCATCTTCACGAAGTGCCCTGCGCCGGGGGGCCCGCAGTGGAGGTAGCCCTGTTCCGCGGTGGTGACCGGGCCCTGGCGGGCGGGCGTGCGAGCGGCGCCGTCGCTCCCGGGCGCGATCGTCGCGAAGATCGGATCGAGATGCTTCACGATCTTCGGCTCGCCTCCGATCATCAGGCAGAAGCCCCGCTCGAGCCCGAACACCCCACCCGACGTGCCGACGTCGACGTAGTGGATGCCGGCGGCCTCGAGACGCCCGGCGCGGTCGATGTCGTCCTTGTAGTAGCTGTTGCCGCCGTCGATGATGATGTCGTCCGGCTCCATCAGCTCTTCGAGTTTCTCGATGGTCGAGTCGACGAACGCTGCGGGGATCATGATCCACGCAGCGCGGGGCTTGGCGAGCTTCGCAATGAACTCCTCGAGCGTCGCTGTCCCGATCGCGCCCTCGGCGACGAGCTGCTCGACCGGGGCCGGGCTGCGGTTGTAGACGACGACCTCGTGGCCGGCCCGCAGCAGGCGCCGCGTGAGGTTCGCGCCCATCCTGCCGAGCCCGATCATTCCGAGCTGCATCGCTCTGGTGTCCGCCATGTCGGCCCCCTCCGTTGTCAGCTGCCCTCGCAGTTTGCCCGACGAGCGCACGCCGACCAGGCGCCGCGGACCTGCGGCGCCCGGACAAGCTCAGGATTCGGGGTCGGAGGCTACGAGCCGATCCGCTACCCGCGGCGCGAGAGCTTCACCGCCTTCAGCGGCGGACGTCGACGCGGTTGCCGCGTGGAACCGCGCCGTTGGGCCGTCGCTGATGCAGTTGGCGTTGACCTCGGCCAACCACGCGTCGGGGACCTCGCCCGCCACGGTCTCGTCCAGCGCCGAGCGTGAAGAACTCACTCGCCCTGAGAATCGGTGTAGTGATAGCCCTGCGAGCCCGACTCGGAGCCGTACTGCGAGACTGGATATGCCACGTCGTCCATGCAATTCATGTCCCGTTCGAGGCTTGCGACTCGGTTCTTCAGGGCGTTGAACTGGCGAAGCGTCGGCGACGCCTCGGGCGCCGCGATCGGAGAAGGCGCGGCGATCGCAAGGATGGCGAGACCCACGGCAATCGCAGTGACGATGGTCTTCATGTTTCCTCCCTTCGGGCCCTCCGCAGGCGGCCGGTGCGCCGCGCACGAACGTGACCGTAAGAGCAGGTGAGCATCATTCAGGGGCCGCAGCGCGCACCTGCTCGTGCATACGTGGGCCGCGATCTTAGCGCGTCGCGAGAAGGGTCAGATCACTGACGCCGGAGGTCAGCGACGGTCGACATCGGCGCTCCGCTTCGGGACGACATAGGTTCGGTACAGGTCCTCACAGTGCGGATCGCGGACGTGGAACCCGCGACCCTCGTCCTCGAAGTACCAGTAGCGCCGCGGCAGGAGCTGCCCGGTGACGTCGCAGTAGCGCACCGAGATCCGGTTCCACGGCTCGTCGCGGTCGACCCAGGTCACGACGCGAGCTCCACGCGCACGGGCCGCGGTCGCTTCGGCATCGCACGGCGCCGTCGCGAAACACGACGCCGTAGAGCTGGCGCGCTGCCTCCTCCGTGACGAAGCCCTCGCGCGACGTCGGCGGCGACCGCTTCGACGGATCGCTCCCACGGCGGGCCGTAGCCGCCGCCCGACGGCGTCCGCAGGACGACCTGGTCGCCGCGGTGCAGCCGCACGTTCGAGAACTTCGTGTCGCTCGGCGTGCCGAACGCCTCCGAGAAGTACTGCCACTCGTCCTCGCCCGCCGTTGCGGACGAGGAACGCGCCGCACTGACCGTGGCCGTCCGCCGAACAGGCCCCACGGCTGCGACGCGCGAGCGGTCGCTGAACGCGTTGACGACGATCTCGTCGGCCTCGACGGTGAGCAGTCCGCGTGATCCCGAGCCCGCCGCGCGTGCGGCCTGCGCCGCCGCCGTCGGCGTTCAGCCGGTACTCCTCGTGGATCCACGGGTAGCGCGTCTCGAACACCTCGATCGGCGTGTTGCGGCAGTTGCCGTGCGGGCACGATCTGTGCGTTGTTGCCGTCGGTGGTCGCGCGCCCGCCCCAGCCCATGCCCTCGAAGTGGTAGTGCGTGTAGTACTCGCCCGTCCGCGGGTGGACGCCGCCGAAGAGGAAGTTGCGCGACGTGCCGCCTGACGCGGCCGCCGTCCGCTCCGGCACGAGCTGGCTGAAGATCCGGCCCTGAGATCAGCTCGATGATCCGCGGCTGCAGCTCCGTCTGGCCGCCGACGCAGGCGCCGGGATGGCGCACGTTGACGATCGTCCCGGGCGGCGCGATGATGTCGATCGGCCGGACGGCGCCCGGCGTTGATCGGCACGTCGCTGCCGATCACGTAGAAGACGCCGTTGTACGTCGCCGGACGCCGTCACGACGTACGGCGCGTTGATCGCGCCGAGCGCCTGCTCGTCGGTGCGGCTGTAGTCGACGATCAGGTGGTCGCCGTCGACGGTCACGTCGACGCGGATCCAGTAGCGGCGCTCGCGATGCCGTCGTCCTCCTGGCAGTCCTCGCCCGAGTACGTGCCGTCGGGCAGCGCCGCGATCGTCTCGCCGGATCCAGCCTCGGAGTAGTCGAAGAGCGCCGGGATCGCCTCGTCGATGCGCGTCGGCGCCGTGCTCGTCGAAGAGCGCCTCGAGCCGCGCGGCGCCCGACGCTGCAGCGACGCCGATCATCGCGTGCAAGTCGCCCCACGAGGTCGTCGGGCGTGCGGTGGTTGGCGAGCATGATCCGCCAGACGTCCTGGACCGGCTCGCCGCGCGCGGAAGAGCTTGACCGGCGGCAGCCGCAGCCCCTCCTGGTAGATCTCGGTGGCGTTCGCGGCGAACGAGCCGGGCGCCATGCCGCCGATCTCGGCCACGTGCGCGATGTTGCCGACGTAAGCCCCGCAGCTCGCCGTCGTGGAAGAACGGCGTGACCAGCAGGTGCTCCGGCATGTGCGACCCGCCGCGGTAGGGGTCGTTGTGGATCGACGACGTCGCCCGGCTCGAAGTTGTCGGCGCCGATGTCGTCGATCACCCAGCGGCCGCGAGTAGAGCGCCTGGCCGAGCATCGCGCGGGTTGAGGTTCGGCCGTCGCGACGAGGTCGCCGTCGCGGTCGAGGATCAGCGCCGAGAAGTCGAGGCCCTCGCGAGAAGATCGGCGAGTACGACGTCCGCATCATCGCGAGGCCCATCTCCTCGCAGATGTTCACGAGCTGCGCGTGCAGGATCTTGAGCCAGACGTGGTCGATCACTCGGGCAGCCTCCTGCGCCTGCGCGGCGCGGTCTGCTCGGCCGGCCTCGTGCTCGATGACGAGGCTCCCGACGCGTGCGACGCGTGGCGGCCTGGCCCGGCAGGACGAGCGTCGTCGAGTCGAGCTCCTCGATGATCGCCGGCCCGTCGAGATCGCTCGATCCGGCGCGCAGGTCGCCGCGGCGCACGATCGGCGTCGTCGACCCAGCCTGCGGCCTCGAACGTAGACGGGTCGCACGCGCGACCCGGCTCTCGCGCCGCGCCCGAGTCGCCGAGCGGTGCCGGGCGGATCGGCGTCGCGCGCTCGATCGCCGTCGCGTTGAGGTGCACGAGCTCGACCACGGCGTCCGGCGAGCCGGTAGCCGTACGCGGCCTCGTGCGTGCTCGTGGAAGCGCTCGGCCAGCACCTCGACGAGGTCGCCGCGCGGCGTCGAGCGGCACCGCGCACCTCCTGCTCGAAGTTCTGGCCGAGGTAGCGGCAGCTCGACGCGTGACCGCGACGCGTCGGGTCGGCGCCGATCGCCGCCCTCGCGCGCGCAGCTCGTCGAGCGCCTCGCGGCGAGCTGCGCGAGACCGCGTCGCGCAGCTCGGCGTCGGTCGCGGGGTCCGAGCGCAGCACGCGCGTCAGGCGACGGTCGACGCGCAGGTCGGCGGCCAGCGCGCCGAAGGCCGAGGCGAGCCCGGGCTGTGGCGGCACGATGACGCCGCGTCGAGGCCGACGCGGCGCGCGATCTCGGCCGCGTGCAGCGGGCCGGCGCCGCCGAACGCCACGAGGTCGAAGCGGCGGTAGTCGAGGCCGCGGTCGACGCACACGAGCCGGACCGCGCCCGCCATGTTCTCGATCGCGACGCTCGATGATCGCGTGCGCGGCGTCCTCGACGCGCGCAGCCCGAGCCGCTCGGCGATCGGCTCGACGGCCCGCGCGCGCGCGTCCGCGTCGAGCGGGATCTCGCCGCCGAGGAAGTACGTCGGGTTGAGCCGGCCGAGCACGAGGTTGGCGTCGGTGACCGTGGCCGTCGGTCCCGCCCTGGCCGTAGCGGCCGGGCCCGGGTCGGCGCCGGCGCTCTCCGGGCCGACCTTGAGGCAGGCCGCCGTGAGTCGAAGCCCGCGATCGAGCTGCCGCCGGCGCCGATCGTCGTGAGGTCGATGATGGGCACCGCGATCGGCAGGCCCCACTCGAACTCGAACTGAGCCGCCGGCTGCGGACGCGCCCGTCGACGACGACGCCGACGTCGGCGCTCGTGCCGCCCATGTCGAGCGTGACGACGTCGGTGCTGCCGGTGCGCGTCGCGAAGTGCTTGCCCGCGATCATGCCGCCCGCGAGGCCGGAGAGGATCGAAGCTCGACCGGCGCTGGCGCGGCACGCCTGCGTCACGGCACCTGGCCGCCGTTGGACTTCGCAGGAGCGCGGCCAGCGCAGCGCCGACGCTCGTCGAGCCCCTGCGTCGAGCTCGCTCGGCGAAGCCGCCCGATGAGTCGGCGCAGGTAGGCGTCGACGATGACGGTGTTGCCGCGCTCGTACTCGCGCCAGATCGGCGCGACCTCGTGCGAGACGGAGACGCGGCACGTCGGGCAGCGCCGCGCGCAGCGCGTCGGCCAGCCGCCGCTCGTGCTCGGGATCGACGTAGGAGAAGAGGAGGTTGATCGCGACCGCGACGCCGCCGGCGTCTCGGCGTCGCGCTCGCGCGACGCACGCCGACGACGCCGCTCGACCTCCGCGTCCGTCGAGCGGCGTCCGCACCGAGCCGTCGCGAGGACGCGCTCGCGACGCCGATGCAGTCGCGCCGCAGCACGTACGGCGTCGGCTTCACCCACTGGAGGTCGTAGAGGCCCTTGCGGTCGATGCGCTGGATGAACAGGATGTCCTCGAAGCCGGCCGTGGTCAGGAAGAGCGTCCGCTGGCCCGCGCGCTGGAGCAGGCGTTCGTGGCGATCGTCGTGCCGAGGACGAAGTAGCCGACCTCGTCCGGTGCGAGCCGCAGGCGGCCCCAGCGCCTCGAAGACGGCCGTCGACGGGCTGCGCGCGGCGTCGAGGGCACCTTGACGCGTGCGCGCGCTGCCCGTCTCGCTCGTCGACGGCGACGAGGTCGGTGAACGTGCCGCCGGTGTCGACGCCGATGCGAAGCCGTCGCGTGGTGGCCGACTCAGGCGTCAAGGCGGACGACGACCGTCTTCGTGCGCGTGGAGGTGAGGAGCCCCCCTCGAGGCCCTTCTCGCGGCCGTGTCTTGTGCCGATCTGTACGGTCACGCGGCTCGCCACCCTAACGCATCGCGCGAGCCAGAGCGGGCTCAAACCGTCGAAGGAAGGCCGCCTAGAGGCGCGGAGCGGACTCGAACCGCTGTAGGAGTGATTTCGGTTGAGGATCGGATCAAAGGCGCGTAAAATTGCCACCGGCAAAATTCAGCAGTTGCACGGTCTGCGAGAAGCGGTTAGCCGGCGCAGGCGGTAGCTCTGCCAGCACGGCGCGCGCCTTCGCAGCCGAGACGCTGTTGCCCTTCGCTCATAGAGGGCCATCGCCGTCACCAGACTGGCAGCAGTTCGCGTCGTTCTGCCGACCCAGAATCGTAGTGACTGACGATGCTTGGTCCATCAGCGCGTCCGCGTGGGCGTTGAGCCAGTCTGTCCTGGCCGCGAAGACAGCGCCTTCGTGCGCGAGCGTCAACGCGTATCTGGTGCACACCCCGTCTCGCGAGCACCTTGGCTCGGACGCCCGCCATCCGATCTGCGCAAACACGTCATCCGTGGCTGCGGCGTTTTCACCGACGTGCGTCCATTCATCGGCATCGGCCAAGCGCCCCTGTCGGTACAGGGTTTCCGCCAGAACGATGGCCACCTCCGGATAGAAGGCTCTTCTCGCCCATCTGGTCGAGAAGGTCATAGCCGGCCCGCAACTCACGTTCGGCGGCTGCGAGGTTTTTCTCGAGCAGGTGCGTCCAGCCCCGTACGATTGTCTCCGCTGCCATCGAGAACGTAAGGCCGAACTCCAGTTGGATTGCTCGGGCCTCGGCAGCGAGGCGGCGGGCTTCGTCGAAGTCGCCACGCATGGCGCTGAGGACGGAAAGGTCCTCGAGAGCGCCTGCTTGGACGTCGGGTTCAGACTTTGCCTCCGCCAAGATCGCCTCGATCTGCGCAACAGCGTCGGAAACGGGACGCGGGCCGAACGCGATGGCAGCAAACAGCCACCAGAGGATCTGCCGCCGCTCTCCTCGATCGCCTGCACGGCGTGCGTGCGACAACGCCCGCGTCAGTGCCTGCTCCGCAAGTGCCGAACGGCAATCGGTGAAGTAGAGCGCTCCCTCAACCCTTCTGGCTCTGGCAAGCAGGGCGTCGTCCCCGAGTTCTTCAAGGCGCGGCAGGAGCTGCTCGAGCCGCGCTCGAACCTCTGCCAGTCCATCATCAGGAGGGATATTACTTGCAGTCCGAGGTACACCACTTCGGCGTGGAGCTCGGGACTCTGGAGCGTCGCTGCACGGGCCTCGTTGATGGCTTGGGCGAGCACCTGATCCGCGCGCGCGAGCTCGCCGCATCCGACCAGGGCCTCACCAAGGTCAGGCAAGAGCGCGATCCGCTCTGGTGCCGCTTCCGGGTAGAGCGCGATCGCACGGTTGAGAAGGTTTGCCGCTGCCGGGGCGTCTACTCGCAACGCGGCCCGCCTTCCGGCGCTCGCCAGCCGCTGGGCGGCGCGGTCGCCGATCTCTCGCGTCTCTGAGTCGACCAGGCCCAGTTCCGAGCGATACAGGAATGCCTGCTCGAGGTGGTAGGCGAGAAACTCCTCGAACTCGGCTGCCTGCTCACCCGCGGTCTGCTCGAGCCAGGTCGCATAGCGGGCATGCAGCTGGGATCGGGATTCCTTCGAAAGTCCCTCGTAGGCGGCGTCGCGGATGAGGGCGTGGCGGAAGCGGAAGCCCTCGTCGCCGGTTAGATCCGGCGGCGCAGGGTGGATCAGTTCCTTGTGCACAAGGCTCATGAGCGCTGAGGTCGCGGTCTCGGGTGTCTCGGGCTCGGCGAGGTGTGTGACGCCGCCGACGTGAAAGACCTCTCCTTCGATCGAGGCGCAGGCGAGCACTCGGCGCTCATCAGGCTCGAGGCGGTCGAGCCGGGCAGCGAGCAGCGCCTGGATCGCCGGCGGCACGGCGATCTCCGAGACTTCGTCGTTCCCTTCGGCGAGCATGGCGAGCATCTGCTCGAGGAAGAGCGGGTTTCCAGCCGCGGCCGCAGCGATTCTCGCGCGAGCCGCCGGTGCAAGCCGCACTCCGGCCGAGATGTCCGCCATGAACTCGGCCGTTCTTCCTGGCTCAGCGGCTCGAGCAGCATCGCCGTCGCGTTCAACTTGCCGCCGCCCCAGGCCGGCCTTCCGTCGAGCAGCTCCGGGCGCGCAAGGCAGACGATCAGCATGGGGGCGTCACGAACCCAATCGGCAAGATGCTCGATCAGATCGAGCAACGTCGGCTCAGCCCAGTGCACATCCTCGAAAACCAAGACAAGCGGCGACTCGCGGGCCAGAGCCTCGACGAGCTTGCGCACCGCCCAGATAGATCTCCTCGACCGCTGCCTGCTGTCGCCGAGCCGATCGCGCTTTCGAGCCGGGTAACGACGACATCTGCCTCCGGACTATCGTCGAGCAGCTCGCGCACGTTGCGACCGCCGGCGGCCTGAGCGACGATCTCCCGCACGGGCCAGTACGTGATGCCTTCGCCGTAAGAGAGGCAGCGGCCGGTGAGCACCTTCCCGCGCTCCCTTCGAGGCTGCGATCCAACTCGAGCGCGAGCCTGGTCTTGCCGATCCCGGCCTCACCGAACACCGTGAAGAGCTGGGCACGCCGCTCGCGCTGCGCACGATCGAAGGCTTGGCGGAGCTGGGAGAGCTCAGCATCGCGGCCGATCAGCGGCGCGTCGAAACGGCGCCGGAAAGCCGGAGCGTCCGGCGACGAGCTCGAGCAGCCGCCAGGCCGAAGACTCGTTGTCGCGGGGCTCGAGTGGCTCCACCCGCACGGCATCGCCCACCAGCCGCCGCGTCGTCTCGTCGACCAGGATCTCGCCGCCGCCGCTCACCTGCTGGAAGGCGATCGCAACATCGACAGGGCTGCCCGTGACGAGCGGCTCGCGCGAGTCGACGTCGCCGGTCAGCACCTCCCCCGACGCGATCGCTGTGCGAACCGTCTCGGCGCCGTCTGGGAAGCTATCGCGTAGCTCGACCGCCGCCCGAACGGCCCGCAGGGCATCGTCCTCAAATGCCGCCGGGATGCCAAAGACTCCCATGGCCCAGCCGTCCCGCACGCGTTCTACGGTCGCGCCGTGGCGCTCCAGCAGCGGCGCCACTTCGGAGAACGCCCGGTCACCGAGCCGCTTGCGCAGCTCCGGATCGAGGGCGGCCGTGCTCTGAGCCGGCCCGGTCACCAGGACGGTAACCAGCTTGCGAACCGCGGGGCGCGGGGATGGGAGCTCAGGCCCGACATCTGCAGCGTGTGTGGTCTCGGTAATCGGTGCCGTTGGGAGGTCGAGCTCGTCGTCTTGACGCAGGATCGCGGCCTCGAGCTTGCGCAGAGCCGGTCCCGGCTCGATGCCAAGTTGGCGGTCGAACACATCCCTTGTTTCCCGGTAGACCTCCAGGGCGTCGGCTTGGCGACCTGACCGGTAGAGCGCGAGCATCAGTTGGCCGCGGGGACGCTCGCGCAGCGGCTGCTCCCTCGTGAGCGCCTCCAGCTCGCCCACGAGCTGCGCGTGCCCTCCCAGCGCCAGGTCGGCCTCGATCCGCTCCTCCAAACAGGCGAGCCGGGCCTCCTCCAGGCGAGCGATTTCCGCCTGGGCGAACGGCTCGTAGGTGAAATCGACGAACGGCGGGCCCCGCCACAAGCCCAGCGCCCGGCGCAACGTCGACGAGGCCGCCTCCGGCTGCTCGTGCTCAAGTAGCTGACTTCCGTCTGCGACGAGCTGTTGGAACAGGTCGCGATCGAACTCCTCCGGGTCAACGCGAAGCATGTAGCCCTGAGGCGAAGTCACAACGCGATCGCTGCTGCCGAGCGCTTTCCGTAGCCGTGAGACTGAGACCTGGAGCGGATTGCCCCTCGCAGCCGAGGCCGCTCCCCACAACTCCTCCAGCAACCGCTCGCTCGGCACCACCTCGTTGCGCATGGATAAGCAAGCACGCCAGTAGCGCCCGCACGCGCGCACCCCCGAGTGGCGACGGCACGAGACCCGTCAACAACCTCGAGTGGCCCCAGAACACGAAACTCCACCGACCCTCCAGCCGCGGTCACACATTCTGACACCCCACGAAGGGGCCGAGAGACGAATCCTGCAAGCGGCTGCAAGCGGTTCGCAAACCGGCTGTAATCGCGATCCGCGACCTTCCGGCAGACGAGGCACACGCCGGCCCGAAGGGAGACCGATGTACAGCTACCACACGCTTATGCTCCTCGCTGAGGCCCACCGCGACGACCTAATGCGCGAGGCACATCCCCAGCCGCGCTCCGTGGCGCCCAAGCGAAAGATTCGAGCCTTGCTAGGCATCGACCGCCCCCGTCTGCCCGAGCGACAGGGGATCGCGGTATGGACTCGGCTGCCGCGACGCCATCACACGCGGACAGCAGAAGCCCGTTGGCTTGGCCTCCAAGCCGTCGCAGTGATCAACGCGCTTCTGTTGACATCGCGCACGGCGGGTTCTACGTTCGCCCAGTCAGGAGGTACCGATGTCCGTCGTCGTTCTCACCGGCTGTAGCAGCGGTATCGGGCTAGCGGCCGCGCTCACGTTCGCGCGTCAACGGGACCGTGTCTACGCCACGGTGCGCGATCCGAGTCGGGCCGACCGACTGTCGAGGGCTGCTGCGGAAGAGGACCTCGACTTGACTGTCGCTCAACTCGACGTGACAGACGACGGCTCGGTGCAGGAGGCCATCGGTCGTGTCCTCGATGTCGAGGGCCGGATCGACGTCCTCGTCAACAACGCGGGTGTCGACCACTTCGGCACGGTTGAGTGCATGCCAGAGCACCTGGTGCGGTCGATCTTCGAGACGAACGTGTTCGGCGCGGTTCGCATGATCCGGGCCGTCCTGCCCACGATGCGCGCTCAGCACTCAGGCACGATCGTGAATGTCTCGTCCGTAGCGGGCCGCCTGCCAACGCTGCCGGTGCATGGCTTCTACGCGGCGAGCAAGCACGTCCTCAGCGTGCTCAGCGAGGCCCTCGCCCTCGAGGTCGAGCCCTTCGGCATCCGCGTCGTGTGCATCGAGCCGGGCTTCATCGCGACCGACTTCCTGGCGAGGGCGGAGAGGCCAGACGAGCGCTCGCCGTACCGAGCGCTCGAGGACGCCGTGGTCAGCACGTGCGAACGCGACATCGCCCTGGGCCCCGATCCGCAGGTCGTCGCGGATGTGATCGCGGAGACGGCCAACGGTACGAGCGACGGGTCGGTCCACGTTCTTGTCGGCGATGACGCCGAGGAGTACAACGAGGCCTCCCGCACGATGAGCGAGCTGGAGTACACGGCGCTCGTCCGGGAGTACGTCGGGTTGAAGCCCGTCCCCTGAGCCCGCATGCTGCCGTCAGCCGGCGAGCTCGTCGAGCGCGGCGCCAACAGCCTCCATCAGCGGCGGTCCGCGGGCACCGCCCTGGTTCGGATACAAGAGCAGGTAGGCAAGCAATGCCCGCTGGCGGCGCCCGCCGAGCTCGACACGGCGACCCCCGTCGACCACCTCGAGCGGCCCCAGAACACGGAACTCCACCTGTCCTCCCCCCGCGCAGCGCCTGGTGCTTGCTCTGATTGTTACAGCGCTGCGACGCCTGCGGACTTGGCCGATTCGTCGCTCTCGCGTTCGGTCAACAGCCGCACGAGCTGCGTCCTGGATGTGATGCCGAGCTTGCGGTAGACACGGCTCAAATGCGCCTCGATCGTCTTCGGGCTCAAGAAGAGCTCGGCAGCGGCCTCGCGATTCGTTCTTCCTCGAGCGACCGTGAGGGCGATCTGAAGCTCCTGCGGCGTCAGCTGGTCGCTGGCGGCCGGGTCGGGCCGGCGCACGGTTTCTCCGGTCGCTCGTAGTTCCTTTCGGGCCCGCTCGGCCCAGGGCTCGGCGGCGAGCTCGTTGAAGGTCTCGAGGGCGGCGTGGAGCGGCGCGCGTGCGTCGCGCGGCTTTCCGGCCCGTCGCAAGCGCTCGCCGAGGTAAAGGTCGGAGCGGGCGCGCTCGAATGGCATGGTAAGGCGATCAAAGGCAGCGGACGCCTCGCCCAGTGCGGCGAAGCAAGCGGGCTCGGGGCCGAGGAGGCCGTGGCTGCGCGAGATGCCGGCGAGCTCCCACGGGCGGCTCGCGTAGCCGTGCTCGATCTTCGCTAAGGAATCGGTGGCTTGCTGTGCGTCACCCGAACGGAGAAGGGCCTCGACGAGGTCGAACGGCGCCATGACCGGGCATTGCTGCGCATGAGTCATCTCAAGCCTGACGGCCGGCTCCAGGCAGCGCACCGCCTCGGCCGGATCGCCCGCCGACAGGTAGGCGAACCCTTGAGCGAACGCCGGCCACTCTTCCAGGCTCTCAGCCGTCTTGGCGAGCTCACGTGCCTCCTCGATCGCACGCATCGCCGCCTCGAAGCGGCCGCGCCCCGCATCCACGTTCGCCACGTTCCACAAGGTGAGAATGAGACCGCTTGTTTGGGCGGTCTCTCGTGTGACGCGCACGGCTTCGAGCGCAGTGGCGTAGCCTTCCGACCAGTTTCCGGTCGTGACCTGGAAGCAGGCGAGGTATTCGAGTGCGTAGCCGAGATCGCCGAGGGCGCTCTGCCTACGAATGAGGTCAACGGCACGCTCGGCTGCTTTCAGGGCCGCGCGAAGCTCGTCACGCCAGGCCGGTCCGTTCAGCGCCATGCAGACCATGAACGGGTTAGCGCGCAGTTGATCATTCGCCTCGATGGTCCGCACGAGGCGGTGCAGCAACCCTTGGCCCTCAGCACGGTGGCCGGTGTTCACAAGCGCGGCTCCCCACACTCCTTCTGCATACGCTTCCTCAGCCGACCCGGCCGCGGCCAGCGCGGCAGCGCGACCGCCGGTTTCGGCTGCCTGAAGGAACGCGCCGACGAAGATGCTCGCCTCCGCCGCCTCCGCGAGCATGAAGGCCGCTTTTTCAGCATCCATATCGAGCACCATTTCGGCCTCCTCCACGAGGAGCCGATGTGCTTCCGGTGGCGAGCCGCCACGCAGCAGGATGCGCCCGCGTAAGTGCTGGATGTCCGCCCGAAGCCGAGGGTCGCAGCAGTCGTCGAGCGCCTCGTCGAGCAGTCGCGCCGCATGCACCGCATAGCCGGCTTCCCAGGCGGCCTCCGCCGCAGCGAACATGCGCCTGGCGCGGTGGCCGGCGTCGAGAGTCAAACGGGCCGAGCGCTCGTAGGCGGCCGCTGCCGCAGCGTAGCCGCTGCGGTCGCGCGCCCCCACCGCCGCACTCTCCAACTGGGCTGCCACTTCCTCGTCCGGCGTGACTGTCGCGGCGGCCAGATGCCAGGCGTGGCGCTCAAGCTCCCCCGCGTCGCGAGACGCGGCCGCGAGTGCGAGGTGTGCCGCCCGGCGTTCTGAGACGGTCGCTGTCTGGTACAGGGCGGAACGCACGAGAGGGTGGCGGAAGCGCAGCCGTCCGAACTCGACGCGGACCAGCCCGGCTTCCTCGGCCGGGTCGAGGTCGGGTGACTCAGCTCGGCCACTGCGGGCAGCGCGGAGAGGATCGGCGGGAGCGCCTCGGACATGGCTGCCGCGGCGACAAGCAGCGCACGTTGTGTGGCGGGGGGAAGTGCTGCTGCCCGACGGGCAAACGCCTGCTCGAGCCGCGGGGCCACGCGCAGCGGCTCCTCGATTGGCTCGGCTCCTGCGAGTTGTTCAGCCGAGAGCGAGCGCGGCAGCTCAACCAGCGCGAGCGGGTTGCCGGCCGTCGCGGCATGGAGTGCTTCGGCGACGCGATCGGCGACGTGGCCGTGTACCTGCGCCAGAAGCCAGGCGGCATCCGCGGGGCTGAGCCCCTCGAGCCGCGATTCGGCAAGCCCGGCTGTTTCGATCTCGCGTCCGTCGCCCTCGCGGATCGTGAGGATGATCGCGACCGGGTCGGCTTCCAGGCGACGAGCGGCGAAGAGCAGCGCGTCGCACGAGGGGGCGTCGAGCCACTGGGCGTCGTCGACGAGCACCAGCAGGGGCGCTTGCTCGGAGGCCGCCGCGACCAGGCTGAGCACGGCGGCGCCGATCGTGAAGCGATCGCCGGCAGCTGCGGGGGCAAGTGCCAGTGCGCCACAGAGCGCGGCCGCCTGGGGTTTTGGGATCGACGGCAGGACGTTGAGGATCGGCCGCGCGATCAGCAGCAGCCCCGAGAAGGCCAGCTCTGCCTCGGACTCGATGCCGCGCGCGTGCAGGACCGTCATGTCGCCGGCCCGCTCCGCGCGTAGGCGAGCAGCGCACTCTTGCCGATGCCCGCGTCGCCGTGCAGGACAAGAGCGCCCGCTCGCCCCTTGCGGGCCTCGGCAAGGAGGCGCGTCGAACGTCGCGCATCGGCAGCCGCGTCAACGAGCATGCGCGCAACCGGAACGAGGCTTCCGGCCGGGCGAGACGTCCCCGCCGGCGAGGTCCCAAGGATCAGGCGTAGGGATTCCCCCGACGCCCGGGTCCAAGCGACGAGCGTAAGCCGTCGAGCCACGGCGAAGCGTCACCGGATTGAAAGGCATTGCAAGCGCGCTGCAAGCGGACGGCAAGCGCGTACGCGCAGCGCTGGTGGCGTACGAACAGCGCATGGAGGAGGCGAGGCGCGATGGCGATCTGCTTCCAGCACCGGAAGTCGAAGCGGCGATGAAGGGTCACATCGCGCCGGCTGAGGAGCCGGCCATGAAGGCCTCGCGCCTGGCAGGCGCCGGCGGCATGCTCCAGCACTTCCGCGAGCGCGATCCGCAGCGTGATACTTCGGACGCGGCATGCGGCGACTGCATGCATCTCTGAGCTCGTAGCGCCTCGCCGTGGAACGCTCAACAGGCGTCCCGATCACTAGCGGTTAGGTCCGCTTCGCCGTGCCACCGGGGCTCGTGCGGCGACGAGAGGAGGGAGGATCGTGAAGACTTCGCAAACCCACACCCAGCATGGCGATCGCCTTGATTGCGCTCTTCTTCGCGCTCGGGGGCATCGGCACGGCGGCGACGACTGCGATCGTGCCGCTCGCCAAGCGGGCGCTCAGCGCCGACAACGCCAAGAAGCTGGAGAAGAAGAGCTTGAGCGAAGTCGCCGCGATGCCAGGACCGGCGACGGCGGACGACGCTGACCGCGGCCGTAACGCTCGCGCCCAGCCAGGAGGGCTACTACGCGATCTCCTGCGACGACGGCATGAACGCGATCTCCGGCGGTTACAGCTTCAGCCTCGGGTGCGGGTCGCGCTTCGACACGACACCCGCTGATCGGCAACAGCCTGGGTGCAGTACCTGGTCAACCTCGACACGGCAGCGAGCGCCGCGGTGACCCTCTACGCCGTCTGCCTGGACGCTGCCAACGCCGACGGCACGTTCCGTGCACCCACATCGGCAGACGAACACGAGACCGACCTCCTGCCGCGGCTGAGCGCGAGACCCTGAGTCGCCTGAAACGCAGGGCCGCGGACGAGTAGAAGGAGGGAATGGAGCCCATGAAGCTCGCGAAACCTCTGCGGGTTCTGCTTGGAGCACTGGCACTGGCGCTCTCAGTGACGTCGGCGGAGTGCTCGCGGCGCCACCGACGAGTGACGCCATCGCGAACGCGACTGTCATCACTGGGCGAGCGAACGGGTCAGGGATCGGGCGGGATCGACCGGGCCTCGTCCACACGATCGCCGGCAAGAATCCCCGTCTGCTTGCACGGGCCGCGGGCACCCTCCTCCCGCGGCCCGAAGACGGCGCTGCCGATCCTTTCGGCACCGGGTACACAGCACCGAGCAAAGCGCACTGCGTCGCGCATGTCTGCGTGCACTGGGTCTCGTCCACGAATGATGCGCCGCCGCTCGAAGACCGAACGCTGACGGCGTTCCGGATCAGGTCGAGCTCGTAGCAGCTTGACCGCCTCGAGGACGTCGAGGAATCGGTCGCGGTTGCGGAAGCTGGGAGTTCAGCTCGAAGAGCGATCTGAGCACGCGCGAGAGCACGGGCCCGACGGCCGGCTCGATATCTACGTCGCCGACATCGGAACGAGCGTTTACGGCTACACGGCAACTGACGATCCGAACGCAGACGTGAATTCCTCGTATCGGTACTGGGACGTTTCGACCTATCTCGTGCTCGACGACGACTATTCGCCGGCGCAGTTCGGCGACGACCGCACACCGCTCGAGCTACTCCAGGTGTCAGTGGCCCACGAGTTCTTCCACGCGGTGCAAGCCGCGTACGACTTCTGGGAAGACACGTGGCTGCTAGAGGGTCAGGCGACGGCCGTCGAGGATGAGCTGTACGACGACGTCAACGATCTGTACCTCTACCTCGATGCCAGCCCGCTGGCGCAGCCTGACGTACCGCTCGACATCTTCGCTCCCGACAACCCCGAGTTCCGTCTGCATCCCTATGGCACGTGGACCTACTGGCGCTATCTGGCCGAACGCTTCGGCGGGTTCCCGGCGGTGGTCCGGGGCGTGTGGGAGTACGCGGACGGCGCTCCGGGAGGCCCGGACGACTACTCGCTGGTGGCGATCGACCGCGCGCTTGTCGACTTGGGCTCTAGCTTCCGCGGCGCCTTCAGGGACTTTGCGGCCGCCGCCACGGCGCCGGCGAGCTTCTTCGACGAGGGAACGAGCTATACCCCCGCCCAGCCAGACCTCGAGTTCACGCTCTCGACCACGAAGAGGGGAACCGGGACGCGGACCGGCGTCCGCGACCATCTGGCCAGCGCGTACGTGTCGATCGAGCCGGGCAAGCGCGTTCGGGCCAACGCGAAACTCCGCATCCAGCTCACCTTGCCGCCTTGGGACAACGGTACCGAGGCAGCGATCGTCATCCGCACCAAGAACGGCTCCGTGCGGAGCGTGCCGGTGCGACTCCCGAGCAACGGCCGCGCGACGGTGGTCATTGCTCGGTTTGGACAAATGCAAGGGCTGACGCTCGTGCTCTCCAACGCGAGCACCAGAACCGAGTGCTGGTCGGATCAGTTCCTCCCCGTGTACTCGTGCTTCGGCATTCCCGAGGACGACGAGCGCTCCTACAAGTTCAGCGCAAATCTCGTGACGTGATGTGAATTCGGGACTATGACTGCCAGGGAGGCGAAGCCAACCGGCCCGAGTACACGGGGCCGGTGCAGGTCGAAGCGATTGCCGCCGCGAAGGTTTCTGCGGCGCCTGGCGGCGCTCTGCCGGGCGGAGCCACAGGCGCCGTCGAGACGCTCGCGGTAGCGAAAAACATCGCCGCGTTCGCGCAGGACGGCGGGCAATCGAGGGCTCCCGCGTGGCCTGGGCGGAGGACCTCGGCGACCGCGCGGCCGTCCGCGCGATCAACCTAGCGGCCGGCCCCTGAGCGCTCAGCTCGCAATCTGCAGCGCCGGCGCGAGCGACGGTCAGTACGACATCCCTGAGGGCACCGGCTTCAGTTCTGCAGCGCCGCAAAGAGAGCACACGCCCCGACCAGGACGAGCCCGACGATGATGACGAGCCGGGTTGTCATGACGTGGCGCATGCGACCTCGCTCATACCATCTCGAACCGTTCGGTGTGGACGCGGTCGAACGGCACGCCGAGCGCGACGAGTGCGTCCTCCATCGCATCCATCATCTCGGTGGGTCCGCACACGAAGTACTGGAAGCGCGAGTGCCGGTCCGGCAGATGGCGTCGGAGCGTCTCGGCTGTGACATACCCCGATTCGCCCGTCCAGGTCGAAGGTGGGTTCCGCAGCACGTGAACGACGGTGAGATCGAGGCGATGCTCCAACTCCTCGATCTCCTCGCCGAAACGTAATCGCGCCCGGGTGGTCGTTGGCGAGGAATAGATGGCACGGCCGGCGGTCGTCTCGGTCGGCGAGCGTCCGCAGCATGCAGAGAAGCGGGGTCACGCCGACCCCGCCGCCAATGAACACGAACCCCGGCCCCTCGTAGCGATCGCACGAGAACACGCCATGCGGCCCGTCGACGTAGACGCGAGAGCCCGGCTCTACGTCCTTTATCGTGCGGGTGAAGTCACCGCGCTCCTTGACGCTCAGCGAGAGCTCGCCGGGGGCACGCTCAGCGCTCGAGGAGAACGAGAACGGGTGGCTCGTGATTGTGAACGGCGATCGGTTCACGGTGATCCAGGCAAATTGCCCGGGTAGGAACGAGAAGCCCGTGTGCCCGTCGGGCTCAATGACCAGCGTCCAGGTTGAGTCACGCTCGGGTTCGATGCGCTTGACCTTCCAGGGCCTGCGATAGCGGTGAAACGGCACGACGAGCCGTACCCAGACGAGGAGCGCAACGAGCGCACCCGAGTAGACGACCCACAATGCAATCTTCCACGGCGTGTTGAGGTAGTAGCCAACCTTGATGGCGTGGAGGAGGGCGAACGTGACGATCGCGACCGCGAGGATCGAGTGCGTCAGCTGCCAGGTCTCATACGAGATACGAAGGCGCTTCCGCCACACGGACATGCCGATCAGCAGCATCAGGCCAACGGTGGCCGCCACCGAGAAACGCGACCGCCAAGGCGCATCGGGCAGATTGAGCAGCTGGAGGGTGTCCGGGTCGTTGAGGAAGAGCAGAACGGGGTGGGCGAGGATCATCCCAAGCGCCACGTAGGAGACCTGACGGTGGAACTGGACGACTGCATCCATTCCGAACGGGGCAGCGGCTGCCTTGAAGCGCGCACAGAGAGCGAACTCGAGCCCCATGAGCGCGAGGCCGACGAACCCGAGCGCGACCGAGAAGTCGGTCACGAATCCCTGGCCCTCCGGACGCTCGGCGGCAAGCACGACGCCCAAGGGCGTCACCGTAACCAGGAGGTAGAGACCGATCCAGAAGAAGCCGCGGAAAGCCAGCGACATCAGCGATCTCGACCTAGCGCCGGCCGCGAAGGCCGAGATCCGTGTGCATGATCAGAACCTCGAGATAATCAAGAACCGTGTTCGAGTTCGACGACAAGGCGCACTCTAACGGCGGGCGTGAAGCGGCACGCGCTCGCCGCCCGATTTTTGGCTGATCCGTCCTCGCCCCACCTGTCGACCAAGCTCGTAGAGGCAGGGCTGGGAACGTGAAGCTCGTGGGCACAATGGGCACGCTCGTTGGTCGTTCAGGCCAACGCTCAGCCCGACGAGTATGTTCTCTACCCGGTCCGCATCGGCAACGGGCGCACGAACCCGAACCTGAAGGGCGTCGTGCGCGAGCACCGCGACCGGCCGATGCAGCCCTCGACGATGCACCGCTGGTTCAAGCGCTGCCTGCGCCAGGCGGGGAGGCCGACTTCCCGATGCACGAGCTGCGCCACACGGCCGCACGCCTCGATCTCGACGACGAGCGAGCACTACATGCACGCGGACCAGGACGAACTGATCGCCGGGATGCGGCTCGCCGAAGCAGCGTTGGCGCAAAGAGTGACTTCCGGAAAAGCTCGCTCTTTGCGGGATATTTAGGCGCGGAGCGGACTCGAACCGCTGTACGAGGCTTTGCAGGCCTCTGCCTAACCACTCGGCCACCGCGCCGCGTCCGGTCATTCTAGGGGCGCGGCCTGCCCCGCCTACGGGACCCAGGCGTCGCCCCGAGGCGTGATCTGGAGCTCGTGCGTCCAGCCCCGCTCCGATTGCGACGCGAGGTAGGCGATTGCACGGGCGACATCCTCTTCGGTCGCCGATTGCTCCGGCGGCTTGCCGACCAGTCGCTCTTGCGTCTTCTCGCTCTCGATCGTGGCGTCGACGATCAACAGGGCCGCGTGCACGCCGTGCTCGACGCAGCTCGCCCGCGGCCGCCTGAAGAAGCCCCCGGCTCGCGAACGCCGTCGCGGCCCAGGCACCGATTCCCGGGCGGCCGCGGCGGGCCGAGCCGCCCGTGATCTGCACGTACGTCCCGTGGCCCTGCTGCTTCAGCAGCCGGGAGCCGACCCGCAGGACGTTTACCGTCGCCGGCAGGAGCTCGTCCAGGTACGGCGCGAAGTCGGCAGGCTCCGACTCCGCGACGTCTCCTCCTCCCCACCTGCGCATGCCGCCGGTCGGGCTGATCGCCACGACCACGAGGTCGATGACCGCGAAACGCATCCGCGTCTCGGCGAAGGCCCGCTCGACGTCGATGACCTTCGTCGCGTCGCCGGCGACGGTGAGGGCGCCGGGCACGTCGGCGGCCAACCGGGAGAGCGATTCCTGACTCCGCGCCACGGCGGCGACGCTCCAGCCGTCCGCCGCGAAGTGGCGCGCGATCGCGCGGCCGAGGTTCCGCGCCCCGAACACGAGCAGCGTCGGCACGGCTCGATCGTAGTGGAGGAATCCCGGAACGCGCAGCGAAATCGATCAGCCGCCGGCCGGGGAATCAACGCAGTCCCGGGGTTGACGGCACCACCGGCCGGCATCCTCTCCTCTTCCAGCGCCTCTACACGGGACGACGACCCGGCGTAGAGGCCGCAGCTATACTCGGGTGCGCACGCGGATGTAGCTCAGTTGGCTAGAGCGTCTGCTTGCCATGCAGAAGGTCGTGGGTTCGAGTCCCATCATCCGCTCCTAACGAAAGCCCCGCTCAGGCGGGGTTTTTTCTTGCAGCGCCCCACCTTGCGGGGCAGTCTGCGGTCGGGTACCGGGCTCTGGTCGCGGCAGCGCTCGTCTGCGGCGCGCCTTCACCTTCGGTCACATGTCTGGCGACGATTGGCGGCAACGGGCTGCCGGAGTCGGCGCATACGATCCGGGCGTGGACGTGCTGCTCCGTGCCGAGAATCTGACCAAGCAGTACGGCTTGGTCACGGCCCTTGACCGTGTTTCGTTCGAGATCGGTGCGACCATCACTGGTTTGCTCGGCCCGAACGGCGCCGGCAAGAGCACCGCTATCAAGCTTTTCCTCGGTCTGACGGGGCCAACCTCCGGGCGCGCGGAGGTTCTCGGCCAGGAGGCGGGGCGCGATGAGCAGGTCCGGGCACGGCTCGGATACATGCCCGAGCACGACTGCCTGCCCTCGGCGGTCAGTGCCGCAGAGTTTCTCACGCACATGGCCGAGACGAGCGGCTTGCCGCCGCGCCATGCCCGCATCCGTGCAGCCGACACGCTGCGCCACGTCGGGCTGTTCGAGGAGCGGTACCGCCAGATCGGCGGTTACTCGACCGGGATGAAGCAGCGGGTCAAGCTCGCGCAGGCGCTGGTGCACGACCCCGTCTTGGTGCTGCTCGACGAGCCCACCGCAGGGCTCGATCCGCCGGGGCGAGAAGAGATGCTTGCGCTGATTCGCAAGACGCACCGGGAGTTCGGGATCAGCGTCGTCTTGTCGTCTCACCTGATGGGAGATGTCGAGCGCACGTGCGAGCGCATCCTCGTGCTCGAGAACGGCCGGGTCGTGGAGGAGGGCGAAACGTCGACGTTCATCGAGGTGTCGGAGACGCTCTACATCGAGGTCACAGCCCGCCGACCGGAGCTGCTCGCCGCGCTCGCGGAGCGCGACGTGACGGCTACGGAGGAGGGAAGCTCGCTGGTCGTCGACGCCGTCTCGGGCGAGGTTTACGACCGGATCCGCGACGCGCTCGTCGCGGCCGACGCACCGCTGCGCCGGCTCGCGCCTCGGCGTCGCACGTTGAGTGAGCTCTTCCAGCCTGAGGGAGTGCACGAGGAGGACGGCGCGTGAGCGCGTCGGCCTCCGGCCGGGTTTTCGATCTCGGTTTTCGCCGCTACGAGGGGCAGCGTCAGGGCCGTCGTCGCGCCGTGCGCGCCGTCTACAAGGACGGCCTGCGAACCGCGATGGGCCTTGGCCGTGGAGGTAGGGCCAAGATCCTTCCCTGGTTGTTCATCGCAGCGTCGATCATCCCCGCATTGGTGTTCGCGCTCATTGCGGGAGCCGTGGATCGGCTCGCGCCCGACTTCAGCGAGGACCTCGACCTCCCCTCGCACGCCGACTACTACGCGATCGCAGGCATCGTCCTCTTCGTCTTCGCCGCCGTGGTGGGCCCGGAGCTTTTCTGCCCCGACCGCAGCAACGGGACGATCAGCCTCTATCTCGTCCGTCCGCTCCGGGCGACGGACTACGCGATCGCTCGGTGGGCCGCGCTGGCAACGGTCATGGTGCTCATCGCCTGGCTCCCGCAACTCGTCCTGCTCGCGGGCCTCGTGTTGGGTGCGCCCGACCCGGGCTCCTACCTTGCGGATCACTGGTCTGACATCCCGCGATTTCTGATCGCAGGCGTCGTGATCGCGATATACGTCTCGACAATCACGGCGATGGCGGCGGCGTTCGCGAAACGCCGCGCGTACGCGGCGGCGTTCCTGGTCGGTCTGCTGATCCTCAGCGCCGCGGTGATCGGCGGCCTGACGGACACGCTCAGCGACAGCGCGGGCCGCTGGGTGGCATTGCTGAGCGTCGGCGACGTGCCCCTTTACGTGAATGACGTGATCTTCGGCGAGCAGACCTCGAGCATCGAGGCGGCGGCCGATCTCTCCAACATCGTTCACGTCGGCTGGTACGTGGTCATCGTCGCTGCGGCCGGAGCGATCTTCCTCGGTCGCTACCGAAGGCTCTCGCTGTGAGCGGTGCCGAGACAGTGCCGGAGCGGCCGCCGATCATCCGCGTCGACGACGTCTCGAAATGGTTTGGCAGCGTCGTCGCGGTCAGCGAGGTGTCCTTCGACGTCTATCCGGGGATTACGGGCTTACTCGGACCCAACGGTGCCGGCAAGACAACTCTGCTCCGCTTGATCACCGGCCTTGCCGAGGTCTCGCAAGGCACGATCAGCGTCTTCGGAGGGCACCCGCGAACCGACCCCGATCTCTACCAGCGCATCGGGGTCATGGTCGAGCACGACGGGAGTTACGACTTCATGAGCGGCCGCCGCTTCGTGGAGCTCGCCGCCAGGCTTCGCAACGTCGGCGACACGGCCACGGCTGCAACGAGATCCATCGAGCGCGTCAACCTCAGAGACGCGGCTGATCGCCGGATAGGAACCTACTCGCGCGGCATGAGGCAGCGCATTCGTTTGGCAGCGACGCTCGTGCACGAACCTGAGCTGCTGATCCTGGACGAGCCACTCAACGGCGCCGATCCCCGCCAGCGGGCCGAGTTCCAAGCGCTGCTGCTCGCACTTGCGGATGAGGGCCGCACGATTCTCATCTCCTCGCACGTGCTGGAAGAGGTGGAGCTGCTGGCCTCGCGGGTGCTCCTCGTCGTCAACGGGAAGCTGGCCGCGGAGGGCGACTTCCGTGCCATACGCCAAGCGCTCGACGATCGTCCCTACCAGGTACGCATCTTGTGTGACAAGCCGAGAGTCCTCGCCGCCGGCCTGATCGGACTCGACGCGGTCGACTCGGTTCAGCTCGATGACAACACGCTCATCGTGCTCAGCAGCAACGTCGGCGCTCTCCAGGCGGCGCTCCCTCGCTCAGCGTCCGAGCTTGACGTTCGCCTCACCGGTGTCGAGCCGCTGGACGACTCGCTCGAAAGCGTCTTCAGCTACCTCGTGGAGAGCTGAGCGGTGGCCGCGATCTACTCCCTCACGCTTCGCCAACTCCAGGGCCGCTGGCGCATCGCCGCGCTGCTTGTTGTCGCGGCCGTTCCGCTCGTGCCGGCGATCATCGCGGTCGCGTCGAGCGACAAGCCAACCGCGCTCGAGCTGGACGATGCGCTGATCAACGGCATCCTCGCCTCGGCGGTGCTGCCCATCCTCACGCTCGTGCTCGCGACGCCCGTCTTCGGCAACGAGCTCGAAGACAAGACGCTGAGCAATCTCGCCTTGACGCCGCTGCGGCGCTGGCGAATCGTCGCCCCCAAGCTCGCGGCAGCGATCTCGGTCGCCGTACCGCTGATCGTGCTCAGCGCTGCCGTCTCGGTCCTGGTGGCGTTCGAGGGCGCGGAGCTCGACGGCGCGGGACGCGCCGCCGCGGCCGCCGCGATCGGGCTCGCGATCGGCGCTCTGCTCTATGGGACGATCTTCGCCTGGCTCGGGCTGTTCACGCGCCGCGCGCTCGGGATCGGCCTGCTCTACGTGTTCGTCTGGGAAGGGCTGTTCGGCACGTTCGTAGACGGATTGAAATACCTGAGCGTGAGGCAGTACTCGCTGAGCATCATTCACCAGCTCGACCCAGCCCGATTCGACGGCTCGAGCCAGACCGTGATCGGCATCGAGGCGGCCGCGGTCGGCGCCGGCATCGTCCTCGTCGCCTTCGCGCTCCTGACCGTTCGGCAGCTGCGCACGATGGACGTGCCGTAGGCGCACGCGCAACGGAGGCTCGCTCACCGGTCGGCGGTCGGCGACCCGGCGGCGGCTTCGATGAGTCCCGTGACGTGAACCACACAGCAGGCCGCCCACGCGTACCACGTGCCGGCCGGCCACGGCGGGCGCGACCACCACGCCCGGCGTGGTGATGTTGGAGCGACCACCTCAGGTTCGAACCCGCCTCGGCAGGCCGTTTCTCTGCCGCTCGAAGCGGCTTCGTAGCGCTTACGAAGCGCGCCGCGGCACCGTGCCGGGAGGGACAGTGACCCGATTGTCACTATCCTCCGGGCACACGGCCGTTCGGAGAGGAGCGGCATGTCGGTTAGGGCGGATCCGAGGGTCGGCACCGAGCTCGCCGGGTACCGGATCGAGGCGCTGCTCGGCCGGGGCGGCATGGCGGACGTGTACCGGGCCGTGGACTTGCGGCTCGGACGCCCGGTGGCGCTGAAGCTGCTGGCGCCCGATCTCGCCGAGGACGAGCGCTTCCGTGAGCGCTTCCTGCGCGAGTCCCGGCTGGCCGCGAGCCTCGACCACCCCAACGTCATTCCGATCTACGAGGCAGGCGAGGTCGAGGGGCTGCTCTACATCGCCATGCGCTACGTGGAGGGCACCGACCTCAAGAAGCTGCTTCACCAGGAGGGACGACTGGACCCTCGACGGGCGCTCTTCCTGCTCGGACGGATCGCCGACGCTCTCGACGCGGCGCATTCGCGGGGGCTCGTGCACCGCGATGTCAAGCCGGGCAACGTGCTGATCGCGGTCGATCCGAAGGCTGACCCGCCCGAGCACCCCTACCTCTCCGACTTCGGGCTCACCAAGCAGGCCTCCTCCGACTCGGGAATCACCCAGACCGGCCAGTTCGTCGGCACCGCCGACTACGCGGCACCCGAGCAGATCACCCGCGGTCCGATCGGGCCCGCCACCGACCAGTACGCACTTGCCTGCCTCCTCTACGAAGCCCTCACCGGCGCCCCGCCCTATCGCAACGACGCGCTCATGGCCGTCCTCTGGGCCCATGTCAACGATTCGCCGCCGAAGGCGAGCGAGCAGAACGCGGCTCTGCCGAAGGCGATCGACCCGGTGCTCGCCCGCGGCCTGTCCAAGAAGCCCGAGCAGCGCTACGGAAGCTGCCGCGAGCTCGTCGCCAACGCCCGGGACGCGCTCGGCCTCTCCTCCGGTGAGCTGCCCCTGGCACCCGCCGCTACAACACCGTTGCTACGGCGCCGGGAGTTCCTCATCGGCGCCGGCGCGCTCGTCGCGGCGGCCGCTGCCGTTCCGGCCGTGCTGCTCACCCGAGGCGGCGGGCAAGAGCGCTACGGGCCTCGCGCCTCGCAATTCGCTTGTCCGGATCGACCCGGCGTCCAACGAGCTCACGCAGGTCGTCGCGGATCTGGCGCCACCCTGGGCGTTCGCCGTCGGCGAGGGCGCCGTCTGGTCGCTGAGCCGCGAAAAGCACAGTGTCACCCGCATCGATCCGGCGACCGGCTCCACGACCGTCACCTCCATCCCCGGCCTCCCCTACTGGATCGCCGCAGGCGAAGGAGCGGTCTGGGTCACGACGAGCTTCGAAGGCCGTGGGTACCTGCTGGAGCTGGACCCCACGACGATCAACGTCGACAACCGGTACGCGCTCCCACAGGCCGATCCGCTCGCCGTCACGGTCGCGGATGGGGACCTCTGGATCGCCTGTCACGACTTCCTCCGCGGCGAGAGCGTCATCCTGCGCTACCCGCCGAAGCCACAACTCGAAGGCAATACCGCTCGGCCGATCTCCACGTTTGCTCAGATCGACCCGCCCTGGTGGACGACGATCACCGACTGGTTCGCCGTGGAGGACGGCACCATCTCGATCCTCACGGGGCGGCCCGGGGCTTCTGACAAGCTCCCGACGCTGCGGCGGCTCGACGCCGAGTCCGGCCGGGAGACCCTGGCCGTCGAGCTGGAGGGTCCGGAGGCGCTCGCGGTCGGCACGGACACGGTGTGGGTGACAGCCACCGCTCAGCCCGTCGTGTACGAGGTGGAGACGTCCAGCGGACAGGTCACCGAGCGAGCCGACTGGGTGACGCTCGACACGGGCCCGATTCTCTCTGTGCACGACAGCCTGTGGATAGGCGACCTGACCGAGAACACCTCAAGAAGAGTCGACCCTGCCAGGGGCGAGGTCGTCGCGACGATCCAGGTCGCCGAGCCGCAACCCACCGTGAAAGCCGGGGCCCCGTACGTGTACGCCGGCCACCAAGCCCTTTTTCAACGGCCTCCGCGCCGACGCCGAGAGCATCTGGGCAGAGATCGGCTCATATCCCGGGCAACATCATCTGATCGGCCCGGCGTCGGGCTTCGGCCGCGCTCGACCATCCTTCTGGACAGGCGTACCCTTTCCGCATGGCGGAGGCGACCGAGCGCCCATACGCGGATGCGCTCGAGGCGGGCTTCTCGGCTCTGGGGCGGGGCGCCTGGGGCGAGGCTCAGGCGCACTTCGAAGCGGCCGTCGCCGAGAGCGAGACACCGGAGGCGCTCATGGGCCTCGGCCTGGCGGCCCGGTTCCAGTTCGATATGACCGTCGCTCTGGACGCGCACGAGCGCGGGTACCGGCTGGCCCGAGGCCTCGATGACGCTCGGACCGCGGCCCGGCTCGCAATCGAGCTTGTCTTCGACGCTCTCCTGTTTCGGGGGCCGGCAGAGGCCGGCGGCTGGCTCGAGCGGGCCGGCCATCTGCTCGAGCAGGTTCCCGGGCCGTCGGAAGAGCACGGAATCCTCACCTACCTGCGCGCCTCCTTCGCGCTGCATCAGGGCGACCCGGCAACCGCTCGCCGTCTCGCGGCTGAGGCCGCAGAGATGGCGCAGGCTGGGGGCGTCGTGGAGCCCGAGCTCGTCTGCCGCTCGCTGGAAGGGCTCGCGCTCGTCGCGGCCGGTGAGATCGAGGAGGGCATGCGGCGCCTCGACGAGTCGACGGCGGCCGCCGTCTCGGGCGAGATTGCGAACGTCGGCTTCGTCGAGGTCATCTGCTGCAACCTGATCGACGCCTGCAAGCTTGTGCGCGACCTCGATCGCGCCGCGGAGTGGTGCCTCCGGGTCGAGGAGATCGCCGAGCGGGCAGGCGACACAGGCATGTTCGCGACCTGCCGAATCCATTACGGCGAGGTATTGCTCTGGCGGGGAGCGTGGGCTCAGGCCGAGGATGCGCTGACCGCCGCCTGTCGCGACTTCGCCGAGGTGCCCGCCAAGGCGGCGGATGGAATCATCCGCCTCGCCGAGCTCCGGCGACGGCAGGGACGGGCCGAGGAGGCCGCCGCGCTCCTCGACCAGGTTCCGGACCACCGGCTCGCCCCGCTCGTGCGGGCGGGGCTCGAGCTCGACGGCGGCGACCCCAGCCGGGCGGCCGACGAGGCCGAGCGATTTCTCCGCCGCACGGGAGAGGACAACCGCTTCGAGCGCATGCCGGGGCTGGAGCTGCTCGTGCGGGCGCGGCTGGCACTCGGCCAGAGCACCGAGGCGGATGTCGCGGCCCGCGAGCTCGAGGAGATCGCGACAACCGCGGCAACACCGCCGCTCCGGGCGAGCGCCCTGCTGGCGCGCGGCCGGGTCGCGGCCGTCTCGAGCCCGGAGGCAGCACCCGCTCTCCTGGAGGACGCCGCCGACGTCTTTCACGAGAGCGGCGTGCGGTGGGAGGCGGCGCAGGCGCGGCTCGAGCTGGCGAGTGCGCTGCTCGCCGCCGGACGCGGCGAGGCAGCGGAGCGCGCGGAGATCCGGGCGCGTGCCGAGCTCGCGGAGCTCGGCCTCGCACCGCCGCGCTCGGCGCGGCGGGCCGACTCGGATCCGCTGACCGCCCGCGAGCGTGAGGTGCTTCGTCTCGTGGCTCAGGGCCGCTCGAACGACGAGATCGCGACCGAGCTCGTCCTCAGCGTGAGGACGGTCGAGTCCCACGTGGCGAGCATCTACGGAAAGATCGGCGTGAGCGGGAGGACGGCGCGCGCCGCGGCGACCGCGTGGGCGCTCGCGAGCGGCCTCGGCTGAAGTTCCGTACAGCCGACCGCGAAGATCGGTACCGGCACGGATGAATCCGCGCCGCCCGAGGCGCATGCTGGATCCTCGGTCGATTCACCAGATGGAGGTGAGCAAGATGCGTTTCCTCGTTGTTTCCCTGCCCGGTTCCGCCCCGGTCCCGACCGAGCTCCTGCCCGGGCTTCTCGACGCCGAGCGTGAGTGGCGTGACCGCCACAGCGACCGGATCGAGAGCTACGGCTGGTTCGCCGGCCGCGGCGGCTTCGGGATCGTGGACGCCGCCGACGAGGTGACCCTCAGCAGGATGGTCACCGAGCACCCCTTCACGCCGTTCTCGGAGCTCCAGATCCGGCCGATCGTCGACGCGGACGTCGCCGCGGGGCAGGTCCGAGAGGTGCTCGAGAAGATCACGGCCTAGCGGCTGAGCGGGCGGCTCGGCCGCCCGCGACCCGCGATCGCCGAGCGCGCAGGCGCTCGGCACGGTCTTCGGCTGAGCGGGCGCGGCGGCTGAGCGGGCGGCTCGGCCGCCCGCGACCGCCCAGGAGCGGCCGGAGGCCGCGGTCTCAAACCGCCCGCGACCCGCGATCGGCCGAGCCGCACGCGCTCGGCCGGTCTGGGCGGCTCAGCGGGCGGCGCGCTCGTCGATCGAGGAAGATGCGTCGGTGTCCTCCCCGCACGTGACCTTCGACGTCGAGCGCCCCGCCCGCTTCTCGCGCGGCGCGGTGCCGCTGCGGGCGCTGATCCTGTTGATCTTCTTCCTCCCCGGCTCGATCAACTGGGTCGCGTCGCTGTTCTACCTGCCGATCACGACGGCCGTGCTCGTCCACCAGAAGGGGCCGAACCGGTTCCTCGACGAGGACCGCGAGCGCATGACTGTCCTGATCGGCTGGATCGTCGGCATCTACTCCTACTTCGCCTACCTCACCGATAGCCTCTCCCTCGACGCCCGCGAGGCGACGAACATCACGTTCGCGGTGGACCCGACGGGCTCCCCCACGCCTCGCTCGGCTTTGCTGCGCATCGGGAAGAGCTTGCCGAATGTGATCGTTTTCGGCTTCTTCGGCATCGCTGCGCTCGGCGTCTGGCTGATCGCCGGCCTCTCGATCCTCGTGACCGGAAACTACCCGCGGGCCCTCTACGCCTACCAGCGGGGAATCAACCGCTGGCAGGCCCGCCTCTTTTCCTACCACACCTCGCTCGTCGACGACTACCCGCCGTTCGTGCCCAGCGTCGGCCGGGAGACGTAGCGCCCGTTTCAGACGGCGGCGTCGAGCGCCTCGTTGACGAGGCGGTCGGCAAGCTCGTTGTGCTCACGGCGCACCGCGGTGTAGCGCACGCGACCGATGCGGCGGGCGAGCTCGGCTGCCTCGATCGAAAGGGGCACGAGGCCTCGGTTCTTGACCTTGTACTCGCCGCGCATCTGCTTGACGAGCAGCTCGGAGTCCGAGACGACCTCGAGCTCGGTGATGCCCAGCTCCAGCGCCTTCTCGAGCCCTGCGATGAGCGCGCGGTACTCCGCCACGTTGTTCGTGGCAACGCCTATCGCCTCGCCCCGCGCGTCGAGCGTGACGCCGTCCTCCGCCTCGAGCACGTAGGCGGATGCGGCCGGGCCCGGATTGCCGCGGGCTCCCCCGTCGGTGAAGAGACGTGCCTTCACGCCGCTGGATCCCGAGGGCCGAGCCGGCCTACGCGGAAGGCGGCGCGTCGGTGGAGAGAAACGACCCGGGAACCCTCTGGCGGCGCCGGTCGCGAGTCTGACGCTTGCCGCCGTAGGTGGAGTCACTACGCCGGTCGGGCCCGGCGCGCCGGTCGACGATCACGGTGACGTTCGGGTTGTCGGCGTAGTGCCCCGAGAGCTGTTCGAAGAGCTCGTCCTCGAGCTCCTGTGGGATCACGCAGTAGATCACGCTTCGAATTGTAGGAGCCGTTCGGGCGATCGCCCAGCCCGAGCTAGATTCGTGGGATGTCGGGCACCGCGCGGCCCGAAGGATCGAGCGATCCGTTCCAGCCCTGGAAGCGCGTGTCGAGGTCGTCGAGCTCGTAGCCGCGCTCGGCCAGCCTCACCGGCTGGTTCGATCCGAAAACGACGCGGTACTGGTACCAGGAGATGTCCCACGCGACCGTGATGACGACCTCGGGGTTCGTGCCCGACAGAGGCAGGAAGCTGACGCGCGGGTCGCCGAGGCTCTTCTGGATGCCGGCAACAGTGCGCCGGAACGCGCTCTCGTTGAAATGCTCGGACGCCTGGAGCATCGCCTGCTCGGGCTGCGACAGACGACGGAGCACCGGCTCGTCCGCGGTGGGCTCCGTCTCGGAGCGCCGCTCTCCGAGGAAGCCGAGCGGGGCGAAGCGCCGGCGGCGCTTCTGACCGGCGGGGACGACCGGCGATGTGGGGCTGCCCTCGCGCACCCAGCCGTGCTCGTACGCCTCGTCCGTGCAGAGCGCGCACACGTCCACCCACTCACCGTCGCTCGGCGAGAAGCGGAGAGTCCGCTCGCCGAGCAGCAACGTCCGATGACAGATCGCGCATGCCTGGAAGGCGGCCACCTTCTTGACGATCACGCCTTCGCCTCCTCCCGCGCCCTCTTGGCCTCGTCGATCAGCTTCTGGGCGATGTGCGAGGGAACCTCCTCGTAGCGCAGGAAGCTCATCGTGTAGTCGCCCCGCCCGCCCGTCAGCGACGTCAGCGACTGGGAGTACGTCAGGATCTCGGCCATCGGGACTTCCGCGCGGATCGTGGTCGAGCCGCCGACCGGCTCCATGCCGAGCAGCCGTCCCCGCCTCGAGTTGAGGTCGCCGTTCACGGCCCCGACCGACTCGTCCGGCACGGTCACGTCGAGTGCCATGATCGGCTCGAGGAGCACCGGATCCGCGTGCGGGTACGCGTCCTTGAACGCCATGGAGCCGGCGATCTTGAAGGCCATCTCCGACGAGTCCACGTTGTGGTACTGCCCGTCCACGAGCCGGACCGTCACGCCCACCACCGGGGCACCGGCGAGCTCGCCGTGCTCCATCGCCTCCTGCACTCCCTTGTTGACGGCCGGCCGGAAACCCTGAGGGATCACACCGCCGACGATCTTGTCGACGAACTCGTAGCCCTCGTGGCCCTCACGCGGCTCGAGAACGATCGCGCAGTCGCCGAACTGGCCGCGGCCGCCCGTCTGCTTCTTGTAGCGATGACGCGCGCGCGCTTCCTTGCGGATCGTCTCGAGGTAGGGCACACGCGGCTGGTGCAGGTCGACCTCGACGCCGAAGCGCCCCTTCAGCCGTGAAACGGCCACCTCGACGTGCATCTGGCTCATGCCGGCGAGGAGCTGCTCGCCGGTCTGCTCGTCGCGGCGCAGGACGAGCGTCGGGTCCTCCTCGGCGAGCCGGCGCAGCGCGGTCGCCACCTTGTCCTCGTCCCCCTTCGCCTTCGGCGTCACGGCGAAGCTCATCACCGGCTGCGGGAACGCGATGGGCGCGACCTCGACCGGGGCGTCGCTCGCGAGCAGCACGTCACCGGTCATCGTCTCCTTCAGCTTTGCCACGGCGCCGATGTCGCCGGCGACGAACTCGGGTGCGTGATGGTGCTCCTTGCCCTGCAGCAGGAGCAGCTGGCCGAGCCGCTCCTTGCCGTGCGTGCGGGAGTTGACGAGCGTCGAGTCCGCCTTGACCGGGCCGGACAGCACGCGGAAGACGGTGATCCGCCCGGCGAAGGGGTCGGCCACCGTCTTGAAGACGAAGGCTGCAGCGCCGTCGCCGTCGGCCGGCGCGCGGTCGGAGGGAGACGGGATGCCCTCGACGAGCAGGTCGAGCACGGCCGTCGTGCCCAGGTTCTGGGTCGCGACGCCGCAGGCGACCGGGAAGAGCTCACCCGCCGCCACCGCCGAGCGCAAGGCCGTGGCGAGCTCCTCGCCGCCGATCTCCTCGCCCTCGAGGTAGCGCTCCATCAGCGCCTCGTCGGTCTCGACGACGTACTCGATCAGCTTCTCTCGCTCGGACTGCGCCTGGTCGGCCAGCTCCGCCGGGATGTCGACCGGATCGGCCTCCCGACCTCCGCCCGGGCTCATGTAGGCCCGCATGTGGAGAAGGTCGACGACGCCGGTCAGCTCGTGCTCCTGGCCGATCGGGATCTGCACCGCCACGCAGCGGTCGGAGAGCTGAGAGCGAATCTGCTCGAGGACGGCCTGGAAGTCGGCCCGCTCCCGGTCGAGCATGTTCACGAACAGGAGGCGTGAGACGCCGAGCTCGCCGCAGCGCGCCCAGAGCCGGCCGGTCAGCACCTCCACCCCGTTGACGCCGTTGACCACGATCAGGGCACCCTCGACGACACGCAGCGACGCGATCGCGTCCGCCTGGAAGCCGGCGTCGCCCGGCGCGTCGATCAGGTTGATCTTGACGCCCTTCCACTCCGCGTGGCAGAGGGCCGCCGAGAGCGACATCTGGCGCTTGTGCTCGTCCTCGTCCCAGTCGGACACCGTCGAGCCCTGCTCGACCGTGCCGAGGCGGTTCGTCGCGCCCGCCTGGAACAGGAGCGCCTCGACGAGCGAGGTCTTCCCCGTCCCGCGGTGACCGACGACTGCGACGTTGCGGATCGAGCTGGAATCGGGCATCGAAACGGTTTCCTCCGTGAGCGTGGGTGCCCGCGGAGTGTAGCGCCGGGTGCTCGATCGTTCGCCGCTTGCCGCTGCGACGCCCGAGGGCCGGGCAGCTCAGCGCCGGCGTCAGTCCAGAACGGTCCTGCTCTGGGCGGTCGCCAGGCGGGCCTTCAGACGCAGGATCGCCTTCGTGTGCAGCTGGGAGACGCGTGACTCCGTGACGCCGAGCACCTCGCCGATCTCCCTGAGGGTGAGCTCTTCGTAGTAGTAGAGCGTGATGACGAGCTTCTCCCGCTCCGGCAGGGCTGCGATCGCCTCGCCGATCAGCTCCTTCACCTCGGTCTTCTCGATCTCACCGCCGGGCTCGACCGAGTGCGGGTCCTCGATCGTGTCCACGAGCGCCATCGCGTCGCCGCTGCCGGTCGGGCTCGCCCAGAGCTCGTCGAGCGCGGCGATCGACGAACGCGAGATCTCGAGCAGCGAGTCGTCGAGGTCGTCGGTCGAGACGCCCAGCTTCTTCGCGATCTCGTCGTCCGTGGGCGGCCGCAGGAGCTGCGCCTCGAGCTGGCCGATCGCCCGCTCGATGTCCCGCGCCCGCGAGCGAACCGAGCGCGGCACCCAGTCCATCGACCGGAGCTCGTCGATGATCGCGCCCCTGATGCGCTGGATCGCGTACGTCTCGAATTTCACGTCGCGATCCGGGTCGTAGCGCTCGATCGCGTCGATCAGGCCGAGCAGACCGTAGGAGACGAGGTCGCTCTCGTCCACGTGGGCCGGCAGACCGGCGCCCAGCCGGCCGGCGACGTACTTGACGAGCGGCGCGTACGTCAGGATGAGCCGGTCTCTGCCCGGCTTGTCTCGGTTTGCCTTGTAGGCGCGCCAGAGATCTCCAACGTCTTCGACGCTCACGACGGAGAGAATACGGCCGCTACCGCACGGCGCGGAAGGTGAGATCCGCCATCCAGGCGCCAAGCACCCCTGCGGCGACGGCGATGATCCACTGCCCGTCGATGGCCGCGTACGCCGTGACGCCGGCGAAGAGCAGGCGTCAGCAGCGCGAAGAGAGCGCCCAGCGGGCGCCTGCGCGGGGCGGCCACGAGGGCGAGTCTAGAGAACGGGCCGGGATACAATGCCGCTGCCGAGGGCAGTAGCTCAATTGGCAGAGCACCGGTCTCCAAAACCGGGGGTTGCAGGTTCGAGTCCTGCCTGCCCTGTAGTCGAAAGCGCCTGCTAGTCGGCGCTTTCCACGATCGGCGCCCTGCCTCGGCGTCGTTTTGGTACCCCGATTCGGTACCCATTCCCGCGAACACGCGCCGCTCGAGCCGCTCCGCCTCGTCACGGAACGTCTCCCCGGCGAGGTGGATGTAGATGCTGCGTCGTGGAGAAGTCGGAGTGCCCCGCACTCGCCATGAGCGCCCCCGGAGGTGTGCCCGCAGCAGCCGCGTTCGTGATCGACGTGTGGCGGCCGTCGTGGAACGGTCGCATCGGCCGGTCGACCTCGGCGCGGGCGAGCGCCGGCTTGAGCGTCTCGGCGTACCGCTTGTGGTCGAACACCGACCCCTTGTCCGGGTGGCAGAACACCCGGTCTGCGTCCGTACGGTGCAGCCATGTCGCCGAGGCCGGCACCGCCGCGAACTCGACTAATCGCTTCCCCGTTTCCGCAGCTCTACGGCAGAAGATGGATGACGTCGCGTAGGGATTTCCGTCTAGGGCAGCGGCGACGACCACGGCAGTCGATGTGGCCTCTGCCCCTTCGAAGGCGGCGAGATCCGGTTCCGCCAGTACTCGACGTTCCCATGCGTGAGCGCTTGGCGCGCTGTGCGAGTGTTCAGGCCGAAGCTTGGAAATGTCCCAAGGTTGTGCTGCACGCTGACCACCATCGGCGCCACCACCGCGGCGATGGTTGTGGCTGCGGCGCCGCCGGCGATCCTTGTCGAGCGTCCCACCGCTCTCCCCTTCTGGTAGGTCCCGCGCACATGGCTACTCCCTTCCGGCGTATCAGTGGAGTTGTTCCGGTTCGCTGGAGCCTGCTCGCCGGGTCCAACAGGAGCCTGGCGCGGGACCAACACATCGGGAACGCCGTCTTGCAGAGCGGCGGTGCTAGCGTGCCGCCGGCAGGGCATGGAGTTCCGCATCCTCGGGCCGCTCGAGGTGGTGGACGGAGACCACCGGCTTCGCCTCGCCGGACGGCGGCAGCGGGCGCTGCTGGCGCTGCTGCTCCTGCACGCAAACGAGATCGTCGCTACTGACCGGGTCCTCGAAGAGCTCTGGGGAGAGGCGCTTCCGGCGAGTGGCGCAGCGGCCGTGCAGACGCACATGTCGAGGCTGCGCCGGGCGTTCGGACCGGCCGGCGACAAGCTGCTCGAGACCCGCCCTCCCGGCTATGTGCTCCACGTGGCTGCGGACGCTCTCGATGCGGAGCGCTTCGAGCGCCTGGCCGAGCAGGGCAGGGGGTTGCTCGTCGCCGGAGATGCGGCGGCCGCCGCCGAGACGCTCGGCAGGGCGCTCGACCTCTGGCGAGGGCCGGCTCTCGCCGATTTCCTCTACGAACCGTTCGCCCAGCAGGCGATCGCCAATCTCGATCAGATCCGCAACGAATGCCTGCGGGCTCGCATCGAGGCCGACCTGGCGCTGGGACGCCACGCCGGGCTTGTGGGCGAGCTCGAGGCGCTCGTGGCTGACCAGCCGCTCCACGAGGGGCTGCGCGCCCAGTTGATGCTCGCTCTCTATCGCTCTGGCCGCCAGGCCGATGCGCTCGAGGTCTACCGCGATGCGCGGCAGGCGTTCGGAGAGCAGCTCGGGATCGAGCCGAGTCCGACACTACGGCGACTTGAGGCCGCGATCCTGCGCCAGGACGCACAGCTCGAGCCGCCGCCCACCACGCCGGCCAGGCTGGGTGAATCGGAGGAGAGGTCGCCCGAAGCCGTGCCGGTCGAGTCGGCGCGCTCACCGAGACGGGCTCGCAGGACTGTCACGGTTTTCATCAGCGAGCTCGGGGGCTCGAAGCGCCCGCGCGATCTGGATCCGGAGCTCTTGCAACGGATGGACGACCGTGCCTTCGCGGTTATCGGCCCGGTGCTGGAGCGGCACGGCGCCTGGGTGGAGCGAATGCGCGACGGTCGCGTCCTGGGTCTGTTCGGCGTGCCGGCCGCCCACGAGGACGATGCGCTGCGTGCCGTGCGCGCGGCCGTTGAGCTGCGCCAAACTCTGAACAGCGAGGCCGACACCGTTCGCACGGGAATAGACACCGGCGAGGTGCTCATCGACGAGGCGGCACCGGGGCAGCATGGTGTGACGGGCGGTGCGCTCGATACGGCTGCCAGGCTCCTGGACGCAGGCGGGCCCGGTGGGATCCTGATCGGCGAGGCCGCCCGGCGCCTCGTCGGCGACGCAGTACGCGCCGAGCCGCTCGAGCTGCCCGACCCTACCGGCCACGCCGAGTCTCTCGGAGCTTGGAGCCTGCTCGAGCTCATCCCCGATGCTCCGCCATTCGCGCGGCACTTCGAGGCCCCGCTCGTGGGTCGCGACGGCGAACTCGCTCAGCTGCGCCACGCCTTCGAGCGGGCGCGCCGCGAACAGCGCGCCCACCTCGTCACGGTCTTCGGCGAGGCAGGAATCGGGAAGACCCGGCTCGCGCAGGAGCTCGTCGAGTCCGTTGAGGGGGAAGCGAGGGTGCTCACCGGCCGCTGCCTCTCATACGGCCAGGGCATCACCTACTGGCCACTGCGGGAGATCGTGGGCCAGGCGGCCGCCGGCAGCGCACTTCGAGAGCTGCTCCAGAGCAGCTCCGATGGCGACGTGGTCGCCGAGCGCCTCGAGAGCGCGATCGGCACGGGGGCGGGCGGAGCGGTCAAGGAAGAGATCTTCTGGGCGGCGCGCAAGCTCGTCGAGGCTCTGGCCGGCGAGTCGCCGCTCCTGCTCGTCTTCGAGGATGTCCACTGGGCCGAGCCCACGCTGCTCGATCTGATCGAGCACTTGGCCGACTGGGTGCGGGACGTTCCCGTCCTGCTCGTCTGCCTCGCCCGGCCCGAACTGCTCGACGGTCGGCCGGGTTGGGCTGGCGGAAAGCTGAACGCGGCTTCGATCCTGCTCGAGCCACTCTCACGGGAGGAGTCCGCGAAGCTGATCGGCGTCCTGCCGGCCGGCGCGGCGCTCGCGCCAGAGGCACGGGCGCGGATTACCGAGGCCGCCGAGGGAAATCCGCTCTTCCTCGAGCAGATGCTGGCCATGGTCGCGGAGGGCGAGGGTGTCGCGGCCGAGACCACAGTCCCTCCTGCGATCCAGGCGCTGCTCGCAGCACGGCTTGACCGGCTCGAGCCCGACGAGCGTGCGATGCTCGAGCGGGCCTCCGTCGAGGGGGAGTCCTTCCATGCTGGCGGGTTGCTCGCGCTCTCGCCGCCAGAAACACGGGAGGCGATGGCGTCCCGTTTGATGAGCCTCGTCCGGAAAGAGCTGATCCGGGCGGAGGCCGCAACGCTCCCGGGTGAGGAGGCGTTCCGCTTCCGCCACGCACTCATTCGCGACGCGGCGTACGAAAGGTTGTCGAAGGACGATCGCTCGCGGCTACACCGTCTCTATGCCACCTGGCTCGAGGAGGTGCTCGGCGACCGTGTCGCCGAGGGCGAGGAGTTCCTCGGCTACCACCTCGAGCAGGCATTCCGGTACCGGGCTGAGCTCGGTGCCGTCGACGCTGAGGCCCTCGAGCTCGCCACGCTCGCCCGTGGACGCCTGGCCTCAGCCGGCCGACTCGCGCTTGGCCGCGGTGACTTGAGGGCGGCCGTCAACCTGCTCGAACGCGCGCGGGCGCTGCCTTTCGCCGACGAGCGGAGCTGGCTCAAGCTCGCCCCCGATCTCGGCTTCGCGCTGCGTCATGTCGGGAGTTTCGAGCGAGGTGAATCCGTTCTCAGCGAAGCCATCGAGCGTGCGAGGATCATCGGCGAGCCTCTCGTGGAGAGCCACGCCTGGTTGGTGCGCGCCGAGCTGCGCCAGTACAAGCCGCCCGAGCAACTGGATGTCGCCGCCACCCTCGCGGAAGCCGAAAAGACCCTCGCGGTCTTCCAGGAAACCGACGACGACCTCGCGCTCGCCCGCGCGTACAGCTTGCTCTGGGAGCTCTACCAATGCACCGGCGATGCGTCGTCGCTACGCGAGGCGGCCGAGCGAGCTCTCGATCACGCCAGACGAGCCGGCAGCCGCATCGACGAGGCGATGAGCCTCACCCGGCTCGGCTACGCGCTGCTCGACGGGCCGACCCCCGTGAGTGCCGGCGTAACCATCTGCGAGGGGCTGTTGAGGGAGTTGCGGAGCGATCCCCTCGGGGAGGCCACCATGGGAATGCTCTACGCATCCCTCATCGCGATGCAGGGCCGCTTCGATGACGCCCGCGCGCTGATCGCGACCAGTCGAGCGGAGATGCAGGAACTCGGCACGCTCACGGCGATTGTCGAGCTGATGAGCGGGCGCGTCGAGATGCTCGCCGGCGATCGCAAGGCAGCCGAGCGGGCGACCAGGGTCGGGGCGGAACACTCGGCCGCGACGGCCGACAACAGAGCCTTCGTGCTTGCCCTCGTGGATCTAGCCCGCGCAGTCTGCGAGCAGGACGACCCGGCCGAGTGCCTACGCATCCTCGACGAGAGCCAGCGGCACCCCGCTGCGCCCGACTGGGAGATCCTCGTCAAGCGGCCGGCCGCACGCGCGCTCGCCCTTGCGCGCCTGGGGAGCCTCGACGAGGCCGAGACCCTCGCGCGACAGGCCGTAGGCTACGCCGAAGGAACGGAGTTCCTCGACTACCATGCCGACGCGCTGCTCGTCCTAGCCGAGGTGTTGCGCCTAGCTGACAGGGCAGACGAGGCAGCACCCGCGGTAGCCGACGCGCTCGCGCTCTCCGGGCGCAAAGGCAATCTCGTTCTGGCCGAGAGAGCGCGGGCCCGGCTCGAGCAACTTCGCTGAGCGAGGCGTTGGAACCCCTCGGGACGGAGCGCCGCTCCGGCCAGGCTCAGGCAGGCACAGCTCACCGTCTTGGCCCAGGGTCTCGCTCAGCGCCCTCCTATCAGCCGCCTCGAGCTTGGAGCCTCCCCCTGCGCTGTTGCCGCGGGCCCCGGGTCGGGGCCAGGGTTCCCGCCCGCTGGCGGGCATGGGTCTCTGACGGGTGTGTGGCCCGACCGCCGCCGCCGAGCTGGCGCTGGCGGAGGCCGCTCGCGACGCCTACCAGGCGCCCGTCGACGATCGCGACGCAATCGAGCGCCTGGACGAGCTCGCCCGCCGCCAGGAACACGGCGAGATCGGCGACGACGCAACCGCTTCGTAGCTTTTGTTCCGCCTCACCACGTGTCCCAGTGAAGCTTGCTTGCAAGAGGCTCTCTCGTCGCCGGCTTGAAATCCGTGCCCTTCGACCATGCCAGACAGATTCCCGCGACCTGCTGCGTCTGTGTGTAGTCGATGCCGAGCAGCTCGGCGATCTCGCGCTCGAAGATCAAGTGAAGGGTTGTCCAACAGCTCGCAAGCCCCCGCGCCCTCGCCGCCAGCTGGAAACTCCACGCCGCCGGCATGACGCCACCGTACAGGGAGCACTGCGCCTCCGAGTCCTCCGCCTCGTCGGCACGAGGGTGGACGCACGGGATCATGAAGATCGGTACCTCGTGGAAATGGTCGCCGAGGTACTGGGCGGACGCCATCACCCGGGCCAGTTGCGCCGCTCGCTCCGACCCCTCGACAGGAAGGCCTCGACGGGGTCCGGTTGCCTGAGATAAACGTCCCAGGCCCGACGGTAATAGCCACCGATCGCCGCTTTCTTCGCGGCGTCCTCAACCACCATGAAATCCCAGTACTGACCGTTCGCCGATGTCGGCGCCTGGATCGCGCACTCCAGGCACTCCTCGACAAGCGACCGCGGGACCGGCCTTGTGAAGTCCAGGCGCCGGCGCACAGCGCGTGTGGTGGTCAGCAGCTCGTCAGTCGTAAGGGGCACGGTGATCGGCATCAGACGACCCTCCACCTTTCCGTTGCGGGATGCGGCAAGCCAGTAGCTATCGGATCCGCGACCGTCAGGGGTTCCCGCCCGTCGACGGGCGACGGACGCGCGGACTAATCGGCATGTGTACGGAGCAGTGCCTCCGCGGCCGACAGGTGCTCGGGCATGTCGTCAATATGCCGGTCTCGTCGCACGCCCACCCACAGGGGGCGCCGCGAGCCGGGGCGTGCCGGGCTTAACTTCCCGTCTGCCCGCGTGGCTCAACTGCGCTCGCTGTATCCGGACGAGAGGGGTAATGCGATGGTCGGTCTGCGACGCGAGGACGTTCCGGTGTTGATCGCCGGCGAAGGAGTGGAGCTTCGTACTCAGGAGGTCGGCGAGCTGAGCGTCGCCTTGTCACGGCCGTGAAGGGGATCGACCTCCGTCCTCTGCTCGCTGGCCTTCCGGACGATCTTTGCCAGTGTCCCCACTGGGGCTATGTGCTCAAGGGAAAGGTGCGTATGCACACGACGACCGGGCCCATGGACTACGAGGCAGGGCAGGCGTTCTATTGGGCCCCGGGCCACGCCCGCGAGATCCTTGAGGACGCTGAGTACGTCGACTTCTCGCCGACGCAGGAGCTCGAGCAGTGCTCGACCACTGGGAAGGCAGGCAGAGGCCGCCGACGGCGCTAGGGGGTACCGTCCCCGTGGACGTCAGGCGGCCCCTCCCAGGCGGGAAAACGATCTCCCTGAAATCGCGTTCCGCGTGCCTCCTCTCCTGGCGAAAGCCACGCTGAGCTCGGGTCGGGGACCGGGGTCGCAGCCCGGTGACGGGCATGGGTCACCAACGGGCCCGCGTGGACTAATCGGCATGTGTCTGTAGCAGTTGGTCGACGTGGCGCCTCAGCATTCGTTCTGGTATCCCTGCGAGGCCGCTCACTCCGCGGCGACGCGCTTCGGCACGCACATGGCCAAAGGCACCCTCGACGAGCTCACGCATCTCGTCGGCGTCGATGGCCGCCAGGCGCACATGTACCCAGTTGAAGCGCATGTCCGACTGGCTCGGCAGCGAGAACTTGTGCGGCTCGGACTCGACGAGCGCATCGCGCAACTCCTTCGGGAAGGCGAAGCCCATCGTCCCCTCATCGTGGGAGAAGGCAAGGTAGACGATCTGGCCGATCCTGAACTTCACGCGCCCGCGCACGACCGCCTCGTAGCTGCGCGGAAGGCTCAGCGCGAGCTCGCGCACATCATCGATCGTCACGGGCACCATCGCCCTCAGGGTACGGGCACCCGTACGCGCGGCTGGCACTCGCGACGATCTTCATAGCGGCGAGCCCTCCCCGTCCGCATTCCAGAAGGCCTCGGGTCGGGGGGCCGGGGTCCCGACCCGCTGGCGGGCATGGGTCACGCCTCCACAAGACTTGGTACCCAATTCGGTACCCAGCTCAGAGCACCTCAGAGCATCTCGGAGCACCCGACATCGCCTAAACAAGCCGACAGGGGCAGGCAGACCCGAACGGATACACCTCCAAAAACCGGGGGTTGCAGGTTCGAGTCCTGCCTGCCCTGCACCGGTCAGGGCGCGCGCTCAGGCAGTTTCACGATCGTCACCCGACCGGACGAGCGGTTAGGGCCGTGCCGCAGCTGCTGCAGACGGCGGCCTCGACTGACCAGCTACCCACCTTGCTCTGAGGGTAATGCCGCCAGCCGCATCGATCGCAGTCGATCCACGGCGATGGAACGGCTGGCTTTCCCCGGTTTGTCGGGGTGCGCGGGACCGCGTCCGGCCCAAAGAGAGCCGGTGGTGGCTCATTGGCGGGGTTGCGGCTCGAGTCGTTCATCCGGACCACATGCTCGCGGTCATCACGAGCCTTGCGACACGATCAGGGTGACCGCCGCGTAGTGGCATGCAACCGCCGCGACGACAAGCAGGTGGAAGACCTCATGGAAGCCGAGCGTCGCCGGCCAGGGGTTAGGGCGGCGCAGCGCGTAGACGAGCCCGCCGAGTGAGTAGAGCGCGCCGCCCGCAAGAAGGAGGCCGAAGCCGGTGGTTCCCAGGGCCCCGTAGGCCTTCGGGATCGCGACAACGCTCAACCAGCCGAGTGGGAGCGTGATCGCCACCGTGAGCCAGGGCGGTGCGTCGACCCACGCGAAACGCAGCGCGATCCCACAAGCAGCCCCGATCCAGACGACGGCGAGGACCGAGATCCGCCAGGGCCCGTCGAGCGCGAGTAACCCGAACGCCGTATAGCTACCGGCGATCAGCAGAAAGATGGCCGTGTGGTCGACCCGGCGCATCCACCGTTTCGCGGCCCCGTCCCACGGTACCCGGTGGTAGAGCGCGCTCACGGCGAACATCGTGATGACGCTTACGGCGAAAACGGCCGCGGCAACACGCCGCAGGCCATCGGCCGCCTCCGCGATTAGCAGGCTTCCGGCGACCAGCGACCCGAAGAACGCCGCTTGGTGCGACACACCTCGCAGGCGGGGCGTCAGCGCGGTGTCGGCACGCCTGAAGCCGGCCGACGGATACGAGGCCGCGACCTGGCCTGAATTGTCTAGCCCGGCGACGGCCTCGCCGCTCATCTGAGCTACCCCGGGAATCTCGGCGACCACATACTCCCTTCGGCCGAACCAGAGGTACCGGCCTTGGTGGGCGTTGCCCGCCGAAGCGGGCACGCCTGTTTCACTTCCTACGCGATCGCAGTGACGTTTGTGGCCTCGGGCCCCTTTTGGCCCTGCTGGGTCTCGAACTCGACCCGCGCCCCTTCAGCGAGCGACTTGAAGCCGTCGCCGACGATGTTGCTGTGATGGACGAAGACGTCCTTCGTGCCCTCGTCCGGGGTAAGAAAACCGTACCCCTTGCTGTCGTTGAACCACTTGACGGTTCCGGTTGCCATGAAAACACCTCCTTACCGACCTCGTGAACGGGTAAGGCAGGCGCGAACGCAAACCGGACTCGCTCTGATTGTCACCCAGGCTAGCAGAACGCCCGTGCAATCCTCCCTGAACGGCTCGCATGAGGATCTGCTGCTGCCCCGGTGGTGGGATACCCGGCCATGGAGGTACCCGCTACGCTGTGACGAGCGCCACATTTGTCGGGGAGCCCCCTGACCGTGCTCGGCGTCCAATGCCGTACGGAGGTTGCGATGCCGACCAGCGGTGGCGAGCTCGGGTTACGGCCGGCGCCTCCGCAGCTGCCCCAGGGCGAGTCGTGGATGCTCTCGTCGCTCGACCGCCTGAGGGGCGACGTCCGGCGCCTGAGCCTCCACCGCCAGGATGTCTACGGACGGGCGCATGCGCTTCGAGAAGGCGGTCATCTTGTGCCCGCGTCGCTCTGTGAGGAGCTGGCGCAAAACGAATCGATGCTGCGCTGTGCCCTTGACCGGTATATCGAGGCCACGGGCGACGCCCATCCGGCCGAGGGTTAGGGCCGTTTGGCCTCGGCCGCGAGGCTTTCGGCTAAGCTGATTCCTCACGACGAGGGTGACGGTTGCGCTGATAGCTCGAACTGTCAGTCGCCAGTTCTCCGCCCTCGACGCTCAGCACTCGTAGCGGCCAGTCGCGCGGGCAAGCCGAGGCGGCGTTGGCCGGGGCTGCTTCCGTGAAGCCTGCTGCCCACCCGCGAGCGGAGGAGCCCAGATGGCGGTCAAAGAGGAGAAATTCGAGCTGGAGGGCGAGGTTACCGAAGCTCTCCGAGGTCGGATGTTCCGCGTCCAGCTCGACAACGGCCACGAGACGCTCGGCTACCTGGCCGGCAAGATGAAGCGGTACCGCATCAGGGTGTTCCTCGGTGACCGCGTCAAGATCGAGATGTCGCCCTACGACCTCACGCGTGGGCGAATCGTCTATCGCTACCGATGATCGATGATGTCCGCCGATCAGATCGCGGCGTTGCTTTGAGCGACCTCCATGTCCGCTGGATCGAGCAAAGAGCCGCTGAGCATGTGCCGCCGCTGAGCGCATCTGCGATGCTCGGCCAACTTATCGACGCAGCGATGGTGCGTCACGGCGAGCGCACGCAGCGTCGCGCCTGGCAGCTAGAGGTGTACGAGGCCAGCGGCTACCCCGAGCATCACCCCGACTATCCGGGTCCCCGAGGCTCGCACGACGTCTGAGAACGCCGTCCACCCGACGGTGCGCTCCGCAGAAAGGACTGGCGGAGCTCGACGCAACACGCGGTTGACTCGATGATCCTCCCTGAGAAGGCCGGCACGTTTCTGCCGGATGTCTTCGAGATCTTCATCGGAAGCTCGCGCCGCGACTCCTACGGCGCTTGGTGGGACGGGGGCGTCGTCATCTACGAGAGCTTCGGGCCCGACTTCAATAGTTGCGAGCAGCTCGTGCTGACACCCTCACGGGCCCAGTGGGAGCGTTTCTGGCGATCGGTGGACGAGATCGGAGTCTGGCAGTGGGAGACGCGATACCGCCAGGTCGCCCGGTTCGAGCCCGACGGGCTCAGCGGCACCGCCACCCAGTGGTCTGTCGCCCTCGCCCATGAAGGCCGCAAAGCCTCCTCGTCGGGCAACGGCGCGGGGCCTGGCTCGGCCGACCTCGACGAGAGTGTGGATTTCGCAGCGCTCCTCGAGGCCGTGTCCCGCCTACTGGGCGGCAGGAGCTTCGTCTAACCGCAGGCCGGCTCGGGGGCACGCTCCCGTCGGCCAGATTCGCCTGCTAAACGGTGGGCGCTCGGCGTCCATTCGGTCGCCGAGTCGCCCGGCAAGCTATCCGCGGCTTCGGGCTCAGGGCCGAGCGGCCCAGTAGCCCATCCGGATCGCAACGAAGGCGTTCGGAGATCGGGGGTGCGTGCGCCTCGTTCCATCCTCCGGATCCCCCGCTCCGTCCGGGTGGTAGCTCAATCGCTGCGAAGACTGTGACCTGATCGGTGTGCGGCTGGTCATTGTGGCGCTCCCTTCTCGTGCGACTGACAGCGAGCATCGCACCTGCGATGACGTTCTGCGACCGTGCTGGCCTGCGTTGCCGGCAGTGCCAGCCCCCTCCGGCAGGTACGGCTAGCCGCACCGGGCGGCGCATGTCTCGGCGGATTTGGCTGTGAGCGGCTGGTGAGCGTCTCGTGAGCGGCGGCTGGGAGTCTCTGACCCGACCCGAGTACCAGCGGAGAGGAGAGAGGGATGAACAGCAAGGCCGACACGACCACCGCCGACACCAAGCCCGGCTCGATCTTCACGCCGTTCCGCCGCAAGCGTGGCCTTGCGATCGCGCTCGCCGTCGGGGCGCTGCTCGCTTCCCCGGCTGCGGCGTACGCACAGGACGACAGGCCGCCCGATCCGGGCGTGCGCTGCGCGGCCAAGATCGGCCCCGGGGAGTACGAGTTCTACATGCCCGGAGCGAAGGTGACCGACGTGAACGGCAACAAGTGGGTGTGCGGGCCGGACGGCCAGTGGTTCAGGGACTACTCCGCGCTCCGGGCCGGGATCCGACCTCCGGTGATGCAGGCAGCGGCTCTGCCTCCTCTCGCCCCCTAGGCATTTCCTCCAACGTAGGCCGTGGTCGGCTGCGGCGCGACCACGGCCTATCTCTGGGCGTGCGGCGCTATGGTCCGCTCCGATGCACGCGGGCTTGACCAGCGTCCGCGTGCGGGGCTTTCGCTCCGCGCGTGACCTCGAGTTCGCCCCGGGACCGGTAACCGCCCTCGTGGGGGAGGCCAAGGCGGGCAAGTCGAATCTGCTCCGCTCGCTCTGGGCGCTGCTCGACCCCGCGAGCCCTCCCTTCACCGAGGCCGACCTCTCCCGCAGAGGCGACGGCACGATCAGCATCGAGGCGACGCTCGGCGACGGCAGCTCCGCGATGCTGGAGGCGCGACCCCCCGAGCCCGCCCGCCGCGAAGCGGCCGCCACGCTCCCCGTGATGTTCATGCCCTCTGCTCTTCGAACGTCGAGCCTGGTCGCGTCCGGCCGGCCAGAGCCGCCCCCCGCCACCGGCCTGATGGGCCTCTTCGTGACTGCTCTCGAGAAGCGAGGGGACGCGACCGAACCGCGCTCGGACGCGGTTCCGGCCCTTTCCCTGCTGCACGCGCTGGAGGAGTGCTTGTCGAACGGCGTCGAGGGAGTGGTGTTCTTGATCGAGGAACCCGAGCTCTTCCTGCGGCCGCAGGGCCAGCGCTACCTCTACCACCTCCTGCGCAGGCTCGCGTCAGCCGGAAATCAGGTCATCTACTCGACGAGCGCACCGACGTTCTTGAACGTCGGCCGGCTCAACGAGCTCGCGTTCGTGTGGCAGGACCCGGATCGCGGCTCGAAGGTCGTACAGCCTGCGCCTCTGGGGCCCAACGACGTCTTCCGGATGTCGAGCGAGTTCGACGCCGAGCGCAGCGAGCTGTTCCTCGCACGTGCGGCAGTCCTGGTCGAAGGCCGCACCGAGAAGCTCGTCCTCCCGTTCGTCTTCCGGACCCTGGGCCGGGATCCGGATCGGGAGGCCATCACGATCGTCGAGTGCGGCGGCAAATCGAACATCCCCGTGTTCGCCACGATTTGCGAGGCGATCGGCGTGCCCTTCGTCGTGATCCACGACAGGGACGCGGTAGCAGGTGAGGAGCCCAACGAGTCGGAGCAGGCGTTGAACGCGCTGATCGCGACGCTCGTCCCGCGCGACCGGATCGTCATGCTCGAGCCGGACTTCGAGACGGTGGCCGGGTTGGGCGGACACCGCCGCAAGCCGGAGCGCGCCTGGAACTTCTTCGCGTCGCTTTCGCCCTCGGAGGTCCCGGAGCCCCTCGCCCGGGCTGCGGAGATCACCCTCGGGCTGCTGCCAAAACGGCGGTCGGGCGCCACGCCGGCCGGTCCCGGAACTTAGGCGCCGAGCGGCGACGGCTCCGTGGTGCTGAAACGGCTCGCGTAAAGCACCTCGGTCGTGATGTAGGCAACCACGACCCCGACGATGATCAGTGGAGCGATCGCCAGCCCCGCCTGGGTCGTGAGAAGCAGTGCGATCACGACGGAGGCCAGCGGGAGCCTGAGGATCGACACGCAGGCAGCGCCCACGAGCACGGCAACCGCGGGCGTCTCCGAGAGACCGGGCAGGTCGGCGGCCAGGAGACCGCCGGCGACACCGAGGAACAACGCCGGGAAGGTCGGGCCGCCCCGGAAATTGCCCAGCGAGATGCTCCACGCGAGCCCTTTGAAGAGGAGGAGAAGCACGAGCGTGGACACGGACAGGGTTGGAGCGCTGTTCACGAGGGCCGCCAGAGCCTCCTGGCCGGAGAACAGAACTGCGCTGACGGGCTGATCCGTGGCCTCGTTGAAGGCGATCGCAAGCGCCGCGACGGCGATTGCCGCCAGCGTCGTGAGCACCATCGGTCGCCTCGAGACGACGCGCGTCGACCACCGTGCGATCTGGACGACGATGAACACGACGACGGCAGCGGCGACCCCAAGCACGATCGTCCAGCCGAAGTCCCCCCAGCCGGGCCCCGTGAAAGGCGGGAGCTCAAGGGGCTCGATTGCCCAGGCGCTCCTGCTGAGCCCGATCCACGCGCCCATGCCGATGAAGACCAGCGATCCGAGCCCGGCGGCGATCAGCCCCGGAAGCAGCACGAGCGGGAGCATCGGTCCGCCGAGGCCGGCGGCTTCGATCAGGATCACCGCGCCGATCACCGGTGAGCCGAAGACCGTGGAGATGGCCGCGAAGCTGCCCGCGGCGGCCATCACGGCCAGGGCCTGCTGGGGAGCATTCCGTCTCACGAGCCGAACCGCGAAGATCGCCAGGCCCATGCCGAGCGCGACGAGCGGGCCCTCCGGCCCGAGCACGAGGCCGAGGCCGAGGCTCGCGAGCGCCGCCAGGATCACGCCCGGAAGCTCGATCGGCTGCGTCAGGGCTCCGCCGCTCTTGAGCCCGTCGGCGGGGACGTGGCCTCCGTGTCCCGGCAGTCGCTCGATCGCAAAGGCCGTGAGAACGCCGGCCAGCGCAAGCCAGGGCAGCGGCCACCAGGAGGGAACGGCGGTGTACCCGAGATCGCTCGGGAGATCCTCGTAGACGCCCACCTGAATGGCGTGGACGAGCTCGAGGAAGCACCATGAGGCAACCGAGACGACCGCCCCGATCAGCGCCGCGAACAGCAGCAGCATGCGGTACTGCCTGCTCCGGATCAGGGCGCCAGGATCGACCGGCTCAGCCGCAGTCTCGCTCACGCACGGTGAGGCTATTCCTGCGGGCGGCTACCGCAGTCGAAGTTAAGTCCAGACTAAGCCGCGCCGTCCTGGTTGCCACGCGAAGGCCAGCGTGTTACGATCGTCTAGTATTTTGGACAAGAGAATCCCCGAGCCCCTCGCGCGCGTCGAGCGCGCCGCCGCCACGAGAGATCGAGCGGAATGGCACTTCGCCCACTCGGTGCTCGACGCGGCCACGGCCGGCTTCTCCTACCGCGAGATCGCCGAGCACGCAGGCGTCTCGAAGTCCCGAATCGGCCAGATCATCGCAGAGACCAAGAAGGAGCAAGACGAAGAGACCTCCGGCTCGGCCGTAGGGCTGTTCTAACGCTGCCGCCGAGCCCCCGGTAGCCGACAGCCTCCCGCTCCGGGCGTACGTGATCCGCCGAAACGGCAGGTGCAAGGGGTCGCGCGGATGCGGCGCGCACGATCCCCTGTTAGGCCGGGACCGGCGCGTCGAGCCGGCGGCGCAGCTGTACCTCCGTCCCGTCGGCCGAGGCGTCGACGTCGACCGCGTCCATGAGGTCGCGCATCAGCACGAGGCCGAGGCCGCGATCGCTCCGTTTGGTCGCCTCGCGCCAGCGGCCGTCGTCCCGGACCCTGACCCGCACCTCGCCGTCGTGCAACTCGGCGAGGAGCTCCACCTTGCCGCTCACGCGTGCGAGGGGATGCTCGATGGCGTTCGCGCATGCCTCGCCTGACGCAACGACGACATCGAAGGCGACATCCTCCCCCACCCCGGCGCGCTCGAGCCAGTCGCGCAGATTGCCCCGCACCGACGCGAGCGCCGCCGGTGAGGCGTCGAAGCTCAGCTCGAGCCTCTCCGCGGGAAGCGGGACAAGACGTACCGCGAGCAGGGCCACGTCGTCCTGCTGCCCCTCGTCGTTGGCACCGAGCTCCGTGAGAAGGTGGTCGAGCAGCCGACTCACGTCTGTCGGGCCGTTCGCCGCAGCGGCCTGGAGCCGCTCGAGCCCGACGCCGATCGAGAGGCCTCGCCGCTCGACAAGCCCGTCGGTGTAGAGAACGAGCGTCGCGCCCGGGTCGAGCCGAAGTGTCTCCTCCGGCCGGTCCGGCCCGCCGAGCGCCCCGAGGGGGGCGGAGCGTCCACCCTGGAGGAAGATCGGCTCCGCATCCGGTGCGAGCAAGAGCGGGGGCGGATGGCCGGCGCTCGCGAAGCGAGCCGTGCCGTCGGCCGGGTCGAGCTCGAGGTACACGACCGTGGCGAAGTCGCCCTCCCCGAGCTGCTCGACGAGCGCGTCGGCCTGCCGCAGCGCCTCCGGCGGCGGGTGGCCCTCGAGCGCGTAGGCCCGCAGCGCATTGCGGAGCTGCGCCATCGCGGCCGCGGCCTCGACGCCGCGGCCGACGACGTCTCCCAGGGTGATCGCGAGCCTCCCGCCGTCGAGCGCGACGGCGTCGTACCAGTCCCCGCCGACCTCGAGGCCCGCGCTCCCCGGCAGGTAGCGAACGGCGAGCTCGATCCGGTCGTCCTCCGGCAACCGCTGCGGCAGCAGGCTCTGCTGGAGCGTGGCCGCAAGGCGGTGGTCGCGCTCGTAGAGAAGCGATCGCTCGAGCGCCAGGGCGCACTGGCCCGCGAGCGCGGTCAGATGCTCTCGCTCGTCCTCGGGGAAGGCCCGCTGCTCGGCAAAGGAGAGCACGACGACTCCCAGGAGCTTGTCCGGTGTGACGAGCGGTAGAAACGTGACGGCCGGATAGCCCAGCCGGTTGAAACCCTCGGCGTAGTCCGGATGCGCCTTGCCGTACTCCTCCGGGTTCGAGTACCACAGGCCCCGCCGCTCGCGCGCAGCCAGTGACGCTCCGCTGCCGTCTTCGATCGACATGCCGCGGAAGTTCTCCAGGAACCACTCCGGAAAGCCGAGGTGGGCCTCCATGACGAGCCCCTCGGTGAGCGGGTCGACGAGGTAGACGACGCCCGCCCTCGCGCCGAGGGCAGCCGCGCCCTCGCGGACGAGCACCTGCGCAACCTGCACCGGCGTCAGCGCCTCCGAGAGCGACGCGACGAGATCGTGCAGCCGGCGGGTGCGCTCCGCCGCGAGCTCGGCGGCCCGGCGCGCCGCGTGCTCCGCCTCGTAGAGCAGGGCATTGTCGATCGCCAGGGCCGCCCGCCGGGCGAGCTCCTCGGCGAACGTGAGATCGGTCGCCGCGTACTGCCTGCCCGACTCGGCCGAGAGCAGCGTGATCGCCCCGAGCACACGACCTCTCGACGCAAGCGGAACGATCATCGCCGACGTCGGATCGACCTCCTGGAACGCCTCGAGCCCGCCTTCGTTCGGTGCCGCATCGTCCAGCATCTCGGGCGGGATCGACTCGTAGAGCTCGGCCTTTCCGGTTCGCAGGACGCTTGCGAGCCCCTGCGTCCCGTCGGGAGCTGCGAGGTTGCGTCGCGAGAGCTCGTGTGCCAGCCGCAGCTTCTCGGGGTCGGCGTGAGCCACGGCGACATGCTCGATCTCGCCTGCCGGCGTGAGCATTGCGATGCTGCACCAGTCCGCCAGCCGCGGCACGGCAAGCTGCGCAAGCTCTCGCAGCGTGCTCCGGTAGTCGAGCGTGGTCGAGAGCAGCTCTCCGGCCGCCGCGAGAAACTCCGTCCGCTCCTCGCGGCGCTTGCGCTCGGACACGTCGCGCGTGAGCCCGATGAGCACGGCGGGCCGTCCGGCGGCATCGCACAGGACATGCGCCTGCGCCTCGAGCCAGCGCGCGCTGCCGTCGGGCATGACCGCGCGCAGCTCGAGCTCGTAGTCCTCGCCGCGCTCCGCCGCCGCCTGCACCGCTTCGGCGACGCGCGGGCGGTCGTCCGGATGGATGAGCTCGAGGAAGGTCTCGTAGCTCTGCGGGTGGGCTCCGGGTGGGAGCCCGAACAACGGGCCGTGGCTGTCCGACCAGGACACCTCGTTCCTCGGGATGTCCCACCGCCAGCTGCCCGTCTGGGTCGAGTCGAGCGCGAGGCGCAGCTGACTCTCGCTCGCCCGCAGCGCTTCCTCGGCCTGCTTGCGCTCCGACAGGTCGTGGACGATCCCGGTGAAGAGGCGGCGGCCGTCGAGTCGCACCTCGCTGACCGAGAGGTCGAAGGGGAAGACCGAGCCGTCCTTACGCCGGCCGGCCACCTCGCGTCCGAGCCCGATGATGCGGGCCTCTCCCGTCTCCAGGTACCGCTTCAGATAGCCGTCGTGCTCCTCGGCGTACGGCGGCGGCATCAGCATGTTGACGTTGCGACCGACGACCTCGTCGGCCCGGTAGCCGAACAGGCGCTCGCTCGCCGGGTTGAACAGCTCGATCGTGCCGCGCTCGTCGATGACGACGATCCCGTCGGCGCTCGACGTGATGATCGAGCGCACGCGTTGCTCGCTGGCGGACGCAGCCTCGAGCAGCTCCTGCCGCTGGACGGCGGAGCGCTCGGCGAGCATGGCGATCCGCCGCTCGCGGTAGAGCAGGTACGCCACGCCGAGAGCGGTCACGACGAACGCCGCGAGAGCGACCTCGCCGGTCGAATCGATGTGCAGCGACCGGTCCGGGCTCACGAAGAAGTAGGCCATGCCGAGGAACGACAGGACGGCCGTCAGTAGGCCCGGCAGCAGCCCTCCGATGAACGTCGCGATCGCCACCGGGAGGACGTACAGAGCGCCCGGCCCGGTCCGCCCTTCGAAGTTCGCGAGCAGGCCAATTCCCGTGACGGCGCCGGCCACGGCCAGCCCTGCCGCGAGCCCAAGCAGCCACTTTCGAAGCGACCCTCGCATGTTCCGCCCCGCCACGGTAGCGAACGCCGGTGCCGAACCGGCGCGACGCCATCGGAGGCGGGATAATGGCCTCGTGGCGGATGTGGTCTCCGGCGGCTGCCTCTGTGGTGGGGTGCGGTTCGAGATCACCGGCCCGTGGATTCGCGCCAGCCACTGCCACTGCGCGCGTTGCCGCCGCCACTCGGGCACCGCCGCCCTGACGCAGGGGCGTGTGAGCCGCGAGCACTTCCGGCTCCTTCAGGGAGCCGACCTCGTGCGCGCCTATCGCGAAGAGGGCTTCGCGACGAAGGCCTTCTGCTCCGTGTGCGGCTCGAGCCTGTTCGGGGGCAGCTGGCCGGACGGCGACCAGATCTCGATCCGCCTGGGCGCGATCGACGCCGATCCCGGGATCCGACCCCAGTTTCACACCTTCACGGCGTCGCAGGCTCCGTGGGACCGGATCTGCGACGGACTGCCCGAGTACCCGGAGGGCTACACCGGCCCCACCATCTAGTCGATCGGTCGCCGCGATCCATCTATCAAGCTCGGGCGGCTTGATGCCGATATCACGAGCAGTTGAACAGGTGACCCGCTGATGCTGCTTCGGATCGTCCTCGTAGCCGTCCTCGCCGTCGGCGTCATGCTCGCCGTCAAGAGCGGCCACATCCTGCGCGGCGCCGGGCTCCTTTCCGACTGTCAGGCCATCCCGGTCGTGAACGGCGTGTGGGGTGAGCTGAAGGGTTGCAGCCAGGGCCAGCTCGACGGCTGGCGCGATCTGTCGGATACGTGCACCTCGATCGGCCGGTACCAGGAGAAGGAGTTCTGGCGCTGTCCGTACAGCCCGATCTCGTCCGACGCCTGAGCCGGCGATAGAGACCGGCGCGCGCGATCAATCGTCTAGGCTCTTCCCGACCAACCGTCAGGGAAAGGAGCGAGGCGATGGCCTTCGAGGTCCCTCCGCTGCCGTACGACTACAACGCTCTCGAGCCGCACATCGACGAGCAGACGATGCGGATTCACCACGACAAGCACCATCAGGCCTACGTCGACAACGCGAACAAGGCGCTCGACGGAACGGACTGGGCGGACAAATCGGTCGAGGACGTGCTGCGGGACCTCGACCGGATCCCCGAGGACAAGCGGACCGCGGTCCGCAACAACGCCGGCGGCCATGCCAACCACTCGCTGTTCTGGGAGATCATGGGCCCGGGCGGCGGTGAGCCCTCGGGCGAGCTCGCCGAGGCGATCTCGGGCGCCTTCGGCGATCTCGATTCTTTGAAGGAGAAGGTGTCGCAGGCCGGGATCACGCGCTTCGGCTCCGGCTGGGGCTGGCTTGTCTGGAACGGCTCGGCGCTCGAGGTGGCCTCGACGCCGAACCAGGACTCCCCGGTGCTCGAGGGCAAGACGCCTCTGCTGGGCATCGACGTGTGGGAGCACGCCTACTACCTCAACTACCAGAACCGCCGTCCCGACTACGTCGCCGCCTGGTGGAACGTCGTCAACTGGGACGAGGTCGCGCGCCGCTACGCGGCTGCGAAGGGCTAGCGAGCCGAGCGGACCGTCGGGGCGAGGGCCGCCTCGCCCCTACACCGCAGCGGTCACCGGCGAGAGGCCGAACTCGAGGCCGGCGGCACGCGCCCTGGCGGCGCTCAATGCGTCCTCGCGGGTCGCACCGAAGCTCGGGAAGATGCAGAGGCGGTAGCTGCACGTGTCGTTCACGCCCTGCTGCGAGAGACGCAGGCCCGGTCGTACGAGCAGCTCGAACTCGTCGTCCTCCAACTCGGGCACGGACTCCACGTACGCGTCCTCGAAGACGCGCAGGCAGTAGGAAAGGGCGACGCCCTCGACGGTCCTCTCACCCATGCCGGGTCCCCACCGCAGGCCAGCTCGAACATCGCCTCGTAGGTCGAGCGGCCCAGCACGGCCTGAACGAGAGGCCAGAACTGTGACGCGATGCGGCCGTTGACCTCGATGATCCGGGCGGGGCCGTCCTCGGGAATGAAGAACTCGACGTTGAAGAAACCCCCGTCGAACCCGAGCGCGGGCATCAGCCGCGAGGAGACGTCCTCGAGCTCCGTAAGGCGTTCCGCCGGCAGCGCCGAGGGGAACTCGAAACGCTCGAAGCTGTTCGTGCCCTCGTATTTCTGCGAGTCCGTGACCCCGATCGTCACCACGCGCCCCTCGTGCACGTAGCCCTCGTAGGTGACCTCGAGCCCGCTCAACAGCTCCTCGGCCAGGAAGCCGCGGACCGCGTCGGGATGGAGGCCTGCCAGCTCGGCAATCCGCGCGTAGCGCGTCATGTAACGGTCGACGTCCTCGAGCAGCTCGATCTCGGCCGGATCGTCGATTCGGCTGGCGCGCTGCGAGAGGCGCCCCACGACCGGCTTGACGAAGAACGGCGGCCCGAACGGCGGGCGCCCGTCGAGGAGCGCGAAACGGGGGGTCGCAGCCGGCACCGTGGCGCGCTGCAGCGCCCTGGCAGTCGGCTTGAACTGGCATGCGGTCATCGCGCGCGGGCTCGGGCCCGGCAAGCCGCGCCGCTCGGCGATCAGCGCGGCGATGAGGGCGGAGCGGTCCTTCGTCCCCACGACGCCGTCGGCCGGAATCGCGTCGCACTCCTCGATGAAGGACTTCGGGTCGAAATCGTCGATCGCGTCGAGGTCGGCGCCCGCACAGTGGATGCGATAGCGCTGCGCGAGCCCCGCCGACCGGATGGCTCTGAGGTCCCGCTCCTGCGGGCACACGAGGAGAATGTCCTTCATGAGCCGGTCCAGGCCTCCCCTAAATGCTACAGGGACAAACGCCGGACTTTCTTGCGCGCCCTCGCTCCTATTTCTTGCCCGCGACCGGTGGCCGCCGGTTAGCCTGCGGCCTCGTCGAAGACGCGGGTGTGGCTCGGGCGGATGAAGACCACGTGGCCCCGGTCGAGCCCCAGCCGCCTGGCCTCGTCGCGGGTCACCTGCGCCCACAGGCGCTCGCCGTCGTCGAGCGCGAGCTCCACCCGCACCTCGAAGCCGAGGTAGACGACGCGCTCGACGGCCGCCTGGGACGTCGAGCCGTTCGGCTCGAGCCGCAGCTCGATGTCGTGCGGGCGGACGAAGCCGTCGCCGAGACGGTTGACCGGCCCGACGAAGCTCATGACGAACTCGTTGGCCGGATGCTCGTAGAGGTCGCGCGGCTTGCCGATCTGCTCGATCCGGCCCTCGTTCATGAGCACGACGCGGTCGGCGACCTCCATGGCCTCCTCCTGGTCGTGCGTGACGAGCACGGTCGTGACGTGGACCTCGTCGTGGAGGCGCCGCAGCCACTCGCGCAGCTCCTTGCGAACGCGGGCGTCGAGCGCGCCGAAGGGCTCGTCGAGCAGCAGCACCCTCGGCTCGATCGCGAGCGCTCGCGCGAGCGCCATGCGCTGTCGCTGGCCGCCCGAGAGCTGCGAGGGGTAGCGCTCGGCGAGGCCGTCGAGCTGCACGAGGACGAGGAGCTCCAGCACGCGGCTGCGCACCTCGTCCTTCGGTCGCTTTCGGATCGTGAGGCCGAACGCGACGTTGTCGAAGACGGTCATGTGCTTGAACGCCGCGTAGTGCTGGAAGACCATGCCGACGCCGCGCTTCTGCGGCGCGACGTTCGTGGCGTCCTCGCCGAGGATCTCCACTCGGCCCTCGTCGGGCTGCTCGAGCCCGGCGATCACCCGCAGGAGCGTCGACTTGCCGCTGCCGCTCGGGCCGAGCAGGGCCGTCAGCGACCCGCTCGGGATCGCGACCGAGACGTTGTCGAGCGCGACGAAGCTACCGAAGCGTTTCGTTACCTGCTGGACCGTGATCGCCACCCAGCCGCTCCTTTCTGCCCAACATGTTCATCGCCACGAGGGTGACGACCGCCAGGACGGCCAGCACGACCGCCGTCGTGTAGACGCCGGTCTGGTCGAAGGCGAGGTAGCGCTCGTCGATGTGGAGCGTGAGCGTCTCGGTGGCTCCGACGATGCGGCCGGAGACGACGGCGACGGCGCCGTACTCGCCGAGCGCCCGCGCGGTCGTCAGGACGACGCCGTACGCGACGCCCCAGCGGATCGCCGGCAGCGTGACGCGCCAGAACGTCGCCGTCCGGGAGGCGCCGAGCGTCCAGGCGGCCTCCTCCTGGTCGGTCCCGATCTCCCGCAGCACCGGGATCGACCTCCCGGACGACGAACGGGAGCGACACGAAGATGGTCGCGAGCACCATCCCCGGCATCGAGAAGATGACGCGGACGCCGTTGTCGAGGAACCAGCCGCCGACCCAGCCGTTCTGCCCGTAGACCAGGATCAGCGACAGGCCGACGACGACCGGCGAGAGCGCGAGCGGCAGCCCGATCAGCGAGTTGAGGAGCCAGTTGCCGCGGCCGGAGCCGCGCCGGACGATGGCGAGCGCGCAGAGGATGCCGAAGATCGTGTTCGCCGGCACGGCGATCGCGACGATGATCAGCGTCACCTGCAGGGCGTGGAGGAACGCCGGGCTCGTCAGCTCCTCCCAGACGGGGCTGAGACCGTCCTCGAACATGCGGTAGAAGACCATCCCGACCGGAATGGCGAGCAGGAGCAGCAGGTAGCCGAGCGCCGCGACGCGGAGCGCCGTAGCGCCTCATCGCCTCGTGCCTCCGCGTGCGGCGCTCGAGGAGGTCGGCGCCCGACGAGGACGAGAAACGAGCACGCGAGCAGCACGACCGATACGGCCGCCGCCGCCTGCGGCGCGTCACCTTCGATCAGCTCGAAGATGTACCAGGACGAGACCTCGGTCTCGAACGGGATGTTGCCCGAGATCAGGATCACGGCCCCGAACTCGCCGATCGCCCGCCCGAAGCCGAGCGCACAACCGGACAGGATGGCGGGCATGAGGTTCGGGAGGACGATCCGCCGGAAGGTCGTGAACGAGCTCGAGCCGAGCGAGGTGGCGGCCTCCTCCATCTCCCGGTCGAGCTCGAGCAGGACGGGCTGGACGGCACGGACGACGAACGGCAGCGTCACGAAGAGCAGCGCGAGCGCGATCGCGATCTTCGTGAACGCGACGTTGACGCCGAACGGGCTCTGCGGGCCGTAGCAGGCGATCAGCGTCAGCCCGGCGACGATCGTCGGGAGCGCGAACGGAAGGTCGATGATCGCGTTGACGACGCTCTTGCCGCGGAACGAGTCGCGGACCAGCACCCAGGCGATGAGCGTTCCGCTGACCGCGTTGATCGCGACGACGATCAGCGAGGCCGCGAACGTCAGCTTGAGCGCCGCCACGGCTTCGGGCGGGTGACCTCCTCCCAGAAGCTGGCCCAGCCGTCCTCGAAGGCCTTCGCGACGACGGCGGCGATCGGGATCAGGACGATGACGCTCAGGTAGACGGTCGAGACCCCGAGCGTGAGGACCCCGGCGCGCGGTCTCCTGCGCGCCGGGGTGAGGCAGGACCTCGGGGCTGTCTGGCTGCTCATCGCTCCGGCTAGTCGTCGGTCGGTACGCCGAGCTCCTGCTCGATGCCGGCCACGATGCCGTTCTCACGGTCGAAGAACTTCGTGCGGACCTCCCTCCAGCCGCCGAGGTCGGCGATCGTGAAGAGCGCCGACGGCTGCGGGTAGTCGAACTCGGCCGCGACGTCCGGATCGACCGGCCGGTAGCCCTTCTCGCCGAAGACGCGCTGCGCGTCCGGCGACTGGACGAACTCGAGCCAGGCCGCCGCCGCGGGCGTGCGTCGACCGTCACGGCGGCGGGGTTCTCGATGAGGATCGTCTGGTCGGGGACGACGTACTCGATCGGCTGGTCGGCGTTCTGCGCGAAGATCGCCTCGTTCTCGTAGGCGAGCAGGACGTCGCCCTTGCCGGCCAAGAACGTCTGCAGGGCCTCGCGGGCGCTCTTGTCCTGCACCGGCGTGTTCGCCAGCAGCTGGCGCAGGTACTCGACCGCCTCGTCTTCGGTCTTGCCCTGCTCGAGCTGGGCGCCGTAGGCGGCCATCAGGTTCCACTGCGCGCCGCCCGACGTGAACGGGTTCGGCGTGATCCACCTCGACGTCGCCGGAGATGAGGTCGTCCCAGGTCTGGACGCCCTTCGGGTTCCCCTCGCGGACGACGAAGACGACGACCGAGTTCGAGACCATTCCGTTGTACTTCTCCGTCTGGCTCCAGTCGGGGGCGACGAGGCCGGCGTCGACGAGCCGGGTCACGTCCGGCTCGAGGGAGAACGCGACGTAGTCGGCGGGAAGCCCGGCCTCGACGGCGCGGCTCTGCTCGCCCGAGGACGCGTACGACTGCTCGAACTCGACGCCCGCGCCCGCGTCCGTGTCCTGGAAGGCCGGGATCAGCTCCTCGTAGACCTCACGGGGCGTCGAGTACGCCACGAGGCTGACCGTTCCGCCGTCCGAGCTCGACTCGCCGGCCGAGGGCTCTCCGGGATTCGCCGCTTCCGAGTCGGTTGCCCCACCGCAGCCCGCTCGCGAGCGTTGCGCTCAGAGCGACAAGAGCGAGCACTGGAACGAGTCGGAGCAAGACACGGCGCATCGGCTTTCCTCTCCTTTGTCGTCGGCGGTTTTCTTCTCGAGCGCTTGCGAAGCTCTTGATATTCTCGACTAAACTTGTAAGCTTTATAGTCTAAATCGACGCGGGCACCTTAGTCGACGGGGAACTCGTGCGTCAAGGGCGAAGGTGTCCGTCAAGCGCGAACGGACGCTTACGTCATCGAAGGAGGCCACGATGTGGATCTCGCGTCGAACGGACTACGCGACCCGGGCGTTGCTCGCTCTGAGCCTTGCCGACGGCGGGCCGCTCAAGATCGACGAGATCGCAGAGCGCACGGCCGTTCCGGCCTCGGTGCTCGAGCAGGTCCTCCCCATCATGCGAAACGCGGGGCTCGTGCGGTCGGAGCGCGGGCCGGCCGGCGGCTACCGCCTGAACCACAGGCCCGAGGAGATCACCCTCGAACGGGTCGTACGCCTCTTCCAGGGCCAGCTCGCGCCGATCGGCTGCGCGACGCGCCATGAGCCCGAGCCGTGTCCGATGACAGTCGGCTGCACCCTGCGCGCCGTCTGGCAAGACGTGCGAGACGCAACCATTGCGATCCTCGAGAGCGTCACCTTCGCCGACCTGGCCGCGCGTGCCGGCGGCCCGTGGGTGGATCCGCGTCAGCTCCAGACGGCCGGGCAGCGCGGCGCCTGACGCGGCGCCTGCTCCGACATCTCGTCACGAAGCCGCGGCAGCAGCGCTCTACACTCGCCTCGTGATCGAGGCGCGCACGGACGTCGTCGGCAGCCTGCTGCGGCCGCCGGAGCTCCTCGAGGCACAACGACGGCACTCGGCCGGCGAGCTCTCCGACGACGAGCTTCGGACCGCGGAGGACCGCGCGGTCGACTGGGCCTTGCGACTGCAGGAGGACGCCGGGCTCGACGTCGTCACGGACGGCGAGATGCGCAGGCTCTCGTTCCAGAGCCAGCTGCCCGCCGCGGTCGAGGGTTTCGGCGACTGGGATCTCGACGCGTTTCTCTGGGGCCGATGGCACTCCGAGGAGCTCGGCGATCAGGCGCTCGAGCGTCCGCCGATCGGCGTCGTCTCCAGGCTGCGGCGGCGCCGGTTCCTGTCCGCCGGGGAGCTCGCGTACGCGCGCGACCGGACCGACCGCGTTCTCAAGGTCACCCTGCCGAGCCCGAGCCTCTTTGCGAACTTCTGGGACCCGGATCGCTCTCGCCGCGCCTACGGGACGCTCGAGGATTTCCTGGCCGACGTGGCCGAGCTCCTCCGCGAGGAGGTCGACGAGCTCGTCCGGCTCGGCGCGACCTACATCCAGCTCGACGCGCCGCACTACCCGCTGCTGGTCGACCCCTCGTGGCGCGAGTTCTACGAGAGCCGCGGCTGGCCGGCCGAGCGCTGGCTCGAGCTCGGCGTGGAGCTCGACAACCGCGTGATGGGCAACCACCCCGGCGTGACGTTCGGCTTTCACCTCTGCCGCGGCAACCAGGCAAGCCGGTGGCTCGTCGCCGGCGGCTACGACTGGCTCGCAGCGCGCCTGTTTCCGAGGATTCACGCGCAGCGGCTGCTGCTCGAGTACGACGACGAACGCTCGGGCGGCTTCGAGCCGCTCGCGCACGTCCCGGAGGACAAGCTCGTCGTGCTCGGGCTCGTCACGACGAAGACGCCGAGGCGCGAGACGGTCGAGGAGCTGGCCACGCGCATCCGCGAGGCCTCGGCCTACGTGCCGCTCGAGCGGCTCGCACTCTCGCCCCAGTGCGGGTTCGCGACGTCCGTGATCGGCAATGCGCTGACGGTCGAGGACGAGCGCGCGAAGCTCGCGACGGTCGTCCGGACGGCACGGGCCGTGTGGACCTGACACCATGGAAGTCGTGACGCCGGAGCTCGAGTCCGTGGCCGCCTCCGATCACGACTTCTCTCCCGAGGAATGCGTCAGCCGCGCCAGCGAGGCGGCGAAGCTCGTCGACCCGGCTGCGCTCGCCGACGAGAGCTCCCGCCAGCGCCTCTTCGAGCTGCTGTGGCGCAACGACCACTCGGAGGCCTGGCTCGTGTCCTGGAGCGAGCCGCGCGACACCGGCTACCACGACCACGACGGCTCGTGCGGAGCCGTCGCCGTCCTCGAGGGCCGGATCACCGAGGAGCCTCTCGTCGTCGGCGGGCCGCCTCAGGTCAACGAATACAACGCCGGCGACGTCCTCTCGTTCACCGGGAGCCACATCCACCGGATGCACCACGACCCCAACGCGGTCACGATCCACCTCTACTCCCCGCCGATCAACCGGATCGGCTCGTACGACGTGGTCGACGGCGTGCTCCGCCGTACCCCGGGGTCGCCGGACGAGGAGAGCCCCACCTCGCCCGGGCTCGACGAACAAGCCGGCTGAGAAGCGCGGCTGCCGCGCGACGGCCGCTCGTACACTCGTTGCGTGACCGTCGTCCTCACAGGCAGCGATCTCACGCTCGACGAGGTGGTCCGCGTCGCACGCGGCGGCGAGCCGGTCGAGCTCAACCCAGACGCGCTCGCTCGGATGCGCGAGACGCGCGCGATCGTCGAGCGCGCGGTCGCAAGCGAGGAGCCCGTCTACGGGCTCAACGTGGGCGTCGGGATGCGCAAGCGGTATCCGGTGCCGCCGGAGCAGCTCGGGGCGTTCAACCGCGCCCTCGTGCTCAATCACCGCACGGGCCAGGGCCCGCCGGCGCCCGACGAAGTGGTGCGCGCGATGGCGCTGCGTCTCGCGAACGGCTTCGCCAAGGGCACCGTCGGAGTCCGGCCGCTGCTGGCCGAGCGGCTCGTGGAGGCGCTCAACGAGCAGCGCGGGCTGAAGGTTCGCTCGCTCGGCTCGATCGGACAGGCCGATCTGCCGCAGACCGCCGACCTCGCCCACGCGCGTGTTCGGAGAGCTGCCGTTGGAAGCGAAGGACGGGATCGGGCTGCTCAACAGCGGCTCGTACTCGACGGCCCTCGCGGCGCTGGCCGTCGCGGACGCCGTCCGGCTCGCCGACTCCCTGGACGTCGCCGCGGCGCTCGATCTCGAGGCCTTCGCGGCCAATCTGACGATTCTGCACCCCGCGGTCGGCAAGACACGCCCGTACGCCGGCCTCGTGTCGTCGCTGGCCCGCTTCCGCGCCTTGCTCGCCGGTAGCTACCTCTGGGAGCCGGGCGCCGCGCGAAACCTGCAGGACCCGCTCACGTTCCGCAACGTCGTCCAGCTGCACGGCGCCCTGCGCGACGTGCTCGAGTTCGCGCTGCGCCAGGTTGCGGTCGAGCTCAACGCCTCGCAGGACAACCCGCTGGCCGTCGAGGAGGAGGGCCGCTTCATCTCGGTCGCCAACTTCGACGTGCTGCCGCTCGCGGCGGCCCTCGACTTCCTCCGGATCGCTTTCGCACCGGTGCTGACGAGCGCCTGCGAGCGGTCCGTCAAGCTTCTCCAGGCCCACCTGACCGGGCTGCCGCCCGGGCTGGCGGTCCGCGACGGCCTCCCCGAGGACTCGCTGTCGGAGTTCGGCGTCCCCGCCCAGGCACTCGCGGCCGAGGCCCGGCTGCTCGCCCAGCCGGTGTCCTTCGAGCTCGTCTCGACGACGCACGCCGAGGGCATCGAGGACAGGATGACGCTGGCGCCACTGTCGGCCCGCCGCCTGGCGGAGATCGTGTCACTCGGCGAGCGCCTGCTTGCGATCGAGCTCGTGATCGCGGCCCAGGCGGTCGATCTGCGGGGAGAACGTCCACTGGGAGCTGGGTACCGGGCCCACCTACGAGCGCGTGCGCCGGGTCGTCCCGTTCTGCGGGGAGGGCGACCCGGTCCCGGACGACCTCGAGCCGCTCGTCGAGCTGATTCGCGGCGGAGCGCTCGCCGAGTCCGACGTCACGCAGTGACGAGCCCCAGCCGGTCGCCGTAGAACGCCACGGCGTTCTCGTGCATGACCTTCTCGCGCCAGCTCTCGGGCAACCGCCGGAGCATGAAAGCCGGGTCGTCGAAGTCCCAGTGCGGATAGTCGGTGGCGAAGCACAGGTTGTCGGGAGCCCCTGCGGCCTCGAGCATCTCGAACAGCAGGTCGTCCTTGCCGTCGGTGTGCTCGAGCGGCTGCGTCGTGAAGCGGATGCGCTCACGGACGACCTCGCTCGGCTTGCGGGTCAGCCAGGGTGTGTCGGCGCGTAGCCCGCGCCAGTTGCCGTCGAGCCGCCAGAGGATCCCCGGCAGCCAGGCCAGACCGCCCTCGAGGAGCAGCACCTTCAGCTCCGGCAGGCGCTCGAAGACGCCGTTGACGACGAGCGAGACGAGGTGGGCCATGATGCTGCCGGCCGAGCCGAGCGTGTGCCATTCGATGTAGTACGTCGGCATCCCCGCGCCGCCCGGCGGCGCCGCCAGCCCCATTCCCTCCCCGCCCGAGTGGATCGCCACGGGAAGCCCGCACTCGACGGCCGCCTCGAAGATCGGCAGGTAGCGCGGGTCGCCGTAGGGGCGCTCGGAGCCGCCCACGAGCAGGACGTGGACGAAGCGCGCATCCCGGGCGACTCTGCGGATCTCCTCCGCTGCCGCCGGTGGATCCTGCGCCGGGCAGACGATCCCGCCGCGCAGCCGGGGCTCCTCGTCGAGCCAGCGCTCGCGGATCCAGTCGTTATGGGCCCTCGCGAGCTCGGCGGCTCTGGACGGGCTCGCCATCAGGGAGACGGTCACCGCCTCGTCGGCGTTCAGGATCCCGACGTCGACGCCGAGCCCCTCCAGGACGTCGCGGCGTACGTCCGCCACGCTCGCGCCGGGGATCCGCCCGGGCTCGGCGAGATCCTGCCGGTAGAACGAGTGAGGGTGCACCCACGGGTACCCGGGCAGACCGAGAGGCTGGGCCTGAACCCTGAACCAGTCGCGCTGGGCCGGGTCGACGTATTCGAGGACGTCCTCCGGATCGCTCCACTGAACGTGGACGTCGCAGTCGATCACGTCCTGATCCTAGATCCCACATGATTGGGGAGGGATGACTGAGCTCCCGGCCGGCACGGTCACGTTCCTGTTCACGGACGTCGAGGGCTCGACCCGGCTGCTGCACGAGCTGGGGCCGGAGCCGTACGCGACTGCGCTCGCAGAGCACCGCCGCCTGCTGCGGGACGCGTTCGCCGCCCACGACGGGGTCGAGGTGGACACGCAGGGCGACGCGTTCTTCGTCGCGTTCGCCGACGCGCAGGCGGCAGCCGCCGCTGCGCCTGGACGCCCAGGCCGCCGTCGCTTCAGGCCCGATCCGCGTCCGAATGGGGTTGCACACGGGCGAGCCGCTGCTCGTGGACGGGGCGTACGTCGGAATCGACGTGCACAAGGCCGCGCGAGTTTGCGCCGCCGGGCACGGCGGCCAGGTGCTCGTCTCGGAGGCGACCCGCAGCCTGCTGACGGACGTCGGTCTCAGGGCGCTCGGCCCGCACCGCCTCAAGGACCTGACCGAGCCGGAGCCCCTCTACCAGCTCGGAGACGGCGACTTCGCGCCGCTCAAGAGCCTCGGCGGGTCGAACCTGCCCGAGCAACCGACCGCCTTCCTCGGCCGGGAGCTCGAGCTGGCCGAGGTGCTGAGCGCTGCTCGAGCGAGCGGACGGGCGATTGCTGACGCTCACGGGCCCGGGCGGCTCCGGGAAGACCCGGCTGGCGCTCCAGGCGGCGGCGGAGGTCGTCGATGCGTACCCCGTACGGCGTGTGGTGGGTCGGCCTTGCAGGCGCTGCGCGACCCGCAGCTCGTCGTGCCGACCATCGCCTCGACGCTCGGCGCCAGGGGCGATCTGGCAGAGCACATCGCAGGCAACCGGACGCTGCTCGTGCTCGACAACCTCGAGCAACTCGTGGACGCTGCACCGGCCCTGGCGGAGCTGCTCGCGGCGTGCCCGAACCTCCGTTTGCTCGTGACGAGCCGGGAGCGGCTGCGACTTGAGGGGCGAGCGGGAGTACACGGTTCCGCCGTTCGTGCCGGAGGAAGCGCGTCGGCTTCTTCCTGGCCCGCGCCCGCGAGGTGCGGCCGACGACTTCAGCCTGACGAGCCGGTGGCCGAGATCTGCCGGCGGCTCGACCACCTGCCGCTCGCGCTCGAGCTTGCGGCCGCGCGCCTCAAGGTGCTCTCGCCCGAGCAGCTGCTCGAGCGGCTCGACGAGCGGCTACCGACTCCTCAGCGGCGGGCCGCGCGACGCGCCCGAGCGTCAGCGCACGCTGCGCGCGACGATCGAGTGGAGTCACGACCTGCTCACGCCCGACGAGCAGCGAGCTCTTCGCGCGGCTGGCGGTCTTCTCGGGCGGCTGGACGCTCGAAGCGGCCGAGGAGGTTGCAGAGGCCGATCTCGACACCCTCGCAGTCGCTCGTCGACAAGAGCCTCGTCCGCTTCGACGGTGCGCGCTACTCGATGCTCGAGACGATCCGCGCGTACGCCGCGGAGCAGCTGGCCGAGGCCGGGCGAGCAGGAGGACGTCGAGCGCCGTCACGCCGTGTTCTTCCTCGAGCTCGGCGGAGTCGTCCGGGACTTGCGCTCGAGGCCGAAGGACCCGGAGCGCTACGACCTCGTGGTCCCCGAGCGGGACAACATCGGCGCCGCACTGGACTGGGCGCTCGAGCGGGATCCGGAGCTGGGCCTCAGGCTCGCCGTCGGGATCGAGCACTTCTGGATGGCCCAGAGCCCCTTCGAGGCGGCGCACAGGCTCGAGGCCGTTGCTCGCCCGGGCCGGCGATCTGCCCGGCGATCTCCGAGCTGCCGCGCTGCGCACCCTGGGCGGGGTCACGTTCATCGTCGGCCGGTTCGAGGAAGGGCAACCGGCTGGCACGAGCAGAGCCTCGCCGAGTATCGACGGCTGGGCGACGCAGCGCGGCGTCGGCCATGCTCCTGGAGCGGCTTGCCCGGTGGGAGCTCGCGAAGGGCGACCTCGAGCGAGCACGCTCGCTCTGCGAAGAGAGCCGCGGAAGCGTTTCGAGCGGGCGCAGTACAGGAAGGGCGAAGGGATCTCCCTCGACCTGCTCGGCGAGATCGCGTTCGCCGAGGGCGACTACGAGCGCGTCCTTCGCGTTGCTCGAGCGCAGCGCTGCCGTCTTCGAGGAGACGGGCTTCAGCTGGTTTCAGGGTGCGGTGCTGCTCGGCGCTCGCCGAGCGCAGTAAGGAGCTCGGCCGCCACGAGGACGCGGCGCGATGGGCACGCGAGGCGCTCGCTGTCGCCCGCCGGATCGGCGACCGCCAGTGGACCGTCTACTCGCTCGCGATCCTGGCTCGCGCCGCTGCCGAGCACGGAGACCAGGCCGGGCCGGGCCAACTCTGGGGCGCCCTGGAACGGGAGGAGGAGCGTGGACCCGTCGGCCAGTGGGAACGAGAGGACGAGCGCGACCAGTACGCTGCCGCGGTCCTGGCACGGACGGGCGCCGAGTTCGAGCGTGCGCGCCAGGAGGGTCGGCTGCTCTCGCTCGACGCCGCGGTGGAGCTGGCGCTCGCGGCATCCTGACGCGCGGCGATAGGTTGCACGCATGAAGGTCGTCGTCATCGGCGGGGGCGTCGTCGGCATGTGCTGCGCCTTCGAGCTTCAGCGTGCCGGGGCCGAGGTCGTGCGTCGTCGAACGGGCCGAGGTCGGGCAAGGCGTGTCGCGCGGCAACACCGGCTGGGTCTGCCCGAGCTTCACGTATCCGCTTCCCAGCGCCCGGGATCATCGGCGAGGGTCTTGCGCGCGCTCGCGCACGGCGGAGGCCCGCTCGTGATCCATCCGAGCCTCGATCCCACGTTCGTCCGCTGGCTGTGGCGCTTCCGGCAGAGCTGCTCGCGGTCGCGCTGGGAACGCGGCGTGAAGGCGCTCCTGGCGCTGAACGAGCGCACGCTCGAGCTCTTCGACGACTACGCGGAGGCCGGCGTCGAGTTCGAGATGCACCGGACGGGGCTGCTGCTCGTCGCGCGAACTCCCGAGGGCCTCGAGTCCTACAAGGCGGTCTTCCGGGAGCTGAAGACGGTCGGCTTCGGCGGCGAGACCACGGAGCTCGGCCCCGGCGCGGCGGCCGAGCTCGAGCCGGCGCTGGACCGAGCGGCGCTCGCGGGCGGCGTTCACGCCCGCGTCGACCGCTACGTCCGGCCCGAGACGCTGACGGCCGGGCTCGCAGCGCACCTCACGGCACGCGGAGTCGAGATCCGGCAAGGGGCTGAGGTCAGCGGCATCGCAGGCAGGCTCCGGAGGTCTCGTCGTCGAGACCACGGCTGGACCGATTCCCGCCGACCGCGTCGTCGTCGCCGCCGGACCCTCCTCCCCGCCGCTGCTCGCCCGCCTCGGCATCCGCATGCCGATGGTCGGCGCGCGAGGCTACAGCGTCACGATCGCCGGCGGCGAGACGCGGCCGCGGCACGCGCTGTACCTCGCGGAAGCGAAGGTCGGCATCAGCTCCTACCTCGACGCGGTTCGTATCGCGGGCGTGTTCGAGCTGGGCCGGGAGGACGCGACCGTCGACCGGCAGCGGCTCGGGCGAATGGTCGCGACCGTCGAGCCGTACTTCGACCGCTGGCGGCCGGGGAGCGAGCCCGCCGAGCTCGAGTGGGCCGGCCTGCGGCCGATGACGGCGGACGGGTTGCCTCTTATCGGCCCTGCCCCCGCGCTCCCGGGCGTGTTCGTCGCCACCGGCCACGGGATGCTGGGAGTGACGCTGGCGCCGGCGACGGCGGCAGCGTTGACGCCCCTGGTCCTGGAAGGCCGGCAGTTGCCCGAATTGGCGCCGTTCCTGCCGGCTCGGGCCGCCTGACCCGCGGCCCCTGGTAGGCAAACTTCGCACACGACCGGGCGTCTCATCCTGGGAAGCGCGTGCGGCAGGGAGCCAACAGCTTTACGATCCCCGCGACATCCGCTATAAGCGAGCGTTCGCGTGGTTACCGAGCCGGGGGATTCGCTGAGCCGGGAAGGAGAGGGCAGCATGGATGAAAAGCAGCGTCGACTCGACGAGATTCGACGAGAACGCAGCGAGCTCGAGAACCACGTCATCGACTCGTACGCAGCCGGCAAGATCAGCCGCCGCGAGTTCGTGCGGCGGGGGACGGTCATCGGCATGTCGATTCCGCTGCTCGGATTCCTGGCCAGCGCCTGCGGCGGAGGGGACGACGGGGGCGAGGCGGCACCGCCGGCCGAGCCGGCCCCGGCCGAGTCGGCACCTCCGCCCGCCGAGACCGGGACGCCTGCAGAACCGGCGGCGCCTCCCGCCCAGGCGGGCGGGGCGCTTCGCACCGGCATCATCGCGCCGGCGATCGAGCTCAACCCGCTCGTGGTCTACGACGAGGGCGGTCTCGCCGTGCTCGGCCAGTCCGGCGAGTACCTGACCTGGACGAACGAGGCGCTCGAGCTCGAGCCGCGGCTGGCCGAGAGCTGGGACGCCGAACGACGACGGCTCCGTGTGGACGTTCAAGATCCGCCAGGGAGTCACGTTCCACGACGGGACGCCTCTCACCGCCAACGATGTCGCCTACACCCTGAATCTCCATGCGGACCCGGCCAACGAGGGCAACGCGCTCTCGGCCTTCGGCGATCCCGGCGGGCTCTCGGCGGGCGGCGCGAAGGCCGTCGACGACGCCACGGTCGAGGTCACGCTCAACGGGCCGAACGGCAGCTTCCCGTACCTGGTCTCGGCCGACAACTACAACCTCATCGTCGTTCCCGACGGCTTCGACCCGACGACGTGGGAGCAGAGCTTCATCGGCACGGGCCCGTGGGTTCTCGACACGTTCACGCCCCAGCAGGGCGTCACGTACACGAAGAACCCGAGCTACTGGGACACGACCCGCCAGCCGATCGCCGACACCAGCGAGCTCAAGTTCTACGCCGAGGACCAGGCGCGGATCCTCGCGATCCAGGGCGGCGAGGTCGACATCCTGAGCCAGTTCCAGGTCGTCGCCGGCGGGGAGGCGCTCCTCAACGACCCGAACATCGTCGTGACCGAGGTGAAGGCGGCTCAGCACCGGCAGATCCACATGCGTGCCGACCAGGAGCCCTTCGCCGACAAGCGGGTCCGCCAGGCCATGGCGCTCCTGCTCGACCGGCCGGCGCGTCATCACCGGCTTCTTCCAGGACAAGGCCGACCTCGGGAACGACCATCCGTTCGCTCCCGTGTATCCGTTCAGCGACCTGACCGTGGCCCAGCGCGAGGCCAACGTGGAGCAGGCGAAGCAGCTGCTCGCCGACGCCGGCAAGGACGGAGGCTTCGAGGTCGAGCTGTCGACCTGGGACAACTACGAGATCCCGCAGCTCGCGCAGCTTCTCCAGAGCGCCGCGCAGGAAGTGGGCATCACCATCACGCTGAACGTCACCGACGCCGGCACGTACTACAGCGACTTCTGGCTCGACTCACCGCTCGGGATCACCGACTACGGCCATCGCGGCGTGCCGACCGTGTTCCTCACGGCGGCGCTCGGCTCGACCGGCACGTGGAACGCGGCCCACTTCACGAACGCGACGCTGGACCAGCAGATCGCCGACTTCGTCGGCGCCCTCGACATCGACTCTCAGAAGGCTGCGGCCAAGGCGATCGAGGAGCTCCTCCTCGACGAGACGCCCGTGATCTTCCCGTACTTCTACTGGCATCTCTCGGCCACGACAGCCAACGTCAGCGGGATCCTGCCGACCGGAATGGGACACATCGACCTGACGAAGACAGGCTTCTCGGCCTGAGACCCGGCGACCCGGAGACCGGCGGCAGCCGCTTCCGGTCTCCGTCGTCGCGGAGCGTCCGCTGGCACGGTTCCTCCTCAGACGGCTCGGGCTCGCGATCATCACGCTCTTCCTGCTGAGCGTGATCATCTTCGTCGCCGCCCAGCTGCTCCCCGGCGACGTCGGCCGCGCCATCCTCGGCCCCTTCGCCGACCAGCAGGCCGTCGACCAGCTCAACGAGGAGCTCGGGACGGACCGGTCGGTCTTCGTCCAGTACGGCGACTGGATCGGCGGCGTGCTCCAGGGCGATCTCGGCGACTCCTACGCGTTCCGGCGGCCGGTCGGCGATCTGCTCTGGCCGGCCCTCGAGAACTCGGCGAAGCTCGCGCTGCTCGCGTTCGTCATCGTCGTGCCGATCGGCATCCTCGGCGGCGTCGCCGCGGCCCTGAAGGAGGGACGCCTTCGTGACCGCGTGATCTCGGTCGGCGGCCTCTCCGCCACCGCCATCCCGGAGTTCGTCTGGGCCGTGCTCGTGATCATGGTCTTCGGCCTGTGGCTCGACGTCTTGCCCGTGACGGCGCAGGCGCCGAGGGACGCCGGCTTCTTCACCCAGATCAAGTATCTGTTGCTGCCCGCGCTCTGCCTCGTCTTCGTGCTGTTCGGCTACATCGCCCGGATGGCGCGCGCCGGCACGATCGAGTCGCTCGACGCCGACTACACGCGCACCGCGTACCTCAAGGGACTTCAGCGCCGAACGGTCATCCGCCGGCACGTGCTGCGCAACTCGCTCCTCCCGACGATCGCGGTCGTCGCGACGCAGGTCGGCTACCTCTTCGGCGGGCTCGTCGCGATCGAGCTCATCTTCAACTACAACGGCATCGGGCAGCTGATCTACCGGGCGGCGCAGCAGCAGGACTACCCGCTGCTGTTGAGCGCCACCCTCGTCGTGGGTGTCGTGTACCTCGTGGCGACCCTCCTCGCCGACGTCCTCTACTCGGCGCTGAACCCCCGCATCCGCCTGGCCGGCTCCGAGTCATGAGCACACCCGAAGAGCGGCTCGTGCTCGCCGAGCATCCGGCTCCCGACGCTCCGAGGCACGAGCACGACGAGGCCGGCGTCGCACGGCGAGAGCGATTCCGAGCGCTCGTGCGCTCGAAGGGGTTCGTCGCGGGTGCGTTCATCTTCCTCGTCTTCGTGATCTGCGCGATCTTCGGCGAGCTGATCGCGCCGTACGACCCGCTCGGCTCGCCCGGCGGACCTCCTCGACAAGCTGGAGGCCCCGTCAGCTTCTCACCTCTTCGGCACGGATCAGCTCGGCCGCGACGTCTTCTCGCGCGTCATCGTCGGAGCCCGCGACATCATGGCGGTCGCGCTGGCGGCGACGCTGCTCGGGACCATCTCTCGGCGCGGCGCTCGGCCTGATCACCGGCTACTTCAGAGGGCTCGTCGACGACGTGCTCATGCGGATCGTCGATGCCTTCCTCGCGATCCCGCTCGTCATTCTCGGCACCGTCTCGCTCGTCGCGCTCGGCCCCTCGAAAGGCACTCTGATCATCGTCATCGGGATCGTCTTCGCCCCGATCATCGCGCGCACGGTGCGGGCCGCGGTGCTCTCGGAACGGGAGCTCGAGTACGTGCAGGCCGCAAGGCTCCGCAACGAGCACGCCCCCTACATCATGTTCGCGGAGATCCTCCCGAACGTCGCCGCTCCGATCGTCGTGGAGTTCACCGTGCGGCTCGGCTACGCGATCTTCGCGGTCGCGACGCTCACGTTTCTCGGCTTCGGCGTCCAGCCGCCCTCACCGGACTGGGGCCTCCAGATCAAGGAGAACTACATCATCATCAACGGCGGCTACTGGTGGCCGACGCTCTTCCCCGCCCTGGCGATCGGGCTCCTCGTGATCAGCATCAACCTCATGACCGACGGCATCAACAGGGTCTTCGCGCGATGAGCACCGCGTCCCCGACGATGCTCGGCCGGGATCCGGCCACCGCACCGGCGCTCGAGCTCGACGATCTCCACGTCTGCTACACGGTGCGCGGCATCGACCGCCCCGTGCTGCGCGGCGTCTCGCTGACGATCGACCGCGGCGAGGCCTACGGCCTCGTCGGTGAGTCCGGCTGCGGAAAGACCACCGCAGCCTTCGCGATCATGCGCTACCTGGCCCGCAACGGCCGGGTAGTGGGCGGATCGATCCGACTGGGCGGCGAGGACCTGCTCGCCATGGGCGACGCCGATGTCCGCCGGCTCCGGGCGACGACGGTCTCGATGGTCTACCAGAACCCCGCCACGGCACTGAATCCGTCGCTTCGCGTGGGCGCCCAGCTGGCGGAGGTCCTCACGCTTGCGGGCACCGGGAAGGCAGAGGCGCACGAGCGGGCGCGAGAGATGCTTGCGAAGGTCCAGATCGCGGACCCCGAGCGGGTCCTGCGCCGCTACCCGCACCAGCTCTCGGGCGGGATGCAGCAGCGCGCGGTGATCGCGATGGCGCTCGCGAAGGAACCGACCTTGCTCATCCTCGACGAGCCCACGACGGGCCTGGACGCAACGGTCGAGGCGGAGGTGCTCGACCTCGTCACGGCGCTCCGCGCCGAGTTCGACACGAGCGTCCTCTTCATCAGCCACAACCTCGCGATCATCCGCAAGATGTGCGAGCGGGTCGGCGTCCTCTACGCCGGACGGCTCGTCGAGGAGGGCCCCTCCGAGACGATCCTCGCCGACCCGCGGCATCCGTACACCGTCGGGCTCCTGCGTTGCATTCCCCGCGGCGGGCTGCGGAAGGACCGCGATCGCCTGGACACGATCCCCGGCTACCTGCCCCAGCTCGGCGCGGAGCTGCCGGGCTGCGTCTTCGCCGACCGCTGCCCGATCGCGCAGGAGATCTGCCACACGGACGAGCCCGACTTCCATGCGCTCGGCGGGCACCACTTCAGCCGCTGCCACTTCCACGACCGCGCTGCGGAGATCCCGCGGGTGGCTCCACCGCCGCCCGGGGCCCGGGCGAACGCCGGCGGCACGGAGACCATCGTCCGGCTCGAGGGCGCGAGCAAGACATTCCGCCAGGAGGGTCACGACGTGCCTGCGCTCGTCGACATCGACGTGGCGATCCGCCGCGGAGAGACGCTCGGGCTCGTCGGCGAGTCCGGCAGCGGGAAGACGACGCTCGCACGCGTTCTCCTCGGCCTCACCCCCCCGAACCCCGGCTCGCTCGTCGAGCTCGACGGCGAGGCGCTCGAGCCTCGGCTCCTGAAGCGCAAGCCAGAGCAGGTGCGCGCGATCCAGATCGTGTTCCAGGACCCGGACTCGGCGCTCAATCGGCGTTTCTCGGTGCGGCGGATCATCGGACGTGCGCTGACGAAGCTCGTCGGCCTGACCGGAGCCGAGCGGGAGCGACGGCTCGGAGAGCTCGCGTCGGCGGTGCGGTTCGACTCGCGCCTCCTGAGCACGCGGCCGGCGCAGCTCTCCGGAGGCCTCAAGCAGCGCGTCGCGATCGCGCGCGCCTTCGCCGGTGATCCGAGCGTCGTCGTGTGCGACGAGCCGACCTCCGCGCTCGACGTCTCGGTGCAGGCCGCGATCCTGAACCTCCTCGCCGACCTCCAGGCTGCCGAGGGCGTCACCTATCTGTTCATCTCGCACGACCTCGGCGTCGTCCGCTACCTGTCCGACCGCATCGCGGTGCTCTATCTCGGGCGCCTCATGGAGCTGGGCCCGGCGGAAACCGTGTTCGAGCCGCCCCACCACCCATACACGGAGGCGCTCCTGTCGGCCGTGCCCACGATCGAAGGCGAGGAACGGCCCCGCATCAAGCTCGAAGGCGAGATCCCGAGCGCCGCCGACCCCCCGGCCGGCTGTGTGTTCCATACGCGCTGCCCGCGCAAGTGGGGGCCGATCTGCGAGACGGAGGATCCTCCGCTCGCCGAGGTCGAGCCCGGTCATCTGATGCGCTGTCATATCCCCGTGGACGAGCTCCGCCGTCTGCAGACGTCGGCGGGCGAGGGGACGATTCCCTCAACGGGAACATGAAAATCACGAGCGTCGAGATCCGGCGCTACGCCTTCCCGCTCGATCCGCCCTTCCGCGCCGCCTGGGACCCCGTGCCGCGCGAGCGGGTCGACGCGACGGTCGTCGGCGTTCACACCGACGAGGGCCTGAGCGGCTGGGCCAGCGGCGACGCCGTGCCCGATGCAGAGCTGCTCGGGCGGCTCGTCACCGGGCTGGATCCGTTTCGAACCGAGGTGGTCCGGGAGCTCTGCGAGACCGTCGACTTCCACGGCGGCCGCCCCTGGACGCTCGAAGTCGCGGTCTGGGACCTCGTCGGCAAGGCGGCCGGGCAGCCGCTCTGGCGGCTCCTCGGTGGACGCTCCGAGCGACTGCTCGCCTACGCCTCGACCGGGGAGTTGGTCGAGCCGGAGCGAGCGCGCGGACCGGGTCGTCGCGCTGCGGGACCAGGGCGTGAAGGCCGTCAAGCTCCGCTTCCACCTGGACGACTGGCGGCAGGACGTCGAGGTCGTCGAGGAAGTCCGGCGGAAGGTCGGACCGGAGCTCGAGCTGATGGTGGACGCCAACCAGGGCTGGCGGATGCCGGGCGACCGCGAGTCACGCTGGGACGTGGCGACGGCCGCGCAGTGTGCACGCGCCCTCGAGCCGCTCGGCATCTACTGGCTCGAGGAGCCGCTGCCGATGGACGACGTCGACGGTTACGCGGCGCTTCGCCGGCTGACGCCGCTGCGACTGGCTGCGGGCGAGATGGTGCGAACGGCGGCGCAGGCGCGTGACCTGATCGTGCACGGCGGCATCGATGTGTTGCAGGCCGACGTGGTGCTCGCAGGTGGAATCGGCGGGGGTCGCCGACTCGCGGCGCTGGCCGGTGTCCACGACCGCACCTGGTCGCCGCATACCTGGACGAACGGATTCGGGCTCCTCGCTAACCTCCACGTCGCGATGGCCGTGTCCACGTGTCCGTACATCGAGGTTCCTTTCGACCCCCCGGCCTGGACGCCGGAGCGACGCGACTGGCTCCTCCCCGCCCCGCTCGAGATCGCGCCCGACGGCACGATCGCACCGCCGCCGGGGCACGGCCTCGGAGCCGAGCCCGATTTCGACGCCCTCGAGGCGTACCGGGTCGGATGAGCGGGACAGCCGTCGAGGCGCGGGCCGCGGTCCTCTTCGAGGCACGCACACCGCTCCGCGTGGAGACAGTGACGGTGGAGCCGCCCCGAGCCCGCGAGGTGCTCGTTCGCATCGCCGCCACGGGCGTGTGCCACTCCGACCTCCACCTTGCCGACGGGCACATCGGCGAGGACCGCGTCCCCATCGTCCTCGGCCACGAGGGCGCCGGGATCGTCGAGGCGGTCGGCGACGGCGTGGACCACGTCGCGCCCGGCGACCGCGTCGCCCTCTGCTTCGTCCCTTCCTGCGGCGTGTGCGACGCGTGCCGCGCCGGCAAGGGCAACCTCTGCAAGACGGCGGACGAGAGCTCGTTCAAGGACTGCCTGCTCGACGGGACGACCCGCATCCGGCTTGCCGACGGGGAACCCCTGCGGCAGTTCCTCGCTGTCGGCTGCTTCGCCGAGCGTTGCGTCGTCGCCGCGGCGTCGGTCGTGCCCATCCCCGAGGAGATCTCGCTGCGCGACGCCGCGCTCGTCGGTTGCGCCGTGGTGACCGGCTTCGGGGCGGTGCGCAACGCCGCGAAGGTGCAGGAGGGCGAGAGCGCGTGCGTCGTCGGCTGCGGCGGCGTCGGGCTCCAGGTGATCGCCGCGCTCCGCATGGCGGGCGCGGATCCGATCGTCGCCGTCGACCTCTCCGCCGAGAAGCTCGAACGGGCCGTCGACCGCGGCGCCACCCATACCGTGAACGCCGGCGACGAGCGCCCGGCCAGACAGGTACGTCGTCTCACCGACGGCGGCGTGGAGCACGCATTCGAGGTGGTCGGCCGGCAGGAGACCATCCGCCTCGCCTGGGACACGCTACGGCCGGGCGGCACGGCCGTCGTCGTCGGCCTTGCGGCACGTGGAGTGGAGGCGTCCGTCCCGGCCATCGACTTTCTGTCGGAGAAGTCCCTGCGCGGGACGTTCTACGGCTCCGGGTATCCCGCCCGGGAGATCGTCGACCTGGCAGGTCTCATCGCCGACGGTCGGCTCGAGGTCGCGTCGACGGTCTCGCACGTCACCGACCTCGACGGCATCGAGGAGGCGCTCGAGCGCCTCCGCCGCGGTGAGGGCGCCCGTACGGTGGCCGTGCTCGACCCGGCTCTCGCCGGCGACGAGGCCTGAGCTAGGCCGTGGCCGCCGCGGCGGCCTGGACGCGCTCGGCTACGGGGCATACGGAATGCATCTGCGTCCGGAACTCCTGCGGCGCGACCACCAGCAGGCGCATCGGAGAGAGCGCGATCACGGCTGCGACGCGCGAGATGCTCGAGAACAGGCCGATCTCGCCGAAGAAGTCGCCGGGGCCGAGCGTGGCGACTCGCTCGCCGTCCTTCACCACCTCGGCGGTTCCGTCGAGGATGACGAAGAACGCGCCCGCGTACTCACCCTGCTTCGTGACGTGCGTGCCTGCAGGCACCTCGAGCTCGTCGGCGAGGCGGGCAACCCCGCGGCGCGATCGCTTCGGAAGCGCGTCGAAGAGCGGAACAGTGTTGACGACGGCGGGATCCATGGTGTGTATCTCCTGGCGTTCGCCCAGCTACGCGGGTGCTGCGGCGGTCGCGGCCGGGCTCGCCTGACCCCGGCGCCGGCGCGGCACGTACGGGCAGGCGCCGCTGACGATGCATCCGGCCAGGAAGCGCGCGTCCTCGCCGACGCCGCCGATGAAGTGCGACTTGCGCTTGTGCTGGAAGCGGAGACCGAGCGCGTACAGCCCCGGTACCGGCGTCACGCCGCGCGTGTGGCGGATCTCGCCGTCCGAGTCGAACGCCTCCGGCACGTGGAGCCAGGAGTAGGACCGCCGGTAGCCGGTGGCCCAGAGGACCGTCGAGACGCCGCTCGCGCTTCAGGTCGATCGTCCGGGGAGCCGCCGGCAGCGCGAGCGTCGGAACCGGGGTCACCGGCGTACGCTCCGCGAGCCCCGTCTCCTCCAGGTAGGAATCGATCCGGCCGAGGAGCCGGCGCATGCGCCGCTCGGCCTCGCTCACCGTCCAGTCCAGATCGTCCGCAAAGAGGGCGTCCGAGCCCTGGAAGCCTGTCAGCCGACCGGCGATCGTCACGCCGGCGTCGTTGAGAACGCCGAGATCGATGTGCTCGCCGCCGTTGGCGCCGCTCAGCGGCAGGCTCGGCGCCCGCCTGGAAGCGTCCTCGTCGGCGACCTCGTCGATCGTGCGGTCGAGCTCGCCCAGCACCCCGAGCCAGTGCCAGATGTCACGGCCGCGGTAGCGACGCGGGACACGTGTGTGGTTGCCCACGGCGATCACGACCTCCCGTCCCGCCTGCCTGAGCTCGAGCGCCAGCTGCTGGCCGCTGGGCCCGGCGCCGACGACCAGCACGCCGCCCGGGGGAGCCCCTCGGGCACCCAGTAGCCGCTGCTGTGGATCTGCCGCAGGCCTGCCGGCACACCGGCGGACAGGCCGGGGATCGAAGGGAGCTGGGCGTCCCCGGTCGCGACCACGAGGTTCCTCGCCTGCCAGACGCCCCTGTCGGTCTCGACGCGGAAGCCGCTCCACGCCCGGTCGACCGAGAGGACTTCCGCCTCTTCGACGACCGGGGCGGCGAACGAGCGGGCGTAGCGCTCGAGGTAGTCGACGAACGCGTCCGCGCCGAGAAAGCCGTCCCGGTCGGCATGCGCCGGAGAGCCGGGCAGGCTGTTGAGCCAGTTCGGGCTGAGCAGGGACAGCGACGACCAGCGCTCGCTGCGCCAGCGCTCCCCGACCCGTCCACGCTCGAGCGTGACGTGGTCGTGGCCGGCCCGGGTCAGGTAGCGGCTCAGCGACAGCCCGGCCTGGCCGGCGCCGATGACGAGTGTCTGCGTCGTCTTCATCGCGTGGTCAGCTCAGCGCCGGCTCGAGGCCCAGGGCCACCTGGCCGACGAGGTCGTAGGCTCGGTTGGCACCGAGCGGATGCATGAAGGCGCCGGCGCGCACGTCGCGGTAGGCCCGGGCCAGCGGGCTTCCGTTCATGTAGCCGGCACCGCCCGAGAGCGCGAGTGCCCGGTCGACGACGCGTGTCGCTGTCTCGTTGATGAACGCCTTGGCCGCCTGAGCTTCGGTGAAGAGCGCGGTCAGCTCCTCGCCGGTGCCGTCGGAGATCGGGTTGGCGGCGTAGTGGTCGTCGATGAGCGTCGCCGCGCGGGCCAGGACCGCCTGGCAGGCGGACAGCTCCATCGCGTTCTCCGCAGCGAGCGTCCGCGTCCGTCCGTCGTCGACCTGCCCCCGTTTGACGATCATCGCGGTCGCGATCTCGTGCGCGGACTCGGCGATCCCGAGCGACGCCGACGCGTGGAAGAGGCCGACGGCCAGGTTCCGCTCCATGTAGGGGACGGGGTCGCCTACCGGGAAGCCACCTCGCAGCGCGGCCGCGGGCAGCTCGACGTCGGTCAGCGTGACCGAGTTGCTGCCCGAGGCCCGCATGCCCATGGCATCCCAGTCGTCGTGCACGGTGACGCCGGGAGCGTCGGTCGGGATGAGCGCGTAGCCGTAGCGCTCGCCGCCGTCCTCGCCGGGAAAGGTGACCGCCGTGTACAGGACGCTCGCCGCAGGCGACATCGTGCAGAAGATCTTGCGGCCGCTGATGCGCCAGCCCGACTCGGTGCGGACGGCGATCGTCGCGGGCCTGGTGATGTCCTGAGAGGGCTCGCTGATCGCGGCGGCCATCACCATGCCGTCCCTGGCGACGCTCTCCATCGAGCGGGCGAACGCGTCTGCACGCCGCTCGTTGCCGGCGGCAACGGCCATCTGCCAGCGGCGCACGATGTTCAGCACCGCGACCAGATGCATGTTGACGCCGATCGCGACCGAGGCGTCTCCACGGGCAAGGCGGCTCGAGGCGACGACCACGTCGTGCGTCGACGTGACCCCCAGCCCGCCGTGCTCCTCGGGAATCGGCGCTGCGAAGTAGCCGGAGCTTCTCAGGGCCCGGAAGTCCTCGAACGGGTAGCTGGCCTCGCGGTCGTGGCACGCCGCGCGCGTGGCGAAGTCCTCGGCGAGAGTCTCGGCCAGGGTGACGAGCCGGGCTCCCGGCTCGTCTTGGCTGTCAGCTCGAACTGCATCGCATGTTCTCCTTCCGGGCCCCGAGGCGGCCGGCCGAGCGCTCCGGCCGCCTGCACGCGGGGTCAGCCCGTGATTGCCTCCACGGACACGGGTACGCCGTTCGTGACCATGTCGAACACGGCCGAGCGGCGCTGGGCGCGCGCGACGACTTCCTGGAGCTTCTCCGGCGGTGCGTCGCCCTTCACCCGGAAGGACACGCGGATCCGCTCGAAGCCGTTGCGGTACTCGTCGGACAGCCCGAGGGCGCCCTGCACATCCATGTCACCCTCGACCGTCGACTCGACCTCGGTCAGGTGCACGCCGCGGGCGGCAGCAACGTAGACGAGCGAGGTCGTCAGGCACGCCGCGAGCGCGTGCAGCAGGTATTCGGCGGGGTTGGGGCCCTCGTTGTGGCCGATCAGGATCGGCGGCTCGCCTGCGTCGAGGACGAACGGCTCCTCGCGCGACGAATCCTCGCCGCCGGCTGCGTAGAAGTCCTGGATCTGGGACCGGTTGTGCGAGCCGCCCAGCCAGCGGTTCCGGACGCGGAACTGGAACTTCGCGAGCTCGGGCTGCGCCTTGACCGCGTCCAGCGTCCCGAACAGCTGAGCCGTGTCGACGCCGTTGCGGATCGTGTCGGGCGCTTCTGTAACCTGTGTCACTTTCGAGCCTCCTTCGGTCTTGTCCGGATCGCGTCCGGTGTGGTCTGCACGCAGCAAACACGGAGGCGGTTGGCCACCGGTTGCCGCCTGGTAAAGAGCGGGCAAAGGTGCCCGGCTACACGCGGACTCGCCGCGGCTTGCCGTTCTTTGCGAGCTTCTTCTGGAAGTGGCTTCGCCAGTCGTCTGGTAGAGCGTCGAGGGCGACGAGTCGCTCGATGGTCGCGAGGTCGTCCCGATCGCTCGCGTACACGCGGGTGATCGCCGCCACCGGGATCCGCGCAGGATGACGTGCGAGTGTCTCGACGCGGTCGCCCGCTCCGACGTCGCCCTCCACCTCGACGGCGAGGTAGTAGCCGGTGCGGCCGCTGGCGAGGAAGCGCTTGACCATGTCTTCGCGGCCGAAGCGAAGCCCGAGCTTGTAGCAAGGCAGGCGAGGCTGGGTCACGACGAGCTCGGCGGTGCCGATGCGGAAGCGGTCGCCGATCGCGACCTCCTTCTCGAGCGGCAGCCCCTCGACGGTGAAGTTCTCGCCGAAGCTGCCAGGTGGCAGCTCCACTCCGAGCTGCTTCCGCCAGAAGGCGTAGTGCTCGAGCGGGTAGGCATAGACGGCCTTCGCAGCGCCGCCGTGCACCGAGAGGTCGGCTTGGCGGTCGCCGTCGAGGTTCAGCCGGCGGAGCGGGATGCGACCCTCGACCGGCTTCTTGAAGATTCCGGTTGTGACGTCACGTCCCTTCCAACGCACGGCGCGCGGGAGGCCGACGTTTACCGAGACGACACGCATGTTCCTGCCGCTCTCTCCTGCGCGACCAGAACGCTCGCGGTCATGAGCTTCGCCGCTCATGCTCGGGACGGCTCCGGCAGCAGCTCCAGCAGCGTGAGCAGCGACACCTGGTCGTAGTAGATCTCGCCGCCGACGACCCGACCGTCGGCGTCGAAGTGCCACATCTCGCAGATCGGCAGCGTCCACTCCTTGCCGGTGGCCGGGAAGGGTCCCAGCGGGCCGTCGTTCGTACCCCGCGCGGCGAACCGCGCCACAACCATCTCGCCGGCGTCCGTGTACCGGGCGTCGGTGACCTGGCAGTCCGAGGAGGCCTGGATCCATCCCCCGAGGAAGTCGTCTTTGAACTCCTGCGGCGTCCCGAACGTGATGCCTCGGGCCTGGTCGATCCAGGTGATGCTCTCGGCGTACTTCTCTACCATCGCGTCGAAGTCCCGGCGGTTGAAGGCTTCGTGTCCTGCGCGGTAGGTCTCGACGTTCCTGGACTCCATGGCTCCTCCTTCGTTGTCCTGGAGCGATGGTTGCGGTCCGCGCTTTCCCGAACCTTTCGCCGACCTTTCTAAGCTTGGAGGCGATGGCGCAGACGGGCGAGACGAGAATCCAGCTCTGCGGCCGGCTCGTGGTGAAGCTGGATGGGCGGCGGGTCGAGGAAGCCCTGCCCGGCGGCAAGGGGCAGCTGCTCTTCGCATACCTCGTGCTCAACCGGCCCCGCCGGATCGACCGCGACGAGCTGCTGACCGCGGTCTACGGTGAGGAGGCGACGCCCGATCACCACCCTCGGCTCAGCGTCCTGCTCTCGAAGCTGCGCCGCGTCGTAGGGCCGGAACTTCTCGCCGGCCGGTCGGCGATCGAGCTCCTGCTGCCGGCGGATGCGTTCGTCGATGTCGAAGCAGCGCTCGAGGGCCTCCACCGGGCGGAGTCGCATGTCGCGAAGGGCGAGTGGGCCGAGGCCTGGGGCCCGTCCGGCGTCGCCTATCACGTCGCCAGCCGGCCTCTACTCCGGGGCCATGACCTCCCGTGGCTAGACGAATGGCGGCGTAGGCTGGACGACGTTCGGCTGCGCGGGCTCGAGTGCTTCGCAGCGGCGAGGCTCGGCCTCGGCGGTCCAACGTTGCCGCAGGCCGCGGATTGCGCGCGCCAGCTGATCGAGCTGGCCCCGTTCCGTGAGACCGGCCACCTGATCCTGATGGAGGCGCTCGAGCGGAGCGGGAATGTCGCAGAGGCGCTGCGCGCCTACGACCGCCTGCGCATTCTGCTTCGCAACGAGCTCGGGATCGCGCCCAGCCCAGCCGTGCAGAGCGTCTACCGACGGCTACTCGGCGAGACGACCACGGCCGTTTAGGGACCTGCCCGGACCCCTAGCTCTCCTCGGCCTGCGCGAGGATGTCCTCGCGCGAAACTCTGTCAACGAGATCCGGGTGGTCGGTGGCCAGATGCGCCTGCGCCTCTTCCCAGAGCTCGTCGTCGTCCTTGCCCTCTACGACCTTGCCGCACACGCAGTTGATTCGCTTCACCGTAGCCTCCTGGCGCCCGCGGAAGGAGCCCCTGGGGATTGTGCCAATCGCGCCACGATTACCTGAACGGAAGCTAGCCGGCAACCCCCGCCTGCCTCGCCTGCCGCCAGATCCGGCGGAGATCACTTCGCTCGAGCGCCAGCGACGCAGCCATTCCGATCGGAATCGCCCAGAAGGCCGACGTGATCCCGGCGACGGCGAACGGCACTGCGGCCACGGCGAATGCGACGACGGCACCGGCCCGGAACTCACCCACGAGCGCGCCCCGCATCGAGCCGCGAAAGATCGACCACGACGCCAGGCCCGCGATCACCGTGACGTAGCTCGCCGGCAGCGCGCCGAGCACGGTCGCGATCGTTCCACCGGCTACTGCGATGCCGACCGCGAAGGTTCCGGCAAGGACGCTTGCCCAGTAGCGGCCCTGTCGCGGGCCGGCCTCGTGCCCGGCAACGATGGCGGTGCTGCCGAGGCCGATGCCGATCGGCGATCCGCCGAAGGCTGCGCTCACGAGCGAGCACCAGCCCGTTGCGACCGCGATCCGCCGTGCCGGCACGGGATAGCCCTCACCGCGAAGGAAGCCGATGCCCTGCAGGTTGCCGAGGCCGAAGGTGAGCAGCGCCAGGGGTAGACCAACGGCGACCGCGGTCGACGGCGAGAAGCTCGCCGACCCGAGAGCGGGATCCGGCGACACCCACCGGACAGCGTCGACGTCGACCCCCCTGAGGAGCAAGACTGCGACGGCGCCCGTGGCAGCCGCCACGGGCACAGGCGGCAGCCAGCGGCGATCGAGCCGGCGCACGGCCGCGTAACCGGCGATCGCCGAGCCGGCGACCACCGCGTCCGCGAACGTGGCCTCGGCGATGCCGAGCACCCACTCCAGCAACGTCCCGGCGAACATCCCGAGCACGATCGGCAGCGGCACGAAAGCCGCGATCCGCTCGCCCGCTCCCAGGAGCGCGAGGCCGAGGATCAGTGCGCCGGCCGCGAGGTTCGCGCCTATGAGCTCGCCGTAGCTGAGCTCGCCGGCGAGCGTTCCCAGGTAGATGACCGCGGGGACGCTCATGACGATCGGGATCGGCTGCCGGTGTCGCAGCGAGAGCCATATCGACCCGAGGCCGGCGGGGAGCCAACCGGCGAAGATCCAGCCGGCGGTCTCCTCGGGCGACAGCCCGAGCTTCGCGGCCACCGCGACCTGGATGGGAATCGGGGCGAACAGGTAGAGGGCGAGCGCGGTCAGGCCGGAGCCGACCGCCTGAGCGTTGAGGTCGCGCCGATCGGGCGGATCCGGCAGCTGAAGCCGGTGCCGGAGCCCGCGGCGAACGACACGAGCGCCGGTCGGGTCGGAGGATCGCATCCGTGAGCTCAGTCGGCGCGGGCGATCGCGAAGAACTCGAGGTACAGCTCGATCTCGGGCAGCAGGCGCCGGCCGAGGCGGCCGAGCGGTCGCTCGCGCCACTCCGCAAGACGAGCTGCCGTGTCGAGCTCGGGGACGTGGACGAGGTGATTGCTTCCGGGGCTCATGTCGTTCCTCCTGGCTGCGCTGGTGCTCATGCCGAAAGCAAAGTCCAGATCGGCAAACGGTTGGCTGGCCGGCGGTAAAGGGCCGGTTAACGCATGGCCCACCGCAGCGCGGGGCCTCTACGACAATTGCCGTGGTACGGTCCCCGAGGCGGATGGAGTTCCGGATCCTCGGTCCACTGGAGGCCGTCGATGCCGGCGGCGAGCCCGTTCCGCTCGGGGGCGGCAAGCGCCGCGCGCTGCTCGCCGACCTCCTGCTGAACGTCAACAGCACGGTTCCGGTGGCGAGGCTGATCGACGACCTCTGGGGCGACACGCCGCCCGACACCGCAACGAAAGCCGTGCAGATCTACGTGTCGCAGCTGCGCAAGGCGCTGCCCGAGCGGATCGTCCAGACCCGCTCGCCCGGCTACATCCTCGAGCTCGCACCGGAGCGTATCGACCTCTATCGGTTCGAGCGTCTCGCCCGCGAGGGCCGCGAGGCACTGGCCTCGGGCGCACCGGAGCGGGCGTCGGACTTGCTCTCCGACGCCCTCGCGCTCTGGCGCGGTTCCGCGCTCGCCGAGTTCGAGGAGCCGTTCGCCCAGGTCGAGGCCGCCCGCATCGAGGAGCTCCGGCTGGCCGCGTTGGAGGAGCGGATCGAGGCCGACCTGGCGAGCGGCCGCCACGCCGAGCTCGTCGGTGAGCTCGACACGTTGCTGCGCCGCCATCCGCTGCGGGAACGTCTCCGCGGTCAGCAGGTGCTCGCCCTCTACCGCGCCGGGCGCCAGGCGGAGGCCCTCGCCTGCTACCAGGACTTCCGCCGCCTCCTCGACGAGGAGCTCGGCATCGAGCCGTCCCAGCCTCTGCGAGAGCTGGAACGGCAGATCCTGCGACAGGACACCGGGCTCACGCTGCCAGCGATGTCCATGCCCGCGTCCCGGCTGCGGCCCGCTTCCCCGTCGGCAGAGGCCCCGGCGCTCGCGACAACGGCCCTGGTCGGCCGCGACGGGGAGCTCGGCGGCCTGCGACGGCTGCTCGAGGAGGCGCTCGGCGGGCACAGGCAGATCGTCTTCGTGTCCGGCCAGGCGGGAATCGGCAAGACGACGCTCGTGGAGGCCTTCCTCGCGGAGGTCGAGGCCGACGGCGAGGTCGCGGTCGCCCGCGGCCGCTGCTTCGAGCAGTACGGCGCCGGCGAGGCGTACATGCCGGTGCTCGAGGCGCTGGCGCGCCTCTGCGGCGGGACGAACGGAGACGCCGTCGTCCATGTTCTGGCCGAGCACGCGCCGTCATGGCTCGCGCAGCTACCGGGACACGCGGGCGAGGGAGACGTGCCGGCCGCGGCGACGAGCGAGCGGATGCTGCGGGAGCTCGTCGAGGCCGTCGAGCGAATCGCCGCCGACCGTCCTCTCCTGCTCCTCCTCGAGGACCTCCACTGGAGCGATCCCTCGACGGTCGACGTCCTGAGCGCGCTCGCCCGCCGGGACGAGGCCGCCCGGCTGCTCGTCCTCGGCACCTATCGGCCGGGCGAGGCGCGCGCGACCGAGCATCCTGTCTGGGGCGTCGCGCAAGAGCTTCGCCTCCGCGCGCTGGCGTCGGAGACCAGCCTCGGAGCCCTGCCTCCGCGGGCGCTGGTCGACTACCTCGACGTCCGGTTTCCCGGGAACTCGTTCCCGATCGAGCTCCCTGGGCTCCTGCACGAACGCACGGACGGCAATCCGCTCTTCGTGCAGAAGGTGGTCGACGCGTGGGTCGAGTCAGGCTCGATCGACTCCGGCAACGGGACGTGGCAGCTGCAGGTGAGCCTCGCCGAGCTGGCGATCGACGTGCCTGCCACGGTGCGCCAGCTGATCGAGCACCAGATCGACCAGCTCGACCAGGAGACACAGCAGCTCGTGGAGACGGCGAGCGCGGCGGGGGCCGAGTTCGCGACCAACGCGGTCGCCGCAGCCGCCGGACGAGACCCGGAGGAGATCGAGGCAGGCTGCGCCGAGCTCGCACGACAGGGCCGCTTCTTCCGTGCCCTCGGCGAGCAGTCGTGGCCCGACGGAACGGTCGCGGCGACCTACGGGTTCGTCCACGACCTCTACCAGGAGATCGCGTACAGCCGCCTGCCGCCCGGACGGCGAGCCCGCCTGCACCGGGAGCTCGGCGCCCGTCTCGAGGCGGCGTACGGCGACCGCACTCATGAGATCGCCGCGGAGCTCGCCGGCGCACTTCGTGCGCAGCCGCGACGCCGAGCGGGCCGTCTCCTACCTTCGGCTCGCGGCGAGACAGGCTCTGGCGCGGGCCGGTCACCACGAGGCGATCGAGCACCTCACGAATGCCCTCCGAACGAGCGAGACGCTGCCCGCAACGCGCGAGCGCGACGAGCTCGAGATCACCCTCGGGATCGAGCTGGCGGACGCGCTCATGGAAGCCCGAGGCTATGCCGCCCCGGAGGTGGAGGAGGCACTCGACGCGAGCCCGACAGCTCTGCGCCAGGCTGGGTGAGACGCCGCAGCTCCCGCGCGTGCTCGAGGGACTTGCGACGATCGCCGAGGTGAGCGGCCGCTACGGTGCGGCGCTCGATCTCGCCGAGGAGTTCCTGCGGCTTGCCGAGGGAGGCCCGGAGGACATCGTCGCCGACGCCCGGGCGTCGCTCGGATGGCCGCTTCTCTGCCTGGGCAGGTTCGACGAGGCGCTCGAACGCCTCGAGCCCGTTGTGAGCGACTTCGGACCCGAGCGGTATCGACCCGTCGAGGAGCTCTTCGGTACCTCGTTTCCAGGCATCGAGGCTCGCGCGGTCTGCGCCTGGGCTCTCTGGCTGACCGGGTATCCGGATCGGGCTTCGACGATGAGCGAGAGCGCAGTGGAGCTCGCAGGCGAGCTCCGCCATCCGCTCAGCGTCGTCTTCGCACTCACGTGCGACGCGTTCGTCCGTCAGATGCGCCGGGAGCGCGCCGAGGCTGCCGAGCAGGCCGGGTTGGGCCGGCAGCGCGCAGCCGAGCTCGGCCTGCCTCTCTGGGAGGCGTGGGCGTCGATCGCCCGCGGCTGGGCTTCCGACGACGAGATCGACGACGCGATCGCCGAGATCAGAGCCGGGCTGGACCGATCGGCCGCCACCGGCGCAGCCTGGGCGCGAACCTACCTGCTCGCGCTGCTCGCCGAGACGTACGCGCGCTCCGGGCAGTACGACTCCGGGCTGCAGACGCTGGACGAGGCCCTCGCGATCGTCGGCGCGAACGACGAGCGCTTCTACGAGCCCGAGCTGCGGCGCTTGCGGGCGGAGCTGCAGCTGAAGCTAGGCCGGCAAGAGCAGGCGGAGGCGGGCTTCGCCGAGGCGCTCGAGGTCGCCCGAAGGCTCGGTGCGACGATGCTCGAGCTGCGCGCTGCCGTGAGCCTCGGGCGGTTGTGGCGTGACCAGGGCAGGCGAGACATTGCGGGCGAGCTGGTGAGCGGCGTCTACGCGCGCTTCACCGAGGGCTTCGACACCGTCGATCTGAGCGAGGCGCGCCAGCTCATCGAGGAGCTCGGCCTGCCGATCCCCGAGCCGGGAAGCATCGTGTCCGCACCCGGCCCTGCACCGGCTCCCGGAGCGGCGGAGGTACGAGAGCAGGCGCTTCCCATCGTCGGACGCGAGGCCGAGCTCGAGCGCCTCAACGGCCTCCTCGACGACGTGCTCCGCGGCCGGCGCTGCGTCGTGCTCGTGACCGGTGACGCCGGCCTCGGCAAGACCACGCTCGTCGAAGCGTTTCTCGCGCCGGGCGTCGGAGGACGGAGCTATCCGCGTCGCCCGCGGCCAGTGCATCGAGCAGCACGGTGCCGGCGAGGCCTACATGCCGGTGCTCGAGGCCCTCGACCGGATGTGCCGCGAGCCCGGCGGCGAGGAGCTCGTCGCGGTGCTCTCCGAGCGCGCTCCGACCTGGATCCTGCACATGCCGTGGCTTCTGTCGCCCGCTGCGCTCGAAAGCCTCTCGCAGCGCGCGCTCGGCGCGACGACCGAGCGGATGCTCCGCGAGATCGTCGAGGCGCTCGGAGCGATCACCGTCAGCCGGCCGCTCGTTCTCCTGCTCGAGGACCTGCACTGGAGCGACGCGTCCACCCTCGATCTCGTCTCGCTGCTCGCCCGCCGCTCCGACCCGGCGCGTCTGCTCCTGCTCGGCACGTTCAGGCCGCGTGAGCACGGGGCCGTCCATCCCGCGCAGTCTCTGCAGGAGCTCGGTCTCCGCGGCCTCGCGATCGAGCTCGCCCTGGAGGCGCTCCCCGCCGACGCGGTCCGCGAGTACATCGCCTCCCGCCTCTCGGGAGCAGAGCTCCCACCTCAGGTCGCCGGGCTCCTGTACGAGCGTACGGGAGGCAACCCCCTCTTCATGGAGGCGGTCGTCGACGCCTGGATCGACACCGGCCGCCTGCAGCGGAGGAACGGAGGCTGGGCCCTCGAGTCGACGATGCAGGAGCTTGCGGCCTCCGCGCCGCCGAGCCTGCGCCGTCTCATCGAGCACCAGCTCGATCGGCTCGACGACGAGGATCAGCGCCTGCTCGAGGCGGCGAGCGTCGCCGGCCGCGAGTTCTCGGCCGCGCTCGTCGCCGCGGCCTGCGAGCGAGACGAGGACTCGACCGAGTCGCGCTGCGCCGCGCTCGCCTGGTCGAGCAGCCCGATCGAGGCACGCGGTACCGAGGAGTGGCCGGACGGGACGGTTGCGGGCCGCTACGGCTTCGCCCACGACCTCCATCAGGAGGTGCTCTACGAGCGCATCCCGCCCGGACGGAGAGCGCGCCTGCACTGCCGGATCGGCAACCGGCTCGAGGCGGCGTACGGCGAACGCGCGGCCGAGATCGCCCCGGAGCTCGCGGCGCATTTCGTCCGGGGCGCCGAAGGCGAGCGGGCGGTCCCTCACCTCAGATCGGCCGCGGAGCAGTCGCTGAGCCGCAGCGCGCCGCGCGAGGCCGTCGACCACCTCCACGCCGCGATGGACGTCCTTTCCCGACTGCCCGAGGGCCCGGAGCGTGACCGCGCCGAGGCCGCCGTCCAGGCCCGGCTGGGACCGGCGCTCGTCATGCTCGAGGGCTGGGGCAGCGCCCTGGCGCAACAGGCGCTCGATCGTGCAGAGGCGCTCTATCGGCGTACCGACGACACGGTGGAGCTGGCACGCGTGCTCTACAACCAGGCCACCGTCCACGAGGTTCGAGGCGACTACCGCACGTCCGAGCAGTTTGTCGAGCAGCTGCTGGCCTTGCCCGGCAGCCGGGGCGACGATCACCTGCTCCTCGATTCCCACGAGCTGCTCGCCTGCAGCCTCTTCCACCAGGGTGCCTTCGAGCCGGCGCTCGACCACGCGGACGAGGGCCTCGGGACCTACGACGGCGTCTACACGAACCCATTGTCGGCCGCTTTCGGCGACCACACAGCCGTCTCCTGTCACACCTGGGCGGCCCTGTCGCTCTGGTTCCTCGGCCTGCCGGAGCAGGCCGTTGCGAGAGCCCGCGAGGCGATCGTGCTCGGCGGAGTCGCCGAGCCGCCGGACGGGCAAGGCGCTCGCCCTCGTCCAGGCCGCGATCGTCGCGCAGTGCACGCCTCGACGCCGTGCAGACCCGTGAGTGGGCCGAGGCCGCGCTCGACGAGGCCACGAGCCGAGGCTTCACGTACCGCATCGCGGGCGCGAAGATCCTGCGCGGGTGGGCGCTCGCGGCGCTCGGCAAGACGGACGAGGGGGTGAGCGAGCTCCGCGAGGGGCTCGAGATGTCGCGGCGCTTCGGCGCTCGCATGGACGACGCGTACTACGGCGGGCTCCTCGCCGACGCCTGCTGCTCGGCGCGGGCGAGCCTCGACGAGGGCCTGCACGCGCTCGACGAGGCGCTCGAGACCGTCCGCGGCAGCCGCAGCTTCTTCTACGAGGCCGAGCTGCACCGGCTGCGCGGCGAGCTGCGGCTGCGGCACGGGCCGCGACGAGGAGGCCGAGGCGAGCCTTGCCGAGGCGCTCGAGGTCGCGCGGCGCCAGGGAGCGAAGCTCGCTCGAGCTCCGCGCCGCGGTGAGCCTCGGGCGGCTGCTGCGCGACACGGGTCGTGCCGACGCGAGGCCCGAGCGCTCGTCGGCGGCGGCCTACGGCGAGCTTCGACCGAGGGCTTCGACACCCCCGATCTGCGCGCGGCCGCCGCGCTGCTCGCCGAGCTCGGGAGCCACCGGCCCGCGCACCCTGCGGGCAGACCGCCCGGCGCGCCCGCCGGTCCGCTACGCACGGAGCGGCGAGCTCAGCATCGCCTACGAGGTGACCGGCGCCGGGCCGGTCGACCTCGTGCTCGTGCCCGGCTTCGTCTCGCACCTCGAGAAGGACTGGGAGGAGCCGCGCCACGCGCACTTCCTCGACCGGCTCGGCTCGTTCTCGCGGCTGATCCGCTTCGACAAGCGCGGCACCGGCCTCTCGGACCGGCCCGGCCGCCGTGCCCGACCTCGAGACGCGGATGGACGACGTGCGGGCCGTCATGGACGCCGCCGGCAGCGAGCGCGCCGTGCTCTTCGGCTACTCCGAGGGCGGGCCGATGTCGATCCTCTTCGCCGCCACGTACCCGGAGCGCGTCGCGGCGCTCGTCCTCTACGGCGCCTTCGCGAAGCGGCATCGATCCCGACGACGACTACCCATGGGCCCCCACGCGCGAGGAGCGCGCACGCCTACATCGACGGCGTGCCGCGCGAATGGGGCTTCGAGGCGGACATGAAGGTCATGTGCCCGTCCGCGGACGACGCGATGGCGCGCTGGTGGGGCGAGCGCTGCCGGGCGGCCGCGAGCCCGGGCGCCGTCCGTGCGCTGATGGAGATGAACTCGCGGATCGACGTCCGCGACGTCCTCGCCGACGATCCACGTGCCGACGCTGGTCGTCCACCGCGGCGCGCGACGTCGACGTCGACGTCGAGGAGGGCCGCTACATCGCCGCGCGGATCCCCGGCGCGCGCTTCGTCGAGCTCCCCGGCCCCGATCACTTCGTCGCGATCGACCCGGACCAGATCCTCGACGCCGTCGAGCCGTTCGTGACGGAAAACGCCGTCGACGGCGCCGGTCGACCACGCGACCGCGTCCTCGCCACGGTCGTCGTCACGGACATCGTCGGCTCGACGGAAACGGCTGCGCGGCTCGGCGACGCCGCTTGGTCGAGCCTGCTGTCCCGCCACCACGAGCTGGTTCGCGAAGAGCTCGGCCGATTCTCCGGCGAGGAGATCGACACCGCGGGCGACGGCTTCCTCGCGCTCTTCGACGGGCCGTCCCGCGCGATCCGCTGCAGCCTCGCCGTGCGCCGACGGCTCGCGGAGCTCGGTCTCGCCGTCCGCGTCGGCGTGCACACGGGCGAGGTCGAGCGCGCCGGCACAGACGTGCGTGGCATCGCCGTGCACCTCGCCGCCCGCGTCGCCGCGGCGGCAGAGCCGGGTGAGGTGCTCGTGACGGCGACGACGCACGACATCGTGGCCGGCTCCGGGCTGGCGTTCGACGATCGCGGCGAGCGGGCGCTCAAGGGCTTCGACGCGCCGCGCCGCCTGTTCGCAGCCGAGGCCTAGAAACGGTCACGGCGGCCCGGTCGATCGCCGCGCGGTGAATCGCCCGGTGGTTCCGCAGCTCGCCGGCGGTCCACAGGGGAGATGCGTGCGCCGGAGGTGCGCCCGACGAGCCGGCGATGCTAGACGTCGCGCCGGCACCCGGGAATCTCCTCCCCTGACGGCGGGAGGGGGGCAGGCACCGTGTTACCATGATGTCATAGCGCCATGATGGCGAGGTTTAGAAGGCCCCTCCATCCCCAGACGAGAAACGGGCCCGCGATCGGCTGACCGCGGGCCCGCTATTGAAGCTCGTAGCCGCTCGGGCTAGCGTGCCCGGGACGGCGAGAGCCGGCGCTTGACGTTGATCAGGGACTCGAGCGCAAGTGCAGCGGCCCCGTACGGCCGGCCGATTCCGACTCCCTGGAGGCTGTCCTTCGCATACATGGCATTCTCCTTCGAACCTGGTTGCTCGGATCTACCCGACAATCAGGGTCGCTGCTGAGCGCGCTCGGCGCAGTGCTGCTAGCAGGCCTCTTGCGGGTACGGCTAGCCGCCACCGCCCGCGGCCGACGAGCCGATCGTGCTAGAGCTTTGTCCGTGCCGACCGTCGACTTCCACCAACACCTCTGGCCGGAACCGCTCATCCGGGCGCTCGAGCGGCGTTCCGAGCCGCCGCGCCTCCGCGGCGGCAAGTTGGAGCTGGCTGCCGAGGCGGGCGGCGATGTCGATCTCGACGACCACCTGCCCGAGCGGCGCCTCGCGCTTCTCGATCGCGACGGCATCGACGTGGCCGTGATCTCGCCGGCACCGACGCACGAGCCTCGATTCGCATCAGGAGCTGGTCGACGCCTTCCACGAGGGGATCGGCGAGGTGGCGGCCGCGTCCGGCGGCCGGTTCGTCCCGCTGGCGCTCTCGGCGTGTCTCCCGGGCTTCGCCGGGGCCTGCGTCGGGGCCCACGCGCTCGTCGCCGGCGCGGACGCCCTCCTCGGCGAGCTGACCGCCGCCGGCCAGCTGCTCTTCGTCCACCCCGGCCCGCCCGAGCCCTCTCCTGCCGGCGCCGCCGCCTGGTGGCCCGCCGTGGTCGACTACACGGCGCAGATGCAGGCTGCGTACGCGGCGTGGCTCGCACGCGACGCGACGCGGTTTCCCGAGCTCCCGACGGTCTTCGCGATCCTCGCCGGCGGCGGGCCGTTCCAGCTCGAACGCTTGCGTTCCCGCGGCGTCGAGCTGCGGTCGGCGTTGCACCCCCACGGGTTCTTCGACACCGCCTCGTACGAGCGGCGGGCGATCGAGCTCTGCCTTTCGACGTTCGGCGTCACCCAGCTCGTCTACGGGAGCGACACACCGGTGATCGACTCGCGGCCCAACGCTCGAGGCCGTTCGAGGCTTCGGCGAGGGTGTCGCCGAGCTCGTGCATGGGTACCAACGCCTCGCAGCTGCTCGGCACGTCTAAGCTAGATCCATGGACGAAGCGAGCGCCTGGATCGCAGAGCGGATCCCCAAAGACCGGGATCTCCAGCTCGCCGAGCTGGTCGAGCTCGCGACGGCGATCGGGCAGCATCCCGAGCCGTGGAAGCATCTCGTGCGCCACGACCCGACCCAGCGCGTCTACGCCGAGCTCTACCGTGACGTCCATCTCGACGTGTGGCTCTGCTGCTGGGACAGCCAGCAGGACACCGGCTTCCACGACCATGACATCTCGTCGGGAGCGGTCTACGTCTGCGACGGCACGCTCGTCGAGGACCGCCTGGTGATGAGCGGGACGGGCATCCAGCAACGTACCGTCGAGCGGCCCGCCGGTAGCGTCTTCGACTTCGACGCCGGGCGCATGCACTGCATGCGGCACCCCGGCGGCATCCCCGCCGCCTCGATCCACTGCTACTCGCCGGCGCTCTGGCGCATGGGGTATTACAGCTTCGACGACGACGGCAACTTCTGCCGCACCTCGGTGACCTACGCCGACGAGATGTGGGAGCGGCCGAGCGGCCTCGCGGACGCGCTCCGCGCTTGACCCCGGCAACGCCGCTCGAGCCGGCTCCGAAGGGACTCGGCGGCGGGCGTGCCCTCTATCTGAAGCGCGAGGACGTCCACGAGCTCGGCGCGTTCAAGTGGCGCGGTGCCCTGCCCGACGCTCGAGGCGTGGGCGCGGGACGGCGCCGACACCGTTGTCACTGCCTCGACCGGCAACCACGGCGCGGCCACGGCCTGGGCCGCGCAACGTCTCGGCCTACGGGCAATCGTCTACGTTCCCGAAGGCGCGGCTCTGGCGAAGGTGGCGCTCATCGAGACGTTCGGCGCCGAGATCCGGACGATCGGACGCGACATCGACGAGGCAAAGGACGCGGCCCGCGCGGGCGCCGCTGAGAAAGATCTGCCGTTCTTCGAGGACGGCGCGGAAGCTGCCCAGTACGAGGGCTATCGGTCAATCGCCCGCGAGCTGCGTGGAGCAGATGCCCGAGCCCCCGGGCGCCGTCGTCGTGCCGCTCGGCAACGGCGCGCTCGCTCGGCGGCATCGGGCTCGAGCTGCGGGAGCGCTCGCCCGCGACGCTGAACATCGGCGTGCAGTCGAAGGAGGCACCCGTCATGGTCGAGTGCTGGCGCGCGGGCACGGTCGTGGAGTCGGATCGCTGCGCCACGTTCGCCGACGGGCTCGCCGTCCGAGTCGCGATTCCGTCAGCCGTGGATGTCCTCGCGGAGGTGACGAGCGAGATGCTGCTCGTGTCGGAACGGTCGATCGCCGAGGCGGTGGGAGCGTACGCGACGGCGGGTATCCGGGTCGAGGGCGCGGCCGCGGCGGCGCTCGCCGCCCTGCCCCAGCTCGACGCCGTCGAGGGCCCGATCGTGCTGATCGTGACCGGCCGCAACATCGACGACGAGCTCTGGCAGCGGGCCGTCGAGCAGCCGGAGTCCTTCCCGGACTGATCTTCGTGCACCACCCCGACTCGTGCGCGACGGCGCAAGCACGTGGCGCAGGTTAAGGTTGCGCGCTGCCTGACCGCAGGCTATGCTGCGGCCCTTCATCTGCGGCGGCTCGGGGGATCACATGCGGAAATTGGTGCTCGGCGTTCTGGCGTTTCTCGTGCTCGTACCGGTAGCGCACGGCGCGGCGTACAACATCGAGGTCGTCGCCGGCAGCGGGCTGACGAACAACACCGGTGCCCCGCTGTTCACGCCGACCGGGGACGACTCGCAGATCGGGGCCGACCTCATCAACGCTCAGCTGAACGCCGGCACGAACGTCATCCTCGACACCACCGGCGCCGGGGCGCAACTTGGGAACATCACCGTCAGCGCCGCGATCACCAAGTCCGCTGCGGTCGTGTCGGACCTGACCTTCGACGCTGACAACAACGTCAACGTCAACGCGCCGATCGACCTGTCTGCCGGCACCACGACGAACCTGTCGGTGACGTCGGGCGGCGCTATCACGCAGACTCAAGAGCTGCTTGTCACTGGCACGAGCTCGTTCGATTCGGGCAGCAATGCGATCACCCTCACGGACGCAGCTAACGACTTCGTGGGCACCGTGTTTCTCACCAGCATCACCGGGGCCGGCGACGTGGCGCTGAACGACACCAACGCACTGACGCTCGGGACGAGCAACGTCGGCGGAGACCTGTCGGTGACGGCAGGCGGCGCTGTCACACAGAACGCAGCTCTCACTGTCGGCGGCACGAGCTCGTTCTCGTCCGGCGCCAATCCGATTACCCTCGCGAACGCAGCTAACAACTTCGTGGGCGCCGTGTCGGCCACCAACATCGGCAACAACGACGTCACGCTGACCGACACCAACGCACTTACGCTCGGGACGAGCACGGTCGGCAGGAACCTCTCGGTGACGGCAGGCGGCGCTGTCACACAGACCGCAGCTGGAGCTCTCACTGTCCTCGGCACGAGCTCCTTCTCGTCCGGCGCCAATCCGATTACCCTCGCGAACGCGGGTAACAACTTCGTGGGCGCCGTGTCGGTCACCAACACCGGCAACAACAACGTCACGCTGACCGACGCCAATGCGCTTGCGCTCGGGACGAGCAACGTCGGCGGGGACCTGTCGGTGACGGCGGGCAACGCTGTCCACGCCAATGGAGTGACCACGGTGGGTGCGGACCTGTCGGTGACGTCGGGCGGCGCAATCACGCAGACCCAAGAGCTTCTTGTCAGTGGCACGAGCTCGTTCGATTCGGGCAGCAATGCGATCACCCTTACGGATGCCGCTAACGACTTCGCGGGCTCCGTGTTTCTCACGAGCACCACCGGGGCCGGCGACGTGGCGCTGGACGCCACCAATAATCTGACGCTCGGGACGAGCAACGTGGGCGGGGACCTGTCGGTGACGGCGGGCAACGCTGTCCACGCCAATGGAGTGACCACGGTGGGTGCGGACCTGTTTGTGACGTCGGGCGGCGCTGTCACACAGACCGCAGCTGGAGCTCTCACTGTCCTCGGCACGAGCTCGTTCTCGTCCGGCGCCAATCCGATTACCCTCGCGAACGCGGGTAACAACTTCGTGGGCGCCGTGTCGGTCACCAACACCGGCAACAACAACGTCACGCTGACCGACGCCAATGCGCTTGCGCTCGGCACGAGCACTGTTGGGGGTGCGCTCACGCTCGCTGCATCCAGCGCGACCGTGACCGGCGTGGTGACTGCTGGCTCGCTTTCCAGCTCCGCGACCCAGTTCAGCGGCGGCACCGCGACAACGAGCGGCAGCCAGACCTATGACGGCGCGGTCAGCCTGCTCGCGAACACGAACCTGACCGCGAGCGGCGTCACATTCAACAGTACGCTCGACGGTGGCTTCAACCTGACGATCACCGGCAACGCAGTGTTCAACGGTCAGGTCGGCAGCGTCCAACCCCTGGTATGCCTGCACGTGATCGGGACGAGCACCATCAACACATCACTCGTGAAGACGACCGGCTGCCAGACCTACGACGGCGACGTCACGACGCTCCCGACCACGGTTTTGGACGGCAACCCGGTCACGATCAACGGCACGTTGAACGGAGGCCCAGCCCAGTGCGCCGTGGCGCCGCCGGCCGGAGCGATCGTCGGCACGAACGGCAACAACGTCCTCAAGGGCACGAGTGGCGACGACGTCATCTTCGCCCTGGGCGGCAACGACGTCGTCGACGGGAAGGGCGGCGACGATCTGATCTGCGCCGGGCCCGGCGACGACACCGTAGACGGAGGCTCCGGCAACGACCAAATCGACGGCGGCGAAGGCAAGAACACCGTCAAGGCCGGCGACGGCAATGACACGATCACGACCGGCTCGGACGACGACACGATCGAGGCCGGCACCGGCACCGACACCGTCGACGCGGGTAACGGCCGCAACACCGTCAAGGGCGGCGACGGCAACGACGCCATCACAACAGGGTCGGGCGACGACACGATCGAGGCCGGCACCGGCACCGATACGGTCGACGCGGGTAACGGCCGCAACACCGTCAAGGGCGGCGACGGCAACGACGCCATCACAACAGGGTCGGGCGACGACACGATCGAGGCCGGCAGCGGCACCGACACCGTCACCGCCGGCGACGGCAAGAACACCGTCAAGGGCGGTGACGGAGCCGATGCGATCACGACCGGCTTGGACGACGACACGGTCGAAAGCGGCAGCGGCAGCGACACCGTCAACGCAGGCGGCGGCGAGAACAGCGTCAAGGGCGGCGACGGCGACGACGAGATCACGACCGGGTCGGGCAACGACGCGATCGACGGCGGCTCCGGATTCGACGTCTGCCATCCGGGCGGCGGAGCCAACGCGATCAAGAACTGCGAGGCAACCAGCTAGCGAGCGGGCTCTCAGGCCAGAACCGCGCGGGTCTGCAGCGCTGACCCACACGTGACTCGGCCAGCCTCCTGTAGGGGGCGAGGCATGCCTCGCCCCTACGCCTGGCGCTCGGCGGGTTTCGGGTACACGGTGCGGCTGCCGGGCTGAGGTCGCGGGCCGGACAGGTCCGGCCCCTACGACCAACGTCCCGGAAGCGGAGGCCCAGTCCTGTACGGGCGAGGCATGTCTCGCCCCCTACGCCCGGAACACGGCGCGTTTCGGGTGCAACGTGGCGGCTGCCGGGCTAAGGTCGCGGGCCGGACAGGTCCGGCCCCTACAGCCGGCCCTACGTACCGGCAGATGCGATCTAGTCGACGACCCAGGTGTCGCCGGAGCGCAGCAGCTTCGCGAGGTCGCCGGGGCCGAGCTTTGCTCTGGCGGCCTCGAGTTGCGCCTCCATGGCCTCGCCGTAGACCGGTCGCTCGACCGCGCGGAAGACCCCGATCGGCGTCGGGCCGGTCGGGCGCTCGGAGAGGTGCGCGAGCGCGAACGCGAGGCTCGGGTCGGCTCGGTGGGCGTCGTGCACGAGCAGCCCGTCGACGTCGCCGTTCACATCGACGATCTCGAGCCCTCCGTCGGAGCGCTGCACGACGCCGCGCTCACCCTCGGGGCCGAAGCGAATCGGCTCGCCGTGCGCGAGCCGGATCTGGTTCAGCTGCTTCGTCTCCTTGTCGGTGAGCGCGTCGAAGGCGTGGTCGTTGAAGACGTTGCAGTTCTGGTAGATCTCGATGAACGCAGTGCCTTTGTGGTCGGCCGCAGCGCGGAGGATCTCGGTCATGTGCGCCCGGTCGACGTCGAGCGTGCGAGCCACGAAGCTGGCCTCCGCGCCGAGCGCGAGCGCGAGCGGGTTGAACGGATGGTCAAGGGCGCCGAACGGTGTCGACTTCGTCACCTTGCCGACCTCGCTCGTCGGCGAGTACTGGCCCTTCGTGAGCCCGTAGATCTGGTTGTTGAACAGGAGCACCTTCAGCGGCACGTTGCGGCGCAGCGCATGGATGAGGTGGTTGCCGCCGATCGAGAGCGCGTCGCCGTCGCCGGTGATCACCCACACAGACAGATCCGGCCTCGTCACCGCGAGCCCGCTCGCGAGCGGCAGCGCGCGGCCGTGGATGCCGTGCACGCCGTAGGTGTTCATGTAGTAGGTGAAGCGGCCCGCGCAACCGATGCCCGCGATGAAGACGACGCGCTCGGGCGGCAGCCCGACCTCCGGCATGAAGCTCGCGACGGCGTTGAGGATCGCGTAGTCGCCGCAGCCGGGGCACCACCGCGGCTCCTGGTCGGACTCCCAGTCCTTCTTCGACTTGACCGCAGTTGCCATCGGCGTCAGATCCTCCGCTCGATCTCCTGCTCGAGCTCCGTCACCGTGAACGGAAGCCCCTGGACTTTCGAGTACGCCTCGGCCGGGGTCAGGAAGTCCGCCCGTACGAGCTTGACCAGCTGGCCGGTGTTGAGCTCGGGCACGAGCACCGCCTCGTACTGCCGGAGCACGTCGCCGAGGTTGGCCGGGAACGGGTTGAGGTGCATGAGATGGGCGACGGCAACGCTGCCGCCTCTCGAGCGCACGCGTCGCACGGCGGCAATGATCGAGCCGTAGGTGGAGCCCCAGCTGAGCACGAGGAGCTGCGCGCCGTCGGGGTCGTCGACCTCGAGCGGCGGGATGCTCGAGGCGATCCCTGCCACCTTCGCAGCCCGCAGGTGCGTCATCAGCTCGTGGTTGGCCGGATCGTAGGAGATGTTGCCGGTGCCGTCCTGCTTCTCGAGGCCGCCGATCCTGTGCTCGAGCCCGGGCGTGCCGGGAATCGCCCACGGCCGGGCGAGGTTCTCGTCACGCGAGTACGGAAGGAACGGCTCGCCGTCGGTCGACTCGGTCGCGAAGCGCGGGTCGATCTCCGGCAGGGAGCTCACGTCCGGGATCAGCCAGGGCTCGGACGAGTTCGCCAGGAACGTGTCGGTGAGCAGGATCACCGGCGTCCGGTAGGTCACGGCGATGCGTACCGCCTCGATGGCCGCGTCGAAGCACTGAGACGGCGTGTACGAGGAGACGATCGGGATGGGTGACTCGCCGTGGCGGCCGTACATGGCCGTGAGCAGATCGGCGGCCTCGTTCTTCGTCGGCATGCCGGTCGATGGGCCGGCACGCTGGACGTCGACGATTACCATCGGGAGCTCGAGCGTGACCGCGAGGCCGACCGTCTCCGACTTGAGATCCATGCCGGGGCCGCTCGTCCCAGTCACGCCGAGCCCGCCACCGAAGGCAGCGCCGAGCGCGAGGTTGGCGGCAGCGATCTCGTCCTCGGCCTGGACGGTGCGCACGCCGAAGTTCTTGTGCCGCGAGAGCTCGTGCAGGAGCTCCGAGGCGGGCGTGATCGGGTAGCTCGCGTACAGGAGCTGCAGCCCGCTCTTCGCGCTCGCCGCGATCAGGCCCCACGCGAGCGCAGCCGTGCCGCTGACGTTGCGGTAGACGCCGGGCTCCGCCGGCGCGGCCTTGACCTCGTACTTGACCGCGAACACCTCGGTGGTCTCGCCGAAGTTCCAGCCGGCGCGGAAGGCCGCGAGGTTGCCGTCGCGGATCTCGGGCTGCGCCGCGAACTTCTTCTCGATCCACGCTTCGGTGACGTCGGTGGGCCGGCCGTACATCCAGGAGACGAGCCCGAGCGCGAAGAAGTTCTTCGCGCGCTCGGCCACCCGCTTCGTCATGCCCTCGATGCCCTCGGTCGCCTTGAGGCTCAGCGACTCCATCGGCACCCTGAAGACCTGATAGCCGTCCATTGACCCGTCCTCGAGCGGGTTCGCTGTGTAGCCGGCCTTCTCCAGGTTGCGGTCGGTGAACTCGTCCTCGTTGGCGATGACCGTGCCGCCCTTCTCGAGCAGGCCGAGGTTGGTGCGGAGGGCGGCCGGGTTCATGGCGATGAGCACGTTCGGCTCGTCGCCCGGCGTCATGATGTCGCGCGAGGCGAACTGGATCTGGAAGGCGGAGACCCCGTGCAGCGTCCCCCTCGGCGCGCGGATCTCGGCTGGGAAGTCGGGGAGCGTGGCCAGGTCGTTGCCGAGCACCGCCGTCGCGCTCGTGAAGCGGTCTCCGGCGACCTGCATACCGTCGCCGGAGTCGCCCGCGAAACGGACGACGACTCGCTCTCGTTCTTCGACTGACTTCGCCACTTTGCGCGCCACGCCGCGAGGCGCGGGACCGTCTACGTTCAGACCCTAGCAGCTTCGACGGCCGCCGACGCCACCCTCGGTCGGGCGGGGAGCGAGCCGGCGCGGCACGTTCTCCGTCGGTCATCGGCGGCACCGGACCGAGCTGCCGCTAGGCTCCGCGCGCGAGCACGCGGACTGCACAACACGTCTTGGCACGCAGGGTCATCGTCATCGGGCTCGACTCGGCTCCGCCGGAGCTTGTCTTCGGCGAGCTCGCGCCGCACATGCCCAATCTCGGGCGCCTGATCGAGCGAGGCCTCCACGGCACCCTGCGTAGCTGTCACCCGCCGATCACGATCCCCGCGTGGCAGGTGATGGCGACGAGCGCGAGCCCCGGGCGCCTCGGCCTCTACGGCTTCCGTCACCGGAAGGGGCACGCCTACACCGACGGCTGGGTCGCGAGCTCTCGGTCGGTTCAGCTGCCCGCAGTCTGGGACGTGGCCGGCCAGGCGGGCCGCCGCTCCTGCCTCGTCGGCGTTCCCCCGGGCTATCCTCCGAAGCCGCTGAGCGGCTGGAGCATCTCGTGCTTCCTGACGCCGCCCGGAGCGGAGCAGTACACCCATCCGCCCGAGCTCCGACGGGAGATCGAGGAGCTGGTCGGCACCTACGTGTTCGACGTGCCGTTCCGGGTCGAGGATCGCGAGACGCTTCGCGTCAATCTCTTCGAGATGACCCGCAAGCGCTTCGACGTCGTACGCCATCTCGCCGCGACCAAGCCCTGGGATCTCTTCTGGCTCGTCGAGATCGGCGTCGACCGCCTCGGACACGCGTTCTGGAAGTTCTTCGACCGGGCTCATCCCAAGTACGAGCCTGGGAACCCGTACGAGCAGATCGCAGCCGAGTACTACCGCCTGATCGACGAGCGGATCGGCGAGCTCGTCGCCCTGCTGCCGGACGCGGTGTTCCTCGTCGTCTCCGATCACGGCTCGCGTGCCATGGCCGGGGCGTTCTGCGTCAACGAGTGGCTCGTCGAGCGCGGCTGGCTCGTCCTCGAGGAACAGCCCGAGAACGTGGTCCCGATCGACCGGGCCAGTGTCGACTGGTCCAGGACGCGAGCCTGGGGTTGGGGCGGCTACTACGCCCGGATCTTCCTGAACGTCGAGGGTCGGGAGCCCGAGGGAGTCGTACCGGCCGGCGACTACGAGCAGGCGCGAGCAGAGCTCGAGGCCGAGCTCCAGACGATCCCGCTGCCGGACGGCAGGCCGATGCCCGTGACGACGATGCGGCCCGAGGACATCTATCCGGTCGCCGAGGGAGACCGGCCGGATCTGATGGTCTACTTCGACGACCTGCGCTGGCGTTCGGCGGGCACGATCGGGCACGGAACGCTCTACCTGTCCGAGAACGACACCGGGCCGGACGACTCCGTCCACTCGCTCGACGGCATCGTCGTCCTCGCCGACCCTGACCGCAGCTTCGGCACCGAGATCACGGGCATGACGATCCTCGACGTCGCGCCGACCGTCCTGACCCTGATGGGGTTGCCGGTGCCACCCGACATGGAGGGTCACGCGCTCCCCGAGGTCGCAGGGTAAGCGGCGGGCTGCGACCGCCCCGCTCTGCCACGGGCCTCATGCCCGTTCCTCCGGATCCGCCTCGTTCGGATCGGCGACGCGCGTCCGGGCGTCATCACCGGTCGCCTGACGGTGCACGGCCGCGCGGAAGATGCCGTCGGCCCCCGTCGCCAGCCCCGCGAGCTCGAGCTCGACGAGCGCAGCAGCGACGTCGGACGCGCCGAGCCCGGTGCGACGGGCCAGGGAGTCGACGTCGGCGGCGCCGGCCTGGAGCTCGGTGAGCACGGTGGCGGCCGCGCCCTCCACGGCCGGAGGCGCGTGCGGTCTTGGCTCGATTCCGAGCGCGAACAGGACATCGTCGACCGCGAGCAGCGGCGCGGCACCTTGCCGGATGAGGGCGTTCGTTCCGACCGAGAGCCCCGAGGTGATCTCGCCCGGCACTGCGAGCACCTCCCGCCCCTCCTCGAGGGCGAACTCGGCCGTGATGAGCGCGCCCGAACGCTCCCTCGCTTCGACGACGACCGTGGCCGACGACAACCCGGCCACGATGCGGTTGCGCGCCGGGAAGCGCCACGGTGCAGGCTCGACGCCCGGCTCGTATTCGGAAACGATCAGCCCGCCATCCGCGATCCTGCGGGCGAGCTCCTGATGGGCCCGCGGGTAGTCGCGGTCGATGCCGCAGCCGAGCACAGCGATGGTCGCTCCCGTCTCGAGCGCACCTCGATGGGCCTCCCCGTCAACGCCCCGGGCGAGGCCGCTCACCACGACCAACCCCGCCGCCGCGAGCTCCCTCCCGAGCGATCGCGCGACGTGCGCGCCGTAGCGCGAGCACGATCGCGCTCCCACGACGGCCACACAGGGTCCGGCAAGCAGTCCGGTTCGATCGCCGCGCAGGAACAGGCGCCGCGGCGGGTCGTGTATCGCGGCCAACAGCGACGGATAGTCCGGCGTTCCCAGCCGGAGCGACGGCCAGGTGTCCGCATCACTCGTGCCGACCGCGGGCGGCCTGGGCCGGCTCACGCCCGGCCTGCGAAGTCCGCGGGTGGCCGGTAGGACAGCGCCTCGGCGATGTGCTCAGGGGCGGTAAGGTCGGCGCCTGCCAGGGCAGCGGCAGCCGCGGCCACGCGCACGACCTTCGCGCGACCTCGGCCTGACAGCGGGATACGGTCGACCGCTCGGTCCAGCAGCGCTTTCGCCCCGGGGGCGAGCGGGGGCGAGCGCTCGCGAAGGAGGCCCCGCGCCTCCGCCACTCTCTCCGCGACCGCCTCGGTCGGCTCGCCGGCGACACCGCCGAGCTCGTGCGCGCGGGCGCGTGGAACCGTCAGGACGAGATCGAAGCGGTCGAGCAGCGCTCGTGAAAGGCGCGCTGCATACGACGAGATCCGCTGAGGGGTGCAGGCGCACTCGGCGGCCGGGTCTCCGCGAGCGCCGCAGGGGCAGAGGTTCATCGTGGCAACGAGCAGAAACCGCGCCGGAAACACGGCTCGACCTGCCACCCGGGCAACGCTGATGAAGCCGTCCTCGAGCGGCTGCCGAAGCGCCTCGAGCGCGGGTCGGTTGAACTCGGCGAGCTCGTCGAGGAGAAGGACGCCGCGATGAGCGAGGCTCGCCTCACCGGGCCGGATGCCGGTGTCTCGGGCACCACCTCCGCCCACGATCGCGGCCGTGGATGCCGAGTGGTGAGGAGCGCGGAACGGCGGGAACTCGACCAGAGGCCTCCCCGCTGGGAGCAGGCCTGCGACGGAGTGGATTCGCGTCACCTCGAGTGCCTCGTCAGCCATCAAGCGCGGCAGCAGGCCCGGCAGCCGGCGAGCGAGCATCGTCTTGCCCGTTCCGGGTGGCCCGGCGAGCAGCAGGTTGTGCCTGCCGGCCGCCGCCAGCTCGAGCGCCCGTCGAGCTCGCTCGTTGCCCCTCACGTCGGCGAGATCGGGATAGGGAGCCCGGTCCTCAGGCGGCACCGGATCGACGTGCTCGGGCTTCCGCTCGCCCCGCAGATACGCCGCCGCCTCGACCAGGTGGCGGATCGGAATCGGCTCGATGCCTGCGAGCGCGACCTCCGCGGCGGAGTCGGCGGCGCAGAGGAGGCGGTCGAGCCCGGCCCGCCGTGCTGCTTCGGCGCAGGCGAGAGCCCCCGGCACGGCCCGTAGCCTGCCGTCCAGAGCGAGCTCCCCGAGGGCGGCGTGATCGGCGAGGCGATCGGCCGGAAGCTGCCGTGAGGCGGCGAGCACGGCGAGGGCGATGGGCAGATCGAAGCCCGAGCCTTCCTTTCGCAGACCGGCCGGCGCGAGATTGACGGTTATCCGGCGGAGCGGCCACTCGAGCTCAGCGCTCGCAATGCCGCTGCGCACGCGTTCCTTCGCCTCCTGGCAGGCCTTGTCGGGGAGCCCGACGATGGCAAACGACGGCACTCCACGCTGAAGGTGTGCCTCGACCTCGACGGGGCGAGCCTCCAACCCGACCACCGCGTGGGTGAGCGTCCTTGCAAGCACACCCCGAAGCTACGCGCCGCGAATGCGCCGATGACGCGCCGAATGTGCCTGATCTGGGTCGACCGTGTGCCGGTAATCGCGCGCCCCGCTACCCTGCCGCGGTGGACGTCTACCCGGCGATCGCGAGCAAGCGAGACGTTCGGGCGTACGCCGCGACTCCGATCCCGGAGGATGCACGCCACCGCATCCTCGACGCAGGGCGGCTCGCGGGCAGCGCACGCAATCGCCAGCTCTGGCGGTTCCACGTGGTCGAGGATGGCGCGGCGCGCGAGCGACTGGCCGAGGCGGTCTACGCCCCGGGCAACGTTCGAGACGCAACGCTGATCGTTGCGATCACGACGGGTGGCAAGGGATCGGGCGGATTCGACTGCGGACGGGCAGCCCAGAACATGATGCTGGCCGCATGGGAGGAGGGCATCGTCTCGTGCCCAAACGGCATCGCCGATCAGGACGGCGCACGCGCTGCCCTCTCGCTGGGCGAGGAGGATCAGCTTCACATCGTGCTCTCGTTCGGTTACCCGGCACGACCTCGCGACCCGTTGTCCCGAACGGCCGAGCAGTGGAGCGAAGCCGCGAACCGCAAGCCCCTCGACGAAGTCGTGCGCCGCGTCTAGGGCGTGAGACTGCTCCGCCTTTCAGTCAGCTAGGCGCGGCCGCTCTCGCTCACGGGAAGACGAGAGGGGAACGGCGGGTCGCGCCGTGCGTACGCGTCGTTCCGGGACGCCTGTCTCCGATCGAGGCCTCGGGCAGCCGAGCAGCCGTGAGGGCGGCCGGGCCGGCTCAGTCCTGCTCGGATCGTTTGATCCCCGAGCGGATACGGCGCAGGATCGTGTCGAGATCCTCTTCCGTAAGGCGCGGGTTGTAGAGGGGGCTCTCCGCGGCTTCCGTCAGCAGCCGTCGACACCGCGCGATGCTGGCCGGATGGACACGTACGGCCGGAGAGCGGAAGTCGCGCGCAAGGGCCTCGAGCTCTCGCGCGTGGCGCATGACGCGGTCGGGGAGGTAGAGAACGCCCGGCCGCAGGGCATCGCGCACCATCGAACGGAGCCCGTCCGCGACGAGGGCGCGCTGCCGCGGTTTCGTCAGGATCTTTCCGTACGCCTCGACCTCGGGAATGCAGTACGCGTCGGGCTCGAGGGCCAGCCGTGAGATCAGACCGCGGCGAGCCAGGAACAGCACGACGGCCAGCACAAGCTCGAAGCCTGCCCCGACGGCCAGCGCCAGGGCGAGTCGCGACGAGCTCTCGAGTGCGAGCCACGCGAGCAAGCCGCAGAGCGCCGCCAGCCCTCCGGATTCGAGCGCCCCACGACGCCTGTCGCGTATCGTCGCCGCGGCCTCGTCGATCGCGCGGGCGATCATCGTGACTCCTCGCTGCCGTTCATGGTCGCTCTTACCGACATCGACCGGCTCATGCGCTGCCTTTACCCGACCACGTTCACCGTGAATCGAGCTCCTACTCTCCTAGACGTCAGAAGGCGGCGAGATGTTGCATCGGAGCCGCGCTAAGAGCGCGTCAGCGGCTGGTCGGGCTGATCGCGGTGCTCGGCGGCGGGGCCAGAGGCGAGGCCCGTACGCGTGCGATTCGAGCAACGTTCGCGGGAAGCCACCAGTTCCAGCGCCCGAAGAGAGCCATGGCGCTCGGTAGGAGCAGCGCGCGCACGATCGTCACGTCCACTGCGATCGCGACGGCGAGACCGAACCCGAACTGCTGCAGCCCGAGAATGCGGCCCACCATGAAGCCCGAGAAGGCGGCGATCATGATCAGGCCGGCGGCGGTGACGATCCGGCCCGTCTTCGCGAGCCCTACCGCGACGGCGTCCGAGTTCGACCGGCCGCGATCCCACTCCTCGCGCATCCGGCTCACGAGGAACACCTCGTAGTCCATCGAGAGGCCGAAGAGCATCGCGAAGAGAAAGACGGGGATCCAGCCCTCGATCTGGTCATAGCTCTGGAGGCCGAGCGCGCCGCCGGCGCCCCACTTGAAGAACACGACCAGGAGGCCGTACGCCGCGCCGATCGAGAGGAGGTTGAGGATGATTGCCTTCAGCGGCAGCAGCAGCGATCGGAAGGCGCGCAGGAGCAGCACGTACGTGAGCCCGAGCACCGCGAGCACCAGCCAGGGGAACGTGCCGTACGTCAGGTCGAGGAAATCGATGCTCGACGGCGGTCCGCCACCCGCGTAGACCTCGACGCCATCCGGGAACCGAGCGGCCGGCACGATCTCGCCGCGAAGCCGATCGACGAAGTCCATCGCCGAGGGAACGCCGTACTCGCTGCGGCCGATGGACTGAAGGCGAAGATAGCGGCCGCTGCGCATCCACTCCCTGCGCGCCCGGCAGTCGCACGACGCTCACGACCTCCGGGTCGGCCGCGAGGCCTTGCTCGAGGCGTGTCGCTGCGGCGAGCACCTGCGGGTCAGCGGCGCCGCCGCTGCGCCCTGTGTCGATCACGATCTCGGTCGGCGCGATCGCACCCTCCCCGGCGGCGTCTCCGAGGACGTTGAGCGCGCGCGTGGACTCGAGGTTCTGGGGAATGCCCTGGTTGGTCCCCGGGCCGACGTTGATCCAGAACGCCGGGATGGCGGCTGCCAGGAGTAGCGCCATCGACAAGACGACGTAGGCGGCGGGGCGCCGCATGATCGAGCGCGCAAGCCGCATCCAGAATGCGCCCTCCCGCTCCGCCCCCCGCGCGATGAAGCGTCGCGGCAGGAGCCGGACTCGATCGAGACCGTCGGCCGTGAAGTAGAGGAGAACCGGCAGCAGAGTCAGAGCGCAGATCACAGAGACGATCGGGATCGTCAATCCGGCGATCCCGAACCCGCGGATGAACGGCATCGGCAGCGCCAGCAGCAAGGCAAGCCCGATGGCCACAGCCGTCCCGCTGAACACGACGGCCCGGCCGGCCGTCTCCATCGTGGCAACGATGGCCTCCGCCTTGTCGCCCCGCGCGTCGCGTTCCTCGCGGTACCGATACACGACGAGCAACGAGTAGTCGACGGCTATGCCGAGGCCGATCAGCGAGACGAGCTGCGTGACGTAGGTCGACAGCTCCATCGCGTTGGCGAAGAACCAGACCACACCGAGCGTGGCAGGGATCGCGGAGACCGCGAACATGAGCGGAATCAGGAACGCGAACGTTCCAAAGACCGCGACAAGGATCAGCAACGCGATCGGGATCGCGATCAAGAACTCGCCCTTCTGCAGATCCTCGTCCTGGATCGGCTCCAGATCCGACTCGATCGCGGCCTGGCCGGTCACGGAAAGACTGGCGCCCTCGATCGTCCCCGCAGCGGCCCGGACGTCGTCGGTGTAGCCCTTCGCGTCGGCCGGCACCAGGTTCGAGACGATCGTCGCGCTGGCGACGTCCTCCGATACCGGCGTGACGAAGACGACCTTGCCCGTCGGAACGGCCTCCGCCGCACGCGCCGCCGCATCCCGTAACGCAGGCAGCAGCGCCGCGACGTTGCCCGCGTTCGCTTCGGCGAGCAGGATGAACGAGCCCGCGGAGCGCTGGTCGAACTCGTCTTCGAGAATCCCCTCGACCCGCTCGGTGTCCGTCCCCGGGAGCGTGAAGCGGTTCGTGAGCAGGTCGCTGAGGTCCCGCACGGCCGCAAGCGAGCCGACGAGCACCGCGATCCACACAGCGATCACGAGCCAGCGCCAGCGGATCATCGCGCGCGTCCAGCGCGCCAGCCAGCCGTCCATCTGCGTTGCGCCCGGCGTCCTCACCAACTGCTTCCCGTCGTCGTGCCCGTCACGTCGGCTCGACCCGCCAAGTTACCGAAGTCGGCTATGTCGGCAGGCCACTCCTGAGCTCCCTCCTTTCACGTGACCAGTGGGACTCGCTCGATCCCGCCGGGACGGACCGCAACCGCTTCGAACGCGACCTCGAGATCTGCGAGCTCCGGCCGGCCTGCCAGGAACGTCTCGGCTGCTCGGCGCACCCGGCGGCTCTTCTCGGGCCCGACCGCCTCGAACGCGTCGCCGAAGTCCCCGTACGCGCGTGCCTTGACCTCGACGAAGACCAGGCGCTGCCCCCGCCGCAGAACAACGTCCAGCTCGTTGCCGCCGGCGCGCACGTTCGAGCCGAGCACCCGGTAGCCGCGCAGCCTGAAGTAGCGGCGCACGCGCCGCTCGGCCCTCGCTCCGATGGCGTTCATGCCGCCCGGCTGCGGGCGGTCGGCGTGATCAGGGGCTGCTCGAGCGTCGGCGTGGCGGTCGATTCGGCCTCGGCGGTGGCGGCGAGACCGGCCTCGGTCGACCCGCCCTCTGCAGCCTCTTCCGCCGGTCCCGAAAGGCCTTCGGTCCCGGCGTCCGCCGGCGACGGATCCGCCGAGGCGACCAGGACGACGTCGAGGTCCGTCTCCGTCGCCACGATCGCGTCCGCGTCGATATCCGCCGGCACCGCGTCCACCTCGACGTTCGATCCCGACCGCAGAGTCGACGTAGCAGAGCGCCTGGAACGAGCGCCGGTGAAGCACGCACGGGCCGCGGCGGCGCACCACTGCCGAGTGGCCCGGCGTGATGTAGCCGACATGGGAGACGAAGCCGAACGCCGGATAGAGGGCGTCGAGCCGACGCATCGCGCGGTCTCGCACCACCTTCGCGATCACCGAGGCGGCAGCGACGGCCGCGCTCTTCTGGTCTCCGTCGACGACCGCCCGATGCGGCGGGGCCGTCGGGCCGAGCCGGAAGCCGTCGACGAGGCGTACGTCGGCAGTAGGGCCGACCGCTCGCAACGCCGCCGCGAGCGCCCGCAGGTTGGAACGGTGGAGCCCGTTGCGGTCGATCTCGCCGGGTGAGACGACCTGCACCGAGACCTGCGTCGCGAGCCTCAGCACGGCGTGGAAGAGGCGCTCACGCTCCTCGGGCAGGAGCTGCTTCGAGTCGTTCAGCGACGCGAGCGGTGTCAGCCGCGGACCACGTAGGCGCTCGTAGTCGAGCAGCACCGCCGCCGCGACGAGAGGGCCGGCGAGGCTGCCCCGACCGGCCTCGTCCGCGCCCGCGACGAATCGGGCGCCGAGCCGGCGATCGAAGGCGACGAGCTTGCGTCCGCTGCGAGCTCCCACAGCGGGCGAGGATACTCCTTAGCGCAGCTGCTTCTCGCGGACGCGCGCCTTTTTTCCCACTTTCTCGCGCAGGTAGTACAACTTGGCGCGGTTCACGTCGCCGATCGACACCACATCGATCTTCTCGATCTTCGGCGAGTGGAGAGGGAAGGTGCGCTCCACGCCCACCCCGAACGACTGCTTGCGCACGGTGAAGGTCTCGCGCGCGCCGGCGCCCTGCTTCTTGATGCAGATGCCCTCGAAGACCTGGACGCGGCGACGCACGCCCTCGATCACCTGGAAGTGAACCCGCACGGTGTCCCCTGCCTTGAACTTGGGGACGTCGCGCAGCTGGCGGCGCTCGATGGTCTCGATCAGGTCGTTCATAGGAGGAGCGGCCCTCGGCCGACTTGCAATCCTAGCGAAATGGCCGGAGCGCCCGCGGCCGTACGTCGGTCCCGCGCACGAGGCCCGCACTGGCCGGTGGACTGCCGCGTGACGCCGAACCGCCTCAGCCCGCGCTGCGGGCTCGGCTCTGCTCGCGGCGCCAGGCCTCGATCCGAGCATGGTCGCCTGAGAGCAGCACCTCCGGCACCGCCCAGCCGCGGTACTCGGCCGGACGGGTGTAGTGCGGATACTCGACGCCGCGGTCGAGCTCGGCGGAGAAGGTCTCCTCGAAAGCGCTCTCCTCGCTGCCGAGCGCTCCGGGCAGCGTCCTCGCCACGGCGTCGAGCACGACCATCGCGGCCAGCTCGCCGCCGGAAAGCACGTAGGGCCCGATCGACAAGGCTTCTGTCGCGAGATGCTCGACGACGCGCTCGTCGAAGCCCTCGAAGCGTGCAGAGAGCAGCGTCAGCTCCTCCTCCGCCGCCAGCTCCTCGACCACCTCCTGGTCGAGCGAGCGTCCCTGCGGCGACAGCGCGATCACCCGCCGCGGCGGTTCACTCCCGTAGACGGCCTGCAACGCGGCGTCGACGACATCGACTCGCAGCACCATGCCGGCGCCTCCTCCGTACGGGTCGTCGTCCACCTGCCCGGCGCGCAGCGGCGTGAAGTCGCGGTAGCTCAACAGGCGAAGCTCCAGCTCGGTGCCGAGGACGGCGGCGAGCGGGCGCTGCTCCGTCATCCACGAGAACGCCGTTGGAACGAGGGTGAAGACGTCGACCCGCATTCGGAAACTGTAGGGCTGCGCCTTACGGGCCGGATGAGATCCGGCCCCTACACCTCAGGGTCCGCGAACCCCCGCGCGACCACGATCCGGCCCGCGTCGAGCTCGACCGCCAGCACGCAGTCCTCGACGAGCGGCAGCGCGAGGCCCGAGTCGAGCTCGAGCACGTCGTTCGCAACGCCCGGTACGACCCGCGTCACGACGCCGAGCTCACCCCCGCCCTCCTCCTCGACCCTCAGCCCCTCGAGCTGGAACGCGTAGTACTCGTCCTCCTCGAGCGCCGGCAGCGCAGCCGCCGGCACCTCCAGCACCACCCCACGCCCCACGGGCCGATCGAGACGGATCACCGGCCGCCCGCCCGAGCGCTTGGCGGCCACGATCTCGACCTCCTCGCCCGCCGCCCACACGCGGGCCCCCACGGCAAGGCGCGCAGGATCATCGCTCGGCCGCTCGACGAAGAACGAGCCGTCGAGGCCGTGCGGGCGTCCTACACGTCCGACGGACACGAACCGGGCGTCGCCCGGCGTCATCGCGTCACTCCACGATCTCGAGCAGGCGGCGCTCGCGGGCCTTCGTTCCGCTCGCGCGCACGACCGTCCGAAGCGCGCGGATCACGCGGCCCTGACGGCCGATCACCTTGCCGAGGTCCTCCTTGGCCACGTGCAGCGAAATGACGACGGCGCCGTCACGCTCGGTCCGTTCGACGCGCACGGCCTCCGGATCGTCGACGAGACGCCTGGCGATCGAAGCGACGAGCTCTTCCATCTCGGCCGCGGCCCGAAAGCCCTAGACGCTCTTCGCCTTCATCAGCCGCTTGACCGAGTTTGTCGGCTGCGCGCCCTTCGCGATCCAGTCGCGGATCTTGTCCTCGTTCAGCTCGATGAGCGAGGGATTGCTCTGCGGGTTGTAGCGCCCGACGATCTCGATGAAGCGCCCGTCCCGCGGCGCGCGCGAGTCCGCGACGACGACGCGGTAGATCGGGTTCTTCTTCGAGCCCACCCGGGCGAGCCTGATCTTTGCTGCCATACCTCTCCTCTCAGCGACGCATCTGCGCCACCATCGACTGCAGGTTCGGCATCTTGCCCTTGCCGATCTGCTTCATCATCTTCTCCATCTGCTTGCGCCCGGTCAGCAGCTGGTTGACCTGCTGGACGGACGTGCCGCTGCCGCGCGCGATGCGCGCCCGCCGCGAGCCGTTGATGAGCTCGGGCCGGTTGCGCTCCTCGGGCGTCATCGAGAGGACGATCGCCCGCGCATAGTCGAGCGCCTTCTCGTCGACCGGAACGCCCTGCATCTGCTTGCCGAGCCCGGGCACGAGCGAGAGCACGCTCCGCATCGAGCCCATCTTCCTCATCATGTCGTAGGACTTCAGGAAGTCGTCGAAGGTGAAGCGGCCCGGAGCGCAGGCGCTTCTCCATCTCGGCCGCCTCGTCGACCTCGGCCGCCTCCTCCGCCCGCTCGATCAGCGTCAGCACGTCGCCCATGCCGAGGATCCGCGACGCCATGCGGTCGGGGTGGAAGACGTCGAGCTGGTCGAGCTTCTCGCCGAGCGAGGCGAACTTGATCGGCTTGCCGGTCACCGCCTTGACGGAGAGCGCCGCGCCGCCGCGGGCGTCGCCGTCGAGCTTCGTGAGGATGACGCCGTCGAAGTCGACGTGCTCGGCGAAGGCCTCGGCGACGTTGACCGCGTCCTGGCCGGTCATCGAGTCGAGCACGAGCAGGACGTTGTGCGGCCTGACCGCGTTGCGCACCTGGACGAGCTCATCCATCATCTCCTCGTCCACGTGCAGGCGGCCGGCCGTGTCCACGATGACGCACGTCGCGGCCCTGCGCGCGCGCCTGCTCGAGACCGGACTTCGCGACGGCGACCGGATCCTGCGAGCTCCGGTCGAGATAGACCGGGACCTGGATCTGCCCGCCGAGCTGCTCGAGCTGGTCGATCGCGGCCGGCCGCTGGAGGTCGCAGGCGACGAGCGCCGGCGACTTGTCGTCCTTCTTGCGCAGGTGCAGCGCGAGCTTCGCCGCCGCGGTCGTCTTTCCCGAGCCCTTGCAGGCCGGCGAGCAGGATCACCGTCGGCGGTCGGCCGGAGAACGCGAGCTTCGAGCTCCCCGCCCCATCAGCTCGGTCAGCTCCTCGTGGACGACCTTCACGACCTGCTGGCCCGGCGTCAGGCTCTTCAGCACCTCGGCGCCGAGCGCACGCGCCTTGCACGCGCACGAGGAACTCCTTGACGACCTTGAAGTTGACGTCGGCCTCGAGCAGCGCGAGGCGGATCTCGCGCAGCGCCTTGTCGAGATCCTCCTCGGTCAGGATCCCGCGGTTGCGCAGGCCCGAGAAGATGCCCTGGAGCTTGTCGGAGAGCGTGTCGAACACGGCTTCACATTCTACGGACGGGGTGGCCGAGCCCCGCCGTTGCGGCCGAAGGTCGGTTGCCTCAGCGGATCATGACGATCTCGACCCCGAGATCGAGCGCCGCCCAGGTGCGATCGGCGGTGACCGTAGGCACGTCGAGCCGCCGCGCAAGCGCGAGACAGGCCCGGTCTGCGAGGCCGAGCCCCACGGAGCGCGTTGGGGGCCGCAAGCGCGCCGCCTCATCGGCCTGTTCTGCCTCGAAGGCGGTCACTTCCAGGCCCGCTTCCGCCAGATAGCTCCTCGTAATGCGGCGGCGTCGATCCCATGCGCGCCGGCGTGCTCCGCGACCTCACACCAGTTCACGGCGGAGATGGCGGCCGTTTCGAGGTGGGCTTCGACCGCCTTCGCGCCCGGCTCGCGCCGAACCAAGGCGAGCACCGCCGACGCATCGAGGACGCAGCGGCGCCGGCTCACTCGGGCGGCCTGGCGCGCTTCCTCGCGCCGTGCCTCCTCGCGCCGCTCAGCAAGGAGCTCGTCGACGAGGCTCACGGAGTCCGGGATGTGGTCAAACAACCGGCGAGCCCGCTCGAGTGCGGCCCTCCGCGTCTCGAGGACGAGGCGATCCTCCTCCACGCGCGCCAGGAGCACCGAGCCCGGCTCGACTCCGAGCTTCCGCCTCATCTCCGCCGGGACGACGATGCGCTCCTCGCGGGCCAACCCGCACCTCTACCACGTCGCGCTCGACCATTTCCGCAGTATGCCACACCTCTCTCTTGTGGGAAAGGCTGATCATGTGGGACATGCCTCGGTCAGCCCTGCTCGTCCGCCACCTCGACGAGCCGGCAGAGGGCGTTCACGAGCTGCATCTCCTCGATCGTGCGGCAGCGCGCCTCGAGCAGCCGCGGCGAGCAGACGAGGACGGCGAGGCACTGCGCGCGGGAGATCGCGACGTTGAGGCGGTTGCGCGAGAAGAGGAAGTCGAGGTTGCGCGGGACGTCCTCGCCGCTCGAGGTCGCCATCGAGAAGAAGACGACCGGCGCCTGCTGGCCCTGGAACTTGTCGACGGTGCCGATCGGCACCCCGGCGGGCAGCACGTCCGCGCAGCTCGTGCACCTGGGCGTTGTAGGGCGCGACGACCATGAAGTCGGTCTCGGCGAGCGGCCGCGTCGCGCCCGTCCTCGTCGGTGAACGTCGGCGCCGAGCACGCGCCGATCTCGGCGGCGATCGCGTCGGCCTCCTCCGGCGAGGACGACGCGTTGCCCTCGTGCTCGACCGGCAGGTAGCGGATCCCGGTGCCGAGCGAGGTCGAGCGCGCGGCCGCCGTCGCGTGCGAGTCGAGCCGGCCCTCGTAGACGAGCTCGGAGACGAACCCGCAGACGTCGGGGTGCATCCGCCAGCTCTGCTCGAGGAAGACGCCGCGGTCCTCGGGAATCGTCGCGTCGCCGCCGAGCAGGTGCTCGAGCACCGAGCGCCCGAGCCGCCCGGGTGGGTGCCCTGCGAGACCTGGGCGAGCTGGAGCGGGTCGCCGAGCAGGATCAGGTTGCGGGCCGACGTGCCGACCGCGATCGCGTCGGCGAGCGAGACCTGGCCGGCCTCGTCGATGACGAGGTAGTCGAGCGTGCCGTCGAGCTCCTCGCGCGCGAAGAGCCAGGCCGTGCCGGCGACGAGCTGGATCTCGGGATCGGTGAACGGCTCGATCGCCGTCTCGTTCTCGATCCAGCTCGCCGTCGTAGTCCGACTCCTCGTCGTCGCGCTCGCCTTCTTGAGCCCGGCGAACGTCTGACACCTCGCCGCTCGGCCTCGTGCTCGATCGTCGTCGAGCAGGTTGTGGATCACCTTGTGGCTCTGCGCGGTGACGCCGACGCGCTGCCCGCTGGCGAGGAGGTCGACGACGATCTCGGCGCCGCGCCAGGTCTTGCCCGTGCCCGGCGGGCCCTGGACGAAGAGGTAGCTCGCGTCGAGCGCGCGCGCGAGCGCCGCGATCTCGGCCGGATCGACGGTCTGGATCGCGCGCGCCCGCTCGCGGCCGGCGAGCCGCGGCGGCTCGCGCCGCAGAACCTGCCTCGAGCGCCGGGTAGCGTCCGCTGCCGTCGCGGATCGACTCGGCGAAGCGCATCACCGCGGCCCGCTGGTACGCGGTCGTCGTAGGGCCGCCCGGCGACCAGCGCCCGCGGCAGCGGCACGTCGCGCGAGCCCTGGTCCGCGTCGAGCCGAAGCGTCCGGCGCTCCTCGTCGAGCTCGACGATCGTGCCCGCGCTCTTCCCCGTCGCCGGATCGTGCGCCTCGTCGCCGGCGTCGAGCTTGTGCTCCTGCTCCGGGAAGCGCGAGCGTCCAGACGACGCGACTTCTTGACCGGCTCCGGGCTCGCCGACGGCCTCGAGGCAGCCGATCGCCTCGGCGTCGTCGACGAGCTCCTCCGGCGACTGCGAGCACGCGGTCGAACCACCCCCACCAGGCGGGCTCGCGCCTCGCGCCGGTGGTACTCGAGCAGCTCGCCGGCGAGCCAGCGCGGCGAGCCGGGCTCGTCCTCGCCCGCCGCAGCTCGAGCCGCAGCCGCTCGCGCGCCTCGATCGCCTCCGCGCTTCTCGGTCTCGAGCTCCTGCCGCGCGACCGGCTCGCGCCACGGCAGCTCGGCGGCCGCGCGCCGAGCAGCCAGTCGCGCAGCGCGAGCGTCGCGCGGCAGTCCTCCTCGTTGTAGGCGGCGATCTCGTCGAGCAGCGTGCCGTCTCGCTCGTCGTGCAGCCAGCGCTCGTAGCGCGAGGACGGCGTCCGCGCCCGCGCCCGATCGTCCGCCGTGCGCGACGAACCCGGCGAGCTTCTCGGTCTCCTTCAGCGAGTAGCTCGCACGCCGACGCGCAGCGCCTGGCGGACGACCGTGTAGCAGGTCGACGAGCACCCCGCGGCGCAGCAGCTCGTCGACCTCGCGCCTCGCGCGTCGCCGTGCTCGCCCATCAGGCGCTTGAGCGCGCCGCTCTCGTAGCCGCCGTAGTGGTAGACGTGCATGTCGGGGTAGCGCTCGAGCCGCTCGTGGACGAGGTCGATCAGCCGCTCGAACGCGCGCCTGCTCGCCCGCGCGGTCGTGCGCCCAGACGGCTCGTACTCGGCGCTCGCCGGCCGTCGCAGAGAGCAGCCCGAACAGGAACTCGAGCCCGCGCGCGGGCTCGAAGAACGGGTGGCCCTCGAGGTCGAGCACGACGTCGCCCGGCGACGGCTCCGGCAGCAGGCGCGAACCCGCGCCCGTCCTCGAGCGCCGCGGCGCGCCACGGATCAGGCGCCGTTCCCGCTCGCTCTCGAGCTGGAGCCGCCGCCTGCTCGCACAGCCGGCCGAACGCCTCCGCGGCGCAGCTTGCGGCACTGCCGAGCGCCGGAGTCGACGCGGCGAGCGCGGTCCAGCGTCGCGATCCCGGCGGCCGTCGAGCCGCTCGATCTGGTCGCGCCGGATGCCCGCGACGCGCGTGAGGTGATCGTCCTCCTCCCACCGCTCCTCGCAGACCGGCTGGAAGTCGCAGATGGAGCAGTGGTCGCACGGGTACGGCTCGGTCGCCGGGCGGTCGCGCGACGCGCCTCGAGGAACCGCGTCGCGGACACGCCGGTAGTACGCCGTCACGTCGGCGAGGCGAAGCGTCTCGCGCTCGCTCCGTCCCGAGCACGACATGCGCCGCCTCCGGCTCGACGCCCCTGGATGCGCGCGACCGCCTCGCAGTAGAAGCAGAGCTGGAGCGCATGCGCCGGCTTCGCCCGCCGCGCGAGCTTCGTGTCGAGCACCTCGTAGGACCAGTCGCCGAGCTCGGACGGCGCGTCGACCCGCTCGAGGAAGTCGGCGATCCCGCGCCAGCCGTCGAGCGACGAGCACCGCCTGGTAGATGTAGTCCGCCCCGGCGCGCATCGCCTCGTCGGTGCGCACGCGCGGCGGCCTCGAAGTCGCGCTCCTCGCCGAGCCCGATCTCGACGACCTCGTGCCCGGCGTCGCGCAGCGACTGCAGGAAGGCCGCCTCGTGCTCGTCGCCCTTCCGCTTGAGCAGCTCGCCGTACGGGTCTGCGTAGTGCGGCTTCTCGATCTCCCCGAGCGCCGCCTGCAGCTCGAGCTGCGTCAGGTGCTCGCAGGCGACGAAGTGCCCGAGGTCGGACGGCGAGAAGCGAAGGTCGGAAGCGACGGCTCGCATGCCTCAAGTATCCGCCTGTGGCCGAGAACGCGGGCGTCCGGGACTACCCACGCGTGACGGGCCGCGGTGCGAGCCTCCAAGTCCTGATGACGCACTCCGGTCGGTTCGTCGTCGATCTAGCGTAGGGTCAGGCGCTGCGCGATGGGAAGGTGCCGATCTACCGCGCTTCTCGAGCAAGGTGCCGCAGTTTGCTGACACCCGACCACGCTCGATGACGCCCGTGCGTCACATTTTCGTCACGCACGGATTGGACGGATACGGCTTTGGTTTCGGCGCTGGCCAACTCGGGATTGGCACTTCGTCGACTTCATGGCTCGACCGCGCGAGTGCCTCGTCGGTTTTGAGGTCGGCCGGCGGGCGAGGTGGAGAAAGGCTCGCGGTCTCGAGCGCGGCGAGGCGGTCGCGAATGGCACGCAGTTCGCGCATCAGCTCTGCGTGTTGGGTCTCGACGTCCCGCTCGACCTCTTCGGCTTCTTGCTCGAGGTCGACGCGGACGAATCGTTCTGAGACCGAGCCGATCAGGAGACTTCAGGAAGCCGATCCCGACCAGCATGACGAGGATCGCTACCACCCGTCCCAGGTCGGTCTGGGGTGGGATGTCGCCATAACCGACTGTCGTCACCGTCGTCATCGCCCACCAGACACCGTCCCAGGTCGATACCCTTTCGGCGTACGCGAAGGCGGCACCGCCGGCGAGCACCGTGACGAGCGCGATTAGCGCGCCGTAGCGTAGGCCGTTGAGGGTGAACAGCTTTCGGCCGTAGCGGACGATCGCGATCAGTCGCAACAGGCGGAACACGCGAAAGACACGCAAGGCTTGGAGGCTTGCCGGCAGAAATGGTGGGGTTAGGAGCACAATCGCGATCTCGAGCAGGTGCTCGCGAAGCCAGCGCCGGCGGTCGGGCACAATCGTGAGCATCACGACCACCTCAGCGGCGAAGAGCCCCAGATGAGCCAGTTCGCGACTGTGGCAAGCGTTGACCACGGCTCACCGGCGGCGGTTGCTCGAGAACCATGATCGGGATGACCAGAAGGGCGGCGATGACGATCGGCTTCTCAAAGCGCCTCTCGATCCGCTCGCTGCGCTGACCCACGGCTTCCCGCAGGCCCGTACTCTCGCCACCCACGGCAGCCTCCGCTCCCGGAGCGCGCGGGCCTAACCTCTTAGGGCTTGTAGCGGACGCCGTCATACTCGCCCTCGCAGCGGTGTGGGTCCAGCGAGGGCAGCCGGGTACACACCGCCCAGCTTCAGGCTCCCGCGCCGATCAATCATCAGTCGCACCCGATTCCATCCCCGTCACCGTCGAGTCCGAACGGGTCTGGGCCAATCACGGTGACGGTGCCCGTGTAGAGCGGCCCGTTCCCCTCGCCACCCTCACAGTCGTAATCGGAAGCGGTGGGATCAAGACACGCCCCTTGGTAGGAGGGGTGGCAGTTCTGCGTAGGCGCGGCCGGCGGGGACTCCTGCGCTGGAGGTTCGGGAGCAACATCGGTCTGGCGATCTTGTGTGGCAACAGCCTGAGTCGGGTCAAGTCGTGTCCCTGGACACGCTCCCCACAAACCTCGCCCGCTCGCCTTCGCCGTCTTGGCGGAATTCAGCAGCTTCTTGGCATAGCGGCCCTTGTCGCCCTGGTAGAACCAGACGCTCGCCGCGCCACCCCGAACGAGGGTGAGATTGACGTTCTGCTTGCCCTTGAAGACGTAGCGCAGCAGACGCTCGTAGCGATCAACGTCATCGAGCTTCGGGTCTGCAACGAGCTTGACCTTCGTCCCGGTGGGGAGGATGGTCGAGAGCATTTCCGTCGCCTCGTCGGCAAAGCATTCGTTTCCGCCAACCTCGGGTGAGTCGATCTGGACGAGGCGCACGCGGTCGCCGTTGCCAAGCTCGATCGTGTCGCCGTCGATTACCCGCGCGACCTTGAACAGCTTCGCTTTGGGCTTCGGGGTGCCCGTGGTTGCTGGCGGCTGCGTCTGATCGGCAGTCAGACCAGTATCGGCCGAGCTCGGGTCTTGGTCTGCGGCAGCTTCCGCAGCGGCGCAGCCGCTGGCAAGCACTGCCACTGCCATAACGGCCGTTGCCGCGGGGGCGAGTCGGACAAACAGGGGCCTCATCGGCGAGACCCGCGCCACATGTAGGCAAGGCCGGTGCCGAGGAGCGAGAGCGTGGCCGTGAGTCCTCTCCTGCCGACACTGACTCGCGCTCCCCTGCGACCGACGCTCGCGCCGACACCGCGCTTGCTCAGGTTGAGGGTCAAGCCTGGCAGCAGAGACTTGCGGCGCTGGAATCGCCAACTCATCTCAGAGCCTCTTCAGCCGGTAGCGACCGTCGCTGGCGATCTTGCAGGTGTAGCCGTAACGCCGGTACTGACCCATTCGAGATTCCTCTACCTGCGCTCGCAGCCCCAACCGTCGTGATCGGCGTCCAGCCGAAACACGTCAGGGCCGACCACTCGGACTTTCTTCCAAACGTAGTTGGGGCCGTTGCCCCTTCCGCCGCCGCAGTCGTAGTCGCCGATCCCGACTTTCAGGCAGGCACCCTTGTAGGAGGAGTGGCAGCGCGCCTTGTTAGGCGTGGCGCTGGCGCTCGCGGCGGTGACGGTCAGAGCGACCGCAGCGGCGGACATGAGTACACAGAGTGTTTTCACGGCAGTCCCTTTCGTGTTGCTTACTCGATTTGGTCGGCGGGCCTAGCACTCAAGCGCAGGCTTCGCGCGCCAAAGATCGCGATCGTCGAGAACTCGCGGACGAGCCTGCCGAGCCTTTGCGTCTGGGCGCAGATGACCCATGACCCAATTGCACTTGTCATGCAACGGAGGAGCGCGGCGCGTGAAACGAGCGTAGCCACACCCTGGCCGAAACGGTGTGACCCATTTAGGTCAATCCGTCGGGAATGACCCGATCATGTCGCAGTCATGCTGGGGAGTCGCGTGGTGGCGAGCGGGGTCTTACGGCGAGCGGGCGGGCCGGATGAGATCCGGCCCCTACACCTGCTGGTACGAATGGGCGAATGAGATTCGGCCCCCTTCCCGCGTTACGATGCCTGCCTCACCGAACGAGGAGGCACCATGACGCCCATCAGGGAAAGCGTCGAGATCGCGCGGCGCCCCGAGGACGTGTTCGCGTACCTGGACGACTACTCGCGCCACACCGAGTGGCAGACGAACCTCGTCAGCGCCCGCGTCGACACCGAGGGGCCGATCAAGGTCGGGACGAGGGTCACCGAGGTGCGGCGAATGGGCAAGCGCGAGCAGCCGGTCTCGATCGAGATCACCGAGCACGACCCGCCGCGGAGCTTCGCCTTCCGCGGCACCGAGGGCCCGATCCGCCCGGTGGGCAAGGGCACGATCGAGCCGATCGGCGACGGTTCGAGCTCGCGCTTCACGCTCGAGCTCGACCTCGTCGGGCACGGGTTCGGGAAGATCATCGCGCCGATGGCTCGCAAGCAGGCGGCGGCGCAGATCCCGGTGAACCAGCAGAAGCTGAAGGAGCTGCTCGAGAGCGGCAAGGCCTGACGCCGACAGTTCATCCCGCCAGCAGAGGAGGAGTAGATGACAGCCCAGCCGACCGCCGAAGCGGCCCTCGACGAGGAGGCTATCCAGGGGCTCAGCCAACAGACCCGCGGTGACGTCCTGACAGCGGGCGACGCCGGATACGACGACGCGCGATCGATCTGGAACGCGCTCATCGACCGCAAGCCGGCGGTCATCGTCCAGTGCACGGGCGCTGCGGACGTCGTCGACGCGGTGAACTTCGCGCGCGAGCAGAACCTGCTCCTCTCGATCAAGGGCGGCGGGCACAACGTCGCCGGCAATGCGGTGAACGACGGCGGCCTCGTGATCGACCTGTCGCAGATGAACGGCGTCCACGTCGACCCGTCGACCCAGACGGTGCGGGCACAGGGCGGCGCGACATGGGGCGACACCGATCGCGAGTCGCAGCTCTTCGGCCTCGCGGTGCCCGGAGGCGTTGTCTCGACCACCGGCATCGCCGGCCTGACCCTCCACGGCGGCTTCGGCCATCTGCGACGCAAGTACGGGCTGTCCCTCGACTGCCTCCTCTCCGTCGACATCGTCACGGCCGACGGGCAGCTGCGCCGGGCAAGCGCGACCGAGAACGACGACCTCTTCTGGGCCGTCCGAGGCGCCGGCAGCAACTTCGGCGTCGTGACGTCATTCGAGTTCCAGGCGCACCCGGTCGGCCCGATGGTGATGGTCGGCGCGATCTTCTACCGGCAGGAAGATGCGAGGAGCGTGGTGCCGGCCTGGCGCGACTACATGGCGTCAGCGCCGGAGGAGCTCAGCTCGATCGCGCTCTTCTGGAACGTCCCTGCGCACGAGCCCTTCCCGCCCGAGGTTCACGGGGCGCCCGTCCTCATCGTCGCCGGCGTGTACGCCGGAGCCGTGGAGGACGCCGAGCCCGTCGTGCAGCCGCTGCGCGAGCTCGCCGAGCCCCTGATCGACCTGAGCGGCCCGTGGCCGTGGCTCGGGCTCCAAAGCGGCTTCGACGGCTTCTTCCCCAAGGGGGAGTTCCACTACTGGAAGTCGCGCGCGCTCGGGGAGCTTTCCGACGCGGCGATCGACGAGCTCGCGGACTTCGGGTCACGGCGCCCGACGCCGCTCACCGACCTCGTCATCTGGCACAACGGCGGGGCGATGAGCCGGGTGGGTGAGACGGATACCTCCTACGGCAATCGCGATGCAGCCTTCCACGTCACCGGTGAGGTGAACTGGACCGACGCGTCGCAGAACGACGAGGCCGTCGCCTGGGGGCGCGAGTTCTGGGGCGCCATGGAGAAGCACTCGACCGGCGGCGTGTACCTGAACTTCCCCGGCCTCGGGGAGGAGAAGGAGGCGCTCGTCAAGGCGGGCTACGGGGTCAACTACGACCGGCTCGCCGAGCTCAAGGCGAAGTACGACCCCGAGAACCTCTTCCGCATGAACCTGAACATCACGCCCGCCGGGTAGGAGCCGGCTCCCGGGCCGGATGAGATCCGGCCCCTACAGCCCGGACGGCGGCGTGCGGCCTCAGGGCCGCCCTCGCGCGCGCGAACGGGGCCGATCAGCTCCTCCGGCGTTCCGATTTCCCGCAGCAGGGCGGCCTCTTCGGGATCGCGGGGGCGTTGCCGGCGACGCGTAGGCAGGGACCGCAGAACCTGCTCGACCCAGGCCTCGGCGCGAGTTCGGGTCGCCGCTTCCACTCGGTGTAAGTGCGTCTTCCGAGCGGCCACGCGTTTAGCGTAGCCGCCGCGCGGAAGCTCGTGAAGCTCCCACTGCTCCAGCTGTGCACCTTCGCCGCACGCGCTCGGCGAGACTCTCGAGCTCACGGAGCGCTTCGACGACTGCCTCCTCGTCGGCTCGCCGTTGCAGTCGGCCGGCGTCGAGATCTTCCGAGCCCGAGCAGCATGAGCGCCTGACCGAGGGCGATCGCTGTGGCCGGTGCCCACGAACTCGTGGATCCGTCCGACGAGAAGATCTTCGAGCGTGAGCACGGCAACCGCACGACCGCTGGCGAGCTCGACTGCCTGGGCCTCCTCGCCGGCGGCCAGCCCACTCCCGGGAGCCTCGAAGACGACTCCTCCCTCGCGCAGCAGCCAGAACCGGCCGCGGCGCTCGAACCCGAGCTCGGCGAGCCGCTCGTCGATCTCGGGGAGGTACGGCATGACGACGTCGATATCGCCCGTCACGTAGGCGCCGGCCGTCCAGTACGCGACGGCGAGCCCGCCGACGAGGACCGGGTGGATGCCGAGCGGTTCGAGTGCCTCCGAGACGATCGCGGCGACCTCGAGCAGCCGCTCGGTCTGATCCTCCAGACGAAGGGCCTCCGCCAGCGCCGCCCGGTCTGCCGTCATGACGGGATTGTGGGCGCCGAGACCGGACGCCGTGCCCGCCGTGCGGGGCCGCTGTCGACCTCACGGCTGGAGGACACCGCTAGCCCGGGTCAGGCGGGACGATCCAGCGGCTTTCGAAGTCGAGCACCTCGGCCAGCCGGTCGTAGTGGCGATCGTGGTGGAGGACGCCGACGGCCGCGTCCTGCGCAGCCGCCGCCACGAGTGCATCAGCCGGAGGGACGCGATGGTAACCCGGCCGTCGGCGAGCCAGCTCACGCAGCGCGCTGATCGCTGTACGCGTCACGGAGCGCGTCACGGGCGCCTCTCGCAGACCCGAGTGTTTCCACACAATGGCATCGAACTCCTCCGCGTCGCGGGCCGTGTAAAGAAGCTCCAGCGCCACGATCGGACAGCTGAGGATCTGGCCTTTCTCCACTGCCTCGCGGAACTCGCCTGCGACGGGCGGCGCGCTCGCACGGGCCCACGCCGACGTATCGGCGATGAAGAGACCGCCCCCGAGGGGCTCGCTACTCATCGTCGGGCGGGATACCCCAGGCCTCTTGCTCGATCCGCTCCAGCAGGTCCCAGTCAAGACCTGTGCGGTTGATCGCCATCAGGGCGAGCTGCACGCGGGCGGGTCGGCGCCATGCTTCCTCCTCGGCTGCGTCGGCCCCGAGCAGGATCAGCTCCCGAACGAGCGACGCCCGCGGTTTCGAGCCGAGATAGCGCGCTGCCCGCTCGAGCGCGGCGGCGATCTGGGGATCCTCGGTCACGGCGATTCGAGGGTACTTCGTGGGCATGCCACGAGTGTAACACCAGGTGTTACACCTCGATCACGACTTCGCGCCGACTCGTTTCAGCGGAACTGCGCGGTTGCGCTCCTCTCCGGATTCCATTCCACGCGGCAGGCGCCCCACATCCCTCGGCCCGCTTCGCGCGCGGCCTCGCCCGCGTTCTCGAGCTCCGACGCGTACCTGCCGTGCTCGCCGTGGAAGAAGTACGGCGCGGCGGCCCCGCGGCGCACGAGCTCGAGGTTCACGTTGCGATCGCCGACGTGCACGTAGCGGAGCAGGCGGCCGTACTGGTCCACCTGGTCGAGGCTCGGATCGGCCTCGAGCCGGACACGGGTGCCGGGGGGCGCGAGCTCTTCCAGGGCGCCCGTGGCCTCCTCCGAGTAGCACTCGCCCTCGCCGAGCTCGGTCGCGTCGATCTGGACGAGCCTGACTCGGTCGCCGCTCTCGAGCGCGAGGGTGTCACCGTCGGCGACGTGATCGACGACGGTGTCACCTGCGCCCTCGACGCCCGTCTCGGCCTCGCCCGAGCACCCCGCGGCGGTGAGGACCACGACGGCGACAACCGCGCAAAGGGCGAGACGTCTCATGGCAGCCGAGGTTATCGGGCGCCGACATGCAAATTACGCCCTCCTCTGGCACACTCCGCTACGTGTCGTTCGCAACTTCCGCGCGCCGACGCCAATGACGCTCCAGCGCCTCGAGGTACTGCTCGACGCGGCCACGATGGCGGAGCTGCAACGCGACGCGGCCGCGCGCGGCGTCTCGCCTCCGGAGCTGGCGCGCGAGGCCATCGAGGCCTTCGTCGACGTCGAGCGCGCCGCCGTTCTCGAGCCCGAGGAGCTGGCCGACGACGAGCTCGACGTGGAGGTCGAGACGCTCGACGACGCGGACGAGGACTGGGCCGATCTCGAGCGCCAGATCGCATCGCTCGCCGAGTCGGACGACGACTGACGTCGCGGCGCGCGCGCCGCTCCTAGCCGGTGTGGACTTCGACCTCGACGACGGGGGTCGCGACCGCGACCGTGCCGTAGAGCGGTCACCTGCCTTTGAAGCGCTCGACGAGATGCTCGCCCTGTTCGGCCGTGACGCCGCCGAGCTCGAACTCGACCTTCACCCGGTTGAAGACGCGCACGTCCTCCCGCACCGGGTTGTCCGGATCCGTCTCGCCCGACACAGCGACCTGCACGGAGCGCAGCGGCAGCTCCTCCTCGCGCGCGAAGACCTGCACGAGCTCGACGCCGCAGGTCGCGACTCCGGCGAGGAAGATCTCGGCGGGCGTGACCGCCTCACCCGGGCAGCCGTTCTGCACCGGACCGTCGACGACGAAGTGCTGGTCGCGCGTGCTGCAGAGCACGCGGCCGAAGACGTCCGTCGAGCGGGCGTCGATCTCGTAGCGGCGGACGTTCGCGGGGGCCGCCATCGCGTGGAGTCTAGTCCCCGTCGTCGGAGACGAGGGCGCGCGCGAAGTCGGAAGGATCGAACGGCTGCAGGTCCTCGAGGCTCTCCCCCACGCCGACGAGCTTGACCGGCAGGCCGAGCTCGTGGCCGATCGCGACGACGATGCCGCCCTTGGCCGTCCCGTCGAGCTTCGTCAGCACGACGCCGGTGACGTCGACGGCCTCGCGGAAGAGCTCGGCCTGGCGCAGGCCGTTCTGGCCCGTGGTGGCGTCGATGACGAGGAGCGTCTCGTGCGGCGCGCCGTCCAGGCGCTGCGCGATCACGCGGCGGATCTTCGAGAGCTCCTCCATCAGGTTCGTCTGCGTGTGCAGGCGGCCGGCGGTGTCGACGATGACGACGTCGTGGCCGCGCGCCTCGGCGGCGGCGATCGCATCGAACGCGACGGCAGCCGGATCGCCGCCGCGCGTGGAGCCGACGAAATCGGCGCCCGCGCGTCCGGCCCAGATCTCGAGCTGCTCGTCGGCGGCCGCGCGATAGGTGTCCGCGGCTGCGACGACCACCGAGCGCCCGTGCTCCGCGAGGCGGCTCGCAAGCTTGCCGATCGTCGTCGTCTTGCCGGTGCCGTTGACGCCGACGACGAGCAGGACGGTCGGACGCGCCTCGACGTCGAGACGCGGCGCCTCCTCGGGCGAGGCCAGCTCCGCGAGGACGTCGGCGAGGCCTTCCATGACGTCCTCGTTCGTCTGCGGGCGGCGCTTCTCGAGCCGCTCGATGACCTCCTGCGCGGTGGCCGCGCCGATGTCGGCGGAGATCAGCACCTCCTCGAGCACCTCCCACGACTCGAGGTCGTTGGGGTCATAGCGCCAGCCGGTGAGGGGGCCCGTGATGGCGCGGCGGCTCTTCGAGAGGCCGCTGCGCAGGCGCCTGAAGCGCCGTCGCCGCTCCGGCTCCTCGTCCTCGGCCCCCGGCTCCTCGTCGCCGAGGAGGGCGGCCCACGTGTGGGTCACGCGGGCAGCGCCTCGAGCGCCGCGGGCTCTCCGCGCAGACGCTTCGACACGATCTGGGAGACGCCGTCCTTTGCCATCGTCACGCCGTAGAGGATATCGGCGGCCTCCATCGTCCTCTTCTGGTGCGTGATGACGATGAACTGCGCGCGATCCGCGTAGCGGCGCAGCAGCTCGACGAAGCGGCCGATGTTCGCGTCGTCGAGGGCGGCCTCGACCTCGTCGAGCAGGTAGAAGGGGCACGGCCGGGCGAGGAAGAGCGCGAAGAGGAACGAGAGGGCGCCGAGCGCCTTCTCGCCGCCGGAGAGCAGCGAGAGCCGCGTGATCTTCTTGCCGGCCGGGCGGAGCTCCACCTCGACGCCGGGCTCCGCGTCTTCCTCGTCCTCCGGGACCGTGAGCCGCAGCCTCCCCTCGCCGCCGGGGAAGAGCGACCCGGCAACCTCGGTGAAATGCCGCTCGACGGCCGCGTAGGTCTCGGCGAAGCGCCGCTCGACCTCCTCGGTCAGCTCGGCCCGCAGCTTCTCGAGCTCCTCGAGCGAGCGCTCGAAGTCCTCGCGCTGCACCGTCAGCTCGGAGAGCCGCTCGCGCTCCTGCTCGAGCTCCTCGGCGGCGAGCGGGTTGACCTGGCCGAGCGCCTCCCGGCGCCGCTCGAGGCGCTCCCGCTTGACGCTCAGCTCCTCCTCGTCGGCCTCGCCGAGCTCCTCGGGCGCCGTGCCCTCCGGGAGTCGCCGCAGGAGCTCGTCGCGCTCGCTGCCGAGCCGGGCGGCGTCCACCTCGACGGCCGACAGCCGCGCCGCGGCCTCCCCCGCCGATCGGCGCAGCTCGGCCTCCTGCGCGCCGAGCCGGCGCAGCTCCTCCCCCAGGCTGGCCGCGGAGGCAGGCGCCTGCGTCCACCCTGCCGCGCAGCGGCGCCTCGAACCGGCCGGCGGTCTCGGCGCAGGCGGCGAGACAGGCCGCGAGCCGCTCCGCCGCGCCGGCCAGGTGCTCTGCGAGGTCGGCCTGCGCCGGGTCGACGCGAGGCGGCATGAGCGCCACCGCCGCGCGGGCCTTCGTCACCCGTTCGCGGGCGGCGCGCTCCTCCTCGAAGAGCCCGGCCGCAGTGCCGGCCGCCGCGGCTGCGTCGGCCTGGAGCTGCCCGACCTCCTCGGCGAGCGTCCGCCGCCGCGCATGCAGCTCGATCATGACGCTCTCGGCCGCGGCGCCTGCGAACCACAGCTCGCCGCGGCCCGGATCGAACCCGTGGCCCTCTCGTGTCACGGCGATCCCGTCCGCGACCGACGCCAGCTCCCCCGGCTCGACGACCCAGACGCCCTCGAGCAGCCGCGCCACCGGCTCGCCGCCGGCGGCCGGGCGGGCATGGCGGGACAGAGGCTCTGCGGAGGCCGTAGGCGGCGTCGCGGCTGTGTCCTGCCGCGGGCCGCGCGGCGGCACGAGCGTGACGAGCGTCCCGAGCCCCTCGACACGCGCGCGCTCGGCCAGCTCGAAGGCGGCGCGCGGGTCTGCCGCCACGACGGCCGCCGCACGGAACGCCAGCGCCGCCGCGACGGCGCGCTCGTAGCCCGGCTCGACGTCGAGCGCTGCGAGCGCCAGCTGGGCGCCCGCGTCGGCCAGAGCCCGCGCGGCCGGCGGGAGCCCCTCCCTCTCGGCGAGGCTGCGGTCGAGCGCGGCCAGCCGCTCGGCCGCGAGCCTGGCGGCCGTCTCGAGCGTCTCCCGCTGCTCGAGGGCGGCGCGCGACCGGCCGGCAGCCTCGCGTGCGGCGGCCTCGGCCGAGGCGAGCTCGTCGATCGCGGACTCGTCGCGCGGCGCGTCCGCCAGGCCGCGAAGCCGGCGTCGCCTCGTCCCTGAGCGACCGGCCCGACTCCTCCGCGGCCTCCTTGCGCAACGCCAGCCGCTCTGCCGCGCTGCGCAGACGATAGAGATCCGCGGTCGCCTGCTCGTGGCGCCCCGCCGCACCCTCGAGCGCCTCCTCGGCACGCCGCCGCTCCCCCAGCAACCCCTCGAGCTTCTCGTCCTGCCGCCGCCGTTCGTGCTCGGCTTCGGTGCGCCGACCGTCGAGCTCGGCCATGCGCGCCTCGAGCCGCGCGAGCGAGGAGGCGCCGAGCTGGACGCGCAGCGCCTCGATCTCGTCGCCGAGCCGCTCGGCCCGCTGTGCCGCCGTTGCCTGGAGCGCCAGCGGCCGCAGCCGCTTGCGCGCCTCCTCCTCGAGCGCCCTCGCCCGGTCGACCTGGACGGCGACCCGCTCCAGCTTGAGCTCGGCCCGGTGGCGGCGCTGCTTGAAGCTGCCGAGACCGGCCGCCTCCTCGACGAGCGCGCGCCGTTCGGAGGGCTTGGACGAGAGCACCTGCTCGACCCGGCCCTGCCCGATGACCGCGTGCAGCTCGTGGCCGAGGCCGGCGTCGGCGAGCAGCTCGAGCACGTCCGTGCGGCGGACGGTCGCGCGGTTGATCAGGTACTGGCCCTCACCGCCGCGCTGGAGCCGGCGCGTGACCGCGAGCTCGGCGAACGGCAGCGGGCCGTCGCCCGCCGAGTTGTCGAACAGCAGCTCCACCTCGCAGTGATCCGAGGCCGGCAGGCCGCCGCCGCCCGCGAACAGGACGTCCTCGGGCTTCTCGGCCCGCAGCGCGCTCGGCGCGAGGCTTCCCGCGGCCCAGACGATCGCGTCTGCGACGTTCGACTTGCCCGAGCCGTTCGGCCCGACGACCACGGCCACCCCCGGCTCGAGGCGAACCTCGACCGGTTCCGGGAACGACTTGAAGCCGCGCAGCCTGATGGAGCGCAGGTACACGCCGCGAGATCATGACAGTGGAGACGGACTGCAAGGCGAGCGTAACGGGCCGAAGGGCGGGCCGGAAGCTTCTGAGGCGTGGCCGGCCGCTACAAGACCTTACGCCAGAGCGCCGTCAGCCCGTGACCGCGGCCTTCGGCCGCTCCAAGCGGGTCGCGGCCGGCCGAGCCGGCCGCTCAGCCGCCCGCGGCCTTCGGCCGCTCAGGCCTCCTCGGACATGTCGAGGATCTGGTCACGCGACAGCTGCCCCACCAGGTCCGGGTGGACGTCGCGGATGTGCTCCTCGGTGCTGGAGACGATCTCGTCGTCGGTCTCGCCGCGCACGACGTGACCACACTCGCAATTGACGATCTTGGACATCGGGCTCCTCCTGGCTCGATGGCCCATTGTGCGCGAGGCGCATTGCCGCCGCCTTGGCGCTAGGTTGGCGAAACCTTGGCGGAGGTTTCGGGCACGCGGATCCAGCTCTGCGGCAGGCTCGTGGTTCAGCTGGCGGGCGAGCGAATCGAGGCCAGGCTTCCGGGCCGCCAGGGGCGCCTGCTGTTCGTCTACCTCGCTGCGAATCGCACGCGACCGGCCACGAGGGACGACCTCGTCGAGGCGCTCTGGCAGGACACGGCACCGGCAGGGACGGACTCGTCGCTCTCGGCGCTGCTCTCGAAGCTCCGGCGCGTCCTTCCCGCCGGCTCGCTCGAGGGTCGCTCGGAGATCCATCTCGTGCTTCCCGCCGATGCCTGGATCGATCTCGAGGCGGCCGCTGCCGCGATCCACGAGGCGGAATCCGCAGTCGCGCGCAGCAACTGGAAAGGCGCCTGGGCACCTGCTCGGATCGCGTACGCCGTCGGCGGGCGCGGCTTCCTCGCCGGTGAGGAGGCGCCATGGATCCAGGAACGCCGGCGGTGGCTCGAGGACATGAGGCTGCGCGCTCTATGAGTGCATCGCGCTTGCCGGCCTCGGCCTGGGCGGAGCAGAGCTCGCCGCCACGGAGCGCTCCGGCCGGAAGCTCATCGAGCTCGCTCCCTATCGTGAGTCCGGCTACCGCCTGCTGATGGAGTCGCTTGCCGCGCGCGGCGAGGTGGCCGAGGCGCTGCGCGTCTACGACCGCCTGCGGATCCTGCTGCACGACGAGCTCGGCATCGCGCCGAGCGCGGAGAGCCAGGCGCTCCACCGGCGACTGCTCGAGCGGGGCTAGCCGCATCGCGTGACCGCGGGCCGGATGATCCGGCCCGCTCCAAGCGGGTCCGCGGCTCGGCTCCGAGACTCCGGCCGCCTCGAGCCGCTCAGCCGCTGAGCCTCGGAGGCGCCTCGCGGGCCGCCGCCTGCTCGGCGACCTTCTTGGAGCTCCCCGTGCCGGTGCCCGCCTCCTCGCCGTCGATCAGCACGGCGCAGGTGAAGGTGCGCTCGTGGGGCGGTCCCTGCATCTCGACCACGACGTAGGAGATGGCGCGTGCCGAGCCGGGCGATCTCCTCCTGCAGCTCCGTCTTGTAGTCCACGTGGGTCGTGACCGCGTACTCGATGCGCTCGGCGAACGAGCGCACGATCGCGCCCCGTATGCGCTCGAACCCGTACTCGAGGTAGAGAGCGCCGAGGCTGGACTCGACGAGCGCCGCGAGGACGTTGCGGTTGCGCCCGAGCTTCTCGACCTCGGGACCGGCGGGAGCGCCCACGCCCTCGCCGAGCCGCTCGCCGAGCCGAAGCAGCTTCCCGACCTCGGCGCAGCTCGTGCGGCTGACGACGTACGCCCAGGCCTTCGTGAGCCGGCCTTCCGAGAACTCGGGAAAGCGCTCGTAGAGCGCCTGGGCGATCGCCAGGTCGAGCACGCTGTCGCCGAGGAACTCGAGCCGCTCGTACGAGCGGGAGCGGTCGTCGACGAACGACGGATGCGTGAAGACCCGCTCGCGAAGCGCGGGTCGGAGCTCCTCGATCAGCTCGAGGAGCTCACCGGGGTCGGCCTCAACTCCGGGCGGCGATGTAGTCGACGGCCTGCCCCACTGTCTGAATGCCCTGGGCGTCCTCGTCCGAGATCTTGACCCCGAACTGATCCTCCAGCTCCATGATCAGCTCGACGAGATCGAGCGAGTCGGCGTCGAGATCCTCCTGGAACGAGGCGGACTCGGTGATCGCGTCTTCCTCGACGCCAAGCTGCTCGACGAGCACGTCCTTGACCCGCTCGTAGATCTCCTCGCGCGCTGCCATGTGCCTCCCTCTCCTGTCGTGAGTTCGCCTCTGGGCTCAGAGGACGGCGGATGCTACCACGCACGAGCAGCCGTTCACGAGCGTACGACCCCAGTCTCGAGGCGATGGCACGCTCGGCCAGACGCTCCGCCATGTGCTGGACGACTCCCGCGCGCACGCCGCGCGCGCCGAGCTCGATGGCGCTGACGATCGCGCGATGCGACGAGTTGCCGTGAGCGACGACTGCGAGCCCCTTGAGGCCGAGCAGATAGCCGCCCCCGTACGTGTCGGGGTCGAGCCGACGGCGCAGGCCGCGGAACGCCGGACGGATCATGAGGCCGCCGAGCGACCCTCGTCGCGAGGCGACGATCTCCTCGCGCAGCGACTCGAGCACGGTCCGGATCGTGCCCTCGAGCACCTTCAGCGACATGTTGCCCGTGAAGCCGTCGCAGACGACGACCTCGGCCGCGCCCTCGAGCAGCAGGCGCCCCTCGACGTTCCCGACAAAGCGGATCCCGTCCGCGGAAAGCAGCTTGTGGGCCTCGCGGACGAGCCGGTTGCCCTTCTCCGGCTCCTCGCCGATCGAGAGCAGACCGACCTGCGGGTTGGGGAGGTTCAGGATCTCCTCGGCGAAGATCGTCCCCATGTGCGCGAACTGGAGCAGGTGCTCGGGACGCGCGTCGGCGTTCGCGCCGGCGTCGATCAGGATCGTCGGCCCGCGTCGCGACGGGATCGGCGCGGCGATGGCGGGCCGGGAGACCTCGGGCAGGCGGCCGATCTCGAGCAGGCCGGCTGCGAGCATGGCGCCGGTGTTCCCCGCCGACACGACGACGTCGGCCTGGCCGTGGCCGACAGCCCGGCAGGCTGCGAACAGCGAGCTGTCGCGCTTCTCACGCGCCGCGTCTGCGGGCTTCTCGTGCATGCCGACGACCTGCGACGCGTGCACGACCTCGAGGTCCGGCGCCAGCGGCTGGATGACCTCCATCGGCCCGAACAGAATCGGCTCGACGTCGTCGACCTTCGCCGCCCGCGCGCCCGCGATGATCTCGTCCGGCGCCCGGTCGCCGCCCATGGCGTCCACAGCGACTCGGACGGTCATGCGGTCCTCGGTCGAGACCTCTTAGCGCTCCGGGAGCACTACGGCGCCGGAGTCTCGAGTGGCTCGACGTCGCGGCCGCGATACGTGCCGCACGTCGGGCAGACGTGGTGCGGCCGCTTGGGCTGGTGACATTGCGGGCACTGCCACGAGCGCCTGCGCCGGCACCTTCCAGTTCGCGCGCCGCTTGTCGCGGCGCGCCTTCGAGGTTTTCCGCTTTGGAACCGCCATGAGACCGCGGCAGTATAGCTGCCGGCAAGGGGTCTGCCTTGCCGGCAGCTATACAACGGGCCGGCGAGCCCATCGACGTCGCTCGCCGGGGCTGGGCCGGATGAGATCCGGCCCTACAAGTGCGGTTGGAAGCCTCGGACGGGAGCTCTCCGGCCTGCGATCTGTAGGGGCCGGATCTCATCCGGCCCGGAATCTACGACCCCAGCTGCTGCTTGAGCTCGGACAGCTTCGACCAGCGCGTGTCGGGCTCCGGCGGGGCGCAGCGGCACTCCTCGTCGTTGAGGTTCACGCCGCAGCCGGCGCAGAGCCCGGCGCAGTCTGCGCGGCAGAGGATCTGCTCCGGGACGCTCAGCGAAAGGGCGTCGCGCGCCCACGTTCCGAGATCGAGGCGGTCGTCCTCGACGTACGTGCTGTGGAGCTCCTCGACCTCCGCGTTGCGCTCGTCGTACTCGCGCGCCTCGACCTCGGCATCGACCACCGCTTCGCCGAGGCAGCGCATGCAGGCGCCACGCAGCCGAACGGCGAACGCGAGCTCGAAGACCGTTCCCGACCCCGTCCGGGAGATCGCCAATCGGGCGGTCGGGCTCTCGGGCTCCGGCCGGTACAGCTCGCCTCCCAGCTCGAACGGCTCGAGCCGGACGGGCAGCTCGGTCCGGAACTGCTCGCCGGGGCGGAGCTTCGTCCTGCGCAGGTCGAACGTGGTCACGAGGCGAGCGTAGCGAACGCGTGCCCCGCCGCCGGAGACACGGCTACGAGGCCTCCTCCGCGGCGGCGGGATTTCCGATCAGATCGCGACTAGTGGCTCGAGTCGTCCGTGAAGCCGGCCATGACCGACTCCTGGGAGCGCTCGTGCAGGCGCTCGCGACCTCGGCGAACCGCGCCGAGGAACTTGTCGAGGTTGTTCTCGAGCGTCGACAGGATCTGATCGGCCCAGTCCTCCATCTCGAGCTTCGTCTCGCGCGCCTGTCGGCGCGCGTCGTCGACGATCTCCTGGGACTGGCGCTCGGCAAGCTTGACGATCTCGGTCTGCGAGGCCTCGCGCACCGCCTGCTCCCGGGCCTCACCGAGGATGCGGTCGGACTCCCGCCGCGCCTCGGCCAGCATCTCCTGGCGTTCCTTGACGATCCAGCGGGCCTGCTTGATCTCCTCGGGGATCGTCGCGCGCATCTGGTCGAGGATGTCGTAGATCTCCTCGCGGTCGATGCGCACCTGGTCCGTGAGCGGCACTGCCTTCGCGTTGTGGACGAGGTCGTCGAGCTTGTCGATGAGCACGAGTACATCCATAGGGAACCAGTCTACTCCTGAGGGCTGACCGGGGCGCCGGGGCGCGGGGACGTGAAGAGCTCCTCGAACCTGCGGGCGACCGCCTCCGGGACGAGGCCGTCCACCTTCCCACCGAAGGCCGCGATCTCCTTGACGCTCGAGGAGGACACGAAGCTGAACTGCGAATCCGCGATCAGATACGTCGTCTCGATCTCGGGCGCCAGCGTCCGGTTCAGGTGGTGCATCTGGAACTCCCACTCGAAATCGGAGATCGCCCGGAGCCCCTTCACCATCGTCCGGGCGCCCCACCTGCGGGCGAAGTCGACGACCAGCTCGGAGAACTCCTCGACCTCCACGTTGCTCTCGGCGGCGAGCGCTTCCTGGAGAAAGCCCACCCGCTCCTCGACCGAGAACAGCGGCGACTTGTGGGGAGGCTCCCTCACCACCGCCACCACCACGCGGTCGAAGATCGCGGCGGCCCGTCCGATGATGTCGAGGTGCCCGTTCGTGACCGGGTCGTACGTGCCCGGACAGATCGCGACGACGGGGTTGTCGGCGCTCATCGCGCGCCGGCCTCGAAGAGCGTCAACCGCGACGACCCGTAGCGACGACTGGTTCGCACCGGGAGCGGCAGCTCCGGCTCGTCGCGGGCGTCCGACTCGACCACGACGAGGCCGTCGGGCGCGAGCACGGCGGCGAGCCGGGGTGCGAGGGTGGCGAGGGCGTTGTCGAGCATCCGGTACGGCGGGTCGATGAGCACGAGATCGTACCGCCTGCCCGCCCCGGCATCGGCGGCCAGGCGGCGGGCGGCCGGCTCGCGCGCAATCTCGGCGCCCGTGAGCCCGAGCTTGTCGAGATTCCGCCCGATCGCGTCCAGGGCCGCTCGATCGGTCTCGACGAACACGACGCGCTCGGCGCCGCGCGACAGGGCCTCGAGGCCCATCGCGCCCGAGCCGGCGTAGAGGTCGATCACGCGGGCGCCCTCGAGCGGGCCGATCAGGTTGAACGCGGCCTCGCGGACGCGGTCGCCCGTGGGGCGGGTATCCGAGCCCTTCGGCGCGAAGATCCGCGCACCCTTTCGCGACCCTGCGATGATCCTCACCGCCGGCGCAGGGTAGCGGCCATCGGCTCGGCAGCGAGCTGCGTGCCTCCGGTGGCGGCCTGACTCAGGCCTGTGTCGAGGGCGGGCGCCTCGCCGAACATCCGGGCGACCTCGTCGTCGAGCGGCCCCTCGTAGTCGACGAGGCCGCCCGCCTCCCGGCGGGCCTGCTCGAGCAGCCGCCGGTCGGAGCGCAGCCGCGTGAACTTGAGGTCGGTCACGCCGCTCTGCCGCGCGCCGAGGAACTGACCCTCGCCGCGGAGCTCGAGGTCGACCTCGGCCAGCTCGAAGCCGTCGGCGGTGTCGACGAGCGCCTGCAGCCGCTCCGAGGCGGCGTCGGTGAGCTCCTCCTTCGGCCGCGACACGAGCAGGCAGAACGACTGCTCGGCACCGCGACCGACCCGTCCCCGCAGCTGGTGGAGCTGGGCGAGCCCGAAGCGGTCGGCTTCCTGGACGATCATGATCGTCGCGTTCGGCACGTCGACGCCGACCTCGATCACCGTCGTCGCGACGAGGACGTCCAGCTCGCCGCTCGCGAACGCCTCCATGATTCCCCGGCGCTCGGCCGGGCGAAGTCGGCCGTGCAGGCAGCCCACCCGGAAGCCTTCGAGCTCTGCGCCGCGCAGCCGCTCCGCTTCCGCTTCTGCGGCCTTCGCCTCGATCGTCTCGGACGGCGAGATGAGCGGGCAGACGACGAACGCCTGCCGCCCGTCGGCCAGGTGGCGGCGCAGCCGCGTGTAGGCCTCGCTCCCGCGCTCGTGGCTGATCCAGCGCGTGACGACGGGCTTGCGACCGGCGGGAAGCTCGTCGATCTCGGACACCGCGAGATCACCCCAGACGGTGAGCGCGAGCGTGCGCGGGATCGGCGTCGCCGTCATGTGGAGGCGATGAGGCGCGGTCTCCACGTTCGCCGCGGCCAGCGCCGCCCGCTGCTCGACGCCGAAGCGATGCTGCTCGTCGACGACGGCGACGGCGAGCGAGCGGAACTCGACCGTTTCCTGGATGAGCGCGTGCGTGCCGACCGCCAGGTCGGCTTCCCCCGTCGCAAGCGCCCGCAGCGCGGCCGCGTGCTGTTTCCCGGGAATCGAGCTCGTCACGAGCACGCAGCGGACGCCGAGCTGGAGGCAGATCGGCTCGACCGTCAGGAAGTGCTGCTCCGCAAGCGTCTCCGTCGGCGCCATCAGGGCGGCCTGATGGCCACTCTCGACGGCGCGGAGCAGCGCGTGGAGCGCGACGACGGTCTTGCCGGAGCCGACGTCGCCCTGCAGGAGCCGCTCCATCGGCGCGTCTTGCGCAAGGTCGCGGTCGATGTCGGAGACGACCCGCTCCTGTGCTGCCGTGAGCGTGAACGGGAGCGCGGCGCGGTAGCGATCGATGAGCTCGCCGGCCTCGCCGAGCGGAATCGACGGTGCACGTCCGCCGGCCGCCGCACGACGTCGCGCCAGACCGACCTGCAGCACGAGCAGCTCCTCGAACGCGAGCCGATGGCGGCCCGATTCCGCTTGCGCGGTCGACTCCGGCTGGTGGAGCACGGCCAGCGCGTCGGGCTTCAGCGGTAGGCCGAGGCGCGCGCGCAGCTCGGACGGCATCGGGTCGGGAACGTGCCGGAGCAGAGGCAGCGCGCGCTGCACGAGCTCGCGCAGGCGCTTGGACGAGATCGCCTCGCTCGCCCTGTAGACGGGAGCGACGCGTGACAGCGCGTCGTCGTCATCGAGGTCGTAGTCGCGCACGACGAACTCGCCGCGGTCGAGCGAGCCGCGCAGGGTGACCCGGGTTCCCGGCTGGAGGCGGTCGGCGAGCCAGACCTGGTTGAACCAGATCGCCGGCAGCACGCCGCTGTCGTCCTGGACTCGAGCCTCGACGATCGTCAGCCGCCGACGTCGGGTCGGGCGCTTGGCCGCGCGGAGGACCTCGCACTCGATCGTCGCGTCCTGGCCGACGAGCAGGTCGACGATCCGCGCGCGCGGCGCAGGCGGCTCGTAGCGTCGGGGCCGGTGGTACAGCAGGTCGCGGACGGTGTGGAGGCCGAGCGCACCGAGGCCGGCTCCGAGCTTTCGTCCGACGCCGGGCAGCGTCTCGACCGAGGCGTCAAGCTGCTCCTGACGGAAGCGGTGGGTGGCGCGTGGGGCTCCAGGGTCGACCGTCCGTGCAGCCGTGTCGAGGCCGCCGAAGGGCCGCACGGCCCTCTCCTCAGCCGGCGACGCCACTCCTGCGGGCCGCGGCGCGCACGGCCGCCACGATCTCGCTGAGCTCCCTGTCCTTCATCAGGCATTCGACCGCGCCTGCCTCGAGCAGCGCCTCGACCTCGGGCCCATCGGCGGCCGCCGTCAGGACGAGCACGGTCGTCTCCGGGCACTCGGCGCGCAGCGCCCTGGTCGTCTCGACTCCGTCGAGGTCCGGCAGCCGGTAGTCGACGAGGACGACGTCCGGCTGGGCGAGGCCGCACGCCTCGACGGCCGCGCGCCCGCCCGGCGCGGCCACGACAACCGCGAGATCGGAAGTCAGCCCGAACACGATCTCGAGCGCCTCCCGGTAGACGTCGTTGTCCTCGACGATGGCGACGGTTATGCGGCTCTCGGCCTCCACGCAGGAAGTATCACGACGGGCACGGCTGGCGGGCCGCAGTCGATCGTGGTGCGCCGGCACGGATTTGGCACGAAATCGACACACAGCGCGTGGATCCGATGCGGATTCGCGGGCTAGGGTTTGCGGTGGGTGGCGGGGTTCCCCCCACCCAGGGTGGGGAGGGTGGTGGCGTGGCTCCGGACCGCATGGTTGCGGGGAACGGCGTCGGCGGCCTGGGCGGACACTCGCGGCTACGCCTGACCGACTGAGGGAGGAATGGCTGTCACCGACGAACAGATCCTGGCCTTCATCGAGAGCGCCGACTGGCGCTTCGCAACGACGATGGCGACGAACGAGCACTGGTACGTGCTCGAGCGCGACTGCGGCGGCGCCGTCTTCGATGCGCTCGCGGCGCGGATCGAGCGAGGCGAGATCGGGCGCTACCAGGGCCACGCCTACCGATACCTGACCCTCGGGGACTATGTCTACTGGGTCATGCCGAGCAGAGGCCACAACGCAGGCCGGGTCATCAACCGCAAGCGCAGCGATCAGGCGGCGTGGGAGGAGGAGCGGCCCACCACGTGACGCGCCGCTGAGCCAAGAGGCAACGCCGAGGACACGACCTCGGCGCTCGCCTCGCTCAGACCGCTTTCTGAACCTTGCCGGCCTTCAGGCAGCGAGTGCAGACGTAGACGCGCCGGGCGACGCCGTCGAGCAGCACGCGGACACGCTGCAGGTTCGGCTCGAAGCGCCGCTTCGTCGCAACCATCGAGTGGCTGCGGTTGTTCCCGAACGACGGGCCCTTCCCGCAGATCGCGCATACCCTGGCCATGGCCGGGCCATGATACCTGCCGAAGCGTTCGCCACCGCCGGTTTGCTGCTGTCCCGTGCTCAGGTGAGGCCGACACCCAGCCGCCGGTCCGCGGCCCCGGCCTAGGACGACAGGCTCGCGCGCAGCTGGCCCAGCGACTCGACCATCTCGAGCGCCGACTGCGCCGCCTCGCCACCCTTGTTGCCGCGGGGCCCGCCGGCCCGGGCGAGCGCCTGCTCGCGCGTGTCACAGGTGAGGACACCGAACGAGACGGGAACGCCGGTCTCGAGCGAGGCAAGCTGCACGCCGCTCGCTGCCTCTGCGGAGACGTACTCGAAGTGCGGCGTCTCTCCCCGAATGACACAACCGAGCGCGAGCACGCACGAGTAGCGGCGCGAGCGCGCGAGCGCCATTGCCCCCAGCGGTAGCTCGAAGGCGCCGGGGACCGGCATGACCTCTATCGCCTCCGGCGCGACTCCCGCCTCCTCGAGAACCGCAAGCGCGCCGTCGAGCAGCTTCTGGGTGATCTCGCCGTTGAACCGGCTGACCGCGATCCCGACAGACCGGCGGGAGCCGTTCGGCCGCCCGGCGAACGTCCTGATCCCGGCCGGGATGCGCAGTTGCGCCGCGGCGTGCTCTCCGTCGGGCTTCTGCTCGCCGTCGCCTTGTTGCTCGGAGCCAAGCTCGGCCGGGACCTCGCCGACGGTGTCGCTCATCACTCGGTCTCCGGGTAGAGGTCGAGGTCCTTCAGGTCCTGGTGATGGAGCCGATGGCCGAGCTTCGACCGCTTGGCCTCCAGGTAGGCCCTGTTCTCCTCGTTGGGCGGAATCTCGATGGCGACCTGCTCGACGACCTTGAGCCCGAAGCCCTCGATACCCGTGATCTTGCGTGGGTTGTTCGTGAGCAGGCGGATGGTCGTGAGACCGAGGTCGGCCAGGATCTGCGAGCCGATGCCGTAGTCGCGAGCGTCCGCGGGGAAGCCGAGCGCGAGGTTCGCCTCGACCGTGTCGAGGCCGTTCTCCTGCAGCTCGTAGGCCTTCAGCTTGGCCAGCAGTCCGATGCCACGACCCTCCTGCGCCATGTAGAGGAGCACTCCACGACCGATCGCCGCGATCTGCCGCATGGCGAGGTCGAGCTGCTCGCCGCAGTCGCAACGCAGCGAGTGGAAGACGTCACCGGTCAGGCACTCGGAGTGGACGCGCACGAGCACGTCGGAGGCATCCGTCACGTCGCCGAGGACAAGAGCCGTGTGAACCTTGCCCGTGAGGATCTCGCGAAACGCCACCGCCTCGAACTCTCCGTAGTCGGTCGGGAGCCTGACCGCGATGACTCGCTCGACGAGCTTCTCGGTGCGGCGGCGGTACTCGATCAGGTCGGCGACCGTGATCATCTTGAGCCCGTGCCGCGCGCAGTAGGGAATGAGGTCCGAGACGCGGGCCATCGTCCCGTCGTCGTTCATGATCTCGCAGATGACGCCGGCCGGGTTGAGCCCGGCGAGCCGTGCGAGGTCGAGCGCCGCCTCGGTCTGGCCTGCGCGCTGCAGCACGCCGCCGGCGCGGGCGCGGAGCGGGAACACGTGACCGGGCTGTACGACGTCCTTCGGGCCCTTCGTCGGATCGATTGCGACCTGGATCGTGTGCGAGCGGTCCGCCGCAGAGATGCCCGTCGTCACCCCTTCGCGCGCCTCGATGGAGACGGTGAAAGCCGTTCCGTGCGGCGCCTCGTTCTTCGGCGTCATCGGCGGCAGTCCGAGGTCGTCGCAGCGCTCTGCGGTCAGGCAGAGACAGATCAGGCCGCGGCCCTCCTTCGCCATGAAGTTGATCGCCTCCGGGGTGGCGAACTGCGCCGCGATCGTGAGATCGCCCTCGTTCTCGCGGTCGGCAGCGTCCACGACCACGACGATCTTCCCGTTGCGGATGTCCTCGATCGCCTCCGAGATCGGGGCGAACGAGGACTCTTGCTCGACACGAAGCGTTGTCATGGCAATCGAATTATCCCTGGTCGTATACCCCGCGCGGGCCAATCAGTCTCTCGACGTACTTGGCGACGACGTCTACCTCGAGGTTGACGTCGTCTCCCGGCTGCAGAGCGCCGAGCGTCGTAGCGGCAAGCGTGTGCGGGATGAGGGCTACGGCAAACGTGTCCTCTGCAAGCGCGGCGACGGTCAGGCTGACGCCCTCGACTGCGATCGACCCCTTTTCGACGCAGTAGCGCAGCAGCTCGGGCGCGGCCTCGATCTCGATCCGCGCACCCTCGCCTTCCGGCTCGACGGACCTGACGCGGCCGACACCGTCGACGTGCCCCTGGACGATGTGGCCGCCGAGCGGCTCGCCCGCACGTAACGCCGGTTCGACGTTCATCGCCAGCCCCGCACGCAGGCTTCCGAGGGTGGAACGAGACAGCGTCTCGGGCACTGCATCGAAGAACAATGCCCCTCCGTCGATCCCGGTCACGGTGAGACACACGCCGTTGAGTGCCACCGAGTCGCCGACCACGGCCTGCGCGGCCGTCTCCGGCGCATGCACGCGCAGCCGTATGCCGTCCTTGCCGCCGTCGAGCGCCTCGACGGAACCGAGCTCGCGGACGATCCCGGTGAACACCCCGCCGAGGATAGCCGCCGGCCCCGCGGCTCATGCGTTCTAGGGCTCCCTCAGATACGCGGTCACGAGCAGATCTTCGCCCACCTGTTCCCAGGCGAGGTGCGTTGCGGGAATCGCGTCGGCCAGGCGCTCGACCGCCGGCCCCGAGAAGAGCGACGGAGCGTCGTCACCGCCGAGGAGCTTCGGCGCCACGAAGAGCATCAGCTTGTCGATCAGGCCCGCCCGCAGAAACGCGCCGGCCAGGGTGGGCCCGCCCTCGAGCAGCAGCGACTGCACGCCCTCGTCGGCGAGCCCGGCAAGCTCCTCCTCGAGCGAGCCCGAGAGCAGCTCGAGCTCCGAGCCTGCCGGCAGCGGGCCGTGGCCGAAGGCCAGACGCCGGGGTTGGCGCGTCGCGCCTACCTCGCGGGCCGTCAGCCGAGGGTTCTCGCGGCGCACCGTGCCCATGCCCACCGCGACGGCATCGACTCGGGCTCGCAGCTCGTGGACGAGCCGGCGACTCGCCTCGCCGGAGATCCAGCGGGCGTCACCGCCCGCGGCGGCGACACGGCCGTCGAGGGTGACGGCCGCCTTGTACGTCACGAACGGTCGCGCGAGCGCGACCCAGGTCCTGAACGCCTCGTTCTGGACGCGCGCGCGCCATTCGAGCTCCCCGCCCGGCTGCTCGACCTCGATGCCCGCTTCGCGCAGCCGCTCGAAGCCCCGCCCGTTCGTCTTCGGGTTCGGGTCGCTGACCGCGGCCACCACGCGGGCGATCCCGGCCTCGATGACCGCATCGGCGCACGGCGGCGTTGCTCCATGGTGCGCGCAGGGCTCGAGCGTGACGTAGAGCGTCGCGCCGCGCGCACGCTCGCCCGCGCGCTCGAGTGCGACGACCTCCGCGTGCGGGCCGCCCTTGCGCTCGTGCCACCCCTCGCCGACGATCGTCCCGTCAGCAACGACCACGGCGCCCACGACCGGGTTGGGTCGCGTCGTGCCACGTCCCCGCTCGGCGAGCTCGAGCGCGAGCTCGAGGTACTCGCGCTCAGCCTGCTGCCCCGACGAGCCCACGATAGGCCTCCACGATGTCGTCGTGGTAGAAGATGCCGCTCCCGGAGACGATCAGGTCGGCTCCGGCCTCGCGCACAGCCCCCGCATTCGACTCGTCGATGCCGCCGTCGACCTGAACGAGGGTCGCGTCAGGGACGAGCTCGCGCAGGCGGCGTAGGCGATCGAGCGACTCGGGGATGAGCTCCTGGCCCGAGTAGCCCGGATGCACGCTCATGCACAGCGCGAGGTCGGTGTGGGCGGCGAGCGCCGCGGCCCGCTCGACCGGCGTGTCGGGGTTGAACGCGAGACCTGTCCCGAGCCCGAGCGAGCGCGCGAGCGCGGCGGCGGCCGGGACGTCCGCGCAAGCTTCAACGTGGAAGGTGACGCTGTCCCCGCCGGCTTCGCGGATTTGCTCGAAGTGGCGCTCGGGGTCGTCAACCATCAGATGGCAGTCGAGCCGTCCTCCGGCAGCGTGCACGACCGGTGCCAGCGCCCGAACCACGACCGGCCCGATCGTGATCGGCGGGATGAAGCGGCCGTCTCCGACGTCGATGTGGAAGATCCGCGCGCCCGCCGCGAGCAGCTCGTCCGTCTGCCGCCCAAGCTGCAGGAAGTCGGCGGCGTAGACCGACGGCTCGATCTCGATGCCGCGTACCCAGTCGCTCCAGCCCACGAGGGAATTCTTATGGACGCCGGAGCCGCGCCACGAAGAAACCTGACGTCCCGTGTCTGTGCGGAAGCGTCAGCAGGAACTCGGGCCGCCGCGGGTGACGGAACTGCGGCCACTCGGCGCCGAGGTCGTCGACGGGCAGGCCGAGCGTATCCACGATCGCCTCGTTCTCAGCAGCGTTGATCGTGCAGACGGCGTATGTGATGGAGCCACCCGACCGGACGCGGTCCACCGCCGCGCGGAGCAATGCCAGCTGAAGGTCGGGCAGCGGTTCGGCCCGCCAGCGCAGGTCCGGCCGGGACGCCAGCGTGCCGAGGCCCGAGCACGGGGCATCGACGAGCGCCCGGTCGAACCCGGCGAGCTCCTCGGGCAGCGCGACGGCGTCGGCGCGTACGACCTCGACGTTCGTAGCCCCGAGGCGGGCCGTAGTCTCCTCGAGCTCCCGGGCGCGACCCTCGTGCAGCTCGACCGCGACGACGTGTCCCTCGAGCTGGGTTGCCTTGCCGCCGGGCGCGGCGCAGAGGTCGAGCGTCCTCTCTCCGGCCAGCGAGCCCACGACGGCGCCGGCGAGCTGCGAGCCCCGGCTCTGGGGCCAGACGAGCCCGCGCTCGAGCCAATCGCCGGGGACGCGCTCGACGACCAGCGCGTCGGGAAGGTCCGGGTCACGGGTGCCCGGGAGCTCGTCGGGAGCGGGGAGCTTGCGGCGGTTGATGCGCACGGAGCGCTCGGGAGCCTCGTTCTGTGCGCGCATCAGCGCGAGGGCCTCCTCGGGCCCCAGCTCCGCCCACCAGGTCTCGGCCGCCCAATCCGGATACGAGTGCTTGAGGGCCGCTTCCCGGGGGGTCGATTCGGGAAGGCCGGCGAGCAGCTCCTCCAGTCCCGCGGCCAGGCGACGCATGACCGCGTTCGTGAAGGCGATTGCGCGCTCGATGCCAGCGCGGCGCACCAGCTCCACGGACTCGTTGGAGGCGGCGTGGGCGGGGACAGAGCCCATGAAGCCGAGCTGGTAGGCGCCCAGCCGGAGTGCGGTGAGCACGGGCGGATCGAGCTTGCGCACGGGCCGGCGGCCCAGTGTCTCGATCGCGTGGTCGAGCGTGCGCAGGCGCTGGATCGTGCCGTAGGCAAGCTGCATCGCGAACGCGTGCTCCCGAGCCTCCAGCTCGGCCGCGGCTGCGCGGAAGGCGCGGTCGGCGTAGGCCCCCTGCTCGGTGACGCGCAGGACGACGTCGAACGCCACCTCCCGGGCGGTCAGGGCCGCCTGCCGGGAATCACGCGCGGTCATGCCTGGAAGCGAACGCGGTACGCGCGGCCTTGGCCCCATACCCCCACCCAGGGTGGGGACCCACGATCCCACCCGAGGTTTGGGACCGTAGCGATTGGGGTCGCGCGCATGGCGCACGGGCTGCGCCAAATGAGTTGCGAATGTGTCACGAATCCATCCCCCGCGTCGGCGTCATCAGTCCAGCCACCGCAGCGCCTCACGTCGGGTCGGCCGCCCAGGATCGCCCGCGAGCGGACGATGGGGTGCCTCCCCATCGCAGGGCCGCAGCCGCCTCAAGAAGGTAGACCAAGAGCGCCTCACGCGCGTAGCCCGCGCAGGTACTCGGCGGCCGACATGCGGCGTCTGCCTTCGGGCTGCACCTCGAGCAGCTCCACGCCGTCCTCGACGAGCAGCGAATCGGGCCCGGCGGGCTTCGCACGCCACACCGTCAACACCCTGCCGCCCACCACGCCGCGGGCTCCGATGTGGGGCGAGAGAGCGCGCACGCGGTCGAGGATCTCGTTCACCGGACGCGCCCAGTCGAGCTCGCGGTCGGAGGCGGCGATCTTCTCGGCATAGGTCACGCCGTCCTCAGGCTGGGGAACGAATGACGGTTCCGGCAGAGCCTCGTCGAGCAGCTCCACGGCCACGTCGGCGGCGCGCTCGAACACGGCGCCGGCGTCGTCCTCCGGGCCGATCGGGAAGCCGCGCTGCGCGGCGATCGGTCCGGCATCGAGCTGCTGCCGTCGTGCGGTGGATCGTCACACCGGTCTCGCGGTCGCCTGCCATGATCGCGCGCTCGACGGGCGCCGCACCGCGCCAGCGCGGCAGCAGCGACGGATGCACGTTCAGCCAGAGGCGCTCCTCGAGCAGGTCCGCCGGGATGAAGATGCCGTAGGCACACACGACGACCACGGGCGCCGTGCCGGGTGCGGCCTCGAGCCGCTCCGGCTGCTCGACGCGGATCCCCAGCCGCTCCGCCGCCAGCTTCGCCGGCGGCGAGCCGAGCTTGCGGCCGCGGCCGCGGGGACGGTCGGGTCGCGTGACGAGGAGCTCGATCTCATGGCGCTCCGCGAGCCGTTCCAGCACCGCAGCGCCGAACGGAGCGGTCGCCGCGACGAGGAGCTTCACGCCCGCGGCAGGTCGGTCAACTCTCCAGGCGGCCGAGAACGGGCTGGGGCCGGAGCTTCCCGAGCGCCTCCCGCCGCTGATCGGGAGCGGTGCGGTCGATGATGAGCACCCCGTCGAGGTGGTCGATCTCGTGCTGGATCACCCGAGCCTCCAGGCCCTCGGCCTCGAACGTCACCTCGTCGCCGTCGGCGGAGCGCGCCTCGACAGTCACCCGGCTCGGTCGCTCGACGTCCACGGTCACATCGGCCGCGCCGAGCGAGAGGCAGCCCTCCTCCATGCTCTCACTCTCCTCGGAGCTCGCCACGATGCGAGGGTTGACGAGCGCCACGGGGTCGGCATCCTCCTCCGCCTGGTGAACGAGCACCCGCTGGAGGACACCGACCTGCGGCGCAGCAAGACCCACGCCGCTGGCCCGCTGCATCACGAGGATCATCCGCTCCACGAGCGCAGCCAGCGCGTTGTCGAAGGCGGTCACCTCGTGCGCGGGCAGACGCAGCACCGGATCCGGGTACTGCCGAATGCTGCCGAGGATGTAGCGCCGACGTGCGTCGCGTTCGGCGTCACCGGCGTCCGTCTGCGCGACCTGACCCTTTGCTTCCGCCATCGGGGTGAGTCTAACGACCGCGACCCGCGCCTCCCGGGCCGCTACCAGCCCTGCGGATCGACGTCGACCACGGCCGTGAGCCCGTCCTTGCGCATGGCAGGCGCAGCGGCCGCGAGCAGCCGCCCGGCGTGCGTCGCGAGCGCCCGAGGCGTCTCCGTCTTGACCAGCAGAGCGGCACGGTGGCGACCCCGTAGCCGCAGGAGCGGCGCCGGCCCCAGCAGCTCGTCGCCGGGCGTCACGCCCGCGAGCCCGTCGCGCAACTCGTGCAGGAGAGCCAGTGTCGAGTCGGCTGCCGGCCCCTGGGCGACGAGCTTCACGAGGTGCCGGAAGGGCGGATAGCCGAGCTCGCGGCGTCGCTCGAGCTCCCCCGCGAGGAACTCGGGCACGGCGTGGCGGGCGGCAAGTGCGATCGGGCGCGCATCGGGCGTGAACGTCTGGACGATCACGCGCCCCGGGCCGTCGCGGCCGCTCCGCCCGGCGAGCTGCGTGACGAGCTGGAAGGCTCGCTCCTCGGCACGGAAGTCGGGAACGAGCAGCCCTGCGTCGGCGTCGATGACCGCCGCAAGGCGGACACCCGAGAAGTGGTGCCCCTTCGCCACCATCTGCGTTCCCAGCAGGACCGCGCGATCGGCGGCGGCGAAGCTCTCGAGGATGCGTGCGTGGGCGCCGTCCCCCGCGGCTGTGTCCGCGTCGAGCCGAAAGAGCTCGAGCTCGGGAAGTCGCGCCGCCAGCTCCTGCTCGAGCCGCTCGGTGCCGGCGCCGATGCGGGCGAGCTCCGCGGATCCGCACACGGGACAGAGCGACGGTGAGGGGCGCGCGTACCCGCAGTGATGGCAGTGCAGGCGACGATCGGCGTGGAGGACGAGCGGGACGTCGCAGGCCGGACACCGCTGGGTGCCCCCGCACGCCCGGCAGTGCAGCGCCGGCGCCGTCCCGCGACGGTTGAGGAGCAGCACGGCCTTCCCACCCCCGGAGGCCACACGGCCCAGCTCGGCCAGCAACGGGGTGCTCAGCGGGTACCCGGCCTCGCGGCGGAGGTCGACGATACGCACCGTCGGCAGCGGCCGGTGGAGACGACCGCCGAGCTCGAGCCGGTCGAGCCGGTGCCAGCTCTCGGGCCGCGGCGTCGCGCTGCCGAACACGCACACGGCGCCCTCGAGCTCGGCTCGGCGTAGGGCAACACTGCGCGCGTCGTAGCGCGGGTCGGCGTCCTGCTTGTAGGAGGAATCCTGCTCCTCGTCGACGCAGACGAGCCCCAGCCTCGGCAGCGGCGCGAAGATCGCCGAGCGTGCGCCGACCACGACCGGCGCCTCGCCGGACGCGATGCGTTCCCGCTCGTCGCGCCGCTGCGCCTCCGTCAGTCCCGAGTGGAGACACGCGACGCGGTCTCCGAAGCGGTTGCGAAAGCGGGCGAGCGCCTGGGGCGTCAGGGCGATCTCGGGGACGAGGACGATCGCGCCGAGCCCACGCTCGAGAGCGGCGGCGCAGGCCCGCAGGTAGACCTCCGTCTTGCCGCTGCCGGTCTCGCCGTAGAGGAGGAAGCGCCCGCCGGAGCCGATCGCCTCCACGATGCGGGCGAGAGCTGCGTCCTGTGCCTCCGTCAGCGCGGCGGGAGTCTCCTCGGCAGGAAAGTCGACGGCAGCCGGCCGACGGCGCTTGCCGCGCCGGGCGCGGCTCGGCGGGGCGACCAGCGCGAGCGCGCGCGCGGGAGTCGACCCGTAGTAGGCCGCGATCCAGAGCGCGAGATCGACGAGCGTACCCGGGACGCTTCCGAGCACTTGTTCGACGCCGACCGGGTCCACGCCCGGGGGGGCGTCGTCGGAGAGGGAAACGACGACCCCGCGGCGGCGACCGCCGCCGAAGGAAACGGAGACGACGTCACCGGGCGCAAGCCCCTCGCCGAGGTAGGTGAACGGCCGGTCGAGCGCGCGTGTCGTGACGAGCGGGACGACCTGGGCGAAGGAGCTCACGCGCCCAGCCTAGCCCCGGCGGCGGGCGGGCTCGTTGTGTGACGGCTGCCCCGATTACCGTGCCGAGCCTGCAGCCCCGGCGATCGCAGGTCGCGGCCCGGCTGTACGCGCTTCGCGCGCGAGACTTCGCGGCCGCCTGCGGCGTCCGCTGCGCGCTTCGCCCTTGCCGGCCGCTCAGCCGGGAGGGCTAGAATCCCCGTCATGGCGCAGGGCCACTCGATCGACACCTACCTCGAGACGATCTACTTCCTCGCCTTCCCGGTCGGCGAGTACGGGCCCGTCGTCAAGGACTCGCCGGCTCTCGCCGCGCGTGTCGCGGACATGCTCGGCGTCTCGCGCGCATCGGCAGGCGAGATGCTGAAACGCCTCGAGGCGGACGGCCTGGTCGAGCGAGGCGAGCGCAAAGAGGTCATTCTCACGGACGCCGGACGGGCGGCGGCCGAGCGTGTCATCCGCCGGCACCGGCTGATCGAGCGGTTCCTCACGGACTTCCTCGGCTACACCGGCGGCGAGGCCCACGAGGCGGCAGACGAGCTCGCCGACACGTTCACGGACGACATGATCGAGCGGATGGAGGAGCGGCTCGGACGGCCGGACCGCTGCCCGCACGGTTGGCCCGTCGATCCCTCGGTGGAGCAGGCCGAGAACCGCGAGCTCGCGGCGCTCTCGGACGTCGAGCCCGGCACGCGCGCGACCATCGTGCGCCTCGCCGAGCATGACGGCCCGCTGCTGCACTGGTTCTACGACGAGGGCCTCGTGCCCGGGACCGAGGTCGAGGTCACGAACAGCCAGCCGGAGGCCGGTCAGGTGGTCGTGCGGATCTCGGGCACCGAGCGCGCGATCGGCGAGCGGGCCGCCGCAGGGCTCTTCGTTCGGCGCGCCGCGTAGGGCGCCGTCCGCGGGCGGGATGAGATCCGGCCCCTACGCGATTCCGAGAAAGCCTGAGAACCGGGTCTCCGCGCCGTCCCCGGTCGCGTCGACGAGGAGATAGCGGAGGGGCTTCAGGTTCACGGCGAGCTCGGGCTTCTCGGCGTCGAGCATCCCCAGCGTGTCGGCGAATCCGACGGCACGCTCGAGGTTCACGTAGACGAAGCCGAGCGTCTCGTCGGGCGTGCCGGCGGTGTCACGCGCCTCCTGGAAGAGCGGGTCGTCTGCCAGCGACGCACCGCCTTCGACGAGGTCGGCGATGCCCTTGACCGCCGTGGTGACGACCAGGTGGTCGTCGACGGTCGCGTAATAGACGGAGACCTGGTCGTTGATCTCGAGCTTCTTCGCGGCAACCCCGGCGATCGTCGTGTCGGTGACCGTGAACGGGGGCTTGCCGCCCTCGCCGCCCGGGCCGAACAGCGACGCCGCCGCAACGAGCTTGTCGAGCGTCGCGCCCGCCTTCGCCGGATCGTCCGGCGACAGGACGAGCGTCACCTCGGGGATCCGCGCGCCGGCGCGAACGTAGAGGGCGCCCTCCCCCGCGAAGATCGGCAGCAAGTCGTCCTCGACCGAGACGCCGAGCGCCAGTTCGAGCTGGGCGAGCGTCCGATCGAAGTCGGGCGTCTGCTTGCCCATCGTTTCGAGGAACTGCGACAGGCCCTGGTCGAGCCCGTTGAACGATCCGTAGAGGAGCGCGTCGGCCGGCACGAGCCCGGGGAGCTCCGCCGCAGCCGGCTCGAGCCCCGGATCCTGCTCGGAGCGCGCCACGCCCTCCACGCGGAGGCCTTGCTCCTCGGCGATGAGCGCGAGCGCCGCGTACTCGAGCTTGTCGCCCGAGCCGAGCAGCTCGACCGGGTTCGGACCGATCTGGCCGAGCCCTCCCTGCTCGCGCGCTCCGGCCTCGACCGCCTGGAGCAGCGCCGGCCCGTCGAGATAGATGCGCGCCAGCGTCTCGTCCGGCAGGCCGCCCATCGCCTCTTCGAAGGCGTCGCTGTCCGCCAGTGAGTCCCCACCGGCATTGAGAGCGCGGTCGATGTTCTCCTCGGAGTCTGCCACCACGTACCAGCCGTCGACCTCGCGCCACACCGGCGCGTCGTCTGCCTCGGTGAGCAGCTGCTCGAGCTTGCTCGGGTCGGTCGGCCGGGTCAGCATCACGACCGCCGGGTCTCCGTCCTGAGGCAGGTCGAGCACCGCGATGTCCACTTCGGGGCCGAGTGCGGGCAGCACATCGGTCTCGAGCTGCGCTCCTTCCTCGGTGATCTCGCCGAGGATCGAGTTGATCGCCTCCCGGCCGGAGGGGAAGCGCTGTACGAGCGCTTCCGCGGCCTGCCACTGGCCGGAATCGATGTTCCCGTTGATCGTCACCAAGACAGGCGTGCCGGCGGCGAGGAGCTCGGCGCCTTCCGGGCTGCTCCCCCCTGCGCCCCCGAGCTCAGCGCCACCGCACGCGGCGAGCACGGCCGCGGCGGCGAGGGCGGCCGGGAGCACCACAAATCTGGATGGGAAGCGCACGAGATTCACAGTAGCGTTATTCGGTTGTCGGCTCGCGCGCCATGAGAGTTGAGACGAGCGCGAGCGCATCCGTTCCGTCGAGCACGGCGCAGACCGCTTCGGTGAGGGGCAGCTCGATGTCGAGCCGGCGCGCGAGGTCGCGGACGACGGGCGCGGCGGTGATTCCCTCCACCGTCATCCCGATCTCCTGGACGGCCTCCTCGGGTCGGCGGCCCTGGACGAGCAGCTGCCCGGCCCGCAGGTTCCGGCTGTGCCTGCTCCAGCAGGTAACGACGAGATCGCCCATGCCGGCCAGGCCGGAGAACGTCTCCTGGCGGGCGCCGGAAGCCGTTCCGAGGCGTGCCATCTCCCGCAGGCCTCGGCTGATCAATCCGGCCTTGGCGTTGTCGCCGAGGCGGAGGCCGTCGACCCCGCCGGCGGCCAGGGCGATGACGTTCTTCGCCGCGGCGCAGAGCTCGACGCCGACGAGATCGTCGTTCACATACACGCGGAACGTGGGCGAGATCACCGCGTGCTGCAGCTCGACCGCGAGCTTCGGGTCGACGCTCGCCACGACCGCCGCGGCCGGCAACCCCTGCGCGATCTCCTCTGCGTGGTTCGGGCCCGACAGAACTGCAACGGGCCGGGCGTCGACCAGCTCCGACAGACGGCGGCCGCTGTCCGGGTCGAGGCCCTTCGTGAGGATCAGCACCGGGCAGTTGCCGGGCAGGGCCGAGACGACCGAGGCGAAGGTCCGGCTCGGGACGGCAAGCACGACCAGGTCCGCCTGATCCAGAGGCGCAGCGGCGACGGTCTCGACGCCCACCCCCGAGAGGTCGACCTCCGTGAGGTAGCGCGGGTTGCGCCCCGTGGCGGCTATCTGCTCGACCTGCGCCGGATCGCGGCACGCGAGCGTGACGTCGTGCCCGCGCGCTCGGAGCAGGGTCGCGAACACGGTGCCCCACGATCCACCACCGACGACGACGACGTTCACGGTCAGCTCCGCCGCACGAAGTCGATCACGACGGGAGTGCCGGCGAGCGCGAAGCGGTCGCGCAGCCGGTTCTCGACCCAGTAGGCGTAGTCTCGGGTGATCAGGCCCGGATCATTGACGAAGAGCCGGAAGCGGGGCGGGCGCGACTCGACCTGCGTGACGTAGAGGAGGTTGAGGCGGCGGCCGTTGCGAGCCGGCCCGGGGCGGGCGGAACGGAGCTCGCGGAGGAAACGATTGAGCTCCGCGGTGGGAATCCGCCCCGCGTGCTTGGCGAAGACCTCCTCGATCCGGTCGAGCAGCCGTCCGAGGCCGCGCCGCGTCACCGCGGAAACCGCTACGACCGGAGGCCGCTGCCGCAGCCGGTCCTCGAGACGCGGCCGGACGTCCTCGATGCCGATCGTCGCGATGTCCCACTTGGAGAGCACGACGATCGTCGAGCAGCCGGCCTTGCGGGCGACGTCGGCGACGGTCAGGTCCTGGTCGACGAGCCCCTCCGACGCGTCGACGAGGACGAGGGCGACGTCCGCCCGATCGGCCGCATTGAGGGCACGGAGCTCGGAGTAGTACTCGATCTCCTGGCGATGACGGCGCTTACGGCGGAGCCCCGCGGTGTCGACGAGCACGAACGTCGTCTCGCCGCGCACGAGCGTCGTGTCGATCGAGTCGCGCGTCGTCCCCGGTGCAGCCGCCACCACGACCCGCTCCTCGCCGAGCAGGGCGTTCAGCAAGCTCGACTTGCCGACGTTCGGCCTTCCGAGGATGGCGACCCGAATCGCCTCCTCCCCGCTCTCGAGCTGACCTGCAGGCGAAAGCCGCTCGAGCTCCTCCACGACGAGATCGAGCAGGTCTCCGGAGCCGTAGCCGTGCACGGCGGACACGGGCAGCGGCTCGCCCAGCCCGAGCCGGTGGAACTCGAGCGCATCTGCGTCGCGCCGCGGGTCGTCCACCTTGTTCGCGAGCAGCAGTACGCGCTTGTGGGAGCGGCGCAGGATCTCCGCCACCTCCTCGTCGCCTGGCGTGATGCCTGCCTTCGCATCGACCACGAACAGCACGAGGTCGGCCTCCTCGACGGCCGCCCGGGCCTGCGCAGCGACACTCTGCACGAGCGGGGAGCGGTCGGCGATGTCGACCCCGCCCGTATCGACGAGCAGGAAGCGTCGCCCGTTCCACTCGCACGCGACTTCCTTGCGATCCCGCGTCACGCCGGGCGTCTCGAAGACGACCGCCTCGCGCGTCGCGGTCAGCCGGTTGACGAGCGTGGACTTGCCGACGTTCGGGAAGCCCACGACGGCGACCGTCCCGAGGAGCGTCGTGCTCATCCCGGCGTCAGCGGAAAGTCCCGCCGCGGCGGCACTCCGTCGGGCCGACCGAGACGGTGCATCTCGCCCAGGAACACCCATTGCCGCCGGATCTCGGCCATGACCTCCTCGGTGGCCTGGCGGTAGCCGCGCGAGTTGCGCGGGTAGTCGTGGAAGCGCATTGCCTCACCGAAGGCGACCGACACGGGCTTGAAGTTCCAGTTCCACTGCAGCGAGCCGTACACCGCGGCCGGGATCACCGGCACGCCCTCATGGATGGCGACCATCGCCGCGCCGGGCTTCGCCTCGCCGGGAACCCCGCTGCGCTGGCGCGTCCCTTCGATGAACATGCCGAGCAGATGGTTCGCGCGCACCGTCTCGCGCATGCGCCGGAGCGCGTCGCGGTCCGACTCGCCGCGGCGGATAGAGATCGTGCCGTGCGAGCGGATGAGCTGGCCCAGACCCGGCGCGCGGTGCGCTTCGATCTTCGCCGCGTAGACGATCCGCCGCGGGCAGGCGGCGCCGAAGGCCGCCGGATCCATGTACGAGAAGTGGTTCATCGCGAGCACGGCGCCTCCGTCGCGCGGCACCCGCTCGCGCCCGTAGGCCTTGAGCCTCGCCGCCGTCCAGGCGAGCGTCCCGACGAAGCCCTTGCCGAACGTCCACCAGACGAGCGGGACGAGCGCGTCGCGTACCGCGCCGTTCGGGGTGCCGCCGAGCAAGGGCGCCTCGGCCCCGCTCACGCGGACTCCCGGGCGTGGACGAGCGCCTCGATGCGTTCCATGACCTCGGCGGCGCTCAGCTCGGTCGTGTCGATCACGTCGGCATCCTCGGCCGGCTGCATCTGGGCAGCATCCCGCTCGTCGCGGAGCTTCAAATCCGATCTGAGCCCGGCCGCGCCCTCTTCGGGCCGCTCGATCTGCCGCCGTCGTGCCCGCTCGGCCGGTTCCGCGACGAGGTAGACCTTCACCTCGGCGTCTGGGCAAACGACCGTCCCGATGTCGCGCCCTTCGACAACGGCATCGCCGGCGTGCGCGAGCCTGCGTTGGTGCTCGCGCATGACGTCGCGGACTCCGGAGTGGCCGGCGACGGTCGACACGACGCGGTCGATCCGCGCTTCCCGGATGGCGGCGGTGACGTCACGGCCGGCGATCGTCACCGTGCCCTCCTCGAACGCAACAGGCTGCTCGCGCGCGAGCGCCGCCAGGGCATCGCTGTCCTCGAGGGAGACGCCGCGGTCGAGCGCGAGCCAGGTCAGGGCCCGGTACATGGCGCCGGTATCCAGGTAGGGAAAGCCGAGCCGCTCGGCGAGCAGCCGCGCCACCGTGCTCTTGCCGGCGCCGGCCGGACCGTCGATCGCGACGATCACGTCAAGCCTCGTGCGGTTCGAGGGCGCAACATGTCTTCGGCGGGCGCAGGCGGACGGCACCGCTGCACGCCCTCTCGCTTTCGCGGGAGTTTCACATCAACCCTTCTAACCGGCGCGCAGAGACTCGAGCACGTCGAAAAACCCGGGGAAGCTTACCGACACGCAGTCGGCCCCCTCGACCTCGACGCCCTCGCGGGAGACCAGGCCGAGCAGCGCCCCGAGCATCGCAATGCGGTGATCGCCGCCGGACTCCACCACACCCCCACCCTGAGGGCGGGAGGGAATCCCACGTACCCGGAAGCCATCGTACGCCGGGTGGATGCGAATTCCGACCGCACGCAGCGCATTCGTCACGCTCTCGATACGGTCCGACTCCTTCACGCGCAGCTCCTGCGCGCCGCGGACGACGCTCTCGCCGTGCGCGAGCGAGGCACACAGCGCGAACAGCGGCAGCTCGTCGATCAGCTGGGGCACTTCTGCGGGCGTGACCTCCGTGGCCGTCAGCTCCGCCGCCCCGATCTCGAGGTCGGCGACGGGCTCGCCTCCGGTCGTGCGGCGGCCGTAGATCGAGATTCGGGCCCCCATGCGCTCGAGCACGCGCAGGAACCCCGCGCGCGTCGGATTCACGCCGATCCCGTGCAGCCGCACCTCCGACCCCGGGAGCAGCGTCGCCGCGGCCAGGAACGGCGCTGCTGACGAGAAATCGCCGGGAATGTCGATGTCGAGGGGACGGAGCCGGGACGCGGGCCAGACGGCCGCCTCGAGCGGCCGCCGCTCGATTCGCACGCCGGCGGCCTGCAGCATCCGTTCGGTGTGGTCACGGCTGGGTGCCGGCTCGATCACCGCCGTCGGGCCCTCGTCGGCATAGAGCCCGGCCAGCAGAACGCACGACTTCACCTGCGCGCTGGCCACGGGAAGCTCGTAGCGGATCGGCCGCAGCGAGCCGCCCTCGAGCGTGAGCGGCGCGTGGCCGTCCGTGGTCGCCACCTCGGCTCCCATCAGGCGCAGCGGCTGCGCCACGCGCTCGAGTGGGCGCCGCGACAGCGATTCGTCGCCGACCAGCTCGAAGGCGCCCTCGTGCCCGGCGAGGATCCCCGGCAGCAGTCTCATCAACGTCCCGGCGTTGCCGCAGTCGATCGGAACGCCCGGCGGCCGGAGTCCGCGCAGGCCGGCTCCGCGCACGCGCACCACGTCGCCCTCGTCCTCGACACCTGCGCCGAGCGTTGCGACCGCCGCCGCCGTGGAAAGGGTGTCGGCAGAGCGCCCGAAACCTCGGATCTCGCTGTCCCCCTCGGCGATCCCGGCAAGCAACAGCGCGCGGTGGGAGACAGACTTGTCGCCGGGCACGGCGAGGTCTCCGCGCAGGCTGACGGCGGGCTCGACCCTCAAGGTGCCGCCTCTACTCCTCGAAGGCCGGGGAGACGATCACGGCGTACCCCTGGGCCTCGAGCAGCTCGCTCGCCCGCCTCGCCTCCTGCTCCCCGGAGACGAGGATCTCGAGCGTGCCGCCGCGCTCGGGCGTCAGGTGGTGCATCTCGAAGTCCTCGATGTTGATCCGCTCCGCCGCGAGCGCCTGGGTGATGCCCGCGAACACGCCGGGCCGGTCGGGAACGTGCACCTGGAGCCGCTGAAGCGCACCGGCGTCCGGGTACGCCTCCTCGAGCAGCCGGCGCCGGTTTCCGGCGGCCTCGCCGATCCACCGGGCGAGAAAGCCCGCGTCACCGGCGTCAAGCGCCCGCTCGAGCTCCTCGACGAGCCGGCGGTGCTCCGCGAGCGCCGTGCGGAGCGCCGCGGCGTTGTCGAGGAAGATGTCGACCCAGATCCGCGGGTTCGCGCCCGCCACCCTCGTCATGTCCTTGAGTGAGCCGCCGGCGGCCGCGAGCGCCTCGTGACCGCTCACGCGCGTCGCTCCCGCCTGGTTCAGCAGGAGGTTGGCGAGCGCGTGCGGCAGGTGACTGGTGAGCGCGAGGAGCCGGTCGTGCGCGTCGGGATCGATGGCCACGGGCAGGGCGCCGAGCGAGGCCACGAAGCCGTGCAGAAGGCGGTAGCGGGCCGGGTCGGTCTCCGCGAAGGGCGTCAGGAACCACGTCGCCCCCTGGAAGAGCTCCCCGCTCGACGTGCTCGGGGCCACGCGCTTCCGATCCTCCCACTGGATGGCCGCCGATGAACCGAACGCGATCGGAGACGCCCCCGCACACCGCCGCCTTCGTCGAGCCGACGTCGGTGACCGTGCACGACTCCTCGCTCGCGGCGAGCGTCGCTTCCACACCGTCGGCCAGGGTCGCGACCGGCGCCGCCACCACGGCGAGCTCTGCGTCGGCGACCGCTTCCTCGAGGCCACCCGCGGCGTGGTCGACGGCGCCGCGTTGGGTTGCGACCGCGAGGGCGTCGGGATCGGAGTCCCAGCCCGAGACTCGCTCGACCCCGGCCCGCTTCGCGGCGAGACCGACCGAGGCGCCGATCAGCCCGGTGCCGACGATGGCGAGACGCGCGAGAGCCAAGGTTCAGGGATGCTGCATCAGCTCGGCCAGCCGGAAGGCGAGGTCGAGCGACTGGCGGGCGTTCAGGCGCGGGTCGCAGAGCGTCTCGTAGCGATGCGAGAGCTGCTCCTCCACCACCGCCTCCGAGCCGCCGAGGCACTCGGTCACGTCCTCGCCCGTGTACTCGATGTGCACCCCGCCGGGCCAGACGCCCGCCGTCCGGCAGGCGGCGAAGAAGCCTTCGATCTCGGCCATGATCGCGTCGAAGTGCCGCGTCTTCACGCCCGACGCCGTTTTGACGACGTTGGCGTGCATCGGATCGCAGATCCAGACCACGGGATGCTCAGCCTCGCGAACGGCGAGCAGGAGCGGCGGCAGCAGCTCCTGCACCCGGTCGGCGCCCATGCGGGCGATGAACGTCAGCCGGCCCGGAACCCGAGCCGGATTCAGCCGCTCGCACAGCTCGAGGGCGTCCTCAGGCGATGCCGTCGGGCCGACCTTGACGCCGATCGGGTTGTGGACGCCGGCGAAGAACTCGACGTGCGCGCCGTCCGGCTGCCGCGTCCGCTCGCCGATCCAGAGCATGTGGGCCGAGCAGTCGTACCAGTCCCCGGTCAGCGAGTCCCGCCGCGTGAGCGGCTCCTCGTAGTCGAGCAGCAGGCCCTCGTGGCTCGTCCACACGTCGACCTCGTGCAGGATGTGCTCCGACTCGAGATCGATTCCGCAGGCCGCCATGAAGCGCAGCGCCCGCTCGATCGACATGGCGAGACGCTCGTACCGCTGGCCCTCGAGCGAGCTCTGCACGAACGCCTGGTTCCACTCGTGGACGCGCATGAGGTCGGCGAAGCCGCCCTTGGTGAACGCGCGCAGGAGGTTCAGCGTCGAGGCCGACTGGTTGTAGCCCTGGATCATCCGCCGCGGATCAGGCGTTCGCGCCTCGGCGGTCGGGCTCTCACCGTTCACCATGTGGCCGAGGAACGACGGCAGGTCGATGCCGTCGACGCTCTCCGTCGGCGAGGACCGCGGCTTCGCGAACTGACCGGCGATCCGGCCGATCTTCACCACCGGCAGCGTTGCCCCGTAGGTCAGCACGGCCGCCATTTGCAGGAGGATCTTGAGCTTCTCGCGGATCGTCGGAGCGCTCGGGTCGTGGAAGGACTCGGCACAGTCGCCCGCCTGGAGCAGGAATGCACGCCCGGCTGCGACCTCCGCGAGCGACTCCCGCAGCCGACGCGCCTCGCCGGCGAACACGAGCGGCGGCAGCCGCCGGAGCTCGGCGAGCGCGGCAGCGAGCTGCTCCTCGTCGGGCCAGGCGGGCTGATGAAGCGCGGGCACGCCCCGCCAGGACGACGGCGACCAGGTTGCGGGTGTCACGGCCATCGGAGCTTCAGTCTAGTTGCGGGTCTGTGGGAGAATCACACGCGACGTGCGCATCCTCTCGGGCATCCAGCCGACCGGCGACAAGCATCTCGGCAACTACGTCGGCGCCATCCGCCGCTGGGTGGAGCAGCAGGACGAAGCCGATTGCTTCTACCCGATCGTCGACCTGCACGCGATCACGATGCCGCAGGAGCCGGAAGAGCTGCGCGAGTCGACGCTGAATCTCGCTGCCCTCCTGATCGCCTGCGGCATCGATCCCGACCGTTCGACGCTCTTCGTCCAGAGCCACGTGCCCGAGCATCCCCGCCTGGCGTGGGTACTCGAGTGCATGACGCCGTACGGCGACCTGCGCCGGATGCCGCAATACCGCGAGAAGTCCGCCAGGGACCAGGGCTTCGGGGTCGGCCTGCTCACCTACCCGGTCCTCCAGGCGGCGGACATCCTGCTCTACGAGGCGAACCTCGTCCCCGTCGGCGAAGATCAGCGACAGCATCTCGAGCTGGCGCGGGACGTCGCCCAGCGCTTCAACAACCGCTTCGGCGAGACCTTCACGGTGCCCGAGGGCACCTATCCGGAGGTCGGCGCGAAGGTCATGGACCTCCAGGAGCCGACGAGCCGCATGTCCACCTCGGCCGAGTCCGACGCGGGCATCTTGCGCCTGCTCGATCCACCCGACGTGATCCGCCGGAAGCTCCGCTCGGCCGTCACGGATTCGGGGAAGGACGTGGTGCGCTCGCCCGAGAAGCCCGGCGTCACGAACCTGATCGAAATTCTGTCCGCCGCCACGGGCGACGCGCCCGAGGCGATCGAGGCCCGCTATGACGGCCAGGGCTACGGCGGCTTCAAGACGGACGTCGCCGAGGCGCTCGTCGACCTGTTCACCCCGATCCAGACCCGCTTCGCCGAATTGCGCGACGACCCGGCGGAGCTCCGCGCCATCCTGGCCAAGGGCGCCGCCAAGGCGCACGCGGTCGCCTCCGGGACGCTGACGCGCGCCTACGCCAACGTCGGCTTCGTGACGCCCTAGGCTGCCTTAGCCCGAAACAGCCGCGAGGCTGGTTTCGGGCGAAGAGCGGCCCGGAGGGCCGCGGTCACTGGGCTTGCAAGGGCGAAAGCTGCGCCGCAGACGTGTGAACGCGGCCTTCGGCCGCTCCTTGGCGGGTCGCGGCCGGCCGAGCCGGCCGCTCAGCCGCCTGGGCTGCTATCCGCGCTACGTGACACGCGGCCTTCGGCCGCTCCTTGGCGGGTCGCGGCCGGCCGAGCCGGCCGCTCAGCCGCCTGGGCTGCTATCCGCGCTACGTGAACGCGGCCTTCGGCCGCTCCCCGCCCGAAACCAGCCTTACGGCTGTTTCGGGCTAGAGCGCCGCTGCGCGCCGCAGCCCCGCGACCTCCGGCGCGCTGAGCTCCCTCCACTCCCCGGGTGCCAGGCCGGCGAGATCGAGGCCCGCATACCGGCTGCGGCGCAGCCCCGTCACCGGGTGCCCCACGGCCTCGCACATGCGCTTGACCTGGTGCGTGCGCCCTTCGTGGAGAACGAGCTCTACCCGCGACCCGTTCTTCCACCGTGTTACCACGCGGGCATCGGCCGGCGCAGTCATCCCGTCCTCGAGGAGCACACCCTCGGCGAGACGGCGCAGGTCATCGGCATCGGGAACGCCTTCGACGTCCGCCTCGTAGACCTTCTCGACCCCGTAGCGGGGATGAGCGAGCCTGTGCGCGAGGCGGCCGTCGTTCGTGAGCAGCAGCGCGCCGGTCGTGTCGACGTCGAGCCGTCCGACCGGGACGACTCGGAGCGGGTGACCGACGACGTCGAGGACGGTCTGCCGGCCTTGTGGATCGCGGGCGGTCGTCACGATGCCGGCCGGCTTGTTCAGAAGCACGTAGGCAAGCGGCTCCGGCTCGAGCGTCCGACCGTCCAGCCGGACGGTGTCGCCGGGCCTCACGATCGTCGAGAGCTCGGCGATATCACCGTTGACCTGTACGCGCCCTGCACGGACGAGATCCTCGGCAGAGCGCCTCGAGGCCACTCCTGCCCGCGCGAGATACGCGTTGATGCGCATCGGTGCATGATTACGCCCGGTGCCGGTCTACATCTCTCTCATGCAATGGACGTCGCGCGGCCTCGGAGGGCTGCCCGCCTGGCGCGATCGCCTGGAGGAGGGAGAGCGGGAGATCGAGAAGCGAGGAGGGCGCCTGCTCGACGTCTACGTGACGCTCGGCCGCTACGACGTGGTCGAGATCTTCGAAGCGCCCGACGACGCGGCCGCGGCCCAGATCCTCGTCGGCCTGACGAGCGACGGCAACGTGACGACCGAGACCCTGCGCGGATTCACCCGCGAGGAAGCAGAAGCGATCATCCGGGACCTCTAGATGGTTGATCGGAAATTGTGGTGCCGTCGGGGACGGCTGAGACCGAGCTCGAGGGCGGGGTCATGGCTCGTGCGTATCGGTAGATACGTGCGAGCCACGAGCGTGGTCTCGGGCGATGGTATCGGCCGCCAGCCGTCGGTGCCACGGTTACCGGTCAATTACAGATCAATCATCTAGCCCCGCCGCGCGCTCGGGCGTCAGGCGCTGCGGCCGGCGGCGACCGCTTCGAGCCGCTCGCGCAGGGCCGGCGCCTCGCCGGCGAGATCGTCCAGGGCCGGCAGCTCGTCGAGACCGCTCAGACCGAAGACCCGCTCGAACAGCGGCGTCGTCCGGTAGCGGACGGCGCCCCCTTCGGCCTCCCGTCCCGCCTCTGTCAGCAGGCCGCGATCGACCAGGCCGGCGACGGCCGAGTCGGAGGCGATGCCGCGGATCCGCGCGATCTCCGGGCGCGACACCGGGCCGAGGTACGCGGCGACGGCGAGCGTCTCGAGGGCGGCCTGGGACAGGCCGCGCTGTACGGGCCGCTCGACGAGCCGTGCGCAGGCGGCCGCCGCCTCGCGCGCGGCGCGGAAGGCATAGCCGCCGGCGACCTGCTCGATCACGATGCCGCTCCGGCCCTCACGGAACCGGCCGGCCAGCAGCGCGAGGGCGGTCTCGACGCGCTCGACCTCGGCCTCGGCGGCCGCGGCGAGCTCCGCGACGGACAGCGGCTGGGGCGCGATGACGAGCAGCGCCTCGAGCGTCCGTGCCAGCCGGTCGATCGGACTGTCGACGAGGTAGAGCGCGCGCTCTCCCCCGCTCACGGCAAGCCTCCCGAAACCGCTGTCGTTGTCCACTGACCAGGCACTTCGTCTCCCGACGTCCGCATCCTTCTCGCGCACGCTAGCGATGCGGCCGGAAGGCGACCGGCCTCATGCGGCAGAGACGCCGATCGGCTCGAAGGGCGCCGTCTGCGACAGACGGATCTCGCCTGCCTTGCGCAGCTCGAGCAGCGCGACGAAGGCGACCGCCTGCTCGAGGCGCGAGAGCCCGTCGACCTCCTCGTCGAAGACGAACCCCGAGCGTCGCAGGAGAGCACGAAAGCGCTCGAGAAAACGTTCGATCGGCGGCAGGCGCAGCGCCAGGTGCGACAGCGACGGCGTCGGAGGATCCGCAGCCAGGGCACGGATCGCGCGCGCGAGCCCGAGCGGGTCCTGCGGATCGAGGGCCCGGACGGGCGGCGGTGCGAGCGGAGCGGGGCCGAGCCGGAAGTACCGGTCGGCCTGCGCGCCAAGGCGCCGCTCGAGCCACTCGGCGCCGGCCCTGATCCGACGGTACGCGGCGAGCCGCTCCGCGAGCTCGGCCGCGGCCTCGGCAGCGTCGAGGTCGTCGAGATCGAGGTCGTCGTCCTCGGCGAAGACATCACGTGCCTTGAGCTCGAGCAGCGCGGCCACGAGCACGAGGAACTCGCCGCAGACCTCCAGCTCGAGCTCCGACTCCGCGAGACGCTCGACGAAGGTGAGCACGACACCGGCGATCTCGACGTCGGCGAGCGGCAGCTCCTCTTTCAGCACGAGCGTGAGCAGCAGGTCGAAAGGCCCTTCGAACGCCTCGAGGTCGAGCTCGAGGTCGCGGACCGCGAGGCTGCTCATCGCGGGCCGATGCTAGCGGGCGCCGCAGACGCCGCCTCTTCGCCGGCTCGGCCCCGACGCTGGCTCCAGATGAAGCCGGCCAGGCCTGCCAGGAAGACGCCGATCGCGATCCACCCGTTCAGCCGCATGCCTGCGAAGTGGTGGGACGGGTCGATCCGGAGGTGCTCTTCCCAGGTGGCACGGCCGAGCGAATACCACATGACGTACAGGAAGAACACGCCGCCCGGCCTGAGACGGCGCCCGACCGCGAGCAGGCCGACCACGCCGATGGCGTTCCAGATCATCTCGTAGAGGAAGATCGGATGGAAGGTCGTGTCCGCCTCGTAGGCGGCCGGGCGATTCTCCGGGTCGATCTCGAGCCCCCAGGGGAGCGACGTAGGCTTGCCGAAGAGCTCCTGGTTGAAGTAGTTCCCGAGGCGGCCGATCACCTGGGCGAGCAGGATCCCGGGAGCGAACGCATCCGCGAGCAGCAGGACATTCGCGCGGGCGCGATGGGCGACGATGGCGCCTGCCGCGACGCCTGCCGCAATCCCGCCCCAGATTCCGAGGCCGCCCTTCCAGACGGCGAACACGCCCCACCACTCGTCGGGCACCTCGTCCCAGCTCGTGATCACGTGATAGACGCGCGCCCCGACGATGCCGAAGCCGACGCCCCACATGGAGCAGCGGATGACGAGATCCCAGTCGCCGCCCCACTTCACCCAGCGCTTCCCCGCCACCAGGAGTGCCGCCAGGATGCCCAGCAGGAGCATCAGGCCGTAGACACGGATGGTCAGCGGCCCGAGCTCGAAGACGTTGCGCGAGGGGCTCGGGATGGAGGCGATCAGGCCGAGCACGGGCCCATTCTCGCAGTCACGTCACACGGGCCCCGGGGAGGAACGCGTCGCACCGACCGTGCACGCGCTCGACCGCGGCCGCCTACAGGAGGATCCTGAGCGCCGTCTCTTCGGGGCAGCCGGTCTTCAGCAGGTCGACGGCTCGATGGAGGTCGATCTCGACACGCTCGGCGATCGCACGCGCGCCGGCCTCGCTGTAGCCGCCCCGCCGAAGCTCCCGCAGCCGCCAGCCGACCACTCGGTCGATCTCGGATTCGTAGACGATCTCGGCTTCTGTGGTGCTCATCGACGCTCTACTCCCGATCCTAGTCACTCAGTCTTCGGTTCGACAATAGCCACGGATCGACCATTACCGACACTTAACCCGGCCTTAACGGCCACCCTATCCGAGCACCCGGACAATCTCCATGCCGAGCGTCCCCACATGGGAGAATCGGGCCTGCGCGCGCGGCGCGGCCGGCGTCAGAGCAGGATCTGAACGGCCGTCGAGGGCGGGCAGCCCTGACGGAGCAGCGAGACGGCCTGGTGCAGATCGACGTGCGGAACGAGCGCGAGCTCGATGGCCGTGCAGCCGTCGAACCCGGCCCGCATGAGCTCCTCGGCGCGCCAGCTGATCACCCGCTCCTCCTCGGACTCGGGCAGATATTCGATCTCGGTGACGCTCATCTCACTCATCTGCGGCAATCTCATTCCGATCTGTCTCACGTCTATCGGCCGTTCGGGCTACCCCTTTAGATCGTGATCGGTTGGTCGACCGGCACGAATCCCCTCATGGAGTGACGCCTCCTGCCCGTTCGGAGGTTCAGCGCGGGGAAATCCGAGGAACGCGGTTCGCCGCTAGGCGACGGCGGCCTCGCCGAGCAACGCCTTCACCTCGGCGAAGAAGTCGGGCTCAGGGCGCACCTTGAAGTCCGGGCCGAACGCGAGCACCCGAGGGCCCTCGGACGTCTCGAGCGAGACGACGATCGCCGACTCGCCCGGGAAGCCGCGCACCACCTCGGCCAAATCGCGGATGACGCTGCTCGTCGCCCTGCGGGCATCGACGCGAAGCCGCACCTCGCTGCGGTCGGCCGCCACCTCGAAGGCCGTCACCTCGAGCGCGACGATCTTCGTCTCGCCGTCCTTGTGGTCGACCCGGCCCTTGACGAGCAGGACGCGGTCCTCCTCGAGCAGGTCGCGGGCCGCCGCGTAGGCGGAGTTGAAGACGATCACCTCCGTGGAGCCGGACAGGTCGTCGAGCCTCACGAACGCCATCGGGTCGCCCTTCCGCGTCGGTGATGGAGCGGATCGAGCCCACGATGCCGCCGATCGTGAGGACGTCGCCGTCGCGACGGCCGGCGAGCTCAGCCAGGGGCACGTCGGACTTGCGCCGCAGCGCGTCCTTGAGGCCGTGGAGCGGGTGCTCGGAGACCCAGAGGCCAAGCGACTCCTTCTCCAGCGCCAGCAGCTCCGCCTTCTCGAACTCCTCGGTCGGCATCACAGGGTGGTGAGCGCTTCGATCGCTCTCGACCGAGTCGACATCGACGTCGAAGATGGACGCCTGCCCGACGAGGCGATCCGAGTGCTGGCGCGCTCCCCACGAGAGCGCCTGCTCGAGCACCGCGAGCATCCCCTTGCGCGACGCTCCCGTCGAGTCGAGCGCCCCGCACTTGACGAGGCTCTCGAGCGCCCGCTTGTTCACCACCTGGGGATCGACCCGCTCGCAGAAGTCCCAGAGCGAGACGAAGGGCTCAGGCGCCGGGTTGCCGTGGCCACGGGCCTCGATGATCGCGGCGACCGCGTTTTCGCCCACGTTCTTCACGGCGTCGAGGCCGAAGCGGATCTTGCCCTCCACGACGGCGAAGTCGGCGGCCGAGACGTTGACGTCCGGGGGGAGCACCTCGAGGCCCATCTCCTCGCACGCGGCGACGTAGAACGGCACCCGGTCCTTCGTGTTCATCACGGACGAGATCAGCGCGGCCATGTACTCGGCCGGGTAGTTGGCGCGCAGGTACGCGGTGCGGTAGGCGATGAGCGCGTAGCAGGCGGCGTGGGACTTGTTGAACGAATAGTCCTGCGCCTGCTCCATGTCCTTCCAGAGCTGCTCGGCGACCTTCGGCTCGACCCCGTTGGCGAGACAGCCCTGCCCGAACTTCTCGCGCAGCGAGGCCATCAGCGCGTGGATCTTCTTGCCGATCGCCTTGCGGAGATCGTCGGCCTCGGCGGGCGAGAAGCCGGCGAGCTGCTTCGCGATCTCCATGTACTGCTCCTGGTAGATGCAGATGCCGTACGTGGCGCCGGTGATCGGCCGGAGCCGCTCGTCGGCGAACGTCACCTGCTCCTGGCCCGCCTTGCGCCGCGCGTAGACCGGGATGTAGCCCATCGGGCCCGGCCGGTAGAGCGCCACCAACGCGACCAGGTCCTCGAACTCGGTCGGCCTCACCTGGCGGAGCGCGTCCCGCATGCCGGACGACTCGAACTGGAAGACACCGGTCGACTCGCCGCGCGCCAGCATGGCGTAGGTCTTCTCGTCGTCGAGCGGCACGGTGCCGATCGCGAGGTTCCCTCCGCCGGGCTCCGATCCGTTGATGAGCGCGAGGCACTCGTCGATCACGTCGAGGTTGCGCAGGCCCAGGAAGTCCATCTTGAGCAGGCCGAGCGACTCGACGTCCTGCATCGCGAACTGGGTGACCACTTCCTGGTCGACGCCCTTCTGCTGGAGCGGCACGACCTCGACGAGGGGCCGGTCGGCGATCACGACGCCGGCAGCGTGGATCGAGTCCTGGCGGACGAGCCCCTCGAGCGGCGTGGCGAGGTCGACGATCTGCCGGACGATCTCGTCGGCGTCGTAGGCCTGGCGCAGCTCGGCGCCCGGCTTGAGACACTCGCTCAGGAAGACCTTGGGGCCCTCGGGGATGAGCTTGGCCACCCGGTCGACCGTGCCGTAGGGGATGTCGAGGACGCGACCCGCGTCTCGCACCGCGGCACGCGCCGCCATCGTCCCGAACGTGATGATCTGAGCGACACGGTCGCGCCCGTACTTGTCGGCGACGTAGTTGATGACCTGGTCGCGGCCGTGAACGGAGAAGTCGATGTCGATGTCGGGCATCGTCTTGCGGCCCGGGTTGAGGAAGCGCTCGAACAGCAGGTCGTGCTCGATCGGGTCGATGTCCGTGATCTCGAGGCAATAGGCGACGAGCGAGCCGGCCGCCGAGCCGCGGCCCGGCCCCACGCCGATCCCGCTCCGCTTCGCGAAACCCACGAAGTCGGACACGATCAGGAAGTAGTCGGCGAAGCCCATCTCGCGGATCGTCTTGAGCTCGAAGGCGAGGCGATCGCGCAGCTCGGGCGTCTCCTTGTCGTAGTGCCGCCGCAGCCCCTCGTCGCAGAGCTCGACGAGGTAGTCGAACGCGGCGCGCCCGTCCGGCGTGGGGAACGTCGGCAGGAGCAGGCGATCGAGCTCCATCGTGACGCTGCACCGCTCGGCGATCTCGAGCCCCTGATCGATCGCCTCGGGAAGCGCGGCGAAGATCGTCCGCATCTCGTCCTGCGTCTTGAAGTAGAACTGGTCGGTCTCGAACCGCCAGTGACCGGGGTTCGTGAGCGTGTCGCCCGACTGGATGCAGAGGAGCGCCTCGTGCGCTTTCGCGTCCTCGTGGCCGAGGTAGTGGACGTCGGCGGTGGCGACGAGCGGGAGCCCCAGCCCTTTCGCGAGCGTGACGAGCCGCGGGTTGATCTCCTGCTGGATCGGCAGTCCCGAGTCCTGGATCTCGATGTAGGTGGACTCGCGGCCGAAGACGTCCACGAGCCGGGAGACCTCGGCCTCGGCCTGCTGCTCGTTCCCCTGCTCGAGCGCCTTGCAGACGCGGCCGGAGAGGCAACCCGACAACGCGATCAGCCCGCGGGCGTGGCTCTGCAGGAGCTCCCAGTCGACCCGCGGCTTGTAGTAGTAGCCCTCGAGGTAGCCGGACGAGACGAGCCTGATCAGGTTCGCGTAGCCCTCGTTGGTCTCGGCGAGCAGGGTGAGGTGCGCGTACCCCTTCGCCTGCGCCTTGCGGTCGTCACAGACGTAGACCTCGCAGCCGATCACGGGCTTCACGCCGGTCCCCTCGCAATGCCGGTAGAGCTCGACGGCGCCGGCCAGGGAGCCGTGATCGGTCAGCCCGACCGCGGGCATCTCGAGCTCTGCCGCCCGGGCGACCAGATCGGGGATCCTGCAGGCGCCGTCCAGGATCGAGTACTCCGAGTGCACGTGCAGGTGGACGAAGGGAGCACTCATCGCACCGGCGATTGTAGTGCCGGCTCCTGCTGGACCTGACCGCCTTGTTGCTGCTTTTGGCAACGCATGCTGTCATGACCGGTTCACCCTCGTTGCGTGACACCGGCCCGCTCCGCGGGCCTCCCCTGTCACGGCTGAGCCGGCTGCGCCGGCTCGTTGCGTGACCGGCCCGCTCCGCGGGCCTCCCCTGTCACGGCTGAGCCGGCTGCGCCGGCTCGTTGCGCGACGCGCGGCGCCACCGCGCCGCTCGCGGTCACAATGGCGCTGTGAGGACGCTCTACCTGCTCCGCCACGCGAAGTCGAGCTGGGACGATCCCGGCGTCCCCGACCGCGAGCGCGTCCTCGCGCCGCGAGGGCGGAAGGCCTCGAAGCGCATCGCGTCGCATCTCGACCGCGAGGGGATCCGGCCCGAGCTCGTGCTCTGCTCTCCCGCCCGGCGAACCCGTGAGACGCTCGACCGCATCGGGGACGCGCTGGGGGCCCCGAAGGTCGTCTTCGACGAGCAGCTGTACGGGGCCGACGACGACGAGCTCCTCTCTCGCCTGCGCGAGGTGCCCGACCGCTTCGGCTCCGTGATGCTCGTCGGCCACAACCCGGGCATCGCCGACCTGCTCGCGCTGCTGGCCGCGGACCGGAGCAGCCTGCCCGGCGAGGTGCCGACCGGAGCGCTCGCGACCCTCAGTGTCCCGGTCGACGACTGGGCTGAGCTGGCACCGCACAGCGCCCGCCTCGACGCCTTCGTCGTGCCCCGCGAGCTCTGAGCGAGCGCGGCTCACGGCGCCGAGCCGTCCGAGATCAGGCATCCAGGCCCGGCGTGAGGGCGGTCCGCGCCAACGCCGGACGCTGGGACGTCATTCGCCGCATGCACGTCGCCGACAGCGAGGTCGAGCAGGCGCTGCTGGCCTCTTTGCCGCCCGGGCCGCTCGGCGATGTGGTCGACCTCGGCACCGGGACCGGACGCATGCTCGAGCTCGTAGCCGGTCGCGCGTCCAGGCTGGTCGGAATCGACCGGTCGCGCGAGATGCTGGCGCTCGCTCGCACCAAGCTCGAGCGGGCGAATGCCCGGGGCTGGCAAGTGCGTCACGGCGACGTGCACGCCTTGCCGCTTGCCGACGAGAGCTTCGACGTCGCGCTCATGCACCAGGTTCTGCACTTCCTCAAGGATCCCGAGGAAGCGCTGGCAGAGGCCGCGCGGATCCTGCGGCGGGGCGGCCTTCTCATCGTGGTGGACTTCGCTCGTCACGAGGTCGAGGGGCTGCGCGACGAGCACGCTCACATCTGGCTCGGCTTTGCCGATCAGGAGGTGGCGACCTGGCTGCGCAGGGCCGGCCTGACCTGCCGCTCGATCGATCATCTGGCCGGGGATCCGCTGACCGTCACGCTGTGGTCGGCGGAGCGCGGTCCGGAGCAGATGTTCGACAGCCGGCCCTCGTCAGGCCGCCTACGGGAGGCGTCGGGACAGCCGCGCTGCTCGGGCCGAACGGCGGGGGGCCCGATCGGCGGCGCCCGAGTTCAGCTTCGAGTTCTTCCCGCCGAAGACGGAGGAGATGGACGACGAGCCTGTGGGCGGCGATCGAGCGCTTGGCGCCGCTGGCGCCGCGTTTCGTCTCTGTGACGTACGGCGCGGGCGGCTCCACGCGGGAGCGAACGCATGCCACGGTGGCGCGTATCCAATCCGAGACCGGCGTGCAGGCGGCGGCGCACCTGACCTGCATCGCCGCTACTCGCGCCGAGATCGACGCGATCGCGGAGTCGTACTGGGATGCCGGCATCCGCCATGTCGTCGCGCTCCGCGGCGACGTTCCCGCGAGCGGCGATCTCCGTCGTCCATACCGGCCAGATCCCGCCGGCTACGCCTACGCAGTCGATCTGGTGGCGGGTCTCAAGCGCGTAGCGGACTTCGAGATCAGCGTCGCCGCCTACCCGGAGACGCATCCCGATGCTCCGAGCCGGCGCTTCGACCTCGACAACCTCAAGCGCAAGATCGACGCCGGCGCGACGCGGGCCATCACGCAGTTCTTCTTCGACAACGACGTCTACCTGCGCTTCGTCGAGCGAGCCCGGGCGGCCGGTATCACGGTTCCGATCGTCCCCGGGATCCTGCCCATCACGAACTTCGCGAGAACGGTCGCCTTCGCTCGACAGTGCGGCGCGAGCATCCCTCGGCGACTCGCGGGTCTGTTCGACGACCTCGACGGCGATCCGGAGACGCGGGCGTTGGTCGCCGCGTCCGTTGCGGCCGAGCAATGCGCCTCGCTCCGGCGCCACGGCGTCGACGAGTTCCACTTCTACACGCTCAACCGGGCCGAGCTCGCCGTCGCCATCTGCCGCCTGCTCGGTGTCCGACCAGCGATTCCGGCCGCTGCCGCGTAGCGGCCGTCTCGACGTTTCCCGGGAGGACCAGTGAGCACGGCGGATCGGTTGAGAGCACTCTTCGAGGAGCGGATCGCCGTCTTCGACGGCGCCTGGGGCACGATGATCCAGGCACGCGGGCTCACCGCCGAGGATTATCGCGGGGCTCGGTTTCGCGACCGCGCCAAGGACGTCGCGGGCGATCCCGACGTTCTGTCGCTCACACGGCCCGACGTCGTGCGCTCGATCCACGACGCCTACCTCGCCGCCGGTGCCGACATCACCACGACGAACACGTTCACGGCGACGTCGATCGGGCAGGCGGACTACGGGCTTCAGGACGCGGTGCGCGAGATCAACCAGGCGGCCGCGCGGATCGCGCGCGAGGCGTGCGACGCCGTGTCGACTCCCGGACCGCCCACGCTTCGTCGCCGGCTCGCTGGGGCCGCTCAACGTGACGCTGTCACTGTCGCCGCGGGTGGAGGATCCCGCGTTTCGAGCCGCCGGCTTCGACGAGGTGGCGGCCGCCTACGCCGAGCAGATTCTCGGGCTCGTCGAAGGCGGCGCGGACTTCCTCATCCTGGAGACCGTCTTCGACACGCTCAACGCGAAGGCCGCGATCGCGGCCGCGCTGGACGTGGCGCCCCGGCCTGCCGCTCGTCGTGTCGCTGACGGTCGTCGACCGAAGCGGCAGGACGCTCTCCGGCCAGACGGTCGACGCGTTCTGGATCTCGATCGAGCACGCCGAGCCGCTCGCGGTGGGAATCAACTGCTCGCTCGGCGCCGAGCAGATGCGCCCGTACCTGCACGAGCTCGCCGAGGGCGCCTCGGTCCCCGGTGATCTGCTACCCGAACGCGGGACTGCCGAACGCCTTCGGCGGCTACGACGAGACTCCGGAGCGAACGGCGGCGCTGCTTCGCGGGTTCGCCGAGGACGGGCTCGTCAACGGCGTTGGAGGGTGCTGCGGCACGACCCCGGAGCACATTGCGCGGATCGCGACAGCAGTGAGCGGCCTGGCGCCGCGCCGCATCCCTCCGCGCTCGAGTCGGCCGCGCTACAGCGGGCTCGAGCCGTTCGTCGTCGACGAGGACGCGACGTTCGTCGTCGTGGGCGAGCGGACGAACGTGACCGGCTCGAGCGCGTTCCGGCGGCTGATCGAGGCGGACGACTGGGAGGGCGCCCTCGCAGTCGCGCTCGGCCAGGTACAGGCCGGCGCAAACCTCCTGGACGTGAACATGGACGCCGATCTGCTCGACGGCGTTCAGGCGATGACGCGCTTCCTGAACCTCATCGCCGCCGAGCCGGAAGTGGCGCGCCTGCCGATCATGATCGACAGCTCGCGCTGGGATGTGGTCATCGCCGGGCTCAAGTGCATCCAGGGCAAGGGGATCGTCAACTCGATCAGCCTCAAGGAGGGCGAGACCGACTTCCTCGCCAAGGCCCGGGAAGTGCACCGGTTCGGGGCCGCGGTCGTGGTCATGGCGTTCGACGAGACGGGGCAGGCGGATACGGTCGAGCGCAAGGTCGCGATCCTCGGCCGGGCCTACGACCTCCTCACCCAGCAGGCCGGCTTCCGGCCCGAGGACATCGTGCTCGATCCGAACATCCTCGCCGTTGCGACGGGGATGCAGGAGCACGACCACTACGGGCTCTGGTTCCTCCAGTCGGTGCCCTTGCTCAAGCAGCGCTGTCCGGGGGCGCTCGTCTCCGGCGGCGTCTCCAACCTCTCGTTCGCCTTTCGCGGCAACGACGTCGTGCGTGAGGCGATGCACGCGGCATTCCTCTACCACGCGATCCACGCCGGCCAGGACATGGGCATCGTCAACGCAGGTCGGCTCCCGGTCTACGACGACATTCCGGCGGACCTCCTCGAACGCGTCGAAGACGTCGTGCTCGCTCGCCGGCACGGACGCCACCGAGCGGATGCTCAGCTTTGCCGAGACCGTGCGAGGCGAGAACGGGACCCGGCGCGAGGACGACTCATGCGTGGCGCGAGGTGCCGGTAGCCGAGCGGCTCTCGTTCGCGCTGGTGCACGGGATCGACTCCTTCGTCGAGCAGGACGTCGAGGAGGCCCGCGCGTCGGCCGAGCGGCCGCTCGACGTGATCGAGGGGCCGCTGATGGACGGGATGAGGATCGTCGGCGACATGTTCGGCGACGGCCGGCTGTTCCTGCCGCAGGTGGTGAAGAGCGCGCGGGTGATGAAGCGGGCCGTCTCCTACCTGGAGCCGTTCATGAAGGCCGAGACGGAGCGGCCGGCCTCACGAGGCCGCATCGTGCTCGCGACGGTCAAGGGCGACGTACACGACATCGGCAAGAGCATCGTCGGCGTCGTGCTCGGCTGCAACGGCTACGACGTCGTCGACCTGGGCGTCATGGTCCCGGCCGATCGGATTCTCGATACGGCGATCGACAGAGGGCGCGAGACCTCGTTGGTCTCTCCGGTCTGATCACGCCCTCGCTCGACGAGATGGTCGGCGTGGCGCGTGAGATGGAGCGCCGCGGGATCGACGTTGCCGCTTCTGATCGGCGGCGCCACTACGTCGCGCCAGCACACGGCGGTCAAGGTCGCGCCGGAGTACTCGCAGCCGACGGTTCACGTGCTCGACGCTTCACGCGTCGCCGGCGTCGTCGGCAAGCTGCTCGACGGCGACGGCAGGACCGAGCTCGACCGGAGCGAACCGCGCCGAGCAGGAGCGACTGCGCGCGCTCCACGCCGAGAAGGAGCGCAAGCCGCTGCCTCGCACTGGGCGCCGCGCGGGCGAATCAGAACGCCGATTCCGTGGCAGCGCGGAGGATTGCGTCACGAACCAGTCGTTCACCGGCGCCCGGGGCGTCGAGCCCTGTGTGGCGGAGCTGTCGCCCGTACATCGACTGGCAGTTCTTCTTCCACGCGTGGGATCTCAAGGGTCGCTTTCCCGGACGATCCTCGAGCAGCCGGCGGCACGCGAGCTCTACGAGGATGCGAGCGAGATGCTCGCGGAGCATCGCCGTCCGGCGATCTGCTCGAGCCGCGCGGGATATACGGCTTCTGGCCGGCTCGCGCCGAGGGACGACGACATCGCACCTCGACGGCGTCCGGCTGCCGATGCTGCGCCAGCAGGCGGACTTCGGCGACTCTCGCCCGAACCGATCGCTCGCCGACTACGTCGCCCCCGCCGAGACTCAGATCTCGACGACCACGTCGGCGCCTTCGCCGTCGGGATACACGGGGCCGACGAGCTGGCCGACCGCGCTACGCGGCCGACGGACGACGACTATCGGGCGATCACGGTCAAGGCGCTCGCGGACCGGCTCGCGGAAGCGTTCGCCGAATGGCTCCACGAGCGGGCCCGCCACGATGGTACGACCCGGCCGAGCGCCTGGTCGGGCGAGGATCTGGTGCGCGAGCGGTTTCGCGGCATCCGGCCTGCCTTCGGCTACCCGGCGTGCCCGGATCACTCCGAGAAGCGGACGCTGTTCGCCCTGCTCGACGCGGCTCGTGCCGGCCTCGCGCTCAACGGAGTCGTGCGCGATGACTCCCTGCCGCCGCCGTTTCCGGAATCTTTCATCGGCCACCCGGGCGCGCGCTACTTCTCGATCGGACGGGTCGGACGGGACCAGGTCTCAGCGACTACGCCGCGCGCAAGGACATGACTGTCGACGAGGTCGAGCGCTGGCTCGCCCAATCTCGCGTACGACCCGGAACGGGCCTAGGCGCTCGACAGAGTCTCGGGTCGATCGCCGTGGACATGGTCACGACGCTATCGTCGTGCCGTGAGGCGCATTGCCCTGTTGCTGCTCGCGGCGCTCGCGGCCGGCTGTGGGGGCGTGTCGCCCGAGGACGTCGTCCGCCAATGGAGCGACGCGCTCAACCACGGGCTGAACGACGACGCGGCCGCGCTGTTCGCGCCGGGCGCCGAGACCGTCTCCGCGGAGGGCGAGGTGATCGTCCTGCGCTCGCAACGGGACGCCGAGCGCTTCAACGCCGCCCTCCCGTGCCAGGGTGAGATCATCGCCATGTCGCGGCAGGGGACGCAGGTGACCGCCACGTTTCGGCTCGATCAGCGCGGCACCTTCGCCTGCCCCGCTCCGCTCAGCGTCGACACGGCGGTCTTCACCGTCGAGGACGGCAAGATCGTGCGGTGGGAGCAGCTGCCGGACTAACCGCAAGCGACGCGTGAGCGTCGCGCGCAGCCGTCACGCAACGAGCCGGCGTAGCCGGCTCAGCCGTGACAGGAAAGGCCTGCGAAGCAGGCCGGTTACATCAGCGCCCAGATCTGTACCGAGCCCTCCGGGCTCGGTGAAGCGTCGCGGCCTGGCGGGCCTTCGGCCCGCGTCCGCTGCGCGCGCGCTGTCGCGCGCGCTTGCCTTAGATCTCCGTCTGGGCGGCGTCGCGGCCCTTGCGCTTGCGCCAGAAGAAGAGCGCTCCGATGAAAGCGCCGATCGCCGCGATGATCGCCGCCGTCTTCTTCTTCGTTGCCATGCTGGCCCCTTTCTTCTTCAGCGTCCGACGTAGCGCGACCTTCAGGAGGCGGTACGTGACGATCCCGATGATCGCCTCGCGCGTGCTCAGCTTCATCATCGCGATCTACCCGTCTTCACGAGAGTCTATGCCTTCGCAGGCGCGCGTTTGCGATTCGGGAGGTGAATCGCCCGCCCGAGGGCGAGGAGCCCGGCTTCCTTGATGGCTTCCGAGAGGGTCGGGTGCGCCGTCATGCCGTCGGCCACCGTCTCCACGGTCGATTCCGAGTCGAGCGCAACGACGCCGACCTCGATCAGGTCGGTCACGTGCGGGCCCACCATGACGAGCCCGAGCAGCTCGCCGTAGCGACTCTCGTGGATGGACTTGACCCAGCCGACGGTCTCGTTCTGCATGAGCGCGCGGCCGTTGACGGCGAAGGGGAACTTCCCGACGACGACCTCGTCGCCGTACTGCTCGCGCGCTTCCTGCTCGGTCAGCCCGACCCCGGCGATCTCCGGATCCGTGTAGATCGGCCGCGGGACTCCTCGGTTGTCGACGACTGCGTCGTGGCCGCACGCGTTCTCGGCGGCGACCTCGCCCTCCCGGAACGCCGTGTGGGCGAGCTGCCAGTAGCCGGCGCAGTCTCCCACGGCGTAGATGTGCGGCACGTTCGTGCGACGGTGCTCGTCGGCGCCGATGCCGGCTCCGCGGTCGTACTGGACGCCGGCAGCCTCGAGCCCGATGTTCTCGACGATCGGCCCCCGGCCGGTCGACACGAGCATGAGATCGGCCTCGACCGTCTCGCCGCCGTTGAACGTCACGACGAGGCCGCCGCCCTTCTCCTCCACGCCGTCGCAGCGCGACTCGAGATGCACCGTGATGCCGCGTCGCTTGAACTGCTTGAGCAGCTCGTCCGCAGCCTCGTCGTCCTCCTGCGGGATCAGCTTCGGCAGCATCTCGACGATCGTCACCTCCGAGCCGAAGCGCGAGAAGATCGACGCGAACTCGCAGCCGATGATCCCTCCGCCGAGAATCACCAGTCGCCCGGGCACCTGCTCCTGCGCGAGCAGGCCGGTCGAGTCCACGCACAGGCTCGAGTCGATCCCCGGAATCGGCGGCCGCAGCGGGTGCGACCCGGTGGCAATGATCGCCTGCTTGAAGCGAACGTCCTCCTTGCCCTGCACCGAGATGGTGTTGGGATCGGAGAAGCGGCCCTCGCCCTGGACCCATTCGACCCCGTTCGCCTTGAAGAGGCTGGCCACACCCGAGGTGAGCTGCTTGACGACCGCGCCCTTCCAGGCGTTGGCCGCGGCGAAGTCGAGCTCCGGCTCGCCCACCTTGACGCCGAGCTTCGCGAAGGTCTCCTCGGCCTCCTTGATCGCGAACGCGGTCTGCACCCAGGCCTTGGTGGGGATGCAGCCGATGCGCAGGCAGGTGCCGCCGAGCGCGCTCTCCTTGTCGATGCAGACCGTCTTCGCTCCGAGCTGGGCGGCGCGGATGGCGGCGGTGTAGCCGCCCGGCCCGCCGCCGAGCACTGCGACGTCACACTCCATTCGGGTCTCCTACGGTCGCGGGACGGGCGTCATGGCGATCCTAGCGTGGTCTCACAGAGCGAGGCCGGGCTCCTCGAGGAACGCTCTGAGCGTCCCGAGAAACTCGGAGGCGGTGGCACCGTCCACGCCGCGGTGGTCGCAGGAGAGCGTCATCTCCATCCGCGGCCGCACGACCGGGACGCCCTCCTCCGCGACGACGGTGTCCTGGATCGCCGCGACCGCCAGAATCGCCACCTGCGGCGGGTTGAGCACGGCGAAGAACCGATCGACGCCGTACATGCCGAGGTTCGAGATCGTGAAGGTGCCGCCCTCGAGGTCGGACGGCTCGAGCTTGCCTGCGCGGGTCTTCTCGACGAGCTCGACGCGGGCGGCGGCCAGCTCGGCGATCGTCTTGAGCTCGCTGCTCGGGATGACCGGGACGACGAGGCCGTTCGGCACCGCAACCGCGAAACCGACGTTGGCGGTCCGGAAGCGGAGCACCCGGTCGCCCTCGTAGTGGGCGTTCAGGTCCGGGTGGCGCAGGAGCGCCACGGCGCAGAGCTTCGTGAGGATGTCCGAGTACGTCGGCTTCGGCGCTCCCTCCGCGGTCTGTGCGACGAGCGTCTCCCGCAGCTCCATCGCACGCCGCATGTCGGCCGACATCGAGATCGCGAAGTGAGGCGCCTGCCAGGCCTCGGTGAGACGCCGGGCGATGGTGCGCCTGATGCTCGTCAGCTTCACGGCCTCGGCCGCGGTCTCGAGCGGCACCGGCTTCGCCTCCCACGCGGGCGCCGCGGCCGCGCGCTCGACGTCCTCCGCCACGATTCGGCCCTCGGGGCCGGTTCCGGTGACGCGGCGCAGGTCGATGTCGCGCTCCTTCGCGATACGCCGCGCCAGCGGGCTCGCCTTGACGCGGGCCTGGTCCTCTCCCGCCGAGGCGGCGGCTTCCGCCGGAGCGGGCTCCGCCGGCGCCTCGTCGGTCGTCGGCCGCTCGGCGACCGCAGCTTCCTCTGCGGCCTCCTCGCCCTCTCTGCGCTCTGCCTGCGCGCCCGGTGCGGGCGCCGGAGCCTCTGCACTCGCCGCGAGGCCCTCGTCCTCGGCTTCCGGCTCGGCGGCCGCGGCAGCGGCGCCGGCGCTCGCTCCGTCTCCGGAGGGCTCCGGAACCTCCTCGCCGGGCTCGCCGATCACGGCGATCGGCCGCCCGACCGGAACCTCCTGGCCCTCCGGCACGAGGATCCTGAGCAGGACGCCGGCGACGCCGGCCTCGACCTCCTGCGTGACCTTCTCGGTGTCGAGCTCGTACAGCAGGTCGTCTCGGCCGACCTCATCGCCCTCGGCCTTGAGCCACCGGACGATCGTGCCCACCTCCATGCCCTGCCCGAGGCGGGGCAGCGTTACCTCGGTCGCCACCCTACGACAGTCCTTTCCGACGGTTCGGCGGATCGCCGCCAGCACGTCCGCGGCGTGCGGCACCACGTACTGCTCCATCGCCGGCGCGAACGGGAGCGGGCAGAACTTGGCGCCTACCCGCTCGATCGGCGCGTCCAGGTAGTCGAAGGCCCGCTCCTGCACGACGGCCGCAACCTCGGCGCCCCAGCCCATCCTGACGACCGCCTCGTGGGCGACGACACACCGCGTCGTCTTGCGGACTGAGGCGGCCAGGCCTTCCTCGTCGAGCGGCAGCAGCGTCCGTGGATCCCACACCTCGACCGAGATCCCGTCTTCCTCCGCTTCCGCGGCCGCCTCGAGCGCCTCGTGGACGAGCCGGCCGGTCGCCACGACGGTCACGTCCTCGCCCTCACGGTGAATCCGGGCCTTGCCGAACTCCGCCGGCTCGACCTCGTCGGGAACCTCGCCCTTGACGGGATACAGGAGACGGTGCTCGAAGAACAGCACCGGGTTGTCGTCGTAGATCGAGCGGTGGAGCAGGTCGCGCGCGTCGACCGGCACGGAGGGGAACACGACCTTGAGGCCGGGCACGTGCACGAACCAGGCCTCGAGCTGCTGGGCATGCTGCGCGCCGGGCGACCAGCCCGCGCCGCCCTGCGTGCGAATCGTCAGCGGCACCTTCAGCTGGCCTCCGGACATGTAGCGGTGCTTCGCCGCCTGGTTCACGATCTGCTCCATCGCGAGCGTCGTGAAGTCCTGGTACATGATCTCGACGATCGGGCGCATGCCCTGCATCGCAGCGCCGATGCCGGCGCCGACGATCGCCATCTCGGAGATCGGCGTGTTTCTCACGCGCTCGGCCCCGAACTCCTGGAGCATGCCCTGCGTCACGCCCATGGAGCCGCCCATCTCGGCGATGTCCTCGCCCATGATGAAGACATCCGGGTCGGCGCGCATCGCCTGCACCATCGCGTCGCGCACGGCCTCTCTGTAGGTCAGCTCCGCCACCTGGCGCTCCTCGCCGGGTGTCGTTCCCGCCGGGCACGGCCCGGCTTCACGACACCCTCTCGCCGCTGGCGGCAGGATGCTTCGCGCTCGGCGCTCGGCCGTACTGCCGCGTACTGTCCTCGCGCCTCGCGCTCGCCTCCTTTGCCAGCGGCGAGCGAGAAGCGCCAGTCACGCATACACATTCTTCAACGCGTCTTCGGGGCGCGGGTCGGTGCCGTTCTGCGCGAACTCGACCGAGGCCTCCACGCGCTCCGCGACCTCGCGCTCGAGCTCGTCCCACTCCTCCTGGCTGACCTCGAGCTTCGCGCGCAGCTTCTCGATCGGGTCCTGGGTCTGGCGCAGCTCGAGGACCTCCTCGCGCGGCCGGTAGACCTGGGGGTCGCCGACGTAGTGCCCGGTGAGACGGACCGTGTTGGCGAGCAGGAACACAGGCCCCTTGCCGTCGCGCGCGTGCTTGACCGCCCGCGACGCGGCCTTGTAGACCTCCTCGACGTCCTGTCCGTCCACGACGATCGTGTGCATCCCGTAGGCGACCGCGCGCTTCGAGAGATCCTCGATCGGCAGCTGCTGCCACGCCGGGGTCGACTCCGCGTAGCCGTTGTTCTCGCAGACGAAGACGGCGGGCACCGTCCAGAGCTGGGCGAGGTTGAGCGACTCGTGGAAGGTGCCGATGTTGGTGGCTCCGTCGCCGAAGAACGCGACCGCAACCCGGGGTTCCCCGCGCAGCTTGAAGGACAACGCAGCGCCGGTGATCGCCGGCAGGCCGCCGCCGACGACCGCGTTGGCGCCGATGTTGCCGCGCTCGATGTCGTAGAGGTGCATGGAGCCGCCGTACCCGCGGCTGCACCCTTCGACCTTGCCGTACAGCTCCGCCATCAGCTCGTTGGGATGGGTTCCCTTGGCGAGCGCGTGAGCGTGCGCGCGGTGGGTCGATGCGATCACGTCGGCCTCCTCGAGCACCTCGCAGACGCCCACCGCGACTGCCTCCTGCCCGATCGCCACGTGCAGGAACCCGGCCAGGTCGCCGGCCCGGAACCGATCCTCGACCTTCTCCTCGAACCGGCGCACGAGCAGCATCTCGCGCAGGAGATCGAGAAGGCGCTCGCGCGAGAGCGCGTGCCCCTTCTGCTCCACCTTGGCCACGGCGATCCACGCTACCAGCCCGAGAGAACAGTGGAAGGGGCCCGAAGCGCGGCACGGCGGCAAGAACCGGTGTTCTCGCGCCAGCAGGAAACAGCCGAAGGCTGCGTTTCCTGCGAACGCGTCCCGAGCGGGCACGCGGCTCCGTACAATCGCAAGCGTGACTCTGGGCGAGCGGCTGCGCGAGATCCTCGGCCTGCTCCCCGACGGCTGGTCGGAGGCACGTCTCGCGCTGACCGTCGCAGACGAGCGCCAGGCAGACCGGGCGGCGGTGATGCTGGCGCCGCTCGCTCCGGGACGGTCGGGGAACACGTTCCGCCTTTCGGTCTCGGCAGGTGGCACGGGCGCCCCGTCACCGGATGCCGTGGGCCGCGTCCTCGACCGGCTCGAGCAGGACGGGATCGACGGGCGCCTGTCACTGCCCGGAACCGCCGCGTTCCAGCTCAAGGACCACCTCGAGACCCCGGCGCGCGAATCCCTCGCGGCCGCCTGGGACGAGACCGTGGCGGCATTGCCTCCCGACTGGTCCGATCTCCAGCTCGAGGTCGAGATCGCGTCCTCGGACGACGTGGACCGGGCCGCGCTCCTGCTCGGCCCGCTGAACCCTTTCCTCCACGACGGCGTTCCGCCGGCCTTCCGCTTTCGCGCTGCGCGCCGGTTCGGGTACGGCGCGGCGCCCGAGGTGGTGCGCCGCATGCTCGCCCGCCTCGACGAGAACGAGATCGCCGGCTCGCTACAGGTGCTGCGTGTGTTGTCGGACACCGCGCCGGTGCTGACCCAGGGGCCCGTGTGGCGCGAGGGAGGCCGCGCGATCAGCAGGAAACAGCCCAGGTAGGCTGAAACGCGGCGCAGCCGCGTTTTCGGCCGAAGGGGCGTGTCAAGGCCCCGGCAAGGCTGGTTTCCTGCGAAGAGCGGTCCAGCGGGCCGCGGTCAATGGGGCGGCCTGGGCTGAGCGGCCGGCTTGGCCGGCCGCGACCCCCGGTCGCCGAGCCCGGCAGGGCTCGGCACGGTCGGGCAGCGGCCGATGTGCGCTCGCCCGCGAGCGCCGCGGGGCTTAGGCACGCAGCTCGGCGCCGAACTGCTTCGGCGCGCCGACGATCCGCTCCCGCAGCACCCGCGCGTCCTCGTCCGAGAGCGTGCGCTCCGGAGACCGGAACGCGACCCGGATCGCCACCGACTTGCGGCCCGCCGGAATCTGACCGCCGCGGTAGACGTCGAAGACCGAGGCCTCGTAGAGCTCCCCGCCCGCGGCGGCACGCGCAGTCTCGATGAGATCCGCGGCCGGTACGTCCTCGGGCACGACGAACGCCATGTCCTGGCGCAACGCCGGATACGTGACGACGTCGTCGTAGAGGATTCGCTCGGGCACCTGCTCGAACAGCGTCTCGAGGTCGAGCTCGAAGATTCCCCACTCGCCCGCGAGCAGGACGGGATGCAGCTCGCCGATCCAGCCCGTCCGCGGTGCGGGCCGACTTGCCGGGGTGGAGCCAGGGCAGCTCGGATGACCGCTCGAACGTCGGCTTGATCGTCAGGGCCTCGTGCAGAGCCTCGACCGCGCCCTTGGCCCGGAAGTACCCTCCTTCGCAGATGCCCCCGAGGTGCCAGCGTTCGTCGGGAAGCGCGCCGGGCACCGGGTTGTAGACGCGGGCGATCTCGAACAGCGCAATGTCCTCGTTGCCCGCGTCGAGGTTGTGACGCGCCGCCCCGATCAGCCCCTCGACGAGCGTCGTGCGCAGGATCGCCTGGTCGGCCGACAGCGGCTCGGGCAACCGCACCGCGTCCGGGTTCGGGTCCTCGGCGACGAGGCTCCAGGTGTAGGCCTCGGAGAAGCCGCAGCCGACCATCACGTCCTCGACGAGCCGTCGCAGCCGCTGCTGCTGGCTGAGCCGGCCGAACATCTCCCGCCGCTGTGGCAGCGTGAAGGGCACGTCGTCGAGGCGGAAGCGGGCAACCTCCTCGATCAGATCGATCTCGCGCGTGACGTCGCGGGCGCGCCAGTGCGGCACCGTGACGGTCCACTCCGATTCGCCTTGCTCGACGTCGAAGCCGAGCCGTTCGAGGATCTGCTGCTGCTCGGCAGGGTCGATCGAGAGCCCGATGAGCGCGCTCGTGCGCTCGGGCCGCAGGCGGGTCACCGGGGCGCTCGGCAGCTCACCGAAGACGTCGGCATGGCCCGCGAAGCGCCCACCGGCGAGCTCGACGATGAGCTGGCTCGCCAGCGTTGCCGCGGGCTCCGCGACATACGGGTCGATGCCTTTCTCCCAGCGGTTGGACGCCTCGCTACGGAGCCCGAGGCGCTCGGAGGTCTTGAGGATGCCGATCGGCTCGAAGTTCGCGGCCTCGAGGAGGACGTCGGTGGTCGTCTCCCCCACCTCCGTCTCGAGGCCTCCCATGATCCCGGCGATCGCGACCGGGCGCAGCGCGTCGCAGATCAGCAGGTCGCTCGGCTCGAGCTGCCGCTCGACGCCGTCGAGCGTCACGATCTGCTCGCCCTCGTGGGCACGGCGGACGACGATACGTCCGCCGGACAGGCGCTCCGCGTCGAACGCGTGCAGCGGGCTGCCGAGCGCGAGCATCACGTAGTTCGTCACGTCCACGACGTTCGAGATCGCACGGACTCCGGAGCGGACGAGGCGTGAGCGCAGCCAGAGCGGCGAAGGCCCGAGCTGCACGTCGCGGAAGAGCCTGCCGATGTAGCGCGGGCACCCGGCCAGATCCTCGATCTCGATGTCGACCTGCTCGTAGGCCTGCCTGGGCGGGTCCTCGCCGGGGGGCGGCGCCAGCTCGCCCCCGGCGAGGGCGGCCACCTCCCTTGCGAGCCCGTAGACGGACAGCAGGTCGGGCCGGTTGCCCGTCACCTCGAGCTCGAGGATCCACTCCCCGATCGGCAGGACATCGGCGAGCGGCGTGCCGGGCTCGATGCCCTCCGGCAGCACGATGATCCCGGTGTGGTCCGGGCCGAGCTCGAGCTCGTCCTCGGCGAGGATCATGCCGTCGGAGACCTCGCCGCGCAGCTTCGCCCGCTCGAGCGTGCGTCCGTCGGGCAACATCGCGCCGGGCACTGCGACGCACACCGTTGCGCCGGCGCCGAAGTTCCACGCGCCGCAGACGATCTGCCTCGGCTCCGGCTCGCCGACGTCGACCCTGCAGAGCTGCAGCTTGTCCGCATTCGGGTGCTTCCCGGCCTCGAGCACATGGCCGGCGACGAACCGTCCGAGGTTGCCGTCTGCGTCGGGAACGCCCGCCCGGTAGGCGCGCTCCACCTCGGCCGAGGAGACCGCGAGCCGCTCCGCCAGCTCCGGGACCGGAACGTCGAAGGACACGTACTCGCGCAGCCAGGAGATCGGAACCTTCATCGGGCACGGCCCTCCGGGCCGCTATCCGCGTAAGAATGACGTTCCGTCATTTCACGCTGATAGACCCGTGACCGCGGCCCTCCGGGCCGCTATGCGCAGGAAACCAGCCTCCGGCTGTTTCCCGCTCGATCGCGCGTGAGAACGACGTTCCGTCATTTCACGCCACCTGTGACCGCGGCCCTCCGGGCCGCTTTCCGCGTGAGAATGACTTGCGTCATTTCACGCTAGAACTGCCGGAGCAGCCGGAGGTCGTTCTCCCAGAGGTAGCGCAGGTCGGGGAGCCCGTGCCGCAGGAACGCGATCCGCTCGAGACCGAGCCCGAACGCGAACCCGGTCACCTCCTCCGGGTCGTAGCCGACGTAGCCGTAGAGCTGCGGGTCGACCATGCCCGAGCCGCCCATCTCGATCCAGCCCGAGTGCTTGCACACGGAGCAGCCCCGGCCGTCGCAGAGAAAACAGGAGACGTCCGGCTCCATCGAGGGCTCGGTGAACGGGAAGAAATGCGTCCGGAAGCGCACCTGCCGCTCCTTGCCGAACAGGGCGCGCATCAGGTGGAGCAGCGTGCCCTTGAGATCGGCGAGCGTGATCCCGCGATCGACCGCGAGGCCCTCGACCTGGTGGAAGATCGGCACGTGCGTCGCGTCGGGGGTGTCGCGACGGTAGGTGCGCCCGAGCGACACCATGTACACGGGCGGCTGCTGGGACTCCATGACGCGAATCTGGGACGGGGACGTCTCCGTTCTGAGCACCGTCTCGTCGTCGAGGTACATCGACGCCAGCGGCGAGCGCGCCGGGTGCCAGGCGGGCATGTTGAGCGCGGTGAAGTTGTAGTAGGTCGTCTCGACCTCGCGGCCGTCGACTACCTGGTAACCGAGGCCGACGAACACGTCCTCCACCTCCCGCCGGATCTGGGTGATCAGGTGGTGGTGACCCCGCCGCGTGCCCTCGCCCGGCAGGGTGACGTCGACGGACTCCTCACGCAGCCTGCGGTCGAGCTCCGCACGCTCGAGCTCGGCGCGGCGCGCGGAAACCGCCGACTCGAGGCGCCCTCGCAACGCGTTGAGCGCCTGCCCCGTCTCGCGGTCCCGCACCTGCCGCAAGGCCTGCGGAAGCTCGGCGTTGCGCCCGAGCACGCGAACTCGAACGGCCTCGATCTCCTCGACCGTCGCCGCACCCGCGATCGCGCTCTGCGCCTCGCGTTCGAGGGCCTCGGCGTCCATGCGGCGGAGACTACCATCGTGCTGATGCGGGACTCAGGGCAGGTCTACGACCCCATCGCGACCTTGTACGACACCTGGAGCCGTCGCGTCAGGGAGGACGTCGTGTTCTACATCGAGGAGGCCCTGCGCGCGGGAGGGCCGGTAGTGGAGCTGGGCGTCGGCACGGGGCGCATCGCCATTCCGACAGCGCTGGCGGGCATCCGCGTGATCGGGGTGGACTCCTCCGCCGGGATGCTCGAGGTCTGTCGGCGGGAAGCTGCCGCTGCCGGGATCGATGGGCTCCTCGACCTGCGCCTCGGCGACTACCGCCAGCCTCCCGTCCCCGAGCGAGTCGATCTCGTGACCTGTCCGTTCCGCGCCTACCTGCACCTGGACTCGGACGAAGCACGCCGCGGCGCGCTGCGCGCCGCCCACGAGCTCCTGAAGCCCGGAGGGCGGCTCGCGTTCGACGTGTTCGCCCCCAGCGACGAGGACATCCAGGAGACCGACGGCCGCTGGCTCGAGCGCGAGCCGGGGATCTGGGAGCGGGCTGACTGGCGCCCCGGGGAGCGCCGCTTCGACCTCTCCGTCCGGGGAGAGAAGGGGGAGACCACGATGCCGCTCGCCTGGGCCGAGCCCGCCGACTGGCGCCGGCTGCTCGAAGAGGTCGGCTTCACCGGGGTCGAGTGCTACGGCTGGTTCGACCGCCGGCCGTACTCCGGCGGCGAGGATGCCCTCTTCACGGCGCGACGGGTCGACTAGATGATCGACCGGTAATCAACCATCTAGGCGCCGAGGCGCTCCGCGAAGGGACCCCGTATCGCGAGGGTCATGCCGCTCTCGTAGAGGTTGAGGAAGAGCGTGCGTCCGTCCGGTGAGAAGCAGGGGCCGGCGAGCTCCTCTCCCGCGTGCGCGAAGACTGTCAGCCGTCCGGTCTTCGAGACCCCGATCAACCGGTTGGCGCCGCCGCCGTCCTCCGCCGTGAGAATGCGCCCGGACGGGGCCACTCCGATGTTGTCGGGCTTGTCGAGCTGATCCGCGGACCGCGACGCCACCACGAGCTCCAGATGCTCGACCGCGGGCCGGTAGCGATAGATGGCCCCGATTCCCTCCTCGCCGCCCGACGTGTCGGCAAACCACAGCGCGCCCTCGGAGAACGCGCAGCCTTCGAGACGGCGGAACCGGCTTGCGCCGGCGTCGTCTGCCGACTCGTTCGCCCGCTCGGGCTCGACGGAAACCCAGGACACCAGACCGTCGTCGCCGACCGAGGCCGCCTCGAGCCCTCCGCCCGCGTGGAGGGCGCCGGGGCGCGGTCGTGAGTCGTCCGGGCGGAAACGGTAGAGGAAGCTCACTTCGCCCCTCTGGTCGTCCTCGGTCAGGTACCAGAGCCCCGCTTCGGGATCGAACGTAACCGCCTCGTGCGAGAAGCGGCCCATGGCGTCGATCGGCTGCCGGGACAGCTCGTTCTCCGGATCGTCCCACTGCACCTCGAACACGTAGCCGTGGCCATCGTCAGCTGTCTCCTCGCAGGTGAGCCAGGTTCCCCACGGGGTGACGCCGCCGCCGCAGTTCCTCCGCGTTCCCGAGGACGTGAGGTACGCGTCGAGCTGAGTGCGCTCCGAATCGACCACAACGGCCGTGGTGCAGCCCGATTCGCCGGGATCGAAGGGCCGCCTCCCGGGTAGCGGCTCGGCGATCTCGGACGTGAGCTCGTGGTTTCGAACGACCACGACCGTTCCGTCGGGCCCCACGAACGCCCCCATGCCGTCGTGATTGCCGGGGCAGGTCAGCCCATCGCCTAGCTCGGAGCCCTTCGGGGCGAGGATGCGGTAGGAGAACCCGGGGGGAAGGTCGAGCAGCTCGTCGGGATCCGGTCGCAGATCTCCGGGAGGACCGGCGGCCGAGCGCGACTCACCGCCGCAGGACACGAGGAACAGCGCCAGGGCGGCCCCACCACCCGCCCGTAGCAACTCGGCGCGGGTCAGCTTGCGGCGGACGCTCACGGGCGGCGCCTTTGCCGCTCGTACAGCGCGATGGCGCCGGCCACCGCGACGTTCAGCGACTCTGCCGTGTCGGACTGTGGGATGGTCGCGACCTCGTCGCAGGCACCCGCGACGTCGGGCGGCAGGCCCTCGCGCTCGCCGCCGAGCACGAAGGTGACTCGGTCTCCGAGCTCGACCTCCGGCAGCGGGCGTCCGGCCCCGGCGACCAGCGCGACCCGCCGGCCGGGCGCGGCCTCGAACGGGCCGACCGGGACCCGGAAGGTCGCTCCCGCCGAGGCGCGCAGCGCCTTCGGGGAGACCGGATCGGCGCAACCCTCGGACAGGCAGACGAAGGCCGGGCCGAGCGCGTCGGCGGAGCGCAGCAGGGCGCCGACGTTCCCCGGATCCCCGACATGCCAGAGCGCCAGCCCGACCGGGGGCGCGTCCTCCGGGTCGAGCCGGGGCAGGTCGGCTCGCCGGAACACGGCGATGACGCGCGGCGGATGAGGCAGCTCCGAGGCGGAGGCAAGGAGCGATGTTGCCACGGGCTCGGCGCCCGGGAGCTGATCGACCAGGGCGGGTCGCTCGGCGTCGAACAGCGCCTCGACCGGCTCGAGCCCGGCCTCGAGCGCGGCCGCGACGATGTCCTCGCCTTCGCAGACGAACAGCCCAAGGCGCTCCCGCCCGCGCCTCGTCTGAAGGCGACGGACGAGCTTCAGACGCGGATTCGCTGCGGACGTGATCATGATCGGGACAGCCCCGAGGGGCTGTCCCGATTGTTATCACGCGCCCGGCCGGGCGACTACGCGGGACGGGCGGCCCGCCCGTGCCGCGCCCTGAGGGCGAAGGCGCCCACGGCCAGCAGAGCCGCAAGCCCGAGACCGAGCCCGAGGGGGAGCGCGAGCGAGGATCCATCGTCCTCGACGCTCGCGGCCGCGGGAGCCGCGGACGACGGCTCGGGCGCCGCAGCGGCCGGCGGCTCGGCAGGCGGCGCGGCGGCGCCGATTGCGAAATTGCCGAACGTGTGGACGGCCGCGCACGGCGTCTCGGGAAAGCCGTCGTTCACCGCCACGGCCCAGGTGCCTGTGCTCGGGAAGACGACGGCCGCCTCGTAGCGGCCCTCCGCCGGGTCGACGAGCCCGGCCGGGAAGCTGTGCTCCTCGCCTGTCGCGCCGTTACGGATCAGGACTGCCGGCGACGCGTTGGCCATCGGCGTGCGCCCGTGCTGAAGCACCTGGACGCCCGCCGTCCAGGTCTCGCCGGCGCCGACCGAGGGCAGCGGGCTCAGACCTACCGTCGCCCAGCAGCCGGCGCTCGCCGTTCCGGCGAACGCGAGTGCCACTCCTGCCACGAGCAACCACAACGCCATCCGCATGCGTGCCTCCTCTCGTTGGGCCTCTGGATATCCGTGCAGGGGCCGCGAACATCACGCAGCCGCGGCGCGCGGCCGAAAGGACGCTGTGGGCCCGGCAGGGCCGCTCAGGCGGGGTTTTCGAGCGCGGCCTTGGCCCTGGCAGCGATCTTGGCGAACGCGGCCGGATCCTGGACGGCCAGGTCGGCGAGCACCTTGCGGTCGAGCTCGATCTCGGCCTTGCGAAGCCCGGCCACGAACTGGTTGTACGAGAGGCCCTCGGCCCGTGCCGCGGCGTTGATCCGGATGATCCAGAGCCGGCGGAACGCCCGCTTGCGGTTACGCCGGTCGCGGTAGGCGTAGACGTCGGACTTGAGGAGCTGCTCCTTCGCCTTGCGGTAGGAGAGGTGCTTCTGCCCCCAGTACCCCTTGGCTTCCGCGAGCACCTTGCGGCGCTTCTTGCGGGCATGGACCGAACGCTTGACGCGGGGCATCGAACGACCCTCCTAGCGGCCGAGCAGCCGGCGCACGTCGCGCACGTCGGATTCGTCCACGGGGAACGCGCGACCGAACGCACGGCGGCGCTTCGCCGTCTTCTTCTCGAGGTTGTGGCTCTTCATCGCGTGGCGGCGCAGGATGCGGCCGGTCCCGGTCACCTTGAACCGCTTCTTCGCGCCGGAATTCGTCTTCTGCTTAGGCACTCTGGGGCTCTTCTACCTTCCCGACCGCTCCCGCCGTCTTCCTCGGCGCGAGCACCATCACCATGTTGCGTCCGTCCAGGATGGGCGCAGCCTCGATCTGACCAAGCTCCTGGACGTCCTCCGCGAGACGCATCAGCAGGGTGTGGCCCCGCTCGGGATGCGTCGTCTCACGTCCTCGGAACATGATCGTAACCTTCACCTTCGCCTTCTGCTGCAAGAACCTGACGACGTGCCCCTTCTTCGTCTCGTAGTCGTGCACGCCGATCTTGGGCCGGAGCTTGATCTCCTTGACGTGCACCTGGAGCTGGTGCTTGCGGGCGAGCTTCGCCTTCTGCTCCTGCTCGTACCGGTACTTGCCGTAGTCCATGACCCGGCACACCGGAGGATCGGCCTGCGCTGCGACTTCGACGAGATCGAGGTTCTTCGAATACGCGTACTCGAGCGCCTCGTCCCGCGGCTTGATCCCGATCTGCGATCCGTCCGAGTCGACGAGCCTCACGCGCGGCACGCGGATCGCCTCGTTGATCCGGGCCTGCTGGACGACCGGCCGGACGGGCTCAATCGGCCGCCGCGACCTCAAAGCGGCATCACCAAGTCTTGCTGCTCCTCCTTCCAGAAAAGGAAAATGGCTGCGCGCAGCAGCCAACCTTCCTCAGCGGTTCTCGGTTGAACCTCCGACAGGCGGTCACCCCGGAGGTGAGGAACTGGTCGCTCCTGCTTGCAGGCTTCACAGCGTAGCAGCTTGCCGGATCGCGTCCAACGCGGCCGCCCGGGGGAGCTGGCTGACCTCGGCCTCGCCCCGGATGCGCAGCGCCAGCGTGTCCCCGCCCTGCTCCTTGTCCCCGAACACGATCACGTACGGGATCTTCTCGAGCTCGGCCGCACGGATCCGCTTGGCGATCGTCTCCTCGCTGGCGTCGACATCAGCACGGACCCCGAGCGCGGCGATCTCGGCCGCCAACTCGCCGGCGGGCTCGTGATGCCGGTCGGCCACCGGCACGACGCGTGCCTGCACCGGGGCGAGCCAGGCGGGGAACGCGCCGCCGTAGTGCTCGATCAGGATGCCGATGAAGCGCTCCAGCGACCCGAGCAGTGCGCGGTGAATGACATACGGCGTGTGCTCGCGGTTGTCCGCGCCGGTGAACGAGAGGCCGAAGCGCTGGGGCATCTGCGAGTCGAGCTGGATCGTGCCCATCTGCCAGGAGCGGCCCAGCACGTCGGTCATGTGCAGGTCGATCTTGGGGCCGTAGAACGCGCCGTCGCCCTCGTTGAGGTCGTACTCGAGCTGTCGGCGCTCGAGCGCCGACCGGAGCGCCGCCTCGGTGAAGTCCCACTCCTCGTCGGTCCCGAGCTTGTTGTCGGGCCGGGTCGAGAGCTCGAAGCGCGCGTCCATGCCGAACAGGTCGTAGAGGTAGGCGACGTAGTCGAGGCAGCCGAAGATCTCTTCCTCGATCTGCTCGGGCGCGCAGAAGATGTGCGCGTCGTCCTGCGTCACGTGGCGCACGCGCAGCAGCCCGTGCAGCGTGCCGCCGGGCTCGTTGCGGTGGAGCGTCGACGACTCGGCGAACCGGACGGGTAGCTCGCGATAGCTCCGGATCTGACTCCCGAACAGCAGCATGTGGCCCGGGCAGTTCATCGGCTTGAGCCCGAACGTCCTCTCCTCTTGCGGGATGAGGAACATGTTGTCGCGGTACTTCTCCCAGTGGCCCGAGATCTCCCACAGCTCGGTGTCGTAGAGAAGCGGCGTCTTGACCTCGAGATAGCCCCGCCCCGCGTTCTCGCGGCGCCGGACGTCCTCGAGGGTGTTCCAGATCACCATCCCCCTGGGATGCCAGAGCGGCGAGCCGGGCGAGTGCTCGTCGAAATGGACGAGGTCGAGCTCGCGGCCGAGCCGCCTGTGGTCCCGGCTCTTCGCCTCCTCGAGCCTCGCGAGATGCTCGTCGAGGTCCTTCGGCTCGTAGAAGGCGGTGCCGTAGATCCGCGTCAGCTGGGGGTTCGACGAGTCGCCGCGCCAGTAGGCGCCGGCGACCGACAGGAGCTTGACCGCCTTGATGGGAGCAGGCGTTCTGGAGGTGAGGGCCCCGGCAGAGGTCGGTGAAGTCGCCCTGCCGGTAGAGCGAGATCACGCCGTCCGCGGTGTCGACGAGCTCGACCTTGTACGGCTCGCCCTCGGCCTCGAAGTAGCTCCTGGCCTCCTCGCGGGGGAGCTCCCAGCGCTCCCAGGTCCGGCCCTCGGCGATCTCGCGGCGCATCTCGTCCTCGAGTCGGGGCAGGTCCTCCTCGCGCACCGGCTCGGGAAACTCGAAGTCGTAGTAGAAGCCGTTCTCGATGGGCGGGCCGATCGCGACCTTCGTGCCCGGGGTAGAGGCGTCTCGCCGCTTCCGCGAGCAGGTGCGCGGCGGAGTGGCGGAGCACGGAGAGGGCGGCGGGATCGAGCCTGTCCCTGCGTGGTCAGGAAGCGGATCGCGCTCCCGTCCGCCAGAGGCAGGCGAACGTCCTGCACTCCGCCGTCGACGGCCACGAGCACGGCCTGCTCGGCAAGCTTCGGCCCGATGGCGCGGGCGGCATCGAGCCCCGTCGCGCCGTCGGGCAGCTCGAGCTCCGCGCCGTCGGGCAGGGTCACCTTCACGCGGGAGAGCCTACCCCGGCAAAGCGCAGGCCAAGCGGCTTGGTTACGCAACGAGCGGCGTTAGCCGGCTCAGCCGTGACAGGAGCGGCCGAAGGCCGCGGTCACGCAACGGGGCAGGCCGGCCCGCGAACGAGCCAGGCGACGCCGCGGCACATCGGGCACGCGGGCGGTGGCGTCTTCACGGCGACGCCGTACCCGCAGCCGGCACAGACGCTGTCGCCGGCCCGGGTGACGGTTTGAGCACGCCCCTCGCGGCCCGGCGCAGGGTGCCGGTCCGAATGGGCAGCCGAGGCCCACACGGCAGATGCGCTGGGAGCGCTGAGAGGGTTGACCGGCGTCATCTCCGGGCGGCGAGAGACGTGCTCATGCGCCCACGGTAGCCCCGTGCCGCCGGCCGGTGGGAGCCGGTGCGGTGACCGGGTGGTGAAGAGGTGTCCACCGCGTCACGCAACGGGCCGAAGTCAGCCGGCCAGCCGTGACAGGGAAGCGGCCGAAGGCCGCGGTCACGCTGGCCCGCAAGGGCGATGCCCGCCCGGGCGGCTGAGCGGTCGACTCAAGGGCGGCCCGGAGTGCCCAGCTGGTGATCGCACCGTGAACGAGAGGTGCCGGCCCGAGCCGACTCCGAGGCAAGTGCGCCGAGAGGGTGATGCCGTTCCGTACAATCCCGCGTCGTGGCGAGGATGAAGGAGACCCTGGAGCGTGAGCTCAAGCTCTCCGTGGAGCGCACCTTCCGGCTGCCGGAGCTCCCCGGTCGCGCGCTCGCGCGATGCACGCTGACGTCCATCTACCACGACACGCCGGACTTCCGGCTTGCGCAGGCAGGAGTGACGCTCCGCCGCCGCATCGAGAACCGCAAGAGCGTCTGGCAGCTGAAGCTGCCGCGCGGAGCGGCGCGCCTCGAGCTCGAGGTGCCCGGCGGTCCCGGCGACGCACCGGCGGACATCGTCGAGCTGCTGCCCGCGTACCTTCGCGGGGCGCCGCTCGCCGCCGTCGCCACGCTCCGCACGAAGCGCTCGGGCGTGCGGGTCAGGGACGACAAGGGCACCGTCGCGGACGTGACGATCGACGCCGTCGGCGTCTACGACAACGGCAAGAGCCTCGGCTCGTTCCGCGAGCTCGAGGTCGAGCTGATCGAGGGCGACGAGAAGGGGCTGAAACGGATCGACCGCGCCCTGCGGAAGGCCGGCGCCTCGGACGGCGACGGGCGACCGAAGCTCTTCCGGGCTCTCGGCCGCGAGGTGCCCGCCGAGCCCGAGGTCCCCGGCAAGCACGCGCCGACGACCGAGCACTACAAGGCGACGCTCGAGGCTCAGTATCGCGCCGTCGTCGCGCACGATCCTGGTACGCGGCTCGGCCGTGACGCGGAGGAGCTGCACCAGATGCGCGTCGCGACGCGGAGACTGCGCGCGTTCCTGAAGGCCGGCGCGCCGCTGCTCCACGAAGAATGGGCGCAGTCGCTGCGCTCGGAGCTCGGCTGGCTCGGCTCGTCGCTCGGACACGTCCGCGACCTGGACGTGCTCCTCGACCATCTTCGCAGCGACGCGGACGACCTCGAGCCGAAGGAGCATCGCGCGCTGCGCGCGCATCTTCCGCCAGCTCGAGGGCGAGCGCGCTGCAGCACGAGCGACCATGTTGGCGGCCCTCGCCTCGGAGCGCTACGCGGCGCTGCTGGACCGGCTCGAGGAGGCCGCCCGGGCACCGTCCTTCTTGCCCGAAGCCGACGACGTGTCCCTCGAGGACATCGCGGCCCACCAGTACGGCAAGCTGCGCCAGGCTGTTCGAGACCTCGACGAGCAGCCGAGCGACGACGAGCTGCACCAGATCCGGATCCGTGGCAAGCGGGCGCGCTATGCGGCCGAGCTCGCCGAGCCGGTCGTCGGCAAGAAGGCAACGAGCTTCATCCGCGAGGCCAAGGCGTTCCAGGACGTGCTGGGCGAGCACCAGGACGCGGTGTTCGCGGAAGAGAAGGTGCGCGCGCTGCTGACGGAGCTCGGCGGGGCGTCGACCGCGTTCGCCGCGGGCCGCCTGGTCGAGCGCCAGCGTGAGCGGCGTGAGGAAGCCCGCGGTTCCTTCCGCAAGGCCTGGAGAGGCTCTCGAGCGGCGCGGCCGCCAAGCCTGGAACTAGGGAGATGAGCGCAGGGGCGGTGCGCGCTGCGGGTGGCGTCGTCACCCGGATCGATGCGGGCGGTGAGCGCGAGGTGCTGCTCGTACACCGGCCGAAGTACGACGACTGGGCGTTCCCGAAAGGGAAGGCCGATTCCGGCGAGACCGATGGGGAGTGCGCGTTGCGCGAAGTCGAGGAGGAGACGGGTCTCCGCTGCGAGCTGCAGGATGAGCTCGGCGAGACGAGCTACGTCGATCCGCAGGGCCGCCCGAAGACCGTGCGCTACTTCGCGATGCGTCCGCTTCGGGGCGAGTTCACGCCCCACAACGAGATCGACGAGATCGCCTGGCTCTCATTCCCGGACGCCGAGGCAAGGCTGAGCTACGCACGTGACCGAGAGCTGCTCGCCGCGGTCGGCGCGGACGCCGGGTCGGTCTGACATGCCGATCATCCTGCTTCGCCATGCCAGCGCCGGCAGCCAGGACACCTGGCACGGCGACGACACCCTTCGCCCGCTCGACGGCGTCGGCCGTCAGCAGGCGGCCGCGCTCGCCGAGGACCTTCGGCCGTACGGCGTGGGACGCATCGTGTCGAGCCCCCACACCCGTTGCGTCGAGACGGTCGAGCCGCTCGCAGAGGGCGCTCGCGCTGCCCGTCGAGCAGCGCGACGAGATCGCCGACGGCGCGCCGGTGACCGAGGCACTGGCGCTCCTGAAGGAGGTGGACGGTGACGCCGTCGTCCTCGTCTGCACCCACCGGTCCGTCATCACCGACCTGATCGGGCCGGAGCGGCCTTGCCGGAAGGGGGCGGCCTGGATCCTCGAAACGACTCCGAACGGCTTCGCCCCGGCCGTCTACCTGCAGGAGCCCTAGAGGCTCGACCGGCGCTCTAGGCCGAAACGGGCGGAGCCCGTTATCGGCCGTGGAGCGGCCCGGAGGGCCGCGGTCATGGGCACCTACGCCGCGGCCAGCTCCGCAAGGAGCGCGTAGGCCGCGCCTTCGCGCAGGCCGCCTCGCGCCACCTCCAGGGGCACGCCGACCCGCTGCTGGACCTCGGCGAGGATGATCGCCCCGGCGAGCAGCGTCCGCGCGCGCACGGGATCGAGGTCGAGGTTCGCTGCCAGCTGGGGCGAGGGCGTCCTTGCGATCGCCCGCACGGCGGAGCCCAGCTCGTCGGCGTCGAGCCGGCGCCTGCCCGTGAGACGACGAAGCGAGCGGGCGCTGCCGCCCGTAGCGAGCGCGATGTCGGTCCCGGGGAGATCGAGCCCTTCGAAGTGCCTCGCGACCTCACGGCGCGCCGCCCGGACCGCCTTCTTCCCCGGCGGATCGTCGTCCAGGAAACGGCGGGTGAGGCGCAGCGAGCCGACCTCGAGACAGCGGCAGGTCTTCGGCCCCTCGCCGGTCGTGCCCGCCACCACCTCGGTCGAGCCGCCGCCGACGTCACAGACGGTCACGCGCGCCGGGAAGCTCACCTGCCTGGGCGACCGCCCCCTCGTAGGCGAGCCTCCCCTCCGCCTTCGCGGACAGCACCCGAACCGGAGCGCCGGTCGCGCGCTCGAGCGCGGATCGGAGCTCGCCGGCGTTCGCGCTCTGACGACCGGGCGCGGTGACGATGACCTCGACCGAGCGGCAGCCGAGCTCGCGTGCGGTGCGGGCGTAGGCCCGCGCCTGCTCTGCCGCCTCCCGGAGCTTGAGCTCGGAGATGGAGCCGAACTGCTCGATCTCGTCGCCGAGAGCGAGGAGCGCACGCTCCGCGTGGACACAGCTGATCGACGAGCCCGCGGTCGGTGCGGCGACGAGGAGGCGGGCGGTGTTGGATCCGATGTCGATGACGCCGACGCGCACCTCGATCGCATTCTTCCCCGCGCATCGGCTGGTCCAGAGACGGGCTGGTGAAGGACGGGTGAGCTTCCGGTGAACGGAAGGAGTCGGTTTGGAGACAGCCGCGCGGACCGGCTAGATGATTGATCGGAAATTGATCTAGCGGGCGCGCCGCGAGGCCGGGCGACGCCGGCCACGTTTGCCCGATCGCCGCATCAGAGTCGCGTGCGTCGCCCGAGGGCGCTCGCCCTTCCCCGGCCGGAGCCGCTCCCACGTCCCGTCCGGCCCGAGCGCCCAGGCCTGGACGTTGTCGGCGAGCAGGGTATCGAGCATCGTGCCGAGCTCCGCCTGAACCCGCGCGTCCTCGACGGGCACAACGACTTCGATCCGGTGATCGAGGTTGCGCGGCATCAGGTCGGCGCTGCCGAGCAGGTACGTCACCCGGTCGCCCGCCTCGAAGTGGAAGACCCGGCTGTGCTCGAGGAACCGTCCGACGACCGACCGCACGTTGATCGTCTCCGACAGATGGGGCACGCCCGGACGGAGCGAGCAGATGCCGCGGGCGATGACGTCGATCTGGGCGCCCTCCTGGGAGGCGGCGTAGAGCTCCTCGATGATCGCCTCGTCCGTCAGCGCGTTCACCTTGATGCGGATACGGGCGCGCTTGCCCTTGGCGGCCGCCGCCCCGACGCCGCGAATCTCCTCGATCAGTCGGTTGCGCAGGTTGAACGGCGCCACGAGCACCTTGCGGAAGCGCTGCGGCCGACCGAATCCGGTCAGGTGGTTGAACAGGTCCGCGATGTCGCTGGCGATGTCCTCGTCCGCAGTGAAGAGGCCGAAGTCCTCGTACAGCCGCGCCGTCCGCGCGTGGTAGTTGCCCGTGCCGACATGGACGTAGCGGCGCAGGACGCCGCCCTCGCGTCGCACGACGAGCGTCGTCTTCGCGTGGATCTTGAGGTTGTGGTAGCCGTAGACGACGTGGACGCCCGCTTGCTCGAGCGCCCTCGACCACTCGATGTTGCGGTGCTCGTCGAAGCGCGCCTTGAGCTCGACCAGGCAGACGCTCTGCTTGCCTTCCTCTGCAGCCTCGATCAGCGCGGGCACCACCGGCGAGTCCTCGCTCGTCCGGTACACGGTCGACTTCATGCCGTTCACGTCAGGATCCTTGACGGCGCTCCGCACGAACGCCTCGACGCTCGTCGCGAACGAGTCGTATGGGAGGTGCACGAGGATGTCGCCCTTGCGGATCTCCGCGAAGAGGTCGCGGCGGCCGTTGTCGGCGACGAGCCGCGCCTGCGTTGTCCCGGACCAGGGCTCGTCCCGGAGCTCGGGCCTGTCGATGGTCGCAATCTCCATGAGGTCCGCGAGGTCGAGCATTCCGTCCACCGGGTACACCTGGCTCGAGATCGCGTCGAGCCCCTCGGAGAGCCGGTCGAGCATCGAGCGCGACATCGCGGACGAGACCTCGAGGCGCACGACCTCCCCGAAGCGGCGGCGCCGCACCTCGAGCTCGACCGCCTCGAGCAGGTCGTCGGCCTCGTCGGAGACCTCGAAGTCGGCGTCCCGCGCGACGCGGAAGACGGCCTGCTCGCCGATCTCCATGCCGGGGAACAGCCAGGGCAGGAAGTGCCCGATGACGCTCTCGACCGGAAGCAGCAGGCCACGGTCGCCGATCGGGACGAAGCGCGGCAGGGTCTCGGGGACCTTGACCCGCGCGAAGCGCTCCTCGCCCGTCTCCGGATCGCGCACGAGAAGGCCGAGCGAGAGCGAGAGGCCCGAGATGTATGGAAACGGCTGCCCGGGCCCGACGGCGAGCGGCGTAAGCACGGGATAGAGCTCCCTGTCGAACAGGTCGGCGAGTGCCGTGAGCTCCTCCTCCGTGCAGTCCGCGGGCGTCCCCACGAGGATTCCGTGCTCGGCGAGCGCGGGGCGCAGCTCGTCTGTCCAGACACGCGACTCGCGCCGGACCAGCTCGATCGTGCGCTCGCGGATCCTCGACAGCGTTTCACGCGGGGTCAGGCCGTCGGTGGAGCGCATGAGCATGCTCGAGCCTTCCTGCCGCAGGAGGCCGGCCACCCTGACCATGAAGAACTCGTCCAGGTTCGAGGAGAAGATGGAGACGAACTTGACGCGCTCGAGCAGCGGGACTTCCGTGTCCTCGGCCAGCTCGAGGACCCGCGCGTTGAAGTCGAGCCAGGAGAGCTCCCGGTTGAGGAGTCGCGCTCCGGTCTCGGTCGGGACTACGACTTCCGCCATGTCACGGCTCATGGTAGGGATCGCCTCGTCGCGAGGAAAGGGCGGAACGTTACCGAAGAGGCGAAGGCGCGGCTAGGCGGCAAGCACCGGGGTGCGCTCCAGCCTCGTGATGTAGGCGGGACGCGAGGAGCGCAGGTACGCGACGACGCCGACCTCGGTCTTCTCGCAGGGGAGGAGCGTCTTCCAGCTGGAGACATGCTCGCGCCCGGTGGAAGTCGCCGCAGGCGATCGACGGCAGGCCCGCGTTCGCCACCCAGCTGAAGACCTCACGCTGGTTGAAGAGCTCGTAGCGGTCGATCAGCCCGCCGAGCAGGCGCCACTCGCGCCAGAAGCGTCGGGTGAGGCGGTCGGTTCGGTAGGCGTCGTCGCCGTGCGGATGCGCCGCGAAAATGGCCGCTCCCTCTGCCCGGGCGGCGCCCATGGCCTCCGGTAGCCCGCGGTCCATCGTCACGAACGCGCGCAGGCCGACGGCGACGGCGTGGCCGGCGAGATCGGGATCCGGATCGTTGTAGGTGAGCTCGGCCCCCGGGATCACGAGCAGGTCGTACTGCTCGCGGGCCCGCCGGGCCTCCTCGCCGACCGCGGCGAGGTACGCGTCGTAGTTGCGCTTCGTGAATCCAGGAGCCGCCGGGGTTCTCGCCCGGCCACGGGTCGTCGCTGCGCAGCACGTGATCGCTGACGACGAGCACGTCGAAGCCCTGGGAGCCGTAGAGATCGACGACCTCGTGCAGCTCGAGCGTCCCGTCGCTCCACGTCGAATGGGCGTGGAGCTCACAGAGCAGGGGCCGCGTCTTGACAATCATGCGCCCACCTTTCGTCGGAGCCTGCGCCACTCCTCACAGGGTGCGCCTCATCGGCGGGCAGGTGGGCTACGGGATGGTGTCCGAACGGTGAAGCTTTCTCAACCGGCGCTGGGGATTGTTGTCGGTCTCTAGACCGATCATCTAGCCTCGCTGCCACCCGTGGAGCTCGCCCTCGTCGGCCTCTGGTGCTTTGCCGTCGCACTCGTCGGCGGCCTCGTGGGGCTCGTGCTCGGCAATCTGAGGCTGCCCGTGATGGTCGCGGTCGCCTCGTCGGCGGCGGCGGGCGGCGGCGCGAACATCGCGGTGTCGGGCGTGGCGGCCGCCACGGCCTCGGCGGTCCACATCCGCGCGGGGCGCATCAACTGGCGCCTGTTCGGCTGGATGGCGCCGCCCTCCGTGGCAGGCGCGGTGCTCGGCGGCTTCCTGGCCGGCGAGGCGCCCGAGACCGTGCTGTTGCTCGTGATCGCCGTCGTGCTGCTCTACAGCGGAATCGATCTTCTGCGCTGGCGTCGGCCGGCCCGCGTCGCGGACGGCGCCGAACAACCGCTCGATATCCGGGCGGCGGTCATCTCGGGCGCGATCATCGGTCTGCTCGGCGGCTTCGTCGGGCTCATCCTCGGCGCCCTGCGGATGCCGGCGCTGCTGCGGCTCGTGGGCGAGTCGCCGGCGCGCGCCGTCGGCACGAACCTCGCCGTCGGCGTCCTCGTCGGCGCGGCCGGTCTCGTCGGCCATCTTCCCTCCGCGCCGCCCGACTGGGACCTGTTCGCCGTCGGCGCCGGCGCCTCCGTTCCCGGTGCTCTGCTCGGCGCGAGGCTCACCGGGCGCTTGAGCGAGCGACAGCTCGTCCGGGGGATCGCGCTCGCGCTGCTCGTCGCCGGCGTCGCCGCCGCCGTCCAGGCGTTCGTCTAAGCAGTCTGGTACTTTCGACCAATGGCCACCAAGGTCGTGCGCGGCGCGTGCCCGCTGGATTGCCCGGACACGTGCTCCTGGGACATCACCGTGGAAGACGGCCGGGCGGTGAGCCTGCGCGGCGTCCGCGAGCATCCGTTCACCCGGGGCGCGCTCTGCGGCAAGGTCAACCACTACCTCGACGCTCTCCACGGCCCGACCGGCTACTGCACCCGCATGCGGCGGGTCGGCGCCAAGGGTGAAGGTCGCTTCGAGCGGATCTCCTGGGACGAGGCGCTCGAGCTCACGGCCGACGGGATCCGCGGCGCGATCGCGCGCCACGGGCCGGAGTCCGTTCTGCCCTACTACTACGCGGGATCGATGGGCGTCGTCCAGTCGTGGACGACGGGGCCGCGCCTGTTCGCGTCCCTGGGCGCTTCCAGGCTCGGGCTGACGATCTGCACCGCCGCGGCGAGCTCCGCCCTTCGCGCGACGATCGGCGCCTCGGTCGGGTTCGACCCGGAGGACATCGGACGGGCGAAGCTCGTGATCCTCTGGGGCGCGAACCTCCTCTCGGCGAACGTGCATCAGTGGCGCTTCGTCCTCGAGGCGCAGGAGAACGGCGCGCACGTCGTCTGCATCGACCCGATCCGCTCGGATACGGCCGAGCGCTGCGACGAGCACATCGCCCCCCTGCCCGGGACCGACGCAGCGCTCGCGCTCGGCCTGATGCGGGCCGTGCTCGACGCCGGCGCCGAGGACCGGGACTGGCTCGACCGGCACACGATCGGCTGGCCGGAGCTGGAGCAGCGTCTCGAGGAGTGGCCCGTCGAGCGCGCCGCGGAGACCTGCGGCCTCGACGTCGAGGTCGTCCGCAGCCTGGGAGCACGCCTCGCGGCCACCCGCCCGTCCGCGATCAGGGTCGGCCTCGGCCTGCAGCGGCACGGCGGCGCCGCGGCGGCGATCAGGGCGATCGTGGCGATCCCCGCGGTGACCGGAGACTGGCGCTACCCGGGCGGAGGCGCCCTCTGCATGACGACCGGCCACTTCCCCATCGACGTCGACGGCGTCGCGTTCCCGTCCGACCTGCCGGAGGCGCGCGAGGTCAACATGTCCCGCCTCGCCGAGGCGCTGACCGAGCTCGACGATCCGCCGATCGCGGCGCTCGCCGTGTTCAACGCGAATCCCGCCGCGACGGTGCCCGACGCCAACCGCGCACGAGCAGGGCTCGCCCGCGACGACCTCTTCACCGTCGTGCTCGAGCAGCGGATGACCGACACCGCCCGGTACGCGGACGTCCTGCTGCCGGCGACGATGCAGCCCGAGCACACCGACCTGCACTACGCCTACGGCCACCTGTACCTCTCCTGGAACGAGCCGGCGGTCGAGCCTCCCGGCGAGGCGCTGCCCAACAGCGAGATCTTCCGCCGCCTCGCGCCGCGTGCTCGGTCTCGACGACCCGCGCCTCCAGCAGTCGGATGTCGAGGTGGCAGCGGCGGTGCTCGACACGCAGGCCGCTGCGCGAAGCCGGCATCACGGTGGAGACGCTCCGCGAGCACGGCTACGTCCGCCTGCCCGGCCTCGCCCGTGGAACGGCGCCGCTTCGCCGAGGGAGGCTTCCCGACCCCGTCCGGGAAGGTGCAGCTCCGATCCGACCACCTGGCCGAGCAAGGGGTCGATCCGCTCGATCGGTTACGTGCCCCCTCGGGAAGCGGGCGACGCGGCGCTCGCCGACCGCTATCCGCTGGTGCTGATCGCGCCGGCCGGCCGCTTCTTCGTGAACTCCACGTTCGCCTCGACGCCCTGGCACCTGAAGAAGATGGGGCCGCCGCAGCTCCACCTGCACCCGTCGCGACGCGGCGGCGCGGCAGATCGCGAGCGGTGACCTCGTGCGTGTCTTCAACGACCGGGGCGAGTTCGAGGTGGAAGCCGTGGTCGACGATGCCGCCCGGCCGGGCGTCGCCTTCACCTTCAAGTCGTACTGGCCGGGCCTCTCACCGGGCGGCAACAACGTGAACGCCACGACGCCCGTCCGCGACACCGACCTCGGCGGCGGCCCGACGTTCCACGACAACCGAGTTGAGGTCGAGCCGGCGGGCGTCCCGCAAAGGCAGGCGCGCGCCGCGGTCGCGGCCGCGACGGCCAGGTAGCAAGCGGCGCGCGTCACGCAACGAGCCGGCGAAGCCGGCTCAGCCGTGACAGGAGAGGCCCGCGAAGCGGGCCGGTCACGCAACGAGCCGGCGAAGCCGGCTCAGCCGTGACAGGAGAGGCCCGCGAAGCGGGCCGGTCACGCGCCCGCCAGGCCGCGAAGCTTCACCGAGCCGCAGGGCTCGGTGCCTGCTGGTCGTGATTCGCTCGGGCCGGATGAGATCCGGCCCCTACACCTAGCTGCCTGTGTGACCGCCGCTTGCGTGGCCTCCCCTGTCACGGCTGAGCCGGCTTCGCCGGCCCGTTGCGTGACGCCGGCCCCTACAGGCCTGCGGCAGGCGTGGGCTGGAACACCGAGCCGCTCGCGCCTAGCGCGTCCTTGGGCTGGGCCTCGAGCTTGTAGCCGACGCCGTACCGGGTCTGGATGAAGCTGTGCCGCGGCGAGCGGCGGTCGATCTTGTCGCGCAGCTTTCGGATAAAGACGTCCACCGTCCGATCGCGCCTCGTCTGACGGCGGCCCCAGATCCGCTGGAGGAGCTCGTCGCGGGTCACGACCCGACCCTGCTCCAACGCCAACGCATACAACAACCGGAACTCCGTCGGCGTCAACTCGCAATTCACCCCACCCACATACGCCTGCACATTCCGCGGATCCACCACCAACTCCGCAATCTCGATCGGCTCACCCCGATGCTCATCCTGCGCCCGCACCCCCCGCCGCGCCGCAGCCCGCACCCGAGCCACCAACTCCTTCATCGAAAACGGCTTCACCAAATAATCATCCGCACCAATCTCCAACGCATGCACCCGATCATGCTCCGTCCCCCGCGCCGACACCACCACAATCGGCGTCCCAATCCCCTCCGAACGCGCCAACTCAATCAACTTCCAACCATCAACCCCAGGCAACATCAAATCCAACACACACACATCCGGACGCTCAAACCGCAACCGCGCCAACCCCGCCTCGCCCTTCCCCACCCACAACGGATCAAACCCCGCCGCCTGCAAATGCCGCGCCATCCCCTGCGCGATCACCTCATCATCCTCAACGATCAACACCTTCGGCATTCCCCGCCATCATCACTCCGTCGCCGCCCGGACTGGGTTGCGTCTTGGTGAACGAGTCGTGAACGGTTGGTGAATGCAAGGGGCGCGTCAGCGCCCCGCGCAGCGCGGACGCCGTCACGCAACGAGCCGGCGAAGCCGGCTCAGCCGTGACAGGGGAGGCCGCGCCAGCGGCCGGTCACCCCGGAGGCTCGCCAGGCCGCGCGCGGCCCTCACGCAATGAACCGCAAAGCCGCGCCGTCACCTCCTTGTCACGTCCCCTTCACGCGTCGGATGCCCACGGGGCCTCGTCGAGCCTGAAAGATCGCAGCAGTCCCCCAACTCCCCGGAGGACCCTCTCCAAATCCCCCGTCGGCGGCCCCGTCTTCGTGCGGGGTCGCCGACGTCCTCCGGCGGCGTCACGGCTGAGCGGGCTGGTACCGAGCCCTGACGGGCTCGGAGAAGCTTCGCGGCCTGGCGGGCCTCCGGCCCGCGGCCGCTGCGCGCGGCGCTCACGCGCCGCTTGCGGCCTCGTTGCGTGACGCGGCTTCGAGCTTGTACCCGACGCCGTAGCGCGTGTGCAGGAAGGCATGCCGCTCGGAGCGGGCGTCGACCTTGTTGCGCAGGCGGCGGACGAAGACGTCCACGGTGCGGTCTCGGTGGCTCGCCCTGCGTCCCCACACGCGCTGGAGGAGCTCGTCGCGGGTCACGACCCGACCCTGCTCCAACGCCAACGCATACAACAACCGAAACTCCGTCGGCGTCAACTCGCAATTCACCCCACCCACATACGCCTGCACATTCCGCGGATCCACCACCAACTCCGCAATCTCGATCGGCTCACCCCGATGCTCATCCTGCGCCCGCACCCCCCGCCGCGCCGCAGCCCGCACCCGAGCCACCAACTCCTTCATCGAAAACGGCTTCACCAAATAATCATCCGCACCAATCTCCAACGCATGCACCCGATCATGCTCCGTCCCCCGCGCCGACACCACCACAATCGGCGTCCCAATCCCCTCCGAACGCGCCAACTCAATCAACTTCCAACCATCAACCCCAGGCAACATCAAATCCAACACACACACATCCGGACGCTCAAACCGCAACCGCGCCAACCCCGCCTCGCCCTTCCCCACCCACAACGGATCAAACCCCGCCGCCTGCAAATGCCGCGCCATCCCCTGCGCGATCACCTCATCATCCTCAACGATCAACACCTTCGGCATATCCTCAACAGTATGAAGCCGCCGCCCGGCGAGCCCGGCGAGGCGCTCTGGCTTGCCGCCGAGCGCGGCCGCCAGCTGGTCGAGGAGAGCCGTGAGATCGTGGTGGTGCTCGACCACGAGCGGCGGGTTGTCGCTGCGAGCCGCAGAGCCCGTGAGGCGGTCGGGGAGATCGAGGAGGGGAGCTCGCTGCCGGACGAGCTGCTCCGTCCCGAGAGCCGGCGCGTGCCCTTCAGCGTGTCCTACGAGGTCGACGGGCGCGAGGAGACGCTCCTCTACCTGACCGAGCCGGGCGAGCTCGCCGCGTACGAAGAGCTCCGGGCCGGCTTCACCGCCGCCGTCTCGCACGAGCTGCGGACGCCGCTCGCCCGCATCCTCGCGCTGCTCGAGACGGTGACGCTCCCCGGTTTCGACGCCGAGGAGCTCGTCGAGCAGGCTCGAGCCGAGGTGGAGCAGATCCGCGAGCTCATCGACGACGTCCTCTTCCTCTCCGAGCTCGAGACCGGCCGCGAGGTCGTCACGCTCGGCTACACGCCGGCGCTGCCGATCCTCCGCGAGGTCGCCGACGAGAACGTCGATCGGGCGATGCGGGCGGGCGTGCAGGTCGAGGTGGCGGGGGACGAGCGGATCGAGGTGCCGCTCCGGCCGCGGATGCTGAGAGTCGTCGCCGGCAACCTCATGCAGAACGCGATCCGCTATGCCGGCCCGGGAGCGACGTTCCGGCTCTCGGTGGCGCGCGAGGGCGACGATGTCGTGCTCACCGCGGAGGACAACGGAAGCGGAGTGGCCGAGCACGATCTTCTGCGCCTTTTCGAGCGCTTCTACCGCACGGACCGCGCGCGGGCCTCTCGTGGAACCGGCCTCGGGCTCGCGATCGTCAAGCATGTCGTGACGGCCGCGGGCGGTACGATCGAGGCCGTCGGCGCCCGCGGCGAGGGCCTCACGATCCGCTGTCGGCTCCCGGCTCCGTGAGGCGCTGAGCGCTTCACAACCTCTTCACAAGATCTTCACCACTCGTACGACCACTCGCCCAGACGGCGCTCGGGAGAATCGGCCGCGGTACGGAAGTCCACGGAGAGCAAGGAAGGAGACGCATGAGATCCCGTCGAAGGTATGGGTTTGCCCTCTTTGCGGTCCTGGCGGCCCTCCTCGCCGTTGCTGCGGCCGGCTGCGGCGGCGGCGACGAGGCGAGCGGAGCCGGCCGCCCGGCCGAGCCCGCCGAGCCGGCGCCGGCCGAGCCGCCCGCCGAGCCGCCGGCGGAGCCGCTCCCGCGGAGTCGGAGCCTCCCGCGGAGACGACCGAGGCGGTCTCGGGCTCCATCGAGGTAGACGGCTCCTCGACCGTCGGTCCGCTCGTCCAGGCCGCGGCGGAGACCTTCCAGCAGGAGAACCCGGACGTCAAGGTCACGGTCGGCGTCTCGGGGACCGGCGGCGGCTTCGAGCGCTTCTGCGCGGCGAGACCGACATCTCGAACGCCTCGCGGCCGATCAAGGAGGACGAGCCGACCGAGGCGCCCGCTGTGCGCGGAGAACGGCGTCGAGTACGTCGAGCTCCAGGTCGCGGTCGACGCGCTCACCGTCGTCACCAACAAGGAGAACGACTTCGCCACGTGCCTGACGGTCGACCAGCTCCACACGATGTGGGCGCCCGAGGCCGAGGGCAAGATCGACGAACTGGAACCAGATCGACCCGAGCTTCCCCGACGAGGAGCTCGAGCTCTCCGGCCCCGGCACGGACTCCGGCACGTTCGACTACTTCACGGACGTCGATCAACGGCGAGGAGGGCGCGAGCCGCGCCGACTACAACGCCTCCGAGGACGACAACGTCATCGTCCAGGCGGTCGCCGGCGCGCCGGGTGGGCTCGGCTACTTCGGCTACACCTACTACGAGCAGAACCAGGACACGCTGAACGCGGTCGAGATCGACGGCGGCTCGGGTTGCGTCGCACCCAGCCCGGAGACGGCCCAGGACGGCACCTACACGCCGCTCTCGCGGCCGCTCTTCATCTACGTGAAGAAGGAGTCGCTCGCGCGGCCCGAGGTCGCCGCGTTCGCGCAGTACATCCTCGACAACAACGCCGCGATCACCGAGGCGGCGCTGTTCATCCAGCCGCACGACGAGCGATCTCGCCGACCGCGAAGGACGCGCTCGCCGCAGCGACGGCGGCTGATCGCAGGAGATCGTGGCGACGCAAGGCATCACCGATGCGGGCGCCCAGCCGGTTCCCCGGCTGGGCGCCCGCAAGCGGCGCCTCGGCGAGGACGCGATCAAGGTCGCGCTCGTCGCCTGCGCGTTCGTCTCGGTTGCGACGACGATCGGCATCGTCATCGCGCTGCTCCAGCCCGCAATCGAGTTCTTCCGCGAGATCAACTTCATCGACTTCATCACGGGCACCGCTGGGCGCCGCTCTTCGAGCCTCCCGATTTCGGCGTTCTGCCGCTCATCGCCGGAACGATCTCCGTGACGATCTGGGCGACGCTCGTCATGATCCCGTTCGGGCTCGGCGCCGCGATCTACCTCTCCGAGTACGCGCGAGCCGAGCGTCCGCAAGTGGCTCAAGCCCGCGCTCGAGGTGCTGGCCGGGATTCCGACGGTCGTCTTCGGCTACTTCGCCCTCCTCTTCATGACGCCGCTGCTCCAGGACATCGGCATCGACGTCGGCACGTTCAGCGCGCTGAGCGCGGGCCTCGTGGTCGGCGTGCTGCTCATTCCGACCGTCGCCTCCATCTCCGAGGACGCGATGTCGCGCCGTGCCGCACGACCTGCGCGCCGGCGCCTACGCGCTCGGCGCGCCGAAGTACAAGGTGGCGACGCGGATCGTGGTCCCGGCGGCGATCTCGGGCATCGTCGCGAGCTTCGTGCTCGGGATCTCGCGCGCGATCGGCGAGACGATGATCGTCTACCTCGCCGCCGGCGGGCAGCCGAACCTCTCGTTCAACCCGCACGGAGGCGGTGCAGACGATGACGGCGTTCGTCGGCGCGACCGGCCTCGGTGACGTGCCGACCGGCTCGATCGAGTACAAGACGATCTTCGCGGTGGGCCTGACGCTGTTCGTGCTGACGCTCGTCATGAACATCTTCGCCATCCGTCTCGTGCGCAAGTACCGGGAGGTCTACGAATGAGCGCCGAGGCGACAGCAGCCGCCGTCGCGGCGATCGGCAAGGGCCGCGACACGGACCGCTTCGTCGGACGCCTCTTCCTGTTCTACCTGCTCTTCTCGCTCGGCGATCGGCTTCACGATGCTCGCCGCGCTCCTCGTCGAGCGTGCTCGATCGACGGGATCCCGAGCCTCGAGCTGGCACGCTTCTCTCGGCGGGCCCCTCGATCGATCCCGCGAAGGCGGGCGCCCGGCCGGCGATCCTGGCATCGCTCTACCTCGGCGCGCTGCTGATCGCGTTCACCGTGCCCGATCGGCGTCGGCACCGCGGTCTACCTCGAGGAGTACGCGCGCAAGGACCGCTGGTACAACCGCTTCCTCGAGCTCAACATCCAGAACCTCGCGGGCGTGCCGTCGATCGTCTACGGCATCCTCGGCCTCGCGTTCCTCGTCCGCGGCATCGGCCTCGGGCGCGTCCTGCTCGCCGGCGCGCTCATCCTGACGCTGCTCGTCCTGCCGACGGTGATCGTGGCGTCGCGAGAGGCGATCCGGGCGGTGCCCGACTCGATCCGCCAGGGCGCCTTCGCGCTCGGCGCCACGAAGTGGCAGGTCGTGTCGAAGCAGGTGCTGCCGGCGTCGATCCCCGGCATCGCCACCGGCACGATCCTCGCGCTCTCGCGCGCGATCGGCGAGACGGCGCCGCTTCTGCTCGTCGGCGCCGTCGCCTTCGTGAGCTTCAACCCGACGCTGCTCGGCTCCTTCACGGCGCTGCCGATCCAGATCTACCAGTGGATCGCCCGCCCGCAGGACGAGTTCAAGGCGCTCGCGGCTGCGGCGATCATCGTCCTCCTCGTTATGCTCCTCGGCCTGAACGCGATCGCGATCTGGATGCGCAACCGCTACCAGCAGAGATGGTGATCCAATGACCGAGAGCGGAGACAGAGACCCGTATGATCCGGGACCTGCAGGTTGACCGCCTCAAAGCGCCGGTCGCAGCGACCCGCAAGGCGGCGCCGTCGTCTTCGACTGCGACGACGTCAACGTCTACTACGGCAAGGCCCACGCGCTCAAGGGCGTGACGATGGACGTCCGCGAGCACCAGGTGACCGCGTTCATCGGCCCTTCCGGCTGCGGCAAGAGCACCTTCATCCGCTGCTTCGACCGGATGAACGACCTCATCCTCGAGCGCACGGATCGAGGGGAAGATCCTCTACCACGGCCAGGACCTGTACGGCCCCGACGTCGATCCCGTCGAGGCACGCAAGCGGATCGGCATGGTCTTCCAGAAGCCGAACCCGTTCCCGAAGTCGATCTACGACAACATCGCGTTCGGCCCCCGCGTGCTCGGCCTGAAGGACGACCTCGACGGGCGAGTCGAGCGCGCCTTGCTGCACGCGGCGCTCTGGGACGAGGTCAAGGACCGGCTGAAGGACAATGCGTACGGCCTCTCGGGCGGACAGCAGCAGAGGCTCTGCATCGCGCGCTGCATCGCGGTCGACCCCGACGTGATCCTGATGGACGAGCCGTGCTCGGCCCTCGACCCGATCTCGACGGCGGCGATCGAGGATCTGATGGCCGGCCTGAAGCGAGAGTTCACGATCATCATCGTGACCCACAACATGCAGCAAGCCGCACGCGTGGCCGACAAGACGGCGTTCTTCAGCGTCGAGCTGACGGACGAGGGCAAGCAACGGACCGGAGTCCTCGTCGAGTACGACGAGACGACGAAGATCTTCACGAACCCGTCCGACAAGCGAACCGAGGATTACATCACGGGACGGTTCGGGTAGATGGGCGATGTGATGAGGACAGAGTTCCACCAGGAGCTCGACGAGCTCGAGGCCGCGCTCCAGGAGGAGGGAAGCCTCGTGGTCGCGCGCCATCCGCGGCGCCACGAACGCGCTCCAGCATCAGGACGTCGAGCTCTGCGACGAGGTGATCGCGTTCGACGACGAGATCGACCAGCGCTACCACGACAACGAGAGGAAGATCGAGCAGATCCTGGCGCGCCAGACGCCCGTCGCGTCGGAGCTCCGACTCGTCCTCGCGATCCTCCACGTCAACATCCACCTGGAGCGAATGGGTGACCAGTGCGTCACGATCGCGAAGCTCACGAAGCTCAGCGCGCAGCTGCACCAATCGCCGCGCCTCGTGGAAGGGCTCGAGGAGATGGGCGCCCGGGCGGAGGAGATGACCCACGTGGCACTCGACTCCTTCGCCGCCCGGGACGCGGAGCGGGCCCGGACGCTCGCCGAGCTCGACGATCTGATCGACCGCACCAACCGGCGCGTCATCGAGCAGGTCATGGCAATCCACGGCGACCCGTCCGCGCAGGAGTGGGGCATGCGGATGATCGTCGTCTCGCGCTGCCTCGAGCGAATCGGCGATAACACGGTCGACATCGGCGAGCAGACGAACTATCTGGTCACGGGCGAGTTCCACGAGTTCACTGACGCCTCGCACCACATCGACGCGAACTAGCGGGAGTCGAGGCCGTTCGTGCGTGACCGGCCCGCTGGCGCGGGCCTCCCCTGCACGGCTGAGCCGGCTGCGCCGGCTCGTTGCGTGACCGGCCCGCTGGCGCGGGCCTACCCTGTCACGGCTGAGCCGGCTGCGCCGGCTCGTTGCGTGACCGCTTCCCCAGCCTGCTTCGTCGTAGGGCGCATTGCGTGTCAAGTCAATCCCCCTTTCGGCCGATACAGGGTGCGGATGGAAGCCGCTGCCGCGTTCAAGCACCCTCGCCTCCGACTCGGAGCCCTTCTCCTGCGGAACGGCCTGCTCACCGCCGAGCAGCTTGCCGAGGCGCTCGAGGAGCGAGAGCAATCCGGAGTCAGAATCGGAGAGATCGTCGTGCAGCGCGGGTGGGTCTCCGACGAGGATCTCGCCCGCACGCTCGCCGAGCAGTTCGCGATCGACTTCGTCGACCTCGACGCGATCGCCCCCGACCCGACTACCGGCCGGCTTCTGTCGATCGACGTCGCGCGGCGCGTGCGCGCAGTTCCGGTCGAGGTCTCTCACGGCGCGGCCGTCGTTGCCGTCGCCGACCCGACCGGTGAGGCGCTCGAGGTTCTGACGGCGGAGCTCGACCTGCCCGTCGAGCTGGCGGTCGCGCCGGCATCTGCGATCGACCGCGCGATCGACCGGATTCACCCGACGGGCGCGGAGAACGAGAGCGCCGAGCCGGAGTCGACGGTCACGGCGCCGCTGACCGGCGAGCCCGAGGCGTACTCGGCAATCGAGTGGTTCGATCAGCCCGCTCCGACCGTTCAGCCGGAAGCCGCCGCCGACGAGCCCGCCGCCGAGACGTCCGAGGACGCCGAGACGCCGACGAACATCGCGCCGTTCGAGCTACGCCGCCCGCTGCTCGGGACGCTGCTGCTGCGTGACAACCTGATCACGGCCGGCCAGCTCACCGAGGCTCTGATCGAGAAGGAAGCGACCGAGGAGCGACTCGGGGAGATCCTGCTGCGGAACGGCTGGATCACCGAGGTCGCGCTGAGCCGCCTTCTGGCGGAGCAGTTCGCGGTCGTGTACGTCGACCTCGACGCGAGCCCGCCGGACGAGCGGGCAAAGATGCTGCTCTCCTGCGCCCTCGCCCGTTACTTCTGGGCCGTGCCGGTGCGCTTCCTCGACAACGACACCGTTCTCGTCGCGATCGCCGACCCGACGGCGTTCGGCGTCGACGATCTCGAACGGGCGATCGGATTCCGCGTCGTCCTCGGGCTCGCCACTGAGTCGGCGATCGCAGCTGCGGTCGAGCGCCTCGAGCTGGACGAGGACACGAGGCAGCCGCAGGCGCTCGGCGACGACGAGCCGACAGCTCCCGGTCCCTCCTCGACCGAGGACGAGACCGTGGCCGAGGCGGCCGACGACACGCCGGCCGAGACCGACCCCGAGGACTCGAGCGCCGACGCGCTCTTCCCGACGCTTCGCATCGTCGACACGGTCGAGCCCGCCCCGCAGGAGAAGCCGGCCGCGCCGGAGCTCCCGAGCTGGATCGGGCCGTCGATCGCAGACACTGAGCCACCGTCCGCCGATGCCTCCACCGAGGTCGACGAGACTCCGTGGGACGGCTGGGCAGCCGTGCCCGAGACCGACCCCGCAGAGGAGCCGGCACCGCCTGCACCCGATGATTCCGAGCCGGCCGCGACCGAGACCATCCCCGACCCTCCACCGTGGAGCTGGCTCGACGCCGTTACGATCGCTCCCGCAGCCGGCGACGAGGAAACCGAGGACGAGACCGAGCCGGCCGAGGCAGCCGCGGCCGACGAGCTCACGCAGGAAGCGCCGGCGGAGCCTGCGGACGAGACATTCTTCGCGGCCCATGCCGAGGCCGCAACGGACGCCGACGAGCCCGAGCCTACGGTCGTCGAGGAGCTGCAGGCCGCAGTCGTCGACGAGCCGGAGCCCGCGCCTGTCGAGTGGGTCGAGCCCGTGGCTGACGTGGAGCCCGAGACACCGGTCGCCGAAGAACCGGACGCCGTGGAGCTCACGTGGGCCGAGCCTCCAGCGCTCGAGGAGCTCGAGACACCGGTCGCCGAAGAGCCGGAGCCCGTCGTATTCGAATGGGCCGAGCCGGCGGCGGCCGTCGAAGAGCCCGAGCCGGAAGAAGTCGAAGAGCCGGAGCCTGTCGCCGTCGAAGAGCCGTCCGCCGAGGTGGAGACACTCGCCACGGTCGACGAGAGCACGGCTGATGAGCCTGCAGTCGAGACGGCAGCTGAGGACATCGAGCTCTCCGCCGAGCCGAATGCCGACGAGCTCGTCGACGGGCTGCTGCGGCTCGCCGTCGAGGAGGGCGCCTCAGATCTCCATTTCGAGCCCCAGGCGGACCGGCTCGTCGTTCGCGCCCGCGTGGACGGGGTCATGCAAGAGCTCTTCTCGGCTCCGACTCCCCTCGCGGAAGCCCTCCTCGATCGGCTCGAGCGGATCGGGGGACTGAACGTCGTCGGCCGGCGCCCGCAAGAACAGCAGGTCACGTTCACGCTCGACACCGACGAGATCGACGCGCGCGTGACGATCGCGCCGACCCCCCACGGCAGCCGAGTCGTCCTGCGCTTCGCGCGGGCGGCGCGGGAGCTGACGCTCGAGCAGCTCGGGCTGGCGCCGGATGCCGCCGAGCAGCTGCAGCGCGCCATCGCCCGCCCGTACGGCGCCGTCATCGTGGCCGGGCCCCGTGAAGGCGGCGCCACGACCACGCTCTACGCAGCTCTTCGTGAGCTCGACGCGCGCAGCCGTTGCCTGATGACGATCGAGGATCCCATCGCCGTTCCGCTGCCGGGCGTCGGCCAGATCCAGGTCGATCGCGAGGGCGGGCTCGGCTTCGCGGAGGGCCTGCGCACGATTCTCGCTTCCGATCCCGACGTCGTGCTCGTCGGTGACCTCGCCGACCCGGAGACAGCATGGACGGCCTTCGACGCTGCCGTGACCGGACAGTTCCTGCTCGCTGCGATGAAGGCCGAAGACGTCGGCAGCGCCGTCTCCCGGCTCACCGAGATGGGTGTCAGCCGCGAGCTTCTGGCCGCCGCGACGAACTGCCTCGTCGCGCAGCGGCTCGCCCGCAAGCTCTGCCCCGGTTGCCGCGAGCCGTACGACATGGACGTCGAGGAGCTGCTCGAGGCGGGGGCCCGCGAGGCCGACCTCCCCGTGGGCGGCTCGGTGACGCTCTATCGTGCCGCCGGCTGCAGTGCCTGCGCCGGCGGGTATCGCGGCCGGGTCGCGATGTTCGAGGCGCTGCTCATCACTTCGGAGACACGCCGCCTGCTCGAGAGTGGCACTGCCGAGGAGCTGTACCAGGCTGCAGTGGCCGGCGGCATGCGGACGCTGCACCAGGACGGTCTGCGCCTCTGCCTCCTCGGGCACACGTCGCTCGACGAGATCAAGCGCGTCGCCGGCGACCCGCGGGTTAGCGGCGCGACAGCGTCCGCGCGCGGCCGCTGCGCGCGGTGCTGGCGCGTCCCTTGCGTACCCTGTGTCCGTGGCCGAACGCACCTACACGACCTATCGGGTTCGGACCAAACGTCGTCACTGGCGATCCGTCGCACTGGCTCTGGCGATTCTCGTCGGCGCCCTCGTGGGCAGCGCAGCCTGGCTCGCGCGGGACGAGAGCGGCCACATCCCGCCCGGCATCGAGATCGCGGGGGTGGATGTTGGCGGCATGAGCCTCGCCGATGCCCGCTCTGCCGTCGAGGGCAGGGCGGCGCAGCTCGCGGCCGAGCCGGTCGCGCTCGGCTTCGAGGGAGGCCGTCTGCAAAGCTCGGGCGAAGAGCTCGGCGCGCAGGCCGACATCGCGGCCGTGCTGGCCCGCGCCGAGGACAGTCGCGACCGCGTCAGCCGGCTCAAGGCGCGTCTCGGCTTCGCAGATCCGATCACCTTCGACCTGTCCTTCACGGTCGATCCGGAGCGGCTCGACGTCGTGCTGAAGCGTCTCGCCAAGCGGATCGAACAGCCCCCTGTTCCGGCCAGGGTTGCCTTTGTCGACGGCGAGGTCGTGACGAGGCCTGCCCGCGCGGGCTCACAGCTCGATCTCGAGGCGGCCGCCGCCGCGCTCTCGACGCTGCCCGACCACGTCCAGCTGACGATGCAGGACGTGCAGCCGCGGATCGGCGACGAGGCCGCAGCCGAGGCGCAGGCGGCCGCGGAGACACTGCTGGCCGGTACGCCCACGATCTTCTTCCGCAAGACGCGCTACGAGCTGCCGGCGGGGGTGGTCGGCGACGCCCTCCGGTTCAGGCCGAAGGCCGGCGCGATCCAGGTCTCGCTCGACCCGGAGACGCTCGAGGGCCCGCTTCGCGGCACCTTCGGCAAGTTCGAGCGCGTCCCCCAGGACGCAACGTTCAACGTCGGCGAAAACGGTGTCACCGTCGTCCCGGCGCATCGGGGCCTCATGCTCGCGGTGGGCCGCATTGCCGCGGCGGTGACCGCCGACCCCACCGCTCCGCAGTTGCGCGCGCTCTTCAACAACGCGAAGCCGGAGCTGACGACGGTCGGAGCTCAGAAGCTCCGAATCCGGCAGCTCGTCTCGGAGTTCACGACCCCCTATCCGTGCTGTGCGAGTCGCGTCACCAACATCCAGCTGGCCGCGCAGATCCTCGACGGCTACGTCATCCGGCCCGGGTGAGCGGTTCTCGCTCAACGAGGCGCTCGGCCCACGGACGTCCGAGCGCGGGTTCGTCTCCGCGCCGATGATCGCCGCAGGCGGCCGGCTCGAGGATGCGATCGGGGGCGGCGTCAGCCAGGTGGCGACCACCTTCTACAACGCGGCGTTCTTCGCCGGGCTCGAGCTGATCGAGCACACGCCGCACTCCTTCTACATCTCGCGGTACCCCATGGGCCGCGAGGCGACGGTCTCGTGGGGAGGCCCCGAGCTCATCTTCCGCAACGACTGGCCTGTCGGAATCCTGGTGAAGGTGACCGCGCTCGACACCTCGATCACGGTCCGCTTCTACTCCTCGAAGCTCCGGCGCCGCGTCGAGACCGAGACCAGCGAGCCGTACAACTACGTCGCGGCCACGACCCAGCGCGAGCTCAACCCGTCGCTGCCGCCCGGTAGCGAGACGGTCGTCCAGGGCGGCGGCGTCTCCGGATTCACGCGTCGACTACACGCGCAGGGTCTATCGCGGCAAGAAGCTGATCAAGGACGAGAACTACACCGTGCGCTACGACCCGGAGAACACGATCATCGAGTACGGTCCGGAGCCCCCCGCGCCGACCCCTCAGGACAGTGGCGGCGGCACTCCGTCCGAGGGGAGCACGGACAGCGCGGGCCTCCGGAGGCGGTCCGCCGCAGGAAGAGCCGCCTGCGGAGTCCGGCGGGACGCCCGATTAGCCGGGCGGCAGGCTCCTTACCGAGCCCTCCCGGGCTCGGAAACGCTTCGCGACCTGGCGGCCTCCGGCCGCGGTCGCTGCGCGCGGCGCTCCGCGCCGCTTGCCCCACGCGGTCAGAATCCGAGCGTGACCCTCGAGCGCGTGCGGCATCCGCCGGGGACATCCGTGCTCCCCTCCTTCCTGACGCCGCCCGTGCTCGCCGTCGCGACCTGGGTTGCCGTGGCACCGTACGTCTGGGGAGATGCCTCGACCTTGCACCGCGCCGTCCTCGGCCCGATCCCGGGTGGGGTCGCGCTCGGGTGCGCTCTCGCCGACTACGTGCTCTGGCGCAGGCGCGGACGCCCGTGGCACGACTGGCAGGTGATCGTCCTGCTGCTGCCGGCCATCGCCGCGGGCGTCTGGGTCGCCGTCGGCGCGCTCGTGCTGGACGCGGGCCTGACGCGCGAGCAACTGCTCGCGACGGCTGTCGGTCCCGGCGTCGCCCTCGTCGGGCTCCTGACGACGCTCGTCTCCTACCACGGCCGTCACCATCCGGACGAGTACCGGACGTGAGCGAGAGCACACCACCCGAGCTCGATCCGGCGCTGCTCGCCCAGGCTGAGGCTCTGCACCGCTCGCATCCCGTGGTCGAGTGCCACACGGACATCGCGCTCGACGTGCGCCGGCGCCGGGCGGCGGGAGAGGCATCGCCGCTCGCCGGCGACTACCTCGGACGCCTGCGGGCAGGCGGCGTCGACCTCCAGGTGCTGGCGGTGGGAGGCGATGTGCCGAACGCCTACGACTGCGCCGATGGACCGTCTGCGTGCGCGCGCCTCCTCATCGAAGACGCCCGCGCCGAGGTGGATTCCTCGGAGGAGCTCCGCATCGTCCTGTCGGCGCGGGATCTGGACGAGATCCTCGAGCGAGGCCAGGTCGGGCTTCTCCTCCACTTCGAAGGCCTCCGGCCCGTGCTCGCGGACGGCCTCAGCGGTGCGGTTCCTGCGCTGCACGCCTTCTACGAGCTGGGCCTGCGCTCGGTCCAGCTGACCTGGAACGGCCCCAACGACCTCGCCGACGGCGTCGGAGTCGCGAGCCCTCGACGCCTGACGTCGACGGCGCAGCCGCTCATTCGCGAGCTCGAGGCGCTCGGGGTCGTGATCGACGTGGCCCACCTCTCCGAGCCGGCGTTCTGGGACCTCATGGGAATGGCGCACCGCCCCGTCGTCTGCTCGCACGCGAATGCGAAGGCGCTCTGCGACCACCCTCGCAACCTGACCGATGCCCAGATCGAGGCGATCGCCGCGACGGGAGGCTACGTCGGCGTCTGCTTCATCGGGGACTTCATCGACGAGCACGACCCGAGCCTCGACACGTTGCTCGACCACGTCGACCACATCGCAGCGCTCGTGGGAGCGGAGCAGCTCGCGGTCGGCCCCGACTACGTCGCGTTCGCTCCCGATCTGATGCTCGGCCCGGATGACCAGGACCACCTCGGCCCCGTCGGGCTCCAGCACGTCGAGACGCTTTCTGTCTTCACGACCGGCCTGCTCTCGCGAGGCTACTCGGAGGAGGACGTTGCCCGGATCGTCGGCGGCAACGCCCTGCGAGTGCTGCGCGAGCTCCTGCCTGTAGGCTCCTGAGCGACATGGTCGACGGCGACCCGCGCTCCGAGTACCCGCTCGGCACGCGCCGGCCGGACCTCGTCCGCACGCCGTCGGGCCTCGCTCTCTCGGAGCTCACCCTGGACGCGCTGCGCGCAGGGGCGATCTCCTCCGACGACGTCCGGGCGACGCCGGAGACGCTTCGCCGCCAGGGAGCGATCGCACGGGCCGCCGGTCGGACGCAGCTCGCGGAGAACCTCGAGCGTGCGGCCGAGCTCGCCGGGGTGCCCGACGACGCAATCCTGGAGATCTACACCGCGCTGCGGCCCGGCCGCTCCAAGCCGGACGAGCTGGAGGCGTGGGCGCAGCGGCTCGAATCCGAGCTCGGGGCACCGCGGGTCGCGGCCTTCGTCCGCGAGGCGCATGAGGCCTACGAGGCGCGCGGGCTTTTCGCGCGGGACGCGTCGTGAGCGAGTCGCGCCGCGCAGCGTCGCGGGCCGGAAGGGACGTCCACAAGGAGACCCTCGTCTCGCCGGCGCCCCCGCTCGGCCTGGTGGCGCTCGCCGGCCCGGCGGACCCGGAGCCGACGCTCGTCGTCGAGGACGGCCGGGTCGTCGAGCTGGACGGGCGGGCGGCCGCCGAGTTCGACGTCATCGACCGGTTCATCGCCGCGCACGGGCTCGATCTCGAGGTGGCGGCCGAGGCGATGGCCCTCCCCGAGCTCGAGCTGGCGCGACGCCTCGTCGACGTCGAGCTGCCGCGGTCCGAGCTGGTGCGACTCTCGCGCGGCCTGACGCCCGCCCGTCTGGCGCGGGTCGCCGCCCTGCTCGACCCGGTCGAGATGATGTTCGCGCTCAAGAAGCTGCGGGCCCGGCGACGGCCCGCCAACCAGGCTCACGTCACCAATCGCAAGGAGAACCCGGCGCTCCTGGCTGCAGACGCGGCGGAGGCGGCCGCGCGAGGCTTCGCGGAAGTCGAGACGACGGTCGGCGTCGCCCGGTATGCGCCGCTGAACGCGGTGGCGATACTGGTCGGCTCGCAGATGGGCCGGCCCGGCGTGATCACCCAGTGCTCGGTCGAGGAGCGCCGCAACCTGCAGCTCGGGATCCAGGGCCTGACGACCTATTCGGAGACGCTCTCCGTCTACGGAACCGAGCGCTGCTTCGTGGACGGCGACGACACCCCCTGGTCGAAGGCGTTCCTCGCCTCGGCCTATGCCTCCCGCGGGATCAAGGTGCGCTTCACCTCGGGTGCGGGGGCGGAGGCGCTCATGGGCCACGCAGAGGGGTGCTCGATGCTCTACCTCGAGGCGCGGTGCCTGTGCGCGATCCGCGCTGCGGGATCACAGGGCGTCCAGAACGGAGGCATCAGCACGGTCGCGCTCGCCATGGCCGTGCCCGCCGGAACCCGCGAGATCCTGGCTGAGAACCTCCTGGCCGCCTGGCTCGATCTCGAGGTCGCCTCGGGCAACGACGCGATCTCGTCACATTCGGAGATCCGCAAGACCGCCAAGCTGATGGGGCAGTTCCTGCCCGGAACCGACTTCGTCACCTCGGGATACAGCGTCATGCCGCGCTACGACAACATGTTCGGCGGCGGCAACTACGACGCCGACGATATCGACGACTGGCTCACCCTCCAGCGCGACTGGCAGGTGGACGGGGGCATCGAGCCGCTCGCCGAGGAGGAGGCGCTGCGGATTCGCGAGCGCGCCGCCCGGGCTATCCAGGCCGTCTTCGCGGAGCTGGGCTTTCCGGCGATCACCGACGAGGAAGTGGCGCTCGCGACGACGGGGTACGACAGCCGCGACCTGCCCGACCGCGACCGCGCCGCCGACGTCCTCGCGGGCGACCGCGTGCTCGACGAGCGAATCTCCGGCCTCGACGTGGCGCTCGCGCTCGACCGGGCCGGCTACGCAGATGCGGCCGAGGCGGTGCTCGGAATGCAACGGCTGCGCGTCGGCGCCGACTACCTCCAGACCTCGGCGATCGTCGGCCCCTCCTTCGAGGTCGACTCCGCCGTCAACAATCCCAACGAGTACGGCGGCCCGGGCACCGGCTACCGGCTCGAGGGCGAGCGCTGGAAGCTGCTGCAGCGCGTGCCGGGCGAGCTCGACTCGGCCGTGTTTGCGGTCGAGGACGGTCAGGGCCCCCGGCTCGTCGCCCTCGGCGAGGCGCAGCCCGGCGGGCCGGCCGACGAGGTGGTGCTCGCGGTGGGGCCCGCGTTCCTGGCCGGCATCCGGGAGACGATCGGCGGCCTGCCGCACGAGGCGGTGATCGCTGCGCTCGCGGACGGCGTGCGCGGCGCCGGCGGGCGACCTCGAATCGTCCGCGTCCGGCGTACCTCCGACGTCGCGTTCATCGGCCACGACGGCGCGCGGTTGTCGGGCTCCCACGTGGCGGTCGGCCTGCAGTCGAAAGGCACCGCTGTCATCCACCGAGCCGACCTCCAGCCCCTCGACAACCTCGAGCTGTTCGGGATGGCGCCGCTGCTGACCCTCGAGTCCTACAGGGCGATCGGCGCCAACGCGGCCGCCTACGCGCTCGGCCGGCCGGCAAGCCCGGTGCCGACCGAGATCGACAATTACGCCCGCGCCAAGCTGATCGTTCGCACCGCGCTCATGCACGCGAGCGAGACGGAGGCGGTCGAGCGCGACGCGCCTCCGCTCGACCTCGCGTTGGAGCTCGAGGGCTCAGCCACGTGACACCGGCCCGCTGGCGCGGGCCTCCCAGTCACGGCTGAGCCGGCTTCGCCGGCTCGTTGCGTGACCGGCTACGCCTAATTTCCCGCCTGGCCCGCAATCCCCCAGCTGGTCGGCGGCACGCCCTGGACCACGACCCAGGTGTGCTCCCTGACCTCCTCGCCGACGGCCCGGCAGAGCCCGTCGGTGAGCTCCTTGATCATCTTCTCGCTGGCCTCGGGGGTCACCCGGCGGTCGTAGAGCTTTACCTCGATGAGCGGCATGTCTCTCCTCCTTGTCGTCGGTCGCGGAAGCGTAGTCCTTCCTATTCGACGCGGCCCGGCTTGGCCGGGCTGCGTCACCACGCGAGAAACGCGTGATCCGTCCAGGAGGGGGTTCGTGGGGGAACCATGGAGTTTCAGCGACCGAGGTAGCCGCCGTCTACAGCGAGCAGGTGGCCGTGGACGTAGCGAGCCGCCGGTGAGACGAGGAAGGACACCGCCTCCGCCACCTCCTCGGGAGTCGCCCAGCGGCCGAGCGGGATCCGGCCCGTGATCTCCGCGAGCCGCGACTCGTCGTCGCGCAGGGCGCCGGTCATCTCCGTCTGCACCCAACCCGGCGCCACGGCATTGACGCGGATCCCGAGCGGCCCCCACTCGTTGGCCTCGGATCTCGTGAGCTGCGCGACCGCGCCCTTGCTGGTCGAGTACGCCGCAGCGCGGACGGAGCCGTGGTACGACGTGACCGACGCGACGTGGACGATGCGTCCGGCGATTCCGCGCTCGACGAAGAGCCTCGCCGCCGCGCGGGAGACCGCGAACGCGCCCGTGACGTTGACGGCCAGAACGCGCTCGAAGTCGGCCAGCGAGACGTCGAGAGCAGCGTCACGGTGGATGACCCCGGCGTTGCAGACGCACACGTCGAGCCGCCCGAGCGCCTCTGCCACCTCCGCGACCGCCTGCTCGGCCGCTCGGGGGTCACCGAGGTCGGCCTCAGCGAGATGGGTCCGGCGACCCAGCTCGGCGATCTCGGCCGCCGTGTCCCCCGTGGATTCACGCTGCACGAGACCGATGTCCGCGCCGAGCCGGGCGAGTGCCACGGCGATCGCCCGTCCGATGCCGCGGCTCGTGCCCGTGACGAGCGCGACCTCGCCGGCCAGGAACGGGACGAAGGTCTCTACCATCGAGCGTCTACTCGACGACGACGCCGGCGAGATCCTCGGGCGGCGGCGGGTAGTGCGGATCGAGCCGGCGGAGGGTCTCGACCAGAAGCGTGGCGACGGCGACGTCGCGGACCCACTTGCGGTCGGCCGGGACGACGTACCAGGGTGCCCACTCCGTGGACGTCTCCGTCAGAGCGTCCTCGTACGCCGCCATGAACGCATCCCACAGACGGCGGTCCTCTAGGTCGCCGAGCTTGAACTTCCACGTCTTGGACGGATCGTCGAGGCGCTCCTGCAGCCGTTTGCGCTGCTCGTCTGTCGAGATGTGGAGGAACACCTTCACCATCGTCGTGCCTTCGTCCGCCAGCAGCCGCTCGAACTCCCGGATGTGGCGGTAGCGGCGGCGCCAGGTTTCCTCGCTGACAAGCTCCTTCACGCGCGCGACCCCGACGTCCTCGTAATGCGAGCGGTTGAAGATCCCGATCTCACCGCGTCCCGGGCATGCCGCATGCACGCGCCAGAGATAGTCGTGGTCGAGGTCATCCTCGGACGGCGCCTTGAACGAGGCCACACGGCAGGCGAGCGGGTTGACGCCGGAGAAGACGCGCCTGATCGTGCTGTCCTTCCCCGCCGTGTCGAGCCCCTGGAGCACGAGCAGGACCGAGCGCCGCGTCCTCCGCCCAGAGGCGCGACTGGAGCTCACGCAACTCGTCACCGAGCCCGGCCGTGAGCCTCTCGGCCTCGCTCTTCCCGCCCAGTCCCAGCCGGTCGCCCGGGTCGCGCTCGGCCAGCAGCGCCGGCTCGCCCGGCGTCACGAGGACTTGCTCGACCAGGCTCACGGCGCGCGGCCCGCTCTCAATGGCACACGAGCCGGTCGAGTGCCCCGGTCACCAGTCGATCTCGCGCTCGTTCTGCCAGAAGCGCCCGCTGGGCCCGCCGTCGGGCAGGGTGGCCAGGAAGAGCGCCGTTCGTGCGCCTTCCTCCGGTTTCACCGGAGCGCTCCGGCCGCCCATGTCCGTGGCCACCCACCCGGGGTGCATCGCGTTTACGAGGATTCCATCGGCGGCGAGCTCCGCGGCGAGGTTGTTGGTGAACGCATTGACGGCGGCCTTCGAGATGCGGTAGGTCATGTTGCCGCCCGACATGCCCTCCCTGAGCGCGCCGGCGCGGGAGGAGACGACGACGATCCGGGCACCGCCAGCGGCGCGCAACCTGGGCAGCAGGGCCTGGGTCAGGAAGAGCGGCGCGGCGAGATTGACCGCCATCGTGTCGTCGAGATCGGCCGGGGTGACCTCCTCGATCCGCCCCCGGTGGAGCACGCCGGCGTTGTGCACCAGAACGTGGAGCGCGTCGGTCGCGGCCGCCGCCTGATCGGCGACCTGCTGGACGCCCTCGATGCTGCCCAGGTCGCCGGTGATCGGAACGCCCCCGACCTCGGCGGCCATCGGGCGCGCGTCATCCTCCCTCCGCGCGTGGCACAGGACGCGCGCGCCGAGCCCGGCGAGCCCGCGCGCTATGTGCGGCCCGATGCCGCGGCTCGTGCCGGTGACGAGCGCGGTCTTGCCGTCAAGCTCCACGGCCGCATCCTACGCTGTGCGGGTTGGCAGCCCTCGACCCGCAAACGAATTTGCGCCTGGGGATTGGGCGTCCTGCTCGGTTCGGTCGTTGGGCTCCACGTTCGCCAACCCGGCTTTCGAGGGGAAGCGTGCTGACGCCCGCCCGGAAGTCCCGTAGCTCGTGCCCGACCTACTCGACGCGCCACCAGGGCAGGGCGTACGGTGTAGCGCACATTCGAACAGGAGGCTCGACATGGCGCTCGCACGGGTAGTGACCTTCGACGGAGTCGGCCAGGATCAGATCGAGAGGATGCGGCAGGAGATGGGCGGCGGGCCGCCGCCGGACGACATCCCGGCCACCGAGGTGGTCGTCCTCCACGACGCAGCGGCCGAGAAGTCGCTCGTGGTCGTCTTCTTCGAGAACGAGGAGAACTACAAGCGCGGCGATGCGACGCTGAGCGCGATGCCGGTCGGCGACACACCGGGCCAGCGCACGTCGGTGACGAAGTACGACGTCGCGATACGGATGAGCGCTTAAAAAAAGCGGCGGGCGACGGCCTCCGGCGCGAGCGCCGGGGCCCCGCTCGCGGCGCGGCAGGCCGCGACCGCAGGCCAGAACGCCTGCTCGAGTCGATCGGCCGAGCGATCGAGCGCACGCGCGACGACCAGTTGCGGCGCCGGCCGGGACGCCCCGGCCAGCTCGAGCGCGCCCTCGAGGCTCTTGCGCACCGCGTCGACTGCGAGGGCATCCTGCCCGAGGCCTGCAAGGTACAGGGATCCGACGTGCGTGCGTCCCGCCATGAGGGTCTCGGCCGCCTCCTGATCGGAGCCGCGCAGGATCAGCCGATCGTCGAGCATGGGGCCGGCCGGCCCTTCGATCCGCCACGATGCCCGAAGCTCCTCGAAACGGAACCGCTCGCCACGCCCGACTCGGCCGACGGCGAGCACATCCCAGGCCGCGAAGGACGCCCCCTGCGCGAGCCGGACGTCCACCTCGAGCCGGCTGAGCGCGCCCGGGAACGGAATCGTCACCCAGGGCAGAAGGGTCAGGTGGGAGCGTTCCGCGAGCCGCACCACGTAACGCTGGACCGCCGCCCCGGCCTGTTTGGAGGAGCGCAGTCGGGCCCTGCGTGGTCAGCGCCAGCGAGGCCCCCTCGTCGAGCTGGACGCTGACGTCGAGCTCCTCGCCGTCGCCGAGCGCCATCAGCGGCGTGGCGAGAAAAGCCACCGTCGCGGCACGCCGGTGGATGATCCATTCGAAGCTCCCCGCCGAGACCGACCCGACGCTCCCGTCGCCTCGAACGCGAATTGCCGGCTCGTGCCGGGCAGCGACGCGCGAGCTCACGACGCGAACAGACGCGGCTCGACCAGCTCGTGACGCATCGCCGCAATGTCGAGCAGCGGCGAGAACAGCCCCCAATCGTCGTCCGCCTTGTCGCCGCTCGCCGCCGGAGGGGCGGGCTCGACGAGCGCCTGCCGCAGCGCCGCCTGCGCCTCGAGCGGTGCCACGCGCCCGAGCCGGACTACCGCGGCCGCCATGCCCGCGAGTACCGAATACGCGTGTGCCTGGGCAGCGGCTGCCTCCCCCACGCCGAACGACGCGGCCATCCCACCGAACACGGAGCCGCGCGGCGTCAGCTCCCCGAGCACGCCGGCTGCCCACTCCACCCTTCTGCGCTCCTCGGGCCGGGCGATCCTCTCGGCGGCGCGCAGGAGGCTGCCACCGATCGTGATCAGCGCGCTGCGCTGCTCCGCCGCCACGCGCGACGAGAGCTCGGCCTCGGCGGCGGCCGCCAGCTCGTCAGGCGCGACCTCGACCGTCGCCCGGTGAGCGCGACGCACGAATCGCGAGTCGCCGCGAACGACGGTCAGCCGCCGGTGCGCCGACAGCAGGCGCCCGACGTCCCCGTCGGCATCCAGCAGCCCCTCCGCCACGAGCGTCTCGGCGCCTTCCGAGTGCGCGAAGCCGCCGATGGGAAGCGCGGAGTCGCTCAGCTGCAGGAGCGCCGGCAGGTCTGCGACCGCCATCGCTCAGATCAGCAGGTAGCGGCGCGAGAGCGGGACGCTCGTCGCGGGCGGCACCGTTGCCTCGCGGCCGTCGACGTGGACGCGGAAGCTCGCCCTGTCGACGCGCACGTCCGGGAGCGCGTCGTTGCGCAGCATGTCGCGCTTCCCGAGCTTCCGCGTGCCGCGGACGGGCAGCAGCCTCTCGCCCCAGCGTCCCCGTCAGCGTCCTGTTCTCCATCGCCGCCTGGGAGACGAAGAAGTGCCCGAGCGTGTGCGGCGCATCCCCGTAGGCTCCGAACGACGGACGGAGCAGCATGGGCTCGACCGTGATCGTCGAGCCGTTCCCCTGCCCGGCCTCGGCCGTGATCATGAAGCCGTCCTTCAGCACGACGGCCGGCTTGACCCCGAAGAACCCCGGCCACCACAGCACGACGTCCGCGCGCTTGCCGGGCTCGAGCGACCCGACGTACCCGTCGATCCCGTGGGCGATCGCCGGGTTGATCGTCACCTTGGCGAGGTACCGGAGGATGCGCTCGTTGTCGTCACGTACCTCGGCGCCCTCGCCGGCCCGCTCCTTCATGAGGTGCGCGAGCTGGAAGGTGCGCCGCACGCTCTCGCCGACGCGGCCCATGCCCGTCGAGTCGGCGCCGAGCATCGAGATCGCACCGAGATCGTGGAGCACGTCCTCGGCCGCCATCGTCTCGGGCCGGATGCGCGACTGCGCGAACGCGACGTCCTCGGGGATCTGGGGGCTCATCAGGTGCACGGACATGATCATGTCCAGGTGCTCCTTCACGGCCGAGGCCGAGAAGGGGTTGGTCGGGTTCGTCGAGGAAGGCAGCACGTTCGGCTCCGCAACGACCTCCAGGAGGTCGGGGGCGTGGCCGCCGCCCGCCCCCTCGACGTGGTAGGCGTGGATCGTGCGCCCGGCGATCGCCGCGATCGTGTCCTCCAGGCTCACGGACTCGTTGATCGAGTCGGTGTGGATCATCACCTGGACGTCGTGCTCGTCGGCGACACGGAGCGTCTGGTCGATCACCGCCGGGTACGCGCCGAGGTCCTCGTGGATCTTGAACCCGGAAGAGCCCCACACGAGCGAGGCCTCGAGCGGCGGGGCGCTCGACGACGCCCGCGAGATGAACGCCATGTTGATCGGGAAGCCGGCGAAGCTCTCCATCATCCGCTGCAACGTCCAGGCGGGATTGGTGCCGACGTCGAACGCGAGCCCCATCCCACCGCCGATCAGCGTCGTGTAGCCGAGCGCCAGGTAGTCGTGCAGCATCTCCGGGGCGAGCAGGTGGACATGGCAGTCGATCGCGCCCGGCGTGGCGATGAGCCCGCCGGCCGGAATGATCCCGGTCGTCGTGTCGATCACCATGTCGACGCCGTCCTGGATGTCCGGGTTGCCGGCGTTGCCGACGCCCGCGATCTTGCCGTCCTTGATGCCGATGTCCGCCTTCACGACGCCGAGCACCGGGTCGATCACGAGGGCGCCGGTGATGCAGAAGTCGAGGGTCGAGTCGCCGCTGCCGGACGGCTGGGCGAGCATGCCGTCGCGGATGTTGCGGCCGGCGCCGATCAGGCCTTCCTCTCCGACCGGCACCAGGTTCCGCTCGACGCGGGCGAACAGGTTCGTGTCGCCCAGCCGTACGAGGTCGCCCTCGGCAGGGCCGTACAGCGCGCCGTAGATCGAGCTGTCCAGCGCGAAGGTCATTCGGCGAACCCCTGCTCGCGGGCCTTTGCGAGCGCCGCCGCCCGCACGTCTGCCTCGCTCACGTCGCCGTCGACCAGCCCGTTGAAGCCGCGAACGACGCGTCGCCCCGCCGAAGGCGCAGAGCCGGACTTTCCGGGTCTCGCCCGGCTCGAAGCGCACGGCCATGCCCGCCGGGACGTCGAGGCGCATGCCGAGCGCCTGCTCGCGCGGAAACCGGAGCGCGCGGTTGACCTCGAAGAAGTGGTAGTGCGACGTGACCTGGACAGCCCGGTCGAGCGTGTTCGTGACCTCGAGCTCGACGGTCTCCCGGCCCGCGTTGCCCTCGACCGTCTCGCGCGCGGGACGATCTCACCGGGGATCACGACGGCGGTCCTGCGCTGTTCTTCACCGGAAAGTACAGCGTCACGAGCTGCGTGCCGTCCTCGAAGAGCCCCTCGATCTGGAGCCGCCCGACCAGGTCGGCAACGCCGTCGAGCACGTCGCCCTCGGAAAGCACCGAGTAGCCGAGTTGCCGCGCCTCGTCGTAGCTCGCGCCTGCGCGGGCCGCTTCGATCACCTCGTCCGTGATCAGCGCCACGGCCTCGGGGTGGTTGAGCTTGAGCCCAGCGGCACGACGCTTTCGAGCGAGCTCAGCGGCCAGGAAGACCCACAGGCGCTCCTTCTCGACGGGGGTCAGCTTCATCCGCCCGCGATTCTCGCCCTCCACGCCGACCGGCGCAAGCTGACGGGAATCGCGCGGCGGGACCGCTCCCGCTCAGTGGCCGTGCGAGACGGCGAGCGGTACGGAGCAGCCGAGCCGCACGCTGCGGAACTCGATCGCCACGCCGCTGAGCTCCAGGCCGCGTACCGTCTGCTCGGCGATCTCGCGGCTCGTCGTCACGGGCGCCCGGATCTCGCAGTCCTCGACCTCCACCGGCACGTGCTGGTTGCCGAAGGCGTGCCCGATGCGGGCTGCGCAGGCGACGAGCTCCCTCGAGTCGCGGAGCGGGTCGAGCCGGATCACGATCGCCTCCTCGGGCGCCCGCTCGACCGCGATCACCCGTTCGCCGTCGTCCGCCAGAACGGCGCCGTGGCGAAGGTAGGAGCCTCGCGGAAGATCCACGGCCACGTCCGTGCCGCGGTCTCCGACCGCGCGCAGGCGGCGCTTGCCGGCGTCGCTCGACGCCACAACGACCCGCTCGATCAGCCGCCCGGCGAACCTCGGGTCGTCCACATCGCCGACAATCTCGGTGACGCGAACAGGCCCGCCGGCCGTCAAAACACCGGGCTCTCGCGCCAGGTGCCCCAGACGCCGCGCAGCATGTCGCACATCTCGCCCATGGTGACGTCTGCCCGGGCGGCGTCGACGATCGCGGGCATGAGGTTGACGCCCTCGCTGCCGCGTCGTCCTGGAGCCGCGCGATCGCCGCCTCCGCGCCCGTCCGCGTCCCGGCGGTCGCGCAGCCGTCGCACGCGCTCGATCTGGTCGCGCTCGAAGGCCGGATCGATGCGGAGCATCTCGAGCTCGTCCGGCTCTTCCTCCTCGTAGCGTTGACGCCGACGATGCGGCGCTCGCCGCGCTCGACCTCCTCTGGAAGCGGAACGACGCCTCGGCGATCTCCGGCTGGAAGAAGTTCGCTCGATCGCCGGGATGACGCCGCCGAGCTCGCTCGATGCGGCCGAAGTACTCGTAGGCCTGCCGCTCGAGCTCCGCGGTGAGGGCTCGAGATAGCACGAGCCGCCGAGCGGATCGATCGTCGACGTTACGCCGGTCTCCTCGGCGAGGATCTGCTGGGTGCGCAGGGCGATCTTCACCGCGTGCTCGGTGGGCAGCGCGTACGCCTCGTCGAAGGAGTTCGTGTGCAGCGACTGCGTGCCGCCGAGCACGGCCGCGAGCGCCTCGATCGCGGTGCGCACGATGTTGAGCTCCGGCTGCTGCGCCGTCAGCGACACTCCCGCCGTCTGCGCGTGGAAGCGCAGCAGCAGGCTGCGGGGATCGTCGTGCGCCGTAGCGGTCGCGTAGCTCGCGCGCCCAGATCCGTCGCGCAGCCCGGTACTTGGCGATCTCCTCGAAGAAGTCGATGTGGGCGTTGAAGAAGAACGACAGGCGCGGCGCGAACTCGTCGATCGTGAAGACCGCGCGCGAGGCGCCCATTCGACGTACGCGAACCCGTCGGCAAGCGTGAAGGCGAGCTCCTGCGCGGCGGTCGAGCCCGCCTCGCGGATGTGGTAGCCCGAGATCGAGATCGGATGGAAGAGCGGCAACTCTCGCGCGCAGAACTCGACCATGTCGGTGACGAGCCGCATCGACGGCTCGGGCGGAAAGATCCACTCCTTCTGCGCGATGTACTCCTTGAGGATGTCGGTCTGCGCCGTGCCCCGTAGCGCCGCGCGCGGCACGCCCTGCTCCTCTGCGACGCAGACGTAGAACGCGAGCAGGATCGCCGCCGGCGAGTTGATCGTCATCGACGTCGAGACGCGATCGAGCGGGATGCCGGCGAAGAGGACACGCATGTCGTCGAGCGGAGTCGACCGCGACACCCTCGCGGCCGACCTCGCCGAGCGAGCCGGCGTGGTCGGAGTCGTAGCCCATCAGCGTCGGCATGTCGAAGGCCACCGAAAGCCCGGTCTGGCCGTGCTCGAGCAGGTAGTGGAAGCGCTCGTTCGTCTCCTCGGCCGTGCCGAAGCCCGCGAATTGGCGCATCGTCCAGAGCCGCCCGCGGTACATGGACGGCGTACACGCCGCGCGTGTACGGGATACTCGCCCGGGTTCGCCGAGGTCGCGCTCGTAGTCGAGCCTGCACGTTCGCCGGCGAGTAGAGCGGCTCGACCGGCACGCCCGAGATCGTCGAGAAGAGGGCGTCGCGCTCCGGCGACTCGCAGTAGCGCGAGCGCCAGGGGTCTCCGGTCGCCTTCGGACGATGGTCGGTCGTCGCCATTTCGCTCTTCAAGCGTAACGCGCGGGGCCGACCGTGGCGGCGGAGCGGGCGGCTCGGCCGCCCGCGACCCGCGATCGCCGAGCCCGCCAGGGCTCGCGCACGGATCGTCGAGCAGGCCCGGCCGACGGCCACCGCCTCGAGATCTGCGTTTCACGCGCTCCGACTCGCGGGGTATCTCCGATCCGACGCTTCTGCAGGAAAGGAGGAGTCATGAGCATTGTCGTGCTGGTTCTGCTCGCGTTGCTCGTCGCGGCGTTCGTCGGGCTCGGGTTCGTCGTCAAGTGGCTGTTCATCGTCGCCATCGTGGCGGCACTGGTGTGGCTGATCGTCTACTTCACGAACGGCGCCCGCTCACGCGGCGTCTGATCGCCCGCAAGTCACCTCTCTAGCGGCATCTTCTCGCCGGCCGGCGTGGGGACCCAGTTCGGGCCGACCCACGCCGGCCGGCGGCTTCGCGACGACCGGGCGCCGTTCCGGCGCTAGGCTGCCGGGCGCGAGCGATGACGACGTCCGGCTCCACTCCGCGCGACCACGCGGCCGGCGACCGGCGCGCTGCTCCGCCGCCCTTCCCTGATCTCGCCTGGAGCCCGGAGCGCGGCTCGCGAGCTCGCCGACGCGATCATCGGGCTCTGGACGGAGTACCTCGCGGAGCTTCCCGATCTGAGGGTCAGCCGTGGCGAGAGCCAGGAGGAAGTCAGGGAGGCCGTCGCGCTCGAGGTGCCCGACGAGCCGCTTTCGCTCGAGGAGCTCGTCGCGCACCTCCGCGAAGTGGTGGCCCACGGCACGCACATCGGCCACCCGCGGCTTCCTCGCGTACATCTGCGGCTCCGGCACCGTGCCCGGCGCGGCGGCAGAGCTGCTCGCTGCGGGTGCCGTGCAGAACGCCGGCGGTTGGATGATCGCTCCAGCTGCGCACGAGGTCGAGCGCGTGGTCGTCCAATGGCTCGCGAGCGAGCTCGGCCTTCCCCCCTCCGCCGGCGGCGTCTTCGTCACGGGCGGCGCGATCGGTAACCTCGTCGGGCTGAAGCTGGCGCGCGACCAGAAGGCCGGCTGGAACGTGCGGGAAGATGGGCTCGCGGGCGCGCGCCTCACGGTCTACAGCTCCGAAGAGGCGCACGACACGATCGGTCGGGCCGCGGACATCCTCGGTCTCGGCACCGCCGCCGTGCGGCGGATCCCGGTCGACGGCGCCCTCCGGATGCGTCCGGACGCGCTCGAGGCACGAATCACGGATGATCTCGGCGCGGGCGCACGGCCGATCGCGGTGGTCGGCACGGCGGGCACGACGGGAACCGGCTCGATCGATCCTCTGCCGGAGCTCGCCGCGGTCTGCGAGCGCTTCGGGCTCTGGTTCCACGTCGATGCCGCGTACGGCGGCCCCGCCGTCCTCGCGGACGACCTCCGTCCCCTGCTCGCAGGAATCGAGCGCGCCGACTCGGTGACCCTGGATGCCCACAAGTGGCTCTACGCCGCCGCGCCCGCCGGCTGCATCCTCGCCCGCGAAGAGCGCCACCTGGCCGAGAGCTTCGCCGTCGACGCGAGCTATCTCTACGAGGACAAGGAGAGGACGAGCCGAGGGGCCCACGCGGCGGGCATCTCCCCCACCTTCAGCCGTGGCTTCGACGTGCTCAAGGTGTGGGTCGCCCTGCTCGCCCACGGACGCAGCGCCTTCGCGCGCCGCATCGCCCACGACGCCGCGCTCGCCCGCTATCTCGGCAACCAGGTCGATGCGCGGCCCGACTTCGAGCTCGTCACGGCGGTCTCGCTCTCGATCTGCTGCTTCCGCTACCGCCCGCCCGGCCTTCCACAGAGCGAGGCCGCCGCGACCTACGTCGACCGCCTGAACAAGCGCCTGCTGACCGAGCTGCAGCTGGACGGCCGCGTCTTGCCCTCGAACGCCGTCGTCCACGGCCGCTTCGCGCTGCGGGCCTGCATCACGAACATCCGCACCGAAGCGGAGGACCTCGACGCTCTCCTCGACGTCGCCGCCGAGCTGGGCGAGCGCCTCGACGCCGAGCTGCGCCCCGACTCGCTCCGATCGCAGGCGTCGTGATCCACGATCCGACAGCCGAGACGATGCCGCGGCCGCAGCTGCGGGCGCTCCAGTCGGCTCGGCTGAGAAGCTCGCGCGCTACGTGTACGAACGGGTTCCCTTCTACCGGCGGAGGTTCGACGAGGTCGGAATCGATCCCTCGGTTCGATCGCTCGACGATCTGGCGAAGCTTCCGTTCACGCGCAAGACAGATCTGCGCGACCACTACCCGTTCGGGCTCTTCGCCGTGCCGCAGACGCGAGGTCGCCCGCGTTCACTGCTCCTCGGGAACGACCGGGAGACCGACCGTCGTCGGCTACACGAGTGCCGACGTCGAGCTCTTCGCCGACGTCAACGCGCGCTCGCTCGCCATGGCGGGCGCGGAGCCCGGGATGATGCTCCACAACGCGTACGGCTACGGGCTCTTCACGGGCGGCCTCGGCCTCCACTACGGCGCCGAGCGCCTCGGGATGACCGTGGTGCCGGTGTCCGGGGGAATGACCGAGAGGCAGCTCACGCTGATCCAGGACTTCGAGCCGACGGTGATCGCCTGCACGCCGAGCTACGGCGCTGACGCTGTCCCAGGAGTTCGCCGCCCGGGGCGTTACCCCCGACGAGCTCTCCCTTCGCTTCGCGGTCGTCGGCGCCGAGCCGTGGACGGAGTCGATGCGGACCGCGATCGACGCCGGTCTGGGCGTCCGCGCGTCGAACGTCTACGGGCTTTCCGAGGTGATCGGGCCGGGCGTCTCCGGCGAGTGCCATGAGGAGCGGGCCGGCTCCCACGTGAACGAGGACCACTTCTTCCCGGAGATCGTCGATCCCGACACGCTCGAGCCGCTGCCCGAGGGGTCGGAGGGTGTGCTCGTCTTCACGACGCTGACGAAAGAGGCCATGCCCGTGATTCGCTACTGGACGGGAGATCTGACGAGTCTCAGCTCCGAGCCGTGCAGCTGCGGGCGCACGCTCGTGCGCATGGCGCCGATCAAGGGCCGCACGGACGACATGCTCATCATCCGCGGCGTCAACGTGTTTCCGACCCAGGTCGAGCACGTGCTCGGCCAGGTCGAAGAGCTGTCGCCGCACTACCAGCTCGTCGTGAGGCGCGAGGGAACGCTCGACGAGCTCGAGGTGCGGACCGAGGTGACGGAGACCTTCTTCCGGGCCGTTGGGGTGGAGCTGCTGAGCGACGAGGCGATCGCCGCCGACCACACGCTTCGCGCGGTTCGCGATCGGGTCACGTTCCTCATCAAGGACACGATCGGCTGCACGATGCAGGTGACGCTCGCCTCGCCCGGCTCGCTGCCGCGTTCCGAGGGAGGCAAATTGGCGCGGGTCTCGGACACACGGCCGCGCGACTAGGGGCAGATGCCGACAAGGAGGCGCCCGAAGATCGGGTCGCCCACTGGGTCGCGGCTCTCGGTCGACGCCGGCCGCAGGGCCGGCTCAGCCGGACGTCGCCGGGAGAAGCGGGTGCCCGGCCTCTTGCCAGGCGAGCATCCCGCCCTCGAGCTCGACGACGTCGGTGAAGCCGAGCGCGGTGAGGGTCCGCGCTGCCGTTGCGCTCATGTTGCCGCTGCGGCAGTAGAGCGCGAGCGGCGTCGAAGGGTCGGGTAGCTCGCCCTGGCGAGCTTCGAGCTCGTCGAACGGGATCGAGAGATCGGTGCCGGCGATCGAGCCCTCGTCGGGTACGTGGACGTTCAGGCTGATCCGGTCTGGCTCCACGAGCGCAGCGGCGAACGTCTCCGGGCCCACCGCCCGCGCGGGAAGCGCCGAACCCTCGTCGTCGGAACCACCGCCGCACGCGCCGAGCAGGAGCGCCGCTGCAAGGAGTATGCCGAGCAGAGCCGCACACCGGACGGGGCGAGCCCTCAAGCCGTCCACTCCGCCACGGTAGCGCTCCTGCGAGTCCTGGTTCGGCCATGAGGCAATCGCAGACGATCACGTGCGACGAGGAACGGTCAGAGCGTCCGGCGCTTCGCGTCCCAGTTGCGCTCGAGGTTGTCGATCAGGGCCGGGCTGTACAGACAGTGGGCCTGGTCGCGGGCGTAGCCCGCCATGTAGCGGCGAAAGGTGTCGAGCGGCTCCTGTCCGACACGCAACGCGCGGCGGTTGGCGATCAGGCTCGTCATCCCGGCGCTCGTCAGCTCGGCCGCGGAGCGCTCGACAGCGTGCTTCATCGCGCCCGGGGGCACGACCTCGTCGGCGATCAGCCGCCCCTCCGGGCTGTCGGCCGGGAGCTCGCGGTTGAAGAAGATGGCCTGCCGGGTGAGCCGCTCGCCGACGAAGCGCGGCAGGCGCAGGTCCGCGCAGCCCGGGATGATGCCCTCCTTGCGGGCCGGCAGGTTGAAGTAGGAACCGGACTCCGCGATCGACACTGTCCATGACCAGCAGCCACTGGCAGGCGCCGCCGATGGCGAACGTGTCGACCGCTGCGATCCACGGCTTCTCCCGCCGGTTCTCGAGCCCGACCTCGTCGAACGCGCCCAGATCGTGACCCCGGTACATCTTGCTGACGGCGCCGAGCTCGCGCTCCAGCATGAACTCGAGCAGCGAGATCTTGCCGTAGTACAGGTGCGTCAGGTTGATGCCCGACCCGAAGATGCGCCGGCCGGCGTACTTCGGATGCGTCGCCGGCGCTCCGCGGAGCACCCCGATCTGGATCTCGTCGTCGAGCAGGACGAGGTCGACCGCGGTCTCCAGCGCAGCGGTCGAGACGTCGTCCTCCGAGTTGAGGAAGGCGTGGTTCTGGATCGTCACGTGCCCGACGTTGCCTGCGCGGTCGACCCGCATCGGCCCCAGGTCGACGCTTCCCGAGGCGCTGGAAGTCCTCGAGGAGCGCGAGCGCCTCCGCCTTCGGCTGCGACATCGCGTGCATGAGGTGGAAGCCCACGCGGGGATCGGCCAGCACGTGCGCGACGAAGATGCCCTGGTCGATCTCGAGGCCGCGTTTGTCCTTCTGCGCCAGCTCCCGCTCGGCGTCGATCTCGGCCCGTGTCGGGAGTAGGCCCGGGTAGCGGTCCGCGGCCGCGTACGCGAGCTCGGAGACGCGCAGCTGCCGGCGTCAGCCCGTCGGTCAGCTCGTCGTAGAGGGACGCGACGTTCCGGCGCAGATGCTCGTCCAGCTCGGTGTGTGTCTCGGCTGTCAGCTCTGCCATTGCTCGCTGGCGTAGTCTAGGGACGCCGATGATCCCCGAAGCCCCGCCGGAGCAGACCGAAGCCGGGCTCGTGCCCGCCGGGAAGGGATGGTTCGTCCTGAACGCGCGGGAGGCCCGCTGGCGCCGTCGCGAGGGCCGGGGAAACAGCCTCTCGTTCACCGGCTGGACTGATGCCGACCTCGAGAGAAATTTCCGGCAGCTCGGGGTCAACCTGTTCGTGCTCGGGCCGGGCGAGCCGATCGGGATGTACCACTGGGAAGCCGACGCCGAGGACTTCCTCGTGCTCTCGGGCGAGGCGCTCCTGATCGTCGAGGGGCAGGAGCGGCCGCTGCGGCAATGGGACTTCGTGCACTGTCCCGCCGGGACGAACCACATGATCCTCGGGGCCGGAGACGAAGGCTGCGTCGTCCTCGCTGCCGGGAGTCGCGAGCACGCGGGAGGCCCGGACTGGGGCGCGTACACCGTCGACGAGGTCGCGCTGCGCCACGGCGCGGGTGTCGAGGAGGAGACAAGCGACGCGGACGAGGCGTACGCCCGGTTCCCCGACCCCGAGCCGACGCCGTACCGCGACGGCTGGCTCCCCTAGCGCCGCCGCGCGTCGATCCGCATGGTGGGGCAGGCACTACCGCGGCCGACCGGCTAGCGCCATTCCGCCGCGCCCTGGCAGGCGGCATCGTGGTCCTACGAACAACAAGACCGCTGCGCCCCTCACGCCTTCGTCTCGACCGCGTGCGACGGGCGCACGCAGACGAGAGAACGGAGATCACCATGCCGCTACTCACAGCAGGTCGCCGAGCAGGCGCAGCGACCCGCTCCGAGCATCGACGAGGTCGTGACCGCCGAGGAGATCTCGGTGGCCGCCACCATTCTGACCCACGCGTTCTTCGAGGATCCGGTCTACGTCTGGACGTTCCCGGACGAGGATCGCCGCCGGGATCTCGACCCCTTTCATGAGGCCTTCGCGCGCCCGTACGTCCGGCACGGCGAGACCTACGTGACCGAGGACGCGACGGGGGCGGCGCTCTGGCTTCCGCCCGGCGCGGAGCTCGTCAGCGCGGAGGAGGAAGCAGAGTTCGTGCACGAGCTCGGGGAGACGGCGGGACAGGATGCCGGCCGCCTCTTCGCGCTGCTGGAGCTCTTCGATCAGAACCATCCCGAGGGGACGTACCGGGTCCTGCAGCTGCTGGCGGTCGAGCCCGAGTACCAGAGCCGAGGAATCGGCTCGGCGCTGCTTGCGCCCGGTCTCGCGCGAAGCGATCAGGAGCAGGTACCGACCTATCTCGAGGCGACGTCTGAGCGGAGCATTCCCTTCTACGAGCGCCACGGCTTCCACGGTGATCGGCGAGATCGCGCTCCCAGACGGCCCGTCGCTCTACCCGATGTGGCGGGAGCCCTCGAGCCGCTGAGGTCTGGAACGCCAGGGTCCCGCCGTTCCCGTTTCACGGCGGGACCCTGGCTGCGCAACTTGACTTCTCGCGAGGCCTCGCACGTAGCGTCCGCGCCCCTTCCAACCCGAGCGAGGAGGCGAGGATGGCAGCTCCGTTCGATGACGGCGAGCTCGACCGGCGCGAGCTCCTGAGGCGGGGATCGGGGGTGCTGCTCGCGGCCGGGGTGGCCGGCGCGCTCGCGGGCAAGGCAGCGGGAGCCACCCGGCTTCGAGGCCGGCGCACGGCTCGGTCAGCGGGCAGGCCGCCCGTCAACAACGTGACCTTGCAGACCGTGCGGGGGCCCGTGTCGGGCTCGACCATTCAGTTCGCCATGGCCCACGAGCACCTGTTCGTCGATTTCCTCGGCCCGACCGATCCCGCCTACATGGACGTGGATTGGACGGCCGTGACCGAGGCCTGTCTGGCGAGTCTCGACGTGCTGCGCGGCCAGGGCGTCAACCTGTTCGTCGACTGGACGAACATCGGTGTCGGGCGCGCGCCGCTGCTCCTGCGCGACCTGTCCAAGCAGACGGGCATGCACATCCTGTGCCCGACCGGGATCTACAAGAGCCTCGTTCCCGCCGAGTTCACCCGCATGACGGTCGACGAGATCGCCGACCACTTCTACCGGGAGCTGGCGTTCGGCATCGACGGGACGCCGATCCGAGCCGCCTGGATCAAGATCGCGACAACCGAGAGCGGCCCGACGAGGACCGACACCCGGATCCATCGCGCGGCTGCGCGCGCAGCGAGGAAAGCCCGCGCGACCATCTCGCTCCATTCCCCGTTCACCGACGCGACGCTGGCCGTCGTCAAGACGCTCACCAGCGAACGGGTCAACCTCGGGCGGTTCGTGTGGGGGCACGCGCAGCCCTCACCGGTCGAGGATCACATCGCGATGGCCCGACGCGGCGCGACGATCCAGTACGACGCGATCAGCGCCACCGACGACCCGTTCTTCCACGGCCCCACCGACGACGAGTCGATGCTCGACCGGATCGAGGCGATGGTCGACGCCGGCTTCGGAGAGCAGGTCATGGTGACGACCGACGCGTCCGTGTTCGTGAACCCCGGCATCTTCCAGTACGACCGCCACAACGAGTACCTCTACGGCACGTTCGCCGCCAAGCTGCGCGCGCGGATCGGCGAGACGCCGGCCAACACGATCCTCCGCGACAACGTCATCTACTCGTTCCGCAAGGGCGGCCGGCTTCCCTAGGCACGAAGGTCCCGCCGCGGCCCCGAGGTGGGGCTGCGGCGGGACCTGCTTGTTTTCGGGCGACTCAGCGAGGAGCGCTTGCGCGGCAGCTGTCGATGAGCTGTTGCGGCTGCCCCGCGGCCGCGAGCGCGTACGTCCGGCGAATCCAGGCGAGCCCTCCGTCGTGGGCGAGCACGACGTACGGAACTGTCGGCGGGTTGGGCGGCGCCCAGTTCTCCGAGGCTCCGGCGGGAGCCTCGATGACGTTGTTGGCGAGCAGTGTCTCGAGCTGGCGGTGCGCACGCTCCTGGGCGGCCGTGTCGCCGTCGCGGATGGCCTCGACCCAGTAGCACTGCCACGCGCTCTGGGCGACGAGGACGGCATGGCCGCCCCCGGCTCCCGGGGCCGTCACCGAGTTCGACTCGATGTACAGCTTCGGCCAGCTGTACCCGGGCGGCAGGGTCAGCTGCTTCTGGGCCTGCACGTACTCGGCCCGCGTCACGGGCGGCTCGACAACGTTGCCCATGAGCCAGTTGGAGATGGCGAACGCGGTCGATGCCAGCACGGCTACCGCGAAGGCGGCGAGCACGAGGACGAGCCCTCGGCGGCGGCGGTGCCGCGTTGTGCGGGTCTCGGGCCGCTCGAGCCGGGAATCGGGCTCGAGCGCCGTGATGCGGTCGAACAGATCGGCTTCGTCCACCGACGCCGGCTGAGGCACCGGGTTCGCCTTGCGCAGTCGGAGAATGGTGGAGTCGGTAGTCATGTTCCCTCCACGTCGAGTTGAGCCAGCTGGGCCGAACGGCCCTCGGCTGCGGACTCGTCCAGGCTCGCGCTGAGGCGTCGCCGCGCACGGTGGAGCCGTACGCGGAACGCCACCGGCTTGATGCCGAGCGCCTTGGCAGCCTGGTTGGGCGTCAGGTCTTCCCAGGCGATCAGGAGGAGGGCCTCCTGGTCGACCGGTGAGAGCGAGTGCAGGGCCTGGGCCAGAGCGGGATCGAGCTCGTCCAGCTCGGGACCTGCGACCGCCGCGTCGGATTCACGCAGCAGCGCAGTGGAGGCCCGGGCCGAGCGGCGTGCCTCCTCGAGGACGAGGTTCCGGGCGGTTGCGTAGAGCCACGGGCGAGGGTCGTCGCGCGGCACGTCCGCAAGTCGCCGCCAGGCGATCGTCATCACCTCGGCCGCGATTGCATCCGCGTCCCTGCTCCCTCGCCGGCGGGCGTACGCAGTCACCGCGGCGAGATGGTCGAACACCGTACGGAACCGCGCCTCGGCGGACTGACTGTCGAGTTCGCGTGTCATGCCCCTTACTGTCCGGCCGGGCCCATTTCGTTACACGCGAGTGCGGGGAACCTTTGTTGACCGCCCGCAAATCGCGGCTACTGGATAGTGCCAGCTATCTCCGCGGGGATCGCGGGCTGCCGGCGAGGTAATACGGTCGGCGCGGCCGAGCCGCCTCCTCGTGCCGCACGCGGGGTGGCGGCTCGAGCCGGCGCCGACGCGTGACAGATAGTTTGCACAGAGGAGCGGCGGTCTCTAGCCCACCGCCGGCTAAGACGCCCCTAGGAGACCCCGAAGATCTCGATGTAGCAGAGCTTGTTGTTCGAGGCGCCGGCCCCGTTCGTGACCGTCAACCGACCGTCGGTGACCGTCACGGTCGACGTGCCCTCGAGCCACCGCGCCGAAGCCGTGGGTGTCCCGCTGACGGTCGGCACGCCCTCGACATTCAGGCGGTAGACGCTGTCGATGTGCGCAGGATCGCCGGCCACGAGGTGGACGGTGTACGTCCCGTTCGGGACGACGATCTCCCACACCGCGTCCGGGTTGGCCGGTTTCTGGAGGTGGATGAGGGTGTCGTATCGCTGGTCGGGTGAGAGCGAGGAGCCGCGCTCACGCGTCTGCGCCGCGTTGTCCCCGTCCCAGCCGTATCGCTCGCCGTTGCCGCGCAGCCCGAAGACTGCGCCCGCGTCCGGGAGGTAACCGCCGGGGACGGGTGCTGCGGCCGGCTGGAAGTTGATCAGCGCGCTGAGGCGCGGAGAGAGCGCGCCGCTGGGACGACGCCCTTCGGTACCGAAGGCCCGCTCCAGAGCAATCTGGCCACGGCGGCGCCCGTGTTCTCGTAGAGCTCCATCCGCAGCTGGTACTCGACCCCCGCCGTCAGCGTGATGGCAGCCGGAGTTCTCCGTGGCTCCATGGTCGGTCCAGTTGCTCACGAGCTGTCGGCCGTCGACCCAGAGCCTCACGCCGTCGTCGCTCTGCGTGTAGAAGGTGAACGTGCCGCTCGTCGCCGGCCGAACGGTTCCGACCCAGCGGACGCTGAATGTGTCGGGACCTATCCCGGCAGCCGGGGCCGCCGTCCCCCAGGCGAAGTCGATCGTCCCGTCGACGCGGGTCACTGTCGCTCCTGTGAGGTCGCGGTTGTTGAAGTACGTCGCGGTGAGCCCGCCCGCCGAGGCCGCCTCCCTGAAGACGGCGGTGTACGTCGTCGCCACGGCCGGGGTGGCGATCGTGTGGGCCTGGGCGCCGCCGTCCGACCAGGGGTCGAACTCGTAGGTCTTGCCCCCCTGCGTCTGCGGAGAGGGAGCGTCGAGCGCTCGCTCGATGCCGACGACGCCGGTCACGGTGAGCGGTGTGGCCTGCGGCTGGCCGTCGAGTCTCAGCGGGAGGCCCGCCGGATCGGTCGCGAGCGTGAGCTGCACGGTGCGCGGCAGCACGTCGCGGAACGTCGAGTGCGTGAGGCCGCCCGAGTCGCGGACCGTGAGGTGGATGCGGTACCAGACGTTCGCCGCCGTCTGCCCTGTCGTCGGCGGCGACGAACGACCCGCCCGTCGCTGCCGCTCGTCGGCGGGACGAACGGGTGGATGTGCTCGTCGTGGTGGAAGTCGACCCGCCAGGTGAAGGCGCTCGCCGGCGAGCGTCGCCGTCCTCGGGGTCCGATCCCGTGCCCGGAGTAGGCGATCGTCTCGCCCGCGCTGTAGAGCGTTCCCGTCGGCGGCGCCGTGATCGTCGGCGGTCGGCGCCTGGTTCGCCGTGACGGTCAGCGTCGCCTCGTTGCTGTCGCGCTGCCGGCGGCGTTCGTGACCCGGACGCGGAAGCGTGCGCCGTTGTCCGCCGGCTGCGCCGGCGGCGAGCGTGTAGCTCGGCCGAGGTCGCGCCGGGGATGTCGACGCCGTTCCGCTGCCACTGGTAGGTGAGCGGCGGCGTGCCGCCGGCGCGACGGTGAAGGTCGCCGGGCCGCCCACGCGGCACCGTCTGGCTCGCGGGCTGGGTCGTGATCGCTCGGGGCCTGGCTGGCCGTGTAGGCGATCCGGAAGACGCGAGCCGCCGCTGCCGCCGCGCGAGGTAGTAGAGGCTGCCGTCGCTCGCCGACCGCGAGGTCGACCGGGCTCGCGATGCCGGTCGCGAAGCTCGCGACCGCGTTCCCGTCGCCGGGTCGAGCTCGCGGATCCAGCCGCTGCAGAAGTCGGCGAAGAAGTAGTCGCCGACGTACGCGCTCGGGAACTGCGACGGTCGCCGGGTTGTAGAAGGCGCCGCCGGTGATCGCGCAGCCCGTCGTCGGACCGCTCCCGTGCCCGTACGCGAAGAGCGGCGCGCGGAAGCGCGGGTCGGTCGTCGGGCCCTCGGTGTCGGCCAGCCGTAGTTCGCGCCCGCGATCCCGTCGTTGATCTCCTCCCACGTGCTCTCGCCGACGTCGTTGATGAACATGCGCGCCGGTGCCGGGCTGGAACGCGAAGGTGAACGGATTGCGGAGGCCGAGCGCCCAGATCGCGCGGTTCTGCGCCGGTCGCCGTGCCGTAGAACGGGTTGTCGGTCGGGATCGTGCCGTCGGCGTTGATGCGCAGGATCTTGCCGAGCCGGTTCGCGAGCGTCTGCGCGTTGGCGCCGTTCGCGTTGTCGCCGACGGCGACGTAGAGCTTGCCGTCCGGCCCGAAGTGGATCGCGCCGCCGTTGTGGTTGGTCGCGCTCGAGAGGTTGTCGAGGTCGAGGAGGACCCCTCGCTCCCGGCGACCGCCACGTCGCCGTTGGCGGTGAAGCGGCTGACGCGGTTGTGGACGGGCGAGCGTCGCAGCCGTGTAGTAGACGTAGACGAAGTGGTTGACGGCGAAGTTCGGGTCGAAGGCGACGCCGAGCAGGCCGCGCTCGCCGGCGGAGTTGACGGTCACGCGTGAGGAACGGCGTCGCCAGCAGCGCGCCGTTCTTGATCACGCGCAGGCGCCCGCCCTGCTCGGCGACGAAGAGGCGCCCGTCGGGCGCGAAGGCCATCGCCGTCGGCGAGGCAAGCCCGGTGGCGACTCGCGTCTCGGCGAAGCCGGCCGGAAGCGTCGCCGCTCCGCCGGGAGCCACGACGGCGAGGAATGCGGTGATCGCGAGCTAAGACCAGCTCGAGGCGGAGAAGCGCCGAGCCATGTGTGATCGCCCCAGAGCACTGCCCCCGTGCGTGTCTGCAGATCGGCGGCATCCTCACACCCCCTAGCTCATCCCCTCGTCGACCAGGGTCGACCGGCTCAGCGTTTTCTCGCTGCCGCCCTGCCGCCCTTGCGTCCCGCGGCCTTCTTCTGCGCCGTCGTTCCGCCCTGGCGACTATCGCCGCCGGAACCGGACTTCTTGCCGCCTGCGTGGAAGCGCCGGGGGAATTGGCGATCTTCGCAGCGCGTTCCTTCGACATGCCCTTGTCCTTGAGCGCCTCGTACTGCTTCTCGTTCTTGACGTGCGCACGCTTGTTCGGCATCGGGCTCTCCCTTCTGCGGTCGACCCTGTTGTCTCACGCGAGAGCGCTGCGCGGAAACATCACGGCCGCGGCGTCGAGACGTCCCGGGCCGTAAAGTCTCGGCGCCGTGGATCCACCCCGTTCACGACTGAGCGCCTGGGTTCCGGGCCTCGCGCTGACGCGCTCGTACCGGCGCGAGTGGCTCCGCGGCGACCTCGTGGCCGGGATCGTGCTCGACGGCGATGCTCGTGCCCGCGGGGATGGCGTATGCGGAGCTCGCCGGGCTGCCCGCGGTCACCGGCCTCTACGCGACGATCGTGCCGCTCGTCGTCTACGCGATCTTCGGGCCTTCTCGGATCCTCGTGCTGGGGCCGGACAGTGCGGTGTCGCCCCTCGTCGCGGCGACGATCATCCCGCTCGCCGCGAGCCCGGACGAACGGATCGCGCTGGCCGGGATGCTCGCGGTGCTGGTCGGCGCCGTCTTCATCGCCGGCGGGATCGCCAAGCTCGGCTTCGTCACCGACCTCCTGTCGAAGCCCATCCGGCTCGGCTACCTCGCCGGGATCGCGCTCTACGGTGATCATGACCCAGCTGCCGAAGCTGTTCGGCTTCTCCGGCGGCGGCGACACGTTCCGGGAGGGGGTTCGTGCCTTCTTCGGACACCTCGACGAGACGAGCGGCATCACCCTGGCGATCGGTATCACGTGTCTCGCCGTGATCTTCCTCCTGAAGCGGTTCGCCCCGGTCGTCCCCGGCGTCTTCGTCGCGATGGCCGGAGCGATGCTGGTCACCGCGCTCGCCGACCTCGACGAGCACGGCGTCGCGGTGGTGGGGAGCCTGCCGGAGGGGCTGCCGTCGCTGGACATCCCCTCCGTGCCGGCCGGCCGATCTGCCGAAGCTGCTTCTCGGAGCGCTCGGCATCGCCTTCGTCGCCTTCGCTGACACCAGCGTCCTCTCGCGCAGCTATGCGAGCCGTCTCGGCCAGAACGTCGATCAGAGCCAGGAGCTGATCGCGCTCGGCGCCGCCAACGCGGCGACCGGTCTGTTCCAGGGCTTCCCGCTCTCGAGCAGCTCCTCTCGTACGCCGGTGGCCGAGGCCGCCGGTGCGAAATCGCAGCTGACAGGCCTCGTCGGAGCGGGCTGCCTCGCGCTCGTCCTGCTGTTCGCCACCGGGCTGTTCGCCAGCCTGCCGGACGCGGCGCTCGCGGCGGTCGTCATCTCGGCCGTGATCGGCCTCATCGACATCGCCGGTGTGAGACGCCTGTACGCGATGAGGCCTGCGGAGCTGATCGTCTTCACGGCGAGCTTCGCGGGCGTCCTGCTCGCGGGCGTCCTGTGGGGCATCGGCATCGCCGTCGTCCTTGCCATCCTCGAGTTCCTGAGACGCGCGTGGTGGCCTCACGAGGCCGTGCTCGGGCGTGTGGGCGGCCTCAAGGGCTACCACGACCGCGCGCGCTACCCGGAGGCGCGGCTGGTTCCCGGGCTGGTCCTGTACCGCTTCGACGCGCCGCTCTTCTTCGCCAACGCGAACGTCTTCCGCATGCGCCTCCTGCAGCAGGTCGCGGCGGCCGACCCGCCGGTGCGTTGGGTCGTGATCGCCGCGGAACCGATGACCGACGTCGACCCGACTGCGGCCGAGGTGCTCGAGGACGTCGCGGACGACCTCCGAGAGGCGGACATCGAGCTGGCCTTCGCGGAGATGAAGGACCCTGTCCGCGACCGCCTGGAGCGATACGGCCTCGTCGAGCGGTTCGGCCGCGACCGGTTCTTCCCGACCATCGGCTCTGCCGTCCACGCCTACGTCGACCAGACCGGCGTGGATTGGGTCGACTGGGAGGAGGCAGGCGTGGAGGCGCGGGAACCGACGTAGGCGCCTCGGCCGACGTCTGAGCGGCGCTCCCTGGCCCGCGGCCGTGATCGTCTAAGCTGCCGCCGATCAGCTCGGGGTTGGAGAGGACCTGGAGCGGTACCAGAACGGCGACCTCCTAGGCGTGATCGGCCGGGGCACGATGGGTGGCCCCCGGCGTGTCGACGGCAGCGACATCGAGCCGGGCGTGCACCTGCGCTGGCAGACGTCGCCGGAGCTGGGCTTCCCGTCGGGCGGCTTCGACATCTATCGCCGGGCCGAGAACAACGGCCACTACTGGCGCTGCGGGGCGTTCCGCGAGGCCGACGTGGTCGGCGTCATCTGGCTGCCGTATGAGCCCGATCACATCCGTCCCGGCGTCGGCCTGAAGTTCCCGGGCGACGTGCAGGTCGTGCCGGGCTGCCGCGCCGGCGCAACCAACGCAGCGTCGTTCCCGGGCGAGCGCTCGGTCGCGGTGAGCTTCGACGAGCCCGTCCGCATCGTGCGCGTCGTCTTCCACGGCGACACGCCGGCCAACCCGACCGCCGAGGCCTATGCCTCGTCGAGCGCCGGGCCCGTGTTGGTGGCCCGGCAGCGCGCGCAGAGGCGCGGGACCGAACGGGTCGTCACGCTGTCTGCGGACCGCATCGACGATGTCGTGCTGCAGGGCACGGACATGATCGTGTGTGAGCTGTGCTTCGTGCTCCTCACGGAGGGCCGCGACTTCTTCTGGCCGCAGATCCCGCTCAACGGCAGCAAGCCCATCTACCTGCCCATCACGCACCCGGTCTGGGGCTCGCCGCATCCGCACGCACCGGACGACGAGGCCGAGGCTCGCTCACGCCTGCCCACGGCGCTGCCCGCCGGCAAGCGCCGAACCTACCTCACGGGCTTCCGCGACGAGCTGCACCCCATCCTCTATGACCTCGTCGATACCGACCCGCAACGGCTTTATCGGCTTGCGAACGCCGACGAGCAGAGCGCCGCCACGTTGGACTGGCCCGGGATGAACCTGTTGCAGACGATGGCGCTCGACCCGAACCTCGCGCGGGTGCTCGGCCTGTACTGGCACGACGAGCCGCCCTCGCCCAATGTCTTCTTCGACTACCGCGTCGTCGCGCACTACGGCGACGCGCCGTTCCCGGGCCGGTGGATCGACTTCGCCGCGCTGGAGTCAGGCCGGCGCTACGGCCCCGTTCTCGACCATGCGGACCTGCAGTTCGTCTCGCCCAACCCGGCCGAGGCCGCTCGGACCACGTGGGCGGGGTCCGAGCACACCAGCCTCCACTTCGGCCGTGACATTCCCGCCGGACCGATCGCGATCACGCTGCCGGAGCCCGTCCGGTCAGTGACGCTGTACCTGGTTACCGAGGCCGCGCTCTTCGCCCACGCGCACCTCGGGACAACGCGGCTCGGGACGCAGGCCAAGCCGGCGGGCGAGGCGACGCTGCTTTTCGAGAGCGCCTCCGGCATCGACAAGATCCTGCTGTCTCCAGTCGGTGACGTTGAGCTCGTGGCGATCGTGCTGCGTGAAAACATCGGCCCGCTCGGCGACCTGGTCTACGACGTCTTTCACGTGCGCAGCAACACGCCGTTCGTCGCGTCCCGGCCGGCGTTGGAGGCGCCACGCGTCGTCGCGTCACCGACGGGCCTCGACCTCGAGGGCC
>CAWGBR010000003.1:0-215391 GCA_963820875.1 uncultured Thermoleophilia bacterium
CGTCCCGGCGGCAACGTCACCGGCATTACAAACATTAACAGAGAACTAGGCGGAAAGCGGTTGGAGCTGCTCAAAGAAGCGGTTCCCAAAGTTACCCGTGTCGCGGTTCTCTACGATCGGGCGGCACCGGGCAGTGCACTCGAGGTGAAAGAGATTCTCCCAGTGGCGGCGCCTGCGCTGCAATTGACTCTTCAGCCTTGGGAGGTGCGAGGTGCGGATGATTTCGAAAGGGTATTCGCGGCGCTAAACAAGCAGCGCCCGGATGGACTCTACGCACTCACCGGGGGGCCGCTAATGAATGCTAATCAAAAACGGATTGTCGGCTTTGCCTTAAAGAGCCGGTTGCCGTCGGTGTACACCAGCAGCGAATTTGTAGATGCCGGCGGGCTTATGTCCTACTCAGCGGACCTCGGGGACAGCTACCGGCGCGTTGCCTATTATGTGGACCGAATCCTCAAAGGCGCCAAGCCAGCTGATCTGCCGGTGGAGCAGCCGACGAAGTTCGAGCTGGTGATCAATTTGAAAACCGCCAAACAGATCGGTCTGACCATTCCGCAATCTATGCTGTATAGAGCGGATAGAGTCATCAAGTGATTGCAGAAAAACAAGTGGCGATGCCGCGATTGAACTGAATTCTCCGACCAAGAGTAAGACTGGGCTTTTCAGTCAGCCTGAGTCAAAATTCTGCTATCGAAGAGGAGCAGGGCGTTATGATTCTTATCACCGGGGGGCTGGGGTTTATCGGCCTGCACACGGCGAGGAGCTTTTTGGACGCTGGAGAGAAGGTCGTGCTGACTCAGTACCGCGTGCGAAGAGAGCCTGACTTTATCAAAGACGAAATCGGAAGAGGAGCCTTCATCGAGAGATTGGATGTGACCAGCGGTCACGATGTAATCGATCTTGTGCGCAGATACAAGGTCACTGGCATCGTCCATCTGGCGGTTCCCGGCTTAGGAGCATTATCGGCGGCCGAGGATCTCCGGGTCAACATGATAGGATTGCTGAATATCCTCGAAGCCGCAAGATTGTACGAGGTCAAGCGTGTAAGCTTGGCAAGCTCGGTCGCCGTCTATGCTGGCCTTCCAGAGGGACCCTTCCGGGAAGACGCGCTCCTGCCCGTAACGTCAGGCAATCCAACCGAGACTTTCAAGAAAGCGATGGAGATACTGGGATTTCACTACGCCTCGAGGACGGATTGCGAAGTAGTGGCGCTACGCATCGGCACCCCCTTTGGGCCGCTTTACCACAGCCTGGCTGCCCCGACCAGCCGGATCTGTCACGCAGCAGCGAAAGGAATGCCGGTCAGTTTTACGGGCGCGCGACGCGGCGCCCCGCATGAACAGGACGAAACGGGAGCTTTCTATATCAAGGACTGTGCTCGGGCGATCCAGCTTCTCCAGATGGCCGAAAAACTCTCGCAGCGGATCTATAACATCAGCAGCGAGCGACCCATTAGCTATAAGGAGTTTATCGAAGCCGTGAAAAAAGTGGTTCCTGAGACTCATCTCAGCCTAGAACCTGGGCACGGCCCAGGCCATCGGCCGAACGGTTACATGGACATCACCCGAATCAAGGAAGAACTCGGCTACCAGCCGGAGTACAACGTCTATCGAGGAGTGGAAGAATACATCCAATGGCTGCGGAAGTATCCGGAATAGCAATTGAGTCTTTTAACTAACAGGCTCTTCCGGGTTTACTGTGAAAGAAGATTCACCACAGAGTACGCAGAGCACACAGAGTTCGGAGTATTTCTTTTACAAAAAATTTTACTCTGCGCCCTCCGCGCGCCTCGGCGGTGAGATTTCCGAATCCTTCTTCGCCACAGACTAATTCATGTACCGATGGGTACAAGACAACTGCGTCCTCAACACCTTCGCGGTGAGCCACACGGAAGCCTGAAAAACCACCTGACAAAAACGCACGCCTATGCCCAAGGCGTGATCGAGGCGTGGATCGTCTCTTCAGGCCCCTCGCGCCCGACGGCTCGGAGCGCCTGGTTCACCTGGTCTAGACGAAAGGCATGAGTTCGTAATTCGTGGAGCGGAAATTTTCGGCCGGCAATCTGCTTCAGCCCCAGTTCCACTGCGGCATAACTGTGCCCACGAGCGCTCTTCACCGTGATGTATTTGCCCGTGAGTTTGCCTAAAGGGAAATCGGGAACATTTGGCGCGCCGCCTCCCTGCAAGACAATTATTCCCGCTTTGCGTTTCACGGCCTCAATCGCTAAGACCACCGCGCTCGTCCCTGCATTCGATGTGGCATCAACAACGGCATCGACTCCCTTGCCGCCGGTTAAATCCGCTATCATCTCTAGCGCTGAATCTTTTTCCACGTCAATCGTGAAGTCCGCACCGAGGCGCCTGGCCACCTCCAGCCTCCCGGCGTCACGCGAAATGCCGGTAACGATGATGGTGTTCGGCGCCCGCATGCTTCGCCGCCACCACACAGCCGAGTCCTTGCTGCCCGGGTCCCTGTATGAGAATGCTCTTTCCGGGACCTGCTTGCAGCCTCAACACAGGCCCACTGAATTCCGTTCCCGAGGGGCAACGCCAGAGCCGCTTCCTCCGCGGATAATCCTTCGGGCACCTTGTGAATCACTGCGTTGGGCGGCAAGAAAAGATATTGGCTGTAGCCTCCCCACAACACCGGCTCGGTGGAAATGGGGACATTGCCATAACGCTTCGCATCGGGATTAGCTCTGGGATCGGTGGCGTAGCAGTGCCGGTATTCCCCCAGGTGACACCACTCACAGTGCCAGCAGGGTAAATATTCTTCCAAGGCGACGAGGTCGCCTTCCTTCACTCCCCAGCGTTCGCCGGCAACCCGGCCAAGCTTGGCGATACGTCCAACATTTTCATGCCCCATGATATGGGGCCCGCGGCTTAGCTTACGCTGGTATGCCGAGACATCGCTGCCGCAGATCCCCGCCACCTCAACCTTGAGAAGCGCCGCGTCGATGGGAATATCGGGCATGGGAAACTCCCGAATCTCGGTTTCCTTCACGCCCACTTTCACTGCCGCCTGTACTGTCTCAGCCATAATATTCCAGTTGGCTCATGGCGAATGGCTTATGGCTTATAGCGTATGGTTGCAACTATATGCCATAAGCTATCAGCCATATGCCAATTACTCACCAGTGCGCCGTCATCGCCGCAATGGTCCGCTCGTCCTCATCCCATTTTGTATCCGGCGGCAACATGACTTCCGCGCCTCGCAGGCGATATAAGTTTCCGTCGCTTGCGGCGTAGGGTGGACGGCCTTCCTGGAGGTCGGCGGCGGCCTTCAACAGACGCCGCCGCATGGCGACAATCCCGATATCGCTGCTGCCCAGGTGCTCGCGCGTTCGGTCGGCAATCCGTCCCATCCCCTCCTGCACGGAGAAGTCCTGCTCCCCTATCCCTTTGATTCCGGTAAAGGAGACGGACTTTTGCAGTTCCCGGTCGATCAGATAATCGTTGGACATATTTCTAAGCGGGTAATGAGTTCCCGGAATGAATTCGACATGAACGGGTCCCCCTCCGCGCATCTCGGCTACTTCTCTCGCGCTCAACGGCTTTTCGACATTCCAGGTGAACACCCATCGTAGGGTATTCTCGTCATCGATGGGCACAAACGCGTGGGCTAATTTCCTACTTTTATCAACACCGCCGCCCGGAGGCATGGTGTAAAACGGCATGAGGAAAAGATTGTAACGCCAGTAGTCCAACCCCTCGCTTCCCCTATATTTGCCGCCGATGATGACCCCATAGTCGGTATCCTTCGCGAATAGCTTCGGAGGATTGGTCCGCACACGATGCATCAAGCGCGGGTTTCCTTCTCGTTTTCCCTGATCCAGCCATTCATCGAGCTTGCGATGGGAGTCCAGCGTGCTGTGAAGGGAATACGGAATGAAAGGTGTCGATGCCGCCGTCAATTGCCTGTACGAAGTTGTTTTGCTGATAGTTCCACGAGACGAAACGGTGCGCTTCCGGCACCCGGGCCCACTCAAATTCCGGCAGCTCCGGGATTTGATCTTTGGGTCCCATGTAGGTCCAGAGGATCCCCGCTTTCTCCCGCACGGGATACGCAGTAAGCCGGATATTGTCCTTGAAAGCGCTCGCCGCATCTTCCGTGGGCATGTCGACGCATCTTCCTTCGACGTTGTATTTCCAGCCATGGTAGGTACAGCGCAAGCCGTTCTCCTCGTTGCGCCCGAAAAAAAGATTGGCACAGCGGTGAGCGCACAAGCGGTCGATAAGTCCTACGCGCCCGGAGGTGTCGCGAAAGGCGACCAGTTGCTCACCCAGAAGAGTGACCCGCACCGGGGGGCCGTCGGGCTCAGCGATGTCCGACACCTGTAAGAACGGAAGCCAAAACCTTCGCACCAGCTCCCCCATGGGGGTTCCCCGCCCGACGCGTGTCAATCGCTCATTTTCTTCAGCGGTGAGCATGATACTTCTCCTTACGGCACATGCGGTTGCTGAAAATGATGTCTATGTTTAAAGCCATTGCGCGAATGCCAAACCAACGCCAGTTCCGGCCGCTGATCGATACGCCGGCGCATAGTTTAGAAGCTCCATGTTCAAGTGCTCCAGAGCTCCCGACGCGGCAATCCAATTTTTGATTTCCGAACTACCCGACTGAAACAGCGACTCTCCCAAGCTTCCTATCGCCTTCTCGTCGTTTTCTCTCATCGCCTTTAGAACGCCTCGATCGAGTTCCTCATCCACGACAAAATGGGAGAGCCCGCCGGATGCGACTACCGCCACTCTCTTGGTAGAATCCCACGACTCAATGGCGCGCCTCAATGCCTTTCCGAAAGCGTAACAGCGAGCGGCCGTCGGTTGATTCGGGGGAAAATAGGTATTGATCGTTACCGGCAGTATCGGCAACATTTTTGCATAATCCGCCGGCGCACGAAGGTAAAGGCATGCCCGACCGTACGGCCATTCGCCTGCCGGGTGAGTTGCGCAACGTCAAATCCCTCGGCCATCATATGGACGACCATATGCTTGCCGAGCTCGCTCTCGACGGCGTACCACTCCGGCTCGTCGCCAAATTGATCCCGGCGCGCCGCGGCTATCGAGGAGTGGACGGGCTCATTCGGGGGGATACATTTTATCCGCTCGCCCCAAAAAATGGCGAATGACGGCATGCCGTCCTCATGGAACAGCTCATGCTGATCGTCACCGACGATAACGACCACGTCTGGGGAAAATCTCGGAGAGTTTTTTACTAAGAGCCCTGATCGCTTGCTGGCAGCTCTCTTGTTTAGATTGCCAAATTGCACCGCTCAAATGTTGTTCCAATTGCTCCCGCGCTCGGCTCTGTTTGAGGCCTTCGTAATTGTAGGTTTGCCCCCTGAACTCCAGTGCCTGGTTTTTTTGATCTCGATCGGCGTGGAGATGCCATATCTCAGCGGGGGTGCTGAGCATCGGGCTATGTGATGTGCCGATACCAAGAACGATTTTAGCCATGGTTAAAACTCCCGGTCTGAGTACATCGTTTGTCTCGCGAAATACCGATCTCTAGTTCTTCGACAGGAAACTAGTCGCCTGGCTCAAAACTGTCAAGAAGTAGCGAAGATCAATCATTTCGCGCATCGGCTGAAAATCGCAGTAAGCCGACTTTCAGGGCTGGACATATTCTCCGCCCCGGAGTATGGAGGAGCTAAATTCATCGGCAACAGGAAGGTCAAAGCATCGCGGCGATCAAGTTGAGGAGGTAACGTGCAAAAGTTCAGCGAGCTGATGCGAGGGAACGAACTCATCGTCGCGCCGGTGGCGCTCAATCCGATCATGGCGCGGCTCGCCGAGGAGGCCGGGGTTCAAGGCGATCTATCTCAGCGGCGGGTCGCTCGGCTGGCTGAAATGTGTCACCGAGGCCAATCTGACGCTTCCGGAGCTTCGCCGCAGTCGCGCTCGATATGCGCACCGTATGCCAGTTACCGATTGTCCTGGACGCGGGCGGCGGCTGGGGCGATCCTGTGCACGTGCACCGGACGATTGCCCTCGCCGAAGCGGCGGGCTTCGCCGCGATCGAGCTCGAGGACCAGCTGCTGCCTCGCCGTGTCGAGCACCACGTCGGCGTCGACCATCTGATCCCGACCGAGCTGATGCTGAAGAAAATTGCCGAGGCGATCGCGGCCCGCACCGATCCCGACTTCGTGATCATCGCCCGAACAAACGCCAGGCGGGTCCACGACCTCGACGAGGCCTTGCGCCGCGCGGAAGCCTTTCCACAAAGCGGGCGCCGACATGCTGTTCGTCCACACACGCAATGCCGAGGAGATGCGCGTCGTCGGCGAGCGGTTACCACCGCCACTCATGACGTTCGCGCCGGCCGACGGTTTTTCCGGATTCCTCTACTCGCCGAATGATCTGGCCGGTCTCTGGCTATCGCCTTGCCGCGTCCTCCGGCACAGCATTTCGCGGCCATGGTCAAAGCCGTGCGCCAGTCCTACGAGTGTTTGGCGCAGGGGAAGATCAGACCCCTTTCTGGGTCCAGGCGGCGCCGACAAGGAGATGAAAGCCGCGCAGACAACGAGCGGTCTGGAGCGTCTTCTGGAAATCGAGCGGCGGACCATGAAGGATCATTGAGGTGGAGTAGTATTTACCACAGGAGACACGGAGTTCGCATGGTTCGACAAGTTCGAGAACCTGAACGGAAGGCTTCCTCGACAGCCTCGTCCATCCTGTCGAGGAATCACCAGTGAACGGAATGTGCTTCGTCGCCGTCATCCTTGAGAACTGTCGGCGGATAGCTCTCGGCGCATCCGCGGTAAGTTTTCTTTTGACCGGTATGCTAAGTGTGGCTACCGCTATGCAAGGATCATTGAGCAGGACAGTGATGGGCGCACAATGAAGCAGGGCTTCAAGGTCATGGACAGTGACATTCATGTGCAGGAGCCGCATGATCTGTGGGCCAGGTACATCGAGCCACAGTTCAAAGAGCGCGCCCCGCAGTTTACCGATATCCCGGACGGCTCGGGCCCGGGCGTGTGGCGTTTTGAGGGCAAGGTTTTTCCCGCCTACATCGATCGCCCGGAACGGCAGCGACTGGCCAAAGTACGACGGCAGAAGTCACATGACCGCCACGAGGAGCTTGGACGCGATGTTGGCTCTGAAGCAGAGCGCCGCGGCGAAGACCCGCAGGCGATGCTGCACGCCATGGACGTGGAAGGCATCGACGTCTCGATCGTGTTTCGCACACGCGCCGCCCACGTAGTTGCCGTGGATGGCTTGGACGTAGAACTTACCGCCGCGGTCTGCCGTGCCTTTAACAACTGGCTCGCCGACTTCTGCAACACTAACCGCGCGCGCCTGAAACCCGCCGCTCTCTTATCGGTGCATGACGTAGAGCTTGCGGTGGCAGAGGCGTGGCGTAGCGTCAAGGAATTAGGAGCTGTGGCTCTGGTATTGCCCAACCAGCAAGTGAATCTGGTGGCCGTGGTACGACCGCTATTACGATCCCCTCTGGGCCGAAGTGGAAAGGCTGCACGTACCCGTTGCCTTTCATGGCATCCAGATGGCCTACCAGGAGCATTTGGGACGGCGTTACCTCGATAACTTCGCTATGGCGCACGCCGTGGGCCATCCGGTGGAGATGATGCTGGCATTGGGGAGTATGCTCTCGCGGGGAGCAAGACCGCCCGGCCGAACCCCGCCGCGCACGAGCAGCGTGCCCGGCCGTGCGCCGTGCGCGACCGCGAGGCGCCCTGTGCCGAGCCCCTCCTGACGCCAGCGATCCGACAGGCCGAGGACGACGAGACCGGCATCGGCGGCCGCCTCGATCACCCCCTCGGGGCCCGGCTGCACGATCACCGGCTCGGGGGCGACACCGGAGACCTGCTGAACCGCGAGGGAAGCGGCAGCAAGCAGCCTGCTTGCATCGCGGCGACCCTTGTCGCGGTCACCCGCCGTCCCGAGCAGCTGCAGCGGCGCATCCACGGCACGCGCGATCCAGGCGCCGATCTCGGCCGCCGCCCACTCGTGTTCCGCGCCGCCAAATGGAACGACAATCGGCGTCCCCGGCCCGGGGCTCGGCGCACCCACCTTGGCCAGCAGCACGGCCACGTCACACGGCGCGCCGAGCAGAACGTCGGCCAGGTCGCGGTCGAGGCCCTCGCTGGTCACGTGCTCGCCCGGCACACCGAGCAGAAGCAGGTCGACGTTCTGCTCACCGGCAAGGCGAGCGGTGTCCGAGCCTCGTTCGTCGGACGTGAACGCAGCGGACCGCGCGGCGAGGCCAGATTCGGTGAGTGCCTCCCGCCGTGTCCCGAGCTGGGCGGTTCCCTCCGACAGGTCAGCGTCCTCGGCGAGAAGCAGGGCGAGGATGATCTCCCTCGGCGGCCGCCGCGCCAGCGGCGTTGCCAGCGCGAGCACTGCGTCGAGACCGGCAGGCTCCTGCGCTACGACGAGGATGGCCCGCTCCGGAGGCGAAGCCGCAACGGGCGGCACGGCCGCCGGCGGCGACGGCAGCTCGAGGGCCGGATCCTGGCGCAGGATGCCCCGCTCCAGCTCCTGCAACGCCTGGGTCGGCTCGATACCGAGCTCGTCGACGAGCGACACGCCGCGTGTCCTGGTAGACGTCGAGCGCCTCCGCCTGGCGTCCCGACCGGTAGAGCGCGAGCATCAGCTGGGCGCGCAATCGCTCGCGCAGCGGGTGCTCGGCGACGAGCGCCTCGAGCTCGCCGGCGAGGTCGCCGTGACGTCCGAGCGCCAGGTCGGCCTCGATCCTGTCCTCGAGCGCCGTGAGACGCAGCTCCTCGAGTCGCATGATGGGCGCCTGGGCGAACGCCTCGTACGCGAAGTCGGCAAGAGCAGGGCCGCGCCAGAGGCCCAACGCCTCGCGAAGACTGCCTGCTGCGCTCTCTGCATCACTCGCCGCGGCGGCGGCTCGGGCGCCTGCCGAGAGCGCCTCGAAGCGGTGCAGATCCAGCTGATCGGGCTCGAGCTCGATGACGTAACCGGAGGCACGGGTCGCGATGGCGTCGGCCCCGAGCACCTTGCGCAGATTCGAGACGAAGCCCTGGAGCACGACCTTCACGGTGTCCGGCGGCTGCTCCCCCCAAAGCTGATCGATGAGGCGCTCGCTCGTCACCACCTGGTTTGCGTGCAACAGAAGGAGGGCGAGCACCGCGCGCTGCTTCGGGCCGCCGAGTGCAAGCGACCGAGCGCCGTCCCGCGCCTCGAGCGGTCCAAGAATTCCGTAGTCCATCGCAGCGCCGGGACGCTAGCACGGCCCGGGGCGGCAGCCTGGCGGCCCTTTAGCGGTCGCTTAGCGAATGGCTTAGCGGCTCAGTCGATTCTCTCTGCATGGCACTCGAGAACGCGGAACAAAGGGAGGAAGTCATGAAGGCAAGGACACACACCCGGTGGGGCAAGCGAGTGGCGCTCGGGCTCGCGGTGGCGGCTATCACGGCCCCCGCCGCACAGGGCGCGTACGAGCCGCTCTACCAGCACCAGTTCCTGTCCGACGGCACAGTGGTGGAGCCGCTGCTGCCCTCGATCGACGAGATGCAGCAGTTCCGGTTCACGCCGGGTGAGGCGACGCCCCCGTTCAGCTTCACCCCGAGCAACGAGCCGGTCGGCCCCACCGTCGTGATTCCCGACCCGACCCGCGGCCTGCCCTCGGCCGACGAGATCGCAGCAGTTCCGGTTCACGCCCAATCCGATCGTGACGCCGGTCGCGTCCACTCCATCGGGCGGTATCGATTGGACGGACGCCGGCATCGGCGCCGCAATGGCGCTCGGGGCGCTCCTCCTCGGAGCTGCCGCGGCCCTGGGCCTGCGCCGCCGCCGGCCGGCCCACTCCTAGCAGACGAAACGAGGCTCCCTCTCCACCGGGAGAAGAGGCGGCCGGCGGGTGCTCCCCCGCCGGCCGCCTTGCAACGGATGTGTCATGAAGCTACGATCACCCATGAGCGTCGAGACCGATCCGCTGCTCGGGACGGATCTGGCCGGCTACCGGATCGAGTCGGTGCTCGGCCGGGGCGGCATGGGCGTCGTCTACCTCGCGACCGACCTGCGGCTGGAGCGCGAGGGTGGCGCTGAAGCTGATCGCGCCCGAGTTGGCGGTCGACCCGCGCTTCCGGGAGCGATTCCTGCGCGAGTCGCGAGCTGGCGGCCTCGCTCGACCATTCCCACGTCGTGCCGGTCTACGCGGCCGGCGAGACCGACGGGCAGCTGTGGATGGCGATGCGCTACGTGCAGGGCACCGACCTCAAGACGCTGCTCGAGCAGGAGGGGCCGCTCGAGCCGGCCCGCGCGCTCGGGCTGGTCTCGCAGGTGGCGAGCGCGCTCGACGCAGCCCACGCGCACGGGCTCGTGCATCGTGACGTCAAGCCGGCCAACGTGCTCGTCACCCGGGAGGACGGCGAGGAGCACTGCTACCTCACCGACTTCGGGCTGGCGCGCAGCCCCAGCGACGAGCCGGTCGCGGCCGGCGCCCACCTTTCCGGCACGATCGACTACACCGCGCCGGAGCAGAGCGCCCACGAGCCGCTCGACCACCGTGCCGACGTGTACTCGCTGGGTTGCGTGCTCTACGAATGCCTCGCCGGCGAGCCGCCGTTCAAACGCCCGCGGCCGGTCGCGACCCTGTTCGCGCACGCCAGCGACTCACCGCCCTCCCTGCACGCAGCAGCGACCCGAGCTGCCCGAGGCCGTCGACCAGGTGATCGGACAAAGCGCTCGCCAAGGATCCCGAGGAGCGCTACGACACCTGCCGCGAGCTCGTCGCCGCGGCGGCCGCGAGGCGCTCGGGCTCGGCAGGCCCAAGCTTCACGCGGCGCGGCTGCTCGTCTGGCAGCCACGGGCGCCGCGATCGCCTCGCGGCGGCCGCCGCCGTCCCGGCGATCCTGCTCGGCGGCGGTACGCGGAACACGGCGGCGGAGCCGGGTGTTCCGCTACCGCTCACGCGAGGACTCGCTCGTGCGGATCGACGCAGCGACGAGCCGACGTCGTGGAAGCGATCCCGCTGCGGCTCCACCGTCGATGCTCTCGCCGTCGACGATGGCAGCGTCTGGGTCGCGAGCGCACGAGAAAGGACTCTGGCGCAGATCGATCCGCGTACGAACGCGGTGCTGGATGAGGTCGATGTGTCACAGGCGGGCATGCCCCGGGGGTTCCTGGCCGCAGGCGAGGGGGCCGTATGGTTCGGCCGGGTTGACTGGCGTCTCGGGACGGCTCTGGAAGTACGACCCGCGCACAGCCGTGCTCTCACGAAGTGCCAGATATCGGGCCTGCTCGGCGTCGCTACGGCGAGGCGCGCCGTCTGGGTACCAGCTCGCAACAGCGGTCGTCGGGATCGTTCGCCAACGACCGGAGAGACAGATCTGCGACGACGCAGGTGGCCGACCGCCGAGCAGGTGCGGCCTGCGTCCTCGGGCGATCGCCGTTGGGGAGGGCAGCGTCTGGGTCGTCGGCGGCCCCGAGAGACCGCGAGCACCGTCTGGCAGATAGATGCCGACTACCGGCAAGGTGGTAGCCGAGATCAAGCTCGGTTTCGCCGACGACCGTCCATCGCGGCGGGTACAGGCGCTGCATGGGTGACGAACCTCGGACGACGACTCGATTGCGCGGATCGACGCGTCGATAGGCGAAGTGGCGCAGCCGATCAGGGTCGGCCGGCAGTCCCGAGGGCGTGGCGTCGGCCGACGGCTTCGTCTGGGTTGCGAGTGCCAGGGACGAGTCCGTGACACGGGTCAACCCGGAGACGGCAGATGTCGAGACGATCGACGTTGGTGGCACCCCGACAGACATCGCGGTCGGCGCCGGGCGCTGTCTGGGTGGCGGTGGACGTGCGATGAGCGTCGAGACCGATCGGCTGCGTGGGGACGGATCTGGCCGGGTACCGGTTGGAGTCGGTGCTCGGCCGGGGCGGCATGGGCGTCGTGTACCTGGCTACGGATCTGCGGTTGAAGCGGCGGGTGGCGTTGAAGCTGGTGGCGCCGGAGCTTGCTGCGGATGCGCGTTTCCGGGAGCGCTTCCTGCGCGAGGCCGAACTGGCCGCCTCGCTCGATCACTCGCACGTCGTGCCGGTGCACGCGGCCGGGGAGACCGACGGGCAGCTGTGGATCGCGATGCGCTACGTGCAGGGCACCGATCTCAAGACGCTGCTCGATCAGGAGGGGCCGCTCGAGCCCGCTCGCGCAATCGAGCTCGTGGCTCAGGTCGGCGAGGCCCTCGACGCCGCTCACGCTCACGGCCTGGTACACCGCGACGTCAAGCCCGCGAATGTGCTCGTCACCGAGGAGGGTGGCGAGGAACACTGCTACCTCGCCGACTTCGGGCTCGCACGCACCGCCGATCTCGAGGCGGTTCGCCGGCACCGGCGCGCACCTCTCGGGCACCGTCGACTACACGGCTCCCGAGCAGATCGCCGCCGAGGCCGCCGACCAGCGCGCCGACGTGTACTCGCTCGGCTGCGTGCTCTACGAGTGCCTGACCGGCGAGCCCCCTTTCAAGCGGCCGCGGCCCGCCGCCACCCTGTTCGCGCACGCCAGCGAGCCACCACCCTCCCCACACGAGCGACGGCCCGAGCTGCCCGAAGCGATCGACCCGGTGATCGCCAAAGCGCTTGCCAAGGACCCGGGCGAGCGCTACGAGACCTGCGGCGAGCTCTGTCAGGCCGCCGGCCGGCGCTCGGCCTCGGCAGCCCACGCTTCACCCGCCGCCGGCTCGTCCTGGCCGGTACGGGCGCCGCGATCGCCGTCGCCGCAGCCGCCGCTATCCCGGCCGTCTTGCTCACACGCCGTGACCGGACCGCCGCCCCGCCGCCCTCGATCCTGCCGGTCACCGAGGACTCACTCGTCCGCATCGACCCCCAGACGGGCCAAGCAGTCGCCGCCACACCGGCAGGCCCGAGCCCGGCCCTGGTCGCGGCCGGCGAAGGGGCCATCTGGCTGGTCACGACAGGAGACCGGCCCCTGTCACGCCTCGACCCTGACACGAACGAGGTCGTCGTGTCAGTCGGCCCCTGGCCGGGTGTTGGAGAGTCGCCGCAAGCGATCGTCGCCGGCGAGGGGGGAGTCTGGACAGTCCACCCCAGCGGTCTGCTGAAGTACGACCCCGTAACGAATACGTTCGCCTCGCTCCCGGACAACGTCGAGCTGTCGAGCGACTTCAACGACATTGCCGAGGACGGCTCGTTCGGTACCGATATCGCCGCCGGAAACGGAGCCATATGGGTCAGCGTCGGCGACATCCTCCAGCTCGATCCCGAGACGGGCGCGCTTCGCGACAGGATCCGGCCGCCAAGCGATGCCGATTCAACCGCGCCCGGGTGGCTCGCGGTCCGTGAAGGCCGTGTCTGGCACGCAAGCGCGCTCGGACGAGTCACTGTCATCGAGTCGGCAACAAACACGGTGACCAATACGGCAGACGTAAGCGACGCCCTCGATGACATCTCGGTCGGCGAGGGGGCAGTGTGGGCGATGAACGCGACCACCGACGACTCGGTTCTGCGAATCGATCCCGCTACGGGCCAAGCCATGGGTAGTCCGGTTCGCGTTGGGCGCACACCCACCGCTGTCGCGGCCGGCGCGGGGGCGGTCTGGGTGACGAGCGGGCGTGACGGCACCGTGACGCGAATCGACCCCGCCACGCTCGACCTCAAGACCATCGACCTCGGCGGTGCGGCTACCTCAGTAGCCGTCGGCCTCGGCGGCGTCTGGGTGGCGGTGGATGTGCGATGAGCGTCGAGACCGATCGGCTCGTCGGGACGGATCTGGCCGGCTACCGGATCGAGTCGGTGCTGGGCCGGGGCGGCATGGGCGTGGTCTACCTGGCCGAGATCTGCGGCTGAAGCGCCGGGTGGCGCTGAAGCTGGTGGCGCCGGACCTGGCCGCGGACGCGCGGTTCCGGGAGCGGTTCCTGCGCGAGGCCGAGCTGGCCGCGTCGATCGATCACTCCCACGTGCGTGCCGGTCTACGAGGCCGGCGAGACCGACGGGCAGCTGTGGATGGCGATGCGCTACGTGCAGGGCACCGACCTGGGCGCTGCTCGAGCCAGGACGGGCCGCCTGAGCCGCCCGCGCGGTGCGAGCTCTGCTCGCCAGGTCGGGGCCGCGCGCTGGACGCCGCCCACGCCCACGGGCTCGTCCACCGCGACGTCAAGCCGGCCAACGTGCTGCGTCACCCAGGAGGACGGCGAGGAGCACGCTACCTGTCCGACTTCGGGCTGGCGCGCAGCGCCCAGCGACGAGCAGATCGCGACGGGCGCCACCTGTCGGGCACATCGACTACATCGCGCCCGAGCAGATCGAGGGCCACGACCGGTCGACGGCCGCGCCGACCTCTACTCGCTGGGCTGCGTGCTGTACGAGTGCCTGACCGGCGAGCCCCCGTTCAAGCGGCCCCGCCCCGCCGCCACCCTGTTCGCCCACGCCAACGACCCGCCCCCCTCCGCGCACGCGCCCGGCCGGAGCTGCCCGAAGCCGTCGACCCCGTCATCGCCAAAGCACTCGCCAAGGAACCTGAGGAGCGGTACGAGACCTGCGGCGAATTCGTCGGCGCAGCCCGCGGAGGCGCTTGGGCTTGCGCGCGAGCCGAGACTGACCCGGCGGGCGCTGCTCGCCACGGCAGGCGGCGCCGTCGTTCTCGCGGCTGCCGCGGCTGTGCCGGCGATCCTGCTCACGCGCGGCGATGACCGGGCCTCTCAACCCCCACCGATCCTGCCACTCGCAGGACCTTCGGTCGTCCGCATCGATCCTGCGACCGGGCGCCTCGTGGCCGCGGCTGCCGTCGACCCCGCGGACACGCTTGCGGTCGGTGACGGTGCCGTCTGGGTGCTCGACACGGCAACGCGCGCCCTGGTCCGCCTCGACGCCAAGACCAACCAGGTGACGGCGAGACTCGAGCCTGAGCCAGCGGGGCGTGGAACGACCATCGCCGCCGGCGCCGGAGCCGTCTGGGTGATGGCCACGTACGCGCCGGAGTCCGAGGGGGCGTCGCTCTGGCGCCTCGACGAAGACACCGGCTCGTATGTCGCGTACTCGCGGGAGCAGTTCAGCGGGCTCGCGATCGGGCTCGGCAGCGTGTGGGCGACGAGCACTGGACTGGAGCAGGGCTCAACCAAGAGCTTCGGCGGCTTCCTGAACCAGATCGAGCCGGCGAGTGGAGCTGCCCTGGCGCGCCTGGAGGGTGAGGGTGACCGGTGGGATTGGGACGAGATGTTCGTCGCGACCGACGCGGGGATGGTGTGGACTGTCTCCGCGTTCGGCGACGTCCGCTTCCCCGATCACTACGTCACCGGCTTCGATCCGGTCGCGGGCGCGGTGATTACAGAATTCACGATCGACTTCACGATCACGGACTTCGCGGCCGGCGAGGGCGCGCTCTGGGTGACGCACCCGGACGCCGCACGATCGCGCGCATCGACCCGGCAACGGGGAAAGTGACGCAGGGGGAGATCAGAGTCGGGCGGATACCGGAGAAGCCGCGCCCGGCGAGGGGGCGGTCTGGGTGACGAGCTCGCGGGACAAGACGGTCACACGCGTCGACTCTCGGAGCCTCGACATCACGACCATCGACGTCGGCGGCATACCGACCGACGTCGCGGTCGGCGAGGGAGCCGTGTGGGTGACTGTGGACGTACGGTGAGATTGGGCCTGCGCGACCCAATTGCTACCGGGTACGAATCGCGCCAACGCAACAGATTCTGTTGCGCTATTTCTTGGAGCGTGCCCATCGCGACCGCCACCAAGATCGAGGCGCTCGCGACGACTTCGGCTCGCGGTGCCGCCGTCGCCGACCTCCTCGGCGTCAGCCGCTCGCGAGTCACGCGCTGGCTCAAGGGCGCCGGAATCGACCCGCTGAATGCGGAGCGCGTCGATCTGCTCGAGCTCGTCTGGTCGAACCTCGTCCGCATCTACGACCACGACGCGGCGCGCGAATGGCTGCTCGGCCTCAATCCGAACCTCGGCGACCGGCGTCCGATCGACCTGGTCCGCGCCGGGCGCGCCGAGGAGCTCATGCGCGCGATCCGGGCCGAGCGCGCCGACTCGTTCGCGTGATCCTCCACCGCTGCTTCGCCTGGGACGAGAGCGCCCGGGCGTCGCGCCGGACGGCGCGTTGTGGTTCCCGCGCATCTACCAGGGCGACGGCCGTCACGACAACCCGGACGTCTACGGTTGCCTGTACCTCGCCGATCGCGAGGTCTCGTGCGTCGTCGAGCAGCTCGCGCGGTTCCGCGGCGGCGGCTCGTTCCGGGATCCTGGTGCGTCGCCGCCTCCCTCGCGCTCGCGGCGATCGAGCTTCCGGACGAGAGCGACCTCGTCGACCTCGACGACCCGGCGGTGCTCGCCGCGCACGAGCTTCGGCCCTCGCACGTCGCGACCCGCGCTCGCGAGGTTACGCAGCCGCAGGCGCTCGCGCTCCACGAGCGTGCATCCCGCCGCCGCGGGGCTACGCTGGTGGTCGGTCTACGAGGCGCTGTGGGCGAACGTCACGGTGTTCGATCGAGCGGCGCCGGCTCTGCGCCTCGCCGAGATTCGTCGACTCGAGCTCGGCGATCCGGGCCTAGCGCCGCAGCGGACCACCTCGGGCTCGCGGGCTGAAACGATACGGCGCGTCCCGAAGGCCCTCGGCGTCGCGAACCACACGAGCGACCATGGGAGCATGGAGCCGCCGATCAGCCACCAGGACGTGACAACTATCATGAGGCTGCTCGGCGACATGCAGGAAGACGTGCGGGCGATCCGAGATCTGCTGGAGGAAGAGGATGGCGAAGGGGAAGAAGAAGCACACGAAGATGACGCCTGAGGACCACGCACGGCGTGACGAGACGCAGCGCCTCGTCCGCGAGCGGATCGCGTATCACGAGGCGAAGGCGCGTGAGGAAGAGGAGCGCCGCGCCGCGGAGCGCCGCTAGCGAAGTCCATTCGGCGCCTCGCCGGCGGGCGCCGCGGATCGTCCTCTAGTTGTAGACCCTGACCTCGCGGTACAGCGTGTCGCGCTGAACCGGGATCTTGCCGAGCGCCTTGATCACCCGGACGAAGTCGTCCGTCGACGCCCGGTACGTCGTGCCGGCGGCCGAGACGACGTTCTCCTCGATCATGATCGAGCCGAGGTCGTCGGCGCCGAAGGCGAGCGCCACCTGGCCGATCTTCATTCCCTGCGTCACCCAGCTCGACTGGATGTGGTCGACGTTGTCGAGGTAGATGCGACTGACGGCCTGGGTGAGCAGGTAGTCGAACGAGGTCGGCATCGTCTCACCGCGGACCTTGTCGCGAGGCGGTTGCCGTCGCCTGGAACGTCCACGAGATGAAGGCGCGGAAGCCGTGCAGCTCGTCCTGGAGCTCGCGGATCTTGCGCATGTGCTCGACGCGCTCCTCGAGCGTCTCGACGTGGCCGTACATCATCGTCGCCGTCGTCGAGATGCCGAGCCGGTGGCCGTCGCGCATGACCCCGAGCCACTCGTCGACTTCGTCTTCTTCGGCGCGATGACGTCGCGCACCCGGTCGACGAGGATCTCGGCGCCGCCGCCCGGAATCGAGTCGAGCCCTGCGTCGCGCAGACGCGTCAGCGTCTCCGGGATCGAGAGCTTCGAGCGGCGCGCGATGTGCTGCATCTCCGGCGGGGAGAGCGCGTGGAGATGGATCTTGTAGCGGCCTTGATCGACCGGAAGAGATCCTCGTAGAAGTCGATCCCGAGGTCGGGATGGTGGCCGCCCTGCATGAGCAGGCCGGTGCCGCCGATCGCGAGCGTCTCCTCGATCTTCTTGAAGATGACCGACTTCGGCAGCAGGTAGCCCTCGCGCCGGTCGCCGGGACGGCGGTAGAAGGCGCAGAAGTCGCAGTCGGTGTGGCAGATGTTCGTGTAGTTGAGGTTGCGGTCGATGATGAACGTCACCTTGGCGGGATCGGTCTTGCGGGCCCGCAGCTCGTCTGCCGCCCTGCCGACGGCGACGAGGTCGCGGCTGCGCAGCAGCGTCAGCGCGTCCTCGTCGGAGATGCGCTCGCCCGAGAGCGCGCGGTCGAGCACGTCGCGCACGGCGCCGTTGCCGTTCGCTCCGCTCACGCGGTCACGCTTTCCGCGACGACGAACCGCAGCTCCGGCACCGCTCGAGCTCGCCGGCGTCCCGCGCGAGCTCGAGGAAGCTGAGCAGCCCCGCACGCTCGCGCGGGCCGAAGCCGTAGCGGAGCTTCTCGAAGTAGCGGGCGAGGAAGCCCGCCGGATAGCCGTAGCGCTCGCTCGCCTCGCGGGCGAGCTACTCCGGCTCCGCGCGATTCCGCGGTGGGCCTCGAGCAGCGCCTCCTCGACCTCCCCGATGCCTGCGGGCGGGGATCGGCGCAGGCGAAGACCGCGTACACCATCGGAAGACCCGTGCGCTCCTGCCAGAGCCGCCCGAGATCGTGGTGCGGCGTCGGGTCCTCGAACATGCTCTGGAGCGCCGCGTCGCCGATCAGCAGCGTCGCGTCGGCGTCCTCGTCCAGCGGAACGTGCTCGGCTTCGGGCAGGAGGATCCGGACGAGGACGACCGAGGTCGCGCTCTCGGGCGTGACCGCCACCGACCGGATACGCGAGAGCGGCGCGCGCGAGACGAGCTGGATCGAATCGACCGCTCCCTCGGAGGAGACGGCCACCCGCGGCAGGATGCGCAGGCGGTCGGCGTGGCGCGCGTAGGCGATCGACGAGATCGGCGCGAGGTCGATCTCACCGTCGAGCAGCTGCTGGTTGAGCTCGGTCGGGACGCCGGTGACCTCCTTGACGTCGGCGTCCAGCCGGAAGAAGAGCGGCGCCATGTTCACGTAGGAGATGCGTCCGAGCCGGATCCCGGGCACCTGGGCCGGATGAGATCCGGCCCCTACATGTTCGGGACTCACGCCCAACGCCGCAGCTCGTTGTAGAGCGTGTCGCGCTGCACCGGAATGCGACCTGCCTCGCTGATCGTGCGCACGAGCTCCTCGACCTTCTGCTCGGTCTCCGTCGTCGCGCCGGCCGCCTGGAAGATCTCCTCGCGCACGACCGTGCCCTGGACGTCGTTCGCGCCGAAGTGCAGGGCGACCTGGGCGAGCGGCAGGCCCATCATGATCCAGTAGGCCTTGATGTTCGGGATGTTGTCGAGCAGGAGCCTCGAGACGGCGATCACCTTGAGGTCGTCGGCGCCGGCCGTGAACGTCCAGCCGCGCCGCTCGAACACGGTGTTCTCGGGGTGGAACGCAAGCGGGACGAAGGCCAGGAAGCCGCCCGTCTCGTCCTGCTGCTCGCGCAGACGCAGCAGGTGGTCGACGCGCTCCTCGTAGGTCTCGACGTGGCCGTAGAGCATCGTGCAGTGCGTCGGGATGCCGAGCCGGTGCGCCGTGTCGTGGGTCAGGAACCAGTAGTCGGGATGCTCCTTACCCGGGGCCACGAGGCGGCGGACGCGGTCGGCGAAGATCTCCGCCCCGCCGCCCGGCAGCGAGCCGAGCCCGGCCGCCTTGAGCTCCTTCAGCACCTCCTCGTGGGTCAGGCCGGAGAGCTTCGTCATGTGGTGGATCTCGCTCGCCGTGTAGAGCTTGAGATGGACGTCGGGCAGCGCCTCGTGGAGCTTGCGCGTCGTCTCGACGTAGAAGTCGAAATCGACGTGCGGGCTCTCGCCGTTGACCATGTGGATCTCGGTGAAGCCGGTCAGCTCTCGCTGGCGCAGCGCGTCCTCGACGAGCTCGTCGGCGCTGAGCGTGTAGGCGCCTTCCTGCTTCTGCGTGCGCGCGAAGGCGCAGAACTTGCACTTCACGCGGCAGACGTTCGTCTGGTTGAGATAGAGGTTCTGGACGAAGTAGACCTCGTCGTTGCCGCCGCGCAGCCGCCGGGCGAGGTCGGCCAGCTCGCCGAGCGCGAGCAGGTCGTCGGACTCCATGAGGACGAGCCCGTCCTCGAGGTCGAGCCGCTCGTTCGCCTCGACCTTCTCGCGGATGGTCTGCAGGGTGGCCTCGACGACTGCCATCAGGACGTCCGCTCCGGTTCGCGGGCCGGATGAGATGCGGCCCCTACAAGACGCCAGACGACCGCGACCATCCGGCGCCTGACGTGCTCGCCGGGATGTAGGGGCCGGATCTCATCCGGCCCGTTGCATCGCCGTGCGATCGGCACCGTCATGTCTCCCGGTCCACGACGGCGTAGGTCAGTGCCTCGAGCGCGTCGCGGTCGAGCTCCCCGTCGAGCGCCGCGCGGGCCCTGTCCGAGTACTCGAGCGCCAGCGCCCGCGAGCGCTCGATGGCGCTCGTGGCTGCGACCCGCTCGAGCGCGTCGTCCACCGGGGAGCCCGCCAGCGCCTGCCACACGCCCGGATCCTCGCGCGCGGCGAGGATGAGCGGCAGGGTCGGCGTCCCGTCGCGAAGGTCGACGCCCGGCGCCTTTCCCGTCGTGTCGAAGTCGCCGGTGCAGTCGAGGATGTCGTCGGCGATCTGGAAGGCGATTCCGAGCGCAGAGCCCGAACGTCGCCGAGCTCGGCGGGCCGCCGGCCGATCGCGCAGGCCGCCTCGAACAGCTTCCCGGTCTTCAGCGAGCAGCGAAGCAGGTAGTCCTCGACGGTCGTGTCCGGGCGGAACGCCTGGCGGCGCTGCAGGGCCTCGCCGCGGGCCAGCGCGAGGCAGGCGTCGGCCAGGCGCGGACGACCGCCGGCGCATCGCGGGTGCGGGCCAGCTCGGCGAACGCCCGCGCGAACAGATGATCGCCGACCGCCTTGGCCGCGTGCTCGCCGTAGACGGCCCACGCCGTGGGCCGGCCGCGGCGCAGCGCGGCGCCGTCGAGCATGTCGTCGTGGACGAGCGTCGCCATGTGCACGAGCTCGACCGACGTACCCGGCCGCGACGACCCCCTCTCCGTCGCGCAGCTCGGGCGGCGTGGCGAGGAAGGTCAGCACCGGCCGCAGCCGCTTGCCGCCGGCCGCGAGCGTCTCCGTTGCCAACCTCCGCGACGAGTCCCGGGTAGGCGGCGACGCAGGTCTCGAGCCTCACCTCGAGCCGCTCGAGATAGTCCTCGAGGCCGGGAGACAGAGCGTATGGTCGCGATCGCGTTCACGGTGCCTCCGCGGCCGTCGCGGTGTGCAGGGCGACGATTCCACCGCCGAGCAGGTTCCAGCGTATCTCGGTGAAGCCCGCTTGGGCGAGCAGAGTAGCCAGGTCTTCGGGCCCGGGAAAGCGCCGAACGCTCGCCGGCAGGTACGTGTAGGCCTCCCCGCCGGGGAGCACCTTGCCGACAGGGGCACGAGACCGTCGAACCAGAGCGCGGAAGAACGGCGACGAGCGCGCCCTGCGGCCGCGTGATCTCGAGGCAGGCGAGACGTCCCCTGCGGCCGCAGCACGCGGCGCCAGCTCACGAAAGCCGGCGCTCGAGATCGGCGACGTTGCGCACGCCGAAGCCCGACGGTGGCCGCGTCGAACGACGCCGTCGGCGAACGGCAGCGCCAGCAGGTCGCCGTGAACCCATTCGATCGACGGCGCCTTGCGCGCGCGCGCGCTCGAGCATCCGCTCGGAGAAGTCGAGGCCCGGTCACCCGACCGCCGGCGCGAGCGCAGGCGAGGGCGAGATCTCCGGTGCCGCAGCAGGCGTCGAGCACGCGGTCGCCCGGGACGGACGACGCGCTCCGCGGCCATCCGCCGCCAGCGCTGGTCGAGCCCGACGGTCATGACGCGGTTCATCACGTCGTAGACCGGCGTGATGCGGTCGAACATCTGCCGGACGGCCTCGGGATCGAGGCGGCCCGACGCTCGTCAGGAGGTCATCGCTGGCCCCATCGCTTCATCAGGGCATTGTCGATCCCGAGCTGGTCGAGACAGCGCGCGACGACGAAGTCGACGAGATCGTCGATGGTCTCGGGGCCGTGGTAGAAGCCCGGCGCGGCAAAGAGGATCGACCGCGCCCGCCTGGCGCACGCCGCAGCATGTTCTCGAGGTGGATCGACGAGAGCGGCGTCTCACGGGGCACCAGGACGAGCTTACGCCCCTCCTTGAGCGCCACCGAGGCGGCACGATGGATCGAGGTTCGCCATCGCGCCGGCGGCGATCGTGCGCCAGGTGCCCATCGAGCACGGGCAGATGACGTAGGCGTCGACCTTCGCCGAGCCGCTCGCGTAGGGCGACGAGTAGTCGTCCGTCGCGTAGACGGTCGACGCCCTCGAGCCCGTCGGTCAGGCCGCGCGACGACCTCGTCCGGGCGGAGCGCGGATCGCCGTGCAGCTCGGTCGCCAGCACCTCGATCCCGGCGCTCGAGACGCACACGCCCACCTCGCAGCCGGCCTCGGAGAGAGCTCGCGAAGCAGGCGCGCCGCATACGGAGCGCCGGAGGCGCCCGTGATGCCGAGGAAGACACGCACGCTGAGCTGGCCGATCGTAATCGTGGCGCCGTCGGGGACGGTCGAGACCGAGCATGAGGTCGCGGTCCTGCCTCGTGCGTATCGGCGGATACGTGCGCGGCACGAGCGTGGTCTCAGGCGACGCGTATCGGCCGCCATCCGGCGGTGGCACGGTTACCGGTCAATTATCGATCAACCATCTGGCCCGCCGGCTAGCCGCCGTTGCCGGACGCCTCGAGGAAGGTGGCGAGGTCCTGGTACTCCTGGTCGGTGAAGTTCGGGAACGGCGGCATCGGCGAGCCGGGCGTCGACGCACGGCGGATCCATCAGGTGCTCGATCTGCCACTCGACGCCGCGGTTGCGCTGGCCCTCTTCGTGAGCTCGGGCGCGCCCAGGTTCTGCGAGCCGGCGCCGAGGTAGATGTGGCAGCTCGAGGCAGCCGCGAGTCCGCGAAGAGGAGCGCGCCCGGGCCGAGCTTCCTCGGGCAGGTTGTCGTCCTGCGATCCACGCGGTCGACCGGGTCTCCGACGTCTCCGGCGAGGACCTCCTTCACCGTCGCGCCCTTCCAGGTCAGCACGGCCATCGAGGCGATCACGAGGACGGCGGCGATCACGGCGACCGGGCGGTGCGAGCAGCCGGCGCTCGCGGCGCCGGTCGATGAACGGCACGGCGAGCAGCAGGATGAGCGCGATCGTCGGGATGCCGACCGTGCCGAGCACGACCGACTCGGGCCACTTGAAGATCCGCAGCAGGTAGAAGAGGAAGTAGAAGTACCAGTCCGGCCGCGGGACGAACGCGATCGTCTCCGGGTCGGCCTTCGTCCGTGTAGCGCGGCCCGAGGATCCCCGAGTCGCCCGCCTCCTCGCCGGACGTGAAGTACCAGATGCACGCGAGGCGCGATGATCACGGCGACGACGACGAGCGACATGATCGTGTCGTGGAACATCGCGTACGGGAAGAACGGCTTCCCTCGCTTCTTGACGTCCTCCTTGTAGCGCGCGAACTCGGCGCGGCGCTCGTCCCTCGGCTTCTTGCGGCCGGCCGCGGCTCACGCCGCCCCGCCTCCGTCGCTCCGGGCGCGACGTCGCTCGAGTTCCCGCGCGGCCGCGGCTCGACGAGGCCCTGCTTGCGCGTGTCGACCTCGGCCTTCCGCTCACGACCGGCGGCGTCTTCGACCAGGGCGGCGAGGTGACGCCGAGGCGCACGACGAGATAGAGGTGCAGCCCGATCAGCGCGATCAGGCCGCCGGGTATCAGCAGCATGTGGATCGCGTAGAAGCGGGCGAGCGTGTCCGTGCCGATCTCGGAGCCGCCGCGCAGGATGTTCGAGAGGAACGGGCCGACGAACGGGCCGGTGCCGTTGATGTTGATGCCGACGACGGTCGCCCAGTACGCCGTCTGGTCCCACGGGAGCAGGTAGCCGGTGAAGCCCTCGAACATGCCGAGCGCGAGCAGGAGCACGCCGATCAGCCAGTTGAGCTCGCGCGGGTACTTGTAGGCGCCGAACAGGAAGACGCGGCCCATGTGGAGGAAGAGCAGGATGATGAAGACGCTCGCCCCCCAGCGGTGCATGCCGCGCACGAGCCAGCCCCACGCAGAGGTCGTTCGTGATGAACTGGATCGATTCGTACGCCTCGTCGGGATCCGGACTGTAGTACATGGCGAGGATCACGCCGGTGATCGCCTGGACGATGAAGGCGGTCAGCGTCGCCGAGCCGAGCGTCTGCAGCCAGCTGATGTCCGACGGGACGTTGCGGAAGAGGAAGTAGCGGACGCCGCCGACGAGGCCGGAGCGCTCCTCGAGCCAGTCGACCGGCGTCGAGCAGGACGCCTTCGAGCTGCTGCCGCTCGCGCGACTTCTTGCGCGCGGCTACGGCCATGGCGAGGTTCCTAGATCCCCTGCGGGGAGGCCGGGTAGAGCCAGTCGGTCGGGCCCGTCGACGTGCTCGCCCGGATCGAAGCGCGTGTACGCCTCGATCACGCGCGTCCGCGCCCGTTCCCTCGACCTTGCCGACGCTGTAGACGCGCTCGCCGAGCACGACGTTGCCGTCGACGATCGAGTAGTTGTAGCGGTCGAGCGCCCGCACGGGCGGGCCCGCGACTCGATTGCCCTCGTGTCGTAGGCGCCGCCGTGGCAGGGGCAGGAGAAGTTCGACGGCTTCGTCGGGATCAGGCGGACGGGGGCTTGCCCTCGGAGCCCGGATCGTCCTGCGGTGGCGTCGACGTCGGTCTGACCCGCCGGGCTGCGTCGGACAGCCGAGGTGGACGCAGCGGTTGGAGACGATCGTGAAGCTCGGCAGGCCGTCCGTCGGCAATGCCGTTGTTGCGGATGAAGGCCGTGCGGTTCGAGACCTGACCCTGCTCGGGGTCGGACGTGAACTGCGTCACGCGCCACTCGCCCCTCCGGGAAGTTCGACGATCGGGCCCAGGTCGATGTCCTCGTCGCCCTGGCCGATGAACGTCGGGCGCGACCGCGAAGCCGACGACCGGCACGGTCACCGCGACGCCGATGAGCGCTCCGAGGCCGAGCGTCGTACGCTCGAGGAACACGTCGCGGCCGATAGCGCTCGGCGCCTCCTCGACCTCCTCGACCGCAGCCGGCGATCGATTCCTCCGGAGCGGCGCTGACCGCGCTCGTGCCGGCGCAGGCGCCGCATCGACCCACAGGACAGCCGACACACGATCGCCGCGACGCGCGAGCCGATGCCGAAGACGACCCAGTTCAGGACGACGCCGACGAGGATGAGGACGATGCCGAGCCGCGAAGCCGATCGGCCAGGATGCCCTTCGACGTCGAGGGCTCAGGGCCGTCGCCGCGAGGCGTGCGCGCTCCCTGCTGCTCGCTGAGCTGCCACTGACTCCCTCCGTACGCGCCGTCTGCCACGCTGACTAGATGGTCCGCCGGATCCGGCCCGAACCGCGTCGGCGGCTCGGCCGTTGCCAGCTTACGAGCGGGTCGACGATATTCAAGCGTCGTGACGGCCGCTGTCAACGACGTGACGGTTGCTGCGATGACGCCGCCGGGACTGATCCGTTCGCGCGCCCGGTCCACGTGATTCCGTACTCCGCCCAGCGCCGGTCGACGAGCCTCGCGCACGTCGGCGTCATGACGATGCGCTCGGGCCAGGGCCGCGCGCCCTCGGACTCCCACTTGTGCGTCGCGTCGATCCCGAGCTTGCCGCCGTAGCAGAACACCGCCGCCGCGTGGTCGAGCTGGTCGAGCGGGCCCTCCGTGAGGACGACGTCGCGCTTCGGGTCGACGTTGGCACAGACGTGGAAGAAGACCTGCTCGTAGTCGTGGACGTCGACGAAGTCGTCGACGACGACGACGGACTTCGAGAGGCTGAGCATGCCGAGGCCCCAGATCGCGTGCATCACCTTCTCTGGCGTGACCCGGGAAGGCCTTGCGGATCGAGACGATGACGCAGTTGTGGAACGCGCCGGCGACCGGCAGGTCGTAGTCGACGATCTCCGGGAACGGTCATGCGGATGCGCCGGGTAGGAAGATGCGCTCGGTCGCCTTGCCGAGCCAGGCATCCTCGGCGGGCGGCACGCCGACGACGATCGACGGGTAGATCGCGTCGCGGCGCATCGTCATGCAGGTGAGATGGAAGACGGGGAAGGGCTCCTGCGGCGAGTAGTAGCCCGTGTGGTCGCCGAACGGCCCCTCGGGCCGAGCTCGCCTTTCTCGATGTAGCCCTCGAGCACGATCTCGGCGCTGCGCCGGCACCTCGAGGTCGACCGTCTTCGCCTTCACGAGCTCGACGGGCTCGCCGCGCAGGAAGCCGGCGAGCATGAGCTCGTCGATGTGCTTCGGCAAGCGGCGCGCTCGCCGAGTACGCCGTGACCGGATCGAGCCCGAGCGCGACGGCCACGTCGAGCCGCTCGCCCATCCCCCGCCAGTCGGCTGCGCCGTCCTTGTGGATCTGCCAGTGCATGAACGTCGTGCTGCGCGTCGATCTTCTGCATCCGGTACATGCCGACGTTGCGCGCGCCTGTCCGCGGGTCCTTCGTGATGACCGCCGGCAGCGTGATGAACGGCGCCGGATCGCCCGGCCAGCAGTGCTGGATCGGGCAGCAGATCGAGATCGGGCTCGAGCACGAGCTCCTGGCAGCGGCCCGAGCGGACGACCTTCGGCACCGAGTCGGCGATGCGCTTGAGCTTGCCCGAGGCCCTTGACCTTCTCGACGAGACCCTGCGGCGGCTGCATCTCGAGCACGTCCTCGAGCTCGCCGCGCAACGTCGTCGAGGCTCGGCTCGCCGAAGGCGAGGCACATGCGCCGCTCGGTGCCGAACTGGTTGATCAGCAGCGGGTGCGACGCGCCCTTGACGTTGCGGAAGAGGAGCGCCGGGCCGCCGGCCTTGACCGTGCGGTCGACGATCTCGGTGATCTCGAGGTGACGGATCGACCTCGACGTCGACCTCGACGAGCTCACCCTCGCGCTCGAGGAGGGCGATCCAGTCGCGGAGGTCCGCGAAGGCCATCGCGCGATTCTACGAGCGGCCGGGAGCGCTCGGCCGCGCTTGCGGGTCAGGCGGCCTCGGCGTGGGGCCGTGCTAGCGCCGTCGGCGGTGGCTGACGATCTTCGTGAGGCCGCCGATCGCGATGACGCCGAGGAAGATCAGGCCCGACGACGAGCATCGAGAGGACGATGTCGCGGCCCTCTTCGTGCGGGGGCTTCTCTTGCGCGAGCACGATTCCGAGCAGGACGTCCTTCATCGCGTCGCCGCATCCTAGTCGACGCGGCCGTCCGTCGTGAGCGCGAAGCGCCCTGTGGCGACCGGCTCGCGCCCGGCGCTCGCCTGGGCGAGCGTCGCGCAAGGGCTCCGGATCGCCGTCGCGACGCAGCGCCACTCGTGCTCGTCGAGAGCTGCCCGTCCGAGGTCCCGACCAGCGCCGCGGTGGCCGCCCATGCGGCTCCGTCCTGCCCCGAGGTACGACGCCTCGGCACGGGCCTGGGTGCAGAGCGAGATCAGCTCGGCGAAGTCGGCCACCGCCGTGACGTCGTCGAGCTCGGCCAGCCGGACGAGGCCGTGCGCGTACAGGTAGTCGCCGAGCAGGACCGCCGTGTCGGCATCCGCCGGCGCGAAGAGCCGTGGCCGGCCGTAGTGCAGGAGATAGCCCTCGTAGATGGATTCGGTCACGAGAGCAAAGCTCTCCGACCGAGAGGCGAGAAGATCGGGACGAGCTCGCGGTCTTCGCGGTCGTCGTAACGCCGCGGCCCAGAGCGGGCTCTCCTCCGCGGCCTCCCGGGCGATCGTGTCCCAGACCGACGAGGTCACGACCGGAAGAACTCCCGTGCCGCCTCGACCGTCCGGTCGATCTCGGCGTCGCCGTGCGCGGTCGAGACGAACGCCGCCTCGAACTGCGACGGCGCGAGGTACACGCCCGCTCGCAGCATGTGGCGGAAGAAGGCGGCGTAGCGCTCGGTGTCCCCGCTCCGGGCGTCGTCGAACGTCCGCACGGGGCCCGCATGGAAGAACGTGGTCGAGCATCGAGCCGACGCGCTGCACGCACACGTCCTCCCCGCGGGCCGCCTCGCCGAGCCCGGACTCGAGCAGCGCACTCTTCGTCTCGAGCTCCTCGTAGACCGCCGGGTCACGAAGGCGCCGCAGGACCACGAGGGCGGCCGCCGTGGCGAGCGGGTTCCCGGACAGCGTCCCTGCCTGGTAGACGGCGCCGCTCGGCGCGAGCTGCGCCATCACGTCCTCCCGTCCGCCGAAGGCCGCGAGGGGCAGGCCGCCCCCGGCGATCTTTCCGAGGATGGTCAGATCCGGACGCACGCCGAAGCGCGCCTGCGCCCCGCCGCGGGCGACGCGGAAGCCGGTGATCACCTCGTCGAAGACGAGCAGCGCGCCACAGGCGTCGCAGAGCCGGCGCAGCGCCTCGAGGAAGCCGGGCACGCGGCGGGACGACGCCCATGTTGCCGGCGACCGGCTCCACCAGGATCGCGGCCAGCCCTTCACCGTAGCGCTCGACCGCGGCCGCGGCCGCGTCGATCGAGTTGTACGGGCAGACGACCGTGTCGCCGGTGGCACCGGTCGGTACGCCCGGCGACGACGGGATCCCGAGCGTCGCGAGCCCCGATCCGGCGCTCGCGAGCAGGGAGTCGGCGTGGCCGTGGTAGCAGCCGGCGAACTTGATCACCCGGTCGCGGCGGGTAAAGCCGCGCGCGAGCCGGATCGCCGACATCGCCGCTTCCGTTCCGGACGACACGAGCCTCACCTGCTCGACCGACGGCACGGCGTCGACGAGCTCCAGCGCGAGCTCGGACTCGGCCTCGGTCGGCGCCCCGAACGTCGTGCCCGCATGCGGCAGCCTCGCTGGATCGCCTCGACGACCTCGCGAGTCGGCGTGGCCGAAGATCAGCGGCCCCCACGACATCACCCAGTCGACGTAGCGGTTGCCGTCCACGTCCTCGATCCACGCGCCCTCGCCGCGGCGCACGAACAGCGGCGCGTCCATCCCGACCGCCCGCATCGCCCGCACCGGCGAGTTCACGCCGCCGGGGATGACGGCGCGGGCCTTGCGGTAGAGGTCGGTGCTCGTCGGCGGAGCGGAGCGCGTCGGTCAGAGCCACCGAGCGACGTCCTTCGCCCAGTACGTGAAGATCAGGTCGGCGCCGGCACGCTTGATCGCGACCAGCGTCTCGAGCGCCGCCCGGCGCTCGTCCAGCCAGCCTGCCGCGGCGGCGGCCTTCACCATCGCGTACTCCCCGCTGACGTTGTACGCGGCGATGGGGAGGTCGAAGCGGGCCCGGGCCGCGGCGATGACGTCGAGGTACGGGCAGCGCCGGCTTCACGATCAGCACGTCGGCGCCCTCGGCCACGTCGAGCGCGCACTCGCGCATGGCCTCGCGGACGTTCGGCGGGTCCATCTGGTAGCTGCGCCGGTCGCCGAAGGCCGGCGCCGAGTCTGCGACCTCCCGGAACGGGCCGTAGAACGCGGACGCGTACTTCGCCGCAGTACGAGACGATGGCGACGTTCTCGAAGCCCTCGCCGTCGAGCTGGCTCCGTATCGCGCCGACGCGGCCGTCCATCATGTCGCTCGGCGCCACGACGTGGGCCCCCGCCTCGCGTGGCTGACTGCCGTACGCGCGAGCAGCTCGAGCGACACGTCGTTCAGCACCTCGCCGTCGCGCACCACGCCGCAGTGGCCGTGAGACGTGTACTCGCAGAGGCACACATCCGTCATCAGGACGAGCTCGGGCACGCGGTCGCGCAAGCCGCGCAGCGCCCGCTGGACGATGCCGTCCTCGTCGTAGGCGCCGGAGGCGATCTCGTCCTTCTCCTCCGGAATGCCGAACAGCAGCACCGCCCGGATGCCGAGCCCGTAGAGCTCTTCGGCCTCGTCGCACGTCAGGTCGACCGAGCGGCGCGCGATGCCCGGGAGGCCTTCGAGCGGTGCGTGCACGCCCTCGCCGGGGCAGACGAACATCGGGAAGACGAGCTCCGCGACGTCGAGCCGGGTCTCCTGGACGAGCCGACGAGTCGCCGGTGTGCGCCGCAGACGCCGCAACCGCGTCGTCGGGAACGTGCTCACGTCCCCAATCTTCGCACGAGGACGCGTGCCAGCGCGGCGAAGACCAGCGTCAGCCCGACGAGCCAGGCCGCCTCGCGCAATACCGTGCCGGCCGGGTCCACCTCGGAAAGGGCTGCGCCGAGAGAGATCGACCGCGTGCGCGAACGGAAACGCCTCGCTCACGGCTCCAGCGGCCGGGACGATGCTCGACGGAACGAGGCCGATGAGCACGATGGGCAGCGCGACGAGGAACGCGACAGGGTCGCAGCCCGCGCCTCGCGCGCGATCGCGCCGATGACGACACCGAGCGCACCGAAGGCGGCACCGGCCAGGACGAGCCCGACCGCCGACGAGCGGAAGTCGCTGCCAGGGCTCGCCGCCCTCGACCTCGCCGAGCTCGACCACGAGGCCGAACACGACTGGCGAGCACGAGGCCGATCGCCGCTCCGACGACGGCCACGAACACGATCTTCTCGGCCACGAGCTCTCCGAGGCGTACGAGCCCACGCGTCAGCCGCCCGAAGACGTTCTCGTCGCGCTCGCCCGCGATCGCCGCCGCGGCCACGAGCAGCGTCACGAAGGCGAGCGTCAGCGCCAGGGCGTAGGCCTGAACGTCCGCGGAGAGGAGCAGCGCGCGGCCGCCGCTCTCTTCCTGGACGAGCTCGATCGGGTTCGCCGTCGCCTGCAGCGACTCGTCCGTGGCCGCCAGCGCGAGCGCGCCTGGCGCACGAAGTTCGCGAGCTCCGCCGCCTCGGCACGCACGGCGGGATCGGGCGATTCCGCCAGGGCATCGAGCCGCTCGGCCGCCTCCGTTCGAGGCCGATCACGTCGAACTCGTCCCCGAAGAAGACGCCGCTGCCTCCGCCCTCGAGCAGGAGATCGACGTACTCGAGGTTCGCGGCGATGTACGCCTGCTGGAGCTCGAGGTTGACCACGTAGACGAGCGCCTGCACCTTCTCCACGATGCGTTCGCGAGGCTCGTGCCGTCGTGCGCAGCAGGACGCGCGGCTGCTGCACCATGCCGCGCAGGTCGCTCTCGAACCCCTCCGGGATGACCACGACGCCGAGCACCTCGCCGGTCGCGAGCCGCCGGTCGGCCGTCTCGCGGTCGAGCCTGACGAGCTCGACGTCCTCGGCCGCCTGGTCGAAGATCTGCTCGACGTCGAAGCGCTGGCCGCCGACCTCGAGTGACCGCCGGGAGCCCGTCCTCGTCGACGAGCGCGATCCGGGGCCGGTCCCCCGCGTAGCGCACCACGAGGCCGACGATGACGGCGACCACGAGCGGATAGAGGACGAGCGCGACGAGCACCCAGCCCGAGCGGCGGAGCACGCGCAGGTCCTTGCCGAGCAGGCGTGCGAACGCGTCTTCATGCGAAGACGTGCGCCTCCGGTGTCGCGTCGTAGGCCTCGTGGGAGCCGTCGAAGACGAGCTCGCCGCCGCGCAGCACGACGACGCGATCGGCGAAGCGCTCGAGCTCGTCGAGGTTCTGCGTGACGAAGACCACCGCGCCGCCGCGGTCACGCGTTCCCATGGCGATCTCCCAGAGCCGGCTGCGCTGGCTCGGGTCGAGCGCCGCCGTGGGCTCGTCGAGCAGGAGCACGTCCGGGTCGGCGAGCAGCGCGATGCCGAGGTTCAGACGCTGCTGATTGCCGAGCGAGAGCCGAGCGGCGGGCCGATCGTCGTCCGGCAGGCTCGACAGCCTCGAGCATGCCGGGTCGCCGCGGCCGCCGGATCCGCGAAGGCCTTCGAGCCGCGCGAACAGCTCCAGGTTCTCCCGCGCCGAGAGACGCCCGTACTGCGCCGGCCGCTGCGGCACCCAGCCGACACGTGGCGGCGGCGACCCATGCTCGACACGGCCCTCGCTCGGCTCGAGAGCGCCGGCGAGAATCGCCACGAGCGTCGACTTGCCGGCGCCGTTCGGACCGATGACCGCGACGAGCTCGCCCGGCCCGATGTCGAGGTCGAGCGGCGCGAGCGCGACGTGACGGCCGTAGCGCCGTGCGACGCCGCGAGCCGCGAGCAGGGTGTTCCCGGGCCGCCCGCCATGTGTGACGTCGATCCTAGAACGCGGATGGGCCGGGAGAAGTGTCCGATGCGCGCCCTACCTTCACCACATGTCCGTGGCGCGCCTGCGTGAACCGTACGACTGGAACGCCAGGCGGCCCGAGTCACCGGCAAGTCCGAGGCGCGCGCGTCCGCCACCGTGGGACTGGACGGTGGCGGTCGAAGGATCGCTCGCGCGCCAGCCGGAGAGATCGGTTCGTGTTGAAAGAGGCGAGCTCGTCCGGTACCGTGCCGCGGATGGCCTCCGGCCCGGAGCTCACCGGCTTTCCGGCGCGTGCCCAGGTACGCGGATGAGAGCGCGCACGCCGCGCGACGCGTCTTCGACGGCTCGTGCTCGCCGCCGTTTGCCCTGGCGATCGGTGATCCCGGTGCTCGTGCTCGCGTTCGACTACGCGAGCCCGGCGAGCCCCGTCTCGGTGCCGCCTGCAGACCGGTTGCTGCCTCCGGGCGCCGCCGACGCCGCAGGTGGTCGCCCTCCAGGGCGATCTGCGCCTCTACCTGCCGATCCAGGAAGGCAGGGTGACGGCGGTCGGCTACCACGCGGTCGGTGACGGCGCGCTCGCGCTCGACCCGGTCGGAACGCAGGCGAACGCGGGCGTGTTCACGCGGCTCCTACGCCGCCTCTTCGGCGAGGACAAAGGCAGGCATCCGCTTCAACCTGATGGGTGGCAGCGGCGGCGCCGAGACCGCGGGCCTCGACATCGGCGCACCGCCTCGGAACCGACGTCTACGCGCCGGTGAACGGCACCGTGATCGGCATCTCGCCACGAATCGTCGCCGGGGAGCAGCACGGCGTTCGGATCGACATCCAGCCCTCCGGCAGCCCCGGCCTCGTCGTCTCGCTCCAGAACCTCGAGCCGGACCCCGCGCTGACCGTCGGCTCCACCGTGGCCGCAGCGCGGACGAAGATCGGCGCGCTCCTCGACCTCTCCTCGGTCGAGACGTCCGGCGCTCGCCGAGTTACACCCAGGATCGCGGCACACCACGTCCACATCGAGGTGCGGCCGGCCGTCAGCCTCCCGCTGCCGTAGGCTTGTGGCCCACAGCGTGAGGCTTCTCTTCGTCGCCGACGTCTTCGGCGTGCCGGGCAGGCGCGCGATCGAGTCACGGCTGCCCGAGCTCCGCCACGAGCTCGATATCGACTTCTGCGTCGTGAACGGCGAGAACGCGGCCGACGGCGCGGGCCTGACGGCCAAGCTCGCCGAGCCGCCTGCTCGAGCGTGGCGCCGACGTCGTGACGACCGGGAATCACGTCTGGCGCCAGCGAGATCTCTACCCGCTGCTCGAGGCGCAGCGACCGGGTGCTGCGTCCGGCGAACTTCGGTGGCCCGGGCGCGCCTGGACGCGGAGCCGCGTCGTCGCCGCGCGCGCGACGGCACGCCCGGTCGCGGTGCTCAACCTCATGGGCGGGCTGTTCATGGACTCGCAGGTCGCACCCGTTCTCCGTCGCCGAGCAGCTCGTCGAGGAGCTGCGGCGCGAGACACCGATCGTGGTCGTCGACTTCCACGCCGAGGCGACGAGCGAGAAGATCGCGCTCGCGCGCCTGCTCGACGGGAGAGTCGACCGCCGTGATCGGCACGCACACCCACGTGCAGACGAACGACGCGCGGGTGCTGTCCGGGCGGCACGGCAGCGCTGACCGACGCCGGCATGACCGGGCCCGCACGACTCCGTCATCGGCGTCCGCGCGGAGCTCGCGATCGAGCGGATGCGCACCGGCATGCCGGTGCGGTTCCAGCCGGCCGAGGGCGACGTGCGCATCGAGGGCGCGCTGATCGACTGCGGCGCCGACGGGCGGGCGACACCCTGCGAGACCGTTCGGGTAGAGGTCGACTAGGGCCGCATCAGAGCCGACGGCTCGCGGCCGGCGCCGCGCCCGATCGCGGCAGCCAGCACCGCCACGAGCGCGACGAAGCGCGACGATCGCGGGCGAGCAGAAGCCAGACTGGGCCCGCGTCCAGCGCGAGCAGAGCGTCGAAGTAGCGCTCGGGAAACCAGAGCTGCGTCAGGACCAGGACGAGGACGAAGAGCCCGGCCAGGCGACGAGCGCCGAGACCACCGAGCACCAGCGGCACGAGCGGGATCAGCCAGATCAGGAACTGCGGCGACAGCACCTTGCCGAAGGCGATGAACGCCGCAACGACGGCCGCCGAGGCCGCTGTGAGCACCTCGGGGTCGCCGCGCCGGGTCGCGAAGAGGATCCACAGGGCGACGACGGCGACGACCTGCACGATCGTCAGCAGCCGTGGCGAGAGCGTCCGGCAGCCGACCCGCGAGGTTCTGCGAGCCGAAGCTCGAGACGACGTCGGCTCGTATTCGCCGAGCCGATGCGCGGCGAGTAGGAGCGACGAGCCGAGGCTCTCGATCTGGAGCGGCCGGCCCGTCTGGCGGCGTGAAGCTGTCGGCCAGCCCACCGGGGTCAGCGCTGGCGAACGGGAGGAAGACAACGGCGAGCACGGCAACGAAGACCGCCGAGGCCTCGACCACCGTACGCCCGCCGCGGCGCCTGCTCACGTAGACGACGGCGCAGCGGCAGGAGCAGGGCAGGCTAGATCTTGGCGGCCGAGCGGCAAGGCCGAGAACACCGAAGCCGAGGCGCATCACGGCCCCGGACGAGGGCGGACAGCGCGCCCGCGGTCAGCATCGCCGGCCAGAGGTCGTACCGCGTGAGGATCACCGAGCCGAGCACCAGCGGCGCGATTCCGGCCAGGATGCGCCCAGTAGGACGCGCTCGCGGCACGGCTCCCATCGCGACGAGCGTGAAGGCGACGAGCGCCACCATCGCCGAGCCCGCACAGCACCATCAGCACCTCGAAGGCGCGTGCGGTAGTGCTCCTGCGGCGCGAGCGAGGGCAGGATGAACACCGGCAGCGCGCCCGGCGGGTACTCGAGCGAGAAGTCGCGGTACGGAACCTGCGCCGTCGACGCACGGCGTCGCCGTAAGCGCTGGTACGATCGGCGTGTCGATGATCTGGTCATCGCCGAGCGGCGTCACGTGCAGCAGCGCCCACGAGAGGACGAAGAGCACCGCAGCCGAGGCCGCGCGCCGCGGCCCCAGCCGCCGGATCACGGCCGCTGTCAGACCCGAGCGGCAGCGGCCGGCTCCGGATCGCGTCAGCATCGCCAGCTCCTCGACGGGCTCCTCCGCGAGCTGCTGGACAGGCGCCAGCAAGGCGAAGGCGACGAACGGCAGGAACCAGGGGATGTAGAGGTAGAACCAGTGCGTGAGGACGATCTCGAAGCCGATCAGCAGAAAGGCCGTGAGCGCGGCCAGCTGCAGAGGCGTCTTGCGACGGGGGTAGAAGCCCACGGCTACCGCGGCAGCGAGGAGAGCACGACCTTCAGCGCCGGTCTGCGCCACCGACAGATCCGGGTACCCGGGGTACTCGGCCCAGTTCCAGATCGAGAACGGTGAGTCCCGGTCGAGCTGGAAGTCGAACGTGCGGTCCCAGAAGACACGCGCGGCGTGCAGCGGATTCGGCTCGAGCAGGAGAACCCAGAAGGCGAGCGCAGTGGCGGCGAGTGCAAAGCCGCCGCGAAGAGCACGACTGCGCGGGGGCGCTTCAAGCCGTCCGGATACGAGGCCCACAGCGGGCACCAGCAGCAGCGAGGCGAACTTGGCCCAGGAGGCCAGGCCGACGAACAGACCTCGCGCGGGCGCCGACGTCACGAGCCAGAAGCCGAAGACGAGCAGGCACGGCAGGAGGGCGTCGTTCGCGTTCGAGCTCGACACGTACTGCGTGAACGGGTACGCGACCCAGGCAAAGGAAAGCGTCGCCGCCAGACGCGCCCGGCCGAAGCGCCACCCGACGAGCGCGAGCCCGATCAGCGTCGAGGCTGTCGAAGAGGAGCGCCGTGAAGTGCGCGGCCGGGAGATCGTCCCACTTGCCGCTCCAGCCGTAGGCGAGGTAGCCGGGGATGTACGCGATGTAGTTGATCGGCCCGTACGTGTCGCCGCGGTCGTTCGCCGACTCGCAGCGCCCGTTCGTCTGGATCCGATCGCGGACGTTGCCGTTCGAGTCCGGGGGCCCGCACTCCTCGCCCTCGTGCACGGGCATGTGGCCGTAGGGCATCTCGCCCTGGTCGACGATTCGCTGGGCGCCGATGACCCCCGCGTAGCCGACGTCGATGACGTTCGAGGCCTCGACGTTGAGGCCGATCCGGAAGCCCGCGAGGAAGATCGTCAGCGCAGCGAGCAGCCCACACGGGCCACACCGGTCGGTCCGGCGCGCGGCTGTCCCGCGCCACGGAGCCCGACCCATGCCATTCGGAGCGAGCAGGTAGACGAGCGGCGGGTAGGCAAGCGGCACCGAGGTGAAGATCTCGCCTTCGTTGAAGAACCACCAGGACGCCGAGAACGAGAGCAGGACGAGCAGGTCGAGGTTGCGCAGCGACAAGGGCCGGCGCAGGTTCGCGAGACCGAGGAAGAAGACCGCGGTCAGCGACCACCAGATCTTCGCCGTCGTTGATCTTGCGCCCGAACGACCCCTTGCGCGCCCGCGGGCCATCGTCCAGGCGACCTGGGGACCGGTCCAGGCCTCGGTCACGCGGCCGGTCGCGTCGTCCACCTTGGCCAGCACGATCTGGCCGGCGTCCGGCTCGGCTCGACCAGACCTTCACCGTCCAGGCGTTGTCGTCCGCGGAGAAGGTCGCCTCGTCGCTGAGGCCGTCCGCCGGGTAGCGGTCGAGCCAGTCGGCGATCTTCGGATCGGCGCAGAGCGAGCTCGATCGCGCGGTCCGAGCTCAGGATCGCGGCTCCGGGCGGCGGCACGAACGGCGTCTCGATCAGGCGACCCTTCTGGTCGTAGACGGGTGCGGTGGCGTCTCTGCGTGCGCGCCCCCGACGAGCACGAGCGAGGCGACGACGAGCCAGGCCGAGGACGAGCGAACGCGCCGCCTCCGCGAGCCGGCACGGCAAAGCCGGGGGGACGAGGCATGTCCCGTCCTACCGGAAGGACCAGAGCTTGTTGCCGAGGAAGCGAGAGCGGCGTGACGAGCACGATCGGCGATGGCCTGCGCCGGGATCTTGGGCATCCCGACGGCGACGAGCAGGGCGAGCAGCGGCGAGGTTCGCCGCCGAGCGCGGCGAGCGAGACGACGAGGAACTTCGCCCCCTGCAGGGCGACGTGGCCGCGCTCTCGCGGAACGTCCACAGCCGGTTCCAGGTGTAGTTGTTGGTCACGGCGACGACGAAGGAGCAGACCGCCGCGCCGAGATAGTGAAGCCCGGCGCCGTCGACGAGCGCCGCGTAGACGCCGAGATTGACCGCGTAGCCGGTCGCCCCGACGACGCAGAACTTGAGCAGCTGGATCCAGTTCGCGGGACGGCGCAGCGCCGCCTGCGCGAGCACGCGAAAGCCGTCCTGGCGGAGTGCGGACGCTGACAGTCGGTGCCACGAGATAGGTTAGAGCCCAGGGCAAGCGGCGGGCCGAGCTGTCGGGGCGGGACCTGTCCCGCCCTTACCGCTCGAGCCTTCGCGAATCGTTCGAGGGCCGGACAGGTCCGGCCGCGCTACAAGACCCGGAGAAGCCCCGCTCCCCGGCCGGCTCTTCCCACGTCGACCTCGACGTCGTCGACACGGGCGCCCGCGGGGCCACGGTGACACCACGCGATCATGCTCTCGACCGGCTCGGCGTCGCCTTCGAACACCGCCTCCGACGCTGCCGTCGGCGGCGTTGCGTACCCAGCCGCGACGCCCAGAGACCACGCCCTCGGCTGCGCGTCGGCCCGGAAGTAGACACCCTGGACGAGCCCGCGTACCGTCACGCGGCTCGCCGACGCCGTCACCCGGCGAAAGCCCTCGGCCCCGACGAGAGGCACGAAGCGGCAGGGAACCGTGCGGACGACGCCGCGCCTTCCGGGCTCGCGACGATGACCTCGAGCCGCTGGTCGTTCCGCGCGCCCCGACCGGAACGACGAGCCGACCGTTGGCGACGAGCTGGCCGTAGAGCGTCTCCGGGCGTGCGAGGGGCGGCTGCGGCGACGACGATACGGTCGAACGGGGCCTGTTCGGGAAGTCCGAGCGTGCCGTCGCCCTCGTGAACGGTGACGCGGCCGGCGTAGCCCGCCCGCTCGAGATTCGCGGCGGGCGAAGGCGACGAGCTCGGGGATGCGCTCGACCGCGTGGACCGTCGGCGCCGAGCTCCGCCAGGACCGCAGCCTGGTAGCCGGAGCCCACGCCGACGTCGAGCACGCGCTGACCCGGGTGGACCGCCGCCTCCTGGCAGATCAGCGCCACCATCAGCGGCTGCGAGATCGTCTGGCCGTACCCGATCGGGAGCGGATCGTCGTCGTAGGCGCGGCTCGCGTTCGCCGTCGCGCACGAACTGCTCTCGCGGAACCCGCTCCATCGCTTCCAGCACGCGGGCGTCGGGATGCCGCGCGGGCGCAGCTGGCGCTCGACCATCCGCCGCCGCGCGCCTCAGGCAACACCGGCATCTCCGCACGGGCGCCAGGCACGAACGCCCAGATGGGCGAGGGCGAGTCCCCTTGAGGTCGACGATCCGCGGCGCTCGCGTCCAGGGGGAGCCGGTCCGGGAGGCCAGCGGCGAGCATCGGGCACGCGGGAGTCGCCGGCGAGCAGCGAGCCGTGGCTGCCCCCGCCCCGGTGATGCCGCCCTCCGAGGTCGGCGAACTCGTAGCCGTCGGCCGCGGAGACGACGACGTCGCCCGACCGACCGCCCGCGAGGCATGCGCCAGGCGCGCTCGAGCCCGTCCGGGTAGCGCTCCGCGTCGAGCAGCGCCGCGTCACCCTCGGTCCGGAAACCTCCGTCGGCGACCGGCGCGAAGCGAAGCTCTTCGCCGTCACGCCGGGCGATCGCCCACCCGGCCTCGCGGAACAGAACGACGTCGGCGGCCGGCTCTCCGTCGAGCCGCTCGGCCAGCTCCCGGACGCCCAGACGCGCGTCGGGCAGCAGGTAGAGCATCGCCGCCCGGTTGGAGGCGCACACGGCGATCTCGCTCCGCTGGGGCCGGGATCGCCACGGCGCCAGTGGCTCGAGGTCGTCGAGCCGGCCGGCGAGGCGGACGACCTCCTGCACCTCGGGTCTGCCCGTGATCGGAGCAGACGACGATCGCGTAGCGGCTCAGGAACTCCTCGAAGCCTCCCGCGGCCTCCATCGAGCTGGGCGAGCAGAGCCGCGTCGGCCCGCTCGAGCGCCTCCTGGGCGCCGTCCGGGCCCGGACGTGTGGGCCGCGAAGTCGAAGTCCGGAAGGTAGAAGACGAGGAGGTCGAAGCCGTCGCGCGTGACGAGCCACCTGCCGACCGTTGCGGCGTAGCGATCGAGCGAGCCGTCGATCCGCGAGCGGATCGCAAGCGGCGCGCCGGTCTCGTCCGACTCGTAGAGGTTGAAGAAGAAGAACCGTTGCGGGCCGTTGACCGATTCGAACCATCGGTTACGGCGCAGCGCGCTCGGGGAGCTGGATGCACGTGGCGGTGCCGGCCCCGGAAGCACAGGAAGGTGATCGCGCCGGTGACGAGCCCGGCATCCTCGAGCGCCTCGAACACCGTCGTCACGTCGGCCGAGAGATGGGAGCCGGACATGTTGAGCACCGAGTCGCGAACCGTTCCGCGCACCCCGGCGGCCACCGCGCGGCCGAGCGACGAGCCGTACTCGACGATCCGTCCCTCCTCGCGGTCGTACCAGACGAGGTGCGGAATCCCGTGCTCGTCCGGCCATGCCCCGGTCGCGATCGACGACAGGCAGACAGGCGTGACCGACGGGAACACGGTCGTCCCCGCCGCGTAGACGCCGTGCTCGGCGAGGAAGCGCAGACCGGCAGGCGCCGCCGCTCGAGCGCGTGCTCCAGGGCGCTGCGCCGGCAGGCCGTCGATGACGCAGAGGACGAGCTTCTTGCGTTCCACCCCCCGTCAATCTGCCAGCTCCGGCACGGGAGGAACCAGGAGGGGCGGTCTCACCGGCGAGACGCGCTGAGACGAGGACCGGATATCCGGCCCACAGAGCGGCAGCGCGTCGCCGCCTCGAGCACGACCTCGCTGACGTCACCCAGGTCCTCTCCGTCCACCTGCAGCGGCAGAGGGACGTCACAGCGGATCCGCACTCGATCGGCGTCGTGGAGGTAGACGATGCCCTCGGCGCCCGGGTGGGCGGGATGGGCGAGCGCCCACCAGGCGAGCCGTCCGAGCCGGGCGGCGCCGACCTGTACCGGGGCGACAACGTCGAGCCCGAGCTCGAATCGCGCCCGGGGGGCAGCGTGCACGGGGAACGGGCCGGCGTAGGTGTACGGGTCGCAGTTGGCTGCGATGACGAACGCCGCCCGGCCGTGCCCTTCGACCTCGAGCACGGGATCGAGGCGCCACCTGCGCGCGGCCAGGATCCGCCGCAGCTCCTGCACGAATGCGAGGTCGCCGGGTCGCTTTCCCTCCCGTCGTCCACGGCGGTCCACGGCACGTACGAGCTCGGCATCGAGCCCGACTCCACAACAGAACGCGAAGCGACGGCGGACGGTTCCACCGGCGCCGGCCGCCGGCTCGACCACGCCGAGCGAGATGATGCGCTCGCGCTCGGCTCTCGCGACCCGGCGGGCGACCGCCACCGCGTCGTTCGGCAGCCCGAGGGCCCGGACCAGCACGTTCGAGGCACCTCCCGGTATGAAGCCGACCGGCACCGGCCCGTGGACGCCGTTCACCGCCTCGTTGAAGCCTCCGTCGCCGGCGAAGACGTAGATCGCCGAGCAGTCGCTGCAGGCGTTCTCGGCGATCTCCGCGGCGTGGCCGGCCCGCTCGGTCTCGATGGTCTCGACCGGCCCGCCCGCCTCGAGCTCACCGGCTACCGCCGCAATTCGGGCGGGCGTGACGCCGCTTGCGGCAGGGTTGACGATGAGCACACGGCGCACGGCGGGAGCATGCCACCTGCGCGACCCCCACCGGGATGCATCGCAATAGTGCTATAGTGCATAGCAATAGTGCGATGAGGGGGCGTCGGGACACCGAACGAACGATCGACCGTCTACGACAGGCTCTCGAGCGTCTGGACGACCCGGACTTCGCGTCGTTTGCCCGGCAGGTCGGGCGGCGGGTTGCAGAGGAGCGCACCCGTCGCAGCCTTTCGCAACGCGAGCTCGCCGAGCTCTGCGGGACGACCCAGTCCGCAGTCGCGCGCCTGGAGGCCGGCACACGTCCCCCGAGGCTGAGCACGCTGCTGCGCATCGCCAACGCGCTCGACTGTGAGCTCGAGCTCGAGCTGCGGCCGAGAACCCAACCGAGAGAGGGCTAGATGAGCGCCTCTGTCGACCGCGACGACATCGAGACGACGAGGCTCGAGAAGGCGCTCGCCGTCGTCCTCGCCGGCTTCCTCTTGCTGGGCGGGGTGTGGATCTACTCGCGCATCGACAACGCGGTCGGCCACGGACCGACCTACGAAGAGGTGCTTGCCGAGCAGCCCGCCGACGCGGCGGCAATCGAGCGCGGAGACCGCGCGCAGTTGGAGGTCGCGACGGCCCAGCAGAACCTGGCCAAAGCACGCGCGGAGCTCGAGCTCCGCCGCGAGGCGTATCGCACCGCGCTCGACGCGGGCGAGCCGGCCGAGGATCTACGTCTTGCCTACGAACAGGCGCAGGCGGACTTCGACGAGGCCGAGCGCACGCTGCGACGAGCAGAAGCAGCCGCGAGCGCAACGGTTCCCGAGGCGGCTGCGGCCGACCGTCGCGTTTCCGAGGAGCTCGAGAGCCGGACCGACCGGGCGGCGCTGTGGACGTTCCTGGCACGCCTCGGCTATGTCGCAGCGGCGCTCGCCGGCGCGTTCTGGCTCCTCAACCGGCTCCGGCGCAGCGGCTCGCGCTTCCTGCCCCTCGGCATCGCCGCGGTCGGCGCGGCGACGGTGCTCGCCTTCGTCCTGGCCGTCGACTATGCAACCGACTACTTCGAGATCACCGATCTCGGCCCGATCGTTCTCTCGGCGATCGGAATCGTCCTGACCCTCGTCTCGTTCGCCGCGCTGCAGCGCTTCCTCGCCCGTCGCATCCCTTCGCGGCGGGTGCGCAAGCACGAGTGCCCGTTCTGCGGCTTCCCCGTTGGAGACAACGAGCGCTGCGAGGGCTGCGGTCGCGAGGTCATCGCCGCCTGCTCTTCCTGCGGGCAGCCGCGGCGCGTCGGCACGGCACACTGCCGCGCCTGCGGCGCCGCCTGAACGCCCCGCTCAGCGCAGGAGGAAGCCGGTTCCGAGCGGGTCGCCGGGGTCGAGCACGAACTCGTGGCGGCCGGTCGGGTACGCCGAGCCCTCCACCTCGGTTACCACTGCAGGGCGGCCCCCCACCTCGGCGTCGCCGACCACCCGCGCCGAGAACTCGCTGCCGACGATGCTGCGGTGTCGCAGCTCCGCGCCGCGCGGGAGAGCCCCGCTCCGGTCGAGCAGGGCGAGCCGTGCAGAGGTGCCGCTGCCGCACGGAGAGCGGTCGACCTCGCCGTCCGCGAAGATCGTCACGTTGCGCTGGACGAGCGGCGGACCGGAGTCGACGTGCTCGAAGAAGATGACACCGTAGACGTCGCGCAGCTCCGGCTCGACGGGATGCACCACCTCGCGGCTCGATTCGATCCCGCGCTTGAGCTCGCGACCGAGCCCGATGAGCGCCGGGAGGTGAGCAGCCTCGACCGCCAGCCCGAGCGGGCGGACGTCGACCGACGCGTAGAACGCTCCTCCGAACGCGAGGTCGGCGTCGATCGGCCCGGCCCCGGTCGCCAGGGCGAGGCGCCTCAACCTCCACGTACGCCGGGACGTTGCGAAAGCAGACCGACTCGACGCGCCCACCGCCGATCCGGGCGACCGTCTCGAGCCGTCCTGACGGAACGTCCACGATCACACGGGTCTCGGGCTCTCGTCGCTCGACGAGACCGGCGTCGATCGCCCACGTCACGAGCGCGATCGTGCCGTGCCCGCACGCGGTCGAGAAGCCCGCGTTGTGGAAGAAGACGACGCCGAGGTCGGCGCCCTCGTCGTCGGGCTCGGTCACGAAGCAGCCGTACATGTCCGCATGCCCGCGCGGCTCGAACACGAGCAGCCGTCGCACGTCGTCCAGCTGCTCGGCCGCGAAACGGCGGCGCTCGAGAATCGTCGTCCCCTCGAGCGGGGGCGCGCCGCCTGTCACGATGCGAAACGGCTCGCCGCCCGTGTGGTAGTCGACCGTGCTGATCGAGGGCCTGGCGCCGGCCACGACGGCCATTCTGGCGCTATCGGCGGCACTTGCGTCCGCTGCTACGGTCAGGTCATGGGAGCTCTGACGTTCATCGACTCGCCGTTCGGACCGCAGGCAGCCGGACGCGACGAGGCTCAGCGGCCGGACGACGACGAGGCGCTCGACGCGTATTCGCGGGTCGTGAGCGGCGTCGCCGAGCAGCTCACGCCGTCGGTCGCCAACCTCCGCGTCACTCGCAGCGGCCGTGGCAGAACCGAGATCGGCGGCGGCAGCGCCGTCGTCGTCACCGCGGACGGGTTCATGCTCACCTCGGCGCACGTCGTCGCGCGCGGAACAGGCGCCCGGGCGACGTTTGCCGACGGGCGCGAGCTGCGCGCCTCCGTGATCGGCGCCGACCCGCTCTCCGACCTGGCAGTCATCCGCGCCGAGGACGGCGATCTGGCACCCGCCGAGCTCGGTGATGCGGAGCTCCTCCGCGTCGGTCAGCTCGTCGTCGCGATCGGCAATCCGAACGGCTTCGCGAGCTCGGTCACGGCAGGCGTCGTCTCCGCACTCGGGCGCTCTCTGCCGACCCGCGCCGGCGCGCACACGCGGATCGTCGAGAACGTCATCCAGACGGACGCCGCGCTCAATCCCGGCAACTCGGGCGGCGCGCTCGTCGACGGCCGGGGCCGCGTCGTCGGGATCAACACCGCGGTGGCAGGGGTGGGCCTCGGCCTCGCGGTTCCGATCAACACGACAACTCGCGCGATCATCGGAGCGCTCATGACCGAAGGTCGCTTCCGGCGGGCCTACATCGGCGTCGCGGGCGGCGGACGCCCACTTCCGCCGCGCGTGGCCGGAGAGCTCGGACGGAATTCCTGCGTCGAGGTCATCGAGGTGGCGCCGGGAAGCCCGGCTGCCGCGGCGGGGCTGCGGGCCGAGGATCTCGTCGTCTCCGCCGACGGAATGCCGATCGAGCGCCTCGAGGATCTCCAGCGCCTCACGCGCGCGGAGCTGATCGGCCGGCCGATCGAGCTCGGCGTGATCCGGGAAGGCCGCTTGATCACAGTCGGCCTGCAGCCCGCCGAGCTCGACGTCTGAAGCTACCGGCCGTCCGCCTCCGCGGTGAAGCTCGCGTTCGGGAACCGCACGCCGCCGCGCGCCGTCTAAGCGCCAAGCGAGCCGGGAGGAGACGACGATGAGGAAGAGGCTGCTGATCGGTGCCGCGAGCCTGGCGGCGATCTGCGTCACCGGGGTGGCCGCAGCGGGTGGGCTCTCGGGGTCTGCTCCTCCGGCTACCGCGACTGCGTTGCCCGCCGGTGCGGACACGGCTCAGGCCGAGCCCACCGCGGCGCTTCCCTCGTTCAGCTCCTGCATGGCGCTGCTCGCCTATGCGAAGAGCAACGCGCTCGATCTCGTCGGCCCCTACGGCCTGGGCGGCATCGCGCTCCCGTACGCCGCCGTGCCCGCGGCGGAGGCCGCCGACGGCGAGGACACGGGCCAGGGCGGCCCGACGCCGGACGACTTCTCCGGCACGAACGTGCAGGAGGAAGGCGTCGACGAGCCGGACATCGTCAAGACGGACGGCGACGTCGTCTACGCGGTCGCGCAGGGCAAGCTCAACGCCGTCGACGTCAGCGGCCCGCGTACCGGTGCTGGTCGGCTCCCTGCCCCTGAGCGAGGGCTTCGGGCAGCAGCTGCTGCTCGCAGGCGATCGCCTGCTCGTGACGGCGACGACCGGCTTCTTCGTCGAGCCGCTGCCGGCGATGGAGGGCGACGTCATGCCGCCGGGCGGTGCGCCCTCGACGATCCTGACGGAGGTCGACGTGAGCGACCCGGCTGCGATGCGCATCGTCCGCACGCTCACGCTCGATGCCAACTACGTGAGCGCCCGGCTCGTGGGCTCGGTGGCGCGTCTCGTCGTCTCGTCGACTCCGACGAACCTGCCGTTCGTGTACCCCGAGACCGGAAAGCGTCGCGACATCGCCGCGGCCAAGCGTCGCAACAGAGCCGTGATCCGCGCCTCGACCCTCGACAACTGGCTTCCCGCCTACAGGGTGCACGAGCGCGGTAACCGGCAGGACGACGACGAAGTCGCTGCTCGGGTGCCCTCAGGTTCGTCACCCCGCCGAGTTCTCCGGGCTCGGCCTCGCTCAGCGTCCTGACGCTCGACCTGGCGCAGGGGATCGAGCCCGTCGACACGGACGCGGTCATGGCCGGCGGCGAGATGGTCTACGCCTCCACCCAGGGCCTCTACGTGGCGACGCAGCAGTGGGTCGACCCGGCCGAGCTCGACGACCCGAGCACGACCCCGCCGGCCGTGACGACCGCGATCCACAAGTTCGACATCTCGAGCCCCAGCCGAGACCGAGTACCGCGGAAGCGGCACGGTCACCGGCTACCTGCTGAATCAATGGTCGCTGTCCGAGCAGAACGGCTTCCTGCGCGTCGTCTCGACGGACGCCCCCGGCTGGTGGGGCGGCGAGGAGATCCGAGACCGAGAGCACTGGTCACCGTGATGGCGGAGCAGGACGGCCGCCTGGCGACCGTCGGCCGGCTGGGCGGCCTCGGCCGCGGCGAGCGGGTCTACGCCGTGCGCTTCATCGGCGATCTCGGCTACGTCGTGACGTTCCGCCAGGTCGACCCGCTGCACGTCATCGACGTCTCCGACCCGGCGCAATCCCGTGCTGCGCGGAGCTCTGCACATCCCCGGCTACTCCGCCTACCTCCATCCGATCGGCGACGGCCTACTGCTCGGGATCGGTCAGGACGCGACCTCAGACGGCCGCGTGCTGGGCACGCAGGTCTCCGTCTTCGACGTACCGGCCCCGACAACCCGGTGCTCTGCACAAGCTGCGGCCTCGGCGAAGGCGCGTCGGAGGTCGAGTTCGACCACCACGCCTTCCTCTACGACGCGCGGACGGGCCTCGCGGTGCTGCCGTTCGAGACGCTGGAGCCTCGACGAGACGACGGCGCCTCCGACTACTCGGCGCGGCGCCGTCGCGCTCCTCGTCGGCCGGGCGGGCATCGTCCAGCTGCGGGACGATCGAGCACCCGGCGACACCGTCGGTGACCCCGAGTTCCCCGGTACCCGACCGATCCGCCGCAGCCTCGCGGTCGGCGAGTCACCCTCTACACGGCGCGGAGCTCGGGTCGACCGCCCAGGTGTACCCGTGACGCTCACCGATCCGCGCCTGGGTGTCCTTCGGGCAACACGCTCTAGCACGCCTCCGAGGCCGTGCTCAAGGCGAGGCCTCGCTCCAGGCTCGTAGCTCACCGCCGTGGTGGGGCCCGGTTCCGGCACCGCAAGCCACGGGCTCGCTCCGGGCCCCGCTAGCCCGGCAGGCCCGAGGCTCGTCCCTGAGCCTCAGCTCGAATCCGCGCTCCGGAGCGACTCCTCGAGGATGTCGAGACCCTCGGACAGATCCTCGTCCGACGATCACGATCGGGAACGAGGATCCGGATGACGTTCGAGTAGAGCCCGCAGGAGAGCAGGACGAGGCCGCGCTCGCGCGCTGCCGCGACGGTTGCGCGCGTCGAGAGCCGCTCGCCGGCGCCTTCGTGCTCGCGGTCCTCGACGAGCTCGAGAGCGAGCATCGAGCCGAGGCCGCGTACCTCGCCGACCGTGTCGACGCGGCCTGCGATCTCGTCGAGCCGCGCGGCGGATCCGTCGGCCGAGCTCCTCCGAACGAGCCCTGAACTCGTCGGCTCGACACGGTGTCGAGCACCGCCGCCGCGGCCGCGCACGACACCGGGTTGCCGCCGAAGGTGCCCCCGAGGCCTCCGGGATGCACGGCGTCCATGACCTCCGCGCGCCCGGTGACGCCGCCCAGAGGCAGCCCGCCCCCGATCGACTTGCCGGTCGTCATCAGGTCGGGCTCGACGCCGTAGTGCTCGATCGCGAACACCGGGCCGGTGCGGCCGATGCCCGACTGCACCTCGTCGTCGACGTAGAGGATCCCGTAGCGGTCGCACAGCTCCCGTAGCCGAGCGGGATAGTCCGCCGGCATCTCGATGAAGCCGCCCTCGCCCTGTACCGGCTCGAGCACGACGCAGGCGACGGACTCGGGATCGACGTCGCTCTTGAAGAGCGTCTCGAGGCCGTGGATCGCCTCCTCGGTGTCGACGCCGCGGTACGGGTAGGGCCCCGTCGCGCGGTAGACCTCCGGGCGCGAACGGCCCGATGCCCTTCTTGTAGACGAGCTTGCTGGTCATCGTCATCGTGAGCAGCGTGCGGCCGTGGAAGGCGTGCTCGAACACGACGACGGCCGGGCGGCCGGTGTAGACGCGCGCGATCTTGACCGCGTTCTCGAGCGCCTCGGCGCCGGAGTTGACGAGCAGCGTCTTCTGATCCGCGCCACGGCACGGCGAGAGCTCGGCGAGGCGGCGGCACACGTCGACGTACGGCTCGTACATGCCGACGATGAAGCACTGGTGCAGGTAGCGGTCGACCTGCTCGTGGATGGCCGCGACGGCGGCCGGCAGCCCGTGCCCGGTGTTGTGGCACCCGAGGCCACCGGCGAAGTCGATGTAGCTGCTTCCCGTCGACGTCCCAGATCCGGGCGCCTTCGGCCCGGTCGACGACGAGCGGCGGAGCCGAGACACCCGCGCGGGACATAGCGCTCTCTCAGCTCGAGAAGGCGCTCGCTGGCAGTTCGTTCTTGAAGCGACATGCGCCGAGTGTAGCGCCGCACGCACGCGAATGCGTATGGCCCCGGCGGTGCGCGGAGGTTTCGCCGTTGGCCCGCCCGGATGACTCGCGTTAGGCTGCGCCATGGAGATCAGCGCACGCAACCAGTCGAAGGGCACGGTGAACCTCCTCACGCTCGGCACGTCATGGCCGAAGTCACGGTCGACGTCGGCGGCCACGAGATCGTGCCGGCGATCACGCGGGCGAGCGTCGAGCGGCTCGCGCTCGCCGAGGGCGACGAGGTCACGGTCGTCATCAAGGCGACCGAGGTCATGCTCGCCCGCTAGTCGCGACCAGCCCGACTGCTTCGGAAGACCAGAGTCGCGGGGCCGCCGGCCCGCGGTTGCCCTGCTCCCTGAGTGCGGTACGATTGCGCCTAGGAATTCCTAGGCATCATCGGAGGTCTCGCAGCATGCGGAAGTTGAGCTCGTTGCTCCTTGTCGTCCTCGCCGCCCTCGCGATCGCCGCCTGCGGCGGCGGGGATGATCAGGCCCAGACGGACGCAAGCACGACGGGAGCACAGCGCACGGAGGCGCCGATCACCGTGTTCGCGGCGGCGTCGCTCACAGAGGTGTTCCCGAAGATCGATCCTGCGCCGCGGTACAGCTTCGCGGGCTCCGACGAGCTGGCTGCCCAGATCCGCGAGGGCGCCCCGGTGGATGTGTACGCCGCGGCGAGCGCCAAGTACACGCAGGAGCTGTTCGAGGAGGGATTGGTCGACGAGCCCGTCACGTTCGCGGGGAACGAGCTCGTCCTGATCGTGCCGAAGGAGCAACCCGGCGCAGATCGAGACGATCGAGGACGTCACCAAGCCCGGCACGAAGCTCGTGATCGCAGCCGAAGGGGTGCCGGTCGGCGACTACACGCGCGAGGTGCTGGACGACCTCGGGCTGACGGCCGCCCTGGACAACGTTGTCTCCAACGAGCCAGACGTGAAAGCGGTCACCAACAAGGTGGCGCTCGGGGAAGCGGACGCCGGCTTCGTCTACGCGACCGACGCCGCCGTCGTCGCCGACGACGTCACGGTCATCGAGCTGCCCGAAGGCTCCCAGCCTCCGATCGAGTACCAGATCGCCGTGCTGACGGACAGCAGCAACAAGGACGCGGCGCAGGCGTTCGTGGACGAGGTGATGAGCAGCGAGGGACAGCAGGCTCTCGCGGACGCCGGCTTCCTGCCGCCGCCGTCCTGAGACGGCGTCAGGCGAGCGGCACGAGGCGCGTCGCGGTCGCCTTGAAGGAGGCGACCACCGTCTCGCCGCGCTCGAGCGCGAGCTGCTCGGCCGACTCGGTCGTCACCTCCGCGACGAGCGGCCCGATGCGCACGCGAACCCGATTGCCAAGCGGGACGAGTGAAGTGATCGGCGCCGTGACGTGGTTCAGCGCCGAGTCGGCGACCGCCTGGCGCGCAACCGAGATCTCCCACGGGTAGACGACGAGCCCGACCCGACCGGCGATCTCGTCCACCGAGTAGAGGACGGTGCCGTCCTCGAGCGCGATCTCCGTGAGACCGTTCGCCCGCGCCGCTGGCGTCGCCGCGCAGGAGGTTGCCGCCCGTGAAGCTCGCGACGAATGGATCGACCGGAGCCGCGACGAGCTCGGGCGGCGGGCCGAGCTGAAGCACGCGGCCTTCGACGATCACCCCGACCCGGTCGGCGAGCGCCGCCGCATCCTCGAAGTCGTGCGTGACAAGCAGCGTCGGGAGCGCGAGGTCGCGGAGCAGCTCCTGGAGCTCGGCTCGCACATTGGCCCGGGTGTGCGCATCGAGCGCGGAGAGCGGCTCGTCCATCAGCGAGCACCCGCGGGCCGCGCGCGAGCGCACGCGCGAGGCCGACCCGCTGGCGCTCACCGCCCGAGAGCTGCGCCGGGCCGCGCCTTGGCCAGATGCGAGATCCGGAACCGCTCGAGCAGCTCGGCCGCGCGTTCCTTGCCGCCGTACTCGACGTTCTGCGCGACGGTCATGTGCGGGAAGAGCGCGTACTCCTGGAACACGAGCCCGACCCGGCGCTGCTCCGGCGGCAGGTCGATGCCCGCCTCGGCGTCGAAGAGCACCTCGCCGTCGAGCTCGATCCGGCCGCGCTCCGGGCCGCATCAGTCCGGCGATCGCACGCAGCACGGTCGACTTGCCGGCGCCCGACGGCCCGACCAGCGCGACCGTCTCGCGGCCGATGTCGAGCGCTAGCCCGAGCTCGAAGGAGCGAAGGGGAACGCCGAAGTCGAGTCGGAGCGCGTCCACGCGGGAAGCAGTTTGACGGCCAGCAGCATGGCGGCGCTGATGAGCACGAGCAGCGCGCTGATCGCGAGCGCGACGTCGAAGTTGACGTCGAACTGCGCGTAGACCGCGAGCGGCAGCGTCTGGGTGACGCCCTCGAAGCTGCCGGCGAAGAAGAGCGTCGCGCCGAACTCCGCCACGCCGCGCGCGAACGAGAGCGCCGCACCGGCCGCGAGGCCCGTCGACGCGAGCGGCAGAGCGACGCGCCGGAACGTTCGCCCGGGGCCGGCGCCGAGCGTCCGGGACGCGGCAAGGAGATCCTTGTCGACCGACTCGAAGGCGGCGATCCCCTGACGGATGTAGAAGGGGCTGGCGACGAAGATGACCGCCATGACCACGGCGGCCTGCGTGAAGCCGACGGAGAAGCCGAGGGCGTCGATCGTGCCTCCGAGCAGGCCCTGCGCGACCGAAGGCCGCGAGCAGGCCGATCCCCGCGACGGCAGGCGGCAGGACGAGCGGAAGCTCGATCAGCGTGATCACGACCGAGCGGCCGCGAAAGCGTCGCGTGGCGAGCAGGTAGGCGGCCGGCGTACCGAGGAGCAGGATGATCGCCTGCGCGATCGCCGTCGTCTTGGCCGTGACGATCAGCGCGTCGAGCGCGACGTCGCTGCCGAGCTGGCCGAAGAGCTCGCCGGGCGGGATCCGCAGGAAGATCGCGAGGATCGGGATCAGCAGGAACGCCAGGACGAGAACGAGCGCGAGCAGCATCCCCACGCCGAAGAGACTGCTCGGACGAGTCGCGCCTCGGTTGTTCGTGAGGGCGATCCTCCCAACGTCCTCCGTTGTGCATAGGCGTTACCTAGTACAGTAGCCAGGGAGTGTTGCACGCAGGCCGCTCGCTGGTCAAACGCCAACCAGCCGTGCGTGAACGGCTGGCGCCGGACCCCCGGCGCGTGCACGGCCCGCTCACCGGACGAAGGCTCCGGTCGCGAGCGCGACTGCGGCCGCGACTTTCGTTCGGCGCGTTCGCCGTCGGTCAGAGCTCGATCATGACCGACGTCGCCTTGACGATCGCGGTCGCCGGAGCCCCCGGCTTGAGACCGAGATCCTCGGCGGCATCGCGCGTGATAACCGCCACTACCCGCGCGGGCTCGGTGATGTCGAGCTCGACCTGGGCGAGGAGACCCTCGATCTTGACTTCACGGACGACTCCCCGAAAACGGTTCCGCGCGCTCAGGTGCTCCGGTTGGTCGCCTCGCAGCCTCGCCACCTCCGACGCACGCACCACGCGGCGGTTCGCAGAGTCGCGCTCGGTCTTGATCCTCCCCGCCCGATCCCACCGGCGAAGCGTGTCGAGCGAGATCCCGAGAGCGCGGGCCGCCTCGGCCGCGGTGTACAGCTGTTTGGCCATCCCGAGCATCTTGGGGCTCCGAAGCGGCGCCTGCAAGTGCAGGCTCCGAAGCGCGGCCGGGGACTAGGAGATGAACTCGACGCGAACCGGCTCCGGGAAAGCGCCGATCTGCTCGCCGCGGCGGAGCAGCTCCATGACGGCCTCCCTTCCCTCCTCGCCGTAGTCCTGCGTCAGCTCGTTCACGTACATGCCGACGAAGCGATCGGCGAGGTTGGTGTCGAGCCCGCGCCCGTAGTCGAGCGCGTAGTCGAGCGCCTCGCTCGCGGTGGGTGAGCCCCGCGGTGATCGACGCCCGCAGGATCTCGGAGAGCGCGGTGCAGCCGCTCCGACGCCGAGGTCGCGGCGGGCCACGTTCACCCCGAGCGGCAGCGGCAGCCCGGTCTCGAGCAGCCACCACTCCCCGAGGTCGACGATCTTCTGCAGGCCGTGCTGCTCGTAGGTGAGCTGCCCCTCGTGGATCAGCAAGCCGGCTTCGGCCCGTCCCTCGGACGACCTCGGAGAGGATCTCGTCGAACGGCACCGGGCGGTGACCGGAAATCGAGCCCGAGATAGAGGCGCAGCACGAGGAACGCCGTCGTCATCCTGCCCGGGAACGGCGATCTCGACGGAGGCAAGCTCCTCGCGCGTCATCGGCCGCCGCGAGACGACGATCGGGCCGTAGCCGGCCCCCATGCTGGCGCCGTGCGGCAGCAGCACGTAGCGGCCCTGGACGAACGGATAGGTGTGGAGCGAGATCGCCGTCACCTCGAGACGGCCTTCCTGCGCCCACTCGTTCAGCGTCTGGATGTCCCGGAGCACGTGCTCGAACTCGAATTCCCCCGGGTCGACGTGGCCCTTCGCAAGGCCCCAGAACATGAAGGCGTCGTCGGGATCGGGACTATGGCCGAGTCGGATGAGCACGAGGGCCGGGACGCTAGCAGCGTTCAGCAGCCGCCGCGGAGGGAAGTTGCGCTCGCTCCCGTAGAATTTGAGACGTGTCGAAAATCGAGCTCTCCGACGCCATTCAGGACTACCTGAAGGAGATCTACAAGCTCCAGTCGGAGCGGAACGGCCGCGCGACGACGACCCAGATCGCCAAGGCGATGGGCGTGGCTCCGTCGTCCGCGACCGCGATGCTCAAGAAGCTCGCGGTCGCTCGGCCTCGCGGAGCATGCTCGCTACCGGGGCGTGACCCTGACGGAGCCCGGGGAGCGCGTCGCGCTCGAGGTGATCCGGCACCACCGGTTGCTCGAGCAGTACCTGGCGGAGACGCTCGGTCTCTCGATCGACGCGGTGCACGCCGAGGCCGACCGCCTCGAGCACGCCCTTTCGGAGGAGCTCGAGGCGCTCATCGACCGCTCGCTCGGCTACCCGACGCACGATCCCGCACGGCGACCCGATCCCGGACGTCGCGCTCAACGTCGGACGAAGCGGAGCTCCGGCCTCTGGCGGAGCTCGAGCCCGGCGAGAAGGCCGTCGTGCGCCGGGTGCCCGACGGGGACTCCGAGCTGCTTCGCTACCTCTCGGAGCTGTCGCTCGTCCCCGGCCGGCGGTCGAGCTGCGCGGCCTCGCGCCGTTCGGCGGCCCGGTGACGGTGCTCGTGTCGGGATCCGAGCACGCGATCTCCCGCGAGCTCGCGGGCCTCATCGGCGTCGCCTAGGCGTCGCGCAACGAGCCGGCCGGAGGCCGGCTCAGCCGTGACAGGGAAGGCCCGCGTCAGCGGGCCGGTCACCGCGGGTGCGGAGCTACGCCGGCGTCGGCGGGTGCCCGAAGAACCAGCGCTCGAGCGGCTTCAACAGCTCGACCTCGGCGAAGTCGGACACCGCTCGTCGACGCCCTCCTCGACCGACACGCGGACGTCGTCGTCGTAACGCGCCGTTCGCCGACTCGAGCGCGTCGACCATCTCGTACCCCTCGAAGACGTAGTCGTCCGGCACCGGCTCGGGGTTCGAGCGGTGCCGGGGATCGATCGCACGACCGACCGCCCAGACCGCGCCCGGGCGGCGCTCGATCCAGATGACGATCTCTTCGCGACGGCCGTCGTCCTCGACGCCGTGGATCATGCGCTCGGCGAAGCGCATCGCCCCGGTCGCCTGCTTCACCCGCCCAAGGATACAATCGCCCGTCGAGGGGCGGACTGTCGCAGTTCTTCAAGAACCCGTTCGGCTCTCTCTTCGCCGGCTCGTCACGCGAGGATCAGCTGGCCGCGTACGTGATCCGCGAGCACGGCGCGGGCCGCTCGATCGAGGACATCCTCGACGACCCGTACCTGACGAACCGGTCGACCGAGGAAGAGCGGCGGCGCCTGCTCGACCGCCCGGACGTGATCCGAGCGATCGGCGAGCACATCCACAGCGGCGGCCAGACGCCCTAGCGAGCGGCCCTGTCGCGCGGGGCACGCGAGCCGCCGTACCGCAAGTGCGCCCGAGAGGATTCGAACCTCTGGCCTCAGCCTCCGCAGGGCTGCGCTCTATCCCCTGAGCTACGGGCGCGGCCGACTCATTGTAGCCGCCGCCCCCGCGACGGTCACCGCTGCCTCGATCGGCACCTCGTCGCGCACGTAGCCGAGCGCGACGACACCGGACTCCGACCGGCAACGCGCTCGTGACGCGACCGACCACCTTCCCGTCGTGCTCGATCGGCGGCGTCGAACGGCGGCGGCTCGCCGGCGCGTCGATCCGGAGGACCCGGAGCGAGCGGTTCACGTGACCGCGGTAGCGAAGCCGCGCCACCGGCTCCTGGCCCGGGTAGCAGCCCTTGTGAAGCTGACGCGCGCGCTCGTCGAGCCCAGCTTCCGCAGGCAGCACGCGGTCGTCGATCTCGCGCCCGAAGCGGGGCGTGCCCGCCTCGATGCGAAGACGCTCGAGCTCCTGATCGTCGAGCTGTGGCGCGTCGGGCGGCGCCTCGCGTCGAGCATCTCGAGCGCCGGGAATGCCGAAGTCGTCGTACGGCGATCGCAGCACGCCGTTCGGCGGGGCCGCGGCTCCTCCCCGAGCACGACGTAGGACTCGTGCTCCTCGCGCTCGACCTCGCAGCGCGCGGCGAACCGCATCCGAGCGAGGTGGTCGCTCACCGATCTCGCCGAGCTCCGGCTCGGTCAGCAGCAGGAAGTCGTCGTCCGCGCGCCGCAGCACCCGCAGCGTCGCGATGACACGGGCCTTCGGGGTCAGCAGGAGCGCGTCGCAGGAGCCGCCCGGCGCGAGGGCAAGCACGTCGTTGGAGACCATGCGCTGCAGGTAGTCGCCTGCCTGGGGGCCCGAGACGCGGACGAACGCGCGCGGGCCGCGCGGCAACCGTGACTCCTGCGAGTGCACTGCCCATCGCGACCTAGTGTACGGACGCGCCGTCCGGCAGCCGAAAGGCCGGGCTCGCCGGGAGCCGGAGGCCGAGCACTCTCTATGCGGCGGCGTGCGGCGGCGGCTCGGAACGCGCCGGGAACGTCTGATCAGCGTCAAGACCGGCCCCGCCAGCTGCTCGCTCGGAGGCCCACTCGCGCCGCGGCGCTGCGGCGCCGTCACGGCAATCGTGGCACCCGAGCGCGCCGGCGAGCCCGAGACCCGGCATCGAGCCGCGACACCGCACGAAAAGCAGTACACCATGATCCATCCCTTCCTCACGGCCTCTATCGGCACCCGGGTGTCATCCCGCCATCCACCGGAACGGTGATCGCTCACCCGGACGGGTGACTTCGAAGGACGAAGGACGCCGCCGGGAGCGACGGACGGAGCACCACGGCCAGGCGAAGTCCCATAATCGCCGAATGCAGACGCAGGCAACGCGCTTCGGACGGCCCCTGCCGCGAGGGAGGGACGATCGGCATCGCAGCGCCGGCGAGCCCGTACCACAATCGCTCGGCGGTCCTGCGCGGCGTCGAGTGGTGGGAAGCGGCGGGGTACCGCGTCAAGATCGCCGAGCGCATCCTCGACCGCGATCACTGGGTGGCCGGGAGCGCCGAGGCGCGGGCGCGCGACCTGACGGCGATGTTCGCCGACCCCGAGGTCGATCTCGTGCAGAGCCTTCAGGGCGGCTACGGCTCGGCCCAGCTGATCCCGCATCTCGACTTCGACGTCGCTGGCCGAGCATCCGAAGCCGTTCGTCGGCTACTCGGACATCACCGTCCCTGCACGTCGCGCTGCGCCAGAAGTCCGGGCTCGCGACGTTCTACGGCTACGGCCTCGTCGGCGTCGGCGACGCGGAGACGACGCAGTTCACCCGCGACCGCTGGCTCGCCGTGCTGAGCGGCGAAACGACCGGCGAGGTGCCGCGCGATCCCGACGATCCGTACGTGCGCGCGATCCCGGCGGGAAGGCGACCGCGCCGCTCGTCGGCGGCTGCCTGTGGCTGCTCATGCAGACGATGGGCACGCCCTGGGAGCTCGAGACGCGACGGCTGCATTCTCTTCTTCGAGGACGTCGACCTGCCCACCTGGCATCTGGACGCGTTCCTCGTCCAGCTCCTCCATGCCGGCAAACTGGACGAGGTCGCCGGCGTCGTAGTCGGCGAGATGCACGAACTGCGACTGGCCCCACCACGGCTCCAACGACTTCGCGCGAACGAAGTCGGTCGAGGACGTGCTCGAGGAGCGGCTCGAGCCGCTCGGCGTCCCCGTGCTCTACCGGCTCCCGCTCGGCCACGGCAAGCACTCGGCCGTGCTCCCGCTCGGAGTGACGGCGACGCTCGACGCGGACGCACGCACGCTGACAATCGACGAGCCGGCGCTCGTTGGGTAAGACTGGACCCCCGAGGCAGAACAGGGGAAAGGAGAGGGCATGAGGACACGGATCCTTCTTCTCGCGGCTCTCGCGACGCTGGCGGCCGTGCTCGCCGCGGGCTGCGGCGGCTCGAGGCGACGAGGCAGGCCGCGCCGCCGCCGCCGGCCGAGGAGCCGGCGCCCCGAGCGAGGAACCCGCCCCGCCCGGCGAGGAGCCGGCGCCGCCCGCCGAGAGCGAGTCACCGAGTGGCGCCGTCGAGGAGGGCGGCCTGCTGCGGATCGGCACGACCGGCGACATCGACTCGCTCAACCCCTTCGTCGCGTTCAACACCGAGTCGTACGAGGCGTTCGTCATCGAGCTACCCGCTCCTCGTCGAGTACGACGAGGACCTGCAAGTTCGACGGGCGACTGGGCCGAGAGCTGGGAGCGTCTCCGAGGACGGCCTCGTCTGGACGTTCCACCTCAAGCCCGGTCAGTGGTCCGACGGCACGCCGCTCACCTCCGCGGACGCCGCTCTGGACCTGCAGACACGTGCTGAAGTACGCGAAAGGGCCGACCTCGCTCCTCGCGCCGTTCCTGTCCAACGTCGGCAAGGTCGAAGCGCCCGATCGAGCAGACGCTCGTCATCACGTACTCGATCAGCCCGTCGCGCAGTCGCTCGTGCTCACGAACCTGCAGCAGTTCTTCATCCTCCCGAAGCACGTCTGGTCGCAGTACGACACGGAGCGACGGCAAGGGCCTCAAGCAGGTCAACCCCCAGGACGATCTCCCGCTCGTCGGCGGCGGGCCGTTCGTCGATCACCGAGTACGAGAAGAAGGGCGTCACGATCTTCGAGAAGAACCCCGGCTTCTATGGAACGGCGGCGAACGTCGACGCCGTCGGCTATCAGCACTACGAGAACGAGGACGCCATGATCTCGGCCTTCCAGTCCGGCGAGATCGACTACCTGGAGGAGCTGCCGCCGAACGTCGCGCTCGAGCTCGAGAAGGACGACCGGTTCGTCGTGTCGCGGACACCGAGCGGCCACACGCAGAACTTCATCTTCAACTCGAACCCGAACAAGCCGAACAACCGTGAGCTGCTCGACCCCGAGGTGCGCGAGGCCTTCGCCCACGCGATGAACCGGCAGGAGATCGTCGACGTCGTCTGGGCCGGGAATGCGGAGCCGGCCGTCAACATCGTGACGCCGTACTCCGGCAAGTGGTTCAACTCCGACATCGAGCCGGAGGCATACGACCTCGACCTCGCGAACCAGATGCTCGACGACCTCGGCTACACGAGAGGCTCTGACGGGACACGAGTCGCCGACGGTCACCCGATGAAGTACGAGGTGATCCTGCCCCAGACCGTCCAGGGCGTGAACCGGACGTTCGAGATCATCCAGCAGGACTTCGCCGAGATCGGCGTCGAGCTGATCCCGAACCAGCTCGACGACACGACCGCCTTCGAGGAGATCGGCGCGCCCGACTGGAAGTACGAGCAGTTCGACCTCGCCATGTGGAGCTGGGACGGCTACCCCGACCCCGACTTCGTCCTCTCGGTGACGACCTGCGACCAGTGGGGCGGCTGGAGCGACACGGGCTACTGCAACCCCGAGTGGGACAAGCTCTACGAGGAGCAGGGAAAGACGGTCGACGAGAACGAGCGGCTGGACCTCGTCTGGCAGATGCAGGAGATGGCGTACCACGACAAGCCGTACATCCACCTCGTCACGCTGCCGACCACCACGACGTGGCAGGCGCGGCTGGACGGGATTCCAGCCGAGCCTGATCGCGCTCTCCAAGCAGCCCTGGATCACCCCGGGCAAGACCGGGTAGCAGGAGGTCCTGCGAGCGAGAACGGCGCGGTGAGGTAGCAGCCGGTGGCGGGCGCCGACTACGTCCTGAAACGGGCGTTCTTCGCCCTCGTGACGGTGTTCGTCGCGATCACGCTCAACTTCGTCCTCTTCCGAGCCGCGCCCGGCGACGCGGCGTCCTCGCTCGCGAAATGCCGGCACTGCACGAAGGAGTTCGCAGACGCGCTACGCGAGGAGCTCGGGCTCGACAAGTCGAAGCTCGAGCAGTACTGGCTCTACCTGCAGGACCTGGCGCACGGCAACCTGGGTCTTTCGTTCGTCAGCCGCCAGCCGGTCTGGGACGAGCTCAGCGGCCCCCTGCTGAACACGCTGCCGATGCTGGCGCTCGGCACGATCATCGCGATCGTGCTCGGGGTCGGGGTCGGGGTCGTCGCCGCCTGGCGCCGCGGGACGGCCGCGCCGACTGGGGCGGCGTGATGTCGTCGCTCGTCTTCTACTCGATGCCGACGCAGTGGCTCGGCCTCATGCTGCTCATCGTCTTCGCCGGCGTCCTGCCCGCCGCGGGCATCTCCGACCCCTTCCTCGAGTTCGAGGACCCGAGCTGGTGGCAGACCGTCGTCGACCGCCTCGAGCACATGATCCTGCCCGCGCTCACGCTCGGGCTCGTGCTCTACGGCGAGTACGCGCTGATCGTGCGCTCCGCGATGCTCGAGGCGCTCGGGGAGGACTACGTCATGACCGCGCGGGCGAAGGGCTTCCGCAACTGGACGATCGTGCGGAAGCAGGCGCTGCGGAACTCGCTGCTCCCGATCACGACGCTCATCGCGCTCTCCGCTCGGCTTTCTCGTCGGCGGCGCGATCCTCGTCGAGGCCGTGTTCTCCTACCCGGGGATCGGCCTCGTCACGTACGAGGCCATCTTCGACCGCGACTACCCGGTGCTCCAGGGGGCGTTCCTCATCCTCACGCTGAGCGTGGTCCTCGCCAACTTCGTCGCGGACCTCCTCTACTTCCGCCTCGACCCGCGGATCAGAACGACATGAGCGTCACCCCGACCCGAGCCGATCGAGGGCCTCGCGACGGTGCTCGCACCGCCGAGGCCGACCAGGCTCGGCTCGGTGCTCTCGTTCTTTCGCTCGAATCCGAGCGCGCTGATCGGCCTCGCGATCATCGTGTTCTTCGTCTTGATCGCGATACTCGCGCCGTACATCGCGCCGTACGGAGAGCACGAGCGGGCCGGGACGCCGTACGAGCCTCCGTCGAGCGCCCACTGGCTCGGAACCGACGACGTGGGCGAGGACATGCTCACGCTCATGATGTACGGCGCTCAGGTGTCGCTCATCGTCGGCTTCGCCGCAGCGCTCGTGACGATGCTCATCGGGGGCGCGGTCGGCGTCTTCGCCGGCTATTTCGGCGGGAGGACGGACGTCGCGCTCATGCGGATCACCGACTACTTCCTCGTGATCCCGGACATCCCGCTGATGCTGGTCGCCGCGGCGATCTGGGGCCGAAGCCTCACGAACATCATCGTCATCATCGGCGTCATCTACTGGACGACGACGGCGCGCCTCGTGCGCGCGCAGACGGCCAGCCTGCGCGAGCGCGTCTTCGTCCGGCGGGCGCATGCGATCGGCGCCGGGAACATGCGCATCATCGCGCGCCACATCCTCCCCCAGGTGGCGCCGCTCCTGATCGCGATCACGGTTCTCTCGGTCGCCTTCGCGATCTTCGCGGAGACGGCGATCGCGTTCCTCGGCCTGGGCGACCCGAGCCTCACGTCCTGGGGCAAGCTGATCGAGAACGCGTTCCAGGGCAGCGCCATCACGCTGGGCGCGTACTGGGCGATCGTGCCGCCCGGCGTCGCCGTCGCGCTCGTCGTCCTGGCCTGCACGATGATCGGCCGCTCCCTCGAGGACGCCCTCAATCCGCGCCTGCGCGCCGGTCACCTCTCGGTGAGGCAGTTCCGCGTCCTTCCGCGACCCCCGAGCCGGACACCGTGAGCGCGCCGGTGCTGCGAGGTTCGCGGTCTCCACGTCTGGTTCGATCTCAGGGAGGGGGGCACGCTCCACGCCGTCCAGGGGATCGAGCTCAGCGTGAACGCGGGCGAGCGGCTTGGCCTGGTCGGCGAGTCGGGCTGCGGGAAGACGACCGCGATGAACGGGATCATGGGGCTGCTGCCTCCGAACGCCGCCGTCGCCGGAGAGGTCCTGCTCGAAGGCAAGAACATCCTCGAGCGCGGCGAGGACAGCGTGTCGCGCACACCGCTGGCGGGACATCGCGATGGTCTTCCAGGGTGCGATGAACGCCTTCAACCCGGTCAAGCGAATCGGCGACCAGATCGTCGAGCCGATGGAGCTGCACGGGGTTGCCGAGGGCAAGGATGCGCGGGCCCGAGCCGGCGAGCTGCTCGAGCACGTCGGGATCTCCGCGTCACGCGCATCGCGCTACCCGCACGAGTTCTCGGGCGGGATGCGGCAGCGCGCCGCGATCGCGATGGCGCTCGCGTGCGAGCCGAAGGTGCTGCTGGCGGACGAGCCGACGACCGCGCTCGACGTCATGAACCAGGCGCAGATCCTCGAGCTGCTCGTCTCGCTCACCGACGAGCTCGGGCTGGCGCTCGTGCTCGTGACGCACGATCTGCCCGTGGTCGCGCAGGTCTGCAGCCGCGCCGCCGTCATGTATGCCGGCGAGATCGCCGAGCAGGGGCCCATGGAGGACCTGTTCCACGACCCCCGCCATCCCTATACCCGTCTGCTGTTCGCTGCCACGCCGGATCTGCACGAGACAGCGGACGTCGTCTCCATCCCCGGGACGCCTCCCCGCCTCGATCGCGAGATCGAGGGCTGCCCGTTCGCTCCACGCTGCGACCGGGCATTCGATCCCTGCGCGAAGTCGAGGCCCCGGAGGCTGGCGTTCACGCCCGAGCACGAGGCCGTGTGCCACCTCAACGACACGACCGTCGCCGTCGCGCAATGAGCGGCCACATGGGAATATCCGCACGCTCTCGCGCGGCACTTGGAACACAGCGCGAAGGTTCTGAGCGTTTCACCGCGCTAGCCTGCAGGCGGGTGGTGGGCGTTTCCCCCCACCCAGGGTGGGGCGTTGCGGGAGGCCGGCCGGTGAGCGTGGCCGAGCAGGCGGCGCCGTTGCTCGAGGTCGAGGGTCTCGTCACCCGGTACCCGGTCCCGCGCGGCATCGTCGGCACGCTGGCCGGCAGGCCAAAGCAGCAGGTGCATGCGGTCGAAGGCGTCTCGTTCTCGCTCGCGGCCGGCGAGATGCTCGCGCTCGTCGGTGAGTCCGGGTGCGGCAAGACGACGACTGCCCAGACCGTGATGCGCCTGGTCGAACCGATCGACGGCGCGATCCGGTTCAGGGGCGGGGACATCACGGCACTGTCGGGCGCGCGAGCTGCGACGGCTGCGCCGCCGTATCCAGTTCATCTACCAGGACCCCTACGAGTCGCTCGACCCGCGGTTCCGCGTCCGCCAGGCCGTCGAGGAACCGCTGGCGGTTCACGACCTCGGCACGAAGGACGAACGCCAGAAGCGGGTTCTGCGAGGCTCTCGCGCGGGCGGGCCTCTCCCCGCCCGAGCTCTTCCTCGAGCGTTACCCGCACGAGCTCTCCGGCGGGCAGCGCCAGCGCGTCGCGATCGCCGCCGCCCTCGTGCTCGAGCCCGAGCTCCTCGTCGCCGACGAGCCGGTCTCGATGCTCGACGTGTCGGTACGAGCGGGGATTCTGACCCTCCTCGACGACCTGCGCCGCTCGGGCCTCGGCATCCTCATGATCACCCACGACCTCTCGACGGCCGCGCGCTTCGCCGACCGCATCGCAGTCATGTACCTCGGCCGCATCGTCGAGGTGGGCCCGGCCCGCGAGGTCATCGACAACCCTCGACATCCGTACACGCAGGCGCTCATCTCGGTGATCCCGAGACGCGACCCGCGCGATCGCTCGCGGCCCCAGATCCTCGCGGGCGAGACGCCGAACCCGGTGGCCGTTCCGAGCGGCTGCCGCTTCCATCCGCGCTGCCCTGCCGCCTTCGACCGCTGCCCGACGGACGACCCTGTCGAGCTCCTGCCGGCCGGAGCGGACGGGCACGGAGCGGCCTGCTGGCTGCTCGAGCAGCGTTGAACGCTCCCCACGCGAGTCTGATGAGATCCGGCGCCGACACGAACGACTGATCCCGGAAAGGCGAACGGGCCAGCGTACGCCGGCCCGTTCAGCTTCGAGCACCGCGGGGGATCTACTCCCCCGACGCGACTTAGAAGTCGCCCATCCCACCGCCGGGCATGCCAACGGGTGCCTTGTCCTTCTCGGGCACCTCGGCGACGATCGCCTCGGTCGTGATGATGTTCTTCGCGATCGAGGCGGCGTTCTGCAGCGCAGAGCGAGTCACCATCGTCGGGTCGATGATCCCGGTCTTGACGAGGTCCTCGTACTCGCCGGTGTCGACGTTGAGACCCTGACCCTTGGACGCGTTGCGGACCTTGTCGATCACGACCGAGCCCTCGAGACCGGCGTTCGTCGCGAGCTGGCGAACCGGCTCCTCGAGCGCCCGCAGGATGATCTGCGCGCCCGTCCTCTCGTCGCTCTCGAGCGCCTCGACGTTGGAGCGAACAGCATCCGCAGCGTTCACGAGCGCGACGCCGCCGCCGGGCACGATGCCCTCCTCGAGGGCGGCCCGCGTGGCCTGCAGCGCGTCCTCGACGCGGTGCTTCTTCTCCTTCATCTCCGTCTCGGTGGCAGCGCCGACCTTGACGACGGCGACGCCGCCGGCCAGCTTGGCCAGACGCTCCTGAAGCTTCTCGCGGTCGAAGTCCGAGTCAGTGTTCTCGACCTCGGCCTTGAGCTGCTTGATACGAGCCTTGATCTGCTCGGGATCGCCGGCCCCGTCGATCAGCGTCGTCGAGTCCTTGTCGACGACGACCTTACGGGCACGGCCCAACTGCGAGAGCTTCGTGTTCTCCAGCTTGAGACCCATCTCCTCGGTGATGACCTCGCCGCCCGCGAGGATCGCGATGTCCTCGAGCATCCGCTTGCGCCGATCGCCGAAACCCGGAGCCTTGACCGCGACGGCCGTGAACGTCCCACGCAGCTTGTTCACGACGATCGTGGCAAGCGACTCGCCCTCCACGTCCTCAGCCACGATCAGCAACGGCCGCCCGGCCTGGATGACCTGCTCCAGCACCGGCAGGATGTCCTTGACCGCACCGATCTTCTGGTTGGCGATCAGGATGTACGGATCATCGAGCACGGCCTCCATGCGCTCGGCGTCGGTGATCATGTACGGCGACAGGTAGCCCTTGTCGAACTGCATGCCCTCCGTGAACTCGAGCTCCAGACCAAACGTCTGGCCCTCCTCCACGTTCACGACCCCGTCCTTGCCGACCTTCTCGATCGCGTCGGCGATCACGTCACCGATCTCGCGCTCGCGCGCCGAGATCGTGGCCACGCGGGCGATGTCCTCCTTGCCCGAGACCTCCTTCGACTGACCCTTCAGGTCGTCGACGATCCAGCCCACGGCGCGCTCGACGCCGCGCTTGAGCGCCATCGGGTTGGCGCCTGCGGCGACGTTCTTCAGACCCTCGCGCGTGATGGCCTGGGCCAGCAGGGTCGCCGTGGTCGTGCCGTCACCCGCGACGTCGTTCGTCGCCGTGGCGACCTCGCGCACGAGCTGCGCGCCCTGGTTCTCGAACACGTTCTCGACCTCGATCTCACGCGCGATCGTGACGCCGTCGTTCGTGATCGTCGGCGCGCCGAACTTCTTGTCGAGGACGACATAGCGGCCCTTCGGGCCGAGCGTCACCTTGACGGCGTTGGCGACGGTGTTGACGCCACGCTCGAGCGCGCGGCGCGCGTCCTCTTCGAATAGCAGCTCCTTGTGAGCCATACGTTCTCTCTCCTTCTCGCGGGAGCGACCGGTCGATCGGCCGCTGTCGGTTGTCGGCGGGACGGTAAGCGCGTAGAGCTACGCAGCCGCTCCGGCCGCGACCTTCTTGCCCTTCTTCGCGCTCGTGGTGACGACCTTGGCGAGGACGTCCGACTCGCGCAGGATCAGGTAGTCGTCGGTCGCGATCTTGATCTCGGTTCCGCCGTACTTCGAGAAGACGATCTCGTCGCCGGCAGCGACCTCGAGCGGCGTTCGCTCGCCCTTCTCGTTGAGCGCGCCGGGGCCGGCGGCGAGCACGCGCCCGCGCTGCGGCTTCTCCTTGGCGGTGTCGGGCAGGACGATCCCGCTCGACAGAACCTCCTCCTCGTCGAGAACCTCGACGATGAGGCGGTCGCCCAGGGGCTGAAGATCCATGAGCGTTCCTCCTTCTTCTCCGTCCGAACTCAATCGCTCTGGCACTCTCCAGTCATGAGTGCCAACGCCGAAACTCTAGCGCGTCCAGCGCAGGTTGGCAAGCGCCATCCTGGCACTCCCCCAGTCGAGAGTGCCAGCGCTAGGATCAGGACGTTGAAGCGGGAGTTCTCGGCAGGCGGCGTGGTCGTCCGTCGGCTGCGTGGCACGTGGCACATCGCCGCGATCCGGCCCGGCGGCAAGACCGGGGTGTGGGCTCTGCCGAAGGGGAACGTCGGCCCCGGCGAGCAGCCTGCCGACGCAGCGAGCCGGGAGGTCTCCGAGGAGACCGGCGTCGTGACCCGCCTGGTCGAGAAGCTCGGCGACGTTCGGTACGTCTACACGTGGCAGGACGAGCGGATCTTCAAGATCGTCAGCTTCTATCTGTTCCGCTATCGCTCCGGCCGCCTCGGCGCCCTCGACGAGGCGCACGCGCACGAGGTGGCCGAGACCCGCTGGCTGCCGCTCGAGCAGGCCCCGCAGCTGCTGTCGTATCGCGGGGAGCAGGAGATGGCCCGCCGGGCTCTCGCGCTGGTTTTCTCGGATCAGAACCCTCTATGATTCGCCGGCTCGGCGAATGCGTCAGCCTGGATACTCCGTGCCCGCCTACGCGCTCAACTTCTACTCCCCGATCGTCGCCGATCAGCTGCGCAGTCGGCGCAAGACGGCGACGATCCGGCTCGGCGACAAGTCGCCCAAGTACAAGAAGGGGATGATCGTGCGGGTGCTCGCGGGCCAGCGTTTCGGCCCGCGCGAGCTGATCTTCGACGCGGTGATCGACAAGGTCGAGGTCAAGCGCCTCGGCGACCTCTCGCCGCGCGAGATCCAGCACGACAACCCGGAGCTCCGGCGCACCGAGGAGATGGCCGAGTTTCTCGGCCAGATCTACAACCGGACCGTGTCCGAGCAGGACACGGTCACGGTCATCCACTTCTCCGAGATCGTCTCGATCCCGTAGCGCGCCGGATCGGTCCTCCGAGCCCGGTCGGCTCGCGCAGCGGCGCGCCGCAGTCCTCGCAGGAGACGGCGAACATCGAGGCGATGCGCGCACCACAGGCGGAGCATGGCCGACCATCGCCGTGCCACACGTCGGGCAGTCGGCGGCGGGCAGCTCGCCTCCCTCGAAGAAGCGCTGTGCGTGACCGCAACACGGGCAGAAGGACACCCAGTCGCCGAGCGTTTGGCGGCGTTCTTCGCGCAGCCAGTCGGATGCCCGTCCCACGGTTGGGAATGTACCGACCGGGGCACGATGACCACAGAGCCGGTGGCTAGAGTGTGGCGGAAGGAGGTGTGATCGGATGTCCGATCGCCCGTGAGGCCGAGCCGGTCGGCTCGCTCCACGAGATCAGGGAAGCCGGTCTCGACCGCGAAGGTCTGCTCGCCGTCTTCCGCCACCTGCTCATCGCGCGCGGCGTCGAGGAGCGCGGCCACATCCTCTACAAGCAGGGGAAGATCCCCGGCAGCTTCTACACGGGTCGCGGAAACGAGGCCGCCTCGGTCGCCGTCGCCATGGCAATGGAGCTGCACGACGTCGGAGCGCCGCTGCACCGCGACATGGGCGTCCACGTCGTACGCGGCATCGAGCCCTGGAGGATCTTCGCCAACTACCTCGGGCGCGTCGACGGCTACTCGCGCGGGCGCGACGCCAACCTCCACCTCGCCGACCCCGCCCTCGGGTCTCGTCTCGATGGTGAGCCACCTGCCGGCCATGCTGCCGGTCGCGGTCGGCTGTGCCCTCGCCTTCCGCATCCGCGAGGAGCGCCGGGTAGCCGTGGCCTGGTTCGGCGACGGCACCTCGGCCCGAGGCGACACGCACGAGGGGATGAATCTCGCCGGCGTGCGACAAGCTCCCGGTCGTGTTCGTGTGCGACAACAACCAGTGGGCCTACTCGACGCCGATCGCACCTGCGAGTACGCCGTGCGAGCACGATCGCCGATCGCGCCGACGGCGTACGGCTTCGAGGGGGTCGTCGTCGACGGCACCGACGTGCTCGCGGTGTATCGCGAGGCCAAGCGGGCGATGGACAAGGCGCGGGCCGGCGGCGGACCGACGCTGATCGAGTCGAAGACGATGCGAATGGAGGGCCACGCGCGTGCACGACGACGCCTCGTACGTCCCGTCGGAGCTGCTCGAGGACCTGGTCTGCCCGCGATCCGATCGACCGGTACCGTGCCTGGCTCGCGAGCACGTCGACCTGAGCGACGACGAGGAGGCGGCCATGAGGTCTTCCGAGGCCAAGCGAGTCCTCGGGGACGCCCTCCGGCGTGCCGAGGAGAGCCCCCTACCCTCGCCGGACGACGCTGCTCGACGGCGTCTACGCCGAGCCCGGAAGACGTCGACGCCCCCCACTTCCGCTGATGGCCGTGAAGCACGTACCTGCGAGGCGATCTCCGACGCGCTGCGCGAGGAGATGCGCCGCGACGAGCGGGTGTTTCTGATCGGTGAGGACATCGGCGCCTACGGCGGCGCCTTCAAGGTGACGCACGGCTTCCAGCAGGAGTTCGGAGAGTGGAGGGTGATCGACGCCCCGCTCGCCGAGACGGCGATCGTCGGCGTCGCACCGGTGCGGCGCTCATCGGCATGCGGCCGATCGCCGAGATGCAGTTCGCGGACTTCGTCTCCTGCGCCTGGGATCAGCTCGTGACGGTCGCGGCCAAGCAGCACTACCGGGCCGGAACGCCGATCCCGATCGTCGTACGACTGCCCGTCCGGCGGAGGCTTCGCCGGTGGGCCGTTCCACTCCCAGAATCCCGAGTCGAGCTTCGCTCACATCCCCGGGCTCAAGATCGCGTGCCCGGCCACGCCCGCCGACGCCAAGGGCCTGCTCGCTGAGCGCGATCGACGATCCGAACCCGGTTCTCTACTTCGAGCACAAGCATCTCTACCGGCGCATCAAGGGCGAGGTGCCCGACGAGCGCTTCACCGTGCCCTTCGGCAAGGCGCGCGTGCATCACGAGGGCGCCGACGTCACGGTCGTCACCTGGGGCGCGATGGTGCACACGGCGGCCGAGGCGGCCGAGCGCCTCGAGGACGAGGACGCGCTCGTCGGTGGAGATTCTCGACCTGCGCACGATCATCCCGTGGGACCGCGAGGCCGTCCTCGCTCGGTCGAGAGGACGTCGACGCGCGCTCGTGCTGCACGAGGACACGCGCACGGCCGGCTTCGGCGCCGAGATCGCGGCCACGATCGCCGAGGAGGCCTTCGAGCACCTCGACGCGCCGGTGACGCCGACTCGCGGCACCGGACACGCCTGTACCGTTCTCGCCTCCGCTCGAGAAGCGCTTCATCCCGCAGGTGGAGGACGTCGTCGGCGCGCTGCGAAGTCTCGCATCGTACTGACGAGTCTCCGCAAGACCACCCGCAACAGGAGCGGCCTCCGGCCGTCTCTAGGAGGCAGCATGGCCACCGGGACCGCTGTCGACGTCGTGATGCCCCAGATGGGCGTCTCCGTCTCCGAAGGGCACGATCACGAAGTGGCTGAAGGCGGAGGGCGAGCCGATCGCCGCCGACGAGCCCTGCTCGAGATCTCGACCGACAAGGTCGACACCGAGGTGCCGAGCCCCGCCGAGGGCGTGCTCGGACGGATCCTCGCCCAGGAGGGCGAGACGGTGCCCGTCGGCACGGTCTCGCGACGATCTTGCCCGAGGGAGCGCAGGTGGAGGCGGTCGAGGAGGAGCTGCCGCCCGCCGCTCCGGTCGAGGAGGTGCCCGAGCCGGCGACGCAAGAGGCCGCGGCGGAGGCGAGCGCCGCCTCGAGCGCCGAGCAGATCGCGGCGCCCCAGCCCGAGCCGGCGCAGACCGAGCCTCAGGCCCCGGCCGGAGCCGGCACCGCTCCGCCGAGGATGAGCGACGGGCGACGGCGACGGACGCACCTTCGTCTCCCCGGTCGTCGCCCGGATCGCGGCCGAGCACAGCGTCGACGTCTCGGACGTTCCGGGCACCGGACGGGGCGGCAGGGTGACGAAGAAGGACATCCTCGACTTCATCGAGTCGAAGCAGCCAGACAGGCTGCGGCGTCGAGGAGGCACCTGCGGCGGTGCCCGAGGCCGCGCCGGCGCCCCCACCCGTCGCCGGCCGAGCCTGCGCCGCCTCCGCCCGCCTGCACCCGAGCCGGCCCGTCGTCCGCGCACCGCCGCGCCGCAGCCGCGCCAGCGCAGCGCGCCCGCTCGCGCCGACGGCGGCAGCCCGGCGCGGGAGCAGATCTACGAGCCGATGACCGTGATGCGGAAGGCGATCGCCGAGCACATGGTGCGATCGGTCGCAGACGTCCGCGCACGTGACGACGATCTTCGAGGTCGACATGTCGAAGGTCGTCGCGAATCCGCGACCGGCTCAAGGGCGAGTACGAGCAGAAGCACGGCGTCCGTCTCACCTATCTCGCGTTCATCGCCCGGGCCGTCGTCGACGCGCTCGGCGAGCTGGCCGCGCATGAACGCGGAGATCCGCGGCGACCAGATCGTGATCAAGCAGCTCCGTCAACCTCGGCATCGCCGTCGCCCTCGACGACGGCAAGGGCCTCATCGTCCCCGTGATCCGCAACGCCGAGGAGAAGAACCTGCTCGGCATCGCGCGGGCGATCCAGGATCTCGCCGAGCGCGCCCGCACGAAGAAGCTCAGTCCCCGACGAGGTGCACGGCGGGACGTTCACGATCACGAACCCCGGCGGCTTCGGCGCCATCGGCGGGACGCCGATCATCAACCAGCCCCAGGTCGGGATCATCGACGTCGAGGCGATCGTCAAGCGCCCCTGGTCGTCGCGACGAGCAGGGGAGGACACGATCGCGATTCGGCCGATGATGAACCTCTGCTCAGCTACGACCATCGGCTCGTGGACGGCGCCTATGCGGCGCCGTTCATGCGGGACGTCAGGACGAACCTCGAGACGTGGGACGAGTCGTCCTACTGACGCGGACGACCCGCGAGCGCGGCCCGGTCCGGCCCCTAGGAATCGGTGGCGGTGAGACGCAGGCGCATACCTGATCGAGCTCGGCGAGACGCCGTACCGGGAGGCGTGGAACCTCCAGCGCTCCCTCGCCGCGGCGGTGTCGCAGGGCGCGATCCCGGACACGGTCGTGCTCCTCGAGCACCCGCCCACGGTGACCCTCGGCCGCCGGACCGGCGAGGACGAGGTCCACCTTCCAGAGGACGCCGACGCCGAGATCGTGGAGACCGACCGGGGGGGCAAGTCCACCTACCACGGTCCGGGGCAGCTCGTCTGCTACCCGATTCTCGACCTTCACCTGCACGGCAAGGACGTCAAGAAGCTACTGCCGCGACCTCGAGCAGGTCGTCATCGGCACGCTCGCCGCGTTCGCGCTCGAGGGCGTGGCCATTCACGGACCTGACCGGCGTCTGGGTGCCGGATGAGACCGCCGCGCAAGATCGCGTCGCTCGGAGTTCACGTGACGCGCTGGGTGACGACGCACGGCGTCGCGCTCAACGTCGACCTCGACCCGGCGCCGTTCACCGAGTGGATCACGGCCTGCGGGCTCGACGGAGCGACGTTCACGTCGATCGCCCGGCGAGGCCGGACGGGCGGTCACCGTCGACGAGGTTCGCCCGCAGCTCGTCGCGGCGCTCGAGGACGTCTTCGGGCTGGCCTTCGAGCAACTGGCGACCGACGCGGGCGCCGGGCTCTGGGAGCAGCCGCTCCACGAGAAGCTGTCGTCTGAACCGGTCGGCGGGTCGCGGTCGGGAGAGGCATTCGGAGTTGAGCAGGTCCTTACCAGTCGCTGACCGCCCGCGCCGCCCGGAGTGGATGAAGGTGCGCGCGCCGAGCGCCGAGACGCGCTATTTCGAGGTGCGCGAGCTCATCCACGGCCAGCCGACTGCACACGATCTGCGAGGAGGCTCGCTGCCCGAACATCGCCGAGTGCTGGGGGCGCGGCACCGCCACGTTCCAGATCCTCGGGGATACGTGCACCCGGGCCTGCCGCTACTGCTACGTCCACTCCGGCAAGCCGGACGGGCCGCCCGATCCGCTCGAGCCGCTGCGCCTCGCGCAGACGGCCAAGCAGATGGAGCTGTCGCACGTCGTCGTCACGTCGGTGGACCGGGACGACCTGCCCGACCGAGGCGCCGGCCACTACGCGGCCACGATCAGGGCGCTCAAGGCCAAGGTTCCCGACGCGTCCGTCGAGGTCCTCACGCCGGACTTCCTCGGCGTGCGAGGAGGAGGCGCTCGAGCGTCGTGCTGGGCGAGCGCCCCGAGGTCTTCAATCACAACATCGAGACCGTCCGACGGCTGCATCCCCGGATGCGAGGAGCGAAGGCCTCGTACGACAAGGCGCTCTGGCTGCTCGCCCGCGCCAGAGAGGTCGCCGACTACCCGGTGCTGACGAAGTCGGGGATCATCGTCGGCCTCGGCGAGCGAAACGACGAGGTGCTCGACACGATGCGCGACCTCCGCCGGCACCAGGTCGACGTCGTCACCATCGGCCAGTATCTCCAGCCTTCGCCCAAGCATGCGCCGATCGACCGCTGGGTGCACCCCGACGAGTTCCGGATGTTCCGCGAGGAGGGCGAGCGGATGGGATTCGGCTCGGTCTTCTCGGGCCCGCTCGTGCGCTCGTCGTACCGGGCGGACGAGCAAAAGCAAGCGGCGCGATAGCGCCGCGCCGTCACGCAACGCGGCCCGCAAGGCCGCAGCCGTGACAGGAGAGCGGCCGTCAGGCCGCGGTCACAGGCGCCAGGCCGCGGTATCCGAGCAAAGTGAGCGGCTAGCTCTCCTGCTCGATGCCGTCCCGGAGCTCACGCAGGCGCGGCGGTACCTGGTCGATCCCTTCGAGGTTGACGAGCACGAAGCCCGCCTCAGCCTCGCTAAGGACGAGCGTGCGTGGCTCGGCCGACGCGAGAACCTCGTCGAGCTTCTGCATGAGAGCAGTGTTCTCGCGGGTGGTCGGACGGTTCGCCAGGCGGTGCTGCAGCCATTCGAGGTCTTCAGTGTCGATCGCAATGGACATGGTTTCGAGCGTGACCGTGACGGAACCCATGGTCTCCTACCTCCTCGTGGGGGTGGAGCGGGCAAGAGTACAGCGCGTACTCCGCCCCGGCTGGTCGGCGGTTTGGGGGGGCCGATAGGTTGGGGCTGGCGATCGCGGGTCGCGGCCTTGTGACCGCGGCCTAACGGCCGCTCTCCTGTCACGGCTGCGGCCTACGGCCGCGTTGCGTGACGGCGTCCGCTGCGCGCGAGGCTTACGCCCCGCTGGCAAGACCGTACCGAGCCCTTTCGGGCTCGGAGATCGGCGGGTCGCGACCGGCTAGGCCGGCCGCTCAGCCGCCCCGCGGGGCTTGCGGTTTGGCCATCGCCCGGTAGTCGAGCGCCTTGTCGAGGACGTCGTCGGTGATGCCCTTCTCGCGCGCAACCTCGCGCAGGGAACGGCCTGACGACGACGCCTCCTTGACGATCTCGGTCGCGAGGTCGTAGCCGACGTACGGGTTGAGGGCCGTGGCGGCGGAGAGCGTAAGCTCCGCGTAGCGCTCGCACTGCTCCCGGTTCGCTTCGATGCCGTCGACGCACTTCTCCGCGAGCAGTCGGCAGGCATTCGCGAGGAGCTTGATCGAGTCGAGCAGGTTGCGGGCGATCAGCGGCACGAAGACGTTGAGCTCGAAGTGGCCCTGCATCCCCCCGACGGTGATCGCCTGGTCGTTGCCGATCACCTGGGCCGCGACCTGGGTGGCGACCTCGGGCATGACCGGGTTCACCTTGCCGGGCATGATCGAGCTGCCCTTCTGGAGCTCCGGCAGGAAGATCTCGGCGAGGCCCGCGCGCGGGCCGGAGCCCATGAGCCGCAGGTCGTTCGCGATCTTCGTCAGCGAGACCGCGACCGTCTTCAGCGCGCCCGACGCCTCGACGAGCGCGTCGCGCGCAGCCTGGGCCTCGAACGGATCGGCCGGCGGCGAGATCGTAAGGCCGGATTCGGCCTCCAGACGCTCGCGCACCCTCTCGGCGAACTCGGGATGGGTGTTGAGCCCGGTGCCGGTGGCCGTGCCGCCAAGCGGTATCTGCACCGACTCGCTTCAGCGTCGAGTTGATCCGTGCGCTTCCCTGCTGGATCTGGGCCGCGTAGCCGCGCGAACTCCTGTCCCAGCGTCACGGGGACCGCGTCCATCAGATGCGTCCGCCCGGACTTGACCACGTCGTCGAACTCGACCGCCTTCGCGGCAAGCGACGCGTGGAGCTTGCTCAGCGCCGGCAGCAGTTCGTTCTCGAGCTCGTCGAGGGCCGCGAGGTGCACGGCCGAGGGGAAGACGTCGTTCGAGGACTGCCCCATGTTCACGTGATCGTTGGGATGGACGTCGTCCCCGGCCAGCGCGGCGATGACCTCGTTCGCGTTCATGTTCGAGGACGTCCCCGATCCCGTCTGGAAGACGTCGATCGGGAACTGGTCGTCGAACTCGCCGGCTGCGACCCGGTCGGCGGCTGCGGCGATGCGCTCTGCCTTGTCCTCGTCGAGCAGCCCGAGCTCCGCGTTGACGCGAGCGGCCGCGGCCTTGATCCGGGCCAGCCAGCGGGCGACCGGGACCGGAATCGGCTCACCGGAGACGGGGAAGTTCGCGACCGCCTTTCGGGTCTCGTCCCCCCAGAGCTCCCGCTCCGTCGCGTCCCTTGCCATCACGGCCGAGTCTACCGACGGGAAGAATCAGGACACGCGCTCGAGCGCGGTCTGGAGCAGCTCGTCCCAGGTGACGAGCTTGATCCGGGGGCGCCCGTGTGGCTCTCCCAGTCCCCGCTCGGCCGTGTCGATCGCCTCCCAGCCCTCGTACTCGACGAGGCTGCAGCCGCGCTCGAGGAGGAAGGCGTCCGCCTTCTCGGCGGATGCGCCCTCGTTTCGTGCCAGCACGCCGCTGCGAGCATCCTCGAGCAGCAGGTCGGCGGTCTCGGTGGCGTCCTTCTTGTTCGTGCCGATGATGCCGGTCGGCCCGCGCTTGATCCAGCCGGTGCAGTAGACGCCCGGCACCGGGCGGCCTTCCTCGTCGAGCACCCGGCCCGCCCTCGTTGCGCATCGTGGCGCGCTCCTCGTCGAACGGGACACCCTCGACCGGAATGCCCCTGTAGCCGACGCTGCGGAAGACGACTCCGCAGGGCATGAGCTCGCGCTCTTCCGTCGGCACGGCGCTGACCCGCCCTCGGTCGTCGGCGACCAGCGTGTTGCGGACGAGCTCGACGGCTTCGACCCTGTCGTCGCCGAGGATCGCGACAGGCGACACGCAGAAGCGCAGCGTCAGCCGGCGGCGCTTCCCGCTCGGGGGACGCGCCGCATACTCGCGCAGGACCTCCAGGTTGCGCGCGACCGCGGTCGCGGACAGCGCGGGCTCGCTGGCGGGATCGATCTCGAGCTCGGCCGGATCGACGATGACGTCGGCATCGGCGAGCTCGCCCAGCTCCTTCAGCTCGGGCGTCGTGAACGACGCCTGTGCCGGCCCGCGCCGACCGAGCATGACGATCTCCTCGATGGGGGAGCCGAGAATCGCCGCGATCGCAGCGTCCGTCGTGTCGGTCGGAACGATCTCCGACTCGGCGAGAGCGAGCATCCGCGCCACGTCGACGGCGACGTTGCCGTTGCCGACCACGACCGCCCGCTCGCAGTCGAGGTCGAACGAGAGGTGCTGGAAGTCGGGGTGGCCGTTGTACCAGGCCACGAACTCGGTTGCCGCCCAGGAGCCGGGGAGGTCTTCTCCCGGGATCCCGAGCCGCCGGTCGGTCTGGGCCCCGACCGCGTACACGACCGCGTCGTACAGCGCGAGCAGGTCGGCGTGATCGAGGTCACGCCCGACCTCGACGTTGCCCAGGAACCGGAAGCCCGGCTGCTTTGCGATCTTCTCGTAGACGCGCGACACCGCCTTGATGTTCGGGTGGTCCGGCGCTACCCCGAGACGCACCAGGCCCCACGGGGTCGGTAGCCGCTCGATCATGTCCACCTCGACGGCGACGTCCGCGGCGAGCAGATGGGCCGCCGCGTAGAACCCCGCCGGGCCCGAGCCGACGATCGCAACGCGAATCGGCCGATCCGCGCTCATCGAGCTACGGTCGCCCTGGACGAGCTGTCAGTGGCTGCAGCCGCTGCCGCAGCCGCCGCCGGCATGCGTCGTCACGGGATCGCCCTCACCCGCCGCGTCATCCTTGGCCTGGAAGGACGAGCCGCAGCCGCAAGCGGCCACGACGTTCGGGTTGTTGATCGCAAACCCGCCGCCCATGAGGGCATCGACGAAGTCGATCTCCGAGCCCAGCAGGTACGGGGCGCTAGAGGGGTCGATGACGATCCGGACACCCTGCGACTCGATCTGGTTGTCGCCGTCCTGCGGCCCGCGATCGAAGCCGAGCGCGTACTGGAAGCCGGAGCAGCCTCCACCCTGGATCGCGACGCGAAGGACTTCCGCCTCACCGGCGGGCTCCTCGGCGGCAAGTTCCTTGAACTTCTCCGCTGCTTTGTCCGTCAAGGTCACCAAGATGCTGCTTCTCCCTCCCTCGATGGCGATTCTACCAACCGGACCGCCGGCTACGGGAGCCCTGGAGAAAGTAACACTCGTAGCAGCCCCTGATTCTTGCCGCATGCAGGGCTTTTGTACGCACCGGCGCCCTCCGCTTGTAGCGATAGGATGGCGGTGCTAGATTCGCTGGCCGACGAGGCTTCCGGCAGGGACCTCAATGACACGTGAACGTGCGGGGGAAGGGGCGCGCGTCTGATGCTCGACAACTACTTCCCGCTCCTCGTCTACGCCCTGCTCGCGATCGCGATTCCGGCCTCGATGATCGTGATGTCGTTCGTCTTCGCCACGCGGCCGAGGCGCCGCACCCGGGCTCGCGAGATCCCGTTCGAGTCGGGCGTCTCCACGGGGCCGCCGCCGCACCAGCGGTTCACCGTCAGCTTCTACCTCACAGCGATGCTCTTCATCGTCTTCGACATCGAGATCGTGTTTCTTTACCCCGTCGCGGTCGTGCTCGAGTCCGTAGGCTGGTTCGCCGTCGCCGAGTTCGGCTTCTTCATCGCCATCCTGGTGCTCGCTTACGTCTACATCTGGAAGAAGGGAGCGCTGGAATGGCGCTGAGGAGCCCCGTCGCCGGCTCGCCGACCTCGGGCATCTCGTCCGAGCGGGTGCTCATGAAGCACAAGCCGCCGGGCGTGTTCGAGCGTGAGGTCGCGGAGCTCGAGGAGCGGCTCATGCTCACCACGCTCGAAAAGGCGGTCGCCTGGGCGCAGTCCAAGTCCATGTGGCCCGACACGTTCGGGCTCGCCTGCTGCGCGATCGAGATGATGTCGACCGTCACGGCGCGCTACGACCTCGCGCGCTTCGGGATGGAGGCCTTTCGGGCCTCTCCCCGCCAGGCCGACCTGCTGATCGTCTCCGGGCGGGTCGCGCACAAGATGGCCGGCCCGCTGCGGCAGATCTACGACCAGATGCTCGAGCCGAAGTGGGTGATCGCGATGGGCGCCTGCGCGAGCTCGGGCGGCATGTTCAACAACTACGCCGTGCTCCAGGGCGTCGACAGGATCGTCCCGGTCGACATGCACGTGCCGGGCTGTCCTCCGAGGCCGGAGGCCCTGCTCGAGGGGATCGTGCGGCTGCACGAGAAGATCGTCGCGGGCGTGCCGCCGGCCTACGAGCTCCGCAAGGTGGCGTCGTGACGTTCTCCTACGCGGAGCTGCCGGGATTCGTCGAGCAGAAGGAGCAGCACGGGGAGACGACGGTCGTCGTCGAGCGGGAGCGGCTGCTCGACGCCGCCCGCCGGCTCCGAGACGCAGCAGGGCTTCAACTTCCTCGCCGACGTCACGAGCGCGGATTACCTCGGCTGGGGGGAGACCGGGGTCGCCGGCTACTGGGGCAACGCCGCCGGGCGCGACACGAACGCTCCCGGCTCCTGGGGCTTCGCGAGCGTCCCCGAGCCCAAGCCCCACCGCTTCACGGTCTCCTATCACCTGCTTGCCCTGCGCTCCGAGCCGGAGCGCGTGCGCCTACAGGTCTGGTGCGACGACGGCGACCCGGTGCCCAGCGTCGTGCCGATCTGGCCCACGGCCGACTGGCACGAGCGCGAGGTCTACGACCTCATGGGCATCGTCTTCGAAGGCCACCCGAACCTCGTCCGGATCCTCATGCCCGAGGACTGGGAGGGCCATCCGCTTCGCAAGGACTACCCGATCGGCGGCGAGCCCGTCCGGTTCTCGGACGAGGAGTAGATGGCCACCGCCGAAACCTCGCTGCGAGACGGGAAGAGCCCGTTCGCCACGGACCTGGCGGTCCGGGCGGCACCTCTACGACGGCTCACGCATCCCGCAGCCGATCCCGACGATCCTGCTCGTGCCGCCGGAGCTCGAGGAAGCGGGCGACGTGCTGACCGTCAACTTCGGGCCCAACCACCCGTCGACCCACGGCGTCCTCCGCCTGGTCGTCTCGCTCGACGGTGAGACCGTCGTCGGCCTCTACGCGGTGATCGGCTACCTCCACACCGGCTTCGAGAAGAACATGGAGCAGAAGACCTACTGGAAGGCGATCACCTATCCCGCGCGGATGGACTACCTCAACTTCCAGCAGAACGAGCTGTGCTTCGTGATGGCGATCGAGAAGCTGCTCGGGGTCGAGCCGCCGGCGAAGGCGATCTGGATGCGCACGCTGCTCGCGGAGCTGACGCGGATTCACTCGCACCTCGTCTGGCTCGGGACGACGGGGCTCGAGCTGGGGGCGATCTCGATCTTCTGGTACGCGTTCCGCGAGCGGGACCTGGTGCTCGACCTCTTCGAGATGGTCACGGGCGTGCGGATGCACACCCGCTACTTCCAGGCCGGCGGCCTCGCAGAGGACATCCCGCCCGGCTTCGACGCGGAATGCCGGCGCTTCGTCGACGTGATGCCGAAGCGCGTCGACGAGTACGAGGCGCTCTTCGACAACAACGTCATCTTCCTCGAGCGAACCCGCGGCGTCGGCCTCCTCTCGGCCGAGGACGCGATCGCGCTCGGCCAGTCCGGGCCGATGCTCCGGGCCTCGGGCGTCAACTGGGACCTGCGCCGCACCCAGCCCTACCTCGCCTATCCGGAGCTCGACTTCGACGTCCCCGTCTATCCGGAGGGGGACGTGTACGCCCGTTACAAGATCCACATGGACGAGATCCGCGAGTCGGCCCGCATCATCCGTCAGTGCCTCGACGGCATGCCGGAAGGGCCGTGGATCGCGGACGACCGCAAGATCGTGCTCCCGCCGCGCGACGAGCTCCACACCTCGATGGAGAGCCTGATCCACCACTTCAAGCTCGTGACCGAGGGGTACCGCGTGCCCGAGGGCGAGGTCTACGTCACGATCGAGTCGGCGCGCGGCGAGCTCGGCTGCTACCTCGTCTCGGACGGCGGGCCGCGGCCCTGGCGCGTGCACTTCCGGGCGCCCTCGCTCGTCGCGCTCGAGGCCACCGCCACCTGCCTGCAGCGAGTCGCTGATCGCCGACATGATCGCGGTGGCGGCATCGCTCGACCCCGTCATGGGAGACGTGGACCGATGATCGGTTCGCTCACGTTCCTGGGCGGAGCCCGGCTCTCAGCCGGGCGGGAGCCAGAGGTGGCCAGGGACGTGAAGGATCTGTACGACGAGATCCAGGCGATCGCCGACCAGTATCCGGTGCGGCGGTCGGCGTGCTGCCGGCGCTCCGCCTCGCGCAGGAGCGCTACGGCTGGCTGCCTCCGCAGGCCTTCCGCGAGGTGGCCGAGGCGCTCGACCTGACCCCTGCGTACTGCCAGGCCGTCGCGAGCTTCTACGACATGTTCCAGCTCGAGCCGGTCGGCGAGCACCTCGTCGAGGTCTGCACGAACATCTCCTGCGCGCTCGTCGGCGCACAGCAGACGCTCGAGGCGTTCGAGCGCGAGCTCGGGATCAAGGCCGGTGAGACGACCACCCTCGGGCGGACGATCACGCTGAGCACCGTCGAGTGCGCCGGCGGTTGCAGCTGGGGGCCCGTCGTCGTGGTCGACCACCGCTACCGGGAGCCGGTGACGGCGCGGGACGTTCCGGCACTCGTCGCGGAGCTGCGCCGAGCTCGGGAGAACGGCGACGGCTGCCGGGAGACCGACGATGTCGGTTAGGCCCGTCATCTTCGAGCACGCCGAGGGACATGATCTCACGCGCCTTGCCGAGTACGAGGCCATCGGGGGCTACGCGTCGCTGACGCAAGGCGCTGCGCATGGAGCCGGCGCACGTCATCGAGGAGCTGCTCGAGGCGGGCGTGCGCGGACGCGGCGGGGCCGGCTTCCCGATGGGTCGCAAGGCGAGCTTCCTGCCCGAAGCCGGACCAGACGACGAAGCCGATCTATCTCGCGGTCAACGCCGACGAGTCCGAGCCGGGCACCTGCAAGGACCGCGAGATCATGCAGCGCCTTCCGCACATGGTCATCGAGGGAGTCGTGATCGCCTCGTACGCGATCCAGGCGAAGGCTGCGTTCATCTACATCCGGGGCGAGTACCTGACCGAGTTCGAGATCATGAGAGCGGCGCTCGAGGAGGCGCAAGCGCGCGGGCTCGTCGGCGCGAACGTGCTCGGCTCCGGCTACTCGGTCTCCGTCGTCCTGCATCGCGGCGCCGGGGCCTACATCTGCGGCGAGGAGACCGGACTGCTCGAGTCGCTCGAGGGCAAGCGCGGCCAGCCTCGCTCGAAGCCGCCGTTCCCGGCCATCTCGCGGCCTCTACGCCGCTCCGACGCTCATCAACAACGTCGAGACGCTCGCGACGGTGCCGAAGATCCTCGAGCTCGGCGGCGTGCGCTACGCGGAGCTCGGCGTCGAGAACTCGACCGGCACCCGCGTCTTCTCGCTCTCCGGCAACGTGGCACGGCCCGGCAACTACGAGCTGGAGCTGGGAACGAGCCTGCGCGAGCTCGATCTTCGAGCTCGGCGGGGGCGTCCCGGACGGCCGAGAGCTGAAGGCGATCATCCCGGGCGGCTCGTCCGTTCCCGTGCTGACGCGCGGCCGAGGTGGACACGGCGCTCGACTTCGACTCGATGGCGAAGGCCGGCTCGATGCTGGGCTCGGGCGCCGTCATCGTGATCGACGACCGCTGCTGCATGGTGCAGCTCGGCCTTCGGGTCGCCCAGTTCTACATGCACGAGTCGTGCGGCAAGTGCACGCCGTGCCGCGAGGGTGTGCGCTGGATGGTCGACATTCTCGAGCGCATCGAGCAGGGCAGGGCGGAGCAGGGCGAGCTCGACCTGCTGCTCTCCGTCTGCGACCGCGTGCTCGGCAAGTGCCTCTGCCCGCTCGGCGACGCCGCGGCGATGCCGGTCGCGAGCTACGTCGCCAAGTTCCGTGACGAGTACCAGCGGCACATCGACGAAGGCGCGCTGCCCCTTCGAGGGGGAGTCGTCGTTCGAGGGCCTCGTCGCGCCGGTCACCCAGCACTACCACGGCGTTCTGCGCCAGATCGACATCCCGGTGTTCGACGTCTCGGCCGCATGACGGCATCCGCACGCCTTTACCTAGGGGCCGGACCTGTCCGGCCCGGGAGGGCGCGGATGAGCTCGCCCGAGCTCGTCACGGTCACGATCGACGGCCGCTCCGTCACGGTGCCGCGAAGGGCGCCGGGGTCGTCGAGACGGCAGCCTCGATCGGCGTCGAGATCCCGATCTTCTGCTACGAGCCGCGGATCGGGCCGCCCGCTCGGCGCCTGCCGGATGTGCCTCGTCGAGGTCGAGGGCCTGCCGAAGCTCCAGGCGGCCTGCACGCTGACCGCCCAGGACGGAATCGTGGTCCAGACGGCCGCGACGAGCGAGCAGTCGGCAGAGGGCCAGAACGCCGTGCTCGAGTTCATCCTGCTGAACCACCCGCTCGACTGCCCGGACTGCGACAAGGGCGGCGAGTGCCCGCTGCAGGACCTCACCTTCCGCTACGGGCCCGGCTCGACCCGAATGGCCTACTCCGAAGCGGACGTTCGACAAGCCGATTCCGATCTCGCCGCTGATCGCTCTCGACCGGGAGCGCTGCATCCTCTGCTACCGCTGCACCCGCTTCTCGGAGCAGGTCGCCGAGGACGGCCAGCTCGTGGCGCTCGAAGCGCGGCGCGAACTCGTACATCGCCACGTTCGAGGACGAGCCCTACCGCGCCCACTTCTCCGGCAACGTCGTCGAGCTGTGCCCGGTCGGCGCGCTCACCTCGACCGTGTACCGCTTCCGCGCGCGGCCGTGGGAGATCCAGAACGTGCCGACGGTGTGCGGCCTCTGCCCGGTCGGCTGCAACACCTGGGCGACGACGCGCGAGGGCAAGGTCGCGCGCATGCTCTCGCGCAACCATCCGGAGATCGACGAGGGCTGGCTCTGCGACAAGGGCCGATTCGCCCACGACCACCTGAGGGCTCCCGATCGCCTGACGAACGCCGCTCGTCCGGCTGCCGCGCCGGGGGCTCTCCGAGGTGTCGTGCGAAGAGGCGCTCGACGCCGCCGAGCAGGGCCTTCGGCCGCCGCCGGCTCCGTCGCGGTCGTCTTCTCGGGCGCGAGACGCTGCGAGCAGGCGGACGCGATCGCGCGTCTCGTGCGCCAGGGCGCTCGGCTCCGATCTCGGCGATCCTGCCCGACGACCCTCATCGAGTCGCTCGACGGCATTCCGGGCGCCGCTGTCGGCGATCGGCTACGGCCGAGCTCTGCCTCGTGATCGGCGACCACCCCGTCGTCGAGCGTGCGCCGGTCGTCGATCTCTGGCTCCGGGCGGCTCGCCGCGCCGGCGCGGAGATCGTCACCGTCCATCCGGCCGGCTCGATCCCCGTGCTCGCCGCGGCTCGGCCGCCTGCGTGTGCGCCGAGCTGGCTCGGCGATTCGCCCACCGACGCGCTGCGCGAGCTCGCACCGCCGCCTCCGCGAGACCGACGCGCGTCGCTCTCGTCTGGTCGGAGGACGACCCCACCGGCGGCCAGCATCTGGCCGCGCTCGCCGCAGGGCTCGACCTCGCAGAGAGGCTCCGCCGCCTACTGGCTTCCGAGCACGCCGAACGGCCGCGGTGTCGCCGCGGCGTGGCGCCGGGCAGGCGAGGGTCGGGGCACGGACCCGGCCGACGGCGAGGAGCTCGGAGCGTTGATCGTCTCCGGCGACGAGGCGCTCGCGCGACCCCGCGTCGTCGGGCTCGCCGACCGCGCCCGCTTCGTGCTCTCGACGTCGATGTTCATGACCGAGGTGACCGGGCAGTCCCACGTCGTCCTGCCCGGGCACGTCGTACCTCGAGCGAGACGGCACGACCGTCGAACCTCGAAGGACGGCATCAGCGCCAGCGTCGGGCCGTCGCCAGAACGCCCGGCTGGGACGAGCTCGAGTTCTTCGCCCGCCTCGCGCAGCGCTTCGGCGTCGACGTCAGCCCGTGGCCGATCGTGCGGCGACGAGCAGGCGTCGCTCCCGCCGCGAATGCGGACGCGCCGGCGCCGTCCGCGCCCGGTGACACCGAGCCCGAGCCGAACGGAACGGGGGCGGGCTGCGGCTCTGCGCTACCGGTCGCTCTTCCCGGCGCGGCGTCGAGCGCGTCCCGGAGCTCTCGTTCCAGCGGCCGCTCGGCCGAGCTCGAGCTCTCCGCCGCCGACGCGAAGAGCCGCGGGGTCTGGAACGGGCGACGCGGTGCGCGTCGGCTCGAACGGCACGGCGCGGACGCTGACGGTGAAGGTGAACCGACGGCTGCTGGCCGGAGTCGCCCGATCGCCGAGCGAGCACGCGCGCGGCCTCGACGAGGCATCGAGGTGGTGACGGTGGAGCGATGACGCCTGCGGCGCAGCTTCCCTCCATGAAAACCGGAGCGGAGCGGAGGCCTTCATGGAACTGAACCAGCCGTGGTGGATCGACGTGCCGAAGGTGCTCGTCGTCATCAACGTGCTGCTGCTCGCGGTCGCGTACGTCACCTGGCTCGAGCGCAAGCTGATCGGCCGCATGCAGCTTCGCTACGGGCCGAACCGGGCCGGCCCCTACGGGCTGCTCGCAGCCGATCGCCGACCTCGTCAAGATGATCCGCAAGGAGAGCTTCGTCCCGAGCCACGGCGATCGACGTGCCTGTTCGTCGCCTGGCGCCGGTCGTGGCCGTGTTCACCGCGCTCGACGACGTTCGCGTCATCCCGTGGGGACCGGCTGGGAGATCGGCGGACTACGACATGACCGGCTGGGTGACGAACGTCCCGATCGCGCTCGTGCTCGTGTTCGCGCTCGGCTCGATCGGCATCTACGGCTTCATCGTCGGCGGCTGGGCGAGCAACTCGAAGTACTCGCTGCTCGGCTCGATGCGAACCTGCGCGCAGCTCGTCTCCTACGAGGTCGCGCTCGCGCTTTCGGTGCTCGGCGTCGTCCTGATGGCCGGCTCGCTGTCGCTCGTCGACGATCGCCGGAAGCAGCAGGAGACGATCTGGTTCGCCGGGCCGCAGTTCGTCGGATTCCTCGTGTTCTTCATCGCGGGCATCGCGGAGACGAACCGCGCGCCGTTCGACCTGCCCGAGGCCGAGTCCGAGCTCGTGGCCGGCTACCACACCGAGTACGGCGGCATGCGCTGGGGCCTCTTCCAGCTCGCCGAGTACGCGAACGTGCTGACGCTGTCCGCTCTCGGGATCACGCTGTTCTTCGGCGGCTGGGGCGGCCCCGGGACTGCCCGGCCCGATCTGGTTCGTGATCAAGCTCGTCATCGCCATCGCAGTCTTCATCTGGATCCGCGCCACGCTTGCCGCGCCTGCGCTACGACCAGCTCATGCGCTTCGGCTGGAAGGTCCTGCTCCCGGTCGCCACGCTCAACGCGCTCGTCACCGCCATCCTCGTCGTCGCCGTCGACTGAACGGAAACCGCATGCCGAACCCGCTCAAGACTCCGAAGGGCTTCGCCGTCACGTTCCGCCAGCTGTTCCGCAAGCCGATCACGCAGCAGTACCCCGAGTTCAAGCGGCCGATGTACCCCCGCTTCCGCGGCCGGCACCGGCTCCACCGACACGAGAACGGGCTGGAGAAGTGCGTCGGCTGCTCGCTCTGCGCCGCCGCCTGCCCGGCCGACTGCATCCGCGTCGTCGCCGACGAGAACGACCCGGAAGATCGCGTGTCGCCCGGTGAGCGCTACGCGCGGATCTACGAGATCAACCTGTCGCGCTGCATCTTCTGCGGCTACTGCGAGCTCGCCTGCCCGTTCGACGCGATCACGCTCGGCAACGAGTTCGAGCTCGCGGAGTACTCGCGCGACGACCTCATCTACACGAAGGACATGCTGCTCGAGCCGCCGATCAAGACAGGTTCCGGTCGCCGACCCGGAGCTGTACGACACGCCTGATCCGGTGTGGAAGATGGAGTCGTGAGGCCCAGCGACCGCGCCGTGTAGGGGCCGGATATGTCCGGCCCCTACGTCCGAGCGAGGACACGGCGCGTGAGTCGCTGATCCTCGCGTCGACGGCCGGCGAGGTCATCGTCTGGATCGTCTGGGTGCTGGCCGGCCTCGCCCTGCTCGCTCGGGCTTCGCCGTCGTGCTCTTCCGAACCCGTTCTACAGCGCGCTCGCGCTGATCGCTCAACCTCGGCTCGCTCGCCGTGCTCTACCTGCTGCTGTCCGCCGAGTTCGTGGCGGCCGCCCAGGTGCTCGTCTATGCGGGCGCGGTGATGGTCATGTTCCTCTTCGTCATCGCCTACATCGGCGACCGGGCGGACGCAGCCGTTCGCGGGAGGACGCTCGCTCGCACGAGTTGCGGCGATCGTGGCCGGCGAGCGCCATGCTCGTCGAGATCGTCGGGTCGTGATCGGACGACGCCGGCGGCGAGCTCTCGACACTCGGCGGAGATCACGAGCTCCTTCGGCAGCCCCGAGCGAGATCGGCCGCTCTTCCTCGTCCGACCACCTGCTCGCGTTCGAGGTGACGTCGATCGTCCTGCTCGTCGGCGCCGTCGGCGGCGTCGTGCTCGGGTCGGGCGCGCGGCGGAGGTCGGGGGACGACGACGAGGAGAGCGGCGCCGCGGCGGTCGGGCAACCCCCGCCCCCGGAGGCGGCGTAGCCCCGATGCTCGGGCCCAGCGTCAGCCGCGTACCTCGTCGTCTCCGTCGATGCTCTTCGCGACCGGGCATCGTCGGCGTGCTCGTGCGCCGCAGCCCGCTCATCGTCCTGCTCGCGCTCGAGCTCATGCTCAACGCGGGCAACCTGGCCCTGATCGCGTTCGCCCGCCAGACCGGGTAACGGCGCCGGCCAGATCTTCGCGCTCATCGTGATGATCGTCGCCGCCGCCGAGGTCGTCGTCGGCCTCGGCCTGATCGTGGCGATGTCCCGCGCAGGCGCGTCGAGCTCGACGTCGACAAGCTCTCGCAGCGCTGAGGGGCTGACTGATCGCCGCCGCCTGGATCACGCTCTTCGCTCCGGCGGCGGCCGTGACCGTGGCGATCACGCTCGGCGGGCAACGGATCAGCCGCCGCCAGGCCGGCCTGCTGGCGGCCGGCAGCGTCGGTGCTCGTGTCGTTCGTGGCTCCGCCTACGTGCTCGCCCGCCTGCTCACGGAGGACCCGGAGGAGCGCGTCCACGTCTCGACGCTCTGGACCTGGCTCTCGGCCGGCGACCTGAAGGTCGGCTTCGACATCGTCGTCGACCCGCTGTCCGTCTTCATGATGCTCGTCGTCTCGGGCGTCGGCTTCCTGATCCTCGTCGTACGCCACGGCTACATGCGCGGTGACGACGAGGAGCGCCGCTACCACGCCTACAAGGCGCTCTTCGTCTTCTCGATGCTCCTGCTCGTCCAGGCGGGCAACCTGCTGTTGCTGCTCGCCGGCTGGGGCATGGTCGGCCTCTCCTCGTACCTGCTGATCAACTTCTGGCACCAGCGCACGACCGCCGTCCAGGCCGGGCAAGAAGGCGTTCATCATGAACGCCTTCGGCGACGCGACGTTCGTGCTCGCGCTCTTCCTGATCATCCAGCAGACCGGCCGCTCGACTTCGATCTGTCTTCGCCGAGGCGCCGAGCGCGATCGAGCTAGATCTCGCAGACACGGCGACGACTCATCGCGCTCGGCCTGCTCGGCGGAGCGGTCGCGAAGTCGGCCCAGGTGCCGCTGCACACGTGGCTTCCGGATGCGATGGAGGGCCCGACGCCGGTCTCCGCCCTCATCCACGCGGCGACGATGGTGACCGCGGGCGTCTACCTGATCGCGCGCACCGGACGTCCTCTTCGAGCTCGCGCCGGACGTGCTGCACACGGCCGCCGTGCTCGGCGGCGTGACGCTGCTCGCTCGCCGGCCTGATCGCGCTCGTGCAGACGGATATCAAGCGCGTGATCGCCTACTCGACCATGAGCCAGATCGGCTACATGTTCGTCGCCGCGGGGCTCGGCGCGTTACGGCGTCGGGATGTTCCACCTCATGACGCACGCCTTCTTCAAGGCGCTGCTCTTCATGACGGCGGGCGTCGTCATCCACGCGCTCTCGGGCGAGCAGGACATCCGCAGGATGGGCGGCCTCGGCCGCGAGCTGCCGCGGACGGCGCGGCGTTCCTGATCGGCACGCTGTCGCTCGCCGCGATCCCGCCGTTCGCCGGCTTCTTCTCGAAGGACGCGATCCTCGCGAACGCTCTCGCCGCGGGAACGCTCGGCGTCGATCCTCTTCGCGATGGGCATCGTCGGCTCGTTCCTGACGGCCGTCTACTCGTTCCGATTGCTCTTCGTCGTCTTCCGCGGCAAGAAGTCCGAGTACGTCCAGCACCACCTCCACAAGGAACGCTTCGAAGGGCCGCTGGCGATGATGTGGCCGGTCGCGCGTGCTCACGGTTCTCTCGGTCGATCGGCGGGCTGGACCCAGGTGCCCGGCGGCTGGGCGTCGGTCGAGACGTTCCTCGAGCCGGTCGCTCCGTCGCTGCGTGGAGCCGGAGGCCTGGATGGAGGTCGTCTCGCCGGTGCTCTCGGTCGAGCGTCGCGCTCGATCGGGATCGTGCTCGCCTGGCGCTTCTGGGGTCGCGCGAGCGAGGCGCCGGCGCGGCTGCGCGCACGCTTCGCCGGGGTGGCGCGCACGCTCGAGCACAAGCTCTACTTCGACGAGGCCTACGACGCTCGTCTTCTACCGGCCGGCGTCCCGGCTGGCGCTGTTCCTCGGCCGTGCGGTCGAGGCGCCGATCGTCCTCGGCTCGGCGGGCGAGATCGCCGACGGGGTGCGCGCGCTCGGCCAGCCGTGTCGCCGCGGTCCAGACGGGCATCCTGCGCTCCTACGCGATCCTGTGGCGCTCGCCGCAGCCGTCATCGTCCTCGTCTTCATCCGGTGAGGTAGGAGACGCTGGCGAACTGGCTGATCTTCGTCCCGATCGTCGGCGGCCTGCTCCTCTGGCTCCTGCCCTGGCGGAACCCCGGGCTCGTCGCACTCGGCGTCGCCGCTCGGCGAGGCTCGGCCTCTGGATCGCGGCCGTCGTCGAGCTTCGACTACGGAGCGCCGGGGCTCCAGTACGAGACGACCGCAGTCTGGTTCCAGGATCTCGGCGTCTCGTACAAGGTCGGGCTCTACGACTTCTCGCTCTGGCTGGTCGGCCTGACCGTCGGGGTCGGGGCGCTTGCGATCGCGTACGGGCTGCGCGCCGGACGCGAGCACGCCCGGGCCTACTTCGGGCTCATGCTCGTCCTCGTCGGCGCGACGGTCGGGGTCTTCGCCGCCCAGGACCTGCTGCTCTTCTACGTCTTCTTCGAGGCTCATGCTGATCCCGCTCTACGTCCTCATCGGGGTCTGGGGGGGCGCGAACTCCCGGGCGGCGACGATCAAGTTCGTCATCTACACGATGGTCGGGTCGCTCCTCATGCTCGTCTCGATCGTCGCGCTCGGGCTGTCGCAGGGCACGTTCGACCTGACGCAGATGGGGACGAGCGGAAGCGTCGCCATGTTCCTCGGCTTCGCGATCGCGTTCGGCATCAAGGCGCCGCTGTGGCCCTTCCACGGCTGGCTGCCCGACGCCTACCGCGAAAGCTCCGCCGGAGGTCGCCGCGATGCTCTCGGGGGTCATCTCGAAGACCGCGGCCTACGGCTTCCTCCGAATCGCGCTGCCGATCTTCCCCGAGCCCGTGGAGACGATGCGCGACACGATCCTCGTGCTCGCCGCGATCGGGCTCGTCTACGGCTCGCTGCTCGCCTTCCGGGCCCCCGACTTCCGCGGCGTGATCGCGTACTCGAGCCTGGCGCAGATGTGCCTGATCCTGATCGGGCTCTTCGCCGTCAACGACTCCGGCGTTCAGGGCGCGCTGCTCCAGATGATCAACCACGGCCTCATCTCGGCGGGCCTGTTCCTGCTCGCGGGCTACATCGAGCGCCGCACCGCGACCGGCCAGTTCGCGCAGCTCGGCGGCATGGCGCGCGGGAGACCCGTCCTGGCGACGATCCTGATCAGCTCGGGGTGATCGCCCTCGCGGTGCCCGGCTCCGGCGGCGTTCGCCGCGGAGTTCCTGATCCTCAACGGCATCTTCACGCGACGGCTGGGGCTGGGCCGTCGTCGGCGCGATCGCGATCGTGCTCGCCGCCATGTACATGCTGCGCGCGATCTCGGCCGCGCTCCACGAGGAGAAGGGCCCGGCGGTCCACGATCGCGCGCTCGACCTCCGGCCGGCACGAGATCGGGTGCTCGCGCCCGTCGTGGCCGTGCTCCTCTTCCTCAGCTTCTGGCCCGCCGGCATCACCGACCACAGCTTCGGCGGCAAGCCGCGCACGTTCGTGATCGCCGAGGTCACCGACGCGTCGTCCACGGTCGTGGAGGCATCGCCGTGATCGACACGCCGACGATCGACTGGGCCGGGCTCTCGCCGTACCTCGCCGCTGCTCGCCGGAGTCGGGCGTGATCATGCTCGTCGCCCCGTTCGCGCCGGAGCGCCTGCGCAACGGCATCGGCGCGGTCGTCGCAGCCTCGCGCTCGCCGGCGCGATGGCGGCGGCGATCACCCTGTACGTCGCCGACGAGAACGGCCGCGGGATCGTGGCCGACGCGATCCGGCGAGACCGGCTGTCCGACCTCGCCCAGATCCTCATCTTCGGCGTCGGCCTGCTCGCCGTCTTCACGGGCTACCGGGAGCGCGACGCGGCCGAGCGGCGCGCCGAGTACTACGTGCTGCTTCTCTCGGCCGTCGGGGGCATGGCGTTCTTCGTCGCCGCGAACGACCTCATCTCGCTCTTCCTCGGCCTCGAGTGGTTCTCGATCTCGCTCTACATCCTCTGCGCGTTGACGCTCAGCCGCACGCGGCGCTCGAGGCCGGGCTCAAGTACCTCATCGTCGGAGGCTTCAGCTCGGCCGTCCTCCTCTTCGGAAGCGCGCTCGTCTTCGGAGCGACCGGCGAGGTCGGCTTCGAGGCGATCGGCGCAGCCGGCGGCGACGCCGACCGGCTCCTGCTCGTCGCCGGCCTCGCGCTGCTCCTCGTCGGACTGGCGTTCAAGGTCTCCGCCGCACCGTTCCACCAGTGGACGCCCGACGTCTACGAGGGCGCCGCCACGCCCGTGACGGGCTTCATGGCCGCGGCGACGAAGGTGGCGGCGCTCGTGCTCACGCTTCGCTTCCTGACGATCGCCTTCCCGGGCGAGGCGGAGCTCTGGACGATCACGCTCGGCGTCATCGCCACGGTGTCGCTCGCCTGGGGCAACCTCGGCGCGCTCGTCCAGCGCAACGTCAAGCGCCTGCTCGCCTACTCGAGCATCTCGCACGCCGGCTTCCTGCTGATGCCGGTGGCGGCCGGCAACGCGCTCGGCGGCCGGGCGCTCGTCTACTACCTGATCCCCTACGCCGCGCTCTCGGTCGGGTCGTTCGCCGTCGTCGACGCTGCGCGAGCGCGAGCTGGGCCGGCCGGTCACGATCGAGGGCATCGGAGGGCTCGGCTGGGAGCGACCGTTCCACGGGGCCGCGATGGCGATCTTCATGATCGGCTTCGTCGGCTTGCCGCCGACCGGCCTCTTCGTCGGCAAGTTCTACGTGTTCTCGGCCCTCTACGAACGCGACTGGATCTGGCTGATGGTCCTCGGGGCCGTCTTCACCGCGGTCTCGATCTACTACTACCTCGGCGTCGTCCGCTCGATGTACATGCGCGGTCGGGCGCCTCGCAGCCCTGCCGGCCGGCGGCTCGCCGCCTCGCGACCTGGCGCTCGACACGGCGATCGTCATCTCGCTCATCGTCGCCGTCGGCTCCTTCTTCGCGGTCGACCAGCTGATCGAGCTGGCCCGCGACGCGACGAGCTTCCTCCCCTTCCCGTTCTGAGCGGGGCCGGGCGCTCAGGCGTTCTCCGCGTGGAAACGGGGTAGGTAGCCGCCATGGCGGATCGAGTCGTCGTCCTCGGTGCCGGCTCCACGGGCACGGCGTTCGCCGCCGCGCTGCGCCGGCTCGACGAGAGCGTGCCGATCACGATCGTCGAGCGGGGCCTGATCGGCGGCGAATGCAGCTACTACGCCTGCATGCCGTCGAAGGCGCTGCTGAGGCCCGGGGAGGCGCTCTGGGCCGCGCAGCGGGTCCCCGGCGCCACGGACGCCGTTCACGGCGGCCTCGCCGCCGACCGAGTCTTCTGGCATCGCGACAAGGTCACGAACGGCTGGGACGACTCCGGCGAGGAGACGTTCCTCGACAAGCGCGACATCGAGCTCGTGCGCGGTGAAGCACGGGTCGCACGTCCCGGTCTCGTCGAGATCGGCGACAGGGAGCAGCCGTACGACAAGCTCGTGATCGCGACGGGCTCGTCCGCCGCGATCCCACCGATCCCCGGTCTCGCGGAATCCGGCTACTGGACGAACCGCGAGGCCACCTCGGCCGACGAGGTACCGAAGAGCCTGATCGTGCTCGGCGCGGGCCCCGTCGGCTGCGAGCTCGCTCAGGCGTTCGCGCGGCTGGGCTCGAAGGTCACGCTGCTCGACAGCGCGGAGCAGGTCTTGCCTCGCGAGGACCCCGAGGCCGGAGCGATCCTCCACGCCGCGCTCGAAGCCGACGGCATCGACGTTCGCACGGGCGTCTCGATCAAGGGCGTTCAGCACGAGAAGGCTCCGTCGCAGTTTCGCGTCAGCGTCGAGGACGGCGTGGAGCTCGAGGGCGAACGGCTCCTCGTGGCGACGGGACGGCGCGCCAACGTCGAGGGCTTCGGCTTCGAGCAGCTCGGGATGACGATCACCGACAAGGGGATCGAGGTGGACGACCGCCTCCGCGCAGCCCAGGGCGTCTGGGCGATCGGCGACGTCAACGGCATCGCGCCGTTCACGCACGTCGGCAAGTACCACGCACGCGTGGCGGCGCTCGATGTCGCCGGGCAGCCCGCCGAGGCAGACCACCACGCCGTGCCCGCGGTCACCTTCACCGACCCGCAGGTCGCCTCGGTCGGCCGGACCGCGGGCGAAGGCCTCGTCACGTCGTCCTGGAAGGTCGACGGCACGGCCCGCGCGTCCACCTACGAGCGGCCGAAGCGGGACGGCTTGCTGAAGCTGTTCGCCGATCCGGGCCGGCGCGTGCTCGCCGGCGCCGTCGCCGTCGGCCCCGAGGCCGGCGAATGGCTCGGCCAGCTCTCCCTCGCGGTCAAGGCTGCCGTGCCGATCGACGTCCTGCGCGACACGATCCAGCCCTATCCGACGTTCTCGGAGGCGATCTTCTTCGCCGTCCGCGACCTGCCGCTCTGACGGGATCGGCTCGGCTCCCCTGCGCCGGCGCCAGCCCGTAGGCTGGCGCGATGTTCTACCGGCCGGGAGAGGACCACGGGCTGCGCGGCGACCCGTTCAACCAGCTCGTCGTCCCGCGACCGATCGGCTGGATCTCCAGCGTGGACGAGCGAGGGCGCGTCAACCTCGCTCCCTTCTCGTTCTTCAACGCCGTCGCGTACGTGCCGCCGCAGGTCATGTTCTCGACCACCGGCCCCCATGCGGAGCGGAGGCGTGAAGGACTCTCTGCACAACGCCCGCGAGACGAGGGAGTTCGTGTTCAACCTCGCCACCTGGAGCCTGCGCGAAGCCGTCAATCTCACGAGCACGCCGGCGCCGCGCGACGTCGACGAGCTCGAGCTGGCCGGCCTGACGATGACTCCGGGACGCCTGGTCAGGCCTCCGCTGGTCGCCGAGAGCCCCGTGCACCTCGAGTGCACGCTCGTCGAGATCGTCGAGCTCCGCAGCCCCGACCGCGCCGAGTACGTCAACACGGTCGTCTTCGGGGAGGTGGTCGGCGTCCACGTCTCGGATTCGGCGATCGTGGACGGGCGCGTCGACGTGCGTGCCCTCGATCCGATCGCGCGCCTCGGGTACGACCAGTACACGCGCGTCGTCGAGGTCTTTTCGATGACCAGGCCGGGCTGGCCGCTAACGGGTGGTGACACCCGCTATGCGGGCTAGCAGGATCCCGGCACGATCTGGGCGGCGGGCCCGTCGCGCTTCCATACGCGACCGCCCGCCGTGGTCTGCGCGCAGTAGCTCACGTCGGTCATGTTCACGACAACGAGATTCGCCGGAAGCGCCTGGTCGTAGGCGGCGCGCAGGCCCGCCACGGTGAGGCCGACGTAGGTTCCGTGGTCGTTGAAGTAGGCCTCGATGGACGGCAGCGACACCCGGAGGTCGGCCTGCGCCACGGCGTCGTTGGCCCGGTCGCGCTGGGACAGGTAGGAGGGAATCGCGATCGCGAGCAGGACGCCGATCACGACGAGGACGACCAGCACCTCGATCATCGTGAATCCCGCAGCTGTCCGCACGACGTCACGCACCCCGAAAGCTCATCGGACGAGACGGCCCCGAGCTTGAGCGCGCGCGGCACGCGAACCTTCGCGGCCGCCTGCGGCGGCTGACCGCACCGTTGCACCGCGGCCTTCGGCCGCTCCCCTGTCACGGCTGCGGCCTTCGGGCCGCGTTGCGTGACTGCGCGGGCTCCGCCCTTGCCGCGCTCGGTTACGCTCAGCCCGAAGACGACAAGGAGGACTGATGGCAAATGCCTCGCTGACGTGGCTCGGACACGCCTCGTTCCGGATCGACAGCCCGAACGGCAAGCGGATCTACATCGACCCGTGGGTGAGCGGGCCGACCTGCCCCGCCGAGGAGAAGGAGCCCGAGCGGGTCGACATCATCGCCGTCACTCACGGACACGGCGACCACGTGGGAGACGTGGCTGCGCTCGGGAAGAAACACAAGCCGAGGCTGGTCGCGATCCACGAGCTCGCCGGCTGGCTCGACGGGCAGGGCTACCCCGACGCCGCCGGCGGGGGCATGGGCAAGGGCGGCACGGTCGGACGTCGACGGCATCAAGTTCACGCTGACGAACGCGTTCCACTCGAGCTCGACGCCGGACGGCAGCTACGCCGGCGAGCCCGCCGGCGTGGTCATCGCGCTCGAGAACGGCTTCACGCTCTACCACGCCGGCGACACGTGCGTCTTCGGCGACATGCAGCTGATCGGGCGCATCTACGGGCCCGACCTCGCCATCCTCCCGATCGGCGACCACTACACGATGGGCCCGCGCGAGGCCGCCGTCGCCCTGGAGCTGCTCGGCGTCAAGCGTTGTGTCCCGTGTCACTGGGGAACGTTCCCGTTCCTGACGGAACGCCGGCCCAGGTTCGCGAGCTCGCGCCCGACGTCGAGATCGTCGACATCGAGCCGGGCCAGACGATCGAGCTCTGATCGTCACGACCTACTCGATCGTCGCCTGCGACCGCGAGCGCGGCGAATGGGGCGTCGGAGTCCAGTCGAAGTTCCTCGCCGTCGGCTCGGTCGTCGTCTGGGCCGCCCCGGGCGTCGGCGCCGTCGCGACCCAGGCCCTGGCGAAGGTCAGCTACGGGCCGGACGGCCTCGCCATGCTCCGCGAGGGCGTCTGCCGCCGCCGAGGTCGTCGAGCGGCTGACGGCGGCCGACGACGGGCGGGCCGACAGGCAGCTCGGCGTCGTCGACGCGGAAGGCCGCGCGGCCGCCTACACGGGCAGCAGCTGCCTGGCATGGGCCGGGCAGCCAGGTCGGCCCCGGCTATGCGGCGCAGGGGAACCTCCTCGTCTCCGAGTCCACCGTGACCGCGCTCGCGGACGTCTTCGAGCGGACGGCCGGCAGCCCCGCTCGCAGAACGCCTGCTCGCCGCCCTGGCGGCGGCTCAGGAGGCCGGAGGCGATCGCCGCGGCCAGCAGTCCGCCGCGCTGCTACGTCGTGCGCGAGGGAGGCGGCTACGACGGTTGCGACGTGCTCGTCGACCTGAGGGTCGACGACCACCCGGCCCCGATCGCCGAGCTCGAGCGGCTCTACGGGCTCCACGCAGCTCTACTTCGGCGAGACGCCGGCGGAGGACTGGATCACGGTCGACGCGGGCCTCGGGGACGAGCTGCGCGAGCGGCTCGCCGGGCTGGGCTACGAGACAGGCGATCTCGCCCGCGACCTGGAGACGTGGGCGGGCGTCGAGAACCTCGAGGAACGCGTGGACGGCGTCGCGCGAATCGACCCGGTCGTCCTCGAGGAGCTGCGCCGGCGCTAGCGGGCGCCGGCGGCAGCCGGCTCGCTTCGCCGCGCGACGGGCCCAGATCTTCTCGATGTAGGGCGCCGCGGCCGGCGTCTTGCAGCCCGTCTCGCCGTGATCGACCTCGACGGCGCCGATTCTCCCTGCGACCGCGAGCGCCTGCTTCCGTAGCCCTTCGCTGCGACCACCGATCGCGATCAGCGCCCCGTTCATCGCATGCCGCGTTCGGTTCGGCGCCTTCGCGATCCGCTCTCTCGAGCGTCGGGAGCTTGTCCTCGAAATATGCGTCGGAGAGCTCGCCGTCGTCCTTGGCGAGCAGCGCGACGAGATCCCAGCCCGCCTCGCCGTCGAGCTCACCCGGCCGGGCCGTCCACTCGTCCGCCTTGGCGCAAGCGTGAGGCGTGCGCGCGGCGACCCCTGCGACCAGGCTTGCGAGCAGGTAGTAGTCGAGCCCCTCCAGCCAGCGATCGAGATCGGCGCCGCTCATGCGCGCCGGGTCGACGATCATCGTCGCGAGGCTCCGGGCATCCACGTTGCCCGTCTGCCAGAGCGCCTCGGCCGAGCTCGTGATCGACCTTGATTCGCTTGGCCAGGCCGCGCAGGTTCGCAAAGCTCGACTCCGAACTGGCATTCGCCGGCACCGTGGCGCCGGTAGATCTTGCGGTTCTGCTCCGTGCCGAGCCGCTCGAGCTCGGCCATCGCCGTCCGCGAGCGTCATCCCCCGGCCGACACGAGCGGCAGCGTCTTCGTGATGCCGATTCCGGCCTCGCGCGGGATTGCCACGATCGCCTCGGCGAGCGCCACGATCGCCTGACTCGACTCGGCCTCGGGCTCGCGCAGCACGACGGGGTCACCCACGTCGGCGGCCTCGCGGAGCGCCGGATCGAGCGGGACGGTGCCGAGAAGCGACACGCCGAGGGAGGACGCGAGCGCCTCGCCGCCCCCCTCGCCGAAGATTGCCTGGCCGGTTCCCACGAGATAGGACATGTTCTCGACGACGCCGAGGAGGCGCATGTTCGTCTTGCGCGCCATCTCGGCCGCCCGCACGGCGACCTCCTGCGCAGCGCGCTGCGGGGTCGTGACGACGATGACCTCGGCGCGCGGAAGCAGCTGGCCGAGCGAGATCGAGACGTCCCCGGTGCCCGGCGGCATGTCGACGACGAGCCAGTCGAGCTCGCCCCAGTGGACATCGGAGAGAAACTGCTCGAGTGCCCTGTGCAGCATCGGGCCGCGCCACATGACCGGCGCGTTGTCGTCGAGGAAGAAGCCGATCGACATCACCTTGAGGTCGCCGCGAACCGGCGGCACGATCATCTGGTCCACCGCGATCGGCCGCTGGTGGATTCCGAGCATGCCCGGGATCGAGTAGCCGTACACGTCCGCGTCGAGCACGCCCGTCTGCAGCCCGAGGGCGGAGAACGCCGCCGCGAGATTCACCGTGAGAGACGACTTGCCGACGCCGCCCTTGCCGCTGCACACGGCCAGCACGCGGGTGCTCGCGTCGATCGACACGCCCTTCGTCCGCTCCGTGACGCCGCCGCGCAGCCTCGTGGTCAGCGCCGCCTTCTCCTCCGGCGTCATCACGTCGAACGAGAGCGTGACGCGCGCGTATCCCGGGCAGGCTCCCGACCTCACGATCGACCTGCTGCTGGAAGTCCGCCCGTAGCGGGCACCCCGCGACGGTGAGCGCGATCGTGAGCGACACCTCGCCGTCCTCGATCTCGACGGAGCGCACCATGTCGAGCTCGACGACGGAGCGGCGAAGCTCGGGATCGATGACCCGTGCGAGCGCGCTCAGGACCTCGTCGCGGGAGGGAGCCACGAGGTCAGGCTACCAGCCCGTGAGCGCCCCTCTGCGCCACGAACCGGCGGGAGATCCGTAGAACCCTGCACAAAGGTTCGGGAATCGTCCGAATCACGCACGGTGCCTTCCCGATGTCATGCGGGAGCTCCGTGCTCGCCGTCGGCGGCGCCCTGCGCCACCGGGCCGCACCGGCGGTTGCCGCTGCGCCGGGCGAGATGCTGCCGGTCGACACCCGGGAGCTGACCGGGCACCCCATCCGGGAGGGACGGGCCCCGCTACGGGGCCCGTCTGCCAGGTTCACTCGCCGGCAAGCGCGGCCGCGAGACGCGCGCAGAGCTCCGGTGACCGCGCGGCGACGATCTGCGAGTGCGAGCCGACGTCGAGCGGAGCCGCATCGAAGGAGGGAAGGGCCGGCAGGTCCAGGGCCAATCCCTGCTCCCGGCACAGGAGCTGGCCCGCTGCGATGTCCACGCTGCGGATCGGCTTCAGCGAGACGACCGCGTCGACGCGGCCTGCGGCCAGGTGGCAGAGGGAGAGCGCCAGCGATCCCATGATCCGCAACCTCGGAGCCAGCTCGAGAAACGCCGCCGCCTTTGCCGCAACGTAGTGCGTCATCGTCGCCTCGAAGGAGAGCAGCTCGATCTCCTCCTTCGGCCCCGCGCCCGCGAGCGAGCGTCCCGTCGAGGAGCGCGCCGCGTCCGCGCTCGGCGGTCCACTCCTCCCCCGATCCGAAGTCGCGCACGTAGCCGAACACGACGTCGCCGAGCGTCGGGCCTTCCGCTACGGCGACCGAGAGCGAGAAGAACGGGATGCCCCGCTTCGCGTTGACGCTGCCGTCGATCGGGTCGACGACGACGCGCAGACGCGGATCCGCGCCGAACCGCCGCTCACCGAGCTCTTCCGAGACGAGAGTGAAGTCCAGGCCGCCGTCGTGGAGCGCCTGCAGCCGGCTGACGACCGCGCCCTCCGCCGCCTCGTCGACAGCCACGGTCTCGTCGCCGCCCTGGCCGGTCCCGACCGGCCGCTCGCGCTCGGCTCGGGTCGGCAGCTCGGCGAGGCGCCGCTCGACGTCCGCGGCTGCGACGCGACAGAAGTCGAGCCACGGAGTCACTCGTCGAACGGTGAGAAGAGAAGACCGCTCGCCAGCTTGGGGAAGAAGTACGTCGACTTCTCGGGCATCGTCTTGCCCGCGAGGGCGATCTGCTGGACCTCGTCCACGGTCGGCGCCCGAACGAGGAACGCGGCCGCGCGCACGGCCGGTCGCGACGGCGCGCTCGGCCTCGGCGACGGACGGGGTGAAGGTCACGCCCTCGAGCGGGAGCCGGTCTACCGCCGAGACGTCGAGCCGCTCGAGCGGCTCGGCGGGCGGGTCTGACGACTCGGCGAGCAGCGCCTCGTCCGGCGTGAGCAGCACGAACGCCGGGCGATCGCGCGCAGCGGTCGCCAGCCGGTCGAGGGCCTCGCTCGCGCCGCCGGGAACGGGCGTGAGCTCGAGGCCGCCGTTCAGCTCCGGGAGCGTGCCGCTGACGAGGCGATGGGTCGGGAAGATCGTCAGTCCCGGGTCCGCGCAGCTCACGAGCGCAGCAAGGACGTACGCGGTTTCCTCGCGCTCCGTCCTCCTCGTGATGGCGCAGCGCCGCCTCGTACCGGTGGTGGCCGTCTGCGATCACGAGCGGCCCGCGGATCGCGGCCGCCTGCTCGGCGATCGCATCCGCGTCCTCGATCCTCCACAACCGGCTGGTCACACCGCCCAGCGAGGCCTCGAGATCGGGCTCGCCGCCGGCGGCGGCGGGCGGGCCGCCGGCATGGAGGAGGAAGATCGGCGAGAGCTTCGCTCCGACGGCGCGCAACAGCTGTAGACGCGCCTCCACGGGCACGGAGAACGTCCGCTCGTGCGGCAGCACCACGCCCTCGCGCGTCGGATCGAGGCGAACACGGGCGACGAGGCCGTTTCGCACGCGGCGCACGCCGTCCGGGCCTACGTACTCCTCCTCGAGCCGCCAGACGGCGGGCCGCTCTTCCCGAACGAGCACGCCTTCGTCCTGCCAGGCGCGAAAGCGCTCGGCGGCGAGAGCCGGCTCGTAGGGGCGAATGAGCCGGACGACGTTGTACGGGTTGCCGGCCACGAAGCGCTCCAGCTCGTCGGGCGCGATGACGTCGTAGGGAGGAGCGACGAGGGTGTCGAGCGGCCCGGCCGCGCCCACGTCGTACCGAAGGGCACGGAACGGCTTCAGAAGCGGCATCCCGGGCGACTCTACCATCCACCCTCGGGCCTAGACTCCTCTCGTGACTGCCGCGGTTCCGATCTCCGAGCTTGCCGAGGATCGACTCGTCGAGCAGGTCTTCGCGGTTGCGAGCAAGGAGCGCCGACGGACGCGCTCCGGGGCCTCGTATCTGGTCCTCGAGCTCGTCGATCCGTCGGGGCGCATCGACGCGCGCGTCTGGAACGACGTCGAGCTGCTCGACCGGCGCTTCGAGGAGGGCGACGCCGTCCGCGTCCTCGGACGGGTCGAGCGCTTCCGCGACCGGCTTCAGCTCGACGTGCGCTCGCTCGAGAAGGCCGATATCGATCCGGCTGAGCTCGTGCCCGAGGCGCGGCGCGACCTCGACGAGCTTGACGGCTTTCTCGAGTTTCTCGCCGGCGAGCTTGCCCATCCGGGGCTCCGGGAGGTCGTCGCGAGATTCCTCGACGACGAGCCCTTCCGGGAGCGCTTTCGGCGCCTGCCCGCCACACCGGACGCCCACCACAGCTACACGGGCGGCCTGCTCGAGCATACGGTCAACGTGGCCACGCTCTGCCGCGAGACGGCGAGCGTGCATCCGCGGCTGCGCAGCGACCTCCTCGCCGCCGCAGCGCTCCTGCACGACGTCGGCCGCGTACGTGAGCTCGGTCCCGCCCCGCTCTTTCTTCCGACCGCCGAGGGACGCCTGCTCGGCCACGTGCACCTGGGGCTGCGGCTGATCGAGGAGCGCGGCGGCGGCCTCGACGAGGACGTGCGCGCCGAGCTGCTGCACGCGGTCGCGGCACACCACGACGCGAGAGCCGCCCGCACCGCAGAGGCGTCCGTGCTCTATCACGCGAACCAGCTCGACGCGGTCGCCGCAACACGGCCCGTCCCGGACTCCTAGCCGCACAGAGCCGGGAGGAGTCCCCCGCGGCGGCGCGAAGGCCGACCTGCGGCCAGATTCGGGGTGGCGTCTGGTCTCGCTCTCAGATGACGCTCCGAGTAACAGTTCTCGCACTGCTGACGGCACTGCTGACCACCTCGGCGGCCTTCGGCATGGGGAAACCGAGCGTCGCCGCGCTCCAGGTCGCCTTGCGCGCCAGAGGCACGTATCTCGGCACGATCGACGGCGTGCGCGGTCCCGGCACGAAGGCCGCGGTAGCCGCGTTCCAGCGTCGCGCCGGCCTGGCGGCGGACGGGGTCGTCGGCCCGCGCACCCGCGCGGCGCTCGGGCGCCGCGGCCGCCCGCGGCTCGGCACCCGCGACATCACGTTCGGCAACGTGGGCTGGGACGTCGCCTCCCTGCAGTTCCTGCTCGGGTGGCACGGCTTCCCGGGCGGCGCCATCGACGGCCGCTTCGGCGCCCGAACGGATGCCTCTCTCCGAGGCTTCCAGAGCTGGGCAGGGCTCGGAGCGGACGGGGTCGCGGGCAGGCAGACGTTCGCCGCGCTGCGGAAGCCGTTGCCGCGCTCGCCGCTCTCGGTCGCGTGGCCCCTCGCCCTGCCTCCCGGCGACGGCTTCGGGCCGCGTGGGGCCCGGTTCCATCCAGGGGTCGACATTCCCGCCAACCGTGGGACGCCTGTCGGCGCCGCACGGGCCGGATGGGTCGTCCTGGCCGACTGGGGCGGGAGCTACGGCCGGTTGGTCGTGATCTCGCACACGCGTGGCGTCGAGACCTGGTACGCGCACCTACGTCGCATCGACGTCGTCGCCCGGCCAGCACGTGCGTCGGGGAACCGTCATCGGTCTCGTCGGCTCCACGGGCCGGTCGACCGGTCCCCATCTCCACTTCGAGGTCCGTGTCCGCGGAGCTGTCACGGATCCTCTCCGTGCACTGCGCTGACCCCCACGTCAGACGTTGAACCGTATGTGCAGCACGTCGCCGTCCTCGACGGCGTAGCTCTTGCCCTCCAGCCGCATGAGGCCGCGCCGCTGGAGCTCGGCCCGGGAGTGCTCCACGTAGTCCGACCAGCGGACGACCTCGCAGCGGATGAAGCCGCGGGCGATGTCCGAGTGGATCGTCTCGGCGGCGTCGAGCGCGGTCCGGCCGCGGCGAAGGGTCCAGGCCCGCGTCTCGTTCTCGCCCGCCGTGAAGAAGCTGAGCAGGTCGAGGGCGGCGAACAGACGGCGAACCACCTCCTCCAGCGCAGACGGCCCGCCGCCGCGGAATGCCTCCGCCTCGTCCGGGTCGAGCTCGGCGAGCTCGGACTCGAGCTTGACATCGATGCCCTCGGGCCCGTTGACGACCACGATCAGCGGCTTGGTTGTCAAGGGCTCGAGCTCGGCCGGAAGCCCGGCCGGAAAGTCGCCCAGCGGGCGCTCGGCGTCCACGTGAGCAAGAAGCTGCTCGAGCTGGTCGACCTCGGCACGGAGCGCCGCATCGCCCGACTTGGCCTGCTTCGCGACCCGCTCGAGCCGGCGTTCGACGTGCTCACGATCGGCCACGAGCAGCTCGAGCCGCAACGTTGCGAGATCGCGATCCGGATCGGCGTCAGGCGAGAAGCCGTCGACGACCGCGAGCAGCGCGTCGACCTGGCGCAGATTGCCGAGCAGTCCGGCGCCCGTCCCGGGAACGTCGATGACCCGCACGGCGGCCGGCGTTACCTTGGGCGCTGCTGCGGCGGCGGCAACCCGGTCGAGGCGCTCGTCGGCGATCGGCGCCATGCCCAGATTCGGCTTCGAGGACACGCTCGACGTACGCCGTGATCTCGGCGCCGGCATGCGTCAGGACGTTGAAAAGGGTCGTCTTGCCCGAGTTCGGAAGCCCGACGATCCCGACTGACAGCTCAGCCATCGCGGGTCAGACGCCCGAGCGACCGATCAGCCGCCGAAGCCGACCCGGCTCTCGCGGGCGTAGCGCTTCATGTAGAGGACGTGGGAGACGACGACGGTGCACGTGCCGTCCTCGAGCTCGACGTCCACGATGCCGTCGCTGCCCGCTGCGAGCTTGTGATGCAACCGCTCGGCGTCGGCAACCGGCATCTGCGCGGCAACGATCGTGCCGCCCACGAACCCGATCTCGACCCGAACCCGCTCCTCAGCCATGCGAGACCACCTCCACGAGCACGCCGTGGGCCGACTCCGGATGGACGAACGAGACCTCCGACCCTCCCAGCCCCGCACGCGGCTCGCTGTCGATCACGTTGGCCCCCTTCTCGGTCAGCTCGCGGATCGCCGCCGGCAGATCAGCGACCTCGAATGCGACGTGGTGCATTCCGGGGCCGCGCCGTGCCAGGAAGCGTCCGACGGGCGAGTCCTCGGCGAGAGCGGCCAGCAGCTCGATCCGGCCGGTACCGAGCCTGCAGGATAGCACGCCTCGACGCCCTGGCCCGGGATCGTGCCGCGGAACTCCACCTCGGCCCCGAAGAGCCGCCGGTAGGTCTCGACGGCCTCGTCGAGGTCCTCGACGGCCATGGCCACGTGATGGAGGGCGTCGATTTCCACGCCACGATCCTAGCCGGGTCGTCAGACCGGGCGAGGTGATGTCGTGCGCTAGGCGTGGTCGAGGGCGCGGGGCGTGCCGACGGTCTCGGCCGCGTTCGACTCGCGCTCGACGCCGGCGAGCAGCTCGTCGAGCTCGGAGCGGTTGAGCGTCTCGCGCTCGAGCAGCGCGTGCGGCGATCCGGTCGAGGGCCGCGCGGTGCTTTGCGATCAGGCGCTTCGCCTCGTCGTAGGCGGAGTCGGTGAGCCGGCCCTGCTCGTCGTCGCGAACGCGCTTCGTCTCCTCCGAGAGCGCGTAGTTGTCGGCGCGCATCGTCCGCGAGGTCACGCTCGTCGCCCATGCCGAACTCGAAGATCATCGCCCGCGCGATGTCGGTCGCCCGCTCGAGGTCGTTCGCGGCGCCGTTCGTGATCCGACCGAAGACGACCTGCTCGGCCGCACGCCCGGCGAGCAGCACCTTGAGGAGGTCGAAGAGCTCCTCCTTCGTGTGCAGGTAGCGGTCCTCCTGCGGCGTGTTGAGCGTGTAGCCGAGAGCGCGCCCGCGCGAGATGATCGTCACCTTCTGCACCGGCTGGGGATCGCCGACGAGGTGCGACATGAGCGCGTGGCCGGCCTCGTGGTAGGCGAGGATGCGCTTCTCCTTCTCGGTCACGACGCGGCGCTGCTGGAGCCCTGCGACGACGCGCTCGAGCGCGCACGTCGAAGTCGTGCTGGGCGATCGTCGTCGCGTCGCGGCGGCCCGCGGCGATCGCCGCCTCGTTGCAGATGTTCGCGAGATCGGCGCCGGTGAGCCCGGCGGTGTGCCGCGCGACGTGGTCAGAGGTCGACGTCCGGAGCCGAGCGGCTTGCCGCGCGTGTGCACGCGCGAGGATCGCCTCCCGACCCGCCAGGTCGGGCGGCGAGACGAGGATCTGGCGATCGAAGCGACCCGGGCCGCAGCAGGGCCGGGTCGAGATCCTCGAGCCGGTTCGAGGCGCCGATGACGACGACCTGACCCGCGTCCTCGAAGCCGTCGAGCTCGACGAGCAGCTGGTTCAGGGTCTGGTCGTGCTCGCGGTTGAACGAGTGGCCCGAGCGCCGCATCCCGACGGCGTCGAGCTCGTCGATGAACACGATCGCCGGCTGGTTCTTGCGCGCGGTGTCGAAGAGCTTGCGGATCCGCGCAGGCGCCGAGCCCGGCGAACATCTCGACGAACGCCGACGCGCTCTGGGAGTAGAAGCTCGCGCCGGACTCGTGCGCGACGGCCTTGGCGAGCAGCGTCTTCCCCGGTGCCGGGCGGGCCGTAGAGGAGGATGCCCTTCGGGACGCGCGCGCCGAGCCGCGCGAAGCGACTTCGGGTCGCGCAGGAACTCGACGACCTCCTGCAACTCCTCGCGCACCTCGTCGACGCCGGCGACGTCGTCCCAGGTCACCGACGACTTCGACGCGGGATCGATCGTCCGTCGGCTTGACCCTCGGCATGAGGCGAGCGTTCGCCAGACGAGGTACACGAGCAAGCCGAAGAAGACGAGCGGCAGCCAGGTGAGCGCCCAGTCCTTGAACGAGTCGAAGAAGCTCATGACGAGCATTCCCAGCTGCTATCGGCAGCCGGGCGCCGATGGATCTGAAGCGCTGGGGCTCTAGGCCTCGGCCGGCTGCGGACGGTCTCGAGCCGTCAGGCACGCCGCCAGCGCCGCCTGCGCCACCTCGAGCTGCTCCGGCGTCGGCTCGGCGGTCAGGAAACGGTGCTGGAGCTGCGTGGCCGGGCCAGGCGAGCGCGCGGGCTGACCGGATTCGTCCGGGTTGCGCAGCGCCCAGCCGAGCAGCTCGGTCGACGCGGCGACGGCGCCCGATCCCGGCCACGAGCCGGGCCGACACGTCTTGCCGCGCGGCGTGGCGGCGAGCCTGCTCGCCAGCAGCGTTCCCGACCACGGTCGTCACGAGGAGCGGGCCGAGCAGATGCGAGCCGCAGCGCTCGTGCTCGCGCGGTCTGGGCTCGCCGTGCTCGTAGCTCCCGATCGAGATGTGCTCGGCGCCGTGGTAGGCGGCGAGCTCGGTGCCACGCAGCGCCACCGTCGACCGGGCACGAGCGCGAGGAGCGCGGCGGCACTCTCCTGCGCAGACCGGGCCGAGCCGGCTCGACCGAATGCCCGTCGCAGCGAGCGCGGCTGCCGGCCATCGCCGCGATCGACGCGCCCCTGCCGGAACGGCAGCTCGGCCTCGGGAAGCGCTCGATGCACGCGCCGGCAGCACGGCCAGCAGCTCTCGCCACCCGTGCCGAGCCCGCGCAGGAGCGGCGATGCGACGTCGGCGCGAGCGAAGCGCCTTCTCGCCCGAGGCGACGCGGCAGCTCTCCGTCGTCGCCCACGGACGGCACAGGCCCAGGAGTGCGGCCCGTGCACGAGCACGCCGTTCCCGAGCGCCATGCCCCCCGAGCCGAACCTCGTCGCTCACGCCGATAGCTCCCTCGCCGACGTGGATCAGGAAGCGCGTCCCGAGCTCGAGGTCGTCGACGGCGGCCCGCTCGTCGGCCGAGTGGACGAGCGTCGCAGCGAGCTCCGGATCCATGGCGCGCATCGGAAAGAAGCCGTACGCGACCGTACCGAACGTGTCGCGCAGGAAGTGGCTGTCGGTGAACCCGGGGAGCAGGATCGGCACGAGCTGCGGCACCCGGGTCGTCCTCGGCCGACGAACGACTCGATCGCCTCCCAGAGCGGCGTCTCGACCGCCGAGCGCGTGCCGCCCTCCGGCTGCTCGAGCCACTCGAGCTCGTAGCCGTCGCGGCCGAGCTCGTCGCGGATGAGCGCCTCGATCTCGGACTGGCGTCTCACCGGGCAGAATGCGGCAGTCGCAGACGATCTCGCAGAGCGCCGGGGATCACGTTGCGCTTCCCGGAGCGCCGCGATCTGGGTCGGCGAGATCGTCGTCCGGAGCATCGGCTCGACCATCGCCGCGGCCGCCGGGGAGGCGCCTCGCGAAGCCGCGCCAGCGCGTCCTCCGGGGCATCGGCCTCACCGAGCGACGGCGCGTCGAGGAAGGCGCCTCGTCTCGGGCAGCAGCCGCGAGCGGCGTCGTCGAGCCCGCGCGAGTCGCTCGAGCAGCGGCGCCGCCTTGACGAGCGCGTTGTCGCCGATGCCGGGCATCGAGGCATGACCGCTCTTGCCCGTGCACACGGATTCGGAACGGCGAGCTTGCCTTTTCGGACGGTCGCGCAGAGGTAGAGCGCACGGCCGTCGATCTCGATGCGGTCGCCGCCGCCCTCGTTGATGCACCAGGCCGCGCGCACGGCCTCGGGATGCTCCTCGCACAGCCAGGAGAGGCCGTAGTCGCTCGCCGACCTCCTCGTCGGCCGTGGCCGCGAAGATCAGGTCGCCTTCCGGCTCGAAGCCCTCGCGGGCGAGCGTGGCGAGCGCGACGGCGGATCGCGGCGACCTGGCCCTTCATGTCGAGCGCGCCGCGGCCCCACACGTGGCCGTCCCGGAGCTCGCCCGACCACGGGTCGACCGACCACTCGCCGGGATCGGCGAGCACGGTGTCGGTGTGCGACAGCAGGAGGAGACGTGGCGCATCCGGGTCGCGACCGGGGATGCGCGCGACGAGGTTCGCCCGCTCGGGAACGCGCGCGAGCAGCCGGCACTCGACGCCGTCCGGCTCGAGGTAGTCGCGCAGCAGCTCCGCCGCGCGCGTCTCGTTGCCCGGCGGGTTGACGGTGTCCAGGCGGATGAGCTCGCGAGGAGCGCCGTCACCTCGTCGCGCAGGACGCGCGGCCACGCGTCGTACGGTAGCTGGCCGAGCCGCGCGAGCGGCTCAGCGCCGCCACTCCGGCCGTGGAGAGCATACTTCGGCATGAGCGACCTCTTCTCCGAGGCGGCGGCACGACCGGCTCGACGACGTCGCGCCGCTCGCGAGCCGCGCTGCGACCGGCGCGCCTCGACGACTTCGTCGGCCAGCAGAAGGTCGTCGGGCCGGGATCGGCGCTCGCGCTCGCGATCGCGGAGGACCGCGTCGCCTCCTCGATCTTCTACGGCCCGCCCGGGCAGCGGCAAGACGACGCTGGCCCGCATCGTCGCCGCGACGACCGGGCGCCGCCTTCGAGGAGCACTCCGCCGTGTCCGCCAGCGTCGCCGACGTCCGCGCGGTCATCCAGCGGGCCCGTGACCGGCTCGGCGGCAACGGCCAGCGGACGATCCTCTTCCTCGACGAGATCCACCGCTTCAACAAGGCGCAGCAGGACGCGCTTCTTCCCGCCGTGGAGGAGGGGCTCGTCACGCTCATCGGCGCGACGACGGAGAACCCGTACTTCGAGGTCAACTCGGCGCTGCTCGTCGCGCTGCCAGATCTACGAGCTCGAGCCGCTCTCGGCTCGACGACCTCGCAGACGGTCGTGCGCCGCGGCGCGCGCGAGCTCGGCGCCGAGCTCGACGACGAGCTCGTGCTGCGTGATCGCCAGGCGCGCCGGCGGCGACGCCCGCGCGGCGCTGAACATCCTCGAGCTCGCCGCGCAGACGGCGCGGGCCGAAGGCGCTGCGATCGCGGAGCGCCACGTCGAGGACGCCGCCCGCAAGCGGCCGCTCGTCTACGACAAGGACGGCGACGCGCACTACGACTTCACCTCGGCGTTCATCAAGTCGATGCGCGGCTCGGATCCCGACGCGGCCCTCTACTACCTGGCGGCCATGCTCGAAGGTGGCGAGGATCCCCGCTTCATCGCCCGCCGGATGGTGATCTTCGCCTCCGAGGACGTCGGCAACGCCGATCCGCGGGCTCTGCTCGTCGCCGTCGCCGCCGCCCAGGCGCTCGAGCACGTCGGGCTGCCCGAGGCGCGGCTCAACCTCGCCCAGGCGGCGATCTACCTGGCCCGAGCCGCCGAAGTCGAACGCCGTGATCACGGCGATCGGCGCGGCGACGCGCGACGTGCGCGAGCACGGAGCCCTCCGCCCGCCGAAGCATGCTGCGCGACGCGCACTACCCCGGCGCGAAACGCTCGGGCACGGCGAGGGCTACCTCTACCCGCACGACGATCCAGCGCGGCTTCGAGGTCGACCACCTCCCGGAGACGCTCGCAGGGCCGACCGTACTACCGACCCGTCCGGGCGAACGGCGAGGAGGCCGAGCGCCGCAGCAGCCGCCTCAGAGGATGCGCTTGCGCCGAGCGCGCTCGCGACCAGCTCGACGGCGAGTCGGGCCGTTCGGTTCCGCGAGTCGAGGATCGGGTTCACCTCGACGATCTCGAGCGAGTCGAGCGATCCCGGCCTCGGCGACGAGCTCCATCGCGAGGTGCGCCTCGCGGTAGGACAGCCCGCCGCGCACCGGCGTGCCGACGCCCGGCGCGACCTCGGGATCGACGACGTCGAGGTCGAGCGACAGGTGGACGAACGAGCGCGCCGGCGACGACGTCGAGCGCGTCGCGCACGACCGCCTCGAGGCCGCGCCTGTCGATCTCGCTCATCGTGAAGACCGCCAGGCCGAGCTCGCGGATCAGCTCGTCGCTCGCCGTCGTCGAGGCTCCGGCTGCCGAGCAGCGCGACGCGGCCCGGGCTCGACGCAGGGGAGCGGCCAGACGGTCGCTCGCGAAGCCGTCGTCCGCCCCGGCCCGAGCGCAGCGGCCAGCGGCATGCCGTGCACGTTGCCGCTCGGCGTCGTCGCCGGCGTGTTCAGGTCGCCGTGGGCGTCGAGCCAGATGACGCCGCCCGGCCCGTGGACGGACGCCATGCCGCCGAGCGTGCCGAGCGCGATCGAGTGATCGCCGCCGAGGACGAGCGGGCACGATGCCCTCGCGCGCCGCCTCGGCGACCCGCACGGCGACGCTGCTCGCAGGTCTCGACGATCTGCGTCGAGGTAGCGCGCGCGTTCGGATCGCCGGGGTCGGCCGTCTCGCGCAGCGGCGCCGTCGACGTTGCCGAGGTCGCGCACAGGCGAGGCCGAGCGCCGTCGATCCGTTCGCCGACGCCCGCGTAGCGGATCGCGGACGGCCCCATGTCGACGCCGCGCCGGCCCGCCGCGCCGAGATCGAGCGGAGCGCCGATCACGGCGATCGCGGGCGACCGTCACGCCGGAACGATACGGCGGGCGCGCCGGCCGATCGCCCGCTACACTTTCCGAGCTCGGCGAGGTAGCTCAGCTGGTAGAGCACGCGGCTGAAAACCGCGGTGTCGCCGGTTCAAGTCCGGCCCTCGCCACTTGGGGCTGAGCGGACGGCTCGGCCGGCCGCGACCCCCGATCGCCGAGCCGCAAGGCTCGGCACGCTCTCGCACGACTCGCAGAAAAAACGACGTCCGGGCCGGTGCAACCGCGCCGCGAACGTCGTTTGACCCGGATCGTACACCGAAGCGGCGCCGTCTTCCATCCCCCGTTTCGCAATGCCGTACCGCGCCCGTCAGGAGAGCTGCGACAGGGCCAGCTTGACGGCGGCGGCGAGGCCGTCAGCGTCCTGGCTCGCGGCCTCGGCCGCCACTCGCAGGCCGAGCCGCCTCGCCTCCGCGGACGTCACGGGACCGATCGACACGCAGGCCCGGTCGAGCTCGAGCGCCGCGAACGCACGCGCCGCGGACGCCGAGGCAAGCACGACCAGATCCGCCTCGGGAAACGCCGCGGGCCGCTCTTCCACGGTCCGGTAGAGCGGGATGAAATCGGCCTCGAGCTCACGCGCGAGCAGGTCCCGTGCGCCGGCGGCGCCCGCGAAGAGGATGCGGGAAGGACGCCCGTGCGCGGCGAGCAGCGGCCGTAGCTCCGCCATCAGGCCCTCCTGGGTCGACCGGCCCGCCACGAGTGCCGGCTCGACGCCCCGACTGCGAAGCGCCTCGGCGGTTCCGGGGCCGATCACCGCGACGCTGGGCAGCCCCTCCCAGGAAGGCAGACGCGCCTCCAGGCATTGCACCGCTCTGGCGCTCGTGAGGACGAGCCAGTCGTAGCCGGACAGCTCGATCGGAGGGCCGTCGAGAGGCTCGATCCGGATCAGCGGGCACTCGACCACCTCGATGCCCTCGGCCCGAAGACGCCCGGCGAGCTCGTCGGCGCCGTCGCGCGCGCGTGTCAGGACGACCGTGCGGCCCACCTCAGCCCAACCGGGCAGCCGTCGCGGCGATCAGCTCGTCGGCGAGCGCGACGGGATCTGCACCGCTCCGACCGTTCGATCCAGGTTCCGTCCTCCGCGGCGACGAGCGCCGTCAGCGTCTCACCGTCGTGGTGCGCGGCGACGGGCGCGAGGCAGCCGGCGCCGATTCGCGCGACGCAGGCGCGCTCGGCCTCGACGCGGCGGCGCGTCTCCGGGTCGTCGACGGCGCCCGACGAGCGCCTCCTCGTCCGCCCGCACCTGGAGCGCGACGGCGCCCTGGCCGGCCTCGGGGACGAGCTGCTCGGGGTCGAAACGGTGACCGATCTCCGAGGCCAGCCCCAGCCGATCGAGGCCGGCGGCGGCGAGCACGATCGCGTCGAGACCGCGCTCGCCCCGCTTGCGAAGGCGCGTGTCGACGTTGCCGCGGAGCGGCTCGATCGCGAGCGTCGGCTCGAGCGCGAGCAGCTGCGCCCGACGGCGCACCGACGCCGTCCCGATCCGCATGCCGGAGTCAGCCGATCGGCGCCGCAGAGCGCATCGCGAGGGTCCTCGCGCTCGAGGTACGCACCGACCGCGAGGGAGTCGCTCGCGGTCGACGTCATGTCCTTCGCGGAGTGGACGGCAACGTCCACGCGATTCGCGAGCAGCGCCTCCTCGAGCTCCTTGACGAAGACGCCGCGCTCGCCGATCTCTCCGAACGGCCGCGTGCGATCACGATCTCCCGTCGTCGTGATCGGGACGAGCGCGATCTCCAGCCCGGCTGCGCCGCCCGGAGGGCCTCGGCGGTCAGCTCTGCCTGAGGAGCGCCAGCCGGCTGCCGCGCGAGCCGAGCCTCAGCAGCATCAGAGTCCGCGACGGGCGCCTCATCTAGCGCTCGGCGTCACCGAGGTCGAAGAGCTCGCGCACCGTCTCGACCCGGGCGGGGCCGTTCGACGTCGCGGCAGCTTCCTTGAGCCTCACGGTCGGCACGTGCAGCAGCTTGTTGACGATCTGGGTCGTGAGCGACTCGACGGCCAGACGCTCGCTCGCGCTGAGCCCCGCGAGCCGCGCCCGGGCCCGGGCGAGCTCGGTCTCGCGGATCTCCTCCGCGTGCCGACGGAGAGCCGTGATGGCGGGCACGACATCGCGCGAGAGCCGCCAGACGCGGAACGCGTCCGCGGCCTCCGCCGCCATCGCCTCTGCCCGCTCGGCCTCGTCCTGACGACCGGCGAGGCTCTCCTGGACGACGCGCTCGAGATCGTCGACGTCGTAGAGGTAGCAGCCCGGCAGGTCGTTGATCGCCGGGTCGAGATCACGCGGCACGGCGATGTCGACGAAGAAGATCGGGCGGTCGCGGCGCACGCGCTGAGCCCGCGCGACGGTCTCGGCCGTGAGCACGAACCCCTCCGATCCGGTCGACGAGATCACGATGTCGGCGGCTCGAGCTCTTCCTCGAGCGGTCGAGACCGACCCGCGCGCGCCCATCCGCGCCGCGAGCTGGGCTCCCCGCTCCTGCGAGCGGTTGGCGACGACGAGCGCGCCGACGCCGCGGGAGCTGAGGTTCTGCGCGGCGAGCTCGCCCATCTTGCCCGCGCCGACGAGCAGGACCGAGCGCCGCTCGAGATCGTCGAAGACGCGCGCCGCGAGCTCGGCCGCCGCCGAGGAGACGGACGCCGGGTTCTCGCCGATGCTGGTCTCGCTGCGAACGCGCTTGCCGACGTGCAGCGCCTGACGGAAGAGGCGGTGCAGCACCGGTCCGGCCGCTCCCGCGGTCTGGGCGGCCTCGTACGCGGTCCGCACCTGGCCGAGGATCTGCGCCTCGCCGGGAACGAGGGAGTCGAGCCCGGCGGCAACCCGGAAGAGGTGGAGCGCGGCCTCGTCGTCGACCTTGACGTACAGCGCAGCGCTCGAGCTTCGCGCGCGGCAGCCCGGCGAGAGCGCGAGCTCTCGGCGAGCGCTCAGCCGCGCCGTGCCTTCGTCCGGAGGACGACGTAGAGGCAGACGCGGTTGCAGGTCGAGAGGGCGACCGCCTCGCCGTCGCGCCGGCGAGCCGCGCGGCCAGGGCGCCCGCGTCCTCGAGATCGAATGCGAGCCGCTCCCGCAGCTCGACAGGCGCGTGGCGGTGCGAGGTGCCGACGAGGAGGAGCGGCATGCTCAGACGTGGGTGAGCGGGACGGCGCCGAGGCGAACGGCGATGACGAGCGCGAAGCCGGCGAGCGCGAGGTACGCGGCCCGGCGGCCATGCCAGCCCGACTCGTGGCGAAGGACGAGGAACGCCGCGTAGACCACCCACGCGACAAGGGTCATCGCCATGACGGCGTCAACGCTGCCGCCGTCGGCCTCGAGGCGCGCGAAGCCGATGCCGATACCGAGCGTCAGCGCCGGCAGGGCGACCGGGACGATCCGCCCGATCAGCGACTCGAGCGTGGCGAGCGAGGGGGCGCGCACGCGCAGCAAGCTCGGCGAGCGGCGCTTCAGCCGCCGGTCCTGCCAGAGGTACACGGCGGCCAGGCCGGCGGCGAGCGTGAAGCCGGCGAACGCTGCCAGCACGAGACCGACGTGGAACGCGAGGAAGACGGTCCCGAGCTCGCTCTTCCGGCCTCCCCCGGCGCCGCCCGCCGCCCAGGCGAGGACGAGGAGCACCGCTGCCAGCGGCATGACGGCGAGCCCGAGCAGCCGAAACGGCGGACGGCAGCCCCAGATCAGGTAGGCGCCGACGCACATCCACACGAACAGGTTGAGCGAGCCGGCCCACGAGTCCCACGCGAAGCCGTCCGCGTCGGCGGCCTGGGCGATCAGGAGCGCGGTCTGGGCGAGCCAGCCGAGACGCACGCCCCAGATCGCGTAGCGGGCGAGCCGCCCGGGCGGATCGTCTCCCCGACGTACGCGACAGCCGCCTCGCCGTAGCCGATCAGGGCCGGCCAGATGAGCACGAGGGCGAGCTCGCCCATCACCCGACTCGCTCGGGCTCGCGGTCGGCTCGTCCGCGTCCGCGTCCGCCGCCGGCGCGCGGCAAGCTCGGCGAGCTCCACCTCGCGCTGCAGCCGCGCCATCTTGAACGCGTAGATGACGACGTAGAGCAGCACCACCGCGAGGACGACGGCGTAGGCCGCGGTCACGTACTTCTCGGCGCTCGTCACGCCGACGCTCCGGAGCTCCTTCAGCCGAGCGTCCAGCCGCTTGCCGGCGAGCTCCGTCTGGTAGAGCGCGCCGGCGAGGCGAGCATGCCGGCGAGGCGATCAGGAACATGCCGAGCATCGAGCCGCTCATCTGCGGCCCGCGCGAGTGAACACCGTCGGGTGGAGGAAGGTCCCGAGGAGCCGGATGGCCAGGAAGCTGATCGGGATGAGCACGACGCCGAAGAGCGCGTACACCGCGGAGATCCGCTCCCGGCGCGGGCCCGGGTCGATCGAGTAGCGCAGCATGAAGTACGCCGAGTAGAAGAGGAAGAGGATCAGGAAGACGACGAGCTGCCGCTCGCCCCAGGTCCACCAGACGTTCCACGAGATCTTCGCCCAGATCGAGCCCGTGGCGAGGGTCAGCAGACCGAAGATCGTCCCCATGTGGACGGCGGTGTAGCTCTCGAGGTCGTACTTCTCCTCGCCCGTCCAGAGCAGGCGCAGCGCCTTCCAGGCGCCCCAGCCGAAGCAGGCGTAGGCGGTCAGCGCGACCGGGACGTGGATGTAGAAGATCTTCTGGCTGAAGCCCTGGTCGGCGCGATCGGCGCCCACCAGAACGCGAGCGAGACGCCCGACGAGCAGCACGAAGAACGCGAGAGCGAGGGCCGGTCCCGGTCTATTCCGTAACGACGTACTCAAAGGCGGCCCACGAGATGATCGCAAAGATGGCGTCGTAGAGGACGAGGAAGCCGACGAAGCGGGCAGGGTCGTCGGCGATGGACGCGCCGACGCCGCCGACGACGATCGGGATCGCGAGCGGGAGGAAGAGCAGCGGCAGGATCAGCTCGCCGGTCCGGCTCGCGAGCGCGATCGCCGAGAGCAGCGAGCCGACCGCCGCGATGCCGATGTCGGCGAGGAGGACGGCCCCGATCGTGGCCGCGTCGAGGGGCGCGTAGAAGAGCGCGAAGACGGGGAGCGCGATGATCTCCATGAGCAGGAACGCGGTGACGGTCACCGTCTTCGCGAGCCAGATCGCGCTCCGGTCGCACGGCGCGAGGACGAGGCCGTCGAGGAGGCCTGCTCTCGCTCCGCCGCGAACGCGCGCGGAGGCCGAGTAGCGCCGTGAACAGGATCGCGATCCAGAGCAGGCCCTTGGCGACGCCTCCTCGGTGGCCCGGCGAGGTCGGACGGGAACGGCGAAGTGGAAGACGACGAGCGCCGAGACGACGAACAGCAGCATCGCCGGCACCGTCTCGCGAGCGCGCAGCTCGAGCAGCAGGTCCTTGCGCGCGAGCACGGCGACGTCCTGGAGGTACGCGATCACGGGCCAGAGCAAGCCTCACGGTGGCAAGGGGCTCGAGCCGCTCGGGCTGGTGGGAGCTGACCGCGAGCGTGCGCGTGCCTCGCAGCTCGCCCAGCTCCCCGTCGAGCAGCGCGGCGCCCTCGCCGTCGAGGCCGGCGAAGGGCTCGTCGAGGAGGAGCAGCTCCGGGTCGTGCAGGAGCGCCCGGCAGAGCGCGAGCCGCTGCTGCATCCCCCGCGAGTACGCGGCGACCCGCTCGTGCCGGGCGTCCCAGAGACCGTAGCGCTCGAGCAGCATGCCGATCCGCTCGCGCCGCTCGGGAACACGGTAGAGACGGCCGTAGAGCTCGAGGTTCTCGAGCGCGGTCAGCTCGCGGTAGACGAGCGACTCGTGGCCCAGGTAGCCGATGGCAGCGCGCTCTCGCACGGAATCGAGCTCCCCTCCGGACGGGCGCAGGAGACCCGCGAAGAGGCGCAGCAGCGTGCTCTTGCCCGAGCCGTTGCGACCCGTGACGAGCAGAAAGCCGCCCTCGGGCAGCTCGACGTCGATACCGTGCAGGACCTGTCTTCTCGCCGAAGCGCTCTCGAGGCTCCCGGGCGCGGATGATCATACGAGGACGTCGGCGAGCACGAAGGCGAAGAACGCGATGCTGATGACGCCGTTCATCGCGAAGAAGGCGGTGTCGAGCCGGCGCCAGTCGCGCGGGGAGACGAGCGCATGCTCGTAGGCGAGCAGGCCGCCGACGAACGCGACACCGAGCCAGTACAGCGCCCCGACCGGCAGGCCGAGCCCGGCCCCGACGAGGAACGCCACGGTCGCGACGTGCAGCAGACGCGGGCGACGGGAACGTCGCGCGGACGCCGAAGCGCGCCGGGAACGACTGCAGCCCCTGCGCGCGATCGACGTCGAGGTCGAAGAGCGCGTAGAGGACGTCGAACCCGGCGATCCAGACCGCCACGGCGGCGCCGAGCAGCCAGGCCTGCCACGGCAGCTCGTTCGTCACCGCCGCCCAGGCGCCGACCGGGGCGAGGCCGTCCACGACGCCGAGCCAGAAGTGGCAGAGCCAGGTCACACGCTTCAGGTACGGGTAGAGGACGAAGCCGGCGACCGGAATCGGCCAGAGCCAGCCGACGATCGGCGCCAGCTGGTAGACGGCGACGAGGAAGAGCGCGAGCGAGCCCAGGGAGAAGAGGACGACCTGCCAGGGAAGCAGGGCGCCGCGCGGCAGCTCGCGCCCGGCCGTGCGCGGGTTCCGCGCGTCGATCCTCGCGTCGATCAGCCGGTTCAGCGCCATTGCGAAGCTGCGCGCACCCACCATCGCCAGGGTGATCCAGACGAGGTCGGCCGCGCTCGGTACGCCGTCGAGCGCCAGGAAGGCGCCGACGTACGCGAAGGGCAGCGCGAAGACGGTGTGCTCGAGCTTGACGAGCGACGAGAACAGCTTCGCATAGCGAAGCACTACGCGAGGAGGCCCTGGGTGCGTCCTCCAGAGAGGCCTGCTGCGGACTGCCCCTCGATCAGGTCTGCCGGTGCTCCGTCGGCGCGTCGCGAGCAGCCCGAGCGCGTGCTCGAGAACCGGCTCGAGCACTGCGAACCCGTCCCGGCAGCCGCCGGGCGAGCCGGGGAGGTTCACGATCAGCGCCGCGCCGACGACCCCGGCCGTTCCGCGGGAGAGCAGGCCGTGCGGCGTCTTCGCCACGGAGTCGGCGCGCAGCGCCTCCGGGATCCCGGGCACGACACGCTCGACGACGTCGGCGGTCGCCTCCGGGGTCACGTCCCGCGGCGCGACGCCCGTGCCGCCGGTCGTCAGCACGAGCCGCGCGGCGACGGCGAGCTCGCGCAGCGCCGCCGCGATCTCGTCACGCTCGTCCGGCACGACGCGCCGCTCGACCTCGTAGCCCTCCGCCGTAGGAGCTCCGCGAGGAGGTCGCCGGAGCGATCCTCCCGCGTGCCGTGGAAGACGCCGTCGGAGACCGTGAGACCGCGGCCCTGCGGCTCTGTCCCGCGGGCCGGATGCATCGGCCCCTACACCTCGTCGTGCGCACGCAATGCCTTGGTCTTCTCGACGAGGCGAACGCCGCTGACCACCATGCCCTTGTCGATCGCCTTGGCCATGTCGTAGACGGTCAGCGCGGCGACGCTCGCGGCCACGAGCGCCTCCATCTCGACGCCCGTCTGCGCGGTCGTCTCCGCGGTTGCGCGGATCGTCACTTGCCCTTCGCCGACCTCAGCTCGACGTCGACGGCGAGCAGCGGCAGCGGATGGCAGAGCGGGATCAGCTCGGCGGTGCGCTTGGCCGCCATGATCCCGGCGACCTGCGCGGTCGCGAGCGCGTCACCCTTCGGCAGGGCACGAAGCAGCCGCGCCGTCTCGGGCTGCATCTCGACGAGCGCCTCGGCGACGGCACGGCGACGCGACAGCGGCTTCGACCCCACGTCGACCATCCGTACCGCCCCCGACTCGTCGACGTGGCTCAGCGACGGGTCGGACGTCGACGAAGCGTCGGGCCTCTCCGTCACGCCCGAATCGTACTTCTGCGCGCCCCGACGGCCTCGTCGACGTCGGCGAGCTGCCGCTCGATCCACCCTGCGATGTCGTGCGCGCGCACCTGCGCGCGGATCCCCTCGATGCGACGGCGGCGCTCTCCTCGGCCGACATCGTCAGGGCCTCGTGGATCGCGTCGGCCTGCCCGGCGACGTCGAACGGGTTGACCGTCAGCGCCCAGGGCGCGAGCTCCTCGTGCACGCCGGCGTTCTCCGACAGGATCGAGGACGCCGTCGCGCTCGTTGACGAGCGGGGCCTCCTTGGCGACGAGGTTCATGCCGTCGAAGATCGCGTTCACGAGCAGCACGTCGAACTGCTTGTACGCCGCGACCGCCTGCGGGAAGTTGTCCTGGATCTGCAGGTCGAGCGGGAGCCAGCCGTTGCGCTGGAAGCGGTCGTTGACGACGCGGGCGGCGCGCTGGATGGCGCCGAGGTACTCCGCGTACTCCGGGATGTCCTGCCGCGACGGGTCGAGCAGCGCCAGCATCGCGACGCGCCCGTGCAGCTCCGGATGCGACTCGAGAAACAGCTCGTAGGCGCGAAAGCCGCGGACGACGTTCTTCGACGGATCCGTGCGGTCGACGCGGACGACGCAGGAACTCGCGACCGCGCTGCGACGATTGCCTCCTCCTCGGCGAGCACGCGCTCGCTCGGGCGAGCGTGTCGAACTCGAGCGGGTCGACGGAGATCGGAGCGACGCGCGCACAGATCTCGCGCTCGCCCAAGCGGACGTTGCCGGTCGAGATGGTCGATGTCGGCGCCGGCGATGTCCACGCAGCAGCGCAGGAAGTTGCGTCGCCAGCGGTCGGTGTGGAAGCCCACGACGTCGTTGGCGAGGATGCCCTCGTGGAGCGCACGGCGGATCGGCTCGGGCAGGACCCGCCAGTAGTCCGGCTGCGGCCATGGAACGTGGACGAAGTGGGCGAGCGTGGCCTCCGGGGCGTGCTCCCGGACGATGCCCGGCGCCACGTAGAGGTGGTAGTCGTGGAAGAACACGGTCGCGCCGGGCTGGCGGTCGAGCTCGTCGAGCACAGCGTCGGCGAAGCGCGGTTCACGGGCACGTACCCGTCCGTCCAGGCCGTGTGCAGGCCCTGGTCGACGTTCGGCGAGCTCGTGAGGCCCCACAGGTAGTGCTGGACGAACCACAGCATCGGGTTCGAGACGACGTTGTAGTAGCGGTCGTACTCCGTCGGGTCGTGGTCGACGAGCCGCAGCCGGTACGGCGACCCGTCGGCGGCGCTCTCGTCGAGCGCCTCCCGTGCCCGCCTCCGGCCACGAGACGGTCCTCGTCCGAGATGGCGCTCGCGACCCAGGTCACGTCGTGGTGGGTGACGAGGCTTCGCAGCGCGGTGACGAGCCCGCCGCCGCCACGCCGGGCGACGCTGTTCCCGCTCGCGTCGCGATCGAACGTCACCGGGCCGCGGTTCGAGACGACGATCAGCTCCCGCCGGGCGCTCATCGCCCTACGGTACCCGCCGGTCATTCCACGCATCCCGCGCTGTCGAGCGGGATCGGGGCGGGGCCGGCTCCGGTCACGACGGCGGCAGATCTCGTGGAATCAACCATCTCGGGTCCGCTGACGGCCGCTACACCGCCTCCCCGACGTGGCGAGCTGAGCGTCGCCCGTGTCGTTGCCGAGGAGACGGTTGAAGAGCGCGAGCCAGTCGCGCAGCAGGCGCGGCATCAGGAAATGCCTGCGGACGTGCTCCTTGCCGGTGAGCGCCATGGCGCGCGCCCGCTCCGGGTCCTCGAGGATCGTCCAGGCACGCCTTCGCGCACTCCTCCGGCGAGCCGACGAGGAAGCCCGTGCGACCGTGCTCGACCTGCGACACGATGCCGCCGACCCGCCCTGCCACGACCGGGCGCGCCTTCCAGAGCGCCTCGGAGACGGTGAGCCCGAAGCCCTCGCGGATCGACTTCTGGATCACGGCCGCAGACATCACCTGGAAGGCGTTGACCTCGACGGAGCCGACGTTGTTCAGGTTCGAGAGGATGTAGATGTCGTCGTCGCCGGCCGCGTAGGCGACGGTCTGGTTGTAGAAGTCCCAGCCCTCGGGATCGTCGTGTGCCATCGAGCCGACGAGCGCGAGCTGGACCTCGGGGCGCTTGGCGCGGACAGCGCCGGTACGCGTCGATGACGCCGAGCGGATCCTTCCAGGGATCGAAGCGGGACACCTGGGTCAGCAGCGGCCGGTCGACGTCGATCCCGAACTGGTCGACGATGTAGCGCGCGTCCTCGAGCGAGAGCGCCATGTTCTTCGGCGCCAGCGGGTCGATCGCCGGCGGCCAGATGAAGCCGTCGGCAGGCCGTCGACGCGGGCACGTACTCGGGGCGGTGGAAGATCGCTCGCGTCGTACGCCGCAGCCACGGCGCGAGGAAGTCGAGCACGTCACGGTTCGGCGGCGAGAGGTCGATGTGGCAGCGCCAGATCCAGTGGCGGGCCGCCTCGCGCACGTACTCGATCATCGCGCACGGCTGGGGATCGTGGACGATGACGAAGTCGTAGGCGTCCGTCGAGCGCCTCGGCGTTGCGCCGGTTGTAGTCGTCGTAGATCGCGCGCTGCTGCCTCGTCGAGACCCTCCGGGCTTCCCTGCAGCGCGTTGTGGATCGTCTTCGTGACCTGGAAGAACTCCTCCTGTCCCCAGATGACGCGCCATTCGGCCTCGAGGCCGGCGTCGACCATGAGCGGCATCAGCGTGTAGTTGATCTCGGCGACACCGCCTCCGAACGCCGTCGCCGAGAGGTGGAGGACGCGCTTTCCCTCGAGCGGCTCGGCGAGCCGCTGGATCTGGTCCATCAGGCGGCGGCCGACGAGGCTCGCGTAGTCGCCGAGCTTCTTGTGACCGACGTTGATGTGCTGCAGCATCGGCGGCAGGATAGCGTCGTCCGCCGCCGGAGGCTCGGCGCTCAACAGCCGGGCGTTGCGCCTCCGGGTCGGCCGGGCGCTCCCAGCTCGACCGGGCACGCGACTCGCTCCCCGTCGCGCACGACGGTGAAGCGACGCCGTCTGCCCGGGAAGAGGCTCGTCGCCACGATCCGGCCGAGGTCCTCGCTCGTCGCGACCGCCTCGCCGTCGATCGCGACGACGACGTCGCCGCCGGCAGGAAAATCGGCGCCCGACCACGAACCGTCCCGTGCCGCCGCCCGCAGGCCGGCCTCGGCCGCGGGCTGCCCGGCACGACGCACTCGATCGCCGCGCCACGCTCGACCGCGGTCTCGGCTCGCCGCGCGAGCGACGGGGTGAGCGTCTGCGTGGAGACCCCGACCCAGGCGTAGCGCACCTCGCCGCGTCTCGATCAGCTGCTCCATCGACCGGCGGGCGACGTTGATCGGAATCGCGAAGCCGACGCCCTCGGCGTTGCCCGACTCGCTGCGGATCTGCGCGTTGATGCCGATGACCTCGCCGCGCGCGTTGAACAGCGGCCCGCCCGAGTTGCCGCGGTTGATCGGCGCGTCGATCTGGATGGCGTCGACGACGCTGTAGGCGGAGGTAAGCGACTCGACCGAGCGCTCGCGTGGCCGAGACGACGCCCACCGCGAGCGAGCCCGCCTGGCCGAACGGGACTTCCGATCGCCGCCACCGGCTCGCCGACGACGACGCCGCCGAGTCGCCGAGCGGCACGGCCGCGAGCTTGTGGGCCTCGGGTCGACCTTCAGCACGCCGATGTCGTAGAACAGGTCCCAGCCGACGATCTCGGCCCCGACGCGGTCGCCGTCCGCGAACTCGACGAAGACCTCGCCTGCCGCCTCGACGTTCGGGGATCCGGCTCTTCCTGCTCCCGCCGTGGTGATCACGTGGGAGTTCGTGAGGACGTAGCCGTCCGGCGAGACGACGAAGCCCGAGCCCTGGCCCTCGGCGAGCACGTCCGTCCCGGCGTGATCGTCGAAGAGCGGGCGTAGATCGTGACGACACCAGGCGCGCGATCGCGGTAGAGGGCAGCCGGATCGAAGCGCGCCCGGAGCGTCCGGTCGGCGCGGACACCGATGCCGGGCTGCGGCTTCCGTCGTCGCGACGGTGCCGTCGGCGCGCTCTGGAAGGACGACCGTCTCGCCGCGCGCCGACCCAGCCGGCCGCGGCGCCGATCCCGAGCGCCGCGGCGCCGCCGGCGACGGCCGCGAGCGCACGAGCGCAATCGCCAGGCGGTGGCGGCGCTCGGGAGTCATCTCGTCAGCTGTCGCTCGTTGCGTCACGGCTCGAGCACCAGGACGTTTTCACGTGAAAACGGGGCGACGGCGGGCCCGCGGCAGCACGAGGGTAAACGTCGTGCTCGCCGGGCTCCGAGCGCAGCTCGATCGTCGCCACCCATTCGCTGCGCGAGCTCCCGCGCGATCGCCAGGCCGATGCCGCTGCCCTCGGGCGCGCTGCCCTCGCCGCGGTAGAAGCGCTCGAACACCCGCTCCTGCTCTGCCTCGCGGCGATCCCGGGGCCGTCGTCGTGCACGGAGAGCTCCGCGCGGTCGACCCAGATCGCCGCGCGCAGCTCCACCGTCGTACCGGCGGGCGTGTGCCGAAGCGCGTTCTCGACGAGCGAGCGGCCGATCCGGAGCACGCGCTCGGCATCGCCGAGCGCCGAGCACGTCGCTCCGCCACGGCGACCGAGCATGACGTGCCCGTCGCCTCGGCGAGCGGGCCGAACTCCTCCGCGAGCGCCTGCGACCGTCGCGACCAGGTCGACCGGCTCGGACGCGGAGCCCGAGCTGATCCGCATCCAGCCTCGAGAGGTCGAGCAGGTCGGTGGCGAGCCGCGTGAGCCGGTCGACCTGCCCGCGCGCCGTCTCGAGGAAGTCCCGCCGCGTCGCCTCGTCGAGATCCTCGTCCGCGAGCAGCTCGAGGAAGCCGCCGAGCGCGAACAGCGGCGTCCGGAGCTCGTGCGACGCGTTGGCGATGAACTCCCGCCGGGCGCCGTCGAGGTGCGCGAGCCGCACGCGCATGCGGTCGAAGCTCCGCGCCAGCTCGGCCACCTCGTCCTGCCCGTCGTCGACCACCGGGGCGCTCGAAGTCCCCGCCCGCGATCCGCTCGGCCGCGACCTCGAGCCGCCGGATCCGCCGGGCGAACTCGCAGCGCGGCCAGAGCGCCGACGAGCCACGACGCGGCCAGCGCGACGCCGCCGAAGATGAGGAGGTCGCGCCGAACGACGTCGACCGCCGACAGCCGGTCGGCGAGCGGGGCCGAGACGAGCAGGACGTACGTCCCCGGCCGATCGGCCGTGCGACCTCGGCGAACTCGCGGCCATCGCGCTGCGTGCGCCCCTGCGCAGGCGCGTTCGCGCGGGCCGCCGCGAGCGCGACCTCGTCGTTGACGAGATCCGTCGCCGCCGCGGAGCGCGAGTCCGCGACCAGCACGAGCGGTCGTGTCGCTGAGCTCGCTCGAGGACCGCGACCCGCGCGTTGACCTGGCTGTCCAGGAACGTCCGGCAACCTCCTGGGACGCTCTGGATCGTCGGAGTCGCGATGAGCTCGGCCGCAGCTGCGGAGGCCTGCTCCAGCTCGTCGAACGTCGTGTCGACGAGCCGGGACTCGAGCCGCGGGACGACGGCGACGTAGACGATCGCCATCGCGCCGGCGACGAGCAGGAAGAGCACGAGCCCGAGCTTGAGGCCGAGGCTCTCGGCACGGAGCGGCTGATCGTCCATAGCACGATCAGCGATCGCGGAAGCGGTAGCCGACGCCGCGCACGGTGAAGATGTACTCCGGCTCGCTCGGGTCGCGCTCGATCTTCTCGCGCAGGTGACGGATGTGGACGTCGATCGTGCGCGGGTCGCGGTAGTCGGCGCTGCCCCACAGGCCTCGAGCAGCTGCTGGCGCGAGATAGACGCGGCCCGGGTTGCGCCGCCAGCGTCCGCAGGAGCTCGAACTCGACGTACGTGAGCTGCACGGCGCGCCGTGCGCCTCGACGGCACGCCGCGCGAGGTCGATCCGCAGGCCGTCTCGTGCTCGATCGTCTCGCGCCGCTCGGGACGTGCCGGAGAGCTGCGCGCGCCGGAGCAGCGCCCGGACGCGGCTCCGGAACTCGCGGATCGAGAACGGCTTCGTGATGTAGTCGTCGGCGCCGAGCTCGAGCCCGAGCACCTTGTCGACCTCGTCGTCGCGGGCGGTCAGCATGATGATGGGGACGGTGCTCACCGCGCGCACCCGGCGGCAGACCTCGAGCCCGTCGACCCGCGGCAGCATGAGGTCGAGCACGATCAGATCGACTTCGTCGGCCTCGAAGCGCTCGAGCGCCTCCTCGCCGCTCCGCGCCTGGATGACGCGGTAGCCCTCGCGCTCGAGCGGGTAGGTCAGGAGCTTCTGGACGGACTCCTCGTCGTCGACGAGGAGGATGGTCGCGGCGCTCCCCACCGTCAGCCCCGGCGAGAGCGACGCGGCGACGGACCATCCCAACTACTATAGCCCCGCCCCGGATGGCCGCTCCCTCGAACCCACGTCGCGCGCCCCCGGGCCGCGGCGCCGGCCCCGCCGCGGCTCGCTCGAGCGGCCGGTCAGCGGTCGCATCTACCGCGTCACCTGGGCGCTCGTCGCGCTGCCGCTGCTCGTCGCGGCGTTCACGGTCGGGCGGCCCGACCCGCTTCCGAAGGCCGGTCTCCCGCCGTCCTTCGAGCCAGGCCGCGCGGCACGAGCTCGCCCGCGACTTCGCCGACGGCTCCCGACCGCGCGCCCGGGCGGCGACAGACCGCGGAGGCGACAGCGTGGGTGCGCGAGCGTCTCGAGCCGATACTACCTCGTCGTCGAGGAGCAGCGTTCGAGGCCGAGCTCCCAGGCCGCGGGCAAGTCGAGCTCGTCAACCTCGTGGCCCGGCCGCTCACGGTCGGCCCCGAGCGCTCGCCGGAAGCGATCGTCGTCATGGCGGATCGCGACAACCTCGGCATCTCACCGGGTCTCGACCACAACGCCTCCGGCACGGCCGCCCTGATCGAGCTCGCCCGCGATCTCTCGACGGTCACGCTGGCGCACACCGATCGTCTTCGTCTCGACGGACGGCGGCGCCTGGGGCAACGTCGGTGCGGCGCACCTCGCCGAGGCGACGCCTTCCGCGAGGACGTCCTCGCCGTCGTCAACCTCGACAGCGTCGCGCGGACGGGGCGAGCCTCGGGTCGAGCTTGCGCGGCGACGACGGCGCGTCGCCCGCGGCCGCGCTCGTCGCGACGGCCGACGCGAGCATCCTCGCCGAGACGCGAGCAGCCGCGCCGGCCACGCGAGCGCCTTCGTACCAGCTCCTCGACCTCGCGTTCCCGTTCAGCCTCTACGACCAGGCGCCGCTGCTCGGCGAGGGCATCTCCGTCCCTCACGCTCACGACGGCCGGCGCCCGGCCGCCCAAGCCCGACGACGACGTCGCCTCGGCGACGTCGACCGAGACGCTCGGCCAGCTCGGACGCGCCGCTCAGGCGCTCGTCCTCTCGCTCGACGGAGCCGCCGAGGTGGCGAGCGGCACCGAGTCGTACGTCTACCTCGGCGGTCGCGTGCTGCGCGGCTTCGCGATCGAGTTCGTTCCTCGTCGTCGCCCTGCTGCCGTCCTCGCCGCCGACGATCGACCTCTGTGCACGTCTGCGCCGCCGCGAGCTCGCGCTGGCGCCGCCCTGCGCAGCCTCCGCAGCCGGCTCGGCGTCTGGCTCTGGGGAGGCGGCCTGGCGGCGCTCTTCGCCGGCGGTCGGCCTGTTCCCGAACGACGAGACGCGCCGCTGCCGCTCGACATCGCCGAGGCCCAGCACTGGCCGTTCGCCGCCCTCGCCGGGCTGCGCGCGATCACCGGGCTCGGCTGGCTCGTCGCCCGCGCACGCCTCGTTCCGCGCGCGCCGGCCGAGCGAGCGACGAGCTCGCCGGGCACCTCGCGGCCATGCTCGTCCTCTGCGGCATCGCCGTCGCCGTCGCGGTCACGAACCCGTACGCGCTGCTCTTCGTGCTGCCGTCGCTGCACGCCTGGCTCTGGGTGCCGCACGTCCGCGACCGCCGCGCTGCTGGCTCGCGCGCTGGTCTATGCGGCCGGTTTCGCCGGCCCGTCGCTGCTGCTGTCCGCGTTCGCCGTTCGCTTCGGGCTCGGCCTCGACGCGCCCTGGTACGTCGCGACGCTCTTCACCGTCGGCTACGCGCCGGTGCGCTGACGCCGCTGCTGGTCCTGTGGGGCGCGTCGCCGGCCAGATCGGCGCCGTCGCTGTTCGGCCGCTACGCTCCGTATCCGACGGAGGACGACCGGCCCGTGCGCGGGGTCGTGCGGGAGACCGTCAGGCTGACGGTCGCTGGCAGCCGTCGCCTTCGCCGGAGCCCGACCGGCCGGAGCAGGCCTGGATCCCGGAGGAGCGGATCCCGGCAGGCGAGCGGGATCCCGTTCCGAGATAGACGCCTACGGCAGCGGGAGGTAGCGCACGGCCGCGCCGGCGGCGAGCTCACCGCTCCCGCGCGGGATCTCGACGAGCGTGTCCGCGCGGGCCGCCGACGACGATCATGTGCGAATCCTGCCCGGCGACCGGGTGCAGGCGCACATCGTCCGTCCCGTGCTCGCGCGCGCGCCCGCACGAACTCGTCGCGGGCCGCGTTCCGCGACACGGCCGCGGCGAGGACGCCGGTCGAGAAGGCCGGCAGCGGGATCGGGAAGGCCCGAGCAGCGCGTTGACCGCCGGCCGCACGAGGAGCTCGAAGCAGACGAGCGCGGAGACGGGTTTCCCGGCAGGTTGAAGACGAGATGGTCGCGCCGGACACCGAAGGCGACGGGCTTGCCGGGCTTCATCGGCGACGCCCCAGAACACCTCCTCGACCCGGAGCTCCGCCTGCACCTCGCGCACGAGATCGTGCGGCCCGACCGACGCGCCGCCGCGTCGTGACGAGCATGTCGAAGCCGAGCAGCGCACGTTCCATCGTCTTACGATGCTCCTCCTCGTCGTCCGGGAACGATGCCGAGCTGGGCCGGCACGGCGCCGGCGGAGGTCAGCTGCGCGGCGAGCATGAGGCCGTTCGACTCGTAGATCTGGCCGGGGCCGAGCGGCGTCTCCGGGCTTACGCAGCTCCGAGCCGGTGACGAGGATCCCGACCCGCGGACGCTTCGCGCAGCGCACTTCGGCGATGCCTGCCGCGGCGAGCGCGCCCACCTGCGCCGCGCCGAGCCTGGTCCCCGCGCTCGAGCACGACGGTCGCCCGCGGTGACGTCGCCGCCTCGACCGCGCACGTTCGCGCCCGCCGGGACCGGCTCGCGTGATCTCCACCCGACCGTCCGCGCGTCCGCGCGAGCTCGAGCGGGATGACGGCGTCGGCGCCGTCGGGCACGACACCGCCGGTCGAGATCGCCATGGCCTCGCCGGACTCGAGCGGTCGGGACGCCGGGCTGCCGGCGGCCACGACGCCGGCCAGCGCGAGGCTGACCGGGGCCGCCGCCGTGTCGGCCGACCGGAGCGCGTAGCCGTCCATCGCCGAGCTCGGGAACGGCGGCAGGTCGACGCGCGCAGCGACCGGCTCGGCGAGGACGCGGCCGTACGCCCGCTCGATCGGAACGCGCTCGGCGTCGAGGCGCTTCGCCCGCTCGAGCGACGAGGCGCTGCGCTTCGTCGACGCGAGATCGGCGTCGCTCATCGGGGTCGCAATCTATCTAGAGCGGGACGGCGTCGCGCAGAAGGTAGGCGGAGATCACGAGCGCGAGCAGCTCGCGCCAGGCGATCGTCTTCGCTCGATCGCGGCGAGCGGCACCGCCCAGACCGCGTACCAGGGAACGAGCCACGGCGTCGCGACGAGGAGGAGCCCTGCCGCGAGAGCGAGCCGCGCTCGTCCTCGCCACGCCTCACGGAGGAGCCAGACGAACGCGAGCGACGAAGAGGCCGCCGAGCAGGATCGCCGCAGCGTGCTCGGAGATCCCGAGGCCCGGACAGCCGATGCGGGATCGAGTAGACGGCCTGCTTCTCGAGGTTTCCGCGAGCGGCACGACGGCGCCCAGCCAGGCGAACCCGTAGCGCCAGACGCGACGCCGCGATCAGCACGGCCGCCGAGACCGCGAAGCCCGAGGTGGCGGACCGGGCGGCCCGTCGCGCGACGCCTCGACCGCCCGCAGCACGAGGAAGACGAGCGGGCATCCACTTGATGGCGATCGACGCCGCCCAGGCAAGCGCCGGCGAGCTGTCGCCGGCCGTTGCGGCGAGCGGCGAGCGCTCCGAGCACGAGCGCCATCATCAGCGCGTCGTTGTGACCGCCGCCGGCGAAGTGGACGGCGAGGAGCGGGTTCCAGCCGACGAAGGCCGCGGCGAAGCGCGCGCCTCCGCGCGAGGAAGGCGGCGAGCACCGTGAGCGCGAGCATCGAGCGGCGGCCGCGATCCGCGGTAGATCCAGGCGCGGCGTCTCCCGATCGGCCGCCACGAGCGCGACCCCCTCGGAGGCCAGGCGTGAACCCCGGCCCGTAGACGGTCGTCGTGTCGCGCCAGTCGGCGCCCATGCGCGCGTAGGCGGGATCCTCCGGAAAGCGCGCTCGGGGCGCCGTCGTACGGATTCTCGCCGTGAACGGCGCCGACCCGCCCGTAGGCCCAGTACGTGTAGACGTCGGTCGAGAGCAGCACCGGGCCCGACGAGCGGCGCCAGCTGGATGAGCGACCGCGATCACCACGAACGGCCGCGAGCGCGGCGCTCCGCGTGCGAGCGCGCCAGGCCCGCCGAGGTAGAAGACGAACGACGCCGAGCATCGCGCCGAGGTAGAGCCAGGCCCAGCTCGTGTCGCCGCCGGCGTGGTCGGGCGAGAGCGGCGAGCTCTCCGGATGCGCCGCGGCGACCGCGACGCCCAGGAGGGCAAGCGTCCCGACGCCGGCCGCGAGAGCGGCGACGGGAGCGCGCGTGGCGAGCCCGCGCGAGCGCACGCCGCGTCCGCGACGGCAGCGCCGGCTGGCCGGTCAGCTGCGTGCGAGTGCTGAGCCGGCGGTCGTCGCGCCGCGTCCGGAGGCAGCGGCCGGTGATCGTCGGCGGCGGCGGCTCGCGGGACGGCGGCGGCTCGGTGGTCGCGGCGGCGGCGGCGTCGGGGCGGCGCGTCGTCCGGCGGCGGCAGCGGTCGGCTCCCTCCGCGGCGGGACGGCTCGGCTGCGTGTCCGTCTCGCCGGTGCTCGGTCGTCGGTGTCGGTCGTCGTCCGGTCTCCGTCTTCGACGTGTCGCCCTGGAACTCGTACTTCCCGTGCCAGGGCCGCCAGACGACCTGCTGCTTCGGCAGCGGCCAGTCGGTCGGCGGCGTTCGCGCCAGCGCGCCGCGACATGAACAGGTTCCAGATCGTCGCCGGGAAGCTGCCGCCGGAGACGGAGATGCCGTGGACGCTCGTCATCTCGATCGTCGCGTTCGGATAGCCGACCCAGACGGCGGCGGCGAGCGTCGGCGTGTAGCCGCACGAACCACGCGTCGGTGTGGTCGTCGGTCGTTCCGGTCTTGCCGGCGGCCGGACGACCGAAGTAGCGCCCGTGCCGGTGCCGCTCGAGCATGTTCTGCTCGAGGATGCGCGTCACCTCGTAGGCGACGCCGTCGGGGATGACACGCTTGCGCTGCGGCTTGCCCCAACCGGCCGAGCGTGTCGATCCTGCCTCTCGGGAGCACGACCCGGCGGATCGCCATCGGCTCGTGAGTAGACGCCGCCGGCGGCCAGCGTCGCGTAGGCGGACGCCATGTCGAGCACCGAGACGTCGTTCGAGCCGAGGCCGATCGAGGCCACCGGCTTGAGCGAGGAGCGGACGCCCATCGCGCGCGCCATCTTGACGACGCTCTCCGGCCCGAGGTCGAGGGTCAGCCGCGCGTAGACGGAGTTGTCCGAGCGAAGCGTCGGAGGCGGTGAGGCTCGAGGGGCCGTAGTACGTGCCGTCGTAGGTCTTCGGGCTCCAGGGCTCGCTCTGTGGATCCGGCTGATAGGTGAACGGCGCCGAGAGGTACGTCGTCGAGTCCGGGTTGATGCCGCGCCGGATCGCCTCGGTGAGCACGAACGTCTTGAACGACGACCCGGCCTGACGGCGTGCCCTGCGCGGCGAGGTTGAACTGCGTCGCTGCCGCGTGCCCGGCAGCACCGACACCATGGCGCGGATGGCGCCGTTCGCCGGGTTGATCGGCAACGATGGCGGACGCCGGGTCGGTCGGGCTCGTTCAGCGTGTCCCGGATCGCCTCGCTCCGCGCAGCTTCTGGAAACGCGGGTCGATCGTCGTGTAGATGCGCAGGCCGCCCGCCCGCACGACGTTGGCACCGTACTCTGCGATCAGCTGGTCGCGGACGAAGCTGAAGAAGAACGGCTCTTTGATCTTCGTGTAGAGCTTCCCGGCTCGAAGCTCGATCTTCGTCGCGACCGCCTTGCGGTACTGCGCGCTCGGCTGATCGGCGCCGGCGTCGCGCATGGCGGCCTGAGCACGTCGTTGCGGCGGCTCGACCGCCTCGCCGCTGACGGTTGAACGGATCGAAGAACGACGGCGCCTGCGGAAGCCCGGCGAGCGAGCGCGGCCTCCGCGAGCGTCAGCTCGCCGGCCGACTTCGAGAAGTACGTCTGCGCGGCGGCCTCGACCCCGTAGGCCCGGTTGCCGTAGTAGACCTGGTTCAGGTACGTCTCGAGGATCCTGCTCCTTCGACCATGCCTCGTCCAGCTTCAGCGCGAGGCAGGCCTCCTTGATCTTTCGCTCGAGCGTCTGCTCGTTCCCGACCGGCCGGTAGAGGTTGCGGACGAGCTGCTGCGTGATCGTCGAGCCGCCCTGGACGACGTCCTGGGCCTTGTAGTTCTCGACGGCGGCTCGCGCGATCGACTCGTAGTCGAGACCCTCGTGCTCGTAGAAGCGCTGATCCTCGATCGCCACCGTGGCCTTGACGAGCCAGCGGCGAGATCTCGTCGTACTCGAGCGGCTGACGGTTGTTCTCCGCCGGGATCGCGCCGAGGAACTACCCGTTCGCCGCGTAGACGAACGAGTTCTGACCGATCCCGACCTCCTGGAGCGACTCGAGCGTGCAGCTCTCCGAAGAGCCTCGACGCCGGTGAACGCCGCAGCGCTGACCCCGCCGACGATCGCGAGCACGAGCAGCAGTCCGACGATCAGGAGCGCGCGGCGGCCGGCCCTGCCCCGCTGCCTGCGCGCGCGTCGTCGCTGTTTGGCGCCGGGTCGGCGTGAGGCGAGCCCTGCCGCCGTTGCCGCCGTTCCCGTTTCCCTTGCCGCCGTTCGGCCGTTGCCGTACGCCATCTACCTGCATTCGAGGGTAGCGAGAGCCGCGGCGTTCCGTCGCGGCTACCCGGGATCGGCCGTCCGGGATCTTCCACCTGCAGCTGGGCGCCTGGATCTCTCAGAGCGGCAGCGGCTTCCTCCCTGCGAAGCCCTCCTCGAGCCCGTGCCAGTACCCGATCTCCTCCTCGCCGACCCGCCAGCAGAGGAGCACGGTCTCGCCTTCACGCTCAGCCGGGAAGTCGACGAGCCCGAGCTCGAGGTCCTTGACCTCGGCGCCCAGCGCCTCGATCTCCTCGACGAGGCCGCGCATCCGCGAGCCGGCGGCGGCAGCCACGCGTTCGAGATCCTGCAGGCGCTCGGGCATCCCCACGCCGCCGTTGCCCGCCACCGCGGCACGAAGGGGAGCCGCGCGCTGCTCGGTGCGCTTCGCCCGTTCGTAGACGCCGACCAGCTCCTCCGCCAGCGGCCGGACAAGCTGCAGCGCCTCGTTCGCCTCGTCTACGGTGAAGTGCCTCATGCGCCCGCGATCCTCGCTGATGTGATACCAGCTTCCGCGTGCGCGTCACGATGGTCTTCTGGCCGCTCGGTCTCCTGACCGCGGCGCTCCTGCTCGCCGCCTGCGGCCAGCGTGACGAGCCGACCGGCGCCGTGCCGGCTCCGTACCCGGTCACCGTGGAAGGCGCCGGAGACGCCCCGACGACGCTGCCCTCGGCCCCCGATCGCATCGTCGCACTCGACGCCGGCTCCGCCGAGCTGATCGCCGCGCTCGGCGCGGGCGGCAGCCTCGTCGGCGTGCCGGCGGGGGTTGAGGTGAGCGGAGCGGACTCACCCGCCGAGGTCGTCGACGAGAACGGCACGGTCGACGTCGCTGCCGTCGTCGCGCTCGAGCCGGACCTCGTGGTCGTCACCCCCGAGACGGACCGCAGCGACGTCGCACAGGTCGAGCGGCGCACGAGAGCTCCGCTCTACGTCCAGCCGTCGCTCACGGTCGACGACGTTCGCCGCGGCGTTCTCGATCTGGGCTTCCTCCTCGGCCGGCCCGTGGAAGCGCGACGGCTCGCAGGCGAAGCTGGAACGGGACGTGGCCGAGGTGGAGGACAAGCTCGCCGACGTGGATCCCACGACGACGTTCGTCGACACCGGGCTCTTCGTCACGATCCGCGATCCCTCGCTCTTCGGGGACCTGATCCGCCGCGCCAAGGGGACGAACGTCGCGACGGAGACGGACGCGGGACCGCTTTCGCCGGAGGAGCTCGCCGCCCGCGATCCCGACGTCTATCTCGTCACCTCGGACAGCGGACTCACGCTCGAGTCCTTGCGGCGAAGCCCGGACACCCGCGACCTCCGCGCGGTACGAGACGGTCGGGTCGTCATCCTTCCGGTCGACCTCGTGACCCGAGCCGGCCCACGTGTCGCCGAGGCGCTCGAGACGATCGCGGTCGCCCTTCACCCCGATGCCTTCCGATAGACAGCGTGAGCGTCGTTCCGGCTGCACGCTCGACGCCGTCACCGTCGACGCCTTCGGCACGCTCGTCGTGCTCGAGGATCCGAGCGACCGTCTGCTGGCCGCGCTCGCGCGACCGCGGCGTCGACCGGCCCAGGACAGAGGTCTCGGCCGCGTTCCGCGCCGAAGCCGCCTACTACCGGCCGCGCTCGCTGCGGGGCCGGGACGCCGAGAGCCTCGCGACTCTGCGCCGCGACTGCGTCGGGGTCTTCCTCGGCACGCTGGCGGTCGACGCTCGATCCTGCCGAGTTCGTGCCCGAGTTCATGGCCGCGATCGTCTTCCGCCTCGCCGACGGCGCCGTCGACGCCCTCGAGGCTCTTCGCTCGGCAGGGCTCGCGCTCGCGTGCGTCGCCAACTGGGACATGAGCCTGCAGGGAGCAGCTCGAGCGGCTCGGCGTCGGCCATCCTTCGAGGTCGTCGTCTCCTCCGCCGAGGCCGGCGCCGAGAAGCCCGACCCGGCGATCTTCGAGCGCGCGCTCGGCGAGCTCGGCGTGGCGGCAACCCGCGCGCTCCACGTCGGCGACGAGGAGGTCGACCGCGATCGGCGCGCGCGCGGCAGGGCTCGCGTTCGAGCCGCCGCCGCTCGCTACGCTGCCGGAGCGCCTCGGCCTATGAGCTCCTCGACGACAGCCGAGCAGGACGTCTAGCCTCGCCGGCCGCTCGCCCTGCTCCTCTGGGCTGGTCCTGGCCGGCCTGCAGATCGTGTCGACCTTTTCGCTCGCCGACACCGACCGAGTCGAGGAGGAGCCGCCGATCTTCGAGTGGTCGACGGCGGCGAGCGGGCTCGCTGCTCTACGCGGTGCTCGATCGGGTTGACGTTCGGGATCGCGTCCGCATACCCGAACGCGCGGCAGGCGCTCGGCCTGCGGCGCTTCGAGCGGCGCTACCTCTGGCACGCGGGCGGCGTGGTCGTCGTCTCGATCGTCGTGGCCGCCGCGCTCGAGCCGATCCTGCACGCCGGGGAGAAGCAGGGCCTCGCGCCGCAGGAGTGGCGCCCGGACGCCGTCGCGCCGTTCCTCGTCAACGCGGTGCTCATCGTGACCTGGGGCCCGTTCGCCGAGGAGCTCTTCTACCGCGGCCTCGGCGTGACTGTCCTCCGCCTCTTCGGGCCCGCCGTCGCCGTCGTCGGGACCGCCCTCGCCTTCGGGCTCGCGCACGGCATCCTCGTCGCGCTGCCGCCGCTCGTCGTCTTCGGGCTCGGCCTCGCGTGGGTCCGCGCTGCGCTCGGACAGCGTCTGGCCGGGCTTCATCGCTCACGCTGCCTACAACGCGATCGGCATCGCGCTCTCCGTCGCGACCTCGGTGTGACCGGCGGACCTTCGAGCATCAGGCCGACCTCGGCCTCGAGATCGCCGCACCGGACGGACCGGCGCTGTTCGTCGAGGCCGGCCTCGCGTTCTTCGAAACGGTCTGCGACCTGGAGCGCGTCGCCGAGCGCGACGTCTACGAGCTGGCGGCGAGCGCCGCCGGCGTCGAGGAGCTGCTCGTCGGCTGGCTCAACGACCTCGTGTTCCTGTTCGAGGCGGAGGCTGTGGTGTGCCGCCGCATCGTCTTCCCGAGCTGGAGCCGGACGAGCTACCGGGCGGAGCTGCACGGCGAGCCTGCCGACCCCGAGCGCCACCGGGTGCACGCCCTCGTCAAGGCCGCCACGTACCACGGTCTCGCGGTCGTCCAGGACGAGGACGGCTGGCGGGCCCGGGTTATCCTTGACGTCTGATGGAGGACTGGACCGCCGACCCGCGCGTCGTCGAGCTTCGGGAGCGAATCACGGGCGCCGACCACGCGATCCTCGCGAGCGTGAACGAGCGCATCGCGCTCGTCGAGGCGCTGCGCCGCTACAAGCTGGAGCACGGCTATCCGTTCCTCGACCAGGCGCGCGAGGAGTGGCTGATCGCCCATCTGACCGAGGTCAACCCGGGGCCGCTCTCCCCGGACGGCGTACGGGAGCTCTTCAGCGCGCTGCTCGACGTGGTGAAGCGCGAGCTGCCCAACGGCCGGCCCTAGCCGCACCGCGCCGCGCGGGCGCTCAGGAGTCCTTCTCGAAGTCCTCCGGGGAGACGTCCTCGAGGAACTTCTTGAACTCCTCGACGATCTCCTCCTCGTTCACGTCCTCGTGCTCGAACTCGATCGCGCTCTCCTCGATCACGGAGTCGGCCGCGAAGATCGGCGCGCCGGCTCGGACCGCGAGGGCGATCGCGTCGCTCGGCCGCGAGTCGATCTCGACCTCCGAGCCGTTGATCGTCAGCGTGATCAGCGCGTAGAACGTGTTGTCCGTAGCTCGGTGACGGCGATCTGGACGACGCGGCGCGTTGAGCTGCCCGAGGATCTCGGTCAGCAGGTCGTGCGTCATCGGCCGCGGCGTGCTCGCACCCTGCAGCTTCATGAGGATCGCGGCGGCCTCGGGATGGCCGATCCAGATCGGCAGGAACTTGTTCCCCTCGGCCGTCTTCAGCAGGACGATCGGCTGCTTGCCGACCATGTCGAAGCTCACTCCGTAGACGACCATCTCCTGCATGGGCAGCTTTGGCCGATCGTATCAGCTTCACGAACGGCCTCTTTCGGCCGTGTATCGCAGACCGTTCCAGACGTTTCCGGGCCCGGCTCGAGGGCCGGCACAAGTGGGCGATCCTGGACTCGAACCAGGGACCTCCGCCTTATCAGAGCGGCGCTCTAACCGACTGAGCTAATCGCCCGGCGACGGGCAATTGTAGCCGCTCGACCTTCTGCGTCAGGAGGCCAGTCGGAGTCCGCGGCGGCCCGCTCGAGCGCCTCGACGAGCTCGGCCAGCTCCGTCTCGTCGGCGAAGCGCAGCTCGAGGCGGCCCCGGCCGACGCGGACGTCGGCACCCGTCGACACTGGCCAGCGCCACGCGGGCCCGCTCGGCCAGCGCCGGGTCGGTCGGTCGGCGACGCCGCTCGCGGTCGGGTTCGAGCACCGGCCCAGCGCGCGGCGCGCTCGGCAGCCCGCACGGACAGACCCTGGCGGACGATCCGGCGCGCGAGCCGTCGGCGCTCCTCGTGATCGGGCACCGCCGAGCACGGCGCGGGCGTGGCCCTCGCTCAGCTGGCCTCGCTCGACGAGTGCCAGCACGTCCTCGGGCAGCTCGAGCAGCCGGATGCGGTTGGAGACGGTGGGCTTCGAACGGCCGACGCGCTCGGCCACGTCGCCGAGCGAGAGCCCGAACTCGTCGATGAGCGACGCGTACGCACGGGCCTCGTCGATCGGCGAGAGATCCTCGCGCGCGACGTTCTCGACGAGCGCGAGCAGCAGCGACTCGCGGTCGTCGGCCTCCCGGACGACGGCCGGAATGGTGGCGAGACCGGCCAGCCCGGGCCGCACGCCAGCGCCGCTCGCCCGCGATCAGCTCGTAGCCGCCCTCGGGATCGGTCCGGACGAGGACCGGCTGCACGACTCCCTGAACGCGGATCGAGTCTGCGAGCTCCGCGATCGACTCGGCATCGAGCCGCTTGCGCGGCTGGCGTCGGTTCGGTCGGAGCGACGCCGATCGGGAGCTGCACCGAGCTCGGCGGGCTCCGCGCCCGGTGCCGATCAGCAGCTCGAGCCCTCGGCCGAGCCCTCGCCGGCTGCCTGCGGCCGGGCTCGATCATCGGCGCTCGACGAGCTCGCCGGCGACACGGTAGTACGCGTCCGCGCCGGCCGAGGACCGGTCGTAGGCGGTGATCGGCAGCCCGTGGCTCGGCGCCTCGGCGAGCCGGACGCTGCGAGGGACGACCGCGTCGAAGACGAGGTCGCCGAAGGCCCGGCGGACCTCCTCGGCGACGTCGGCCGCGAGGCGCGTCCGGCCGTCGACCATCGTCAGCAGCATGCCCGCCGATCGTCAGCCGCGGGTTGAGCCGTGCGCGCACGAGCTCGATCGAGTGCAGGAGCTGCGCGAGCCCTTCGAGCGCGTAGTACTCGCACTGGACGGGCACGAGGACGCGGTCGGCCGCCGCGAGCGCGTTCACGGTCAGGGGCCGAGCGACGGGGGGCAGTCGATGAAGACGAACGAGAAACGCCGGCTCCGCGTGCGCGAGCGCCCGGCCGAGGTAGGTCTCGCCGCGCTCGTGCCCGCCGAGGGCTCGACCGCGGCGCCCGCGAGCTCCGGCCGGGACGGGACGAGGTAGAGGTTCCGGAAGCGCGTCTCGTGCACCACCTCGTCGAGGCGAGGCGCCGTCGAGAAGGTCGTAGGAGGAGGTGCCGTTCGCCCGCTCACCGAGGCCCGACGTCGCGTTCGCCTGCGGATCGAGGTCGACGACGAGCGTGCGCTCGCCGGCCTCGGCGAGGCACGCCGCGAGGTTGACCGCGGTCGTCGTCTTTCCGACGCCGCCCTTCTGATTCGCGACCGCGTAGATCCCTCCGGCCACGCACTCGAGTCTAGTGGTCGGCCTCGGCCGGCAGCCCGCGCAGGCTCACGCGAGCGGTCGCTTGCGGGCGATCCCGGGCCGCCTCGGGAAACCGCTCGGGCGTCGCGCCGAGCTTCGCGAACAGGAGCAGCGTCCGCCCCGGTCGGTCCGGCGTCCTCGACGACCTCCGGCGGCGCCGCGCCGAGCGCCGCGGCGACGCGGTCGAGGCCCGGCGGCGGCCGCGGCGTAGAGGACAGCGTGCCTCCGGGGCGAACGAGCGGAAGACACCACTCGGCTGCGACGGCCTGCGGCGCCAGTGCGCGGGCGAGCACGACCGCGTACGCATCCCGACCGCCTCCGCGCGGCCGTGCTCCTCGGCGCGGGCGCAGATCGACCTCGACGTTCGGAAAGCCCGACGCGGCCACCGACTCGAGGAACGCGCACTTCCTGCCCGACGACTCGAGCAGGTCGAAGCGCAGGTCCGGACGGCCTGCGGCAAGCGGCAGCCCCGGCGAGCCGCCGCCCGAGCCGACGTCGACGCACGGGGCCCGCGTGCGACGAGCGGGAGCGCAACGAGCGCCTCGTCGACGCAGCATCCGCCACGCTTCCTCGGCACTCGGCACGGCGGTCATGCCCGGGGTTGCAAGCGCGGACTCGCACCCAGTGGAGCAAGCCGCGGGTCCCGGGCCACCGGTCAGGCGGGCCGGACGATGACGTACCGGTTCGGCTCGCGCCCCTTCGCTCACGGTCACGACGTCGCTGCCTGTCCTTCAGCCGCAGGTGCACGATCTTGCGCTCCGCCGCGCTCATCGGCTCGAGCTCGCTCGGCGTGCCCGGTGGAGACCACCCGCGACGCCGTGCGGTCGGCCAGCGACTCGAGCGTCGATCGCCGGCGCTCGCGATAGCCGGCGGCGTCGACGACGACGTCGAGCCGCTCCTCCTCGGTGCCCCGGTAGACCGTCGCAGATGCCAGGTACTGGATCGCGTCGATCGTCTGCCCGTGCTTGCCGATCACGAGACCCAGCTCGCGGCCGTGGAACGTTCCGACGAGCGTCTCGCCGCGGTCTCCCGGATCGACGACGGTCGCGTCGACCGCGAGCGCGTCGCGGACGAGCTCGAGCAGCTGCTTGAGACGAGCGCCGGCCGGCGACAGGGGCACGGACGGCTCCGGCGTCGACAGGCGCTGCGTCGGAAGAGCGGAAGGACGGAGTCGCCACGACCCGGGCGATGACCCTCGCCGGGACGAAGCCGACGCCCAGCAGGCCGCGCTCGCCCTCGGAGAGCACGACGAACTCGACCTGGGACTTGTCGAGCCCCGGGAAGCGGCGCTCGAGCTCGCGGAGCGCCGTCCACTTCGCCTCGCCGACGGTCTCGCCGGCCGCCTCGGCTTCGCGATCGGCGATCGTCTCGCCCTGCTCGGGTCGTGTCCGTCTCGCTCATCGCCGCGTGCGCGGGCCCTTCTTCTTGCGCCGCCTGACCGGTCTCGGCTGAGCGGGGCCGTCCGGCGTCGCCGGCGGCGTCTTCGTCCGGGGACGACGGCGCGGGCGGGCTTGGCCTTCGCGCGCCGCGTCGTCGCGCGGCTCGGCTCGCTTGGCCGGAGTCCGGCTCGACTTCTTCGGCATCTCGAGCAGCGGGTCGCGGGATAGAGCCGTCGCGTGACGAGGCCCTGGCCCACCGTCCAGAGGTTCGTCGTCACCCAGTAGATCATCAGACCGACCGGGAAGTTGATGATGAACGGGATGAAGACGAACGGGGAGCACGAGCAGCACGTACCGCTGGCTCTTCGACTGCACGCGGTCGTCGAGAGCAGGAGCGACGAGGAGCTGGCTCCCGACGTAGATGACGAGCAGCAGCCAGCCCGACCAGTGCTCGTTGACGTGCTCGGTGATGTCCGGGACGAGGTCGTTGAGGAAACCGAGCTCGACGACGGGAAGCGCGGGAAGACCTCCTTCTCGAAGTCGCGGAGCACGTAGAAGAGCGAGATGAAGATCGGGATCTGCGGCAGGATCGGGAGGCACGAGGCGGCCGGGTTCACCTTGTGCTCCCGGTAGAACTTCATGACCTCTTCGTTCATGCGCTGCTTGTCGCCCTTGTACTTCTGCTGCAGCGCCTTGAGCTCGCGGCGCGTACTGCTGGAGCCGCTGCATCGAGCGGATCTGCTTGATCGTCAGCGGCAGGATCACGATCCGCACGCCGACGGTCAGCACGACGATCGCCCACGCCCAGGAGAGCCCGATCGAGCTGTGCAGCCACTCGAGGATGTCCGTGAGGACGCTCTCGATCGGTCCGAGGAGGCCGAGAACGATCATGCGGAGCGCCGAGAGGACGGGCTTCGGTCGGACGCGAGCCCGGCCGCGGAAGAGCCGCTGGTCATGCGACGTGGTCGACTCCGCCGTGGCTCCACGGGTTGCAGCGCACGAGGCGCCAATGGCAGAGCGCGACCGCCGCGCAGCGAGTCCGAACTCCTGCAACGCGTCGATCGCGTACTGCGAGCAGGACGGGTGGTACTTGCAGCGGCCCGCGAAGAGCAGGCCGAGCGTCGAGCGGTAAAGGCGGACGAGACCGATCGCCAGGTACCTGCACGGCGTGCGAGCTTCCTCACGCCGCTCCGGGGCCTCGTCGCTGCGCCGGGCGTCTGCTGCTACCACCTCGCGCACGCGGTCGACGAGCCAGTCGAAGCCGTTCGCCTCGGCGGCCTCGGCCAGACCCGGTCGCACGACGAGGACGTAGTCGTGGTCCGGGAGCAAGCCCGTCGCGCACGCGTCGAAGGCGTCTCGCAGCTGTCGCTTCAACCGATTGCGCTCCACCGCGCCGCCGACCTTGCGCGAGACGGCGAGACCGAGGCGGGGCTCGGCTCTCGACCACCGCTCGTCGGCGACGCGCGAACGCGTAGAGAACGAGGTAGCGGCTGGAGACCGACCGGCCCTGCCGGTACACGGCGTCGAAGTCCCGCGATCGCGAGAGCCGACGTCGACGCTTCATTGCCGGCGGTTACGCGGAGAGCCGCTTGCGGCCCTTCGCGCGCCGGCGCTTGATGATCGCCCGGCCCGCCCGTGTCGTCATGCGCGCGCGGAAGCCGTGCTTGCGCTTCCGCCGGCGGACATTCGGCTGGTAGGTTCGCTTCACGTCGGGTAAGGGCGCCGGGCACGAGGACGGCCAGCAGGCCAGTATAGAGGAGCCACATTCACGCCAGCCGTAACCATCTCGTTACCGTCTGGCAATCCACAACCCGAATCCTTCTGCGCGTACCGCATCGCGCCGTCTATCCACAGCTGTGGAGAGTCCTGTGGAAGATCGAAAACGCCTGCACTGCCTCGCTTTCCGGGGGGCGATAAAGCCCGGCTCACAGCGTTGAGCGCGGCGCAGGGCCGCTGCTATGATCGCCCTTCTCTCGGCCCTGTGGGGAGGAAGAGGCGGAGGGTTGGAGCAAGGCTTGCAGCTGAGCGCGGAGAACGTCTGGACCGAGATCTCGGACCGTGTCCGCGCGACGGTCAGCGACCAGACGTACGACACCTGGTTCGGCGACATCCGCGCCCGCGAGCGTCGAGCAGGACGAGCTCACTCTCGAGGTTCCGAACGACTTCACCCGCAGCTGGATCGACGGGCACTTCGCCGATCTCATCGGCTCGGCCGCGCGAGATCTGCTCGGGCCCTCGGGCCGCGTGCGCGTCGCTCGTCAGCGAGCAGGTCGACCCGACCCGCCGCCCAGCAGCCGGCCCCGCGCGTCGAAGGGCTGAACGTCAGGTACACGTTCGACACGTTCGTCATCGGCTCGTCGAACCGTTTCGCCCACGCGGCCGCGCTCGCCGTCGCGGAGGAGCCCGGGCGCAGGCCTACAACCCGCTCTTCGTCTACGGCGGAACGGGCTCGGCAAGACGCACCTGCTCCAGGCGATCGCCGGCTACGTGTCCTCGGAACACTCCTCCCGCCTCTCGGTGCGCTACGTCACGAGCGAGACGCTGACGAACGACTTCATCAACTCGATCCGGGAGAAGCGAGTCGAGGCCTTCAAGCAGCGCTACCGCGGGTACGACGTGCTGCTCGTCGACGACATCCAGTTCCTCGAGCACAAGGAGCGGATCCAGGAGGAGTTCTTCCACACCTTCAACACGCTCTACGAAGCGGAGCGCCAGATCATCCTCTCGTCAGACCGCCCTCCGCGGGACATCGCAACGCTCGAGGAGCGGCTGCGCTCGCGCTTCGAGTGGGGGCTCATCGTCGACATCCAGCCGCCGGACCTCGAGACGCGAATCGCGATTCTCCGCAAGAAGGTCGCCACGGATCGCATCCCGGTTCCCGACGCCCAGGTGCTCACGTTCATCGCGGGACGGGTGTCGAGCAACATCCGCGAGCTCGAGGGCGCGCTGACGCGTGTCGTGGCCTTCTCGTCGCTCACCGGGCGGGCAATGACGGTCGAGCTCGCCCAGGAGGTGCTCAAGGACGTCTTCCCACAGGGCGAGGCGCCGGAGATCTCGATCGAGCGCATCCAGGAGGTCGTGTCGGAGCGGTTCGCCATCTCGCTCCAGGAGCTCGTCGGCCAGCGGCGATCGCGCTCGGTCGTCTACCCGCGCCACGTCGCCATGTACCTCTGCAGAGAGCTGACCGACAGCTCGCTTCCCGAAGATCGGGCATCACTTCGGAGGTCGCGACCACACGACCGTCATCAACGCAACCTCGAACATCACGAAGCTGATTCGCGAGGACCGAGGCGTCTACAACCTCGTCCAGGAACTCACAGCGCGAATCAAGCAAGCCGGGTGAGAACCTGGGGACAAGCCTTGCTCGCTTCGCTCGTGCCTGTTGAGATCCCGTGCTTGTCCACCGAGAAGCTCCACAGGCAACGACGCCCAACGGCCGACCATGCGACCGTCCTCCCCGCAATCCACACTACCTATGACTACGACGATCTTTTTCTCATAGCCTAGAGATGACCGTTGAAGCCCCTCCCTCCGCTTCCATGAAGATCGTCGCGTCTCGTGACGAGCTCGCCCGGGCTCTCGGTCTCGTCGGACGTGCCGTCTCGGCACGCATCTCCGTGCAGATCCTGGCCGGGATCCTCCTCCGGGCCGACGAAGGACGCCTCGACCGTCGCGGCTACCGACATGGAGATGTCGCTGCGCGCAAGTCTCGACGCCGACATCGAGGGAGAAGGAAGCGTCGTCGTGCCGGGACGTCTCCTCGTCGACATCGTTCGGCTTCTGCCTCCGGGTGACGTTGTCCTCACGCACGAGGCTGACGCGGCGACGCTCGAGCTGACGTGCGGCAGCGGCTCGTACCGGCTGAACACGTATCGGGCGGACGACTTCCCGCGGCTGCCGGAGGTCGAGCCGTCGACGCTTGTCTCCGTTTCACGGCGAGGCGCTACTCGACACGATCGCGAAGGTGCGCCGTGCTGCATCGCGTGACGAGTCGCGGCCGGTCCTGACCGGGATCCTCGTTCGGCTGGAAGGCGCCGGCATCGTCATGGCGGCCACCGACTCGTACCGGCTCGCGGTGAAGGAGACCGCGCTCGAGCAGGAGCTCGGCCGCGAGCTTCGAGGCGATCGTGCCCGCCAGGGCGCTCGGCGAGCTCGTCCGTATCGGGCAGGGGGCGACCGCCGACGAGATCGGCATCGGAGTCCAGGAGAACCAGGTGGTGTTCGACATCGAGGGCGTCGTCCTCACCGCACGACGGATCGACGGGCAGTTTCCGAACTTCCGCCAGCTGCGGCCGGAGAGCTTCGAGGCCGAGATCAACGTCCCGCGCGAGGAGTTGCTCGACGCGGTGCGGCGTGTCAGCGTGATGGCCCAGCGCAACGCGCCGCTCCGGCTGCGGTTCGAGGAAGGCGAGCTCACGATCCAGGCGCAGTCCCAGGATGTCGGCGAGGCGACGGAGTCACTGGCGATTCCGTACACCGGCGATGTGCTGGAGATCGGGTTCAACCCGGACTTTCTCCGGGAGGGGCTCGAGTCAGTCGATGAAGACCAGGTGCGACTGCGGCTCATCACGCCGCTGCGGCCCGGGCTCATCAGCGGCGCAGGTGAGGACTTCTGGTACCTCATCATGCCGATCCGCCTCGCCGGCTAGAGGTCTTGTTGGTGTCGCACGTGCGGCTGCACGACTTCCGGTCGTACGGACGCCAGGAGCTCGAGCTCGCCCAGGGGCTCGTGCTCGTCGTCGGCCCGAACGGCGCCGGTAAGACGAACCTGCTCGAGGGGATCCATCTGGGCTCGCAGGGGTTCTCGTTTCGGACGCGGACGGGATGCCGGCGTCGTCCGTTTCGGGGCCGACACTGCCCGGGTCGAGCTGAGGGGGCTCGTTCGCGAGGCGACGCCGTTCGCGACGCAGATCACCGTCGGCCGAGGGGGCACGAAGCAAATCGACGCTCGACGGCGCAGCGGTCCGGAGTCACGACGAGCTGCGCCGCCGTCTCTCGGTGCTCGTCTTCACCCCTGACCGGCTTGCCGTCGTGAAGGGGAGCCCGGCGATCCGCCGTCGCTATCTCGACCGGATGATCGGCCGGCTGTCCCCTTCCAAGGCCGCCCTGCCTGCCGAGTACGGGGCGGCTCTCGCCCAGCGCAACGCGGCGCTGCGGCGCGTACGCGCCGGGCTCCTCGAGCGTGATGCACTCGGCCCGTGGACGGATGCGGTTGCGCGGCTGGGCGACGATCTCGAGCGGGCCCGAGGCGAGACCGTCGCCTTGATCGCGCCCCGGTTCTCGGAGGAGGCCGAGGGGCTCGGCCTCGCGGCCGCAGATCTTCGCTATCCGGCGAGCGAGGTGACGGTCGACGCGCTGGAAGAACGTCTGGAGCGGGATGTCGAGCGGGGAACGACAGGCATCGGGCCGCATCTGCAGGACGTCGAGCTGACGGCCGCCGGGACGGAGCTCCGCGTCTACGGGTCGCAAGGCCAGCAGCGGGTCGCCATGCTTGCTCTGCTCCTGGCGGAGTTGCGCGCGCTGTCGAACGAGCGTGCCGAGCCCGCCCCTGCTCCTGCTCGACGACGTTCTGAGCGAGCTCGACGACGGCCGCCGCAGGGCTCTCCTCGACAGCGTGCCGGCCGGGCTGCCAGGTGCTCGTCACCTCGACGACCGAGCGGGCCGTTGCCGGCCGACGTTCCTGCGCCGGCACAGGTGATCGAGGTGGCCGCCGGGACCGCCAGGCAACGATGAGCGTCGCCCGCTACCGGCTGCCCGGCCCGCTCGCAGACGAGGTGCGCCGCGAGCTGGGGCGTCTGGGGCCCCGGGACGGCTCGGCCTCCCTCGCCGATCTGCTTGCGCGGTGGCCGTCAGCCGTTGGGACGCTCGTCGCTGCGAACGCCTGGCCCGCGAGACAGGCTCGCGACGGAACGGTGGTCGTTCACGTGTCGTCCAGCGCGTGGGCTCAGGAGCTCACCCAGCTCGAGGCGACGATCCGCGGGCAGCTCGGCGAGCTCGCGCCGGCCCGGCTCCGCTTCACCGTCGGCGCCGTGCCGGAGCGGGGTCGCGAAAGTGCGCCGAAGGTGGAGCAACTTGCGGACGGCCCGACGGCGGGCGAGCACAGCCGTGCGCGCGAGATGGCGCTCGCCATCGAGAATCCGGCCCTTCGGGCAGCCGCCGAACGGGCCGCTGAGCTCTCTCTTGCGCCGGTCGCGTGCCGGCGGGCTCGACCGCCCCGTCTGATACACTAAGAGGGCATAGAGTTTCCTGCAATTTGCAGGGATTTTGGCGGATCTCCTCATGAGTCAATCAAGCTATACCGCCAAGGACATCACGGTCCTCGAGGGCCTCGAGCCGGTGCGGCTTCGGCCCGGCATGTACATCGGCTCGACCGGCTCGCGCGGTCTCCACCACCTCGTGTTCGAGGTGGTCGACAACTCCGTGGACGAGGCCCTCGCAGACCGTTGCGACCAGGTCGAGGTCGTGCTGCACCCCGACAACTCGGTCACGGTCTCGGACGACGGCTCGGGCATCCCCGTCGACGTCATGGCCGACCAGGGTCTGCCGGCCGTGACGGTCGTGCTGACGAAGCTTCACGCCGGCGGAAAGTTCGGCGGCGACGGCTACAAGGTGTCCGGCGGGCTGCACGGCGTCGGCGTCTCGGTCGTCAACGCGCTGTCGGAGTGGCTCGTCGTCGAGGTGAAGCGAGACGGGAAGGTCTGGCGCCAGGAGTTCGCGCGCGGCAATCCCACGACCGAGCTCGAGGTGGTGGGCGGAGCTCGCGGCGATAGGCGGTGAGGAGACGGGCACGACGATCAGCTTCCTTCCCGACGCGCGAGATCTTCGAGGAGCTCGAGTGGTCGAAGGAGATCCTGACGCAGCGCCTGCGAGAGACCGCGTTCCTGACCCGTGGACTTGCGGATCGCGCTCGTCGACGAGCGCGAGGGCGAGGACCGGCAGGAGTTCCACTACGACGGCGGGATCCGCGACTTCGTCAAGTACGTCAACGAGGCCAAGGACCCCGTTCACAAGCACGTCGTCTACTTCGAGGGCGAGACCGACCACGGCCACGTCGAGGTGGCCATGCAGTGGAACACGTCGTACGTGGAGTCGGTGTTCTCGTTCGCGAACAACATCAACACGCACGAGGGCGGCTCCCACCTCTCCGGCTTCAAGGGCGCGCTCACGGGAACGCTCAACAAGTACGCGCGCGACAAGGGCCTGCTCAAGGAGAAGGAGACGAACCTCGAGGGCGACGACGTCCGCGAGGGTCTTGCCGCGGTGATCTCGGTCAAGCTGCGCGACCCGCAGTTCGAGGGGCAGACGAAGACGAAGCTCGGCAACCCGTGGATCCGCGGTCTCGTCGAGCAGATCGTCAACCAGAAGCTCGCCGAGTTCCTCGAGGAGAACCCCTCCGATGCGCGGCAGATCATCACGAAGGCGGTCTCCGCGGCCCGGGCGCGCGAGGCAGCACGGAAGGCCCGCGAGCTGACACGTCGCAAGAGCGCGCTCGAGAACACGTCGCTGCCGGGGAAGCTCGCCGACTGCCAGATCAACGACCCGGAGGTCACCGAGCTGTATCTCGTCGAGGGCAACTCGGCCGGCGGCTCGGCCAAGGACGCTCGCGACCGCGCCTACCAGGCGATCCTGCCGCTGCGCGGCAAGGTGATCAACGCCGAGAAGAACCGGATCAACAAGGTGCTCTCGAACGAGGAGATCCAGGCGATCGTCACGGCGATCGGCACCGGGATCGGCGACGAGTTCGACATCGCGAAGCTCCGCTACCACCGCGTGATCGTCATGACGGACGCCGACGTGGACGGCTCGCACATCCGCACGCTGATCCTGACCTTCCTCTACCGGCAGATGCAGGAGCTCGTCGAGCGCGGCCACGTCTACATCGCGGTGCCGCCCCTCTACCGCGTGAAGCTCGGCGGTCGTCAGCAGTACGTCGAGAAGGAGTCGCAGTTCGAGGAGCTCCTCGTTCGCGAGCGGGTCAAGGACCTGGAGGTGACCGACCGGGCCGGCCAGACGCAGAAGCTCACCGAGGCTCGCTACGCCGCGTTCGCGCGGGCTCTGCACGAGTTCGACGGCTGGGCTTCGCGGCTGCGGGCCGACTTCGGGAGCTGCACCGTCGAGCTTCGTCGTGGCGCACCGGCTGGTCGAGACGGACGCCGCGACACCCGGCGAGATCGGCGCCGCGCTCGCCTCGGTCGACGCGAACGGCTACGACGTCAGCGTCGTGCACGAGACCGACGAGGAGGCGCGCGTCCGGGTCATCGAGCGCGCGACGAGCGCCGCCAACCACGTCACGCGTGCCCTCCGCGCTGCTCTCCTCGCCCGTCTACGCGAACCTCCGCAAGACCTATGCGCGCCTGGTCGAGATCGTCGGCGCGCCGCCCTTCTCGCTGGCGCTCGGAAAGAAGAGCGCGCACGCCGAGACGTTCGAGCAGCTCCGCGGACCGCGCGCTCGACCTCGCCAAGGACGGGCATGCAGGTCAGCCGTTTCAAGGGTCTCGGCGAGATGGACGCCGACGAGCTGTGGGAGACGACGATGAATCCGGCGAACCGGGTGCTGATCCGCGTCGAGGTCGAGGACGCGGCGGGCGCCGACCGGGTCTTCTCGATGCTGATGGGCGACCAGGTCGAGCCACGCCGTGAGTTCATCGAGCAGAACGCGACGGACGTGAGGTTCCTTGATGTCTGAGCCGCGGGCCGGATGAGATCCGGCCGCTCAGGCGACCGGCGCCGGACGCAGGGGCGGGCTATCGGCCCACTGGCCGGAACGAGCGGCGATGTCTGAGGTCGACACCGGCGCGCTCGGGCCGGGCCGCATCGAGCCTCGCGAGCTCGAGCAGGAGATGCGCTCGAGCTTCCTCGACTACGCGATGAGCGTGATCGTCGCGCGGGCGCTCCCGGACGTCCGCGACGGGCTGAAGCCGGTGCACCGGCGCGTGCTCTACGCGATGAACGAGGCCGGGCTGCAGCCGAACCGGCCGCGGCTCAAGTGCGCACGCGTGGTCGGCGACGTGATGGGCTCGTACCACCCGCACGGCGATCAGGCGATCTACGACACGCTCGTCCGCCTCGCGCAGCCCTTCTCGCTGCGCTACCCGCTCGTCGACGGCCAGGGCAACTTCGGGAACATCGACGACGACCCGCCGGCCGCCATGCGGTACACGGAGTGTCGCCTGGCACGGATGGCGACGGAGCTGCTCCGCGACATCGACGCCGACACGGTCGACTTCCAGCCGAACTACGACGAGTCGCGCCGGGAGCCGACCGTGCTGCCGTCGCGGTTCCCCAACCTGCTCGTCAACGGCTCGTCGGGGATCGCGGTCGGGATGGCGACGAACATCCCGCCGCACCATCTCGGCGAGGTCGTGGACGGGATCGTCGCGATGATCGACGACCCGACGATCGACGTCGAGCGTCTCGGGAAGATCGTCAAGGGGCCCGACTTCCCGACGGGCGGGATCATCGTCGGCCGGCGGGTATCCGCGACGCGTATCGCTCCGGCCGCGGCCGGATCGTCATGCGCGCCCGCGCGCACGTCGAGGAGCTGCGCGGCGGCAAGTCGGCGATCATCGTCTCGGAGCTTCCGTACGGGGTGAAGAAGGGCGGTGACACGGGCGTCATCAGGAAGATCGCCGACCTCGTGAACGACAAGGTGCTGACCGAGATCTCCGACATCCAGGATCACTCCGACAAGTCGGGGATGCGGATCCAGATCGAGCTCAAGCGCGACGCGATCCCGCAGGTCGTGCTCAACAAGCTCTTCAAGCACACAGCGCTCCAGACGACGTTCGGCTACAACGCGGTCGCGCTCGTCGAGGGCGTCCCGCGGACGCTGTCGCTGCTCGAGCTCGTTCGCTACTACCTCGACTACCAGCGCGAGGTCGTCACGCGCCGCTCGAAGTACGAGCTGCGCCAGGCCGAGCACCGCGCGCACATCCTCGAGGGCTACCTGATCGCGCTCGACAACCTCGACGCGGTCATCGCCCTGATCCGGGCTTCGCAGGACGTCGAGGAGGCTCGCAAGGGGCTGATCGAGCAGTTCGAGCTCTCCGAGATGCAGGCGCAGGCGATCCTCGACCTGCGGCTCGCGCGGCTCACCGCGCTCGAGCGCAAGCAGATCCAGGACGAGTACGCGGATCTGCAGGAGCGGATCGCCGAGCTGCGGGCGATCCTCTCGGACGAGGCACGGATCGACGGGCTGATCCGCGAGGAGCTGCTCGAGCTCAAGGGGATCTACGGCCGCGACGACGATCGCCGCACCGAGATCGTCGCCGCCGAGGAGGAGTTCGAGCTCGAGGACCTGATCGCCGAGGAGGACATGGTCATCGCGATCACGCGCTCGGGCTACATCAAGCGGCTCCCCGTGACGGCCTACCGGGAGCAGCGCCGGGGCGGCATCGGCGTCATGGGCATGGATCTCAAGGACGACGACTACATCGAGCACCTCTTCGTCGCCTCGACGCACGACTACCTGCTCTTCTTCACGTCGGTCGGGAAGGTCTACCGGCTCAAGGTGCACGAGCTGCCGCTCGGCTCGCGCCAGTCCAAGGGCCGCGCGATCGTCAATCTGCTGCCGTTTCGCCAGGACGAGCAGGTGCGGGCCGTCGTTCAGACCCGCAACTTCGAGGAGGCGAAGTACCTGTTCTTCGCGACGAAGAACGGGATCGTCAAGAAGACGGAGTTCGGCGCCTACAACACTCCGCTCAAGGCGGACGGCATCATCGCGATCAGGATGCGCGACGGCGACGAGCTCGTCGGCGTGCGCCACTCGTCGGGCGACGACGACGTCCTGCTCGTGTCGCGCAAGGGCCAGGCGATCCGCTTCTCCGAGCGGGATGTGCGCTCGATGGGGCGCGACACATCGGGCGTCCAGGGCATGCGCCTGCGCCAGGGAGACGAGGTGATCTGCCGTCGCCATCGCAGAGGCCGGCGCCGATCTCCTCGTCGTCACCGAGAACGGCTACGGCAAGCGCACGCGGGTCGAGGATTACCCGCGCAAGGGTCGTGGCGGCCTCGGCGTGAAGACCGTCCAGCTGACGGAGGCAAAGGGCCAGCTCGCCGGCGCGCGCATGGTGCGGGACGGGTATGCAGGTGATGCTGATCTCGACCGGCGGCACGGTGATCCGGATGCCGGTCGAGGAGGTCAAGCGGCTCGGGCGCTCGACGCAGGGCGTGATCGTGATGCGGTTGCGCGGCGACGAGCAGGTCTCGACGCTCGCGCCGGTGGTCGAGGGCGAGCCGAACGGGGAAGAGGGCGAAGCCCTCGCGGCTGCCTTAGTCGACGGCGGGGTCGACAGCACGAACGGCGCGGTCACAGACGAGCTCGACGCCGACTTCGAGCCGGACGCCGACGAGCCGGACGAGGCCGACGAGGCCGACGAGGCCGAGTAGGGCGGGTCAGCCGGCGGCCCGCAGGCCGGCCGCCGCCTCTTCCGGCGGCAGGGTGTTGACGCCGATGCCGGCGCCGAGCTCCAGCCCCGCGGCGATCGTCAGGCGCGGGGCGATCACGAGCCTCCAGTGCGGCGCCTCTGCTCCGAACGGCGCCGAGAGTAGCCACGCGTTGAGCGGGACCCCTCCTGCGACCGCGTGGAGTCGCCGGACGGCTTCGGCCGCGATCGCGAGCGCGTCGGCGAGGCGGGGGCTTGCGAACGCGTCATGCTCGCAGGCGAGCGGCGCGACGAGAAGCTCGTAGGGCGCTCTGCTCGCAAACGGGCAAAGACAGATCACGCCGTCGCGCTCGAGCACGACCCGTCCGCCAGCTGCCCGCTCGAGGGCCAGGAGCTCGCAAACCCGGCAGTTCCGCACCGGACGCTTCGGCTCGCGAAAGCCGGGGGCGGCTCCGGCAAACCAGACGAGCTGGGAGTGGGTGTGCGGCCGGCTCGCGCCGGCGGCGCGGCCCTCGTTGACGAATGCGAGCATGGTGCGAAACCGGCAGCGCGCGCGGACTCCGCCCGCAGCCGCCAGGCGGTCGCAACGCGCCTCGAGCTCGGCTTCGGTGAGATCGGCGAGCGAGCGGACGTGGCGTGGCGTGTGGACGACGACCTCGTGGCGGCCGAGGCAGGGCCCGTCTCGAACGGTGGTGTCGTTCGCGCCGTTGCCTGCCGCTCGAGAACAGCGGGTACAGGTTCGGCACGACGCGGACCTGCCAGCCGGGCGTGTCGGCCTCGCCGGCCGTGCTCGGCCGAGGGCGAGCGTCTCGGGCGGCGTCTCGCTCTCGTGACCCTCGCAGAACGGGCACGCTGCCTCGTCCCCGGCGTCGTCCGCGGCGGCAGCGGCGACACCCGGGCCGCCGGCCGCGGCCCGGCGCGATCGACGACGTGGCTGCCCGAGAGCGGGTCGACGCGCAGCTCCGGGCTCGGGCAGCGTCAGGACGGCTTGCGGCGGCTGCGGCCGTCCGGACGTCGGCTGCTGCTTCTCGAGGAACGGCCTGATAGATGTCGATCGGGATCGGCAGGATCATCGTCGACGAGCCGCTCGGAGCTCGATCTCGAGCATCGTCTGGAGGAAGCGAAGCTGGAGCGCGGTCGGGTTGAGGCTGATCACGTTCGCCGCGTCCTTCAGCCGCTCGGAGGCCTGGAACTCGCCCTCGGCGGCGATGACCTTGCCGCGCCGCTCGCGCTCGGCCTCGGCCTGTCGCGCCATCGCGCGCTGCATGCCGGTCGGGATCTCGACGTCCTTGACCTCGACGATCGAGACCTTGACCCCCCACGGCGAGGTGGCCTCGTCGATGATCTGCTGCAGGATCGCGTTGATCTTGTCGCGCTCCGAGAGCAGCTCGTCGAGCTGGTGCTGGCCGAGCACGTTCCGCAGCGTCGTCTGGGCGATCTGCGACGTCGCGACCATGAAGTTCTCGACCTGCACGATCGCGTTCGCGGACGGCTCGATGATCCGGAAGTAGGCGACCGCGTTCACCCGGACCGGGACGTTGTCCTTCGTGATCACCTCCTGGGGCGGCACGTTCAGCGTCACCGTCCGCAGGTCGACCCGCACCATCTTGTCGATGATCGGGATCAGGAAGAAGAGGCCCGGGCCCTTGGGCGGCGTCAGGAGCCGGCCGAGGCGGAAGACGACGCCGCGCTCGTACTCCCGCGCGACTCGTACGGAGCGCCGCGATCAGGAGCAGGACGAGGATGACGACGACGACGATCGCGACGAGTCGCACCGGTCATGTCGCTCCTTCCTAGAGCTTTCGTTCGCCGGACGGAGACAATGGACGCGCGAGTTCCGGCGGAGCATCGTCGCCCGCGAGGACGACCTCGAGCACGAGACCCTCGGCGAGCGGCCTCCACCTTCACGGGCGTCTCCCGGCCGCGACCGTCTCCCCGTCGCGTCGACCGCGCCCGCCAGAGCTCGCCGTGGACGAAGACGAGCCCCTCGGGGGCGAGAGCTCTCGCGAACCACGCCGATCTGCGCCGAGGAGCTCGTCGCTGCCCGTGCGCGGCGGTCGCTTGCGGACGGCCAGCGCCTTCGTGAGCGCGAAGCCGACCAGCAGCGACGAAGACGGCGGCGATCGCGATCGCGACCGGGAGCGAGACCTGGTAGGACGTCGCCGGCCGGGTCGAAGAGCAGGAGCGCGCCGAAGACGAAGGCCGACTGCACCGGCCACCGCGAGCGCGCCGTGGCTCGTGATGAACGCCTCGGCGATGAAGAACCCGAACGCGACGAGCATGAGCAGCACGCCGGCCCAGCTGAACGGAAGCACCTGGAGGCCGAAGAGGCCGATGATCAGCGCGATCGACGCCGAACGCGGCCGGGAAGATCAGGCCCGGGTTGAAGAGCTCGACGGTGATCGCGAGAACGCCGAGCGAGAGCAGCAGCGTGATGATGTTCGGGTCGATGATCGTGTCGAGGATCCGCTTCCACAGACCGACATCTCGACGGTCGTGACCTCGGCGTCGGCCGTATCGAGGACGATCGCTCTTCGAGCCCTTCGTCGTCTGCCCGTCGATCTCGTTCGAGCAGCGTCGGGAGGTCGGGCGCGACCACGTCGATCGACGTTCTGCTCGAGCGCCTCCGTGGCCGTCAGGTTCGACGCCTGCCGTCACGGCCTGCTCCACCCACTCGACGTTGCGCCCGTGGCTCTCCGCGAGCGCTCTTGAGGGACGCGACCGCGTCGTTGACGACCTTCTTCGGCGCAGATCCTCCTGGATGTCCTCGCCGCCCACCGCAGATCGGCGTCGAGGAGCCGATGATTCGTCTGCGGTGCCATCGCGGCGACGTCGGCCGCCTGCACGATCCAGACGCCGGCCGAGGCCGCTCGCGCGCCGTCGGGCGAGACGTAGACGATCACCGGAAGCGGCGAGGCGAGCATGCGCTGGTAGATGTCCCGCATCGCCTCGGAGAGACCGCCGGGCGTGTCGAGCAGGATGACGACCGCGTCGTAGCCGCCCTCTTCTGCATCGCTCGATCTGCGTCGACGACGTAGTCCGCGGTGACGGGGTTGACGTCGTTCTCGAACTCGACGGCGAGCACGCGCGGGCGCTCCTCCTGGGCAAACGCCGGTCGCGGCAAGCACGAGCACAGCCCCGAGGGAGACGACGAGCAGGAGAAGCGCGCGCAGTAGCACGAGATCAAGGCCTCGCCGAAAGCGTAGCGCGCCGACGCCGAGGTGATCGTCAACGCACCGGTCTGTAGGGCCGGATCTCATCCGGCCGTGCCGGTCGGAGGGCGTCGAGGATCACCTCGCCCGAGCGTGACGAGGCGCCGGCCGGCGGCGGTCTCGAGCACGAGCTCGCCGCCCGCGGCGATGCCGGCCGCCGACGCCGCGCAGGCCGTCGATCTCGAGCTCGCGGCCGCGCAGCGCGTCGCGGCGCGCGAGCTCCGGCGCGAAGCGCCGCCAGACCCTGCTCGAGCCAGCGGCCGTAGGCGACGCTCGAGAGCGGCGAGGAGCTCGGCGAGCAGCGGCGCACGTTCCCGACGGGCGCCGTCGGCCGTGAAGAGCGACCCCGGCCGCGTTCCCGAGCGGCTCGGGCAGCTCGCTCTCGGCCTGGTTGACGTTCAAGCCGATGCCGAGCACGACGCCGTCGCTCCGGCCCTCGGCGAGGATCCCGGCGACCTTACGGCCGTCGAGCAGCACGTCGTTCGGCCACTTCACGCGGAGCCGAGCGGCCCGTCGCGCGCTCGACCGTCTCCGCGACCGCGACACCGGCGACGAGCGACAGCTCGGCGGACCCTCGTGCGACGCCGGCGGCCGAAGCACGATCGAGCAGAGAATCGCCGTCCCGGCCGGCGCCTGCCAGCTGCGCCCCAGCCGTCCGCGTCCCGCTGTCTGCTCCTCGCAGACCGCGACGGCGCCCTCGGGCGCGTCGCGGGAGGAGACGCTGCGTCGAGGAGCACGCCGGCTGCGTACACGTACGGGACTCCGAAGCGGCCGCGTAGCAGCGGGCACGCACGCGGTCCGGCGTTAGCGTCGTTCCGTCATCCTGGGAGCGTGCGCTACACTACTAGACTGGCGATGGAACAGGCCGCAGCGTCGACGTCTCGCCGCTCGCTCCCGGGCGGCTCGCGTCGCTGTACGCACGGCTCTCCGACGCCGATCTCGTGCGACGGGCCAACGACGGGCGACGGCCGCGCCTCGAGACGCTCGTCGAGCGCTACTCGGCGCGAGTCTCCAGGCTCGCGGCGCAGCTGCTCGCCGACGTCGAGGACGCGCGCGACGCGGCCCAGGAGTCGCTGCTCAAGGTGTCGACCCGGCTGCGGCAGTTCCGCGGCGAGTCGCCAGTTCTCGACGTGGCTCCACCGGCTCGTCGTCAACACCTGCCGCGACCTGGCGGAGCGCCAGAGGCTACGCCGCGGCGAGGCGCTGCCGGACGAGGACGTGCGCGCGGACGACGAGCAGCGACCCGTCGCGCCTCGCCGTGCTCGCGGATCTCCGCCGCGAGCTCGCACAGGGCCTCTCGCGGCTCACGGCCGACCAGCGGCGAGTCGTGCTGCTTGCGCGACGCGCTCGGGCTCTCCGTACGACGAGATCGCCAGCCGCTCGTGCGCATCCCGGCCGGCACCGCGAAGTCGTACGTGCATCGGGCCCGCAAGGGCCTGCGGGCGAAGCTGCAGGAGCAACCGCCTGCGTGACGGCGCTGAGCCGGGCGGAGATCGAGGCGATCATCCCCCACCGGGATCCGTTCCTGCTGCTCGACGAGGTGGTCGAGATCGAGCCCGGCGCCAGGGTCGTGGCGCGCAAGCGGGTCCGCGAGGACGAGTGGTACCTCGCCGGTCACTTCCCCGGGAATCCGATCATGCCGGGCGTGCTGATCGTCGAGGCGCTGGCTCAGGCCGGAGCCGTCGCGGTGCTCTCCGAGGAGGAGAACCGCGGCAAGCTCGTGCTCTTCGGCGGCATCGAGGACGTGCGCTTCAAGCGGATCGTGCGGCCCGGAGACGAGCTCGAGCTCGTCTGCGTCCTCGAGGCGCGTCCGGGGACCGGTCGGCAAGGGCAAGGCTCGGGCCAGCGTGGACGGCGAGCTCGCCGTCCGCGGAACGCTCACCTTCGCGAGTCGAAGCCGACCGGGTGATCGCGCTTCCGCGCGCGGGCGATCCCGCGATCGGGATCACCGGCGTCGGCGCCTACCTCCCGGAGCGCGTGCTCGGCAGCGGGGAGGTCGGCGTGCCGCTCGGCGTCACGGCGGACTGGATCGTCGAGCGCTCGCGGCGTCCGGGAGCGGCGCATCGCCGGCTCCGGACGCAGGCGGCGAGCGACCTGGCAGTCCCGGCCGCGCGCAGGCCCTCGAGCGGGCCGGCCGTAGCTCCGCGCGGAGATCGATCTCGTCATCGTCGCAACCGCCACGCCGGACATGCTCTTTCCGGCCACGGCGTCGACTCGTCGCCGACGCGATCGGAGCAACCCCGGCGGCGGCCTACGACCTCTCGGCGGCCTCGACCGGCTTCGTCTACGCCACGGCACAGGCCTAGGCGGCGGTCGCCGTCAGGGCTCGCGCGCCGCGCACTCGTGATCGGCGCCGAGGTGCTGTCGCGCTTCGTCGACTGGGGCGATCGGGACACTGCGATTCTCTTCGCCGACGGCGCCGCCGCCGTCGTCGTCGAGCCCGTCCGCGACGGCGGCTTCCTCGGCTTCGAGCTCGGCGCCGACGGAGCGGGCGCCTCTGACATCCTTCTGCCGGCAGGCGGCTCCGGCGTCCGGCCTCGGCCGAGACCGTCGCCGCGGGACTGCACACGACGAGCATGAACGGCCAGGCCATCTACCGCTTCTCGACCCGCGTGACCGCCGACTCGGTGGCGCGACTCCTGGAGGCCTGCGGGCTGACCGTGGCCGACGTCGACCATTACGTCGCCCCATCAGTCGAACCGCCGGATCATCGACACGACCGCCCGGCGCCTCGGAATCCCGCCGGAGAAGGTCGTGCTCGTGAACATCGAGCGCTACGGGAACACGTCGAGCGCCTCGATTCCGCTCGCGCTGACCGACGCGACCAGGCCGAGGCCGGCTCAGCCGGGCGACACCGTGCTCATGACCGCCGTCGGGGCAGGGCTCACGTGGGGCTCGGCGCTCCTCCGCTGGACGCAGGAAGGCGGCGGCGCGTGAAGGTCGCGTTCTGCTTCCCCGGCCAGGGCTCCCACGAGGTCGGCATGGGCCGCGCCTTCGCGGAGACGCTCGACCGAGGCGAGCGCGGTCTACCGCGAAGCGTGCGAGGCGACCGGGCTCGATCTCGAGCGGCTCTGCTTCGAGGGGCCGATCGAGGAGCTGACCGAGACGGAGATGCAGCAGCCGGCGCTCGTGGCGACATCGATCGCCTGCCTGCGCGCGGTCGAGGCGAGCCGGCGTTCGTCCCGACGTCGTCGTCGGGCATTCCGTCGGCGAGTACTCGGCCCTGGCGGCCTGCGGAGCGCTGGCGGACCGGCGATGCGGTCGCGCTCGTGCGCGAGCGGGGGCTCGCGACCGCCGCCGCCGCGACGAGCAGCCTGGTGCCATGACTGCGATCATCGGGCTCGAGGACGCAGTCGTGGAAGAGCTCTGCGCCGGTATCGAGGACGTGTGGCCCGCGAACTACAACTGCCCGGGTCAGCTCGTCGTCTCCAGCTCCGAGCGCTCGGTGGACGGCTGATCGGAACGGGCGACGGCGGCGGGAGCTCGACGAACGATCAGGCTCCGCGTCCCGGGCGCCTTCCACAGCCCGCTCGTGGCGTCGGCAGCCGCGCGGTTGCGCCCGGCGCTGGAGCCGTGTCGAGCGTGGAGCGAGCCCGAGGTTCCGTTCCTTTCGACGGTGACCGCCCGCGTCGAGCCGATCGGAGCGTTACCCGGGTTGCTCCTCGAGCAGCTCACGGCGCCGGTTCGCTTCACGCAGGCTGTCGCAGAGCTCGTCCGGCCGCGGCGTCACCCATGCTCGTCGAGGTCGGGCCGGGGCAGGTGCTCGCCGGTCTCGTGCGGCGCTGCGAGCGATCGCTCTCGACCTACTCGGTGGGCGACCCCGCGTCGCTCGCCAAGCTCGAGGAGGTGCTTTCCGCTGACGCTGAGCCTCGAGCTCGGCTTCTCTCGCTCGACGGCAAGGTCGCCCTCGTGACCGGAGGAGCTCGCGGGATCGGCGCCGCCGTCTCGCGGGAGCTCGCCGGGGCGGGCGCCCGCGTCGCGATCAACTACCGGTCGGGTGCGGACGCGGCCGACAGCGGTCGCGGCCGAGATCGGCGGGATCGCGAGTGCAGGCGGATGTCGCGGACGCCGCGCAGGTGGCGACGCTCGTGGAGCACGTCGAAGTCCGAGCTCGGCCCGCTCGACATCCTGGTCGCCAACGCCGGCGTCACCCGCGACACGTTGATCATCCGTATGTCGCGACGAGGAGTGGTCGGACGTCATCGAGACGAATCTGCGCGGCGTCTTCAACTGCTGCCGGGCGGTCGCGCGCGGCATGCTGAAGCGCCGGAGCGGCTCGATCGTCACGCTCACGAGTGTCGTCGGCCTACACGGCAACGCCGGACAGACGAACTACGCGGCCTCCAAAGCCGGCATCGTCGGCCTCACGAAGTCGCTCGCGAAGGAGCTCGGAAGCCGAGGGGTGCGCGTGAACGCCGTCGCCCCCGGCTACATCGAGACCGAGCTGACGACAGTGCTCCCGGAGGAGCTCAAGCAGCTCATCCTGGACGACACGCCGCTCGCCCGTCTCGGCGATCCGGCGGACGTGGCCGGTTGTGTACGCTTTCTCTGCTCGGATGAGGCCCGGTTCGTCACCGGAGCGGTGCTCCAGGTGGACGGCGGTCTGGGAATGTGAGGAAGGAGGATACGGTGAGCGACAACGGCCGGCGGCGGGTCGTCGTCACGGGTGTCGGAGCGCTGACGCCGCTCGGGAGTGACGCCGAGAGCGTTCTGGCAGGAGATCGTCGCCGGCAAGAGCGGCGCCGGCGCCGATCACGCTCTTCGATCCCGGCGAGTATCCGGTCACGTTCGGGTGCGAGGTCAAGCGACTTCGACCCGACGGACTGGATCGACGTCAAGAGCTCACGCAAGATGGACCGCTTCACGCAGATGGTGCTCGCCGCCGCGATCCAGGCGCAGCGTGACTCGGGCATCGACGTGGCCGCGGACGCCGAGCGGATCGGCGCGTCCATCGCGACCGGCATCGGCGGCCTGAAGAGCTTCCAGGACTGCCACAAGGTCCTGATCGACAAGGGCCCGGACCGAGTGGGGCCGTTCTCGATCCCGTCGCTGCTGCCGAACATGGGCGCCGGGTGGGTGTCGATCGTGCTCGGCACGCGCGGGCCCGCTCTCCTCGGAGTGCACGGCCTGCGCCGCCTCGAACATGGCGATCGGCACCGCGCTCGACCAGATCCGGCTCGGCCGCGCGGACGTGATGTTCGCGGGCGGGGGCGAGTGCGGTATCGCGCCGGTCGGCATCGCCGGCTTCAGCGCGATGCGCGCGCTGTCGCGGCGCAACGACGACCCGGAGCGGGCGAGCCGGCCGTTCGACGCCGAGCGCGACGGTTTCGTCATGGGCGAGGCAGCCGGGGTGCTCGTGCTGGAAGAGCTCGAGCAGGCGAAGAAGCGCGACGCCAAGATCTACGGCGGAGTTCGTCGGCTACGGGCTCTCGTCGGACTCGCAGCACATCACCGAGCCCGATCCGAGCGGCCACCACCCGGCCCGCGCGATGCACATGGCCATGGAGCGACGCCGGCGTCGGGCCGGAGGACATCGACTACGTCAACGCCCACGGCACCTCTACTCCGATCGGAGACGCGAGCGAGACACGGGTGATCAAGGTCGCGCTCGGCGAGGAGAAGGCGAAGAGCGACGCCCGTCTCGTCGACGAAGGGCGCCACCGGGCACTGTCTCGGCGCCTCCGGCGCGATCGAAGGCGATCCTCTCGCTCTTCGCCTGCCAGCGTGACATCGGTGCCGCCGACGATCAACTACGAGTACCCGGATCCCGAGTGCGACCTCGACTACATCCCGAACGAGGCGCGCGAGACACCGGTCGAGCATCGTGCTGTCGAACAACTTCGGGTTCGGCGGCCACAACGCCTGCCTGGTCTTCAAGAAGTTCCGCGGGTAGCGACGGCCGGTGGCGAACGCTGGGCGACGTTCGACGTCTACGGGACGCTGATCGACTGGGACGGCGGAATCGGCGGACGCTCGAGCGGCTGTGGCCGAGCCGGGAGACGGCGGCGCTGCTCCGGCGCGTACCACGAAGTCGAGCCGGAGCGTCGAGCGCGAGCAGCCCAGCGCGTCGTACCGGGAGGTGACTGGCCCGCCGCCTGCGCGGCGGTCGCCGAGCGCGGAGAGGCTTCCGCTCGCGCCGCGGACGAGGACGCGCTCGCCGACGCGCTGCGCCGGTTGGCAGCCGTTTCCCGAGGTTACCGCCGCCCTCGCCGAGCTGCGCTCGCCGCGGCTGGAGGCTGGCGCCGCTCTCGAACACCGATCCGGACTTTCTGGACGGCCTCGCTCGGCCACCTCGGCGTCGCGGTCGACGAGCGCGTCGTCGCGTCCGAGATCGGCTCGTACAAGCCGGCCCACGGCCACTGGCAGGAGTTCTTCCGCGAACCGGCGCCGACCGCGCGGGACACGTCCACGTGGCGGCGAGCCTCGTTCCACGACATCGCTCCCGCGAACGAGCTCGGGCTCGCGTCGGTCTGGATCAACCGGCTCGGCGAGACGCCGGCCCGCAGCCGACGCGAGAGCTTCCCGACCTCAGCGAGCTACCGGACACGCTCGACGAGCTCGTCCCGTGAACGCGCCTCCCGGCTTTCGTCTTCGCCGACCACGTCGGTCCGAGGCCGCGGCGGTGGCCGAGCTGATCCGGGTCGCATCGCTCGCCGAGGACATGAGCTCGAGACAGCGGAGCGCGACGTCGTCGCTGACTGGGACATGATCGACTGCGAGCCGCGACGCGTGGCTTGTCGAGGCCGAAGTCGGACGGGCGACTGCGGGCTACGGCTTCGTCCTGCGCCACCGGCCGGCGCGGCTGGGCGCCGATTGCTACGTACATCCCGAGCTCACGGGCCTCGGTGTCGGCCGGACGCTCGTCCGGTTGACGGAGCAGCGGGCCCGCGAGCTCGCCGACGACGACCCGGAAGGCGTGCGCGTTCTGCTCTACAACGGCGTCCTGGAGCACAACGCTGCGGCCGTCGGCCTGCTCGAGTCGGAGGGCTACCGGGCCGCCCGCCGGTTTCGAGAGATGGTGGCGGATCTCCGAGAGCCGCCTGTCGAGCCGCCCAGGCCGGCCGGAGTGACCATTCGCCCCGTCGAGCTCGACCGCGACGAGCGCGCCTTCTACGAGGCGACCCAGGAGTCTGCACCGAGACCACTGGGACGCGATCTCGGAGGACTTCGAGACGTGGCGGCGGAAGCATGTGGAGCCGGAGGAGGCCGATCCGTCGCTCTGGTTCGTGGCTGACGCCGGAGGAGAGCTCGCCGGCGTCGTCGATTGTGCGTGGAAGACCATGGGCAAGGGGTACGTGCGCTGGCTCGGCGTCCGTTCCGACTGGCGGGGCCGCGGGATCGGCCTCGCGCTTCTGTTGCGCGCATTCGCACGAGTTCTACGAGCGCGGTGAGCGCACCGTCTTCCTGGACGTGGACACCGAAAGCCCGACGGGCGCGACGCGGCTCTACGAGCGCGCAGGCATGCGGAAGGGGTGGACCGCCGTGATCTTCGAGAAGGAGCTGCGAGCGGGTCGGCCGGTTGCCGGGCCGGCGGGGTGAGTCGCGCTTCGGGCCCGCTGCCCTGACTGCCGCACGCTGACTGCGGTCGCGATCGGCGAGCGGGTACGAGTGCCACTCCTGCGGGCGGACGTTCCGGCCGGACTTGTCCGCGTTCCCCGGCGCGTGGGGCAGCGGCGGTGAGGCGATGGCCGAGGCCGCAGGGCTGCCGCTCGAGTATCCGGAGGTCGCCGATCGTCTCGAGCAGCGACGCTCGCCGAGCAGAGCCGCGCCGTCGCGGCGGTCCTTCCCAGCCGCCCTGTCGTGCTCGGAGGCTGCTGTTGCGCGCATATCGGGGCCGTCGAGGGTCTCGTCGCGCGTCACGGGCGAACTCGCCGTCGTCTGGATCGACGCCCACGGCGATCTCAACACGCCGGAGAGGTCGCCGAGCGGCAACGAGTGGGGCATGGCTGCTCCGCATGCTGATCGACGGCGGCGCGGTGGCACCGGCGGACGTGGCGCTGATCGGCTCGCGGAACCTCGACCCGCCCGAGGACGCCTACATCGACGAGGTCGGACTGGCGCTCGACGAGGAGGGCGTCGACGGCGCTTCGACGGCGTCGGCTGCGGTCTACGTCGCGTTCGACGTCGACGGTATCGATCCAGGCGAGGACGTCGCGGCCTTCATTCCCGAGCCAGGCGGGCTCGTCCTGGCCGACGCGGAGGCGCTTCTCCGCCGCATCGCCGCCGCGAAGCCGCTCGTCGGAGCCGGTTTCACGGGCCTCGTCGCCGAGCCGCGGAACGTCGGGCCTCTCGAGCGGCTCTGCGCTGCCCTCGGGCTTGTAGCCGGATTCGCCTCGTTCTGGCTGGGCCGCTCGGGAGGCCCGTAGAATAGGCGCTCGATGTCGAGCCGGATCGACGTCTCGGTCGAGCATCGCGACACGCCCGAGAGGGACGGCGGGCAGACAGCCCGAACACCTGCCCGAGTGTGCAACTCGCACTACCGTGACGACGAGCTCGAGCGGACGTTGCGCGTCTGCCCGCACTGCGGCTACCACTTCCCGCTGCGGGCGCGTGAGCGGATCGCCCAGCTCGCCGATGCCGGCACGTTCGTCGAGGACGACGCCGACCTCCGCTCGGCCGATCCGCTCGAGTTCTTCGACCTGCGCCCGTACAGGGAGCGGCTGGCGAAGGCCGAGGTCGTCGACGCAGCTCGGGGACGCGATGGTCATCGGGCCAGGCGAAGATCGAGCGGCGCGACTGCGAGCTCGCGGTCATGGACTTCGCGTTCATGGGCGGATCGATGGGCAGCGCGGTCGGCGAGAAGTTCGCGCGTGCCTGCGAGCGCGCCGTCGACACGACGCGTCCCGCTCGTCTGCGTTACCGCCTCGGGCGGCGCGCGCATGCAGGAGGGGATCCTGTCGCTCATGCAGCTGCCGAAGACGGTCTGCGCCGTCGAGACCTGCTCCGCGAGTCACTACTGCCCGTTCATCGTCGTCATGACACACCCGACGACCGGCCGGCGTGCTGGCGAGCTTCGCGAGCCTCGGCGACGTGATTCTCGCCGAGCCCGGCGCGCTGCTCTCGTTCACCGGACCGCGCGTCGTCCAGCAGATCATCCGCGAGAAGCTTCCGGACGATTTCGGCCTGACGGAGTCCGAACTACCGCTTCGGTCACATCGATCGATCGTGTCGCGCCCCGACCTGCAGCCCTTGCTCGGCCGGCTGCTCGCGCTCTTCGCCGATGGCGTCTGACGAGCGACCGGTCCCCGCGACAGATCCTCACGGAGCAGCTGCGCCTCCGCGAGCGGCTGACGAGGCTGAACGAGCTGCCGCGGCAGTTTCGCGGCGTCGGCGTCTCCGGCCGAGCTCGAGCGCCTCAAGCGCCAGATCGACCGCATCGAGGTCCGACCCGACGGCCGACGAGATCTGGGACGTCGTCGAGCTCGCGCGCCACGACAAGCGCCCGTACACGCTCGACTACGTCGAGCTCCTCTTCGACGACTTCTTCGAGCTGCACGGCGATCGCTCGAACGTGGACGACGAGGCGCTCGTCGCCGGCCTCGGACGCTTCGACGGACAGACGGTCGCGCTCGTCGGCCATCAGAAGGGTCGCGACGTCCACGAGCGGACGCGCCGCAACTTCGGAATGGCGAGCCCGGAGGGGTATCGCAAGGCGATCCGGGTGATCGACCTCGCCGATCGCCACGGTTTCCCCGTCCTCTCCCTGATCGATACGCCGGGCGCGTACCCGGGCGTCCAGGCGGAGCAGCACGGCCAGGGCGGCTGGATCGCCCGCTGGCAGCTCGCGATGCTGCGGCTCGCGACGCCGACCGTCGCGTGCGTGATCGGCGAGGGCGGCTCCGGCGGAGCCGTCGCGATCGCGGTGGCCGACCGCGTGCTGATGCAGGAGAACGCGATCTACTCGGTCATCTCGCCCGAGGGCTGCGCCTCGATCCTGTGGCGCGACGCCGGCGAGAAGAAGAAGGCGGCCGGCGGCGCTTCAAGCCCGACGCGCTCCACTGCCTCGAGCTCGAGGTCGTCGACGAGATCGTCGAGGAGCCGCCGGACGGGGCCCAGAACGACCCGGAGCGGCCGCCCGTCCTGCTCGGCGGATCGCTTCGGGAGGCTCTGGCGGAGGTGTCGAGCTCGATCCCCAGGAGCGAAGACGCCAGCGCCGTGCGAAATATCGCTCCATCGGCGTGTTTGCGGCTCCCGTGCGCGCGTAGGACGGGGGCAGACATGTCCCGGTCCTGTGAGGAATGCAACGTCTAATGAAGTATCCACGGGATCCACAGGGTTATCCCCGGACGGTTCGGAAACCGTGAAGCATGGGTGAAAAGCCGGCAAAGAAGCTGACGAGTACCGTCGCAAGCGCGATCCGGCACGAACTCCCGAGCCCTTCGCGGTGCTCGAAGTCGGCGGGCGCCGACGCAGGCGCCGATCTTCGTGATTCAGCGCCACGACGCGCGACGCCTCCACTACGACCTCCGTCTCGAGCGAGACGGCGCGCTCGCGAGCTGGGCCGTCCCGAAGGGGCTTCCGCTCGAGCCAGGATCGCGACATCTGGCCGTGCACGTCGAGGATCACCCGCTCGAGTACGCGTACTTCGAGGGAGAGATACCGAAGGGCGAGTACGGCGCCGGCACGGTGGAGATCTGGGATCGAGGCACCTACGAGCTGGTCGAGGAGAAGCGCGACGGAGGGCTGACCTTCGGGCTCGACGGCAAACGCCTCGACGGGACGTGGACGCTCGTGCCGGCCTCGATGGACGGCGACCCGAAGAACTGGCTGCTGCTGCGCAAGCGGGACGATTCACCGGCGCCCCGAAGGGTCGACCGCACAGCGTACGCGCCGATGCTCGCGACCCTCTCGGAAGACGCTACCCGACGGGCGACGGCTGGCTCTACGAGGTGAAGTGGGACGGCTACCGAGCCGTCTGCACTCTGCGGGAAGGTGAGGCCACGCTGTCGTCACGCACCGGCAACGATCTCACCGAGCGGTTCGCCGCGGTCGTGCGCGCGCTGCCACGTGCGGTCAAGACGCCGACTGCGTCCTCGACGGCGAGGTATGCGCGCTCGACGAGCAGGGCCGGCCCGAGCTTCGCGCTCATGCAGCAGGGTGCCGAGACGCTTGTGTCGAGGTCTTCGACCTGCTCGAGGTCGAGGGCGAGCCCTCGTCGGGTTGCCGTTCGACCGAGCGCCGGGACCGCCTGCGCGACGCTGATCGACGGCGCGAACGGCGTCGTGCGTCTCTCGGAGACGTTCGAGGACGGCGACGCCTGTTGGCGCGGTAAAGGAGCAGCGGCTCGAAGGTGTGGTGGCCAAGCGTGCCGATTCGCGCTACCAGCGAGGCAAGCGGACGCGGGACTGGGTCAAGGTGAAGACGCGCGAGAACCAGGAGTTGCTGATCGTCGGGTACACCCGCGGGGAGGGCCGCCGAGCGAGCACCTTCGGGGCGCTCGTGCTCGGCGTGCGCCGCGGCGACGAGCTCGTCTGGGCGGGCAACTGCGGCACGGGCTTCACCGAGGAGGAGATCGAGCGGCCTGCTCGAGCGGCTGCGGCCGCTGGAGCGGGCGGAGTCGCCCGTTCGGCCGTCGAGCCGAGGATGCCGCGCGTGACGACGCGGCGATGTCGTCTGGGTCGAGCCCGAGCTCGTCTGCGAGGTCGAGTTCGTCGAGTGGACGCGTGAGGGCAGGCTGCGCGCGCCCGTCTACAAGGGGTTTCGCGACGACAAGGATCCCGAGGAGGTGCGACGCGAGCGGCCGCTCGAGACCGAGATCAAGCGCGGACGTCGCGTGCTCCGCCTGTCGAACCGCGACAAGGTCTTCTGGCCCGAGGAGGGCTCACGAAGGGCGACCTGCTCGAGTACTACCGCCGCGTTGCACCGGTGCTCGTGCCGCATCTGCGCGACCGGCCGTTCACGATGAAACGCTTTCCCGACGGCATCGACGGCAAGTACTTCTTCCAGAAGGACGCCCCGACGCACATGCCCGACTGGATCACGACCGTGTCGCTGCCGGCCACGACGCGCGACGGCAAGGGAAAGCGCATCGTTCGCTACCCGCTCGTCGACGACGAGCTGGCGCTGCTGTGGGTGGTGAACATGGGCACGATCGACATGAACGTGACGCTGTCCCGGGCGGATCGCCACGACCGGCCCGGATATCGTGCTGTTCGACCTCGATCCTGCGCCGCCGGCGGGATTCCCGGAAAGCGTCGAGGTCGCGCTCCTGCTCCAGGAGCTGCTCGACGCCGTCGGGCTCCAGAGCTACCCGAAGACGAGCGGCTCGAACGGCGATGCACGTGCTCGTCCCGGTCTCGCGCGGCACACGTTCGAGGAGACGCGCCGCTTCGTCGAGCCTCGTCGCCGGTCGGCGCTCGAGCGGGCCCAGCCCGGGGCTCGTCACGACGGCGTTCCTGAAGGAGAAGCGCCGCGGTGTGCTCATCGACGCGAACCAGAATCGCGAAGGTGCGACGATCGCGTCCGTCTACTCGGTCCGCCCCCACCCCGGCGCGCCGGTCTCGACGCCGCTCCGCTGGGACGAGCTGACGCCGGAGCCTCGATCCCGCGGTCTTCACGATGGAGACCGTGCTCGATCGCGTGTCGAGCGCCACGGCGATCTGTTCGCCGAGCGTGCTGTCGGGCCGCCAGTCGCTCACGAAGGCGCTCCGCGCGGTCGAGGGATAGCCGTCAGCGCTCGGGAAGCGACTCGGGATGGCCGAGCGTTCCGAGCTCTGCGATGTCGCGTCGGAAGAAGAGCGCCGTCGTCCAGTCGGCGACGACTCTGCAGCTTGCGGCCGAAGAGCGGCAGCTGGAAGAGGTGATACGTCCGGGTGAAGAACCATCCCGGGAAGCCCGAGAAGCGGCAGGCCGAGGACATCGGCGATGCCCTTGCGGCGGCCGAGCGTGGCCGCCTGGCCGAGCGTGCGGTAGCGGTAGGGCTTCGGCTCGCGCCCGTCTTCCGCGCGCGACGAGGTTGCGGGCCAGACGGCGCGCCTGGCGAAGCGCGTGCTGGCAGGTCGGCGGATCGGTGCGGCCGGGAGTCGCCGCGTTCGGCACGGCGGCGCAGTCGCCGAGCGCCCACACGTGACGCCGGCCTACGACCCGTAGATGCTCGTCGACCTGTACCCGACCGCGCTCGTCGAGCGGCAGACCGAGCTCGGCCGAGCAGCGGGTTCGCCTTGACTCCGGCCGTCCAGACGAGCGTCCCGGCCTCGATGCGCTCGCCGTCGGACAGCACGACATGGCCATCGCCCGCCGACTCGAGGCTGCGTGCCGTAGCGAATCTCGATGCCACGCTCTCTCGAGCTGGCGCGCCGCGTACTCGCCGAGCCGGGTCGGGATCTCGGGGAGGATGCGCGGGGCGGCGTCGACGAGCACCCAGCGCTGGCGAACGGCGCGCAGCCGCGGGTAGAAGCGCAGCGCGTCCTGAACGAGGTCGTTGAGCTCGGCCAGCGCCTCGACTCCCGCGTAGCCGCCACCGACGAAGACGTAGCCGAGATGGCGCCGCGACCCGATCCGGGTCAGGCTCGGCCTCGGCGGCCTCGAGCTCGCGCAGCACGTGGTTGCGGAGGTGGATCGCGTCCGCGAGCGACTTGAAGCCGACGCCGTGCTCGCGCGAGCCCGGGGATCGGGAACGTCCGCGGGACGGCGCCGAGCGCGATCACGAGGTCGCGGTACTCGATCTCGACTGCGCGCCGACCTCGGTCTTGACGGTGACGCGACGTGCGCTCGTCTCGTCGAGAGCGACGGCCCGGCCGAGCACGAGCTCGGCGTGCGGGCACATCATGCGGAGCGGGACGACCGCATGGCGCGGCTCGAGCGTCCCCGAGGCCGCCTCCGGGAGCATCGGCGTGAAGAGCATGAAGTTGTCGGCGCTGACGATCGTCGCGCCGCGTGACTTCGAGGTAGCGCGCCACCCAGCTGCCGGCGTACCCACCGCCGAGCACGAGCGTCCCGCCACGAGCCTCGCCGTCCCGCTCATCGCTTCTCTTCTACCATCGCTCGGCATGACGGCAATGGCCAGGATCGCGGTCATCGGCGCCGGGCGCGCGAGTCCCGCCCGATGGCGCGGAGCCGAGCACGTCGGGCGGCTGCTCGCCGAGGCCGGGCTGCACGCTCGTGTGCGGTGGTCTCGGTGGCGTCATGGAGGCCGTCGCTCGCGGGGCGCCAGGAGGCCGGCGGCACGACGATCGGCGTCGCTGCCCGGCGAGTCGCGGCTCGAGGCGAACCGGTGGATCGATCACACGGTCGCCACCGGGATCGGGCACGCACGCAATCTCGCGGTCGTCGCGAGCGGCGATGCGGTGATCGCGGTCGGCGGCGAGTGGGGAACGGCGTCCGAGAGTCGCGTTCGCGCGGAAGCTCGGCCGCGCCGTGGTGCTGCTCGGCCACGGGCCGGCGATCGACGGGGAGGGGATGCCACCGGGCAGAGACCGCTACCGAGGCCGTGGAGCTTGCGGTGTCGGCTCGGTCGACGCCTGAGCGGAACAGCTCGGGCCGTTCACGAGCCTGCATCGAGCATGCGGCGCGAGCAGGGTCAGCGCGCCCGCCTTGTCGAGCGGCTCGTTGAGGTTGCCGCATTTCGGGCGACTGAACGCAGGACGGGCAGCCGCGCTCGCACGGACAGCCGTCCAGCATGCGCACCGTGTCCTCCGTCCAGCCCTCGAACCGCTCGAAGCCGCGCTCGGTGATGCCGACGCCGCCGGGGTGACCGTCGTAGACGAAGATCGTCGGGAGGCCGGTCTGCGGATGGAGATTGGTCGAGAGGCCGCCGATGTCCCAGCGATCACACATGGCCCACAACGGCAGCAGGGCGATCAGCGAGTGCTCGGCGGCGTGCAGCGTTCCGAGGAGCGTGGGCATCCGCTCGAGCCCGTCCAGCATCCACTCCTCGGGGCAGAACCACACCGCCTCCGTGTCGAAGGTGTGGGGTGGCAGGTCGAGCGCGACGAGGTCGAACGCCTCCTGGGTCCGGATCGAGCGCTTCTGGAACGCGATCACGTGCTCCGTCACCGACACCCGGCCGAAGCTCAGGTCGAGGCCCAGCCGCTGCTCGGTGCGGTGCTCCTCCTCGATGGCGGTGAGCGTTTCGCGCTTCGTCTGCGTGTAGTAGTCGCCCGTGAAGGGCTCGACGAGCGCTGCGCGTGCGGCGAGGTCGAGCGAGAGCACGCGATACGACTCGCCCAGATGCAGGTAGACCGCGCCCTCGTGCACCGTCGACGGCGCGCGCTCCTCCTCCACCGAGCCGAGCACCTGCCCGGTGGCGGTGTCGAGCACGGCGATCGCGCCGGCGCTCGTCGAGCGCAGCGAGAGCCGTCCCGCCGGGTAGTCTCGGCCCGCCCAGGCATACCCGGCCGGCGTGCGCGTCAGCTCGCCTCGCGCGGCCAGCGCCTCGGCACGCTCGAGCGCCTCGGCCCCGAGAACGGCACCGTCCGTCTTCCGAGATCGGTGCCTCGAAGGCGGCCGCACGGACGTGGCCGTCGAGAATCCGCGGGTTGGCGTGGTCGAGGATCGCGGCCTCGGCACGCCGCGAGAGCAGCGCCTCGGGCTCGCGCATGAAGAACTGGTCGAGCGCGTCCTCACTCGCGACGAGGACTGCGAGGCCGGCCTCGCGGCGACCGGCACGGCCCCACTGCTGCCGGAGGCTCGCCACGGTCCCGGGGAACCCGACCGAGATGGCGCAGTCCAGCAGCCCGATGTCGATGCCGAGCTCGAGGGCATCCGTCGCGGTGACTCCGAGCAGCTCGCCCTCGACCAGCCGTCGCTCGATCTCGCGGCGTTGGGCGGGCGTATAGCCGGCCCGGTACGGAGACAGCCGCTCGGCGAGGTCGCGGCCGAGCCGCGTCGCGCGTGAAGCGGTGGATGAGCTCCGCGGCCTTGCGGCTCTTCGTGAAGCAGATCGTGCGCAGCTCTTGCTCGACGAGCCCTGCCAGCAGGCGGGAGGCCTCGCCCAGGGCGCTGCCGCGGAGACCGAGCTCCGGGTCGATCAGGGGCGGGTTCCAGAGCGCGATCGTCCGCTCGGGGCGCGGCGCTCCGTCGCGGTCGACGACGTCGACGGCCGCACCGATCAGCGCTGCCCCGAGCTCGGCGGGGTTGCCGATGGTCGCCGAGGCGAGCAGGAACTGCGGCTCGGAGCCGTACGCCGCCGCGAGACGCCGCAGGCGTCGGAGGACGTTCGCCACGTGGGAGCCGAACACGCCCCGGTACACGTGCGCCTCGTCCACGACGACGTACCGGAGCGACGCCAGCACGTCTCCCCAGCGGTCGTGGTGTGGCAGGACACCGACGCTGAGCATGTCGGGGTTCGTCAGGATGACGTTCGCCCACTTGCGGATCTGCCGGCGGCGTTCCGGCTCGGTGTCGCCGTCGTAGATCGCGGCACGTACGCGCGGCACGGCAAGAGCTGCGAGCGAGCGGGCCTGGTCCTGGGCGAGGGCCTTCGTCGGGTAGAGGTAGAGCGCCCGCAGCTTGCGGCTCGCGCGGCCAGCGTGTCGAGCACGGGCAGGTTGAACGCAAGCGTCTTGCCGCTTGCGGTCCCGGTCGCGACGAGGACGTGGCGGCCCGCTCGCGCGGCGGCGAGCGCCTCGGCCTGGTGTGTGAACAGCGCGTCGACGCCGGCTGCGCGAAGCGCGTCGCTCAGCCGCGGGTGGAGGTCGTCGGGCAGCGGGACGGTGCGCGCTTCGTGCGCGGGCTCACGCTCCACGTGGGCAAGCTCCTCACCGGTGAGCAGTACGTCCCAGGGCGCCGCGGTGGCAGCCATTCGGCCGATGGTAGCCTCGGGACTCGTGGTACCCCGCTGCCTCACGATCGCCGGCTCGGACTCCGGCGGCGGCGCCGGAATCCAGGCCGACCTGAAGGCGTTCGCGCATCTCGGCTGCTACGGCATGAGCACGATCGTCGCCCTGACCGCGCAGAACACGACCGGGGTGACGGCCATCCACGAGGTGCCGCCCGACATCGTCGTGGCTCAGCTCGAGGCCGTCTTCGGCGACATCGGAGTCGACGCGGCGAAGACGGGCATGCTGTTCTCGGCCGCGATCATCGAGGCCGTCGCGGACTTCCTCTCGGAGCGGCCGATCCCGCTGGTCGTCGATCCGGTGATCGTGGCGACGTCGGGCGCGCGCCTGTTGCGCGAGGACGCGGTCGCCGTGCTGGTCGGGCGTCTGTTTCCGCTCGCTGTGGTCGTCACGCCGAACCTGCCGGAGGCCTGTGCGCTGGCGGGCGTTCCCTTCGGCGAGGACGTCGACCGGCGAGCGGTCGCGGAGGCCGTGCATGCACTCGGCGCGGCCGCCGTGGTAATCACCGGAGGTCACGGAGCCGAGGCCGCCGATTCGCTCTTCGACGGGCGGGAGCACGTGTCGATCCCCGTCGAGCGTCATCCGGGCGGCGCGACCCATGGGTCGGGCTGTACGCACTCCGCGGCGTTGACGGCGCTGCTGGCCCTCGGGAAGCCGCTCGAGGAGGCCGCACGTGGCGCCGCGGCGATCGCCTCGAACGCGGTGCGTCAGGGTCTTGTCGGACTGGGCGCCGGCCAGGGGCCGGTGGATGTGCATGGGCTCGCGGCTGTCCGATCTCGGTGAGTTCGGCTTCCTCGCCGAGCTCGCGCGCCGCGGGCTGGCCGAGGAAATCGGCGACGACACCGCCGTCCTGCCGGGCGGGCTGGTCGTCACGCAGGATGCGCTCGTACAGGACATCCACTTCCGGCTCGGCTGGACCTCGTGGCGCGATCTCGGATACAAGGCTGCGGCCGTCAACGTGAGCGATCTCGCCGCCGCGGGGGCGGATCCAGCGGCACTCTTCGTCAGCCTCGCCGTCCCGCCGGAGACGGATCCGGAGAACGCCTTCGAGCTCTACGAGGGCATGCGGGAGGCGAGTGTCCCGGTGCGCGGCGGAGACATGAGCGCAGGCGACCGGGTCTACCTGAGCGTCACGGCAATCGGCCACAGCGAGCGCGTCCCGGGCCGCGCCGGGGCGAAGCCCGGCGACGTTCTCGTCGTCACCGGGCCGCTCGGCGGGTCGGCTGCCGGTCTCCGCGCGCTCGAGCTCGGCCGTGAGGAGCCGGCCGAGCTGATCCGGATGCATCTCCGCCCGCCGCTCCGGGTCGAGGAGGGCAAGAGGCTGGCGACCGCGGCGCATGCCGTGATCGACCTCTCCGACGGGCTCGCCCGCGATGCCGGTCACATCGCCGAGCGTTCGGGCTGCCGCCTCGAGCTGGAGCTCGAGCAGCTACCGCTGGCGTCCGGAATCGAGCAGGTCGGAGAGGAGCCGTTCTGGACGATGGGCGAGGACTACGAGTTGCTGGCGGCAGTGGCGCCGGACGACGCGGGCGCGCTGGGATTTCCGGTCGTCGGCCGGTGTGTCGCAGGAGAGGGCGTGAGTGTCCGTCGCGCCGGCCGCGAGCTCGAGCTCACGGGCTGGGATCACTTCCGCCGGAACGCCTAGTGGAATACGGCGCGTAGGGACACCTGCACTCGAGGCGGCAGGTACGAGGCGCAGTACGCGAAGTTCTGCACCGGTGCAAAGGTGACGCGAATCAAGGCCTTCAACGTGCGCGGCTCGGTCATCTGGGTAAGCGAGATCCGTTGGCTCACCTCCCGCCGAGCCGGAAGGCGCATGCCGCCGCGCTGCAGGACGGCTGTTCGCACGGGGGCCCGAGATGTCCCCACGCGAAAGACGAGCCGGGTCGTCGCCGACGCGCGTGGCAACCGATAGCCGAGCCCGTAGCGGTCGCCTTCGCAGCGCCAGGTGATGGTCCCGAGGGACGCGAGCTTGACGAGCAGAAACGGTCCGGCTGTCCCGCGGCCCGCCGCATCGCTTCTGGTCGCAGCGGCCGGCGCTGCTGCGGCGAGGCTGACGGCTGCCACGGCCAGGGCAGGCAGAACGGCTCGGACCGTTGCTCGGAGTCGGTCGCTCATCTCGCTGCTCGATGTACGACCGGGGTGACGGGAGAGGTCCCGTCTGCCCGGGAAACCTACGGACTCGCGCCCGTGGCTACGCTGCGGCTTGCAGCCAGGAAGCCCACGCGCGCTCGTAGTGGCTGCGCGGGCGGGCGCCGGCGACGGTCTCCCTGACCTCGCCGCCCTCGAAGAGGATGACCGTCGGGATCGAGAGCACGCTGTAGCGGGACGCGGTCGCAGGGCTGTCGTCGACGTTGAGCTTCACGAACCGGACCCTGTCACCGAAATCCGCGGCCATGTCCCGAAGGATCGGGGCGATGACGCGGCAGGGGCCGCACCAGGGAGCCCAGAAATCGACGACGACGGGCAGGGACGACTGCAGGACCTCCTGCTCGAAGGTCTCGTCGGTAACGTCCTGCATGTCCTCCACGGCGCGAGTATAGCCAGCGGGGTCAGAGCCTCCCCCGCAGTGCCTGCAGCCGCAGGAGCGGAACTCTCCAGAGCGCCTCGAGGACGATCCCTGCGCTCATCTTCGAGCCTCCCGCGCGGCGTTCCGAAAAGACGATCGGGACCTCCGAGACCCGAAAGCCGGCGCGGATCGCGCGGTACGTGGTCTCGACCTGAAATGCGTAGCCCCTCGACGAGATGCGATCGAGCTCGATGCTCTCCAGCACGTTCCGGCGAAAGCACTTGAACCCGCCGGTGAGGTCGCGCACGGGGACTCCGAGCAGCACCCGCGCGTAGAAGCAGCCGGCCCGCGAGACCGCGCGCCGGACCGCCCCCCAGTTTCGGGTGCCGCCTCCGCTCACGTAGCGCGACCCCAGCACGAGGTCGGCGCCGGCGGTGGCCGCGACGAGACGAGGCAGATCCTCGGGGTCGTGCGACAGATCGCAGTCGATCTGGGCGACGAGCTCCGCTCCGGCATCGAGCACATGGCGAAACCCGGCCAGGTACGCGGGACCGAGCCCCTCCCTCTCGGTGCGGTGGAGCACCTCGACGAAGGAGAGCTCGGCGGCAAGGCGATCGGCGAGCTCGCCGGTGCCGTCGGGCGACGCATCGTCGATCACGAGGACGCGGCTCGGGAGCGCCTGTGCGGCGAGGACTCCATCGAGGGCGCGAAGCATCGGCTCGAGGTTGTCGCGCTCGTTGTAGGTGGGCAGGCACACCCAGAGCATCGGCATATCATCGCGGCATGGCCCAGACGCTTCCGCGCAACGCCGATCTGGCGGATCAGTTCGAGCTTCTGGCCGACCTGCTCGAGCTCGACGGCGCCGACGCGTTCCGACTGACCGCGTATCGGCGGGCAGCGACGCGGATCCGCGAATCGGCCGTCTCGGTCGCGCAGCTCGCGATCGACGGCCGCGCGACGAGCCTGTCCGGGATCGGGGGGACGATCCAGGCGAAGATCGTCGAGCTCTCCGAGACCGGCGATCTCCAGGCGCTCGCGAAGCTTCGCGAGAAGCTGCCGGTGGGGCTCGTCGACGTGATGCACGTCCCGGGCCTGGGGCCCAAGACGGCGCGCAAGCTCTGGCTCGAGCTCGGCGTCACGTCGGCGGACGAGTTGCGGGCGGCGGCGGAGCAGGGCCGGCTTCGCGAGCTGCCGGGTCTGGGCCCGAAGAGCGAGGAGCGGGTGCTCGCACACTTCGCCAAGCCGGCCCGACGTAGCGCGAAGGAGTCCCGCGTCCTGCTGGGGCGTGCGCTGCCCTTCGTCGAGGCCGTCGTCGAGGAGCTGCGTGCGCATCCGGCGTCGGTTCGCGTCTCGGAGGCCGGCAGCGTGCGCCGGCGAGCCGAAACGGTGCGGGACCTCGACGTGATCGCCACCGCGACGGACGCCGCCGCGCTGATCGACCACTTCGTCGGCCGGCCCTGGGTCGCCGAGGTGGCGGCGCGCGGTGGAACCAAGGCGACGGTCGTCTCGCACGACGGCCTACGGCTCGATCTCCGTGTCGTTCCGCCCGAGTGCTTCGGCAACCTGCTGCAGCACTTCACCGGCTCGAAGCACCACAACGTCGCTCTGCGTGAAGACGCCGTGCGCCGCGGCCTCTCGGTTTCCGAGTACGGCGTCGAGACCGTCGAGACCGGCGAGGTCGCGACCCACGAGAGCGAGGAGGAGCTGTACGCCCACCTTGGCTACGCCTGGATTCCTCCGGAGCTGCGCGAGAACGGAGGCGAGCTGGACGCTGCCAGGGACGGAGGCCTGCCGGCGCTGGTCGAGCGAGCCGACGTGCTCGGCGATCTCCACACCCACACGGACTGGTCGGACGGGAAGGCGACGCTCGAGGACATGGTCGCGGCGGCGGCCGCCCTCGGGCACAGGTACCTCGCAGTGTGCGATCACGCGCGGCGCCTGCGCGACGGGCGTATCGAGCTCCAGGCCGAGCGCATCGCCGAGCTGGGCGAGTCGTTCCCGGAGCTCCGGATCCTCTCCGGCGTCGAGGTCGACATTCGTGCCGACGGCTCGCTCGATTTCCCGGACGAGGCGCTGGCCGAGCGCGACTGGGTCGTCGCATCGGTGCACTCCGGCTTCCAGGACTCTTCCGAGAAGCTGACGAAGCGGATCCTGAGCGCGATCGACCACCCGCATGTGGACTGCATCGGCCACCCCACGGGTCGCAAGATCGGGCGGCGGTCGGCGTACGACGTCGATCTCGAGCAGATCTTCGCCCGTGCGGTCGAGACCGGCACGCATCTCGAGATCAACGGGCAGCCGGACCGCCTCGATCTGCGCGACGCCCACGCGCGCGCGGCGGCCGCGGCCGGTGTCCCGATCGTCGTCTCGAGCGATGCGCACTCCACCGGGGCGCTCGGATATCTCGAGCTGGCGGTTTGTCAGGCGCGCCGCGGTTGGCTGACCGCCGGTCAGGTCGCGAACACCGAGCAGTGGGAGACACTCGCCGCCCGGAGGCGTCCGTGAGCGCCGACTTCCGGACGGACGGTGCGGCGGCTCTGGAGTGGGCGGCCGGCTATCTCGAGCGCGTCGGCGAGCTCCCAGTGCTTCCTCGCCTGGCGCCGGGCGACCTGAGGCGGGCGCTCCCCTCGTCGCCGCCCGACGAGGGAGAGCCCTTCGCGAACGTGCTCCGCGATCTGGACGAGCTGATCCTGCCCGCGGTCACGCACTGGCAGAGCCCGCGCTTCTTCGGCTACTTCGCCGTGTCCGCGAGCGAGCCGGCGATCCTCGCCGAGCTGCTCGCCGCGACGCTGAACCAGGTCGCGTTCATCTGGCGCGTCTCGCCGGCCTCGACGGAGCTCGAGCTTCACGTGCTCGACTGGCTCGCCCAGCTGCTCGGACTTCCGGAAGCCTGGCACGGGCACATCGAGGATTCCGCCTCGACGTCGACGCTCGCAGCGCTGATCGCCGCGCGGCACGTGACCGGCGGCAACCGGGTGCTGTGCTCCGAGCACGCGCATTCCTCGGTCGAGAAGGGCGCGCGTATGCTCGGTCTCGAGGTCGTGAAGATCCCGGCGGACGGCGAGTTCCGGATGCGGCTCGACGCTCTCGCCGCAGAGCTCGAACGGGGAGGAGCCGCGGCGGTCGTCGCCACCGTGGGCACGACCTCGTCGACCGCGGTCGATCCCGTGCCGGAGATCGCGGAGCTGGTCCACGAGGCGGGCGCCTGGCTCCACGTCGACGCGGCGTATGCGGGCTCCTCGTGGGTCTGTCCCGAGCTGCGCTGGTCGCAGGAGGGCGTCGAGCTGGCCGACTCGCTCGTCGTGAACCCGCACAAGTGGCTCTTCGTGCCGATGGACTGCTCGGCGCTCTGGACGAGCCGGCCCGAGGACTTTCGCGCCGCCTTCACGCTCGTCCCGGAGTATCTGCGGACGAGCGACGAGGCGGAGAGTCTCTCGGACTACGGCCCGGCGCTCGGCCGCCGCTTTCGCTCGCTCAAGCTGTGGGCGGTGCTGCGCTGCTACGGGCGCCGCGGGTTGCAGGAGCGCATCCGCGAGGCGATTCGGCTGGCCGAGCTCTTCGAGGGTTGGGTCGGCGCCGAGCCGGGCTGGGAGCTCTGCGCCCCACGGCGCTTCAGCGTCGTTTGCTTCCGGCGGACGGGCTCGGACGAGGAGAACGAAATGCTGCTCGAGCGGGTCAACGCGGCGGGCGAGATCTTCATCTCCCACACGAAGCTGGACGGACGCTACGTGCTTCGGCTGGCCGTGGGCAACGAGCGCACGACCGAGGCCGACGTTGCGCGCGCCTGGGAAGTCCTGCGGGCAGCGGCCCGCTGAGGCGCCGCGGCACCTTTCCGGCGGGTTGCGAGCGGCGAAAGGAGCGCCCGAGCGGGGACCCCAAACCCACCCCCCACCCAATTGGGAGGGGGCAGAGGGTAGCCGCTCGATCCTCGCTGAAGGTGCGTGAGACGTCGCGGTTCTGCACGCCCGCGTGTCAATCTGGCTCACGCGCGATCGGTGACCGGGCCGTGACCTCGGCGCAGCCGGTGCCCCGGCGGGCCGCGCACGGCCGCCGCCGGCTCAGCCGCAGCTAATCCGATCCACCGGGCGGTTCGAGTCGCCGGTCGAGCCGGTCAAGCTCCTCGATGGCGGCGTCGTGGAGGCCCACCCGATAGCGCCACAGGCCGCGGCCCGTTGCCAGCGCCGCTTCGCGGATCGGGCCCGCGAGCTCCTCGAGCGTGCCCCAGCGCGCCGCCGCAATCTCGACGAGGTCCTGCGGCACGAGCTCGTCGGCATCCGTCGTCGCAGCGAAGACGTGCGTGCGCCAGTCGATCGACTCGCCGTCACAGGTGAATCGGACTTCCGTGCGCAGCAGGTAGCGCGCCAGCGTGATCGCCGCACCGATCTCCTCCAACGCCTCGCGCTGCGTCCCGGCCTCGAGGCTCTCGCCCGGCCTGATTCCGCCGCTCGGCGGTCTCCAGACCCCGGCTGCGAACTGTGGCTTGCGTATGAGCGCCAGCCGCGGGCCGTTGAACGCGAAGAACGTGATGTCGTGGCGCCGTCCGTGGCGGCCGCTTGCGACCACGAGGTCGAGCTCCGCGCGTCCGACCGGCTGCTCGAGCCGGAGCACCCGGGGCTCGCCGTAGCGCTCGCGCACAGGCGCCAGAACGGAGTCGTCGACGTGGCCCATCAGAGCAATCGCAGGAGGGAGACGAGCTCGTCCGGCCCGTCGGCGACGAGGTCAGCTTCCGCCACAAGCTCCGGCGGAGCCTCGGGTGACGAGACGGCGATGCGCACCGCGTGCCGCAGCGGGGCGGCGGCGAGGCTGCGGAAGGCATCGAGGTCCGTCGTGTCGTCGCCGGCGTAGAGCCCGAGCTCTGCGCCGCTCTCCTCGAGCAGCTGCCGCAGCGCTGTGCCCTTGTCCGCGTGCACGTGCGGGCGGACCTCGAGAAGCTTGCGGCCCCAGCGTGCGTCGAGCCCATGCTCCTCCGCGCGCCGTGCGACGTCCTCCAGGGTCGCAACCGCGGCGGCCTCGTCGTCGGCCTCCCTGTAGTGGAAGGAGAGCGTCAGGCCCTTGTCCTCGATCGGCCACGCCGAGTCGATCTCCTTGCGGAATCGGGCGAGCTCGCCCTCGAGCTCGCCGGCTCGTGGATGCAGCTCGAGCCCGTGGTTGCCGATGTAGCGGAGGCCCTCGACGCCGACGAGGGCCGCAGCCTCGGCACCGGGTCGGCCGCTGAGACAGGCGACGAGCAGATAGCGGCCGGCGAGCCGACGCACCTCGTCACGCGTCTTGTCGGGGACCCGGGCGAGCTCTGGGCGCGGCGCGATCGGCGCCAGGGTGCCGTCGACGTCGAAGACGAGCGCCGTTCGCCGGGGCTCGTCGGCCAGCGGCGCGAGCAGGGCCGCGGCATCCATCGTCCTAGAATACGGCCGTGCCGGCGGCGAGGCACAGCGCTCTGTTCCTTGCGGCGGTCGGGCTCGCCGGCGGGTTCTTCGCCTCGCTCTTCGGAGTCGGCGGCGGCCTCCTGATCGTTCCCCTCCTGGTCTTGCTGGCGCAGCTCCCGACCAGGCGCGCGACCGGGACATCGCTCGCGGTGATCGGCTTCACTGCGGCTTTCGGGGCGCTCGCCTACGGGATCCTCGGCGACGTGGACTGGTCGGCTGCCGCGATCGTCGGCCTGCCGGCGGTGGCCGGCGTGCTCGTGGGCGTCTGGCTGCAGCAACGCGTGTCTTCCCGCGCGCTCGTGGGCCTGTTCGCCGCTTTCCTCGTCGTGATCGCGGTCCGGCTGCTCCTATGAGCGACGTTCTGACCGAGCTCGGGCTCGGCTTCGCCGCCGGGGTGCTCGCGGGGATGTTCGGGGTCGGCGGCGGGCTGCTGTTCGTGCCGGCGCTGACGCTCGTGTCGGACCTCGGGCAACTGCAGGCGCAGGCGACCTCACTCGCGGCGATGATCCCGGTCGTGATCGTGGGCGCCTGGCGCCAGCGCCGGCTCGGCAACGTCGACCTGCGGATCGCCGTTGTCGTCGGGCTCGCGTCTGTCGGCGGCGTCGCCGCGGGTACCGCTGTGGCGAAGGTGCTTCCCGAGCACCTTCTGCGCACGCTGTTCGCGGTGCTCCTGCTGGCTGTGGCAGCGCAGCTCGCCTGGTCCCTCAGGCGGCGGGCGCCCGCCCCGACGGAGCCGTCGGGGCTCGAGTAGCGCGGGTATCAGTCGCAGCCGGGAAGGTAGGCGTTCGTGGCCACGTCCGCGGCCGCCACGGGGCTCTCCAGGAGCCCGTTCTCGAGCATCCACTTGCCGAAACGCTCCCAGCCGCCGAGGTCGAAGCAGCCGGGGCGACGATCCCCGGGCGGCTCGAGCAGCGACAGCGTCGTCGGCACCATGCCCGCGAGCTCCTCGGGCGTGTACTCGGTCTGCATTTCCAGTAGCGCCTCGGAGCCCGGTCTGTCCGCACGCGCCTTCTCGGTTCCCTCGATCATCCCCGCCAGGAACTCCCGTACGGCGTCCGCGTAACCCGCGTCATCGCGAAGCCGGTCGCGGTTCGCGACGACGACGAGCTCGTCGTACGGCGGCACCCCGAGCTCCTCGAGCCTCGTGACGTGGGGCGCCTTTCCCGTCTGAAGCTCGAGAATCGTTCCCTCGATGTTGAAGTAGGCACCGATGACCGCGTCCACCTGCCGGGCCAGGAGGGCGGGGACGAGATCGAAGCCGACGTTGATGCTTCGGATGTCATCCTCGGTCAGCCCCTGCTGCCTGCGGATCGTCTCCAGGATGGCGTCGTCGAAAGGCAGTCCTGCGACGCCGATGGTCGCGCCCGCCAGCGTGGCCGGCCCGCTCACCTTGGAATCCGCGAGGGCGATCAGCGAGTTCAGCGCCGTCGGGACGAGCGCTCCGACGGCGACGACGGGAAGACCTTCCTGCGCCGCGAGGAACAGATCGCCCTCGTAGTACACGGCCAGGTCGAAGTCGTTCGTCGCGACCAGCTTGAGCCCGGCCGTGGGATCCGACGGCGTCCGGAGCTCGACAGCGAGGCCGCGATCGGCGAAGTAGCCGCGGTCGAGCGCGTAGTACAGCGCGACGTGATCGGGGTTGGGGAACCAGTCGAGCGCGACCTCGATCGGCTGGGGCGCCGCACCTTCCTCCGAAGCAGTGCTGCCGCCGCACGCGCCTGCGGCTGCGACGACGGCGAGCGCGGCGAGTATCGCCGCGGCACACCGCAGGGCTCGCTTCAAGAGGGGATTGCTTCGTCGCGTCGCGCCCACGGAACGAAGAGCCTCTCGGCCAGCACGACGAGCCCGAACAACACGAGAGCGAGCGCGGCGACCACCGCGATCGTCGCGAAGACGAGCGGCGTGTCGAGCCGGCCCTGCGCCTGGACGAGCTCCCAGCCCAGCCCGGCGTCGGAGCCCGCCCATTCGCCGAAGACGGCCCCGATGGCGGCGTACGTCGCGGCGATCCGGATGCCGGAAAAGATCTGAGGCAGCGCGGCGGGGAACTCGACACGCCGCAGGATGTCGAGCCGCGTCGCGTCGAGCGTCAGCATCATCCGTGCGTACTCGGGGTCGACCGCCCGGAGCCCGTCCACCGTTGCAACGACGATGGGGAAGAAGCAGAAGAGCGCGACGATCGCGAGCTTCGGCCCGATGTTGAAACCGAGCGCGAGCACGAGCACGGGGGCGAGGACGATCGTCGGAATGCTCTGCGACGCGATCAGGACGGGATAGACGGCCCGGCGGGCGCTCCTCCAGAGGTGGAGCGCGATCCCGATCGCGATTCCTGCGACCAGCGCGATCAGGAAACCGAGCGCGACCTCTCTGAGGGTGACGGCGGTGTGCTCGGCGAGCAGGCCGGCTTCGTCTCGCAATGTCGCCCCGATGAGCGAGGGCGCCGGCCAGATGAAATCGGGCACGTCGAGGACACGAACGAGCAGCTCCCAGAGGGCGAGGCCGGCTGCGACGAGGATGAGGGAGGGGCCGTAGGCTCGGGCCAGCCGCCGGACCCGGCCGCCCCGCTCGTCGCGCGACTCGGGCGCCGATGGGTGGGCGGTCAGCACTCGAGCGCCTCCAGCGCGCGTTCCTTGAGAGTTCGCGAACTCCGGGGATGTCACGAGCTCCCGCCGGGGCGTGTCGTTCCGGAAGCCGGCCTCGAGCCGTGTGACGACGCGCCCGGGCCTCGACGACAGCACGATCACCTCGTCGGAGAGCAGCAGCGCCTCCTCGACGTCGTGGGTCACGAGCAGGACGGTTCGGGGCTCCTGGTCGAGAGCCGATCGCAGCCAGCCCTGCATCTCGGCACGCGTGATCGCGTCGAGCGCGCCGAACGGCTCGTCGAGGAGCAGGACGCTCTTGCCTGCCATCAGCGTTCGAAGGAACGCGACCCGTTGGCGCATGCCGCCGGACAGCTTCTGCGGCATCGCGTCGGCGAACTCGGCGAGCCCGAACCGGTCGAAGAGGGGCCGCGTGTGCCGGCGGGCCTCCTCGCGCGAGTAGCCGCGATTGGCGAGGGCGAGTGCTGCGTTGTCCAACGCGGAGCGCCAGGGCAGGAGCAGGTCGCGCTGCGGCATCAGCGCGCAGTGGGCGAGACGCTCCTGCGCCGGGCGCGCTCCACCGACGGCGACGGTTCCGGCGTCTGGCTCCAGCAGACCCGGCGACGATCGACAGCAGCGTCGACTTCCCGCAGCCGCTCGGGCCGACGACGCCCGCGGTGCTCCGGCCGGGAACGTCGAGGTCGACACCGGCGAGAGCCTGTATCGAGCCGAACGACTTCACGACGCCCCTCAGGGCGATCGACTTCGCCCGGCCCCGCCTCGCTCTCGCGTGGCAGCGTGGTCGCGATGGGATGTTCGACGGTCACGCGCCAGCTTTCTCCGATCGGCCGTTGTCTGACCCTGGGATCTTGCCGCAGCGAGCACGCCCTGGGGGATACCACCACCCGGTCCCATCCCGGCTGGCACGGTTGCGCCGCACCGGCGGCCCTGCCACGCTACCGGCAGGGCGACGTATGGAGACATCGCGGCTCTTGCGAGTGGCTCTCTGGCCGGCGGCCTTCGCCGTAGGCGGCCTGACGGCGTGGCTCATCCTGGAGAACGACGCGCTGACGGAGCCGGATCCGGAGCTTGCGGCCGGGCTCGGGCTGGCAATCGGGCTGGCCTGGTGTATCAGCGGGCTGATCGCCTGGCAGCGTCGCCCGGGCAACCGGATCGGCCCGCTGATGGTCCTCACAGGTTTCGCCTTCTTCGTGAGCGGTTTCCAGTACTCCGCCTACTCGGTTCCGTTCACGATCGGGCTCCTGCTCGAGCCGTTCTACATCGCCGTGTTCGCCCATCTACTGCTCGCGTTCCCGACCGGCCGCCTCGAATCCCGGTTCGTTCGCGTGCTCGTCGCGGCCGTGTATGTCGACGTCACCCTGTTCATCTTCCTTGCCGCTCTCTTCGATGCGGTCTACGACCCGGAGAACCTCGTGCTCGTCTGGCCGAACGAGGACGTGGCCGAGGCGTTCGCGAACGTGTCCCGTTCGATCGGCATCGTGCTCTCGCTGATCGGCCTCGGCGTCCTCGCGCAGCGCTGGCGGCGAGGAACTGCTCCGTGGCGCCGCGCCGCGGCGCCCGTGCTCTGGACGGGTGGCATCGCGATTGCGGCCGGCATCGTGGGCCTCGTCAACGAGACGGCCGGCGAACCGCTTGGAGGCGGCATCTCGTTCTTCTGGTTCGGCTTTGCAGCGGTGCCGCTCGGGTTTCTGGCTGGACTGCTGCGGAGTCGCCTCGACCGCGCCTCCGTCGCCCAGCTCGTCGTCGAGCTCGGGCGCGCCACGGCGCCCGGGCGTCTGCGCGAGGTGCTGTCCCGGGCGCTCCACGACCCGTCGCTCAACGTCGCGTACTGGCTCCCCGACCTCGGGCGCTATGTGGACGTCGAAGGCCGTCCCGTCGAGCTGCCGTCCGCCGGCGGTCAGAGATCGACCACGGTCGTGGAGCTCGAGGGCCGGCGGGTGGCCGCGCTCGTGCACGACCGCTCGCTGACGGAGGAGCCGGAGCTCGTCGACGCCGCCTGTGCGGCGGCCGCGCTCGCGCTCGAAAACGAGCGCCTGGCCGCGGAGCTGCGCGCCCGCCTGGAGGAGCTCAGCGCTTCGCGGGTGAGGATTGTCGAGGCAACCGACGAGGAGCGGAGGCGCATCGAGCGCAACCTGCACGACGGCACGCAGCAGCGGCTCGTCTCGATCTCGATGGCTCTCGGCCTGGCAGAGTCGAGGCTTCCTCCCGACGCCGCCGAGGCCCGCGAGATCCTCGGGGAGGCGAGAGCCTCGCTGGGCCAGGCGCTTGCCGAGCTGCGGGAGCTGAGCCAGGGCATCCACCCCTCGATCCTGACCGAGCGCGGCCTCGCGGCAGCGCTCCACGAGCTCGTCCTACGACACGAGCCTGCCGGTGCAGCTCGACGTGGCGCTCGACGAGCGTCTGCCCGAGCCCGTGGAGGCCGCCGCCTACTACCTGGTCGCCGAGTCGCTCGCCAACGTGGCGAAGCATGCAGACGCGTCCGCCGCGCAAGTGCGCGTGAGCCGGGAGAACGGCAGGGCGCTCGTCGAGGTGACCGACGACGGCAACGGCGGCGCCGACCCGGCCGGATCGGGCCTGCGCGGGCTCGCCGATCGCGTCGAGGCGCTCGGCGGGCGGCTCGCAGTCGACAGCTCGCCTGGTCACGGAACCAGGGTGCAGGCGGAGATCCCGTGCGGGTAGTCCTCGCCGACGACTCCGTGCTGCTGCGTGAAGGGCTGGCGCGGCTGCTCACCGAGGCCGGCTTCGAGGTGACGGCTCAGGCCGGCGACGCCGACGAGCTCCTGCGGGCCGTCGAGGAGACCTCGCCGGACGTGGCCATCGTGGACATTCGCATGCCGCCGACGCACACCGACGAGGGCCTCCGCGCCGCGAGCCGACTCCGCGCGGAGCACCCTCAGCTCGGCGTGCTCGTGCTCTCGCAGTACGTCCGGCCGAGCTACGCGATGGAGCTCCTCGCCGACAGCGCGGAAGGGGTCGGCTACCTGCTCAAGGACCGCGTCTCGGATCCGACGCAGCTGGCCGACGCGGTCCGCCGGGTCGGCAACGGGGGCTCCGTGCTGGATCCCGACGTGGTCGCTCAACTCGTGGGGCGCAAGCGGGACGGCCCCGATCTGCTCGAAGACCTGACCGATCGCGAGCGCGAGGTGCTCGCGTTGATGGCGGAAGGCCGCTCGAACCGAGCGATCGCCGAGCGGCTGGTGATCACCGAGCGCACCGTCGAGAAGCACGTGAAGAGCATCTTCGGGAAGCTTCGCCTTCCCACGAGCGAGGAGGATCACCGCCGGGTGCTCGCCGTCCTCGCCTATCTCGCGTAGTACTCCGCTAGGTCTCCCGCAGTGCCGCGTCCCGATGCAGACGGGCTTTGCCCGGCTGCACGACAGCGCGAGAAACGCGGCCTCCGGCCGCTTCCCCGTCACGGCTGCAGCCCTGCGGGCCGCGTTGCGTGACGCGTCAACAGTGAAGGAGGGGGTTCGTGGGGGAACCATGGGTTCCCCCACGTTGCTGGGTGCTAGCCACACCGCGAAGGAGTCGCGGCAGCGCGGATGCAAGACTCGCGCTCGCCGGGTTCCGCCCTCGTCTTCGCCGCGTCATCGTCTGCCGGGCAGGCGCGAGAAGGGAGGAACCATGACAAGCATGTTCTCCACCGAAGGACTGGCCCGACGGAGCGCTCGCCGGCCCTGGCTCACGATCGGGCTCTGGATCGCGGCGCTGGTCGCGGCCGGCGTCCTGATCGTCGGGTTCCTCGGCGATGCGCTGACAACCGACAACAACTTCACGAACACACCGGAGTCCGAGGCGGCAGAGCTGCTCCTCGAGGTGCGGCTGCCTCCCGCTGCGACCGAGACGACCGACGAGGTCGTTCTGGTGCGCTCGTCCACGTATGCGGTAGACGACCCGGAGTTCCGCACCGAGGTCGAGGCTCTGGTGGCGCAGGGCCCGTCGCTCGGGGTGGCGTCGGCGGAGACCTACTACGAGACCGGAGACGAGGAGCTCGTGTCGGCGGATCGCGACACGACCATGATTCCGCTCCGCCTCGCTGACACTTCCGACGACAGCGTCGATCGTCTCGTGGAGGCGATCACGTCGCGGAACGGAGCGGGAGGGTTCGAGACAGCCATCACGGGCGTCTACTCGGCTGACGCGGACTTCCGCCGCGTCGCGGACGAGGATCTGCAGCGAGGCGAGCTCATCGGGATCGCGGTCGCGCTCGGCATCCTCCTCGTCGTGTTCGGATCGGTCGTCGCCTCGCTCGTGCCGGTCGTCCTCGCAATGCTGTCGATTGCCATCGCACTGGGCCTGACGGCGCTCGTCGGCCAGGCGTTCGAGCTTTCGTTCTTCGTCGTGAACATGCTCGTGATGATGGGCCTGGCAGTAGGTATCGACTACGCGCTCTTCATCGTCTCGCGGTTTCGCGAGGAGCGGGCCAGGGGTCGCGAGAAGCTGGACGCGATCGCGGCTGCAGGCTCGACTGCGAGCCGGGCGGTGTTCTTCTCGGGCATCACGGTCGTGCTGGCAATGGTCGGCATGCTGCTCGTGCCGGAGACGATCTTTCGGTCGCTTGCCATCGGAGCCATCCTCGTCGTGCTCGTGACGGTGCTGGCCGCTCTGACGCTGCTGCCTGCCATCCTGGGGCTGCTCGGCGACAGGGTGGACGCGCTGCGGCTGCCGTTCCTGCGCAACAGGGCGGTGAGCGAGGACAAGGGCTTCTGGCCGGCCGTTGCTCGTCGCGTGATGCGGCGGCCGGTCGTGAGCCTCGTCGCCGGCGTGGCCGTTCTTCTGGCTGCGGCGGTGCCGTTCCTGAGCATCAACACCGGGTTTGCAGGCGTCGAGACCCTGCCGGACAGCTTCGAGTCGAAGGCAGGCTTCCAGATCATCGACGAGGAGTTCGGCTACGGCGAGACGATGCCGGCCGACATCGTGATCGACGGGTCGATCGGCTCGGAGGCGGTACAAGGCGGTATCGCAAAGCTCGAGGAGTCGCTGGCCGGGGACAAGGCCTTCGGCCCGGCGCAGGAGCTGGTCGTCAACGACGCCGGCGATCTCGCGCTGCTGCGCGTCCCGCTGGCCGGGGACGCGTCCTCGGCTGAAGCTGCCGACGCGATCCGAACGCTCCGCGACGATCACGTCCCAGAGGCGTTCGCCGGCGTGCCTGCCGAAGTGCTCGTCGGGGGCGAGACCGCCGGGGACGTCGACTTCTTCGAGCTCACGAGCGACTACCTGCCCATCGTGATCGGCTTCGTGCTGGGCCTGTCGTTCATCCTGCTCGCGATCGCATTCCGCTCGATCGTCGTCCCGGCAACGTCGATCGTGATGAACCTGCTCTCGGTCGGCGCCGCGTTCGGGCTGATCGTGCTGGTCTTCCAGGAGGGCATCGGTGCGGGGCTGTTCGGGTTTCAGCAGGTCGACACCGTCGAGGCGTGGATTCCGCTCTTCCTGTTCTCCGTGCTCTTCGGCCTCTCGATGGACTACCACGTGTTCCTGCTCTCGAGGATCCGCGAGCGGTACGACCAGACAGGCGACAACACCGGCGCGGTTGCCTTCGGGGTGGGGACGACGGCCCGCATCATCACGGGCGCAGCGCTCATCATGGTCGCTGTCTTCGGGGGCTTCGCGCTGGGAGAGCTCGTGATGTTCCAGCAGATGGGCTTCGGGCTCGGCGTCGCAGTCCTGCTCGACGCGACGATCGTCCGCAGCGTCCTCGTGCCTGCGGCGATGCGGCTCCTCGGCCGCTGGAACTGGTATCTGCCGCGCCGCCTCGAGTGGTTGCCCCGGATCGGGCTCGAGGCGCGCAGAGAAGTCGCGGCGGCTGAGCGGCCGGCAAGGGCGAAGCCCGCGCAGCGGACGCCGAAGGCGGACGCGGAGGTTCGCGCGCGAAGCGCGCACGAGCGCCGCGGTCACGCCCAGCGGTAGCGGCCGAAGGCCGCGGTCACGCCAGCGGCTGAGCGGCCGGCTCGGCCGGCCGCGACCCGCTAGGGAGCGGCCGAAGGCCGCGGTCACGCCCTGAGCCTAGGTCGATCGGCCGAGCGCGGTGTCGGCCTTGCGCTTCAGGTCCTCGACGATGGCCGGGTCGCGCAAGCGTCGTGGTGTCGCCGAGCTCGTCGCCTTCGGCGATGTTCCGGAGCAGGCGCCGCATGATCTTGCCCGAGCGGGTCTTGGGCAGGTCGTCGCCGAACAGCACCGCCGCCGGGCGCGCGATCTTGCCGATCTTCTCCGCCACCCACTCACGCAGCTCTTCGGAGAGCTCGTCCGATGCCTCGTAACCGTCCTTGAGCAGGACGAAGCACACGATGCGCTGGCCGCGCTGCGGGTCCTGGGCGCCCGTGGCGGCGGCTTCCGCGACGGCCGGGTGCTCGACCAGCGTCGACTCGATCTCGGTGGTCGAGAGGCGGTGCCCGGCGACGTTGATGACGTCGTCGATCCGCCCCATGAGCCAGAAGTAGCCGTCCTGGTCCTGCTTCGCGCCGTCGCCGGTGACGTAGACGTCCGGCCCGTACTTCGAGAAGTACGTCTGCGACGTAGCGCTCGTCGTCGCCGAAGAGCGTGCGGAACATGCCCGGCCAGGGGCGCTTCACCACGAGGAAGCCGCCCGTTCCGCGCTCGACCGGGTTTCCTGCTCGTCGACGATGTCGGGCTGGATACCGGGGAAGGGAATCGTCGCCGAGCCTGGCTTCGTCGTCACCACACCGGGCAGCGGCGTGATCAGGATGCCGCCGTTCTCCGTCTGCCACCAGGTGTCGACGACGGGGCAGCGCTCGCCGCCGATCACCTTCCAGTACCAGAGCCAGGCCTCCGGGTTGATCGGCTCGCCGACCGTGCCGAGCAGGCGCAGCGACGACAGGTCGTGCCGCGCGCGGATAGTCCTCGCCCATCTTCACGAACGAGCGGATGAGCGTCGGCGCGGTGTAGTAGGAGTTGACGCCGGTAGCGCTCGACGATCTCCCAGTGGCGGTCCCAGTCGGGATAGGCGGGGTCGCCCTCGTAGAGCACGCTCGTCGTGCCGTTGTTCAGCGGCCCGTAGACGATGTACGAGTGCCCGGTCACCCAGCCGATGTCGGCCGCACACCACCAGACCGTGTCGTCGTGGATGTCGAAGATCCACTTGTGCGTGACCGAGGCGTGCACGAGGTAGCCGCCGGTCGTGTGCAGCACGCCCTTCGGCTTGGCGGTCGAGCCGGACGTGTGGAGGAGGTAGAGCGTGTCCTCGGCGTTCATGCGCTCCGGCTCGCAGGTCTCGGGCTGCGTCTTCGACGAGGTCGTGCCACCAGACGTCTTTCGCCGCTGTCGAACGGCACCTCGCCGCCCGTTCGCCGGAAGACGACGAGGCGCTCGACCGAAGGCGCGACGGCGGCGGCGGCGTCGGCGTTGACCTTCAGCGGCACCTTGGCGCCCTTGCGCCAGCCCTCGTCCTGCGTGATCAGCAGCCTCGCTCCGGAGTCGCGTAGCCGCTCGGCGAGCGAGTCGGACGAGAAGCCGCCGAAGACGACGATGTGGGGCGCGCCGATGCGCGCGCAGGCGAGCATCGCGATCGGAAGCTCCGGGACCATCCCCATGTAGATCCCGACGCGGTCGCCCTTGCGGATACCGAGCTCCTGCAGCCCGTTCGCGAGCCGGCAGACCTCGCGCAGCAGGTCGGCGAAGGTCAGGTCGCGCGTCTCGTCCGCCGGCTCGCCGACCGCAGTGGTAGGCGATCCTGTCTCCGCGGCCCGCCGCGACGTGCTTGTCGAGGCAGTTGTACGCGACGTTCAGCTCGCCGTCGGCGAACCAGGTGCAGTGCGGCGGAGTCCCACTCGAGCCGCTTCGTCCGGCTTGCGGAACCACTCGATGAACTCGTCTGCGAGGCGGGCCCAGAAGCCCTCGAAGTCCGCCTCGGCCTCGCGGTAGACCGCGTCGTCCTGGATGATCGCCGTGCGCCGGAACTCCTCCGGCGGCGGAAACGTGCGCTGCTCCTTCAGGAGGCCCTCGATGAGGGACAGGGTCTCCGCGTCCGTCTGCGACATCGGGTCGTCTCCTGGGTTCGCTGCGCGGAATGGATACCACAGCGGCGCAGCCCGGACGCGCGTTCGCTCGGACGTTCTCGGCTACCCTCCTGAGGATGGCTGTTCGCGCCTCGCCGCTGCTCGCGGCGGCCTTTGCGCGGCCGCCGTCGCTGGCGCGCTCCGCGGCCGGCGCGACGCCGCGGGCCTCGCTCGACGGCGTTCGCCGTCATCGTCCCGTGCCCGGTGCAGGACGACGTCGACCGTCGGCCGTACGCCGCCGCGCCGCCGAACGCGCTCCGCGTCAGCAGGCTGCGGTGGCGTATCCCGGCGACGGCGGCGCGCTCGCCACCGGTCCGGCCTCACACGGCCACGCGCACCGGCCCGGCGCCGACGCCTCGCGCCGCTGCGGACGGCCACGCGTGCGCAACGTCGCGCTCTTCGGCGGCGAGATCCGGTCGCGCTCGTCGCGCTCGAAGCGTCGCGCTCGCCAGCGACCACGGAGGCGCCGACGGACGGCTTTCGGGGTCCCGGCTCGAGGGCCTCGTCGTTCTCGGCGAGCCGGTCGACGCCGGACGCGAACACGCGCGTCGCGCTCGGGGACTGGGGCTACGCCGTGCTCCTCGAGCAGGCCGTGGTGCAGCGACGACGGCGAAGGCGCACGGCTATCCGCGGCTTCGTGACCGGCATGCACGTGATACTCACCGCCGATCACGGCGGTCTGCCCGCCGGAACCGAGATCCTGTCGGCTACGCGGAGGCCGCCGCGCGCTCGCCAGAAGCCCGCGCCGCCGCCTCCGCCGAGCCCGAGCCGGAAGCGCGCCGCCTGACGACCCGGACGAGCAGCCGGAGCACACGGCTCGAGCTCCGGCTCCTCCGGCGGCTCGCCGGGCAGCCAGCCCGGGACGACCACCAGCTGCCCTCGAGCCCACGCCTGCCCAGCCGCCCGGCGCTGCCCGTCGAGGCCTGCCGGCCGATCGTGCTGCGACCCGCCGCCGAACGTTCAGCCGCAGATCACGGGTCAGGGCTACGTCTTCCCGGTGTACGGGCCCGGCGTCGTTCAGCGGACGACTTCGACGCGCGCGCGTGCCGACGACGGGCTGGCATCACGGCAACGACATCTTCGCGCCGCTCGGAGCACCCGTTCTCGCGGTGAGCGACGGCACGCTGTTCCTGGTCGGCTGGAACGACGTCGGCGGCCACCGGCTCTGGCTCCGCGACCGGCCAGGGCAACGAGTACTACTACGCGCACCTCTCGGCCTACTCGCCGCTCGCCGTCAACGGCGCGCAGGTCGAGGCGGGCGACGTGATCGGCTTCGTCGGCGACACCGGCGATGCGGTCGGGCACGCCGTACCACCTCCACTTCGAGATCCATCCGACGGCGCTGCTCGGCCTCGGCTACGACGGCGTCGTCAACCCGTACGCGTACCTCGCTCGCCTGGAAGGCGCGGCAGGACTCGAGCGGGTCCAGGGTGTCGCGGCGCCGCCGCCGTGCCGCAGCCCAGCGCCGTCATCGTACGAGGCCGAGGACATCGCCACCGTCGAGCGGCCTCGATCCGGGACGGCCGCAGCAGGCCTACGAGCTGCCGCTTTCCTCGGATCGACGGCCGGTTACGCTCCCGCAGCTCGTCCCGTCCCGTCCGCGGCCCGCCGGCTTCGATCGGAGCGGGAATGCCAGGCTTCGCCTTCGCGATCGCGCTAGCCCGCGCCCGAGTCGAAGCCGGAACGCCAGCGTGCCGACGTCGACGGCCGTCGCGCCGCCGTCGACGGCGAGCACCGCGCCCGTGACGAACGACGACTCGCGGGAGGCGAGGAAGAGGCAGCACGGCGGCGATCTCCTCCGGCTCGGCCGGACGGCCGCAGCGGGTAGAAGCGCGTAGGCGACCTCGTAGGCCTCCTCGCGCGTGAGCCCGCGCGCGGCGGCGAGCTTGTCCATCTCCACGTCGGCCATCGGCGTCCGCACCCAGCCGGGACACACGGCGTTGACGCGGATGCCCTGAGGCCCGTAGTCGACCGCGAGCGAGCGCATGAGCCCGAGCAGGGCGGTCTTCGCGGCCGTGTAGCCGGCCAGCGACGGCGGCGCCACGAGCGCGGCGGCTCGAGAGCGACGACGACGATCGAGCCGCCGCCGCGGGCGAGCAGTCGCCGGAAGCGCCTCGCGGCACGTCGACGAAGCAGCTCGTCAGGTTCGACTCGATCGCGGCGCGCCAGCGCGCGTCGTCCGTCTCCGCCGCCGCCGGCGTTCCCGCGCCGCCCGCTGCGGCGACGAGGATGTCGAGCCCGCCGTACTGCTCGACCGCGTGCCGAGACCGCGCGGCGGACGTCCTCGGTCGCTGGACGCGTCGCCCGGCGACGGCGAGCGCACCGATCTCGTCGCCAGCCGGCTCGAGCGGCTCCGGCCGCCGGCCCGTGACGACGACGCCGCTCCCTCCGCGGCGAAGCGGCGCGCGGTCGCCGCGCCGATGCCGCTCCCGCCCCCGGTGACGAGAGCGACCAGACCCTCGAGTCGCATTCGGGTAGGAATACCCACATGGCGCGAGGGATGCTGCGGACACGGGGCGCGCAACGGCGGACGAGCAGTTCCTCGACGGCCTGCGCGGCGACGGGCGCGAGCTGTGGCTCGAGGGCGAGCGCATCGAGGATCCGACGGCACGCATCCGAAGCTCGCCGGGGCGGCGCGCTCGCTCGCACGCGTCTTCGATCTCCAGCACGAGGAGCCCGACGTCTTCCTCATGCCGTCCCCGGACACGGGGCAACCGGTGAACGTGACGCACGTCCAGCCGACGGTCGCGTGAGGACCTCGAGCGGCGCCGCCGCGCCTCGAAGCGCATCGCCGAGGAGACGGCCGGGATGATGGGCCGCACCCCCGACTACCTCAACTACACGTTCGCCTGCTTCGCGGCGCGCGCGGACGTCTGGGCGCGCAACGGCAACGAGCGCGGTGCCGAGAACCTCGTCGCCTACCAGCGCCGCATGCGCGACGAGGATCTCTGCGACGACGCACACGCTCGTCAATCCGCAGGTCGACCGCTCGCGTGCCGGAGGCCGAGCAGGCCGCCGGCGAGGTCGCGCTGCACAAGGTCGGCGAGACGGCGGAGGGGATCGTCGTGCGCGGCGCCCGGATGCTCGCCACGCTGGCGCCGTTCGCCGACGAGCTCACCGTCTACCCGGGCTCGGACCTGCGGCTGCAGGACGCGAAGCTACGCGATCTGTTTCGCGGTCCCGATGGGGACGCCGGGGCTGCGCTTCCTCTGCCGCGACTCGCTCTCGCTCCAGCGCGACCCCTGGGACTGCGCCGCTCTCGTCGCGCTTCGACGAGATGGACGCCGTCGCGATCTTCGACGACGTGGTCGTGCCCTGGGACCGCGTCTTCCTCGACGGCGATCCGCAGCTCCACTCGGAGGTGATCACGGACTCCCACTGGCGGGCGCACATCGTCCACCAGGCGATGACGAGGGCCTGGGCGAAGCTCGAGTTCGCGTTCGGCCTCGCCCACACGACTCGCCGACATGACCGGCGTCAACACGTTCGACCACGTGCAGGAGAAGCTCGGCGAGCTCTGGTCGATGCTCGAGATGACGAGGGCCGGCGTGATCGCCGCCGAGGCCGGCTCGTTCGCAGGCCGAGGGGTCGGACGACTGGGTGCCCGACGAGCGCTCGCTCGTTGCCCTGCGCGGGCTCATGCCGAAATGGATCCCGCGGGCGATCGAGCTGATCCAGCTCGTCGGCGGCGGAGGCTTCATGGCGACGCCGTCGAAGGCGGACTGGGAGGGGCCGCGCCGCGCCGACATCGAGAAGTACTTCCAGGCCCGTGGCGCCGCGGCCGAGCGCCGGATCCGCGCCTTCCGTCTCGCCTGGGACTTCGTCGGCTCGGCGCTCGCGGGCCGGGGCGAGCTCTACGAGCGCTTCTACCTGCAGGACTCGTTCCGCATGACCGCGCTCGCCTACAAGCTCGCCGACAAGGAGCACCCGGCGGCGCTCGTCGAGCGGTTCCTGCAAGACGATGGCTAGCGGTGCTTGCCCTGGCGCAGCATCCCTAGCGTCTGTTGCGCGCGGCGGTTCCGCGTCTCCTCGCGCTTGGCCTCGCCCACCCACTCCGCGAGCTCACGGCGGTGGGTGTAGGAGAGCCGCTCGAACGCGTCGCTCGCTTCCTCGTCTCCGGTGAGCGCGTCGGCGAGCTCGGGCGGCACCTCGACGGCGCGCGGCTCGTCATCCACCTCGAGCTCGACCGTGATCCTCTGGCCCGCCTCGACGCCTGCGCCTTCGCGCGCCTCCCGGTTGAGGCCGAGGTAGTCGGTTCCGCCGTAGCGCATCAGGGTCGAGCGGAACGTGTAGCCGTTGACGGTCGCGCACACCGGGACCCGCACCCGCCCGAAGACCTGCTTCGCGTCGAACGGCAGGGCCACGAGGTGCCCGCCCGAATGGTTGCGCTCGAGAAGGGCGTCGAAGCGCTCCACGGGCTACCTGGTTGAGCCGTCGAGGATCTGCAGCGTCTTGAGGTCGCTGTAGAAGTCGAGCGCGTAGTTGCCGCCCTCGCGGCCGATGCCGGAGATACCCATGCCGCCGAAGGGTGCCGTGAGATCGCGGACGAGGAACGCGTTGACCCAGACGGTCCCGCCCCGGATCGCGCGTCCGACCCGGTCGGCTCTGCCGAGCGAGCTTGTGTAGACGATGCCCGCGAGGCCGTAGTCGGTCGAGTTCGCAAGCGCTACCGCTTCCTCCTCGTCCGCGAACGTCTGGACGGTCAGCACGGGGCCGAACACCTCCCGCTGCACGATCTCAGAGTCGTTGGAGGCGGGCTCGATCACGGTCGGCTCGTAGAAGAGCCCGCCGAGCTCGGCTCGCTTGCCGCCGCGGACGACCCGGTCGCCGGCCGCGCGGGCCCGCTCGACGAAGCCCTCCACGCGGGCGAGGTGGTCGGGGTGGATGAGCGGCGAAACCGTGGTCGTCTCGTCTCGCGGGTCACCCAAGACGTGCCGATCGACCTGGTCGTTGAACTTCTCCAGGAAAGCGTCTCTGACGCTTTCCTGGATCAAGAGGCGCGTTCCGGCGAGACACACCTGGCCGGCGTCGTCGTACTGGCCGGCGGCTTTCCGGGCGGCCGCATCGAGATCGGCGTCCTCGAAGACGAGGAACGGGTTCTTGCCGCCGAGCTCCGCCGTGAAGGGAACGAGGTTGCGGGCGGCCGAGACGCCGATCAGGCGGCCGGTCTCCGGCGAGCCTGTAAAGGACACGCGCCGGACGAGGGGATGCGCGACGAGCGCCGCGCCGGCCTCCTCGCCGATTCCCTGGACGAGGTTGAAGACGCCCGGCGGAAGTTCTGCCTCCTCGACGAGGTCGGCGAGCAGCGAGCACGAGAGGGGCGACCACTCGGCCGGCTTCAGCACCACCGTGCAGCCCGCGGCGAGCGCGGGTGCCGTCTTCCAGGTCGAGAGCATGAACGGGGCGTTCCAGGGGGTGATCACGGCCGCCGGGCCCGACGGCAGGCGCTGAACGCGGTTCCACGTGCCGTTCGAGTGCCAGTCGCGCTCCTCGTAGGCGACCGCGAGGTCGGCGTACGCGCGGTAGTTCCGCGCTCCGCGCGGGATCACTCGCGCGCGCAGCGAGCGGAGCAGCATCGCCATGTCCGTGCACTCCACGGTTGCCAGGCGGTCGACGTTCGCGTCGATCAGGTCGGCAAGCCGGTGGAGGTGGGGCGCTCGCCCGATCGGCCCGAGCGCGGCCCAGGCGGGGAAGGCGTCGTGGGCGGCCTGCACGGCGGCGTCGACTTCCTCGGCGCCGGCCCGGGAGATCTCGGCAAGCGGCGTCACGTCGAGCGGCGCCAGGTCCGTGAAGGTCGCCCGGCTCGCAAGCCGCCGACCTCCGATGAAGTGGTGTGGCGAGACCTCGACGCCGGCGACGGTCACGCGCTCGTGAACGGCCGTGGCGCTCACAGCTCCTTCACGGTAGCGAGGTCGTCGACGGTGTACGCGAACGTGAAGCGAAAGCCCCGGCCCATCCGTACGGGCGCGAGCGCCGTGTGCTCCTCGTTCGGAGCCGGGTAGAGCTCGAGCGCCGCGTCGCCCTCCCAGATCGCCGAGATCGAGCGGTCCCGGCTGCGGGCGCGAACGAGCTCGTGCACGGCAGGCTCGTCATGCCGACCTGCGGCAAGCCGGGGGAAGTGGCGCACGTTGACGAGCGGCGGGTCGTTGTGAGTCGGGCCGCTGTCGCTGACCCGCTCGAGCGTGACCGAGCCCTGCGCGATCCGGCGGTCGTTCGCGGCCACGGTGCCGCCGAAGACGGCGCCCGGCTTCACACCGGGGTCGGCCGCGCAGTCGAGGCCGAACGTCCGCGTGACCCAGATCGAGCCGAGCTTCTTCGGGAAGCCCTGGATCCAGCCGCGTGCGAGCGAGAAATCCCGGTCGACCCAGATGTACGGGCACGTCGTGACGTGCTCGCCGTCGAGCAGCGCGTTCACGACGAGGAAGAACTCCTTGTACTGGCTGCGCGCCGGATCGAGCAGCTCCTCGCCGGAGCCGGTGCACGACTGCCAGTCGACGAACAGCGCGGCGGCCCGCCCGGGGTCCTCGGAGAAGGGCTCGAGCCCGGGCGGGAGCACGGCCGCGACGGCGGCGGGCTCGGCCCAGTACTCGAGCACGAGGAAGTCGCCGACGTAGTGCCAGGGCGGCGGCGGCACGAGGCTTGCCCGCCCCTCGGGCGACCGCGGCAGGGAGTAACCCTGTAGGGGCCGGATCTCATCCGGCCCGGGTCCGGAGGCCACCTCAGTCACACCTCCACCTTCAGTGGCGGAAGCAGGTGGCCGAGGGTCTCGAGGCTCTGCCGCTCGTACTCGATCGCCTCGGCGTCGAATCGGAAATACGAGCGGGGCGGGAGCGGGCCCCACGTATTGGAGGCGAAGCGATCGTCCGGGTAGACGCGCGGCACGTGACCCGGCTGGATCTGCTCCATGTCGCAGTAGAGCTCGACGAAGCACTCCTCCTCGACGATCCGCACGTAGCTCGCGATGTTGCCCGCGATGCCGTGTCGGGCAGGGCCCCAGCCGAGCCAGCGGCCGTGCCGCGCGAGATGGTCGAGCAGGTCTCGCATCTTGCCGATGTCGACCGTGTCGAACGCGAAGTGGTGGAAGTGCGAATAGCCCTTGTCGACGAGGGCCATGACGTGATGGTCGGAGTTGACGTGGAGCCAGACGCCGCCGTCCTCGAGCCAGTCGCTGATCCTCATGCCGAGCACGTCCGTGTAGAAGTCGGTGGCCTCCCGAATGCTCCTCGTCAGGCAGTTGACGTGGCCGAGCCTGCGCGGGCCGCCGGGGTGTACGGTCGCCGAGGGGCGCGCGTGCTGAGGGCGGCGCTCGACCTCCGAGGCGGGAGGGCGATACGGCATCAACTGGATTCCTCGCCCGTCGGGGTCGGTCAGGAAGAGGCTTCCCTCGCGCTCCTCGTACCGGGCGCTCTTGGCGTCGAGGTGGGCAGCGGCATCGGCGAGCGAGCAGCCCTCACGCAGCTCGAAGCACGTGTGATCGTGCCCGGGCTCTCCGCTCTCGACGAGCTCGAGGCAGTACGGCTCGTCGTTGCAGGCGAGCAGCGCGCGGCCGTTCTCTCTCGACCGTTCGGCCAGACCGAACTGGAGCGCCCAGCGGGGAGCGGCTTCCTCGAGGTCGGCGACGCGTAGGCCAACGTGGTCGATGCCGCCGATGTCGATCACGCGACTCTCCCCTCGGCCACCTGACGCTCGGCCTCCTCCTCGGGAACGGCAAGGGCCACGTGGAGCGTGTTTGCCGAGACCTCGAGCTGCTCGCCGGGGCCCGTGAGGTCCACGTCCCACTCGACGACCGTGTTCGTAAGGCGGCCCAGGCCGCTGACCTCGACCTCGACCACGTCGCCCGGCTCCATGGGACGCGAGTTGGCCGGCGTCCCGGTGAGCACGACGTCACCGGGCTCGAGTGTGATCAGCCGGCACAGATCGGCCAGCTGGTACTGCACCGGCCAGATGACGTCTTCGGCCGTTGCCTCCTGGACGACCTCGCCGTTGACGTAGGTGCGCAGTGTGTAGGAGGAGGGATCCCACTCCGATGCCGGCACCAGCTCGGGGCCGAGGGGCAGGAAGCCGTCCTGGCCCTTGACCCGCAGCATCGCGCCGCGGTCTGCGTGGCGGAAGTCGTGCAGGCCCACGTCGTTCGCGCAACAGAAGCCCGCGACGAACCCGAGCGTCTCGTCGATCGGCACATTCTTCATCGGCCGGCCGACGACGCACGCGACCTCGCCTTCGTAGTTGAGAAAGCGCGCTCCGGCGGGTCGGCGAATCAGCCCGCGGTGGCCGTTGAGGGTCGACGGCGGCTTCATGAAGTAGGAGGGCTCGGCGGGCGTGCGCGCCTTGTACTCCTCGATGCGGCTTCGGTAGGTGAGGTGCACGGCGATGATCTTCGTCGGCTCCGCCGGCGCCAGATAGACGGCGCTCGACTCGGGGATGCGTTCCCCGGAATCGAGCACGATCTCGTCGCCGTCGCGCCTGCCCCAGCCGGGCCCGGCCGGGGTCTCGATACGGAGGCGTCCGCTCACGGACGGTGGTAGACGACCGGCATTCGCTTGATGCCGTGGAAGAAGTTCGAGCGCAGCCGCTCGGGCTCGCCTGCCAGCTCGAGGCGCGGCAGGTGCGGGAGCAGCTCCTCGAGGAAGACGCGGAGCTCGAGCCGGGCGAGGTGCGCCCCGAGGCAGAAATGCGGGCCGCCGAGCCCGAACGCGACGTGTTTGTTCGGCGTTCGCCCCACGTCGAAGCGCAACGGCTCCGGGAACTGCGCGTCGTCCCGGTTCGCCGAGATGTACCAGAGCAGCACCTTGTCGTTCTCCCGGATCACCTCGCCGTGCAGCTCGACGTCGCGCGTCGCCGTGCGCCGGAAGTGGAGGAGAGAGCAGCCCCAGCGCAGCACTTCCTCGACCGCGGTCGGTACGAGCGAGGGATCCTCGACGAGGCGCTCGGCCTGGCCGGGATTCGTCAGCAACGCGTGCGTGCCGTGGCTGATGATGTGCCGCGTCGTCTCGTTGCCGGCGGTCACGAGCAGCAGGAAGAAGAGATCGAACTCGTGCTCGGAGAGCCGGTCGCCGTCGACGTCTGCCTCGATCAGCCGGGTCGTGATGTCGTCGCGGGGCTCCTTTCGGCGCTGGGCGGCGAGCTCGTGCCCGTACTCGAACATCGCGAGGGCCGCCGGGCTCGAGAAAGGAAGGTTGGCGTAGTCCGACAGGTCGGCCTGGCCGAACGTGTACTCGCCGGCGAGGTCGGGGTCGGTGTTCCCGAGCATGGCGTCGCCGAGCCGGATCAGGTGGCGCCGGTCCTCGACCGGCGTCCCCATGATCTCGCACAGCACCCACATGGGCAGTCTCCATGGAGACCTCGGCGACGTAGTCGAACGACTCCTGTTGGAACGCGCGGTCGAGGATCTCGCGGACGAGCTCGCGGATGCGTTCCTCGTACGCCGAGATCGCGCGCGGCGTGAACGCCTTGTTGACGATCGAGCGCAGGCGGGTGTGGTACGGAGGGTCGGCGTCGAGCATCGACATGCGCGCCTCGACCTGCTCGGGCGTGAGGTCCATGAGCGACGTGCCGCCCCGTGCGCTCGAGAACGTCTCCCAGTCCTTGGACGCCGCGACGACGTCGTCGTAGCGCGTGAGCGACCAGAACCCCCGGCCGCCGCCCGGCTCGTTCTGCCAGAAGGCCGGCGCCCGGTCGCGCAGGAGCGCGAACCACTCGTGCGGAACGCCCTGCACCCACCGGTCGAGGTCGGTGAGGTCGATGTCGGCGAGCGCCGGTTCGGCCGTGATCGCCATCCCTACTCCTGCGTGGCGCCGTCGATCTGCACCTGCAGCTCGTCGCCGACCGCGCGGATCGGGTAGACGGGAACGGGATCCTCCGGCGGGCCCTTGACGACCGCTCCCGGTCAGCACGTCGAACTCCCCGCTGTGGCAGTAGCACACGACGTGGGACCCCTCCAGGTCTCCGTCGGCCAGCGGGCACTCCTCGTGCGTGCACCAGAGGCCGAACGCCGCGAGCGAGCCGTCCTCGAGACGCGCGATTGCCAGGTCGAGGTCGCCGGCCTTGCCGGCCCGCATCGTCCCGGGGCCGAGATCACCGGATACCCCTGCCACCGTCGTCCACGCGCTCACGACCTGGTCCGTCTCCTCGCTGCGGCTCGTATGTGTCACCGTACCGCTCGCGACGGAGTTGTTGCCGCGGCGGCTCGGCGTCAGGCGTAGCTCGGGCCCGCGACGACCGGGTTCCGCATGACGCCGATGCCCTCGATCTCGGTCTCGACGACGTTGCCGGGCGCCCAGATAGCGCGGCGGCTCGCGGCTGTCGCCGACGCCCGACGGCGTTCCCGTGAAGATGAGGTCGCCCGCCTCGAGGGTGCAGATCCGGGAGATCCACGCGATCAGCTCGGCCACCGGGAAGATGAGGTCGTTCGTTCGGCTCGACTGCATGACCTCGCCGTCGAGCCGGCTCTCGATCTTCAGGTCGTCCGTGTTCGTCGAGCTCGTCCAGCGTCACGAGCACGGGGCCCGTCGGCGCGTACGTGTCGAAGGACTTCGCCATCGTGAACTGCCGCAGGGCGCGGAACTGCTCCTCGCGGTCGGACACGTCCTGACCGCCGGTGACGCCGGCGACGTGCGACCAGGCGTCCGCCTCCGCGATGCTGCTTCCCGCCGCGGCCGACGCAGACGACGAGCTCGGCCTCCCAGTCGACGCGGACGCGGCCGTCCGGGATCACGATGTCGTCGCGTCGAGCCGACGAGGGCGCTCGGGAGCTTCGTGAACACGACCGGCTCCTCCGGGCGGCTGGAGGCCGGACTCCTCCGCGTGAGCGCGGTAGTTGAGCCCGATCGCGAGGATCTTCGAGGGTCTCGGAACAGGCGGCGCGAGCTTGGCCCCGTCGAGCGCCGGCGCGTCGTCGGGGATCGGGAGGTCACCCAGCTCGGCCAGCGGGGAGATCGACGTCCATGGGGTCGGCGGGAAGGCGCCCGCCGCTCGCCTTCTCGACGTCGACGAGCCTGCCGTCGACGACGAGGTGTGCTCTACCGGAAAGGTTCGCGATCTTCATGCGCGAGCACCCTAACGCAGCCTGCGCCGACACGCCGCGCGCCGAGCCCTCAGGCCTGCCAGCGGAGTGCAGCTCGGCGGACGGCGGAACGCGAAGCCGCGCGGCTCGGGAGCGTTGACGAGCTCGAGGCCGGTCAGCCGCTCGAGCAGCGCCCGCACGCCGACCGTCGCCCTGGAGGCGCGCGATGTTGACGCCGAGGCAGTAGTGGAGGCCGAAGCTGAAGGCGAGGTGATGACGGGCGTTCTCACGGCTGCACGTCGTAGCGAGCGGGTCCGGGAAGACGGACGGGTCGCGGTTGCAGGCCACCGTGCTGACGCCGAGGAACTCGCCTCGCTCCGAGCTCGACGTCGCCGAGCACGTGGGCTCGGCAGTCCAGCGCTCGATGAACGCCACCGGCGGGATGCAGCCGCAGCGACTCCTCGATCGCGGTCGGCAGCAGGTCCGGCTCGTCGCGCACGATCGGCGAGCTGTGCGGATGCGTGAGCAGGAGCAGCATCGTAGTTGACCACCATCGACTCGACGGTCTCGATCGCGCCGAAGAGGATCACGCGCAGCTGGGCGACGATCTCGTCGTCCGTCAGCTCCAGCGGCGGAGTCGTTCGCGAGCGCCGACGTGATCGAGTCGTCCGGCGTCGTGCGCATCGCGGGCCAGCTCGCCGAGCAGGATCTCGTCGAACGTCTCGCGGGCCGCGTCGGCCCGGCGCTGGGGCTCGGGATCGCCGTCGTAGACCATCGCTCCGGCGAACGCGTCGTAGATGCCGCTGATCTTCGGCACGTCGTCGAGCGAGAGGCCGAGGATGTCTCCGGCGACGCCGATCGCGAACGGCGCCGCGAAGTCACGCCGCGAGCTCGCATCCAGCCTCGTGGCCGCACGGCCCGCGAGAAGCACCTCGACCCGCGCCGACACCGGGGTCTCGAAACGCTCGCGCACGGCGCGCATGCGGAACGGCTCGTCGAACGGCAGGCGCTGGCGGTCGTGCTCGTCGCCGTCGCTCGTCAGCATCATGACTCCGAGCGAGGCGCGCACGAGGTTCGGCTCGGCCCAGACGGTGAAGTCCTTGCGCCGTCCGAGCACGTCGCGGCCGAGCGCATGGCTCGTGACGAGCCAGCCGCCGAGCACAGGCACCCACGAGACCGGCTCGGCGTCGCGAAGCCGATCGAGCGCGTCTGCCCGTGCGTGCTCTTCGAGGTCGGCGAACTCGATCGCCTCGCCGAGCGGGAAGCGCCGCCGCCGTTCGGCCTCCTGGGCGTCGTCGAGAACGATCTGCGGCACGAACGCGCTCACCGTGCGGCCGCGTCCGCCGTTTCCTGCCACCAGGGACGGATGCCCAGATCCTCGGCGATCGCGCCCGCTGCGTTGTAGCCGCACGCGCCGCCGATCGAGCCGCCCGGGTGCGTGGAGGCGCCGCAGAGGTAGACGTTCTCGAACGCCGTGCGGTAGGGCGGGTACTCGTGGAAGGGCCGGAAGATGCCGAGCTGGTCCTGGGTCATCTCGCCGTGGTTCCAGTCGCCGTGCTTCATGGACGGCATGACGGTTTCGATGTCGATCGGGCTCGAGACGTAGCGGCCGACGATCCGGTCCGGCTCGAGGCCGGTGGCGAGGTACTCGCGCCAGCGGTCGACGACGAAGTCCGCGTATTCGCTCTTCGACGCCTCCCAGGCCTCGTGACCGCCGTCGGCGAGCTCGTAGGGAGCGATCTGCTCGACGAAGCACGCCTCCTTGCCGGCGGGGCACAGACTCGGCTCGAAGAGCGAGGGGTGGACGGAGAAGAGCCCGGGCTGTGCGCGGCGGGATGCCGAGTCGGCACTCGGACGCGTTGTCGTCGAGGACATCGAGCGACTCGCACATCGAGACCGCGAAGCACTGCTGCACCTCCGGGTGAAGCTCGGCCGCCTTCCAGCGCACCGGCTCCTCGAGCGCGAGGTAGACGCAGAACATGCTCATGACGTCGTAGCGCCAGCGCTTGACGCGCGGGACGAAGTCCGCCGGCAGATCGCCTTCGCCGACGAGCTCGAGGAACGTGTGCCTCGGATCCAGGTTCGAGACCAGGAGGCCCGGCACGGGAATCCGGGTTGCGTCGTCGAGGACGACCTCGCTCGCGCGGCCGTCGCGCGCGACGATCTGCCGCACCGTCGCATCGGTGCGGATCTCGCCGCCGTGGTCGCGCAGGAAGGCGGCCATGGCTTCGGCGAGCTTCACAGAGCCGCCGTCGCAGATCGCCCAGCCGTACGGCTCCGTCGAGCCGGCGAGCATGATCGGGAAGTTGGCGCCGAGGCCGAATACGTCGCCTGTGCCGGCGAGCTGCGCGACCCAGAAGCCGATCCAGGTCTGCACCTCCTCGGATTCGAAGAGGCTTCGCGCCAGGTGGTTCGGCGTGGTCAAGAAGTGCCGGGCGAGCTCGATTCCTCCCGGCATCGACTCGAGCCCGGCGAGGTCTGACGATGGAGGCCCGGGCTGTGAGAACAGCGCCGGGATCATGCCGTCCTCGAGAACGGCGCGATACGTGAGCGCAAGCTCGCGCACCGTCCTCGCATCTCGCTTCGAGAAGCGCTCGACGCTCTCGATCGTCCGGTCGAGGCTGCGTGACCAGACGAGCGCGTTCCCGTTCGGAAAGACGTGCGCGAACTGGTTCTCCGGCCACACGTAGCGCGCGCCGTAGCGCTCGAGCTCGAGATCGCGGTAGACGGGACCCATGTGGATGATCCCGTGGAAGTTCGAATGGAAGTTGTGGCGAAATCCCGGTGCCGCCACCTCCTTCGTGGCGCAACCGCCGCCGACGACCTCGCGCGTCTCGAGCACGAGGACGCTCTTGCCCGCCTTGGCGAGGTAGCAGGCACAGGTCAGGCCGTTGTGCCCTCCGCCGACCATGACCACGTCGTACCCGCGCGCCATGCGTCGGCGATTCTAGGCCCGGCCACCACAATTTCCGATCAACCATCTAGGGTTCACGCGATGCTCTGGCGCGCCGCCCTCGTGCTCGTCGCTCTCGTTCTCGGAGCTGCCGCAGCGTGCGGGGGCGGCGAGGAGGAGTCCTCGCCGGCACCATCACCGCCGGCAGAGCCACCCGCCGCCGAGTCGCCCGCGGCCGAGCCGACGGGAACCCTAGCAAGGCGTCGTCTGGGAGTGGCAGGGCAGCCAGTACAACGACGACACCGAGGCGGTGCCGGAAGACCCGTCCCGGTACACGATCGAGTTCGCCGACGACGGCACGGCCACCATTCAGGCCGACTGCAATCAGGTGAGAGCTGACTACGTGGCGAACGAGGACGACAGCACCCTGTCGATCACGCCCGGGGCATCGACGAAGGTCGCGTGCCCCGAGGACTCGCTCGACTCCGAGTTCATGCGCGACCTCGAGGGTGCGGCGATCTACTTCTTCGACGACGCGGGTGACCTGCTCATCGACATCAAGTTCGACAGCGGCACCATGCGCTTCAGCCCCAGGGGCTGAGCGGCCCAGGCGGCTGAGCGGCCGGCTCGGCCGGCCGCGACCCGCCAAGGAGCGGCCGAAGGCCGCGGTTACTCGCCCGGCTTAGTCGTCAGGATCTCGCGCAACGCCGTCACTGCCCTCCAGCAGTCGTGGAAGGTGTTGTACAGCGGCGTGGGCGCAAAGCGGAGCACGTCCGGCTCGCGGAAGTCGCAGATGACGCCGTGCTCGTCGCGGAGGCGGGCGGCGAGGCTGCGCGCGCCGCGGACGGAAACCGACAGCTGACACCCGCGCCTGTCGGGCTCTCGGGGTGTGACGATCCGAGCGTCGCCTGGTAGCTCGTCGACGCGGCTCTCGAGGTAGGCGGTCAGCCGCAGCGAGCGCTCACGCAGCCGTGCGAAGCCGGCGCGGTCGAAGAGCCCGAGTGAGGCGCGAAGCGGCGCGAGCGCGAGGATCGAGGGAGTCGAGGCCGCAAAGCCGTGTGCTCCTGGTTGCGGCACGAAGTCGGGCTCCATGCGGAACCGCTCCGCCGGGTCTGTTCCCCACCAGCCCGCGAGGCGCGGGCGCGAGCTGTCGAGGGCGTGCCGCTCGTGGACGAAGGCGCCGCCCGGAGAGCCCGGGCCGGCGTTGAGGTACTTGTATGTGCACCACACGGCGAAGTCGACGTCCCAGTCGTGGAGCGCCAGCGGCACGTTCCCGATCGCGTGCGCCAGGTCCCAGGCGGCGACCGCCCCGGCAGCGTGGGCGGCTGCCGTCAGCCTCGGGATGTCCAGCGCTTCGCCCGTGAGATAGCTCACGCCCGGCAGGAGCGCGACGGCGATCGACGAGCCCTCGGCTTCCAGAACGGCGCCGACCTGCTCGAGCGGCACCCTGAGGACGGCCTCAGCCGGATCGAGCCCGTGCCAGGCGGCCTGGCTCTGCACGGCGTAGGAGTCGGACGGGAACGCTTCCTGCTCGACCAGGATGCGGCTTCTCTCCGGCGTCGGGCGGTAGAACGAAGCCAGCAGCAGGTGGAGGTTGACCGTGAGCGAGCTCATCGTCACGACCTCGTGCGGCAGGGCGCCGACGAGAGCGGCAGTCGGCTCGGCGAGCTCCTCCGCGGCCTCGAGCCACGCACCGTCGCCCGTGAACCAGGCCTCGACACCCGCCTCCGCCCACCGGCCGAGCTCCTCGTCGAGCGCGACCCGGGCGGCGACCGGCTGGAGGCCGAGAGAGTTGCCGGCCAGATAGGCGTACTCGGCATGCCGGCCGCCGGGCCACGGCGGGATCAGGAACTCGGACCGCAGCCCGGCGAGCTCGTCGCCGCGGTCGAGCTCTCGCGCCTCTGCTTCGGTGCTACCGATCGTCTTCCGCGTCGTCCCAGAGGGTGCGGGCACCGAGCCAGCCCTGCATCGGGGGCGCGTCGTCCATCGGGATGTACCGGGCGCCCTGGAACTCGTGCGCCGGCAGCGTGAACGTGCCTCGCTCGATCAGGCGACGGATGTTGTCGCGGTAGACCTCGTCGACCTGCGCGTGGCTCTTCGGGTGCTGCTCGAGCCAGAGGTTCGCCGGGTGGATCGGCTCCTCGTACATGCGCCGGAAGATCTCGGTGCGGAGATCCTTCATCCAGTTCGAGTTGAGGTTCATCACCCGGAACTGCCGCAGCGCCTCGATATCGACGATCCCGGTGACGAACGTGTTGTAGCCCGAGGCCGTGTACGAGATGACGTTGCCGAGATAGTCGACGATGTGCGAGCTGCCCTGGGCGACGTCGATCGGGTGTCGCATCTTCGGATGCAGGTACACGGGCCCCACGTTCGGGCAGAGCATGTAGACGCTGTTGAAGTGGGCGTGGGCGCGGTTCTGCAGCACCCAGGTTCCGCCGGGCTCCGAGCCCCAGGTCGTCATCGGCACCGCTTCGCTCGGCCGGTAGACGACCTCCGCTCCGTTGAACGCCAGGGCCCGGACGGCCTCCGGATACTCGCCGTCGGAGCAGCAGATCGTGCCCAGGTTTCCGATGTCGTCCGTGCGTAGCACCGGATAGAAGGCGTCGATGCCGTCGCCGAAGAGCTCGACCCAGCGGTCGTAGACGTCGTGCGGCGTGCAGGAGCGCTCTCGGCACCACAGGTGGTTCTTCGCGGCCTTGTGCACGACCTCGCCTTGCGGCGAGATGACGAAGAGCGTGTTGAAGTAGCGATTCGGCATCACCTCGGGCCAGCGCGCCTTGCACTGGACGACGATGTACGTCTCGTACTGGCGGCGCGAGGCGCGCGAGCCGCTCGCTCTCTTCTCCGGGCACGTCGATGAACAGGTCGTGCGCCGCGACGACGTGCGGAATGTCGAACGCCTCGTCGGTGAAGCCGGTGAGCGCGCCCTCGGCCAGCGCGACGAGCTTGACGGGCATGTTGATGTTGACGATCGACATCGCCGCGTGGATAGCGTCCTCGACGGTGTCGAGGTTCCAGCCGATGTGCTTGCGCTCGCCGACGCCGTGCACGACGGTGGAGAGCCCGACGGCGAGGTACGGCGCCACGGCTTTGCGCTCGCCCGGCCGGCCGTTCGCGCCCTCCGGCCGTGGGCCGGGGCTCGGCCGATTCGCCGCAGGCGTGACGCTTGCCCCTGATTCTGCGCCGTTGCCGGCTTCCGTTGCCTCGCCCCCGATCTCGTTCTGGGACACGACCGCCTCCTAGTGAAACCTGTGACCGCCGTCCACGTTGACAGTCTGCCCTGTGATGAAGGACGCTGCCGGGCTCACCAGGTAGGCGACGCACTCGGCGATGTCCTCGGGCACGCCGCGCCGCTTCACGGTTTGCTCGGCCACGAACTGGTCGATCGCTGCCAGCTCGTCGGGATCCTCCAGCACGCCGGGGGTCTCGATGAAGCCCGGCGTGATCGCGTTCACCGTGATCCCGTGAGGCCCACCGGCGAGCGCCAGCGCCCTCGTGAAGCCGATCACGCCGCCCTTCGAGGCGATGTAGTGCGTCATCGCCGGTTCGCCGACATGGAACCCGGCCGACGAGATGTTGACGATCCGTCCGTAGCCGCGCGCCTTCATGGCCGGAAAGACGGCATGCGAGCAGAGGAACACGGAGTCGAGGTTCGTGGCGAGCACCCGGCGCCACTCCGCGAACGTCAGCTCCTCGAAGGGCGTGTGAGGGTAGATGCCCGCGTTGTTGACGAGGACGTCGACGCGGCCGCGCGTCGAGACGATGCCGTCGACGGCTGCGCGGACGGCTTCCTCGACGGTGACGTCGACCGCGACCGGGCTGACGTCCGGTCTCTCGTTCCGTAGCTCTTCCGTCGCTCGCGCCCAACGCGTCGGAGTCGCGGTCGAGGAGAACGATGCCGGCCCCGTCACGTGCGAGCCGTCGTGCGATCGCGAGCCCGATGCCGCGCGCGGCGCCCGTGACGATCGCGATCTGGCCCTCGAGCATCACCTCGGGCTGATGCTACGTCCTCCGCTTCGGCGCTTGAGTTCCGCCCGCCCCAGGTTTCATACTTGGGACGCCAACGAGGCTGGGGAGGGGGAGATGGCGGCACAGGCGTCCGGTGTCGGGCTCGAGCGGCGGGCCGTAGGTCTTCCGACCGCGATCGGCACGACGTTCAGCCTGATCGTGGCCGGTCGGAGTGCTGATCTCCGTCGGGCAGGGCTTTGCCGCGAGCTGGGTCTTCCTCGCGGCGCTCGCGATCGGCCTCATCACGATGTACTTCCAGAGCATGAGCTTCTCCGAGCTCGCGACGATGATCCCGAAGGCGGGCTCGATGAACGAGTACGTGCGCGCCGGCATCGGCCCGTTCTTCGCCACCGTGTGCGTCGCGGTCGGCTACATCGCGATCCAGCTCTTCCCGGGCTCCGCCGAAGGGCTGTTCCTGGGCATCGTGATCAACGGGTTCCTCGGCGGCGGCCTCACGGTCAAGGCCTGGGTCTGGATCTGCGTCGGCTTCCTCGTGCTCCTCAACCTGGCCGGGATCCGCCCGTTCGCTGCGGTCGAGATCTTCCTGACCTTCTCCGTTGCGATCTTCGCTGCTGATCGTCGGCATCGTCGGTCTGGCCGGAGGAGGCTCGGGCGAGCCGATCGGAGGCGTTCCGGACATCACCGTTCTCCTGGAGCCTGCTGTCGGCGCTGCTCGGGCTCGCGATCTTCACCTTCGTCGGCGTCGAGTACACCTGTCCGCTGGCCGAGGAGCTCAGGCGCCCGAACCGCGACATTCCGTGGGGGATCTTCATCGGGCTCACGCTGGTCTCGGTACCGCTCGTGCTGTACGGGCTCGCGGCGACCCGCTACATCCCGGCCGATCAGCTCGGCGATCCGACGCAGATCACGAGCATGAACATCGGCATCGCCATATTCGGCGAGGCGGGCAAGTGGTGGATGGGGCTCGTGATGATCGGCGCGTCGCTCGGGACGCTGAACGCCGTCCTCGCCGGCGTCCCCCGGATCCTCTACGGCATGTCGCTGACGAGGCAGCTGCCGCGGCCGTTCGGCTACCTGCTGCCGTCGACACGCGCCCCGGCGGTCGGGATCATCGCCATGGCGCTCATCGTCGTCCTCATGAACCAGTTCGACGCCACGACGAGCACCACGTTCATCGAGCTCATCCTCGCCGGCGTCCTCGGCTGGGCCACCGCGTACTTCCTGATCAACGTCTCGCTCGTCAGCCTGCGGATCCGTGAGCCGAACGCGACGCGGCCCTACCGCACGCCGCTGTTCCCGATCCCCAGATCGTGGCGACCGGCCTGCTGGCGCTGGCAGCGTTCAAGATCTTCCCCGACCCGACCGCGCGCGACCACATCTACCGCAACTTCGGCATCTTCCTGGCAGCCTCCGTCGCGTTCTCGTTCGTCTACAACCTCTTCGCGTTCCGCAGCCTGTCGACGATCTTCCGGCCCGTCCCGCTGCACGAGGTCTACCGCGAGACCGACGCTGATCTCGGCGGACCTGCCGCCCGAGGTCGAGCCCGGCGGGCCGCACCTGCCACCGCGACGACACGTAGCGCGGCCCACCTAAGCTGCAGCCGTGGAGCTCGACGACCTTCGGGAAGCCGGAATCACCCGGCTGCGCGTGCACTACAGCGACCTGCTCGGCACGACGCGCGCGAAGGTGATCCCGCTCGAGCTGGCCGAAGAGGCCGCCGAGGAGGGCCTCAACTTCTGCGTGGCGGTGTTCTCGATCGACCACACGGGGGTGATGCCGGACGGGACGGGTCTCCGGGACGAGGTGCAGTTCCGCGACATGAACGTCGTGCCCGACCTCGCCACGGCGCGCATCGTGCCCTGGGAGAAGGACACGGCGATCTGTCTCGCCGACTGCTTCTTCGACGGCGAGCCGCTCCCGGCCGACCCTCGCGGGATCCTCAAGCGCGCGATCGCCGAGGCGGAGGAGCGAGGCCTCGATCTCCAGTGCGGCCACGAGCTCGAGTTCTTCCTGTTCCGCCGCACGCGGCGCGGTCTCGAGCGCTACGCCTCTCAGCCGGGCCTCGTCTACCGCATGGATCCGCGCGTCGACCCACGCGGGGTCGTTGCGTGCGATGGAGGACGCGGTACGCGGGCTCGGCCTGCCGTTCGTCTGCACGAACCAGGAGTACGACCCGTCGCAGTGGGAGATCAACACCCGCTACGGCGGTGCGCTCGAGGCCGCCGACGACGCGCATCTGCTGAAGCTGGCGATCAAGGAGATCGCCTCGATGCACGGGCTCGTCGCCACGTTCATGGGGAGGCCGATGGAAGGTGGGACGTCGGGCTATCACCTCCACATCTCCGCCGGGACGATGCGGGAACGAATGTCTTCGAGGATCACCGCCGGCGAGTACGGGCTCTCGGAGACTCGCCCGCTTCTTCATCGGGGGCGTGCTCGCGCACGGTCGCGGGACGACCGCCGTCATGGCACCGACGATCAACGCGTACAAGCGCTTCGTCGCACAGGAGCTGGCGCCGTACTGGATCAACTGGGGGCCCGACAACCGGTCGGTCTACGTTCGCATCCCCGTGGAGCGGGGCAAGGGGACGAGGGTGGAGTGCCGGGGAGCGGACGGCACTGCGAGCGCCTACCTTGCCTCGGCCGCGGAGATCTTCGCCGGGCTGGACGGCGTCGATCGGAAGCTCGACCCCGGCCCGGCTGCGTTCGGGGTGTACGAAGGCGAGGGCTGGGAGACGATGCCCTTCTCGCTCGGAGAGGCTCTCGACGCGCTCGAGGCCGACTCCTACATCCAGGAGAAGCTCGGCGCCCAGTTCGTCCAGGCGTTCACGGCGATCAAGCGCAACGAGGTGCGGCGCTTCTCGCTTGCGGTCACCGACTGGGAGATCCACGAGTACCTGGAGGCGCTCTGACGCCTGAGTTCGTCCGGGCCGCTGCGAAGGGCGACATCGGCGAGGGCGAGCTGATCGGGGTCGACGTCGGCAGTCGTCCGGTCGCACTGTGCTGCCTCGACGGCACCGTATCACGCGTTCGACGACACGTGCACCCACCGCGGCTGCCTCCTGTCACAGGGTGAGCTCGACGGCCACGTGGTGGTGTGCCCGTGTCACGCGGGCGTTTTCGACGTCAGGACCGGTGAGGTGGTCGAGGGACCCCGCCGGAGCCTGTCCGGACCTACGAGGTACGCGTCCGGGGCGAAGACGTCGAGATCGCTGCGTGAGCGCCGGCCGTTTCGAGGGGCCGGCGAGGCGGCGGGCGGCCCGCGTCCTCGAGCAGACAGTCGACCGCTTCCGCGCCGCCGGGTACACGGAGGCCCGGCAGCGGGAGCCCTCGAGGCCCGCCTGGCCGGCTCCGGGCGGCTGCCGCTGAGCCTCAGGATGGCGGCTGCCGGTCGCGTGTTCGGCGGCAACTATGGACTCGAGGTCTCGACCTCCGAGCCGGTGCTCGAGCCGTCGGCCGGGCTCACCGCCCGCGGTCGCGGCGCCGTGCGCCTCCAGGGAATCAGCTTCCGGGCGCGCCGGGGCGATCAGGTCGGGGCACGGCTGGCCGAGGCGCTCGGCGCCGACACGCAGCTCGTCGAGCGCCTCACGCAGGTCCACTTCGAGGCCATCCGGGTCGAGCCCGACGGTCGAGCCGTGATCCGGCACATGGGCGGCTCGGTCGTCTGGATCCTGTTCCCGCCGCTCGTCATGGGGGTTCCGCTCGTGGACGAGCAGGTTCGCGCGACGGTCGCCGCGCTCGAGGCCTTCGCGGGCGCGATCTAGGCCGAAACGGGCGCAGCCCGTTATCGGCCGGAAGGCGGCCGGAGGGCCGCGTTTCCGGGTGAAGTGCACAGGGGCCGGATCGGATCCGGCCCTACGAATCCGCGACCTCGGCCCGGGCTACGTCTCGAACTCGAAGGTCTCCTCCGGCCCGAAGACCTTCTCCTTCAGCCACTTGCGGCGTGTCTCGGGCCCGGTCTTCGGGTTGTAGAGGATCCCGACCACGATGCCGGCGATGATCAGCGCGTTGCGGCCTTGTGGCTCGGGTTCGCCGACTTCTTCGCGCGCTTGCCTGCCGATCGCAGCTCGGCGAAGACGTTGCGCAGCTCCTCCTGCAGCTCGGGATCCTGAGCGAGCCGAGCCACGAACGAGCTTGCCCTGCGAGGCCGCTCGGGGGCCCGGCTCCGAGGAAGAGGTCGTCGTAGATCGTGCGCGCCGAGCCGTAGGCGCCCTTGACGTGCTTCTGGAACTGCTCGTCCTTTGCGACCCGCTCGACGACAGGCTTCGCGGTGGAGACCTTCTTCGTCACCTTCTCCGTCGCTGTCTTCGTGGCCATCGTCCTTCCTTTCGCTTGGTTCTGACGTCGATTCTAGCTCTCGAGCTCGAGATACCCTCATTCCGTGAAGAAGCAACTCAGGCTGGGGCTCGTCGGGCTCGCAGGCATTCTGTACGTCTGGTTCTCGGCCGTCCGCAAGGCCGGCGAGTCAAGGCTCGCAAGGCGGCCGGAGGGAGGCGCGTGGCGCCCGGCGCTGAGCAGCCGCGGGACGCTGCCCGCTCGAGATCGAGGTCGTCGAGGGCGACATCACGCAGCTCGCCGTGGACGCGATCGCGAATGCTGCCAACAACCGTCTCTGGATGGGAGCCGGCGTCGCGGGCGCGATCAAGCGCGTCGGCGGGGAAGAGATCGAGCGGGAGGCCGTGGCGAAAGGCCCGATCGAGGTCGGCGACGCCGTCGCGACCGGCGCCGGGCGGCTGCAGGCGCGGTACGTGATCCACGGAGCCGTGATGGGACAGGACCTGCAGCACGAACGCCGACCTCGTCGCGCCGCACGACGGCACGCTGCCTCGAGGTCGCCGACGAGCTCGGGCTCGCGTCGCTCGCGCTGCCTGCGTTCGGCACCGGCGTCGGGCGGATTCCCGCTCGCCGACTGCGCACGCATCATGGTCGACGCCGCCGCGGCGTTCGAGCCGACCACGCTGCGAGCGCGTCGTCTTCGCCGTCTTCGGACACGACGCAGAGCGGGCCTTCCGGGAGGCGCTGGCGGTCACCGAGCCCGCCGCCGGATGACGTCCCGGCGCGCTGCTTCCGGCATGACCACGGTCCGCGGTCTCGTTTGCGCCGGTGGAGAGGCGTCGCGTCTCCAGGAGCTGACGCGCGTCACCAACAAGCACCTGCTGCCGGTCGGGCGCGTGGCCGATGGTGTACTACCCGCTGCAGCTCTGCAGCTCGCCGGGCGTCCGCGACGTGCTGATCGTGACCGGGAAGCAGCACGCCGGCGGCTTCATCGACCTGCTCGGTGACGGCAAGGTGGAGCAGCGGGAAGGCGGGGAGCTGCTGTTCGACCTCGAGCTCACGTACAAGGTGCAGACGCGGCCCGGCGGCATCGCGGAGGTCGTCGGGCTCGCCGAGCAGTTCGCCGACGGCGCGAGGCTGGTCGTCTGCCTCGGCGACAACCTCTTCGAGTACGCGGAGGTGGATGCGATTCGAGAGCTTCGGCGAGGGGACGGCAGGCGCCGCCATCTTCGTCAAGGAGGTGCCCGACCCGGAGCGCTTCGGCGTCGTCGTCTACGACGACGTCGGGCCGGGTCGTCGACATCGTCGAGAAACCGGGCAGTCTCGACCGGCGCTTCGCCGAGCCGCCGTCGCAGCGATGCGGTCACCGGGCTCTACTGCTACGGGCCGGACGTGTTCGAGATCATCCGCGGCCTCGAGCCCTCGGAGCGCGGCGAGCTCGAGATCACGGACGTCAACCGCGCCTACGCGCAGCGGGGCGATCTCGAGGTCCACCGCGTGAGCGGCTGGTGGCGGGACGCCGGCACCCACGAGGCGCTGGCGAGCATCGGCGCCCTGATCGAGGAGACCGGGGTCAACAAGCTGCCGGTGACCGACGCGCTGACGGTGCTCGCGGCGTCCTCCTGCTTCCGCTGCGCCTGCTTCGAGGACGAGCGCGGCTGGTTCTACGAGCTGCGGCGCGACAGCCTGCTGCCGCAGCGCACGGTGCAGACGAACATCTCCTTCTCGAGAAGCGGCGTGATCCGCGGGCTGCACTATCACGAGCGCGGGCAAAGCGATCTCTTCGCCTGTCTTGCAGGCATGGCACGCGTCGTCGTCCTGGACCGTTCGACGGGCGAGACGTTCTCGGCCGACATCGGCGACGAAAACCGCGCCGCCGTCTACGTCCCGGGCCACTACGCGCACGGCTTCGAAGCGCTGACCGACTGCCTCTTCTCCTATCACGTCACCGACGAGTACGACCCCGAGGATCCCGACGAGCACACGCTCGCCTGGAACGATCCCCGGGTCCGGCACCTGTGGAGCACGACGAGCCCGATCCTCTCCGAGCGCGATTCCCGCGCGTCCTCGTAACGGGCGCCGGCGGCCAGCTCGGCACCGCGCTGGCGGAGTCGTTTCCGTGGGCGGAGGCGCTACGCGCATGCGCGTGGGACATCACCACGGGCGCGGACGAGAGCATCGGGCCGCTCGATCTCGTTCTCCACGCTGCCGCCTGGACCGAACGTCGACGACGCCGAGGCCGACGAGAAGCGCGGCAAGGGCCGTCAACGTGTCCGGCACCGAAGCGGGTCGTGCAGCTGGACGCGCCGGTCGTCTACTACTCGACCGACTACGTCTTCGACGGACGCAAGCGGGAGCCGTACGTCGAGTCCGACCCGCCCGATCCGCAGTCGGTGTACGGGCGCTCGAAGCTCGACGGCGAGCGGGAGATCGGCGAGGGCTGGATCGTCCGGACGTCGTGGCTGTTCGGCTGGACGGGTCACAACTTCGTCCGCACGATGCTCGAGCTCGGGCAGGGAACGCGACGAGGTGCGGGTCGTCGACGACCAGCGCGGCTGCCCGACCTACGTCGGGCATCTCGCCGAGGCGACCCGGCGAGCTCGTCGAGCTGCCGTACGGCCTCTACCACGTCGCCGCCGACGGTGACTGCACCTGGGCGGAGTTCGCGGAGGCGATCTTCGAGGAGGCCGGGCTCTCCTGTCGCGTCGTTCGCATCTCGACCGAGGAGCTCGGGCGCCCGGCGCCGCGGCCCGCCTACTCCGTGCTGCGCAGCGAGAAGCCCGACGACGCCCCGCCTGCCGCACTGGCGCGAGGGCCTGCGCGAGTGTCTCGCGCGTCTAGGGGTCTGACACGGGCGTAGCCCGTACGAGTCGTGAAGCGGCGCCGAGTGCCGGTTCCGGAGAGCGCGGCGGCTGACGCGGGCCGGACGAGATCCGCGCCCCTACAATCGATCGATGCGCGTGCTCGTAACCGGCGGCTGCGGCTTCATCGGCAGCCACTTCGTCAAGCGGTTGCTGGCGGGCGGCGACCAGGTCGTCGTCCTCGACAAGCTGACCTATGCCGGCAACCCGGCCAATCTGGACGGAGTCTCGTGCGAGCTGATCCGCGGCGACATTGCCGACCCGGCCGCGGTCGAGGCAGCCGCGGAGGGATGCGACGCGATCGTCAACTTCGCTGCGGAGACACACGTCGATCGCTCGATCCACGGCGCGGCCGAGTTCATCCAGACGGACGTGCTGGGGACGTACGTCCTGCTCGAGCGCGCGCGCGCGGCCGGGTTGCGGCTCGTGCACGTCTCGACGGACGAGGTCTACGGGGATGCGGAGCCCGACACGCGCTCGCTCGAGACGGATCGCTCTGAGGCCCTCGAGCCCGTACGCAGCCTCGAAGGCCGGCGGAGACCTGCAGGTCCTCGCGTACGTGCGCACGCACGGCGTCGACGCGGTCGTCACCCGCGGCTCGAACACCTACGGCCCGTATCAGTACCCCGAGAAGCTGATCCCGCTCTTCGTGACGAACGCGCTCGACGGTGAGCCGCTGCCGGTCTACGGCGACGGCCGCCAGACGCGAGACTGGCTGCACGTGCGCGACCACTGCGCCGCGATCGAGCTGGTCCTGCGGAAGGGCGAATCGGGCGCCGTCTACAACGTCGCCACCGGCCGCGAGCTCGAGAACCTGGACGTGGCGCGGCGGATCCTCGAGCTCACAGGGGCCGACCCGGGCTCGTGCGCCACGTCGACGATCGACCGGGCCACGACCGGCGCTACTCGCTCGACTCGTCCAGGCTCGCGGGCCTCGGCTGGCGCCCGGAGAAGGAGTTCGAGCAAGGGCTCGCCGAGACCGTCGAGTGGTACCGCTCCAACCGGTCGTGGTGGGAGCCCGTCAAGTCCGGCGAGTACCTGGAGTACTACCGGCGCCAGTACGGGGAGCGGCTCGCGCGGGACTGATGCCGCGCGCCGGCGCGGGCCCGGTCGTCCGGTTGATCACGAATCCTTTACGGGCTTTCGCTACCTTCTTCTGGGGCGGCACCAAGCAAAACAGTTGTGATGAGACGTTTCGTGATCCCCTTGGTGCTCGCCCTTGCGCTCGTGGTGCCCGGAGTCGCGTACGCGGCGCCGTCGTTCGTCTTCCGCGGTCACGGCTGGGGTCACGGGATCGGCATGGCGCAGTACGGCGCCTACGGCTTCGCCCAGGAGGGTTGGGACTACGAGAAGATCCTTGCCCACTACTACCGCGGCACGACGCTCGGCCCGGCGCCGACGTCGACGATCAGAGTGCTGCTCGCTTCCGGTCGCAAGTCCCTCGAGATCGGCTCGGCCGTCTCCGTTCACGGTCAAGGACGCGACCGGCTTCTCGGCGACGGTGGGCCCTGGTCCTGTCCAGCTCGGCACCGGTCTCGCGCTGACGATCGGCGGCGAGAAGAAGGTGCTCGAGCCTCCTCTGCGTTTCAGTCCGGGCAAGAGCCCGCTCGAGCTGGGGAAGCGGTACCGGGGCTCGATCGTCGTCACGCTCGTCGACGGCAGGCTCCAGGCCGTGAACAGCCTCAATCTCGAGAAGTACCTGTACGGCGTCGTCCCGGGCGAGATGTCGTCGAGCTGGCATCCCGAGGCTCTCAAGACCCAGGCGGTCGCCGCGCGCACCTACGCGCTCGTGTCACGCAAGACCGACGGCTCGTTCGACGTCTTCGCCGACACTCGCAGCCAGGTCTACGGCGGCATCCAGGTCGAGAAGGCCAAGACGAACGCCGCTGTCAACGCGACCCGCGGCAAGGTCGTCCTCTACAACGGCGAGCTCGCCTGGACGTTCTACTCGGCCAGCTCCGGCGGCCGGACCGCAGCCATCCAGCAGGTCTGGCCCGATTCGGAGCCGGTTCCGTATCTCGTGTCGGTGAAGGATCCCCATGACGACATCTCGCCGTACCACGACTGGGGCCCGGTGACGTTCACGGCGAAGCAGCTCGCCGCACAGCTCGGGTCGAGGCTTCCGGCCGGGCTCAAGAAGCTCGAGGTGAAGAGCAACCGCTGGGGACGGGCCCAGAGTGTGATCGCTGTCGGGAAGAACGGCTCGAAAGAGATCTCCGGCTGGGACATGCGTATCCTGCTTGGCTTGCGCTCGACCTGGTTCACGATCGAGGTGGTCGGGAACGAGCCCGCCACGGGACGAGCTGCGCTCGGTTCGGCGGCGCGGATCGCGGCGGCGACGAGGTGACGCACCATGTTCGACGGCCCGAGCTCGGCCTCGAGACGAATTCGGCCGGGCCGCGTGAGCAGGGCTAGGATCCAGCGGTAGAGCAGGTCAGCATGGCAAACGGTCACGACCGTGGTCGCCGTCGCCACAGCGTGAGACTCGCGGCATTCGCTGCGGTCGCGCTGGCGTTGCTGGCACCACAGGCAGCCGGCGCTGCCCCCGGCAAGGTCGCCGTAGGCGTCCGCGAAGGGGCATCGGTCGAGACCGTGGCCTCGCTCGCGGCCGGCGTCACGGGAGGCGCGGTCGATCAGGGGCTCGAGGCGCTCGATGCGTTCGTCGTCACCGTGCCGGACGTGGCAGCCGCCGCCGAGGATCTGGCAACCGTTCCCGGCGTCGAGTACGTCGAGCCCGTTCAGAAGACCCGAGAGCTCACGTTCCAGCCGAACGACCCGCTCGCCTTCTCCCAGTGGTATCTGAGCGCGATCCGAGCGTTCGATTTCTGGGATGCCCGCCCCGACCTCGGCCTCAAGATCCGGGTCGCGGTGATCGATTCCGGGATCGACGCGGACCACCCGGAGTTCCAGGGGCGCATCCGCGCGACGCGCAGCTTCGTGAACGGCCCTGCATCGGTCGACACGATCGGTCACGGAACCACCGTCGCGGGCGAGATCGCCGCTGCGCTCGACAACGCCGAGGGCATCGCGGGCGTCGGGTTCCCGGTGGAGCTGCTGGTGGCGAAGGTGGTGAAGAACGACAGCTCGATCTCGGTGCAGGCGGAAGTCGAGGCGATCAAGTGGGCGGTGGACAACGACGCGCAGGTCATCAATCTCAGCCTCGGCGGGCTTCGAGATCCGCAGGATCCGACGCGGGACACGTACTCCGCCCTCGAGCAATCCGCCATCGAGTACGCCTACGAAAACGGCGTCGTGGTCGTGGCCGCCACCGGCAACACGGTTCCCGGGCCGTACCGCTATGCAACCTATCCGGCCGCTCTTCCTCACGTTCTCGGCGTGAGCGCGCTCGACCAGACCAACAAGACACCGGCCTTCTCGAACCGCGACTCGATCTTCAACGACGTTGCCGCGCCGGGCGTCGGCATCGTCTCGACGTTTCCCGAGGCGCTGACCGATCCGATCTGCGGCTGGCCCGGATACAACATCTGCGCGCGAACGGCCAGCGGTAGCGGGAACGGCACATCGTTCGCCGCGCCGCTCGGCTCCGCCGGTGCCGCCCTTCTCCTTGCCCAACGTCCAGAGCTGACACCAAGCCAGGTCATGACCCTCCTGGAGCGAAGCGCGGTCGACATCGCCGTCAGGGGCCGCGACGCGCTCACAGGCTTCGGGCGGCTGGACGTCGCGAATGCGCTGTCTGCCGCCCTCGTGCTTCCGCCGCCCGCCGACCGTTTCGAGGTCAACGACGACGCGGGTCGGGCGGCGCACACGATCTTCGGGTCCAAGGGGCATCAGTTGGAGGCGACCGTCGACGCCTTCGACGACCCGAGAGACGTGTACCGCATCAACTTCCGCAGCGGTCGCACGGCGACGATGAAGCTCGACGGGCCGGCGGGAAAGAAGCTGACGCTCGTGCTCTGGCGGCCGGGCACGGCCCACGTCACGCCGATCACCGCCATTGCGGTGCGCGGCCCCGTCGTCGCCTACCGCACCGCGACGGATCCGAAGCTCACCGTCCGCATTCCGCGCAGCGGTTGGTACTTCGTCGAGGTGCGGGCACCCAAGGGCGGCGGCGGCGCGTACAGGCTCGTGATCACGAAGTAGGAGCTTCGCCGCCGGGCGTTGCGTGACCGCGGCCTGACGGCCGCTTCCCGTCACGGCTGCGGCCTTGCGGCCGCGTTGCGTGACCGGCTCAGCCGCCTGGTTTCAGCAGTTCGTCCTCCGGCACCTCGCGGATCTGACGGGCGGGGTTGCCGACGACGACGGCGCGTGCCGGTACGTCGCGTAGCACGACCGCGCCGGCGCCGACGAAGGCTTCCTCGCCGATCTCGACGCCGGGCAGGATCACGGCGCCCCCGCCGATGCGGGCGCCGCGCCGGATCGTCGGCCCGCGGCGGAGCGCGTGACGGCGCTCTGTTCGTCCCATGAAGTTGTCGTTCGTCGTGACGACGCAGGGCGCGACGAAGACGTCGTCCTCGATCGTGGTGTGCGCCGTGACGTAGGCGCCGGCCTGGATGCGGCAACGCTCCCCGATCGTCACGTCGTTCTCGACGAGCACGCCGGCGCCGACGACACTCCCGTCGCCGACGGTGACACGCTCCCGGATGCAGGCACGATCGCCGACGATCACGCCGTTCCCGAGCGTCGTGCCCGCGAACACGACAGCGCCGGCCAGGATGGAGCAGCCTTCACCGACGACCAGCGCCGGGAGCGGGTCACGCGTTGCGGTCGATGCGCGACCGAGCGTCGGCTGCTTTCCGACGACGGTGTGATCCTCGATCACGACGTCCCGGCCGAGCTGCGTTCCCGGGACGACGACGGCCGTCGCTGCGACCGTCATACGAGCTGGCTGCCGACCGCGAGCGAGGTCTCGAGCTGTTCCAGGACACCGACCACGCGAGCGCCGTCGCGCGCCGCGGCGAGCGGATCGCCCTCGCCGGCCACGAGCGAGAGGAAGTGACGGCACTCGAGTCGCAGCGGCTCGTCGTTCGGGATGTGCAGCGAGTGGACGTCGCCGGTGCGGGTTCGCCACTCGCCGTAGCTCCCGAGCGATTGCTCCGCCGCGGAGTCGTAGACGGTCACCTTCCGGTCGAGCTCCATGTCGTCGAACACGGCCATCCGCTTGGCGCCGACCACGGTCATTCGCCGCATCTTGTGCGGATCGAGCCACGAGAGGTGCA
>CAWGBR010000004.1:0-154129 GCA_963820875.1 uncultured Thermoleophilia bacterium
ATCCCGATGAACATCGCGGCGGCACCGAACTCCCCGACCAACACCCACATCAAAGCGCACGGCAGGACTACAGCCACCAGTACGACAGCGAGGATGTGCATCGTCCGTCGAGCGCGGGACGGCTTAGCCTCGACTCCCACTGCGTCCGTTTCCAACGCCGCTGGTTCCTCAACCTCCACGCTCGATAGATAGCTTGAAGCAGCGGGCCTGGAAAGTCGAGAAGCCTGACGAGTCGGGCCGAGCCGTGGCCCCTGACTTCCCGCCTATGCCCGAGAGCGCATAGCTACGACGTTCCCGACCTCGACGGGAACGGACAGGGACTCCTCGGACAGTGTCACCGCTTCCAGAACGCTCCCGTACCGGGCCTCCATCGCCGCACGCGCCGCGTCCGCGTGACGCGCCCGGTCGAAGAGCTTCGCGTAGACCCGCAGCGTGATCGCCGCGTCGGCGTGCCCAAGCTGGCGCGACACGAACACCACGTCCAGCCCTTCTGCGACGAGCATCGACGCGAAGCAGTGCCGTAGGTCGTGCCAGCGGAGCTTCGGCCGACCCTCGCCCTGAAGCCCCGCCTTCTCGGCCGCCCGCTCGAAGCCGCGACGAGTCACGTTCCGGTAGGACGGCGGCGTGCCCACCTCCGTCGCGAACACGAAGTCCGACGGGAGCGAGAACCGCGACGCCGCCTTGTGCTCCCGGAGGATCCTCGCCAGCGCGGGCATCAGCACCACCTCGCGCCTCGACGCCGCCGTCTTCCCGGCCACGAGCTTGCGGCCACGGTCAAGCTGGCCGCGCACATGAACGAGGCCCGCCTCGACGAAGAGATCTTCTTCACGAGAAAGGCCCCGTTTCCGGGGGCTTTCTCCGAAGCCGACGCGGGGACTCGAACCCCGGACCCCATCATTACGAGTGATGTGCTCTACCAGCTGAGCTACGTCGGCGGGTGCCCCAAAACTCTAGCGCGGGGCACAGCGCCGGCGGCTATTCCTCGAGGCCTTCCTGCTCGTACACCCGCTGCGCCGCGGGGCGCTCTCGGACGCGGCGCCAGTGCGCGCCGAGCTCGGGCTGGTCCCACCACTTGGGCTCGAGCCGGCGGCCCCAGCGCGTCAGCATCCAGAGGTAGAGGTCGGCGCTGCTGAAACGCTCGCCGAGCACGTACGGCCCTCCGGCGGCGAGCTCGCCCTCGAGGAAGTCGCGCATTCGGACGAGCGATGCCTCGGCGCGCTCCTTCACGGGCTCGGCGTCGGCGCCCTCGGCCGTGTAGCGCTCCGGGTAGATGAAGATCATGAACGTCGCCTGCACCGTGTTCGTGAGATAGGTGAGCCAGCGGTACCAGAGGGCACGCTCGGGAGTCCCGGGTGCCGGCGCGAGCCCTGCCTCCGGATAGAGGTCCGAGAGGTGCATCACGATCGCGGCCGACTCGTACATGACGAGCCCGCCGTCCAGGACGACCGTCGGCACGCGCCCGTGCGGGCTCAGCTTCCGGAACTCGGCCGGCTCGACCTTGCCGTCCTCGCGCACGACCCGGTGCAGGCGATACTCGGCGCCGACCTCCTCGAGCAGCGTGTGAACGGCGAGCGAGGCGGCGCCGGGGATCCAGTAGAGGTCGAGCACGCGCCGGCCGTCCTAGCGCCGCCCCGAAGAGGGAGCCTCGAGCTCGCGGCAGTCGTCGATCTTGACCTCGAGCACCCGCTCCGACTCGAGCGCGACGACGCAGGAGTCCTTCAGCACCTCGTAGGACTTCACCAGCCCGATGCCCTCGGGCGTCTCCACTCGGCTCCCCACTCGCGGGGCCCGGTCGCGGAAGCTGCGGTACATCGGATGCTCGTAGGCAAGGCAGCAGCGCAGCCGCCCGCACAGCCCGGTGATACGCCCGGAGCTGAGCGGCAGATCCTGATCCTTGGCCATGCGGAGCGCGATCGGCTGCTCGTGCGACGGGAATCGCGTGCAGCAGAGCTGGGTGCCGCAGAGCCCGTAGCCGCCGCAGAGCCGCGACTGCTCGCGCGGCCCGACGGAGCGCAGCTCCACCCGCCGGCGCAACCGGCGCGAGAGCTCTTCCTGAAGGCGGCGCACCTCGATCTTGCCTTCGCCGCTGTAGGTGAAGACGAGACGTGAGCCGTCGAACACGAGCTCCGCCGCGATCGGCTTCACCTCGATGCCGAGCTCGCGGGTGACGTCGCGAAAGGAGAGCATTGCGCGCCGTGCTTCCTTGCGGTTCTCGAGCACCCGCTCGGCGTCCGCATCCGTGGCGCGCCGCATCACGCGCTTCAGCTTTCCGGTCAGCTCCTCGTCCGGGATCGCGTGGTTCGCCTGGACGACGCGACCGTATTCCTTCCCGCGCGCGGTCTGGCAGATCACCTTTTCGTCCCACGCGAGCTCCAGCCCGGCCGGGTCGAACGAGTAGACCTTCCCCCCGGGAGAGAACACAACTCCTACGGCTTCTGCCACGCGCTCACCTTACGCCACGGGCGCGGTCGTTCGTGCCAGCTCCCGTCGCAGGACGACAAACAGCGCCTCGAGCGCGAGGGGCGCGTAGACATTCAGGTCGAAGCGGCGGCGTGTCTCGACGACGGCCTCGACGGCACGGCCGGCCGCATCGAGACCGACCCGGCCCGCGTCCTCACCGAGCTCCACGACCCGGTCTGCATTGAGCGCTGCATCCGCCGCGCCGGCCCCGGCGGCGAGGACGTCCCGGTACCAGCCTGCGAGCAGGTCGAGCGACTCGACAATCACGTCGCGTTCCGCCCCGCGCGCCGCGCGCCGCGCGCGCTGCTCGAGCTCGCGCGCGGTCTCGCCCTCTCCTGCCTCGCCGATCTCCTCGCGTGCCCTTGCGCCCGCTGCTCTCCCGAGCTCGACGACCACCTGTGCCGCCGCACCCGGGTCGAACCGCTCGGCGAGGTAGACGGAGCGCGCGACCTGGATGAGCGTCTCGCGCTGGTCGGCCGCGTCCGGGTCGAGCAAGCGCGCCGCTCGATCGAGCCGCCCCGCGGCCATGCGCACGACGGCGGCGAGCTCCGGGTCGGCCAGGTCGGGCTTCTGCTCCGCGACGAATGTCTGCACCGCACGGCGCGAGAGGCGTCGGAAGGCAACGAGCTGGCAGCGGGAGCGGATCGTGTCCGGCAGCGGCCCGAGCTCGTCGGCGACGAGCACCATGACCGCGTAGCTCGGCGGCTCCTCGAGATCCTTCAGCAGCGCGTCTGCCGCGTCCTCGTTCATCAGATCGGCGCCGAGAACGAGGTAGACACGGCGGTCGCCCTCGAACGGCCTCATGTGGAGATCGCGCCGGAGCGTTCGGATCTCGTCGATGCGGATCTGGTCGCCCAGCGGCTCGAGGACGTACAGGTCCGGGTGGCTCCGGTGCTCGACCCGTGCCTGGTCGCCGAGCAGCGCCGCCGCAAAGGCGAGCGCCGTCTGGCGCTTGCCGACCCCCCGAGACCCGTGGAAGAGGTACGCGTGCGCAGGGCCCTCCTCGAGAGCGGCGTTCAGGAGACGCTTTGCCTCGTCCTGCTCGAGGACGGCTGCGAAGGGAGGCTCCGGCGAGGCCACGAATTCGACGAGGCGCTCAGGCGAGCGCCCGCAACTCCCCGCGAACCTGGTCGGCGACCTGGGCCTTCGGGAGCGTCGCGTCCACGGTGACGATCCGCTCGGGGAAGGCCTCCGCGAGACGGAGGTAGGCATCCGCGACCCGCTCGAGGAACGCGCGGCCCTCACGCTCGATGCGGTCGCGCTTGCCGTGCAGACGTCGCAGGGCCTCTTCGACCGGCAGGACGAGCAGAAACGTCCGATCGGGCAAGACTCCCCGCGTGGCGATGCGGTTCAGCTCGAGCACCGCGTCGAGCCCGAGGTTCCTGGCGATGCCCTGGTAGGCGAGCGACGAATCGATGAAGCGGTCGCAGACGACCACGACGCCCTGGTCGAGCGCGGGCCTGATGACCTGCTCGACGAGCTGCGCCCGCGCCGCCGCGAAGAGCGCCGCCTCCGCCCACGGCGAGATGTCGGTGCCGCCGAGCAGCAGGTCCCGGATCCGCTCGCCCGCCTCGGTGCCCCCGGGCTCACGGGTCGCGACGACCTCACGGCCCTCGGCGCGCAGAGCCTCGGCAAGCAGCGCGGCGTGGGTGGACTTCCCGGAGCCGTCGATCCCTTCGAAGCTGACGAACACGGCCAGAGCGTACGCCAAGGGCCTCCGGCATCGCTACGGTGGCCGGCCCGCGAAGGTGTGGCACGGCCGGCGACGGCGGCGGGTGAATGCGCGAGCATCCGTTTGCGCGCGGGGGTCTGCTAGCCTGGCCGACACATCAGAGCGAGTCCGGTTTGCGTTCGCGCCTGCCTTACCCGTTCATGACTCTGGCGAGGAGGTGTTTTCATGGCAACCGGAACCGTCAAGTGGTTCAACGACAGCAAGGGGTACGGCTTCATTACCCCTGACGAGGGCACGAAGGACGTCTTCGTCCACCACAGCAACATCGTCGGTGATGGCTTCAAGTCGCTCGCGGAGGGCGCGCGGGTCGAGTTCGAGACCCAGGAGGGGCAGAAGGGCCCCGAGGCGACGAACGTCACCGCGATCGCGTAGCCCTCGAGAATCGGAGCGTGCCCGCTTCGACCGGCCACGCCGGCCGTCCTTGCGCGCCGTTTACCCCGAGTCGTCGAAGCGTCTCACACGAGGCGGCGTTCATCGCTGTCGATCGACTGCGGACGCCTGTGGCTGGAGCCGATACCCACAGGCCTGGTCGGTCGCCACCCGGCCTGCAGCGCCTTCGGGGCGACCCTGCCGCGCCACCCACGGACGAGGATTCGTGACGCCCCGACGAGTCTCTTATACCGCCTCGGTCTCGTCGGTCGGTGGCTCGGAGGCCACGGAACCATCCCGCTTGGCGCGGCGCGCCTCGACCTTCTTCTGCTGCTTCAGCGCTCGACGCTCCTTGACCGCGAACTCCCGCGCTCTCTTTGCGGCCGACTGCTGACGCTTGCTCACACTCATAGGATCTTCCTCCTTCACCGGATGCGGGCTGGGCCGCAGAAACCTGACCCAGGCACGGATGAGCGGCCTGAGCCACGCCGCCACGCCCGACGTACCGCGCAAAACTCACCGGTAAGGCTGTCTGCGCGTCAATACAAGCCTACAGGCCGGGATGGCGGGTGGTGCCCGCAGCGGAGCGAACGCGAGACGTCGATGGGGGACGTCCTGCGTCCAGAGCTCGTGCTCTCGCCACCGGCTCAGGCGGCGTCGAGACGGGCAAACGCTTCGTCCAGCAGGATCGGCATGTCCCGCCAGATGTTCCGCGAGTTCAGGACGACGGCGATCACCGAGTGTCCGTCGCGCCGCGCCGCCGCGAGCAGGCACGCTCCGGCCTTCCGCGTGTAGCCGGTCTTCACCCCGTAGGCGCCCTCGTACGAGCCGAGCAGGCGGTTGTGGTTGATCCACTCCTTCGAGTACGTCGGCGGCGGCCAGTCGACGACCTTGCGGCGTGTCCGCACGATCCTGGCGAACGTGCGGTTCTCGAGTGCATCCCGGGCCAGGATCGCCTGATCGCGGGCGCTCGAGCGATTGGTCTCGTCTTCGAGGCCGGAGGCGCTGTGATACATGGTGTCGGTCATCCCGAGCTCCTCGGCTCGCTCGTTCATGCGCTCGTAGAAGCGGTCGATGCCGCCCCGCGCGGCGCCGTAGGCCAGCGCCTCGGCAGAGTCGTTGGCCGATTCGAGCAGGGCCGAGTAGAGCAGCAGCCTGCGCGGATACCAGCGGCCCGCAACGAGACCCTCCCGGTTGGGCTCGACGAGCGTCGCCTTCCGGGGCACGCGGATCTTCCGGTCGAGCTCGCCGTCCTCGATCACGAGCAGTGCCGTCATCACCTTCGTCAGCGAGGCGATCGGCAGCGCCCGCCGATCGCGCTTCCGGGCCAGCACCTCACCGGTGTCCGCATCGATCGCGATGTAAGCGACGGCCGAGAGCGTTCGGCTTGATCGGCTCGCGCGCACCTTCGGTGTAGACGAGGCCTCCCGCGGTCGGCTGGGCCGCCGGCGCTTCGGCAACAGCCGGGGGAGAGGCGGCTTCGGTCGTCGCCTGGTCGGCTCGCGGTCGCCGGAGCCGCGGCAGGTGCCGAGGGGGGCTTCGCCGCCCCGGAGCCGCCCACGAAGAACGCGTTGACGAGCACGCCGACGAGGACCGCGCCGGCGATCAACGCGAGGAGAACCGGGCCGCGGGATCTCAATGCGCCTTGAATTGTGACGGAGCGGTGAGGCGGCATGCGCCGGCGAAGGCGGACATCGCGCCTAGGATCCGCTCGTGACCATCGTCGTCACCGGAGGCGCGGGTTTCATCGGCTCCCACGTGGTGGAGGCCCTCCTCGCGCGCGGCGAAGACGTGCACGTCCTCGACAACCTGTCGAGCGGTCGCCGGGAGAACCTCCCTCCCGGCGCCGTTCTCGTCGAAGGGGACATCCGCGACGCTGCCGCGGTCGACGGGCTGTTCGATCGGGTCCGGCCGGAGGCCTGCGCCCATCTGGCTGCCCAGGCCGACGTTCGAGTCTCGATCGAGCGGCCCGACTATGACTGCGAGGTCAATGTCCTCGGCACGCTGCGCATCCTGGAGGCCGCACGCCGCCACGGGGCCCGCGTCGTCTTTGCGTCGACCGGCGGCGCCATCTACGGAGAGTGCGACCGGCCGGCAAAGGAGGATTCCGCGCGGCGCCCGCTCGCTCCCTACGGCACGTCCAAGCTCGCTGCCGAGGAGTACCTCGAGACCTACCGGCGCCTCCACGGAGGCAACCACGTCTCGCTCCGCTTCGGCAACGTGTACGGGCCCCGCCAGGACCCCCACGGCGAGGCAGGCGTCGTGGCCATCTTCCTCGGCCTGCTCGCCCAGGGAGGCACCCCGCGGATCTTCGGCGACGGCCGCCAGACGCGCGACTACGTCTACGTGGGCGACGTCGCCCGCGCGACGCTCGCCGCGCTCGGCCATTCGGGCGGAGTGTTCAACGTGGGTACCGGGCGCGAGACGTCCGTGCTCGAGCTGTACGACGTCTGCCGGCGCGTCGCGGGGGTCGACGTCGAGCCGAGCTTCGAGCCCCCGCGCGCCGGCGAGCTCCAGCGGAGCTTCCTCGACCCCGCGCTCGCCGAGCAGGAGCTCGGGTTCCGAGCCGAGGTCGGTCTCGACGACGGCCTGCGGTCGACCTGGGAGTGGGTCCAGGCGACACAGAGCTCCGACAGCAATTCCTGATTCGGCGTTCGCGGACCCGGGCCGGGCGGGCGTCGGCGACCGTACGCGGCAGCACAGGAGGAGTGGCGGCCGCGGCGGCGAAACCGATCGTCCGTGGAACTCCCCGCTCCGACCCTCCCGCGCTTCTCGGAGCCGACTCAGGGCTGGCGCAAGGCGGCGATCGTCGCAGGATGCATCGCAGCCGCCGAGCTCATCGCGCTCGTTGTCGTGGCCCTCGCGTTCGTCGCGAAGCCCTTCGCCGACGACGCTCCTGCGAAGGCCGCCGCGAAGCCCGGCTCGCAGGCAAGTGTCGTCGCCGCCGAGAACGGAGGAACCGCCACGGTGAAGGTCGATGGGAAAGCCGGAGCGACGGTCGCCGTGCTGCCGCGCTCGAAAACGGGCGTGCTCGTTCTCAACGGCAACGGGTACGTCGGAGCAGCCGCTGAGAAGGCGTCGGTCGTGCGGAGCCTCCGCTACCCGGTGACGAACGTCGGCGATGCCGCGCAGCGCAACTTCCCGCAGACGATCGTCATGTACCGCGCCGGCTTCCTCGCCGAGGCCGTGCGCCTGGCGAAGGACCTCGGCATGCCGCGCCGGCGCGCCGTCCCGCTCGACGGCATGCGCCCGGCCGAGCTCGGGGGCGCCAAGCTCGTCCTGGTCGTCGGGAACCAGGCCTAGCGAGCCTGGCCGGCTTGCCCGCCCGAAGCGGCGACGTGCGAACATGCGCGGCGTGGAGCAGCGCGTCAGCCTCGTGACGCTCGGAGTCTCGGACGTCGGCCGGGCACGTTCGTTCTACGAGGCGCTCGGGTGGAAGACCGGCGCGGAGCCCGGCGCGACGTGGCCTTCTTCCAGGCGGGCGGCATGATCCTCGCGCTCTGGGGCCGCGACGAGCTGGCCGCCGACAGCGTCATGGCGGACAACGGCGGCTGGGGCGGCGTCACGCTTGCCCACAACGTCGCCTCCGACGCCGAGGTCGATCGGGTCCTGGAGGAAGCCGAGGCCGCCGGCGCCACGATCGCCAGAGCGGGAGCGCCGACCTTCTGGGGCGGGTACTCCGGCGTCTTCGTGGATCCCGACGGCCATCCGTGGGAGGTCGCGCACAACCCCCACTGGACGCTCGCCGAAGACGGCTCCGTCCGGCTGCCGGACGACTAGCCCGAAGGACCGGCGTCGGCGAGATGCCGCCGCAGCGCGGCGAGCCTCCGGTCCCACTGACCGCCGACCCGCTCGATCCAGTCGAGGGCCTCTGAGAGCGGTTGCGGCGTCAGCTCGTAGCGGGCCTCTCGTCCACGGCGCGTCACCGACACGAGCCCGGCGCCGTCGAGGCTCGCCAGGTGCTTGGCCACGGCCTGCCTCGTGACGGGCAGCTCGCCGGAGAGCTCGGTCGCCGTCGCGCTTCCGCGCGCGGCCAGAAGCTCGACGACGGCCCTCCGGCGCTCGTCGGAGAGCGCCGAGAAGACGGCGTCTACGTCGCCGCGCATGCAGCGAGCGCCACGCAGGCCGAACGCAGCGCTGAACTCGGGCGAGGTCTCGACGATGTGAAGCCTCGTGCCGTCACCCGCTTCCTCGAGCTCGAGCGTGACGGCGCCGCCGTCGTCGAGCCAGCGCAGGGCCAGCCGCCGCTCCGGCTCGACTTCCTCGATCACCGCCTCGCGCTGCTCGCCGTTCGACCAGCGGAACACGGCTCTGCCGCCCGGCTCGGCGTCGAGCTCGACGTCGTTCGCGAACCAGCGCTCGAGCTGCTCTGCCTCGGTCAGCGCCTCCCAGACCTCGTCCGGCGGGCTCGACAGGAAGACCTCGCGTTCGACCTTCATGGCTTCCTCCTCGTGCAACCAAGCGGTTGCGTATAGGATGCGCAACTGTTGGGTTGCACTATAGCGAGGAGGAGCAATGAGCCTTGTCCCGATCGTCGTCGAGTCGGATGGACGACTCGAGCGTTCGTTCGACATCTACTCCCGGCTGCTGCGCGAGCGAATCGTCTTTCTCGGCCAGGAGATCGACGACGCGATCGCCAACCTCGTGATCGCCCAGCTCCTCTTCCTCGAGAGCGAGGACCCGGAGCGTGACGTGAGCCTGTACGTCAACTCGCCGGGCGGGTCGGCGTACGCCGGCATGGCGATCTACGACGCCATGCAGCACGTCCGCCCCGACGTGCGCACGGTGTGCTGCGGCATCGGGATGTCGGCCGCCGCCATGATCCTGGCCGGCGGCGCCGCGGGCAAGCGATTCGCGCTGCCCCACGCCAAGATGATGATCCACCAGGGCTCGGCGGGCTTCCGCGGAGCGCCGGCGGACATCCAGATCGCCGCGCGCGAGATCGCGGAGACGACGCGCCAGATGGCGGAGCTGATCGCCCAGCACAGCGGCCGGACCGTCGATCAGGTCATGGAGGACATCGACCGTGACCGCTTCATGACGCCCGCCGAAGCGATCGAGTACGGACTGATCGACGCCGTGCTCGCGCCGGGAGAGCCCGAGGGGAGGCACGTCGATGCGGCCTGAGCGCTCCGAGGTGGAGATCGGCTTCGAGGGCGGCGGCGTCGTTCGCTGCACGGTGAGTCACGCCGATGCCGAGGAGCTCGAGCGCGACTACCGCCGGGGCCGCGCGGAGCCCGTCGCGCTCGACGGGGAGAGCGGCCCGATCGTCATCGATCTCCGCCGTGTCGTGTACGTGCGCTCGCTGCTCCATCGCCGGCCGATCGGCTTCGGCGGGGCCTGAGCGGCGCCGCCCGAGGACACACGCTGCGAAACTCAGCGCGTGGATGCCGATCATCCGGTCCTGCACGGCGAACGCGTCACGCTGCGCCCGCTCGAGCGCTCCGACGTGCCGCGTGTGATCGAGATCCTGCAGGAGCCCGAGGTCGCCCGCTGGTGGGGCGAGCACGACGAGAGGCGAGTGCGGCGCGATTTCCTCGACGACCCGGAGACGGTCGCGTTCGCCGTCGAGACGGACGACGAGCTGATCGGGGTCGTCATGTACTCGGAGGAGAACGACCCCGATTACCGGCATGCCGGCATCGACATCACGCTGACGACCGCCCGTCACGGGCAGGGCTACGGCACCGAGACGCTCCGCCTGCTCGGCCGCTACCTCCTCGACGAGCGCCGCCATCATCGACTCACGATCGACCCGGCGGCGGCGAACGAGCGCGCGATCCGGGCGTACGAGGCCGTCGGGTTCCGCCGCGTCGGCGTGATGCGCGACTACGAGCGCGGAGTGGACGGCAGCTGGCACGACGGCCTGCTGATGGACCTGCTCGCCGGTGAGCTGCGCTGAGTCAAATCCCTGCAAATCGGCACTAATTCGTGCCCGCCCGCGTACCGCGCCTCGTTCCGTCCGACCGCCGCGCTACCTTCCGCAGTCCGCCCCTTCGGGGGCCTTGGAACAGGCAGGTAGTCTTCGGGGAGGATCAATGTCGGCCGTGGAACGGACAGGTTTGCCACCGCAGATCTCGGACGAGCAGCTCGTCAATACCGTCGTCGAAGCCGCCCGCGCGTGCGGCGTCGAGCGCTACTACACGATTCCCGGGCGCGACCCGTTCAGCGAGATCGAGTGGGAGGTCCGCGACGCTCACATCCCCGGCAAGGACGGCCCCGCGTTCGAGCAGCGGAGCGTCGAGTTCCCGAAGTTCTGGTCTCAGACCGCCACCAACATCGTGGCCCAGAAGTACTTCCGCGGCCGCATGGACTCTCCCGAGCGCGAGCGCTCCGTCAAGCACATGGTCGACCGCGTGGCCGACACGATCACCGGCTGGGGCCGGCAGGGCGGCTACTTCGCCGACGAGACCGAGGCCGACACGTTCGCGGCCGAGCTCAAGGCGATCCTCGTCAACCAGCTCGCGTCGTTCAACTCTCCGGTCTGGTTCAACGTCGGCTTCGAGGAGACGCCGCAGTGCTCGGCCTGCTTCATCCTCTCGGTCGAAGACTCGATGGAGTCGATCCTCGACTGGATCCGCCGTGAGGGGATCATCTTCCGCGGCGGATCGGGGGCGGGCGTCAACCTCGCGCGGCTGCGCTCCTCGAAGGAGCAGCTCTCCAAGGGCGGGCATGCGTCCGGTCCGGTGAGCTTCATGCGCGGCGCCGACGCGTCCGCGGGCACGATCAAGTCGGGCGGCAAGACGCGGCGTGCGGCGAAGATGGTGGTTCTCGACGTCGATCACCCCGACGTCGAGGAGTTCATCTGGTGCAAGGCACGCGAGGAAGAGAAGGCGCGCGTGCTGTCGGCCGCCGGCTACGACATGTCGCTGGACTCGCCGCACTGGGCGTCGATCCAGTATCAGAACGCGAACAACTCCGTCCGCGTCACCGACGCCTTCATGCAGGCGGTCGAGGCCGAGGAGGACTGGAACCTCACCGCGCGGACCGACGGCGCCGTGGTCGACACGGTGCCCGCGCGCAAGCTCCTCCACGACATGGCCGAAGCGGCCTGGCAGTGCGCCGATCCCGGAGTCCAGTTCGACACCACGATCAACTCCTGGCACACGTGCCCGAACTCGGGTCGCATCAATGCGTCGAACCCGTGCTCGGAGTACATGCATCTCGACGACTCGGCATGCAACCTCGCGTCGCTGAACCTCATGAAGTTCCGGCGGGAGGACGGCGAGTTCGACGTCGAGGCCTTCCAGCACGCGGTCGACACGGTCTTCCTCGCCCAGGAGATCATCGTCGGCTACTCGAGCTATCCCACGCCCCAGATCGAGCGCAACGCGAAGGCCTACCGCGAGCTCGGCCTCGGCTACGCGAATCTCGGCGCGCTGCTCATGGCGCGCGGCCTGCCGTACGACTCGGACGAGGGCCGCGCCTATGCCGCAGCGATCACCGCGCTGATGACCGGCCGCACGTACCGCAAGTCGGCCGAGATCGCCGCCCGCATGGGGCCGTTCGCCGGCTACCGGCCGAATGCCGCGGCGATGATCGGCGTCATCGCCAAGCACCGCGCCGCGGTCGGCAACATCGAGAACGCCCACGTCGTCCCGAGCGACCTCCTGTCGGCCGCCCGCAAGGCCTGGGACGACGCGCTCGACCTCGGAGAGATCCACGGCTTCCGCAACTCCCAGGCGACCGTGCTGGCACCCACCGGCACGATCTCGTTCATGATGGATTGCGATACGACCGGCGTCGAGCCCGACTTCTCGCTCGTCAAGTCGAAGAAGCTCGTCGGCGGCGGCGAGATCACGATCGTCAACCGCACGGTGCCGATGGCGCTCGAGAAGCTCGGGTACGCCCCGCCCGAGGTCGAGCAGATCGTCGCCTACATCGACGAGCGCAACACCGTCGTCGGCGCTCCGTTCGTCAAGACCGACCACTACCCCGTCTTCGACTGCGCGGTCGGCGAGCGCGCCATCCACTACATGGGTCACGTGAAGATGATGGGCGCCGTCCAGCCGTTCATCTCGGGCGCCATCTCGAAGACCGTCAACGTGCCGGAGCAGACGACGGCCGGCGAGATCGAGCAGCTTCTGATCGAGTCCTGGAAGCTCGGCATCAAGGCGATCGCGCTCTACCGCGACAACTGCAAGGTCGCCCAGCCGCTCTCATCGAAGGACTCGGCCGGCGCCACCCTGCTCGGCAAGCCGCAGCGGCGCCGCCTACCCGACGACCGCACCGAGATCGGCCGCAAGTTCCGGGTCGGCGACTACGAGGGCTACATCCACGTCGGCCTCTTCGACGACGGCACGCCCGGCGACATCTTCGTCGACATCGCCAAGGAGGGCACGACCCTCGCGGGCCTGATGAACTCGTTCATGATCTCCGTCTCGCTCGGCCTCCAGTACGGCGTGCCGCTCGACGTGTACGTCTCGAAGTTCAGCCACATGCGCTTCGAGCCGAGCGGGCCTGACGAACGACGCCGACATCCGCGTCGCCAAGTCCCTCGTCGACTACATCTTCCGCTGGCTCGGCAAGAAGTTCCTCGACACGGAGACCCAGCAGGAGCTCGGGATCATGAGCCCCGACGTGAAGCGCCGCATCGCCGAGGCCGAGGCACTGCTGAACGGCGACGAGAGCGACGGAGGCTTCGCGGCGCCGGCGATGGCGCCCGGCCAGACGGCGCTCTTCAACGCCTGGGAGGACGCGGTCGAGTGCGCCAACTGCGGCGGCCGGATGCTGAGGACGGGGAGCTGTTACACCTGCCGCGACTGCGGCCAGAACACCGGCTGTAGCTGAGCCGTCCCATCGGACTTGCGAGCGCGGGCGCACAGGCGCCCGGCTTCGTTTGACGCACGTTCTCAGCAAGACGTGCCGGTGGAACCTCTGCGTCAGTGCGCCGCGGTGTCCAGTCTCCCCCAGGCGAGTCTGGACCTCGTGACGAAGGGGAAGCGTGAGCCAATGGATGCGATTGCCGGCGCGCACCAACGCGATGAGCGCGCGCTGACCTCATGACCGCCGTCGCGGACAGGCCTCGTCGCGCCGTTGGCTTCCTGCGGGCGCTCGCTCCCGCAGCCGTCGACCTCTACTGGTTGCCACTTGGAGCAGGGGCGCCGAGCGGCAGCCATCTGGTGCGTCTCACCGGGAAGATGTACGAGGCGCTCAGCGCCGCCGTCGAACGACGGCAGCCGCTCGACCTCTACCACGCCGGTCTCGAGATTCGACTGGGCGACGAATGCTTCGTCATCGAGGTCGGCCCGTCACCGGACGCCCGTGGGGCGAACCGAGGGGTCGTTGCCGAAGGCCCCGTAGGCAGCCGCTTCGCAGGCGCCTTGCGGCTCTTTCGCTACGAAATCCGCTGCTGGTCCAACGGCGTCATCGTGGATGTCGACGAGGCGGTCGCGAGTCCGATCCGGCTCACCGACGAACCGGTGATCGCACGTCGATTGCTCGAGCTCGGGCCGGAGGCACCGACGCCCGTTTGGGGGCGAGACGAGCTTCGAGCAGGCGACATGTGGAACTCGAATTCGGTGATCTCATGGCTCCTCGCCCGGGCTGGGCTGCCTGTGCAGGACGTGTCGCTTCCACCCGACGGACGGGCGCCGGGCTGGGAGGCTGGGATCGTGGTCGCGCGCCGTGCGCGCTAGCGGCCACGCGCCCGATACGCGCCCGGCCGAGCTCACGCGCTCGCGATCGGGCGGCCCACGGCCAGAGCATCGCGCAGCTCGGGCTGCAGCTCGGCGAAAACGGCGTCGGGAAGCACGCCGAGCGCGTCGAGCGTCTTGCTGAAGAAGCAGCGAACGGCCGCGGCCGCGACGATGTCCAGGATCTCGGCGTCCTCGAGACCGAGCTTCCGAAGGCGATCGATATCGTCGGCCGTGACCGCCGTGGCGTCACCGACCACCTTCTCGGCCAGCTCCATCGCGGCCAGATCGACTTCGTCGAGACCCGCCGACTCGGGGTCGCGAACGATTGCCCGAAGCTCGTCCTCGTCGATGAATTGGTCGACGAGAACCTTGCCGTGCGCGAGTGAGCAATAGCTCGAGCGAATCTGTTGCGCGGCGGCGAGGGTCACCAGCTCGTACCGGCGCGGGTCCATCCGGCCGTTGATGGCCGCGATCAGACTGCCCCACGCCGCGTAGATCTCCGGACGGTGCGCGAATGCCCGCGCGTAGTTCGGGACGTAGCCGAGCCGGGCGCGTGCCGACTCGAAGACCTCCGCAGCCGGGCCGGTTGCCCCCTCCTCGTCGGATACGAGCTCGATGAACGCCATGAACGCTCCTTCCCGATCGCTCCAGGTCACGCCGCCGGTTCCGCCACGTCCACCTCGAAGATGGCCGCGTCCTCCTCGACAAAGCGCAATAGTGCCTCGCCCTCGGACGCCAGCTCTTTCAGCGCCCGCTTCGGCAGCGCCTCGAAGGGCAGCAGCCTCAGTCTCGCGACGTCCTTCTTCCGCTCCACCTCCCACGTCCCCCGCACGAACCCGTCCCACAGGAACGTCGCGCGCACACGGAGGTTCTTCGTGACCACAAGACCACGGTGGGCGTCGTCGAGCACGCGCGTGCGGTCGTCGTGCGCGAGGACGAGGTTGTCGAACTCCGGCAGGAAGCGGGGCGGAGAAGGAATGTCCTCGTCGGGCCGCGGTGCGTCAGGCAGATCGAAGAGCTCGCGACCGCGCTCGTCCTTGAACGCGCGAAGTTTCGGCCGCAGCCCCTCGAGTACAGGTCGAAGAGCCGGCAGGCCCGACCATGTCTGGACGTCCGCGGCCGTCGCGGGACCGAATGCCGCGAGATAGCGCAAGACGAGCGGCTCCGGCGCAGCGTCCTCGGAGATGGGGCGGCCGAGCCATGCGTCCGCGGGCGTGAACACGGCCGTCGAGGGATACCCCCACCGGTCATCGGTCGACACCATCACGAGCGGCAGGTGGAGACGGACGGCGTAGCCGAGCGCGCGATCGTACACACCCGGGAACGCGTCGACGAGCAGCGGACGCAGCTCGTTGAACGTGCGAGGTCGCTCGTCGAAAAGCTCACGCGCGACGGGCAGCACGCGATCCAGCTCGAGCCCCTCCGCACGCTTGCCGACGACCTTCATGGCCTGAGTCATCGCCGGGGTGAGCGCGGCCCGGAGCGAGAGGTAGTCGGGAGCGCTCATCAGGTGGAGCGTGGCCCGCATGAGGGTGGCGCGAACCACCTTCCGCGCCTGCAGCGCCTCGTGCAGCTCCTCGCGCCGGAACCCCTCGACGCGGGTCCAGAGCCCGATGAAGGGCGGTTTCGCCTCCTGCGCCTGCAGCCCGCAGAGCCGCTCGACGGCCTCGACGGCCGAGACAGGTTCTCGCGCCAGCAGCAGCTGGCGCGCCAGCGTGGCGCGGTTGAGCTGTCTCAGCGTCAGCGCGTCGGGCTTCAAGGGCCGGGACAGTCTCGCGCCTTGGCCGCCGGCGCGCATGCGGTCTCTGCAAGACCGCCGCAATAGGGCCGAAACCGTCCGATCGCACCGTCCTCGCACAGGGCTGCAGCCGACAGCCCCCACCCGGGAGGAGCGATGGGCGGACGGACAACCAGAACCAGGTGTTGGGGGTTGCTCGTGTCCCTGGCGTCCGCGGCGGCCGTGTCGACGATGCTTCCGGGCGCGGCCGACGCGATGACCGCCGTGGGCCATCATCCCAACGCCGTCCAGATCCGGCTTGCCACGCCTGACCGGCGGGCCGTTCCGATTCTCATGTACCACGTGATCCGCGAGCCGTATCGAGACGCGCCATACCCGGCGCTGTACGTGCCGCGCGCCGAGTTCGCCGCCCAGATGCGCTGGCTCGATCGGCACCACTACGAGGCAGTCACCCTCCAGCAGGTCTACGACGCCTGGCACGGTCGCGCCGTTCTGCCCGCCAGGCCGGTCGTGCTCTCGTTCGACGACGGCGCCCACAGCCACTACACGAATGCGCTGCCGGTTCTGCGCGAGCTCGGCTGGCCGGGAGTGCTCAATCTCGACCTCTCGAATCTCGAACCGTCGTGGGGGATTCGACCCTGGATGGTTCGGGAGCTCATCGCCGCGGGCTGGGAGGTCGACGCCCACTCGCTCACGCACCCGGATCTCACGAGCTTGAGCGGATCGGCGCTGCGGCGCGAGGTGGCCGGCTCGCGGGCCGAGATCCGCCGCCGCTTCGGCGTGACGGCCGACTTTTTCTGCTTCCCCTCCGGGCGCTACGACGCCCGCGTCGTCGAGGCCGTCCGCGCCGCGGGATTCCTCGGAGCGACGACGACCGAGCCCGGCCTGGGAAGGGCCGCGGAGCCGTTCACGCTCGCTCGAGTCCGGGTCGACGGCGGTGACGGCGCCGGCGGCCTCGCCCGCAAGCTCGAAGCGCTGGAGCCGCGCTGACAGCCGCCGCCCATCGAAAGGCCGGGCCCCCTCCGTTCGGAAGGGGCCCGGCGAGGAACGGCTCGGCCTACGCCCAGCCGTGAGTCCACGAGCCGGTCCAGATCGTGCTCGTGCCGGATCCGGCCGCGTTCAGCTTCAGCACCTTGACGGTGCCGGTGTGTGCCTTGTAGGCGAGGATGTGCGCGTCGCCGTCGATCAGGAGCGGCGAGAACGCCGTCCAGGGCTTCGTCCAGGTCGTCTCACCGAGCGTCTGGACTCCCTGGCCGTTCGCCTTGGCCTTGAGGAACTTGACCTTCCCCGAGGCCGCCTTGTAGGCGAGGAACTGGACGGTGCCGTTGTGCTTGAGCGGAACGAGGCTCGTCCAGCCCGTCGTCCACGTGTCCGACCAAACGGTGGTCACGCCGATGTTGTTGCCGCTGCCTGTGATCTTGACGATCTTGGCCGCGCCGCTCCCGCCCTGGTACAGGAGCAGGTACTGGTTCGGGCCCTGTGTAAAGGGGACGATCTCCGTCCGGCCCGCGATCCAGGCGTCCTGGTAGACGGTGGTGGCGCCGTTGCCCTCCGCGTTGACGCGGTCGATGTTCGCGGAACCGGTGAGCGAGTTGTACGCGACGTAGTACGGGTTCCCGCCGATGCTGAAGGGCACGAAGTGCGTCCAGCCCTTGCCCCAGGTGCCGGTCGCGAGCGTCGTGATGCCGCTGCCCTGGCTGTTCAGCCGCAGGAACTTCACGAGGCCGGTCGAGGACTTGTAGATGAACGCGTGCTGCTGGCCGCCGATGAGGTAGAAGGGCGTGAAGTGCGTCCAGCCCTTCGTCCACGTGTCCGAGTACGTGGTCGTCACGCCGGTCCCGTCCGCGTCCAGCCGCACGATCTTCGCGTCGCCGGTGCCCGGCTTGTACAGCAGCTGATAGCGCATGCCGTTCTGGTTGAACCCCATGAACGAGTTGCCCGGGCAGTTCAGGCTCGTCATCTCCTCGGCGTCGTCGCTGCCCCACGTGCCGTACGACGCCTCGTTTTCCTTGTTCGTCGAGATCGCCGTTCCGTTGAACTCGATCCCGACCGTGGTCCCGTCCTCGACCTGCGTGTAGTGCAGGTGCATCGCGTCGGCGCCGCTGTTGTACGTTCGCCCGATCTGCTCACCCTGGGCGACGGACTGTCCGACGGTGAGCGGCGGCTGGAACTCGAGGTGGAGGTAGTACGTCTTCCAGCCGCCGCCGTGGTTGAGGAAGACGTAGTGGCCGAACACGGGATCACCGTCGACATTCGACGGATCGAAGTCGCTCCCGACCTCGAGCACGGTTCCGGCGGCGGAAGCGAGAACCGGCTGCCCCTCGCTGATGTTGTCGCCGTCGTCCTCGCGCATCGCCAGATCGATGCTGTTCTGGTTGGGCCAGTGGCCGTCGTAGGTGGAGGCCTCCCAGGTCTGCCCGCACGCGAAGGGCATCTGGAAGAGCGGACGCGGGCCGGAGGCCTGCGCCGCCGGCGACGCGACCAGCGCCGCAGTCACCAGGAGCGCGAGTGTGAGCGCGGCCCGGCGCGCCGTCTTCAGTACCTGCTCCAGAGAGTGCATCGTTCGTCTCCTCTCGGTCGTGGACGCCCCGGTGGGGAGCCCGTTGGTCGCGGACCGTGGCGTCCGCACCTCTGCAACCGGGAAGGGCGGGGAAACTTACGCTCGCGCGGGAGACCTGTAACGCCCTCACGCGCGGCTAGGGTGGCGGCGTGCAGGTGACCGCGCGGACGCGAGTCGGGCGATGAGGCGCTTCCTGCGCCAGACGGGCGACGGCGAGGAGCAGCGGGCGACGACGCTCGAGCTCTTCTTCGACCTCGTCTTCGTCTTCGCGATCACGCAGCTCTCGCACTACCTCGTCGAGCATCTCGACGCGGAGGGCATGTGGAAGACGCTGTTCCTCCTGCTCGTCGTCTGGTGGGCCTGGATCTACACGACCTGGATGACCAACTGGTTCGATCCGGAGTCACCGGTCGTGCGCAGCATCCTCATCGCCGTCATGCTCGCCAGCCTGCTGATGGCGATCGCGATCCCGGAGGCGTTCGGCGACCGCGCGCTTCTGTTCGCGAGCCTCGTACGCCGCGCTGCAGATCGTCAGGAACGCCTTCGCGGTCTTCGGCAGCCCCGCTGACTGGCCGTTGCGGCCGACGCTTGCCCGGATCCTGATCTGGTCGGTCGCAGTCGGCGTGCTCTGGGTGCTCGGCGGCATTCTGGGCGGCACGGCGCTGATCGCGATCTGGCTCGTCGCGCTGGTGCTCGACTACGCCGGCCCGTACGCCGGGTACTGGAGCCCCGGGCTCGGGCGGTCTCCACCGACCGATTGGGAGATCGAGAGCGCCCATTTCTCCGAGCGCTTCCAGCTCTTCGTGATCATCGCGCTCGGCGAGTCGATCGTCGTCACGGGCCTGACAGCGTCAGATCTCGACATCACGCTCGCGCGGGGGACGGCAATTGCCGTCGCGTTCCTCTCGTCGGCCGCGCTCTGGTGGCTGTACTTCGACTACGTCGCCCGTATTGCCCAGATCCGGCTCGACGCGGCCGACGACCGCGGGCGGCTCGCCCGCGACGCCTACACGTACCTCCACATCCCGATGATCGCCGGGATCATCGTCACGGCCGTCGGCGACGAGCTCGTGATCGCGCACCCGGGCGAGCAGCTCAGCGGCCCGGAGCTGGCGACGGTGGTGGGCGGCCCCGCCCTCTACCTGCTCGGCCACGTCGGCTTTCGGCTGCGCATGGCCCGCTCGCTCAGCGTCAAGCGCCTGACGGCCGCGCTGGCCCTGTGCGCGGCCGGAGCGATCGGCTCCGTCATGCCGGCGCTCGCCACGGCAACGCTCGTCCTCGCCATTCTCATCGCGCTGATCGTGGCCGAGATCGTCGCCGGCTCGCGGCGCCGCGCTCAAGGCCTGCCGAGCCCGATCGAGCAGGTCCAGGAACGCATGGAGGGCGAGCGCAGCCTGAGCGGGGCGCCGTAGGCGAGAGGGCCCGCGCCGAGCCGTCAGGCGCCGTCGGCCTCCTCGGCGTGGCGCTTCGCGAGCGCCACCGTGCGACCCATCACGTAGCTCGCACCCGGTCCGACGAGCTTCCAGTACCTGCGGAACCGCTCCCGTGAGACCGGATCGGTGACACGCGTCCGGCACTCGTCGACGAGAATCGAGCGGTCCTCACCGTACGGAAGGACGGTGAAGCCCCACGCGATCTTGCCGTAGCCCGGGCGGTCGAATGCGGCGAACTCGGTGGGCTCGATGTCGAGCCACTCGACGCCCGGCCCCCAGAAGCGGCCTATCGCGCCGACGACCAGCTCGCGCGGCTCGTCTTCGCCGAGCACGACCCAGGGTCGCGCCTCGACCATTCGAACGTGCTCCGGAGGCGGCTGCGCGGGACGCCCACGCAGCCGGTCCGCGAGGCGCACCGGGACGGCACGGACGGCGATCAGCGCCCGCGCGGCCCGCGAGCTGCGAACGACCTCCGCCAGGTCGAGGTCCTGGAGCGCGACCCAAACCCGCTCGGGTGTCGCATCGACGATCGTCTGATGCGAAGAGGTCGCATCCGAGCTCGGCAAGACGCGGTCGAGAATGAGCTCAACGCCCCTGTCAACCGCCGATGTTTCCGCCGGCATCGTCATCTTGAGCCTCCTTCGTCCCCGAAAGCATCGGCGTCCGGGGCCGCCGGCGCATCGGACCGGACGCGGATCCAGCCGCGGAGAACTACGGGCAAATTCGGGGGAGGCCGCCGGACCGGCGCGTCGAAGGCGACTCTCGTGCACACTGGACGACGAGTGGCTCGCAGTACCCGCTGGATCCTGGCCCTCTCCTGCATCGCCGCCGTTGGCGTGCCCGCAGCCTCGGCCGCCCCGAAGGCGACGCTCGAGCCGTACCGCGGCCTGGCGACCTGGGTCGATATCTTCGATACCGGCATCTGGAGCGATCCCGAAGCCTCCGCCCGCTCCATCGCGGCGCGGGGTGTCAAGACCGTATACGTCGAGACCTCGAACTTCAGCCAGTCGGTGGCGATTCGACGTCCGTCGCGCGTCGCACGGTTCCTCGAGGAGGCGCACGCTCAGGGCCTCGACGTCGTCGCCTGGTACCTGCCGGGCTTCAACAAGCCGGCTAGGGACCTCCAGCGGTCCCTGGCTGCCGTGCGCTTCCGCACCTCGGACGGGCACAGCTTCGACGGCTTTGCGCTCGACATCGAGTCTCACGCGGTCAACTCGGTGGAGCTGAGGAACAAGCGGCTGCTCCGGGTCGCCGGTGACATACGCGAAGCCGTGGGGCCGGACTACCGGCTCGGCGCGATCATTCCGTCCCCCCGCGGGCTCGAGATCTCTCCCAACGCCTGGCCCAGGTTCCCGTACGCCGGCCTGGCCCAGCAGTTCGACGTCTTCCTGCCGATGGTCTACTTCACGTACCACACGAGAATGCCGAAGCGAACCCGGGCGTACGTCAAGAACAGCATCGCCATCCTGCGGCGTGAGACGGGCGACCCGAACGTGCGCATCCACGTCATCGGTGGGGTCGGCGATCGAATGCGCGACGGTCAGACGAGGGCCTTCGTCGACGTCGCCTGCGGTGCCGGCATCCTCGGCGCGAGCCTCTATGACTTCGCGACGACGAGCTCCTCGAAGTGGTCTCAGCTGGGGCGGCTCAGGGCCTGTACCGCGTGACACGAGCGCGGTTTTGAGCCGCGCAGCGAAGCTGCTATCGTGAGCGCGTCAGTCAGTTCCAGAGCGAGTACGGTTCGCGCGTAGCGCCTTCCGCCCGTTCGTGAACTTGGTGAGGGAGGTGTTATCTATGGCCAGCGGAACCGTCAAGTGGTTCAACGACAGCAAGGGGTACGGGTTCATCACCCCGGATGACGGGGCGAAGGACGTCTTCGTGCACTTCAGCAACATCGTCGGCGAGGGTTTCAAGACTCTTGCGGAAGGTGCGCGCGTCGAGTTCGAGACGCGTGAGGGCACGAAGGGCCCCGAGGCGACCAACGTCAGCCTCGCCGCCTCCTAGGCGGCGCAGAACCTGGCCGTGGCCGCTTCGGCGGCCACGGCCCAACTCTTTCAGACTGGACGCGCCGACAATCGGTCGGAACGACTACGGCGCTCAATGCGTCCAAGAGGTAGTGGCACTGGAAATCGTTCGGCGCGGCCCAGCCGCTGTCTGGCTTGCAGCGACGCTCGCGGCGGTCACGCTCCTGGCTGCGTGCGGAGGCTCTGACGAGGCAGCCCCTTCCGCGCCGCCGCCCGCGCCCGCGCAGGAGCCGGCCGAGACCGGGGCCACGCAGCCCGCACCGCCACCCGCAGAGGCTCCGCCCGCCGCATCCCCCGCGGAGACCCAGCCGCCTGCGGTGACGGAGCTGCCGCCCGCGGTCGCGCAGACGCGCGATGCGATCGTCGCTGCCGCCCGTGCCCGCGACTACGAGGCCCTCGAGGGGCTACTCGATCCGGAGACGTTCTCCTACTCATTCGGCGAGAGCGGCGACCCGATCGGCTACTGGCAAGAGCTCGAATCGGAAGCGCACGTGCCGATCTTCGGCGACATCATGCCGCTCGTCCTCTCGACGCGCCCTGCGAAGCTGGACGACGTGTACGTGTGGCCGGCAGCGGCCGCGAAGGATCCCGCCACATGGACGGAGAAGGACCGGGACGATCTCCGGCTGTTCAACGCGGACGAGGACATCGCGAGCTTCGAGCAGGCCGGCAGCTATCTCGGCTATCGCGCCGGGATTCGCGAGGACGGCACCTGGCTGTTCTTCGTCGCGGGCGACTGAGCAGGCTCGGCCGGATCTCCGCGGACCGTCCTATGCTTCGGCTGTCCCGCCCGCGGGTTCGTCAACATTGAGGCAGCGAGGCCTCCACAGTGCAACCCGGCGGGCGGGACGTTCGAGACCGGCGGAGCAAAGAAAAGGGGAGCGGCCGGAGCCGCTCCCCTGCTACTCCCCTGGCGGAGAGCCCTTGCGGCTATGCGCGCTCGAGCGCCGCTCCTGCGGGGACGCCCTCGCGCTGCGTCGGGTCGCGCTTGACCAGCGCGATCGCCGCCAGCAGGCCGAGGACGGCCACGACGACGCACGTGACTAGCCGCACCGCGCCGTCAGCCAAGGACGAGGCGGCGCGACAGGTCCCAATCTCTCTGTATCGGCAGCCACGCCCGGGGACTTGAGTCCCTCGAACGAGTGGCCGCAGCGGGCAGGTAGAGGCTTGTCGCGGGCTGTCAGGTCGCCGCGGAAGGAGTGCTCGCGCCAGTCTCCGACGCCAGGTCGGGGCGATTGACGAGCACGGCCTCCTTGCCGCAGTTGATCTCGATCGAGTCCGGCGTGTCGGGGAGCAGAAGCCAGAGCTCGACTCCGTGCACCGTCGCCCGCATGGTCTCGCCGATCGGAACGTCGTCCGGGCTGACCACCTCGACCTCGGATCCGTGCGGCCGTCTCAGATCGCCGGCGACGCCGTGCTTCCGCAGCACGTCGACCAGCTCATCCGCCGTCTCGGTCGACGGCGCCTTCACACGAATCGACTCTCCATCGAGCGCGCCGAGGCCAGGGCCTTGCTCTTCGAGGGCCCCGGCCTCACGCGCTTCTTCTCCTTCCCCGATGCGCTCACGGCCGCGGCGCCAGCGCTCGAGGAGGCTCGAGATCGGATTCAACGTCGGCCCGCTAGAGCAGGATGACGAGCAGAACGATCAGCAGGATGAGCCCCAGCGCGCTGATACCGATGTACATGTCCCTCCCCTTTCGTCGCGCCGGCACCGTGCCGGACTCCTCTGATTACCCGCATGCGAGGGCCGTCGAAACGCTCCATGGTGCGGAACGGCGACCGGCGTCAGTCGACGACGGCGACTGCCTCGATCTCGACGAGCTGGCCCGTATAGCCGAGCAGCCTGACCCCGAGCAGCGTGCTCGGGGCGCCGGCGAGCTCCGAGGCGCACGACGTCCCAGACCCGCGCCAGGTCAGCGGGCTGCTCGGCGACCACGTACACCGTCGTCTTCACGACCTGCTCCGGTCGCGCGCCCGCCGCGGCGAGTGCGCGCGGAGGTTGGGGCCAGCGTCTGACGCGTCTGAGCCGCGAAGTCGCCCGGCCCGACGAGGTTGCCCTCGACATCGAGCGGCACCGTCCCGGCCGTGTGCACGAGACCGCCGCGCGCGACGGCTGCATGCGAATAGTCAGGCGGGGGAAAGAGCTCGTCAGCGATGAGGCGCCGCACGGTCATCGTGGGAAGCCTACGAGCGCCGGCCGGTGCTGGCTAGGATCGCTCGGGTGGCCGGCGATCAGGACGTCCGACCTGCCCCGACCGTGGGCGCCGACGTCGCCATCGAGGCGCAGGGCCTGAGCAAGTCGTTCGGCGAGGTTCGCGCGCTCGACGACGTCGATCTGACCGTTCCCGCCGGGATCGTCTACGGCCTGCTCGGCCCGAACGGCGCCGGGAAGACGACGCTCGTGAAGGTGCTTACGACCCTCCTGCGGGCGGACAGCGGCAGCGCGCGCGTCGCCGGGTTACGACGTCGAGAAGGACGCGGCGATGCTCCGTGCCCGGATCGGACTCGCGGGCCAGTACGCAGCAGTGGACGAGAACCTGACCGGCTTCGAGAACCTGGAGATGGTCGGGCGTCTCTATCACATGGGAAAGCGGCCCTCGCGCGAGCGGGCAGAGCCAGCTGCTCGAGCGCTTCGATCTCGCGGACGCCGGCGGACGCCCGGTCAAGACCTACTCGGGCGGAATGCGTCGGCGGCTCGACCTGGCGGCAGCGCTCGTCGCCCGGCCGCCCGTCCTCTTCCTCGACGAGCCGACGACGGGACTCGATCCGCGCAGTCGCATCGGCCTCTGGGAGACGATCGAGGCACGAGTCGAGGCGGGGAGCACCGTCCTCCTGACGACGCAGTACCTCGACGAGGCCGATCGGCTGGCCGATCGTATCGCAGTCATCGACCACGGCCGCGTGATCGCGGAGGGGACGCCGGAAGAGCTCAAGGACCGGATCGGCGGCGAGTGCATCGAGGTCTCGCTCGCCGACGGCGATGCCGGCCAGGATGCTGTGGCGGCGTTGGTGCCGCTTGCGGACGGCCAGCCGCCTCGCGTCGAGGGCCGCAACGTCACCCTGAACGTGGGGGGACGTACCGGCCTCGTCGTCGAGGCAGTCCGCCGCCTGGATGCCGCCGGTGTCGAGATCGAGGACATTGCCGTGCGGCGCCCGACGCTCGACGACGTCTTCCTGACGCTCACCGGCCGTGCGACAGAGGAAGAAGACGACGAGGAGGCGGCATGAGCGCGACCTCGATCCGCACCGCGACGGCGGACACCCTCGTGATCACGCGCCGGAACCTGCTCAGGATCCCACGCGCTCCGGATCTCCTGATCGGGTTCACGGTGCAGCCCGTCATGTTCGTGCTGCTGTTCGTCTACGTCTTCGGCGGCGCGATCCAGACGCCGGGCTACGACTACGTCGACTTCCTGATGCCGGGGATCATCACCCAGACGATCGCCTTCGGCGGTTACCTGACCGCCGTCGGGCTGAACGAGGATCTCCGCAAGGGTCTCATGGACCGCTTTCGCTCGTTGCCGATGGCGCGATCGGCCGTCCTCGCGGGCCGAACGCTCGCGGACGTCGTCATGAACATGCTCGCGATCGCGCTGATGCTCGGCGTCGGCTACGCGATCGGGTTTCGCTTCGCGACGAGCGTGCCGGAGATCCTCGCCGGTATCGCGCTTCTTCTGCTCTTCGGGTACGCGTTCTCGTGGATCTTCGCGCTGATGGGTCTCATCTCGAGCTCACCCGAGTCGGCGGGGTCGATCGGCTTCCTGATCGTCTTCCCGCTCACCTTCGTGTCGTCGGCCTTCGTCCCGGTCGAGTCGATGCCCGACGCACTCCAGGCGTTCGCCGAGCACAACCCGTTCACGGTCGTGGTCGACGCGGTGCGGACACTCTTCCTCGGCCCGCCGGCGGACAGACTCGATCTGGCCCGCGGTCGTCTGGTCGGTCGGCCTGATCGCGGTCTTCGCGCCGCTGGCCGTCTGGCGCTACCGGCGCGCCTCCGGGGCGTAGGCGACGACCGTCAGGAGATCGAGTGCCGTCCGGGCGGGGCAACCGGTCCCGTCGGTACGATCGGCTACCGTGAGCGAGCGCGCGTCGCCGAGCGTGCCCGGCCTCGAGACCGCGCGGCTGCGGCTCCGGGCCTGGGACGACGGGGACGTCGAGGCGTACGCGCGCATCCTGGCCGACCGGGAGGCGATGCGGTACCTCGGCTTCGGGCTCGCGCGCCGCCGCGAGACATGCCGCTGCGGCCACGGCCTTTCCCGTCGCGCGCGCACAGGCGCGCCGTGCGATCGCGCGCTACCGACGGCACTGGCTCGCCCACGGCTTCGGGCAGTGGGCGGTCGAGGAGAAGCAGAACGGCGAGCTGATCGGGCGCGTCGGGCTCGTCAAGCATCTCGATTGGACGGCGGATCGCACGAACGACGAGGTCGGCTGGCTGCTTGCCCGCTCGACGTGGGGCAACGGCTTCGCTACCGAGGGCGGTAGGGCAAGCCTCGGTTTCGCCTTCGGACAGCTCGAGCTCCCGCGCGTCGTGAGCATCACGCAGCCCGCCAACGCCCGCTCCGTGCGGGTGATGGAACGCCTCGGCCTCTCGTTCGTCGGGCGAACCTGGTGGAAAGGCGGCGAGGTGATCTGGTACGCGATCGACCGCGACGCGTGGCTCGAACGCGGAGAGACGGCGTCAGGCTGATCAGGTGCCGATCGGGTGCCAGACGGTCTTCAGCTCGAGGAAGGCCGTCACGTCGTCGAGGCTCTGGCCGTCGGCAGCACCGCGCACGACACGCTTCACGTTCTCGGCGGCGAGCCGCTCGAGGTCGCCGCCGTCCTCACCCACGCCGGTCACGTCGATCGCGTTCACGTCCATGTGACCTGCGAGCACGGGCGCCAGCTCGGCCTTGTGCCCGGTGAGCACATTGACGACTCCACCCGGCGTGTCGGAGGTTGCGAGCACCTCCGCGAGCTCCACCGCGGCCAGCGGACGAGACTCGGAGGCGATGACGACGAGCGCGTTGCCGGTGACGAGAGCCGGGGCGAGGCGTGAGATGAGCCCTGCCAGCGGCGGTTCCTCGGGCGCGACCAGGGCAACCACGCCGGTCGGCTCCGGGACGGTGAAGTTGAAGTACGGGCCGGCGACCGGGTTGGCGCTGCCCACGACCTGATCGATCTTGTCGGACCAGCCTGCGTACCAGACGACGCGGTCGACCGCGGCGTCGACCTCGGCCACGCCGCCCGCCAGCGCTGCGAAGTCGGCGCGGCGGCTCTCGAGCATCTCGGCGATGCGGTAGAGGACCTGCCCTCGGTTGTACGCGGTCAGCGCGGCCCACTTCGGGAAGCGCGGTCCTCGCCGCGCGCACCGCGTCGCGGGCGTCCTTGCGCGAGGCACGGGCGACGTTCTGATCCTGAGCCAGGTACGTGCGGCCGGATTCCGAGCGGGGGAAGGCTCCGTCGATGTAGAGCTTGTAGGTCTTCTTCACCGGGAGCCGGCTCATCGCCCGTCCTCGAATGCCACGTAGGGTCGAAGCCCGTGGAGCCCGCCCTCGCGGCCGAAGCCCGACTCCTTGTAGCCGCCGAACGGCGAGGCGGGATCGAAGCGGTTGTACGTGTTCGCCCAGACGACGCCGGCCCGGAGCCGCTGTGCAGCCCAGAGGATCCGCGAGCCCTTCTCCGTCCAGACTCCTGCAGAGAGCCCGTACGGCGTGTTGTTCGCCTTCTCGATCGCCTCGTCAGGCGTCCTGAACGTCAGCACGGAGAGAACGGGCCCGAAGATCTCCTCCTGAGCGATCCGGTAGCTCTGCGCCACGTTCGTGAACACGGTCGGCGGGAACCAGTAGCCCCGGTCGGGCAGCTCGCAGGGCGGCTGGTAGATCTCTGCGCCCTCCGCCTTCCCGGACTCGACGAGCGCCTCGATCTTGTCGAGCTGGGCACGGGAGTTGATGGCGCCGACGTCGGTGTTCTTGTCGAGCGGATCGCCGACCCGCAGCGTCGCGAGGCGCCGCTTCAGCTTCCCTACGAGCGGCTCGGCGATCGACTCCTGCACGAGGAGGCGCGAGCCGGCGCAGCAGACGTGGCCCTGGTTGAAGTAGATGCCGTTGACGATCCCCTCGATCGCCTGGTCGAGCGGTGCATCGTCGAAAACGATGTTGGCCGCTTTGCCGCCGAGCTCGAGCGTCAGGCGCTTCTGCGAGCCGGCCAGCTCGCGCTGGATCGCCTTGCCGACCTCGGTCGAGCCGGTGAAGGCGACCTTGTCGACCCCGGGGTGCTTGACGAGCTCGGCGCCGGTGCGCCCGTCGCCGGTCACGATGTTGACGACACCCGCCGGCAGCTCGGCCTGGCGCAGCACGTCGGTGAAGAGCAGCGCCGTCAGCGGGGTCGTCTCCGCCGGCTTGAGAACGACCGTGTTGCCGGCAGCGAGAGCGGGCGCGATCTTCCAGGCCAGCATCAGCAGCGGGAAGTTCCAGGGGATCACCTGCGCGGCGACGCCGAGGGGCTTCGGCCGGGCGTTCGGGAAGGCGTACTCGAGCTTGTCCGCCCAGCCGGCGTAGTAGAAGAAGTGCGCCGCGGCCAGCGGCACGTCCACGTCGCGCGACTCCTTGATCGGCTTGCCGCCGTTCAGCGACTCGAGCACGGCGAACTCTCGCGCGCGCTCCTGGAGGATCCGCGCGATGCGGAAGAGGTACTTGGCGCGCTCGGCGGGACGGATGCGAGACCAGCGCTTTTCGTACGCCTCCCGGGCCGCCTCGACCGCGATGTCGACGTCCTCCGGCCCTGCCTGCGAGACCTCCGCCAGCGGCTCCTCGGTCGACGGGTCGATCGTGGCCAGGTATTCGCCCGAGCGGGGCTCGACGAAACCGCCGCCGATGAAGAGCCCGTACCGCTCCTCGAGGCTGACGAGCTCCCGCGACTCGAGCGACGAGACGTAGTCGAACGCCGAGGGGGCGGGCGAGCGGTCCCTGCGCTTCTCGACGTCGCTCACAACGCTGGTCAATGGTACCGTCGGGCATCGTGCTGCCACGCCTCCGGCGCAACCGCCGCCGGTTCGTCCTGAAGCTGGCGCCCCGCGGATCCGTCTGCGCCGAGCTCGGCGTCTGGCAGGGTGATTTCGCGGCGGAGATCCTCCGAGTCGTGCGGCCCTCGAAGCTTCACCTGATCGACCCGTGGGCCTTCATGAGCGACGATGCCTACAGCGACGCCCGCTACGGCGGGAAGGTTGCCCCGGACCAGGCCGCGATGGACCGGCTCCACGAGAGCGTCCTCGCGCGTTTCGCCGGGCAGATCGCGAACGGCACGGTCGAGGTTCACCGGTGCGGGTCGCAGGAAGCCTCCGCCCGTTTCGCGGACGGCTCCTTCGACTGGGTCTACGTGGACGGCAACCACCTGTACGAGTTCGTCCGGGCCGACCTCGAGCTCTACGATCCGAAGCTCCGCGCGGGCGGGGTGCTCGCCGGGGACGACTACGGTGAGCCCGGCTGGTGGCACGACGGGGTGACGAGGGCGGTCGACGAGTTCGTCGCCGCGGGACGTTACGACGTCGTGTCGTTCGCCGCCAGCCAGTTCGTGCTTCGCAAGCGCGGCGTCAGTCGATCGTGAAGTAGTCCGGGCTCGAGTAGAGACCGGTGCGCTGGAACCGGATCTGCATCAGCACGTCGTTGAGAAGCGACGAGGCTCCGATGCGGAAGCGGTCCGGCGTCAGCCATTCGGAGCCGAGCGTCTCGTTGACGAGCACGAGCTGGTGGATCGCCTGCTTCGCGGTCCGGATCCCGCCGGCGGCCTTGAAGCCCACCATGCGGCCCGTCTCCTCGAACACGTCGCGGACGGCCTCGAGCATCACGAGGCTGATCGGCGGTGTGGCCGACACCGGGAGCTTCCCGGTCGACGTCTTCACGAAGTCCGCCCCGGCCGCCATGGCGAGCAGCGAGGCACGCCGGACGTTGTCGTACGTGCCCAGCTCGTGCGTCTCGAGGATCACCTTCAGGTGCGCGCCGCCGGAGGCCTCCTTGACCCGGACGATCTCGTCGTACACCTGCGCGTAGCGGCCCGACAGGAAGGCGCCGCGGTCGATCACCATGTCGATCTCGTCGGCGCCGAGCGCGACCGCCTCCCGGGTCTCCTCGAGCTTGACGGACAGCGGCGACTGGCCGGACGGGAAGGCCGTCGCGACGGACGCGACCTTGACGGATGTCCCACGGAGGCGCGCGACGGCGGCCTCGACGAGGTTCGGATACACGCAGACGGCGGCCACGGGCGGAATCGAGGCATCGCTCGGATCAGGGCGCAACGCCTTCGACGCGAGCGCGGCGACCTTGCCGGGCGTGTCGGCGCCTTCGAGCGTCGTCAGGTCCATGCAGCGGATCGCGAGCTCGAGCGCGTAGAGCTTCGATTCGCGCTTGATCGAGCGCTTGCCGAGCTCAGCCGCGCGCGCCTCTAGCGCGACAGCGTCGACCGAGCCGATCCGCGGCATCCGAGGCGCGAGCGGCAGCTCGAAGCCGCCGAGCGTGGCGGTCTGCGTCTCCTCGGAGCGCCGATCGACCTGCACGCAGCCAGTGTAGAGGTGGGCCGGCGCTGGTTCCGGGCAAGCCGGGTGACCGCGGCCCTCACGGGCCGCTACCCGCCCGAAACCAGCCTCGCGGCACGTTTCTCGCTAGCGCGGCTGTTCCGGGCTAGCCCGGTGACCGCGGCCCTGCGGGCCGCTACACGCCCGAAACCAGCCTCCGGCTGTTTCGGGCTACGATCGCGGCCCCACTCCCGCGCCCGGTCGACCTCGCCCTCGTGGAGCGGGCCGGGGCCCTCGTCGACGATGAAGCTCTCCTCGCCGACGACCTGGTAGCCGTGCCGCCTCAGACGCTTGGCGATTCCCTTCGCGGCCGATCCCGTCACCAGCTTCGGCTTGCCGAGGCGCGTGTCGAACGCGGCAGCCGCCACGCCGTCGGCCTTAGCCGATGCCGTCGAACCAGTCTCTCAGTGCGGGGCCTTCGGCGGCGGGGTCGCGCTCGTACTCGGGATGCTTCTTGGCGTCCTCGGCCACCGCCTTGTGGGACATTCCGGAAGGCATTCCGTGAACATGGGTCGGGGCGCCCACCACGAGCAGCTCGGCACCTGCGACAACCTCCGGCGAAGCGTCGGAGACTGCGACAACGTCGACCTCCGCGTGCTCGCCGAGACCGTCCGCGATTGCCTCAGCCGCCCGATGCGTGTTGCCGTACATGGACTCGTAGACGACGATCGCCTTCATGACAGCCTCCTCGTCGGTTCGCTGCCAGCGTCGCACGCCGGGCGTGTGCCGTCATCGGGGCGGCCCCGCACTCTGTTGCGGGTTGTCCGCAGGAGGAATCGCCGGGAAGCCAGAGGAACGCGGCCTACCGGCCGCTTCTCGCTCGAACCCGGAGAACGCGGCCTGCGGGCCGCTCGCCGCCCGAAACCAGCCTCCGGCTGTTTCGGGCTAGACGGCTGTTTCGGCTAGTTCGTCGAGTAGTCGATGTCCGGCGTGTCGGCCATGCCGACCGCGAACACGAAGCAGCGGATCGAGGCGTTCGGGCTGACGGGCCGGATGCTGTGCACCACGTCGGGCGGGATGTAGATCGTGTCGCCGGGAATGACCTCGCGATCCTCGTCACCGATCGTCATGACACCGCGGCCGCCGATCACGAAGTAGAACTCGTGCGTCCGGTGGCTGTGCGGCGCGACCTGCCCGCCGGCCTCCACCGTGAACTCGCCGACAAGCTCGAGGTAGCCGCCCATGGTTGCGTCCTTGAGCTCTCGCGGCTCCCACAGGTACCAGACGGGAGTCGTCCCCTGGTGCATCGGCACCATCGTCGTCGTCTCGATCGAGCGAACGTCCACACTCCCTCCAATCGTCGCGGCGCGGCGCCGAGCCTACTCCATCTCGGTCCGGCGGCAGGAACCGGCCGCTCCGGCTACCCTAGGCGCTCTCATGGCAGCGACCGCCCAGTTCGCCGTCGAGGACTTCCAGGACGAGATCGAGCGCGCGCCCGAGAACTACGAGGTCGGCACGAGGCTGCTGTTCGAGAACGACGACATTCGCGTCTGGGAGCTGCAGCTCTCGCCCGGGGACCGGGTTCCCTTCCACTGCCACCGGACGCCCTACTTCTGGGTCTGCATCGACGGCGGCCGGGCCATCCAGCGCTACCCCGACGGCCATCTGATTCACGTCGAGTTCGAATCGCGCGACACCGACTTCCTCGACGAGGCCCGGCTCGAGACCGAGCGCATCCACGATCTCGAGAACACCGGCGAGACGGCGTTTCGCTTCCACACGTTCGAGCTGCTGCGCTGAGAGCCCGGACTGCGGCGGGCTTCTCCCGGGCGGGACAAGGCCGGACTCAAGCCGACCGGCCTTCGTACCGACACTGAAACGGTGAAGGACACGCCGGAGATCACGCGCAACCTCGTCCACGTGCGCGCCGGAGGTCGTAAAGACCTCGTCGCGCGCCTCGTCAAGCTCGAAGCCGACTCGATCGTGATCGGGTCGCCGGGCAGCGAGACCCAGTCGTACCATCCGGAGCTGGCGGACCCGATCGAGATCGGCCTGATCACCGCCGACGGCGTGGTCTGGTACGCCGGCGTCGTCGCCGCGATCGAGCCCGGCGCCGAGCTGCGTCTCCTCGTCCGGCTGGGCGCGAACCATGCGGGCGCCGAGCGCCGTGCCCATCCGCGGGCGCCCGACTCGCTCTCCGTGGACTTCACGCTGCCGGGCTCCACCGAGTCCGTCAGCGGGCGCTTGATCGACGTCAGCGCCGGCGGGGTTCGCGTGGAAGCGCCGCTCGAGCTCCAGGTCGGCGACATCGTCGGCATGACCGTCCACGTGCCCGGCATGAACCCGATCCAGGCCACGGCGCGCGTCGTCCACGTTCACACGGAGTCGAAGTCAGGGCTCCAGTTCGAGCTTGCCGTCGCACGCGATCGCGACCGCCTCGTGCGACGTGCGTTCGAGCGTCTCGCGCTGATCGGCTGGCGCAAAGAGACGCCCGCCGGGCAGAGCTAGCCCCCTAGACCGAGACGGTCGCGAGCCCGAGCTGCCCGAGCACGCCGGCGACGGTCTCGCCCGGGCTTCAGATCACGGTCTGAGGCTTCAGACTACGGTGACAGACACGCGCTGCACGGCGTTGTTGGCGTAACCGCCGAGGTTCCAGTGGGGCACGAGCGGCTGGACGTTGCCCGCGGCGTCGCTCGCGCGGCAGAGCAGGGCGGTCTCGCCGCGACGTGCCTCCCACGCATGCTCCCACGCTGTCCACGCCCAGGGCGAGTCGACGTCGCGCTCGAGCTCGGCCTCGGCCCAGGAGGCGCCGTCGTCCGTCGAGACCTCGACCCGGGCGACGGCGGCGAAGCCCGACCAGGCTCGTCCCTGCAGGAGGCAGCGGCCGGTCGCCAACGTCCGCTCGCGGGACGGAAACGACGGCACACCCGGCGGCACCATCAGAGCCCGGGGCAGCATCCGGTCGAGTGGAATGCCCTCCTCGTCCTCGGTCTCGCGAAGCCGGTAGGAGACGGTCTGCTGGTGCCCCTCGAACGGCCGGTCGACCGCGGTAATCGCCGACAGCCACTTGACGTTCGTCATGCCGTACCAGCCGGGGACGACAAGGCGCAGTGGGAATCCGTGCTGCGGCGGCAGGGGCCGGCCGTTGACCTCGTAGGCGAGCAGCACGTCTTCTCGTAGCGCCTCGGTGAGCGGGAGACTGCGCGCGTAGACCTGCTCGACTCCCGCCTCGCTGCCGCGGTCGAGGCCGCTGAAGACGAGCTCGACGACACCGTCACGGAGGCCCGCGTCTTCCAGCACGGAGGCCAGAGTGACACCCCGCCAGCGCGCGGTTCCGACGGCTTCGTCCAGCCAGGGCTGGCTGAACGGCCGGGGCGAGAGCCGCGCTCGGCCGTTGCCCGCACACTCCATCGTGACGACGACCTCCCGGTCCGGCCGCGCCCGGAGGCTGGCAAGCGTGAGCTCGAGCGGGCGCGCGACCAAACCGTTGATCGTGAGTCGCCACGGAACCGGATCGACGAGCGGGATGTCGTAGTGCGACAGCAGGTAGTGGAGCCCGACCGGCGTGATCGAATAGCGGAGCGCCTCGAGCGGCATGCCGTGATTGCGAGCGGCGAGCTGCAGCTCCTCGACGCTGATCGGCTCGGGCATCGCTGCTGATCCTACGCGCAGGCTCGTGCCCGGCGGCACGGCCGGACGGGACGGCTAATCCGCCTGGCGTCGCACGACCGAGAGGCCCCAGGCTTTGCCACTCGCGAAGAGCTCGTCCGGATCCACGTCGTCCAGCCAGCCGATGAAGTGCTTCTCGGCGTTGTCGGCGGTCGAGCCGTAGACGGCGCGGCGTTCGTGCGTCTGCTCGGCGAGCCCACCGGAGCGCTCGGCACGCTCGAGGTCGGCGAAGCGCTCCTCGGCCGCCGGTCCCTCCGCATAGCCCTTGCCCATGCGAGCAGGCTAGCGCGCGTCGGCCTCCCGGGCGCGGCGGAGGAGCTCGTCTTCGACCGCGGCAGGGTCGAGTCCCCGCGCGGCCAAGACGACGTAGCTCGCGAACCACAGATCGGCCAGCTCCGCGACGAGGCGCTCGTCGCTCTCACCGGCGGCGGCGAGAGCAGCCTCCACACCCTCCTCGCCGAGCTTCTGGGCGCATTTCGCCGGGCCGCCGGCCAGGAGCCCCGCGACGTAGGAGCCTTCCGGCTTCGTCCGGGCCCGCTCCGCGACGCGGCGCCAGAGCCACGGCGCGAAGCACGACAGCGAGCCCGTGTGACAGACAGGCCCCGCCGGGTCCACCCTCAGCAGTACGGCGTCGCCGTCGCAGTCGTCCTTGAGCTCGACGACGGCGAGCGTGTTGCCGGAGGTCTCGCCCTTCTTCCAGAGCTGTTGACGCGAGCGGCTCCAGAAATGAGCCTGACCGGTCTCACGCGTCAGGCGCAGAGCCTCGTCGTCCATCCAGGCGAGCATCAGCACGCGACCGTCGCGCGCGTCCTGGACGATCGCGGCTCGAAGCTCAGGCTGCATCGCGCACGGGTACGCCGAGCTCGCGCAGCTCGGACCGGAGAGACGACAGCCGGTCGGGGTTCTCGTGGAGGATGGAGGCGAGCAGGGCAGCCTGCGCGACCTCGAGCACCTCCGCCACGTGGCGCGCATTCCCCGCGCCTCCCGACGCGATGACCGGAATCGAGACCGCGCCCGCCACCGCGGTCGTCAGCGGGAGGTCGTAGCCCTCGCGGGTGCCGTCGGCGTCGATCGACGTGAGCAGGATCTCTCCCGCCCCCCGCTCCTCGGCCTCCCGCGCCCACTCGGATGCCTGCCGGCCGGTCGGGCGGGTGCCCGCGTGCGAGTACACCTCGCCGCCGGCGGCGTCGATCGCCGTCACGACGGCCTGCGAGCCGAGCCGCCCGGCGAGCTCGCCGATCAGCTCCGGTCGAGCGAGCGCGGCGGAGTTCACGGACACCTTGTCGGCGCCGGCGTCGAGCAGCGCAGCGGCGTCGTCGACGGCGCGCACCCCGCCGCCCACCGTGAAGGGAATTGCGAGCTCACCGGCGACGCGCCCGACCAGCTCGACCAGCGACTGCCGTTCCTCGAGCGTCGCCTTCACGTCCAGAAAGACGAGCTCGTCGGCGCCCGCTTCGGAGTACGCGGCGCCCAGCTCCACCGGATCCCCGACATCGCGAAGGCCCTCGAAGCGAACGCCCTTGACCACACGGCCTGCGGCGACGTCGAGGCACGGGATCAGGCGGGGGAGAGGCATCGCTCGAGGTAGCGCGCCCCCGCGGGCCCGCTCTTCTCCGGGTGGAATTGAACGCCGAGAAAGCTGCCGTGGCGCGCCTCGGCCACGATGCCCTCGGAGTGCGCGGTGGCCGCCGGCGTGTCGGCCGCGAACGAGTGGGCGAAGTAGTAGGCGGCTCCGCCCGGGTCGACCCGCGCCCAGCCGATCCGGGGCACACGGGCGGCGTGGATGCGGTACGCCCGTCCCGGGACGATGCCGAGCCCCTCGACTCCTCCGTCCTCCTCGCTCTCCTCGAGCGCCAGCTGGAGGCCGAGGCAGATGCCGAGCGTCGCCTGGCCCGCCTGAACGCGCTCCCGAAGCGCGGCATCCAGCCCGTTCGAGCGCAGCTCGTCCATCGCGCTACCCGCAGACCCGACCCCGGGCAGCACGGCGAGATCGGCCTCGAGCACCGAAGCAGCGTCCGAGGTGACCGCGACGTCGGCGCCGAGGCGCCGGAACGCGACCTCCACGGACCGCGTGTTGCCGGCGCCGTAGTCGCAAATACGAACTTTCGTCACGCTTCGTCCCAGGTTCTGCCCCGAACGCGACGGTTACGCGCGCCCGCCCGCGATACGCTTGAAGCGGGTGGAGGAGCGGGGTGGCCCCGTCGCCCGGGGGTCAAAGCAGGCCCTTCGTGGACGGGATGTTTTCGCCCTCGAGGCGCACGGCAACCCGCAGCGCCCGCCCGACCGCCTTGAACGCCGCCTCGGCAACGTGATGGTCGTCACGGCCCGTCGCCTCCACGTGCAGGCCGAGTCGGGCAGCCTGGGAAAGGCTGCGGAACACGTGCTCGGCGAGCTCCGGCGCCCGCTCCAGCTTGCATTCACACCACGGCCGGCCTCCGAGGTCGACAGAGGCCCGCGCAAGCGCATCGTCCATGGGCACGACGGCGTCCCCGTACCTCGCGATGCCGCTCCGGTCGCCGAGCGCCCGGTCCAGGGCTTGCCCGAACGCAAGCGCCGCGTCCTCGGCGGTGTGGTGCTCGCCCGGTCTCGAGATCGCCGGTTCCTTCGACGACGAGGTCCAGACCGCCGTGGAACGCGAGCTGCTCGAGGAAATGGTCGTAGATGCCGGCGCCCGTTGCAACACGAACGCGCCCGGCGCCGTCGAGCGCGAGTCGAACGACGATCCGCGTCTCGGCAGTGGCGCGGACAAGCCGGACGCGACGGCCGCCGGGAGCCTCGACCGGGCTCGGCCGGTCGAGCGCCCTCGCAATCGCGTCGAGGAGGACGTCGTCGTCCTCGCGATTGCGCACGGAGATGCGAATTCCGTCGGGAAAGCTCCGGACGGCGAGGCCCTCGCGAAGCAGACGCTCCCCGAGCTCATCGGCGCCGTCGACCGGCACGAACAGGAAGTTGGCCCGCGACGGCAGCGGCTCGAGCCCCAGCGCGCGGAGCCTTTCGTCCATTCGCTCGCGCTCCTCGATCTCCCAGCCGACGTCGGGCGGCGACCCCAGAGCGGCGAGCGCGAGGGCGGCGGAGAGCGTCGAGATCGGTGCGGGAAGCTGCCTCGCGTTCAGCTCGGCTGCCGTCTCGGAGTCGGCAATCGCGTAGCCGGCCCTCGCACCCGCGAGGCCGAACGCCTTCGAGAACGTCCGGATGACCACGACGCCGTCGTCGACGAGGTCGACCGCGCTCTCGCCCGCGTATTCGAAGTAGGCCTCGTCGACGATGAGGGGCCGGATGGACGGCAGGTCGCCCAACGCTCCCGTGGGGTTGTGCGGGCGACAGACGAACGTGGCAACCGGATCCGCATCGCCCACCTCGGCACCGGCCAGCAAAGCCCCCAGGCGAAACATCGGATACGTGGGCTCGTCGAGGACTGCGACGGTATCGCCGGGCCCCGCAAAACAGCGGGCGCAGAGAAAGATCAAGTCGTCCGCTCCCGCTCCCAGCACGATGTTCTCCGGCTCGACGCCCGCGTAACGCGCGATCGCCGGCACGAGCGGCCCGTAGCCGCCGTGGGGGTAGGTATTCACCTCGGCGAGCACACCGGCGATCGTCCCGGGACGGGCCGACGGGGGCGGATCGGCCGGCACATTGCCGTCGAACCGCAGCACCTCTACGGGATCGATGCCGGCGATCCGGGCAATCTCGGCCGTCGCCGGCGCCCAGCCGTAGGGGCTGAACTCGGGCGATAGCGGCCTCAGCGCCAGCGCGCCTCGCCGTGCGGTCATGCGACCATCCGCTCGACCGGAACGAGCAGGATCGACGATGCCCCGGCAGCCTCGAGCTCGGGCAGGAGCCTCCACACGTCCGACGCCGGGACGAGTGCGTGCACGGCCACCATCCCCGGCTCGGAAAGCGGAAGCACGCTGGGGGCCGTACTTCCGGGAACGAGCTCGCACAGCGTGGCGAGTGCGCTTTCCGGCGCGTTCATCATCAGGTACCTCGTGCCGCGCGCGTCCACAACGCTGCGAAGGACACGCGCCAGATGGAGCGCCTCCTCGTCCGGCTCGCGAGCGCCGACGAGGACGGCCTCGGACGAGAACAGCGACCCGAGCGAGCGCAGGCCGTTCGTGCGCAGCGTGTTGCCGCTCGAGACGAGGTCGATGATCGCGTCGGCGAGGCCGAGCCTCGGCGCCACCTCGACCGACCCGGTGACGTCGATGAGCGCAGCGTCGATCCCGCGCTCGGCGAGCAGCTCGCGGGCGAGTCGCGGAAACACGGTGGCGATCCGCAGGCCGTCGAGGTCGTCGAGCGACTGCACCGGCGACTCCTGGAGCACCGCCGCGTCGAGCGTGCAGCTTCCGTAGCCGAGGCGCAGGAGCTCCGAGACGGCGGCGCCGCGCTCCCGAACGAGATCGGCTCCGGTGACGCCACAGTCGACCACGCCGTCCTGGACGTACTCGGGAACGTCGGCGGCGCGGACGAGCAACACCTCGACCGGAGCGTTGCGGCAGGGGAAGGCAAGCGCCCGCTCGCCGGGAACCTCGGGGCCGAGCCCCGCATCCTCGAGCAACGCGACCGTCGGCTCGCGCAGTCGCCCCCTCGCCGGGATCGCGATTCTCAACCGGCCGAGCGCCTCTTCCCGCGGTCCAGCGCCAGCCGGTAGCCCTCCTCGCCGTGGCGCAGCCAGTGGGCCACGCGCGTCACCGTCGTCGTCGACGCGCCCGTGCGCCGGCTCACCTCGTGATAGGGCAGGCCCTCGTCCACCAGTCTCGCCACCTGCCAGCGGTGCGCCATCGCCTCGAGCTCCGCGATCGTGCACAGATCCCGAAAGAAGCGCTCCGCCTCGTCCAGGTTGCGCAACGCCAGGATCGTCTCGAAAAGATCTCTGATCTCCGTGCTCGCCCAACTGTGTGACTGCTCCTTCGCCATCTCGCTCCAGTCCGCCGACGTACGCCGGCCTCGAGCCCTCGCTGCCGTTGTCTGATGTTAGCATGTTAACATGACATCGCAACCGGAACCAGGAGACAGAGGCGGACGGGAGATCCCGGGAGCGAGGACATCTCCCGGCTCTACGGGCGCCGGCAGATTCCTCGTCATACCGGCGGTCGACGTCCTCGCCGGCGAGGCGGTGCGACTCGAGCGGGGCGACTTCGACCGCGTCACGCACGAAGCCGGAGACCCCGCCGGCCTCGTCTCCCGGTACGCGGGCGCCGACCCTGTTCTCATTCACGTCGTCGATCTCGACGGCGCACGCCGCGGTCAGATTCGTCCCGAGCTCGTCACTCGGCTGGCGGCGGCGGCAGGGACCGTGCCGATTCAGGCGTCGGGCGGAATCAGATCGCTTGCCGACGCAGAGACGCTCCTCGCGGCGGGGGCAGCCCGCGTCGTCGTCGGCACGGCGGCCTTTGCCGAGCCGGCCGCGCTCGAGCGGTTCGCCGCGGCGCTCGGCGAGCGGCTCGTCGTCGCGCTGGACGCCCGGGACGGACGACTGGCGCTCTCCGGCTGGCTACACCACTCCGAGCTCCATGTCGAACACGCAGCGGAGCTGTGTGCCGAGGCAGGCGTCCGGCGGCTCCATTGCACCGCGGTGGAGCGGGATGGGACCATGACCGGGCCCGACCTCGAGTTGCTCGCTCGGGTGAGAGACCGCTCCGAACTACCGGTGATCGCCGCCGGGGGCATCGGCTCCCTGGCCGATCTCGATCAGCTCGCCGAGCTCGGCCTCGAAGGCGCCGTCGTCGGCCGCGCGCTGCTCGAGGGAGCGATCCCGCTCGATGCCGTGCGCCGGCAACCGTAGGAGCGCCCGCTCAGAACCCCGTGCCCGGCCCTCGTGCCGACCACTCGCGCAGGTCGAACCAGTGTGTGTTTCGCAGGGCCTCTGCGACGCGGACATCGGTGTGCTCGTGATTGAAGACGTGATGATCGAGATCGGCGCAGATCGCGACGGCCTGCATCGGCACGTCGCGCAGATCGACGAGCGCGTCGGTCGGAAGCTTCGCCTCGGCGACCGTGTAGTGCTTGAAGTGAAGATCGGGTGCGAGTTCGAGGAGCGTCGGCCAGTCGGGACAGCTGCGAGCGCTCATCGCTTTGAGCCTAGCCTACGCGTGTTCGAACCAGCTCCGCGAGCGCGTCGATGAACGCCGGATCGTCGTTCAGCGACTCGATCCGGTCGAGCTCGACGCCGAGCTGGTCAGCCTTCTGCCTCGCGACCACGTCGAGATCCCACAGGATCTCGAGGTGATCCGAGACGAAGCCGATCGGCGCGAGGAGCACCTCCCGAACGCCGCGCGCGTGGAGCTCCTCGAGGTGTACGCCGATATCCGGGCCGAGCCAGGGCTCACCGGTCGCGCTCTCGCTCTGGAATGCAAACGACCAGCGGCTCAGCCCGGCGCGGGCGGCGACGAGGCCTGCAGTCGCGAGCAGCTCGTCGCGGTAGGGGTCGCCGGTCGCGAGAATGCGCTCCGGGAGGCTGTGAGCAGTGAAGACGACGTGCGCAGTGGTTCCGCGCACGCGCTCGGCGACCACATCGATGTAGGGGCTCAGGTCGTGCCAGCTCTCGACGAAGTCGAGCGTCGCCCGGCCGTCGAGCGCCGCCTCCACGCGGTCGCGGTAGCCGCCCACCGAGAGCTGCGAGTAGTGGGGCGCCAGGACGACCGCCACGATCCTCGAGACGCCGTCGTCGAGCATGTGCCCGACCGTGTCCGCGATCCACGGCCTCCAGTGCTTCATGCCCACGTAGCACCTGATGCCGAGCGACTGCTCGAGCGCGGCGCGTTGAGCCTCGGTGATGCGGTCGAGCGGGGAGAGGCCGATCCGCCGGTACTTCTCGACGAGCTCGTCGACGGCCTCCTGTCGGACCGGGCGGCCTCCGCGGATGTCGGAGAGGTAGGCGGCGACGTCCTCGAGCCGAGACGGGCTGCCGTAGGCCATCAGGAGCACGGCGAGGCTCACGACTCGGCCCTCTGCGCCGGGGGCCTCCCACTCGCCTCCTCCCGGTTCAATCGTATTGGCGGAAAGCAAGCGTGTGGCGCGCGCAGTGTCGAAGGATGCGCGCGTGAGCGTGCCGGAAGGGTCACGCCGCCGCTCGCTGCCCGCTCAGCTCGTGAACGAGCTCTCGGAGCCTGCGAAGAGCCGCCGGATCTGTCTCGGGCAGCACCCCGTGACCCAGATTGAAGATGTGGCCCGGCCGGCCGGCGGCCCGGTCCAGGATCGCCGCTGCCTCGGCCGCCACGCGCTCGAACGGCCCGAGCAGCAGCGCCGGTTCGAGGTTGCCCTGGACGCCGCGGTCCCACCCCACGGTCTCCCAGCCCCGGTCGAGCGGGACGCGCCAATCGAGGCCGATCACATCGCCTCCGGCGCGCCTCAGCTCGTCGAGCAGATGTGCCGCGCCCGTAGCGAAGTGGATGGTCGGAGCGCTCACGGTGGAGAGAATCCGGGCCGAGTGGGGAGCCACGAACTCCCGGTAGTCGCCGACGCTGAGAACGCCCGCCCAGGAGTCGAAGAGCTGGATCACGTCCGCGCCCGCGGCGGCCTGGGCGACCGCGTAGGCGGAGAACGCCTCGGCCAGGTGCTCCATGAGGCCGTGCCAGACCTCGGGTGCCGCATACATGCACGCCTTTGTCCGCGTGAACGTGCGGCTGGGACGACCTTCGATCAGGTAGCCGGCGACGGTGAACGGCCCACCGACGAAGCCGACGACCGCCTGCTCCGACGTGAGGGCCGAGCGTACGAGCGCAATCGCCTCGAGCACAGGGGCGGCGTCCCGCTCCGGGTCGAGGCGACGCAGCCGGGCGAGGTCGTCTCGCGTGCGAATCGGCTCGTCGACCACCGGGCCCACGCCCTCGACGAGATCGATCCCGACGCCCATGGCGGAGACCGGCAGCATGATGTCGGAGTAGATGACCGCCGCGTCGACGCCGTGGGCGCGGACGGGCTGGAGCGTCACCTCCGCGCAGAGCTCGGGCTGGGAGCAGATCTCGAACAGCGAATACCGCTCGCGAACCGCCCGGTATTCGGGCAACGAGCGGCCGGCCTGGCGCATGAACCAGACCGGCGTACGCTCCACGGCGTCGCGGCGCGCCGCGCGAACGAGCAGGGGCTCGGACACCCCGGAAGCCTAGAGACTCGCCACCGCCGGCCTGCGAGGAGGCGTCCGGCTCGGCTCAGGTCGTGCTCGGCGCGGGCACAGCCTGCCGCATGCGACTCGATCGTGCGGCGCAGACCTTCCTTCAGCGAGATCTCGGGCTCCCAGTCGAGCAGCTGCTTGGCGCGCGTGATGTCAGGCTGTCGCACCTGCGGATCGTCGATCGGCAGGGCCTCGAAGACGATCTCCGACGAGGATCCGGTCTCGCGAATGGCGATCTGGGCCATCTCGAGCAGCGAGTGCTCCTCCGGGTTGCCGAGGTTCACGGGCAGGTGCTCGCCGCTCTGCGCCAGCAGGAAGAGGCCGCGCACGAGATCGTCCGCGTAGCAGAAGCTCCGCGTCTGCGAGCCGTCGCCGAAGACCGTCACGGGCTTGCCCTCGAGCGCCTGGCGCAGGAACGTCGGAATCGCCCGCCCGTCGTTCGGACGCATGCGCGGGCCGTACGTGTTGAAGATCCTGGCGATGGACGTATCGACCCCCTGTTGCCGGTGGTACGCCATCGTCATCGCTTCCGCGTAGCGCTTGGCCTCGTCGTACACGCCCCGCGGGCCGATCGGGTTGACGTTGCCCCAGTAGGTCTCGGGCTGGGGGTGAACCTGCGGGTCGCCGTAGACCTCGCTCGTCGAGGCGAGCAGGAACCGCGCCCGCTTGAACTTCGCGAGCCCTAGCGCGTTGTGCGTCCCGTACGAGCCCACCTTGAGCGTGTGCAGGGGCAGCCGCATGTAGTCGATGGGGCTGGCCGGGCTCGCGAGGTGGAAGACGATGTCGATCGGCTCGGCGACCGAGAGGTGCTGCGTCAGGTCGTGGCTGATGAAGACGAAGTCGTCGCTGCGGATGTGCTCGATGTTCTGGAGCGACCCCGTATCGAGGTTGTCGACGCAGAGCACCCGGTAGCCCGCAGCGAGCAAATGGTCGCAGAGATGGGAGCCGACGAAACCGGCGCCGCCGGTCACGAGCGCAGTGGCCATGTTCACAATCTAGAGGCTTCGCGTGAAACCGGGTGATTTCAGGCCTTTTCGTCGCCCGCCGCCGCGGCGAAAAAGCAGGCTCCGCGGCCTGCGCGCTGAACCATCTCGATGTGAAACTCGCCCGCGCTTGGGACGGCTCCCGCCACGCGGCACGCCTCGCCGCTCGGCGGCCTGTCTCGGTCAACTCGACGGCCGCCTGACCGATGGGCAGCTTCAAAGTTCGCCTCGTTCTCTACTTCGTCCTGCTCTCGTTCGTCCCGCTCGCGGGCGTCACCTGGGCCTACAGCGTCACGGCAAGCCGCCACGAGCTCCAGCGCGCCGATCTGACCCTGACGAAGACCGTGCGCGCCGCCCTCGGCCAGCTGCAGCTCGAGCTCGACGACGCAGGCGAACGAGCCGTCGAGCTGGCGGGCCGGGCGGACGTGCAGGAAGCGCTGGCGGCACGCGACCGCGCAACGCTGGCGAGGGCGACGGCGGACGAGCCGGGAGCAACCTTCAGCGCGGCCGGAGCCGTGCTCGCAGGCGGCGGCGTCGGCGGCGACGGCGACAAGTCGGGCGGTCAACGTCGTGGACGGGTCGCGCACGATCGGCCGGGTGACGATCTCGGTGCCGCTGGATGCGGCGCTCGTGCAGCGGCTGAGCGAGCGGTCAGGCCTCGAGGCAGAGGAGGCCCTCGTGCTCGCCGTCGATCGGCGCGTCACGGTCGGGCCCACGGAGCTGGAAGGACAGGTGCTGCCACCCGTCCTGGATCGCGCCGAGGACCTCCGTATCGGACGCACCTCGTTCAGAGCCGTGGGCTCTCCCCTTCCCTCCGACCGCGGCGAGGTCGTGCTGCTGGCCGTGACGCCGCGCTCGGCGATCGACAGCAGCACGACCGACGTCAACCTGCGTCTCATCCTGGCGGCGCTCGGGTCGATCGCCATCGTCGCGGCGGTTGCCTTCGTGCCGGGCCGCGCGATCGTGACGTCGCTGCGGGAGCTCGGGGTCGCCGCGGCTGCCATCGCCCAGGGCAAGCTCTCACAGCGGGTTCCGGTGCGGGGCAAGGACGAGTTCTCCCAGCTCGGACGCGCCTTCAACGAGATGGCCGGCCAGCTCGAGGCACGAGACAGGGAGCTGACTGCGGAACGCCGGCGCGTGCGACTCGCTCTCGACCGCCTCGGCTCTGCGCTCTCTGCACGAAACGAGCCGGAGACCCTGCTCGCGATCGTCGCGGAAAGCGCCGTCGAGGCGACGGGCGCCGTCGGCGCGCGCATTCTGCGAGGGGGCTCCGAAGTCGTGCGGACCGGAAACCCCGAGCGGGGCGGCGACCCGCTCACCCTGTTGCTCGGCACGCCCGAGAACGGCCACGCGGAGATGCTGCTCGTCTTCCCGCAACCGGGCACGGCGTTCAGCGAGGAAATGGCGGCCGCCGCCCGCTCACTTGCCACGCAGGCTGCGATCGCGCTCGAGAACGCCCGTCTCCAACGGACGCTCGCGCTCCAGGCCGTCACCGACGACCTCACGCAACTCGCCAACCGTCGGCGCTTCGAGGAGGCGCTCGAGCACGAGGTGAGCCGTCTGCTTCGGTTCGGAGGCAGTCTCTCGCTCCTGGTCGCCGACCTCGACGACTTCAAGTCGGTCAACGACCGCTACGGGCATCAGCTCGGCGACGAGGTGCTGCGGGCCTTCGCAACGGTCATCCGCGACGCCGTCCGCGCGGTCGATCTTCCGGCCCGCCCCGGCGGCGAGGAGTTCGCCGTCATTCTGCCCGGAACCGACCTCGAGGAAGCCGCGATCGTCGCGGAACGGCTCCGAACCGGCCTGCGCGAATCGCCGGTCCGAGTCCCCGATGGAGAGCTGCAGATCACCGCCAGCTTCGGCGTGGCGAGCTACGCCGACGGCATGAACGCCACCGACCTCTTCGGGGTCGCGGACGCGGCGCTGTACGAGGCAAAAGCTCAGGGCAAGAACTGCGTCGTCGCCCGGCCCGGCACGCTCGCGCGACCGGCCTCCTGAGCCGCTCGATCCGTCGTCGCCCGATCGAGTGCCGGTATATCCCCCGACCGGGGGATTTTCGACGGTGTAGGGCCCGATTTTCGGGGTACCCCCTTTAGGGGAGCGGGTGCGCTGCCGATAGGAAAGGCGAGATGGGCTTTCCGCGACTCCCGAAGGCACGAGGGCTCAAGCTCGCCGCGATCCTCGCCGCGGCGTACGTCGGCGCCGTCCTCCTCGTCCTGTCCGCCGGCTCGGGCCTCGAGCCCATCCTCCGCCCGCTCCTTCCTTCCGACGACCAGGCCGTGGACTTCGAGGTCCAGGTCCGGCGCGATCCGGCGCCTCCACCGCCGCCGCCGGCCCGCGAGCAGCCGGTCGAGACCGGCACGGCAACCGAGCACGTCAGCCCCCCGCCGGTGAGCCACCCGGCCGCGCCGGCGAAGACCCCGGAGCCCGAGCGGACGACTCTCGCGACTCCGCCGCCCGAAGCCCCGCCCGCAGTCGAGCCGGCGCCCGCGCCGCCTCCGAGCGGTGAGCCGGCCGAGCCGGCTCCCGTCGAGGAGCCGCTCCCTGTGATCGAGGCGCCGGCGGCCGGCGCCGGCCCTGACCAGGCGCCCGCTCCCATCGAGCTCCCACCGGCGGAGTCGCAGCCGGAGATCGCCAAGCCCGTCGAGGACGAGCAGCCCGGCGGGGTGATCGAGCTCGGCTCACCGCCCGGCAAGCTTCTTCGATAGGTCGAGCAGAGGCGGCGGCGGCGGTCGCTAGGACCGCGCGAGGCGGGCCTTCACCGGGTCCCAGAGGAGCGCGAGAACGACGCCGACGAGCAGCCCGAGCACGGCGCCGACGATCATCGACGTGCCGCGGCTGCGGGCAGCGACACGCGAAGCGGTGGCTCGGGTCACGACGTCCCCGCGCTCGACCTCCTGCGCGACCGCAAGCGAGAGCTCGGTCTGGGTCTTCTGCTCGACGATCCGGCCGCGCTCCTGCTCGGCGTTGTCGAGCAGGCTCACGAGCACGAGCCGCTCGGCCCCGGAAAGGGTCTGGTCGTTCTCGATCGCGTCTCGGTAGCGCTCGACCGAGCTGTCGATCGCCTCGAGCTCCTGCTCCTGTCCGGTCAAGAGACCCTGGAGGAGCTCGATCTTCGCGTCCGGATACTGCGACACGCGCTCGACAACGGTGCCGCCCAGGAGATTGGCAGCCTCGGCGCTCTGACGGCGCCACGGTCCCCGGACGGAGATCTCGACGAGCTGCGGTCTGGGCCGACCGCGGCCCGGCGCCGGACACGGCCCGGCTGGAGATGCCCCGGCGCAGCTCGCCCGGATCCACGTTCACCTGGTCGGCGACGGAGCGCACGACCGACTCGCTCTTCACGATCTGGTTCACGGTCGCCGGATTCGTCGCAACACCCTGGACCGCGCCGCTCCCTGTCGCGGTCAGCGGCTGGCCGAGGTACACGGTTGTTCTCGCCTGGTACAGGCGCCCTCCGCCGAGCGACACGAGGTAGCCGATCACTACGCCGATCGCGACGCAGAGCACGACCAGCCACCAGCGGGCCACGATCGCCCACCAGTAGCGGCTGAAGTCGACCTCCTGCTCGGCTTCGACCTGATTCGCTGCGGGAGTGCCTGTGCGGTTTGGGCTCACGGCCGCCCGACTGTACCAAGCTCGCTGAGCGCCCCAGCCCGAGGAGCTGTCTCGCTCTCCCCGTCCGCACCGACACACACCTGCCAGAAGAACCGCGTCATCAGGACGCCCTCGCGGAACACGCCGACCCGGGGCTCCGGCCGCTCACCCCGCGCGAGAGCGAGCGCGAGCACGGGGTACTCGCCTCCCGCTGCGAGCGGGAGCGGAAAGGCACCGCCGAACCTGGCGTTCACGTCCGTGAGCTCGTGCTTGCCGCTCTCGTCCCGGTAGCACTGGATGGTGGCCGGTCCGGCAATTCGAAGCGCCTCGGCGACGTCGCGTCCGAGCTCGATCAGGGTCCGGTCCTTGAGCGTGCGGCCCTTGATCGACTCGCCCCCCTTCGACTCGATCATCGTCCGCGGAATGGCGTTCAGGCACCGGCCCTCGAGATCGGAGAAGACGTCGATCGAGAACTCCTCTCCCTCGCAGACCCGCTGGACCATCGACGGGACGACCGTGTAGCGCAGAAAGAAGTCGAGCTGCTCCCGGTCACGGGCGAGGTGGATGTCGCGGGAGCCGAAGCCGAAGCGCGACTTGACGAGGACGGGGAACGGAACCACCTCGGGGAGAGCGTCCGGGAGCCAGGTCGGGGGCGAGCCGAAGCCGCGGTCGACGAAGAACCGATGCGCCCGGTACTTGTCCCGCGTCAGCTCGATCACCTCGGGCGGGGGCAGCAGGACGGTGGCCCCCTCGAGCCGGTCACGACCGCGGGAGAGCACGAGCTGGTCGAGATCGGTCAGCGGAACGATGAGGCTGACGTCGTGGTCGCGCACGGCGGCGGCCACGAAGTCGAGATACGCAGGGTCGTCCACGGGCGGCGGGGACAGCGCCAGATCGGCGTGAAAGAGCGTCGGCGCAACCGGATTCAGGTCGGCCGCGAGCACCCTCGCTCCTGCGAGCCTGAAGGCGACCAGCACGTCGACACGCTGGCCCGCGCACGTGAGGAGCACGGTCGTCACGAGCGGCCCATCGTAGCCCGTGGCGAAGCTGTCATCGTCCCCAGGCGGGCGCTACGCTTCGTGGCCATGAGGCGCCTCGCCTTGCTCGGCGCCCTCGCCGTCGCGGCGGCTGCCTGCGGCGGCAGCGGCGACCCGGCCGCTGCGCCCGAGACCGTGCCGACTGCCTCCGGTTTCGAGTTCGCCTCGAGTGCCGTGGCGGACGGGCAGAGCATCGACGCCCGCTACACGTGCGACGGCGACGACGTCTCGCCAGCACTGTCCTGGACGGGCGTGCCCGACGAGGCGCAGGAGCTGGCGCTCGTCGTCGACGATCCCGACGCACCAAGCGGCCTGTTCACGCACTGGCTCCTCTACGGCCTGTCGCCCGAGGTCACGAGCCTGCCTGAAGGAGTGCCCGACGGCGGCGAGCTCGAGACGCCGGCGCCGCTGCGACAGGGCGAGAACAGCGCCGGCGAGGTCGGCTACCGAGGCCCGTGCCCTCCCGAGGGTCAGCACCATTACGTCTTCCGCCTGCTCGCCCTCGATGCAGAGCTCGCCCTCGAGGCCGGCGCCGACCGTGCCGCCTTCGACGAGGCCGTCGCGGGACACGCGATCGCCGAGGCCCGCCTGACCGCCCTCTACGAGCGGCCCTGATCGGGCTTCCAACCGCCGGTGTTGCCCTTGTAGGTGCCGGTGAGAAGGGCAAGCGGCGTGCGCGCGAGGATCCGCAGGTCGAGCCAGAAGGACTGGTGCTCCACGTACCAGACGTCGAGCTCGATCCTGTCCGCCCAGGCCAGACGGGCCCGACCGTTCACCTGAGCCCAGCCGGTGATGCCGGGCTTCACGTCCAGCCGCCGCCGCTGCCGGTCCGTGTACTGCTCCACCTGGTAGCGGAGCGTCGGCCTCGGCCCGACCATGCTCATCTCGCCGTGCACGACGTTCCAGAGCTGGGGGAGCTCGTCGATCGAGAGCCGCCGCAACAGCCGCCCGACGCGGGTGATGCGCGGATCGTCGCGATCGACGGCATACCCGGCGCCCTGGTGTTCCGCTCCGGTGATCATCGTCCGCAGCTTGAACAGCTCGAAATCGCACCCGTGAAGACCCACCCTCGTCTGCCGGAAGAGCATGGAGCCGCGGTCCTCGATCCAGACGGCCAGCGCGGCGAGGGCGATCAGCGGCGCCGTCAGGACCAGGAAGAACGTGGCGAGGAGCAGATCGACGGCCCGCTTCACCGCGTCCCCTCGGCCTTGTCCCAGACGGCCGGCACGCCGTGGCGCAGCGTGCGATAGAGGGCGACGACAGTGGCCTGCGTCACGAGGAGGTAGTAGTAGGCCAGTCCGGCGCCGGGCAGCGGGGCCCGGAGCCTGCCGGCGGCGGCGAGCCCCAGGCCGGCCACCTGGGCCGCAAGGAGCGTTCGGGCGACTCCGCTGCGCGGCGCGAGACGGAGGCTCGTCGCCGCCAGGAGCAGGTGGGCGACACCGCTGCCGTAGCGCAGCACGCGATGGGAGACGATCGCGGTCAGATAGGTGGGATCGAGGCCGCGCAGCATTCCTCCCCGGAGCAGGATCAGCCAGCAGTGCTCGAACATCCGCACCTTGCGCCGGTATTCGTCCTCGAGATCGCGAGACGGCTTCTCGAAGGCAAGCGCCTCGCGCTCGTACACGGCGCGGCGGCCGCGCTGGACCATGACGTAGGGGAGCGAGAGGTCGTGGCCGAAACGCGGATCGACCTCGACGTAGTCCGAGCGTCGTACCGCGTAGACGGCGCCGTTGCCGCCCGTGACGGATCCGAGCCGTGACTCCTGCTCGCGCAACCAGACCTCGTACCGCCAGTACGTCCCCTCGAGGTTCGTTCCGTCCGCACGCTGGAGCTGGAGCTGACCGCACACGTACGCCACATCCGTGTCGGCGAAATTGCGCACGAGCCGGCGCAGCGTGTCCGGCGCCCAGGCGGCGTTCGCATCCGAGAAGGCCACGATCTCGGACTCGGTTTGCCGCACCGCGAGATTCTGCGCGGTGACCTTGCCCCCGCGCGGGCACGCGCAGCAGCCGTACGCGCGGCTCGCGCGCCGCGAGCTCCTCGACGACGCGGTCGGTCCCGTCGGTCGAGGCGTCGGAGGCGACGACGACGTCCACGAGCTCGGCGGGGTAGTCGAGCGCGAGCAGGTTCTCCACGCGCTTCGCGATCACGGGCTCCTCGTCGTGTGCCGCGACGATCACGGTCACCCGCGGCGTCACGTCGCCCTTCCGTACGGGCCGCGGCCGCCGACGCGCGAGCCCGGCGGCCAGCAGCGGGTAGCCGACATGCGTCCAGGCCAGCGCCCCGAGGCTTCCCCAGAAGAGCGCCCGCGCGAGCATGGTCGCGAGTGTAGTGGCCGCCCCGGTAGCCGCCGACGGGTCTACGCGGCGGCGATGCCGGGCGCGGCACGGCCCGGCTCGCCCGCGGCGAGCAGCTGCTCGAGCGCGCCGGCCATCAGCTCCGCCGAGCGCCGCCAGCTCCGGTGCTCGACGACGAAGGAGCGACCCTCCGCGGTCAACCGGCCCGCGAGGTCCGGGTCGTGGGCCAGCCGCTCGAGCGCCGCGAGCAAGGCCGGTTCGCTCTTCTCCGTCACCACGACATGACGGCCGGCCTCCAGGCCGGTCCCCCGCAGCGACTCCGCGAACGCCACCGTCGGCAAGCCGGCCGCCAGCGCCGCCCAGAGCTTCATCCTCGTCCCGCTCCCGTGCTCGATCGGGCACAGCGCGAGATCGGCGGCCTGGAAGTAGGAACTGACGTCGCGGACCGGGCCTGTGACGTACAGCCTCCCGCTGCGCTCGCGTCTTCGCCACCGAGCCGACGACGACGAACGTGAAGCGATCGGTGGCCTTGGCCAGGCGCCGGATCCAGGCGAGACCGACGAGATTCGACGGCGAGCTGGATCCCGCGAAGAGAACGACCGGGCCGGGCGGCAGGCCGAGCTCGGTGCGAAGCGCCTGCTTCGCGGCGGCGTCGAGCGGGCGAAGGCGCTCCGGGTCGGCTCCGTTCGGGACGACGGCGACACGTTCTGGGGTGAGCCCGTAGCGGGCGACCAGCTCCTCGCGGTCGGAGGGGCTTACGGCGATCGTGAGCTCGGCCGTCGCCACCGCCTGCGCCAGCCGGTCGTGGCCCGAGCGCGAGACCGCCTCGGGAACGCCGACGTCGTGCGCGACGAACGCGTACCGCCCCTCGGGCCACTCCTGGCGGCAGAGCGCGAGCTCGACAGGGTCCTCGGCGACGATCACGTTCGCCCAGCGCAGCAGCTCCCGGAAGCGCTTCGGATAGACGATGCGCCGGGCCGCCGCCTCGCGCACGCCCCCGCTTCGTTCGCGTCCTACGAGCCAGTCGCCGACCGAATAGCCGAACGGGTAGCGGCAGCGCACGACTCGGAACATCGGCGTCACCGGCACTTCCTCGAACAGGCGCTGACGGCCCAGGATGGCGCTGGCCCGCCCGAACTGCCGGACGTCGTGCCTGGCGGAAAGCTCGAGCAGGAGGTTGTAGGTGCGCACCGCCCGCCCCCTCTCCGGCGGGTAGGCGATCCAGGGCCCGACGTCGAGTATCCGCATCCGTCTGGGATCGTAGTTGCTTTCGACGGCGGCGCCGCGAGCCGCGTCTGGCCGCCAGCCGCCCCGGCTAACATCCGTCGCTCGGTGAGCCTCTCGAGCGCCGTTCGCCGGCTTGCGCCGTTCCCGCCTTCGCGACCGCCGCGGCACGGATGTCGCATTGAGCGTCCGGCGCCGAGCCGGCAGCGTCGCCACGTGGGTGCTCGGACCGACGTTCACGCGCCATTACCTGCGGTCGCTGCGCGTTCGTGGCCCGAGAGCCCCGTACGAGGCGAAGAGCGCCTGGACCTCGCGGTACGAGAGCGCCGTCGCCCGCGGTGAGCTCGACGACGCCACGACGCTCGCGGAAGGCGCCAGGCCGGCCGTCGTCCGCTACCACTACAACGCAGTCGAGAACGCGATCGTCGAGCTGTCGCTCGACAAACGCTTCCCGGCGCACCCGACCGTGCTCGACGTCGGCTCCGGCGCGGGTCACTGGATCGACTTCTACCGGGACACCCTGGGGGCGCCGGCGGTGGTCGGCGTCGAGATCTCGACCTCGGCGGTGCAGGCCCTGGCGAGGCGGTACGAGGCCGAGCCCGAGGTGACGATCGTCGAGGGCGACGTCTCAGAGGAGGGGTTCGACCTCGAGCGACGGTTCGACGTCGTCAACGCGGTCGGAGTGCTCTTCCACGTCGTCGAGGACGACGACTGGCAGCGGGCCCTCGCCAACCTGGGCGCGCACCTCGCGCCGGGAGGTCTTCTCCTCGTGGCAGAACACGTCGGGCTGCTGAGCCACGACGTCGACTTTCGCCGTCTCGAGCCCGCCGCCGGCCACCCCGAGGGGGTCGCGCTCGTCACGAAGCGGATCAGGTCGAAACGGCGCTGGCGGTCGGGAGCAAGGGTCGCGGGCCTGCGGGTGATGAGCTTCGAGAAGATCAGAAAGCCGCGGTCGATGCGAACGCCTGCCAACCGCCTGATCGTCCTCGCCTCGAGGTCGTAGAGGCTTGATGTGGAATTGGCGTGCTTGTGGGGCGGGCATGCACCAAGGAGCAGGGCTTCCCGGTCGGTGGCAATGCTGGACTGAAGCCTTGGTGCCGACCGAGGAAGCCCTGATCCGCCGCGTGCAGGCCCCCATCGAGAAGTGCGTGAATTTCACAGCAAGTCTCTAGCTGGGCGCTAGAGAACCGAGCGCGCCGTCCGCTTCAGCGCGGTCGCCATGCGCAGGCCCGTCGACGACGTCCTGCGGACGACCGTACGGGGCGGGGACGCCGCCGAAGCTGCGGAAGAAGCGCTCCACGCTGCGCAGCATCGATCCCTCGAAATCGAAGCCCCGCCCCTGCTCGGCCGCGAGCTCGATCGCGTGCCACATGAGCAGCGAAGGGCCCCCGCTCGTGCGCAGCTCCTCGTGGCTTCCGCCGACGAGGTAGTACGTGTAGCGCGCGTCGTGGACGAAGTAACCCGCCGCATGCAGACTGCCGTCCGCGCCGCGGGCGACCAGGATCGTCCTGGCGCCGCGCGGAGCGGCTGCGGCCTCGATGCTGCGCAGCGCCGCGAGGTTCGCCTCGGCGACGTTCGCCGCGGCGACGTCCGCCCGGTCGGCGCGCTCGACCGTCCGGGCGCGCACCTCCTCGAGCTCCTCGAGCGAGCCGGGAACGACCGTCACGCCCGACTTGCGGGCCTTGCGGACCTCGCGCCGGATGTTCTCCCGCAGTCCTGCAAAGACGGCCTCGAGATCGCCGAGCTCGGGCAGTCGCCACGTGTAGCGCGTCGTCTGGGTGAAGCCGTGCCACGACAGCGGCGTCCAGTAGTCGAACGCCGGGTGACAGCGAGCCTCGACGTGCGCGCAGGGCTCGAGAAGCCCGAGCAGGAGCTCGATGCTCTTGATGTCGTTCGCCCGCCTTCGGAGCTCGCCGCCCTCCGACGGTGCGAACAGCGGGCCGAGGAACGGCGTGAGGGGAGCGCCGACGTGCAGCTTGCCGAACCGCGTCGTCCGCACGACCGTCGGCCAGGCGGCGACCACCTCGCCGCCGGCTTCGAGCGGGTGCGGCTGCCACGAGCCCGGGGCGACGGCGTCCAGCCACCACGACGAGGAGAAGACGGAGCCCTGGGGCGAGCGGGCCACAGCTCGTCGTAGGGCTGCAGGCTCACGCGGGCGACGTGGTGCGGAGGTAGTCGGCCAGCGCCGCCCGTAGCTCGGGCTCGAGCTGAGGCGGAGCCGCTCGGTCGAACCGCGCCGGGACCTCCCGCCTCGGCAGCAGCGCGATACCGCCCGCGCCGGCGAAGTCCGCTACCTCACGGAGTGCCTGCCGTGGGTCGTCGCAGACGTCCTCGTAGCGCAGCTCGAGGAAGCGCTCGGGCCCGAGAACGTCGCGATCCGCCTGGATGACCGCCTCGACGGCCCGTATCTGCTCGACGACCTGCTCGTGCGGCGGGAGAGAGCGGAGCTGCGTCGATCCGCGGCGGCTCCACCGACCACCAGGTCGCGTAGTCGCCGTGGATTCGCTTCCTTGCCGCAAGGAGTGACTGGGCGTTGTCGCCGAGATCGCGGCGGACGAACAGAAAGCGCGCTTCGGGAAGCGCCGCGCCGATCGGGCCGAGCCGGAGCGAGCAGACGAGGTTCTTGAACACGGGCGGGCGACCGGCCGCGTCCCCGAGCGCCCGGACCGCCGCGCGCAGACGGCGCAGCTGCGCCGGATCGGCCTCGCCGAGGGGCGTGTACTGCGGCGACTTGCGGAAGAAGCGATACCAGAACGGTCCGCACTCGCTCGGCTCCGCGTCCCCCGCGGTCTGCCCGTGAACCGAGGCGTAGCTCGCGGTGCGGTCCTCGACGCGGCCGCCCGCGATCCGCTGGGCGAACGACGGCGCGCCGAAGTAGCGGCAGTGCAGATTCGAGAGATACGCGACGTCGAAGCGCTCGACGACGAGCTGGTAGAGCAGCGTGCTCCCCGAGCGGGGGGCCCCTACGATGAGCAGCGGCGGGTGGCGGAGCGGCGAGTCGCTCCCGTCCGAGAGCGTGGTCTCGAGCTGCCCGAGCCCTCTGTTGAACGCGCGGACCGACCGCCTCCAGGCGACCTGCGGAATCTTCGTGGCCCTGGACGTCATCTCTCCAGCCGCCGGCCGAAGACGAGCGGGGCCGCCAGTACGAGCAGGGCGAGCACGAAGAAGTAGTACATCTGCATGGTCAGATAGAAGGCGTTCGCCACGAGTGTCCCGACCAGCGCCGCGGTCAGGCCCCAGCCGAGCGGGCGGACACGCGCAGCGGCCGCATCGCCGGCGGACGCGAGCGCGCGTCCGAGCCGTCGCAGCGCGCCGAGGCGCCGGAACAGGTAGACGAGGTAGGCGAGGAAGAGGACCGTGCCGAAGATGCCGGTCTCCGTCAGCAGCGCGACGTAGTACGAGTGCGGCCCCCAGTTGGACAGGCCGGTCACGAACTCGTAGTACGACGAGAACGTGTTGATCCCGAGGCCGAACAGCGGGTGGTCGCCGATCACCGGCGGCAGGAGCTCGTAGAGCTCGAGGTGTACGCGGGTCGATCCGCCGCCTACCGTCGTCCGGGCCCGGAACACTGACTCGAAGAAGCTCGTCCGCTGGGCAATGATCACCGCGATCACCCCGAGGAGGACCGCCAGGGGCACGAGGAAGCGCGCGGTGAAGATGTGGCGGCGGTACGGGATCGCGAGCACGAGCAGGCCGACTGCAAGCCCGAGCAGCCCGCTCCGCGACAGCGTCGCGAGCTCGACGAGCGCCAGGAACGCGAGCACGAGCGCGAGCGGAACCCTCATCCGGTGTCGACGCTCGAGCCTCAGGTAGATCGGAAGCAGAATGAGCAGCGGGACGATCAGCATGATCCCGAGATGATTGGGATCGAGCGTCAGCGCGTTGGTGCGGTAGACCGTCGAGCCGTCGACCGCGCCGTAGACGTTGATGCCGCCGCGCTGGTAAGCGCCGATCGGGGAGAGCACCGTCTGATCCAGATTGCGGCCGGAGCCTTCTGCGACGGCAAGCTCGACCAGCCCGTAGAGACCGTTCGCAACCATGCCTCCGACGAACCACCCGAGCGTGCGCCAGTACATCGCCTCCGATCGCTCCGCGAGATGGGCGACGGCGCAGACGAGGAACAGGAAGTGCAGGGCGAACTTCACGATCCCCTTGGCGAACAGCTCGCGGTCGGCGAGCGTCTCGAGGTTGAAGAACGCCATCAGGTAGACGATCGAGAAGAGCGCGAAGAAGACGAGCAGAACGCCGACCGACCGTGGGAACCGCCAGTCGGCGCGGCCTGCGCACGTCGCCGCGTAGGCGACGAGGAACACCGCGGCGGTGACGTCGGAGATGTTCACGTCCGCCCCGCCGGCGGCCCAGCGCACCTGGGCCCAGGTGATCGTGAAGACGTTGGCGAGCAGGAGCGCGTCGGCGACGCGCGTTCGATTCCAGGTCCGCTCGGCCGCGCCGGCCGGCAGGGCGACGCTCACCGGGCCGTCTCCAGCGGTGCGTTGGAACGAGCGGGCGGCGGCAAGGCCCGGCCGGAGACGTCGTAGAGGAGGGAAGCGAGCTCCTCTGCCCGCGCCCGGCGAGACAGCCGGGCCTTCCACTCGGGCGCCAGGTCCGCGCTCTCGAGCTCGCCCGCCCGCCATCGCGTCACGAGCCCCTCGAGAGCCTCGCCGATCCCACCCGGATCGTCCGGAGCGACGACCGAGCCGGCACCGGTCTCGCGTATCAGCCTCGCCGCCTCGCCGTCAGGGGGCACCGCGGCGAGGATCGGCCGCTCGGCTGCGAGGTACTCGAACACCTTTCCCGACAGCACGCCGCGGCCGCGGCCCTCGGCCTCGGGGATGAGGAGCAGAAGCGCCTCGGAGTCCCGCTGCAGCGCCAGCGCCTCTCTCCTGGGGACATAGGGCAGCAGCTCGAGCCGGTCGCCGAGGCCCAGGCTGGTCGCATGGTCGCGATCACGGGTGCGGAAATCGCCCACGAAGCGCGCCGTGACCTCATCGCCGGCCTGCGCGAGGGCGTCCAGGAACGGGCGTGGGTCGCGGCGCCCGAAGAAGCTGCCCGCATGGGTGATCCGGAACCGAGGCCCCGGAGCGTACGGCAGACCGGAGAAGTCCTCGAAATCGCAGCCGTTGCCGATCACCCGCGGGATGCCGCGCGGGGCGAGCGCCGACGTCTCGGCGGCAATTGCCTCCGACACGCACACGATCGCGTCCGCGTGGCGGGCGACGAGACGTGCGAGCGTCGCCTCCCCCCGCACCTCCCGCCGGCGGTGGGCGTGCTGCGTCAGCGAGTCCCGCAGATCGGCGACCCAGCGGACCCCGGTTGCCCGCTTGGCCGCGAGACCGGCGAGGTGCACGGAGCCGGGAGGCGAGGTGGTGAGCACGACGTCCGGCCGAAGCCGGCGTACGAGCCGGATCGCGGCGGGAGCCGCGGTGAGGTTCCAGAGCACGCTCGCGTCCGGCACGAGCAGGCCTCGGAGACCGAGCTCCGCCCGTAGGGCGAGACGGTCGAGGCCGCGCGCCCGCGCGAGCTCCTCGGCGGGCCGGCGCGCGCTCGGCCCCACGTTGCGGGCTCGATGCACGCGTCAACGCCGGATGCACGGCGGGCGCCGGGTCGCGGTGCAGCCACTTCGGATCGTCGGGCGCGAGCACGTGGACGTCCAGGCCGAGGTCGGCGAGATGCCCGGCGAGCTTCAGAGGACGCTGGACGCCGGGCCCTCCCGCGGGAGGCCAGTAGAGCGAGACGATCAGGAGCCGCATGGGGACGGCATCATCATCATCGGCATTGTGCAGGCCGTACGCGTCAGCTACGCAGGTGGTACAGCGCGTAGCGGTCGTCCTCGTAGACCTTGCGCGGCAGCAGCTCCGCGTAGGCCGGCACGCGCTTCGTCTTGTCGACGAGCAGCCACGTGGCACCGCTCTTGGAGATCAGGCTCGCCTTGTCGAGGTACGAGAGCCCGTCGCGCCAGAAGACGCCGATCGCATCCGCCCTCCGGTCGAACGCCCGGTTGCGCTCGGTGCGCGCGACGTACGCGGGCGGCGCGGTGACGATGTAGAGAGGGGCAGCGGCGGCCACGCGGTTCGAGACCTCGGGATCTGCGAAGACGACTGCGCGGACCGGCACCTTCGTCCGAAGCGCCTCGATCAGGCCCGGCGTAAGAGCGCCCGGATCCGGCTTGTCCTGCTTCACGTCGGGAAAGCCCACGGCCGCGACGGGTATTGCAAAGGCCAGGATCGCCGCCACCGCCCAGACGCGCGGGCCGGGAGCCGCCGGCCGTATCCACCGCCCGGCGATCAGGCCGACGAGGGCGCCCGCGACCGCGATCCAGACGACCCACGAGGGGCCGGACGCCTTGCCCGGCGAGTAGGCGAGCGCCAGCCCTGCGCCGAGCGCGGCCGCGGCGAGACAACCCACGAGCCTCAGCCGGCCGGCCAGCACCGCGAGCCCGGCGAGCGCGAACGGCAGCGGGAGCAGCAGCACGAGGCGCCGAGTCTGAGCAAGCGTGAGCAGGTCGGACGCCGCCGTGAAGAAGGGCGGCACGAGGAGGACGACGAGGCCGGCGAGCGTCCCGCCGAGGACGAACGCCGCCCATCGCCGGCGCGCCGCGAAGGGCACAGCCGCCACAGCCAGCAGCCCCGCCAGGGCGCCGGCTCCGCCGCGGGCCGCGACGCCCGGATCCAGGCCGAGCAGCGGCCCGATGGAGTCGAGCAGACCGTGCGAATGCTCGGCAGCAAGCCGCTTCTCAGCCGTCGAGGTCACGAAGGAGTTCGTTTCGGCGACCACCGGCGAGAGCCACGCCGCGAAGAGGCCGGCGGGGACGAGCACCGCCGCGAGAGCCGCCCCGATCTTCGGCACGTCGGCTCGTCCCGCGCCGCCGAACGCCCAGCGTGCGACCGCGAAGCCGGCGAGCGGGACGCACACGAGGACGGCGTAGGTGGGGCGCACGGCGGCGAGAGCGAGAGCGGCGACCGCGATCGTGACGAGCTCGACGCGGCGTCCGCTCCGCACGTACGCGAATACGAGGCAGAGAACTGCCGGCACGAGCAGAAGACGTGCCGCCTCTTCGGGCAGCGCGAGCCGCTCGAAGGCTCCTGTCCCACCTGCCGGGAAGGCGACAATCGCGGCCTGGGCGATCGCCGTGGCCACGCCGCCTGCCCAGGAGGCGAACAGCACCGCGCCGGCGCCGTACGCGAGCACGAGCGCCAGCGGGACGAGCAAGGCGCCAAGCTTCAGGACGACGAGCGTGGGGTCGACGTCCGCAAGGCGGGCGACGAGGGCAAGAACACCGTGCCACACCGGGAAGGCATAGCCGGGATGCAGGCTCCCGTCCCAGAACTCGTCGGCGACGCGGATCGAGTAGAGAACCGGCACCTCCTCCAGCTTCCGCACGCGGGCGAGGTGGAAGAGCTCCTCTCCCGAGGCGACTGTCGAGCTCCACCAGACGACGCCGCACAGCACGAGCCCGGACGCAACGAGCGCACCACACGCGATCAGCTCCTCGCGGCCGACTGCGAGCGGGGCAGAGCGCCAACCGCCCACGAGCGCTCCCCCGGCGATCACGGCAAAGAGGGCCAACGTCAGCGAGAGCGAGCCGCCCGCCGCGAAGGTGAGGCCGAGCGCGAGCCCTGAGGCGGCGAGGCTCCACGCCACTGCTCCGGCTACGGCGGGTCCGAGCCCGTCCGGCCAGCCGATCGCACGCAGCAGCAGCGCACCGGGAACAAGGAGGACGATCGCTGCAGCCGCCGCGAGCCGGAGCCCGAGCCCGGCGCCCTCGGCCGGCAGCGCGCGCGAGATCGCGAGCACCGCCGGCGGGATCAGCACCAGACCGAGGAAGAGCGGCGGCCGTACGCTCGGCCGGGCGCCGAGCCGCGTCCCGGCGTCTACCGGGCGAGCCATTCGTCTGCCTCGTCCGCGAGCTCGCCGGCCGAGACGCAGACACCGTCCGCCGCGCGCACGGCATCGACGAAGCGGTAGAAGAGGCGATCCCAACCGCGCGAGGTGAGCGGATCGAAACGGTCGTTGTGCCAGAGCAGGGAGAAGCCGCCCCCGTGCTCGGCTGCCCAGGCGACCAGATTCAGCAGTCGCCGCTCGGCCGCCTGGACCGAGAGCCCCAGGTAACGCTCTTCGGCGAGCGTGACGTCCATGACCGCCAGGGGGATCTCCACGAGCCGGAGCGGCCGGTCCGCGGCGACGTCCCAGGGACGAAACGGCTGGGCGATGCCCGCCCGGAAGCCGGGTCGATCGGCGAAGCCGAGGCTCGAGTCGTAGCGAAAGCCGAGCGCGTCGAGCGTGGCCAGGTTGCGATGCGGATCGACCCGCAGGTAGTGGTAGCGGTGACCTGCGAGCGGGCCCGCGAGCTCCTCGAGCCGCCGCTTCTCCTCGGTCAGGATCTCCGCGTCCGCCGCTGCGTTGTAGCTGCCGTGGAGGCCGACTTCCGCGCCTCCGGCGAGCAGGAGCTCGACGAGCCGCGGCCGCAAGCGGTCGTAGGTGGCCGGCGAGGGCCCGTCGGCCGGATGACCGTGCCCCGCCATGAGGTAGAAGGTGTGCCGCAGTCCGCCTGCGGTCGCCTTGCGCAGCACCGACTCGAACCGCCAGTTCGGGTCACCGCGACTCAGCTTGTGGATCGGAACGGAGGCCAGCCCGACCGCCTCTTTCATCGCCGGTGCGGCCCGCCCCGACCTGGCGTGGTCACGCAGCCGGGCGGCCGCGCCGCGCACGCCGATCCGCGTCCAGCGCCACGGAGTGTCGACGTCGTGAGTGAGGCACACGGCGAACCTCGCTCCCCGCCAGCGGGGCGGCTCGATCCCGAGCTTTCGCCGGAGACGCTCGAGGGGCGGGTCGTCGGGATCGAGGCAGGTCGCCGACGCGGGAAAACGGCCGTGTTGGTCGCGCGGCGAGCGACCGTCGCCGTCGTCGAGCTCCTCGAGTCGGGCGAGGTGGTAGAACGCGGCCGCGAGATCGTCCCCGTCGGGACACTCGCCACGCTCGACCTGCTCCCACGCCGACTCGACGTAGGGCACGTCGTCGCCGAGGCCGAGCTGCCCGCCACCGAGTGTGTCGAGCACCCAGCGGGCACGCCGCTCGACCCCCGGCGGGATCACCGTAGCGCCCTCCTCAGCGCGCTCATGTCCCCGAGTCTAGGAGGACGTTCACGGAGCCCGACCGGAGCCAGCGGGCGCCGTCGCGGTACTGGAGGCCGCGCGCGCCTCCGAAAACTGTGCTCCGCAGCTCGAGCGCGACGATCAGTAGACGCCTTGCCCGCTCGGCCTCTCGGGGCCCGTGGTGTTTCGCGAAGAAGCGCAGCTGACCGCGCAGGTTCTCGCGGTAGAGACGCCCGCCGTGCGACGCGCCGCCGACGTGCACGACCTCGGCGCCCGGATAGAAGACCACCTGCCAGCCGGCGCGGCGGAACCGGTAGCACCAGTCGGTCTCCTCGCTGAACATGAAGTAGTCCTCGTCGAAGAGACCGGTGTCTTCGGTCGCGGCGCGCCGGACGAAGAGGCATGCGCCCGAGACCCAGTCGACCTCGCGCACCGAGCCGTGGTCGAAGCCCCCGCAGTAGAGCGGGTTGAGGAGGTCCGTGCCGGGCGCCAGCTTCCGCAGGAAGAAGTATTCGGTGGAGAGCCGCCAGAGCGTCGGAAAGGCCCTGACCGAGCGCTGCAGGGTGCCGTCGGGATTCCGCAGCCGCGGCCCTATCAGCGCGGTCCGCGGCCTTCCGTCCGCGAGCTCGACGAGGCGCTCGAGCGCGCCGTCGGCGAGCCAGGCGTCCGCGTTGAGCAGGAGAAAGTAGCGACCCGAGGCGGCGCGCATGCCGGCGTTGTTGCCTCCTCCCATGCCGACATTTGCCTGCTCGATGACCCGGGCCTCGGGGAACCGTGAGCGGACGAGCTCGAGCGAGCCGTCCGTCGAGCCGTGATCGACGACGATCGTCTCGCAGCCGCGCACGCTCGTGAGGCAACGCTCGAGGTGCTCGACGCCGTTCAGGCAGACGACGATCGCCGAGACATCGGGACCGCTTGGCGCTCCGGTCAGGACGCTTCGCTCCGCTCCGCCTCGGCGCGCGAGACCGGCCGGGCGCTCCGCCAGAGCAGAATTCCTGCTCCGGGCGCCGACGCAGCAATCGAGATCGCGTAGAACAGAAAGCCGGTGGCGAAGGCGGCGTCGGCGTCGACGCCGAAGCGGCCGAGGAAGGCGACGAAGAACGCCTCCCGCAAGCCGAGCCCGTTGATCGTGAACGGCACCATCATCACGAGGAACAGCAGCGGCCCGAGGATCACGTAGACGAGCACCGAGAGGTCGAGCCCCACCGCCTCGCCGCAGAGCCAGATGGACACGATGCGGAGGAACTGCATGACGACCGTCACGAGCAGCACGACGACGATCGTGCGGGGCCCGTAGCGGTAGGCGTGCATGGCCTCGTAGAGGGCGCGCGCCGGTCGTTCCACGTGCAGCCTGCGCGCCACGCCCGAGACGAAGCCGAGGCGACGCCGGACCCGCAGGGAGAACAGCAGGAGGAAGCCCGCGCCGACGAAGGCGATGCAAACGAGCTCGATCCAGATGAGCACTTCGACCCCGTCGTAGCGGCCGATCGCGGCAAAGAGACCGACCGCCACCATCAGGAGAACGCCCGCCGCGCCGATGACGCGCTCCATGAGCACCGCGCCGGCGACGTCGCCTCTGCGCGTGGGGCGCCGTCGCGCGTGCTCGACGATCCGCAACGCATCGCCGCCGATGCCCGTCGGGAGCACCTGCCCGGCCGCATAGCCGACGAAGTAGAGGCCCGTGAGCCAGCGAAGCGGCTCGTGGATGCCCCGCGAGGCGAGCAGGAGCTGCCAGCGCCAGGCGAGGCCCCAGGTCGATGCGAGGTAGACGGCGAACGCCCCGAGCAGGATGAGCCCGTTCGTGTTCCCGATCAGCTCGAGCGTGCGCCCGAGGTCGATCTGCCAGACCAGGTACGCGATGATCACGCCCGAGAGCGCGAGGTTCGCCGCGACCTTGACGGACCGCGGTAAGGAGCGCCACCACCGCACGGCTATCGCCCCGAGAAACGCGCGTGGACGCGCCGCAGCGCCTCGATCGCGTCCCGGATGTCGGCGTCCGAGTGCGCGGGCGAGAGCGGCAGCGACAACACCTCGGAGCCCGCCCGTTCCGCGACGGGAAGCGACGGCTGGTCCGGATAGCGCTCGCGGTAGTAGGTGAGGCGGTGGACGGGCAGGAAGTGGATGCTCGTCCCGATGTTCTCGGCCGCCAGGGCCTGCTGGTACTCGTCGCGCGTGGCTCCGGCCCGCTCGGCGTCGATCCGTACGACGTAGAGGTGCACGGCGTGGAGATCGCCCTCGCGCCCTTCGCGCGCGAGCGGCTCGATCCCGGCGAGCTCGGTGACGGCAGCGTCGTAGGCGGCGACGTGCCGAAGCCGGATCGCGCGGTGCCGCTCGAGCTTGTCGAGCTGGACGAGCGCGACCGCAGCGTTCAGGTCTGCGAGGTTGGCCTTGAAGCCCGCGCGGCGGATGTCGTAGAGCGACCCCTCGCCGCGGCGCATCAGCCGGAGCTCGCGCACTTCGTCCGCGAGCTCGTCGCTGTTCGTCGTGATGATGCCGCCCTCGCCGGCTGCGACGTTCTTCGTCGCGTAGAGCGAGAAGCAGGTGGCATCCGCGATCGCGCCGACCTTGCGGCCCCGGTACTTGCTCTCGACGGCGTGGGCTGCGTCCTCGATCACGAGCCAGCCGCGCTCGCGGGCGAGGGCCGTGATCGGGTCGAGGTCGCACGGCTGCCCCGCGAGGTCGACGGGCATGACGGCCCGCGTGCGCTCCGTTGCGACGCCCGGCAGCAGGTCGGCGTCGATGTTCAGGTCGGAGTCGCGCACGTCGCAGAAGATCGGCCTGGCGCCGGCGTGCTCCACGACGTTCGCCGTCGCGGGCCAGGTGATCGGGCTCGTGATCACCTCGTCACCCGGCCCGATGCCTGCCGCGACGAGAGAGAGGTGCAATGCGGCCGTGCCCGACGCGACGGCGACCGCGTGCCGGGCACCGGTCAGCTCGGCGAATCGCTCTTCCAGCTCGGCGGCCCGGGGGCCGCTCGTGAGCCAGCCCGACCGCAACGTCTCGGAGACCGCTTCGATCTCCGCGTCGTCGACCGCGGGCGGCTGGAACGAGAGAAACTCCTCCCGAACGGGGGTGGTGACGTCAGGCGACCTCTGCATCCGCTGTAACGAACTGTACGAGCTGGGCAGCGCGATCCGCGCGCTCGAGCGCCTCGGCCCGGGAACGGCCCGCCGCGAGCACAGAGCCGGCGCGGTCCGCTCCGCGCGTCAGCGGCCCGAAGACCCAGCCTGCCCGGCGATACACCCTGACCTCGGCGACTCCCTCGACCGCGGCCGCCTCCTGAAGACCGCGAACGTCGGCGAGCTCGCCCTGCGGGGCGACGAGAAAGCGCACGCAGGCGCCGCCGCGGCCGCGCGGGCGCGGCTTCTCGAGGCTCTCGCCGAGAGCCGCAGCGAGCGTGAGGCCGTTGAGATCCACCCCGACGGCGAGCTGCGCGAGCTCGGCATCGTGACCCCCTCCGAGCCGCGCCGCCACCTCCATGACACGCGGGCCCTCCGGGCCGAGCACGATCTGGGTATAGGTCGGACCGTTCTCGATCCCGAGCGCCTCGACGGCCCGCCGCGCGAGCCGCTCGGCCGCCCGGACGCCGCGCTGAGCCGGCCAGACGTGGGCGAGGGCGACGCCGAAGGCGGAGGGGGGAGCGGTGACGCGGTCGGTGACCGTGAGCGCATGGAAGCGGCCCTCGATCGAGAACGCGTTCACCGTCACCTCCTGGCCCTGAACGAGCTCCTCGAGCAGGCAGGCGCCGTTTCTCGAGGCATCCACAGCACGCTCGACCGCGCCTGCCAGCTGGCCGGGGTCGTCGACCCGGCTCAAGCCTCGCTGACCCTGACGATCGGGAGCCTTCACCACGCAGGGATACCCGAGCCGCTCCGCCGCCAGTCCCGCGTCGCCGGGGCTCGAGGCGAGCTCGTGCCTGGGCTGGAGGACGCCGGCTTCCGCAAAGCGGTCGCGCTGCCGCAGCTTCGAGACCGCGAGCGCTGCCGTCTCGCCGGAGATCGGGTGCGGCAGCCCGAGCCGCTCGGCGAGCCGGGCGGCAATCGCCACCGGCCAGTCGATTCCCGGCGCGACGATGCCGTCCACGGGCTCTGCCCTGGCGAGACGATCGAGACCCTCCTCGTCCTCCGCCGAGACGATCGCACGGCGGTCGGCATACTCGAATCCCGGCGCGAGTGGATCTCGGTCGCAGGCGGTCACGAACAGGCCGCGCTCACGGGCAGCCCGCAGGAGCCCGAGCTGCGCCGGCCCGGCGCCTAGAACGAGGAGCCGCGACCCGGCCACCACGGCGAGTGTAGCCGTGGCGGCTGAGCGGGCCGGCAAGGGCGCAGCCCGCGCTGGCGGCGGCTGAGCGGCCCGGCAAGGGCGAAGCCCGCGCAGCGGACGCCGCAGGCGGCCGCGGAGTTTCGCGCGCGAAGCGCGCACACCGGCCGCGACCCGCTTGGAGCGGCGCGACAGCGCCGCGTTCAAGCTTCACGCAGCTGTACCGAGCCCTGCGGGCTCGGAGAAGCTTCGCGGCCTGGCGCCCTCCGGGCGCGGCCGCTGCGCGCGGCGCGTTGCGCCGCTTACGCCGAGTACGCCTTCGCGCCGTTCGTGAGCGCGGCTTCCCACCAGGCCCGATGCTCGGCGTACCAGGAGACGGTTCGCGCGAGACCGTCCTCGAACGACGTGCGGGCGCGCCAGCCGAGCAGCCGCTCGGCCTTCTCGGTCGTGCCGATGTGCCGCACCACCTGTCCGGGACGGTCCTCGAGATAGGTCTTGAGGGAGGCGGGCTTGCCCAGGACGTCGAGCACCAGATCGGCGATCTCGCCGACCGGGATGTCGATCCCGGTCGCGACGTTCACCACCTCGCCGGCGACATCGTCGATGTCGGCGGCGATCACGGCCTCGATCGCCTCGGCGTCGTCGTCGACGTAGAGCCAGTCACGGCTGGCGCTGCCGTCGCCGTGCACCGTGAGCGGCTCGTCGCGCAGCGCCTGCGTGATGAAGCGCGGGATCACCTTCTCCGGATGCTGGTACGGGCCGTAGTTGTTGAACGGCCGGACGATGACGATCGGCAGCGCGTAGGTGACGTGGTAGGCGTAGGCGAGTCGGTCGGCTCCGGCCTTGGTCGCCGCGTAGGGGCTGCGCGGCTCGAGCGGGTGCTCCTCGTCCATGGGCGCGTAGCGCGCCGTGCCGTAGACCTCGCTCGACGAGATGAGGATGAAGCGCTCGACGGGTGTCTCTCGCACGGCGTCGAGCAGGATCTGCGTTCCCTCGACGTTCGTCGTCACGAACTCGGAGGCGCCCTCGAGGATCGACTTCTCCACGTGCGACTCGGCGGCCGCGTTCACGATCACGTCGACCTCGGAGACGACGTCGGCGACAAGGGCGGGATCGCGGATGTCTCCGTGGACGAACGAGAGCCGTTCGTGATCCATCACCTCGGCGAGGTTGGCGGTCGTGCCGGCGTACGTCAGCGCGTCGAGCGATACCACCTCGTAGGGCGTTCGGGCGAGCAGGTAGCGGATGAAGTTCGACGGGATGAACCCGCACCCGCCCGTCACGAGCACACGCTTACGACGCTGAGCCGGCACCTAGTTGAGCTCCTTCTCGATCGTGTAGAGGGGACGGCCCTCGACGTCCCGCTGAATGCGTCCGAGGTATTCCCCGACGAGCGCGAGGATGAACCCCTGCAGTCCGAGAACGGTGAGAACGAGCCCGCCGAGCAGCAGGAAGCCGGGAAAGTCGTTCTGCACGATCCAGTACACCATCGCCCACACGAAGGCAGCGAGGGCGGCAAGGAAGCAGAGGCCGCCGATGACCACTCCCGCCCACTGGATCGGCTGCGGCCAGAAGCCGGCGAGCACGTGCAGAGCGAGCTGCGTCAGGCGCAGCGGGGAATAGCGCGAGTGGTCCTGCCGAGCTCGATGCTCGAGGTCGACCTCGACCACGCTCGCGCCCGCCGAGAGCACGAGCGCTTTCGTGAACTTCTGCTTGCCGATCGAGCCGAGGACGGGCGTGATGGCCTCGCGCCGGTAGGCGTTGTAGGCGCAGCCGAAATCGGAGATCTCCACCCGGGTGAAGCGTCGGAGCATCCCGTTGACGAGCCGGGAAGGCAGCGTCCGCCCCCACGAGTCGGCCCGCCCGAGGCGGCGTCCGCTGGCCACGTCCGAGCCAGCCTCCACCGCAGCGATCAATTTCGGGAGATCGGCCGGCGAGTTCTGGAGGTCGCCGTCCATGGTCACGACGATGTCGCCGCGCGAGCGCACGAGGCCGGCGTGCATCGCCGGATGCTGCCCGAAGTTGCGCTTGAAGCGAACGGCGCGCAGCCGGGGCTCGCGCGCGTGCGCCCGTTCCACGATCGACCAGGTGCCGTCGCTCGAGCCGTCGTCGACGACGATCACCTCGTACGGCCGGGCTAGTGATTCGAGCACCTCGACGGTGCGTCGCAGAACTTCCTCGATCGTCGCCGCCTCGTTGTAGACGGGGATGACGACCGAGATCTGCGGCGTGCCCGTGAGAGGCGATTCGGCGACAGGACGAGATTCCAGCTCGGTATGCGTCATCGGGCTCCCCGCACTGGTCGGAACCCGATGCTAGCAGCCGTTCACATTCTCGAAACCGTTATGGCACGCCGAGGAGAGGCATTACCGGGACCCGGTCGAGGTCCACGAGGCTGTAGCCGAAGCGGCTCACTCGACCCTCGAGGCGTGAAGACGCAAGCTGGAGCTTCAGCCGGCCGAACGGTTCCTTCCCGAGCTCCCGCCACTGCGCGAAGTACGCGGCGTTCGAGTCGCTCCGCAGCTGCTCCGGGATCCGATGCGGGCCGATCGCGAGGAAGTCGAAAACGCGGTCGAGGCAGGCCGCGGGGTCGTCGACGAGCTCCTCGTACGTCAGCGCGAGCAGGCGCTCGACGTGCGGCCGGTCGTCGGCCAGCGTCTCGTGGCAGACAAGCCAGTGCCGCAGGAGCGAGCGAAGCGAGGTCTGCGACCACTTTTGCGTCGCCAGCGAGACGGCGATCGGGTGGCGCAGGATGACGACGAACGACGCATCGGGGAACAGCCCCTGGAGGAAACGCGTCCTCACGAGATTCGGGGGCGACTTCTCGACGAGCAGCGGCTTCGTGAGATCCCAGTGCGCGCTCCAGCTTTCGATCAGCCGCGCCGCGTTCTGCGGGGTACAGAGGTCGGACTGCTCGGTGAGATGGGCCGCTCCGTCGAAGCCGAAACGCCCAGGCCCACCGTGGGCCTTGGCCGTCGGGTAGACGGTCTGCAGATGCTGGCCCTCGTCCGCCGGAACGCCCGTCTCGACGAAGCCGGACACCTGGGGGTGCTGCGCGATCAGCCGGCCGAGCAACGTGGTTCCGCTGCGGTGCAGCCCGCCGACGAAGACGAGCCGGTGACGCGAGGGGTCGTAGGTCATCGGCGGAGGATGCTAGAGGCTTGATGTGCCCGACTACAATGGCCCTCCGTGCCCGGCCAGCCGCTACGTCTGCTCGGAGTCGCGGATGCGCGCTCGATCAACGTCGCCCGCTGGGCGCGCCGGCTCGCGGAGCGGGGACACGAGGTTCATCTCGTGAGCGACCGCCTGCCAAGCAACGGGGCGGTCGACCGCGTCGCCGTTCACGACGTGCGCAACCTGGGGCTGGCGACGAGAGTCCCGGGACTGCGGCGAGAGCGGATCGGGCCGGCTGTCGGGGCGCTGGCGAGGCGGCTGAGGATTGACCTGGTTCACGCGCACTACCTGCTGCCGTACGGCTACTGGGCGGCTAAGGCCGAGCGTCATCCCCTCGTGATGAGCCCCTGGAGCCGCGACATCTTCGTGGACGCTCAGGAGAGCGAGCAGGGTCGCCGCCGGGCCGTCGCCTCGATCGCCGCCGCCGATTTCCTGGTCGTGAACTCGGACGCCAACCGTCGAGCGTCGATCGAGCTCGGCGCCGATCCCGACCGGATCGAGGAGATCATCTGGTACTCGGAGCTGGAGCGATTCGCACCGGACAGGGCCGAGCAGGGGATGCGCGCCCGCCTCGGCTGGCCGGAGGATGCGCTCGTCGTCCTGTCGCTGCGAAATTTCAGGCCCTACACGAACCTCGACGTCGTCCTACGGGCGTTCAAACGCGTGGTGAGGGACGAGCCGCGCGCGCGACTGCTGCTCGCCGCGCGAGGAGGTCCGTCGAAGGCCGAGACCGAGGCCCTCGTCGACGAGCTCGGGATCCGCCCGCTCGTGGCAATCGAGCGGGTGGAGTGGGAGGATCTGCCGGGCGTGGTCGCCGCGGCGGACGTCGCCGTGACGATCGCAAGCTCGGACTCGACACCGGCGTCGCTGCTCGAAGCGATGGCGTCGGCGCTCCCGGTCGTCGCCGGGCGCACGTGGTCGATCGACGAGTGGATCTCCGAGGAGGAAGGCGGCGCGCTGCTCGAGTGTCGCGACGAGGACGCCGTGACGCACGCGCTCCAGGCACTCCTCGCCGACCCGGAGCTGCGCCGCCGACACGGCGAGCGCAACGAGCGCTACGTGCGCGCGCAGCTCGGGGATCCGGGAGAGCAGCTCGAGCAGCTCTACGTCCGCCTTCTGGGCCGATGAAACCCGAGTCCCACGGGGCCACCCCGCGCCTCCACCCGCTTCCGAGCGTAGCCGTGGTGGGCGCGCGTGTGGCGCGCGATTCGTTGCGCAAGCGTCGCGAGACCGTGCCGGGCTACGCGTGAGGCTCCTCTGCCTCGGCCTCGACGGGGCCGATCACGACCTCGTCCGCGAGCTGATCGCGAACGGACGGCTGCCCACGCTCGGACGTCTGTCGAGAGAGGGCGTCTTCGGCCGCCTTCGCTCGACGATCCCCGCCGTCACGCCCACCGCCTGGTCGTCCTTCCTCACGGGTCTGAATCCGGCGGGACACGGGATATTCAACTTCTCGACCAACCCCAACCGCGGCCCCCAACACGTCGAGAGCGCAGCCAGTCGCGCCGGCACGCCGATCTGGCGGCTGCTCGGCAGCGCCGGCATCCGCTCCGCGTTCGTCGGGATCCCGTTCACCTACCCGGCGGAGCCGATCGACGGCATCGTCGTCACCGGCTACGGAGGCCCCGAGCAGCCGCAGATCCTGCCCGCGGCGGCCCGGGAGCGGATCCTTGCGGCCCACCCGGATCTCGTAACCGCGCACCACCCGATGGCCGAGCGCTGGTGGGAGGACTTCGAGGGGTACGCCCGCAGGCTCGTCGAGCACGTCGAGCAGACGGCGGACGTCTGTCGGCTCGCGTTCGAGCTCGAGCCTGACCTGCAGCTGCTGTGCGTCGACTTCATGAGCGCAGACCACGCCGGTCACCTCGGCTACTCGCGTCTCGACCCCGATCATCCGGCGCACGATCCGGCGCAGGCGGGAGACGAGCTCATCCAGGTGTACGAGGCGGTCGATCGCGCCTGCGGCAGCCTCATCGAGGAGGCCGGCCGCCGGTTCGGCGAGCAGCCGACCACCGTCGTGATCTCGGACCACGGCATGAAGCCGATCTACTGGACCTTTCACGCCAACCGCTGGCTCGAGGAGGCGGGACACCTGCGTTACCGGCGCCGCTCGCTGCAGCCTCTGAAGGGCGGTTCTCTCAACGTGGTGGCGAAGGTCGACCAGCGACTCGCACGAACGACCCGGCCCTACGGCCGCGCCATGGACGTCGTGCCGTTCCTCCCGCGGCCCCGCGCCGACCGGGCGTTCGCCGACGTCGACTTCGGCTCGACGCGCGCGTACTGCTTCGCCACCGGGGGTCAGATCTTCCTCGGGGAGGCAAGCGGCGCACGCAGCGATCCCCGCTACGCCGACCGGCTCGCAGACGAGCTCGCATCGATCCGGCACCCGGAGAGCGGGGAGCCGGCCTTCGACGTCCGGCGCAAGGCCGAGCTCTACCACGGCCCGTACCTCGACAAGGCGCCCGAGCTCGTGATCCTGCCTCGCGACGAGCGCATCCATGTCGAGTCGTCGCGACGGCCCTGGCCGGCCGCTTTCGAGCGGCACGAGACGCTCGACCCTTCGAGCTTCTACGGCTACTCGGGCCACCACGGCCTCTACGGGATCCTCGCCGCCTCCGGTCCCGGAATCAGCTCGTCGGCCACGCTTCCGTCCGATGCGGAGATCGTCCAGCTCCCGGCAACGCTGCTGCGGCTCCTCGGGCTCGAGGCGGACGGCCTCGACGGCGAGCCGCTCGACGAGATCCTGGACGTCGCCGGGGCCTCGTCAAGCGTCGTCACGCCCACGGCATCGACCCCCGCGGGGAGCGCGTCTACACGGACGAGGAGGAGCGCGAGCTGCTCGAGCACCTCCGCGACCTCGGCTACGAGTAGCCCCGCCCCACGAGGCACCGCGTGCCGCAACGCCATAGCGGGGCGGTTGCGGCGGGTCGCACGCCTAGAGTTGAGGCCGTGACCGACGTTCGCGTCGAGAACGAGCTGGAGGAGCGGAGGGAAGACTACGCGACGCGCCGGTTCGGCATTGCCGCCCTCGCAAGCGACTCCGTGATCTACGGCGGCACGCGGGCGCTGCTGAAGTCGCTCTCGTTCCTCCTCGTGCCGCTGGTCGCCCACTACGTCAGCCCGGCGGAGATCGGGCGGCTCGCGATCGTCCTCGCACTCGTGGCGATCGTGGACGTGTTCATCACCGCCGGAATGGGCGGAGTCTTCGCCCGCTTCTACTTCGATCGCGACGAGGAAGGCTGGCGGCGTCAGATCATCACGCTCTACATGCTGATCGAGACGGTCTATCCGGCCCTGATCGTCGTCCCTCTGATCTCGCTGTCGGGGTCGCTCTCGGATCGCATCTTCGGTGTCGAGACATACGCGTCGTTCTTCGTCATCGCACTGATCGACGTCTATCTGACGAACATCGTCGACATGCCGATGAACCTCACTCGCATGAGGCGCCGGCGGAAGCGATTCGTCGTCTATTCGCTCACGCGTGGGCTGACGCAGATCCTGCTCACGATCCTGCTCGTTGCGGTCTGGCACCTCGGCGTCAAAGGCATCCTGATCGCCTCGCTGGCCGCCGTCTCCGTCGCAGCCGTGGTCACGCTGCAGGAGTACGTCTTCGACCTCACGCGACGGGTCAACTGGCGAGTCGGGCTCGAGATGATCCACTTCGCCTGGCCGGGCATCATCGGCGGCGTCGCGTTCTACGCGATGGGTTACCTCGACCGGTTCTTCGTCCGGCACTTCCACGGTGACGCGGACACGGGTCTCTACGAGATTGCCTTCCGCTACGCACAGATCGTCGTGGTTGCCGTGCTCGCCTTCCGGATGGGATGGACGCCGTGGCACTACCCCTGGCTCCATAGCGGGCGACACAAGGAGATGGTGGCCCGGAGCGCCCTCTACTACTTCTTCGGGACCGGGTTCCTCGTCGTGTCGCTGGCGGCCTGGATCGTGCCCGTGTTCCACCTGCTCATGCCCGACTCGTATCTCGACGCCGCGCCGGCGGTGGCGCCCCTGGCGCTCGCGGCCCTCATCAGCGGCACCTACACCCTCTTCGCGGTGGGGCTCAACGTCACGAAGCGGATGCGGCTGCTCGGGCCGCTGGCGCTTTTCGGAGGCGCGATCGCCGTCGGCCTCTACTTCCTCCTCATCCCGCCGTTCTCGTTCATCGGCGCGGCCTGGGCCACCGTTGCGGCGTTCGCCTGTCTGGCCGTGCTCGTCCTGGTGGTGTCGGACCGGATCTACCCGGTTCCGTGGGACTGGCGTCGCATCGGGCTCGCGCTGGGGCTGACGGTCGCAGCCGTGCTGCTCTCGCTCGGGATCGACTCGTGGATGCCGGTAGCCGCGTCGATTCCCGTGCGGCTCGCGATCACCCTCGCCTTCCCGCTGCTCCTCTACGCGCTCGGCTTCTTCCCGCCGAGTGACCTCCGCGCGGCGCGGTCGCGGTTTCGCAAGGTCCTGCGCCTGGCCTGAGCTCTGAGCGGCGTCGGTGCCGTCGCTAGGCTGCGCGCGTGGCCGAGGCTCACCCGCTCGAGCTCGATCCCGAGACCATGCGCCGGCTCGGCTACCAGGTCGTCGACCTGCTCGTCGACCGGCTCGCCACGCTCGAGAGCCGCCCGGTGCGCCGGACCGCAACGAGGGAGGAGCTCGAGCGCCGCCTGCAGGAGCCGCCGCCGGCCGAAGGACACGAGTTCGCGGAGCTCCTCGACCGGCTGACGTCGGACGTGCTGCCCTTCTCCAGCAACGTCGACCACCCACGCTTCCTGGCCTTCATTCCCGGCTGCCCGACCTGGCCCGGAATCCTCGGTGAGCTCATTGCGAAGGGCACCCATCTCTTCCAGGGCACCTGGTCGGCAAGCGGCGGCCCCACGGAGCTCGAGCTCGTGCTGCTGGACTGGTTCGCGGGCTGGCTCGGGATGCCGGACGGGACGGCCGGGCTGCTCGTCAGCGGAGGCTCTCACGCCAACCTGACCGCGCTGGCCTGCGCCCGCGACACACGGCTCGGGCAGCGAAACCGGGCAGGGGGTCGTGTACGCCTCGACACAGGCGCACTCCTCGGTCGCGCGGGCGCTCCGCGTGCTCGGCTTCCGGCCGGACCAGCTGCGCCTGCTGGAGCCGGACGAGCGCTGGCGCCTACGGCCCGAGGACGTCGCCGCGGCCGTGGCCGAGGATGCCCGGGCCGGACGCCGACCGTTCGCCGTCGTCGCGAACGCCGGCGCCACGAACACCGGCGCCGTCGACCCGCTCCGCGAGCTGCGTTCTCTCTGCGACGAGCACGGGCTCTGGCTCCACGTGGACGCTGCGTACGGCGGGTTCTCAGTGCTCACCGAGCGCGGGCGCGAGGCGCTGGCCGGAGTCGGAGACGCAGACTCGGTCGCGCTCGACCCGCACAAATGGCTTTATCAGCCGTACGACGCCGGCTGCGTCCTCGTCCGGGAGGGACGCCTGCTCGACGCGACGTTCTCCGTCGCGCCGGAGTACATGCAGGACACTGCGACGCGCAGCGGTGAGGTGAACTTCGCCGACCGCGGGATCGAGCTGACCCGTCCTGCCCGGGCGCTCAAGATCTGGCTCTCGATCCAGTACTACGGGCTCGACGCCTTCCGCTCGGCGATCGACACGAGCCTCGACCTCGCGCTCGCAGCCGAGCAGCAGATCCGCGATTCGGAGAGGCTCGAGCTGCTCACCCCGGCAGCGCTCGGCATCGTGTGTTTCCGCCGCCGCATCGAAGGCGCCAACGAGCACGAGCACGAGCGCGCGAACACGCTGCTCGTCGAGCGGATCGCCGAGGCCGGGCTCGCGATGGTCTCCTCGACGCGGCTCGCGGAACGCTACGCGCTCCGGCTCTGCGTGCTCAATCACCGCACGCGCGCAGAGGACGTCGAGCGAGTTCTGCGCTTCTTCGCCGAGGAGCCGGTCGACTGACGGCCGGGGCTCCGCGGTAGATTCCGGCGCGATGCGGCCGCTCCGCGTCCTCATCACCGCCTGCGGCGCCCCCGGCACGGCGGCGCTCGTTCGCGCCCTGCGCGGAAACGGCGAGCGCGAGCTGGAGCTCGTCGGCTGTGACATGCAGGAGCGTGCGATTGGCCGCCGGCTCTGCGACGAGTTCCGGCAGGTGCCGCCCGGGTCGAGCCCGATCTTCTCCGAAGCCGTGCTCGAGCTGTGCCGGCGGGAGCGCGTCGACGCCGTCCTGCCTCAGTCCTCGCACGACCTGCCGGCGCTCGCCGAGGCCAAGGCGACCTTCGCGGAGCGGGGCGTGGTCGTGCTCGTCTCGAGCCCGGAGGCGATCAGGGTCGCGAACGACAAGGCCGAGTGCTATTGCGCTCCTTGACGAGCTCGGCGTTCGCGCGCCCGGCTGGCGGCGCGTGCGCGGGGGACGCGAGCTGGCGCGTGCTGCCGCGGAGCTCGGCTACCCGTACGCGCCGGTCTGCTTCAAACCGGTGACGAGCTCGGGCTCACGCGGCTTCCGCATTCTCGATCCCACGGTCGATCGAGCTCACCAGCTCCTGCACGAGCGTCCGGGCAGCCTCCCGATGCGGCTCGAGGAGGTCACCGAGCTCCTGCCCGAAGTCGGCGGTGACGAGCTGCTCGTCATGGAGCTGGTCGAGGGCGGCGAGCGAACGATCGACGGCATCGCCGAGGGCGGCCGCGTGCTGCTCGCGCACCCGAAGACGCGCGAGTCGATGCGGGCAGGGCTCGCGATGTACTTCGAGACCCTCCGGGACGACGGCCTGATGGACGTCGCGGACCGGATCGCCGGCGCGCTCGCGCTCGACCACTTCTTCAACATCCAGCTGGTCGGCGACGCCGTCATCGAGGTCAACCCGCGCATCTCCACGGTCGTCTACCAGGAGGACCTGAATCTCCCGTACCTCGGCCTCAAGCACGCCCTCGGCGAGATCGACGAGGCGGAGCTCTCCGCGTACGCGCGCCGGGTGAGACCGACACGCCGCGCGCTGCGCTACTTCGACCAGGTGGAGTGGGACGACTGACGGCCCGGGTCAGGCGCGCTGGGCTCCGAGCTGCCCGCGCGCCGGCAGCCGCGGCAAACGCCCCGGCGGCGACGAGCACGATCACGCCTCCCGGCGCGAGATCGCCGTAGTACGAGATCGTCAACCCTGCCAGCACGGAGGCCAGGCCGATCGCCATCGAGAGCAGCATCGTCGAGGCGAGACTCCAGGCGACCCTGCTGGCGGCGATGACGGGCAGCGCCATCAGCGCCGCGATGAGCAGAACGCCCACGATCTGCATCGAGACGGCGATCGTGATGCCGGCGAGAACCGAGACGACGATGTTGAGCGTCGCCACCGGCACGCCCGCGACGCGCGCGCCCTCCTCGTCGATGACGATGCCTGCGAGGGCGCGGTAGAGCAGCGCGATCACGGTCAGGCCGCCGGCGCCGAGCGCGAGCACGATCCAGAAGTCCGTCCAGGTGACCGTCAGGATCGAGCCGAAGAGGAATGCGAACAGGTCGACGTTCAGCCTGCCCGACGCCGAGATGAGCACGATGCCTGCGGCGATGCCCGTGTAGAAGACGAGCGCCAGCGCCTGGTCGCCCGCCGCCTGCCGTTTGGCGCGGAGCAATTCGATCGCGACGGCCCCGAGGACCGCGGCGACAAGGGCCATCGCCGTCGGCGAGACCGCGAGGATGAAGCCCGCAGCGACACCCGTGAACGCGACGTGGCCGATGCCGTCGCCGATGAGGCTCAGCCGCCGCTGGACGAGGAAGAACCCGACCGCCGGGGCAAGCAGGCCGATCGACCGCGCCGGCGGCGAAGGCGAGCCGCATGAACTCGAGCTCAAACATGGACGTGCGAGGGGTCGTGCCAGCGCTCGGGAAGCGCGCGCGGCGGCCCGTCGAAGACGATCCCGCCTCGGACGAGCACGAGGCGCTCGACGTAGCGCTCGACGGCGCCGAACTCGTGGGAGACGTAGAGGATCGTCACGCGCAGCTCCCGTCTCAGCGCGTCGAGCAGCGTCGCGAGGGCCTCCTGGGCGTCCACGTCGACGCCGGTCGTGGGCTCGTCGAGCACGAGCAGCGACGGCTCGCCGGCGAGCGCCTTGGCGATGAACGCGCGCTGTTGCTGGCCCCCGGAGAGCGTGGTGAGCGGCCGGTCGGCGAGCTCGGCCAGACCGACCCTGCCCATCGCTTCCTCGACGATCGCGCGATCGCGCCGGCGGAGAGCTCCCAGCAGGCCGCCCGCGGCCAGCCGGCCCGCCGAGACCACCTCGCGGACGGTGGCCGGGGCGTCGGTACCGAGCTGCGAGCGCTGGGCGAGGTAGCCGAGGGTTGCACGCCGCGAGAAGCCGGCCGCGGGCTCGCCGAAGAGGAACGCCTCTCCCTCGTCCGGCTCGAGCAGCCCGAGCGCGAGCCGGACCAGCGTCGTCTTGCCGCCGCCGTTCGGGCCCGCGATCGCGACGAACCGACCCTGCTCGACGGCGAAGTCGACGCCCGAGAGCACGGGCTGGCCACGCCCGTAGGAGAAGGAGACGCCGCGCAGCTCGACCGCTACCGGCACCCGAGACCCTCCCGCAGCGCAGCCAGGTTCGCGCGCATCACGGAGAAGTAGTCCTCACCGGCGGCGAGCTCGTCCTCCGTGAGCCCCTCGAGCGGGTCGAGTGTCCGCCACCTCGATGTCGGCCTCGCGGGCAACCGTCTCGGCCAGCGCGTGGGAGGCGAGCGGCTCGACGAAGACGGTCGTGGCCCCGGTCTCGCGCACCCGGTCCACGACCTGCGCGAGGTCGGCCGGCGCCGGCTCGGCCTCGGGCTCGATTCCGGTCACCGAGACCTGCTCGAGCCCGTACCTGTCGGCCAGGTAGCCGAAGGCCGCGTGGCTCGTCACGAACACTCGACGGTCGCAGTCGGCGAGGCCGCGCCGGAGCTCTCCGTCGAGCTCCCGCAGGCGGCCGGCCAGGGAGCTCGCGGCGTCTTCGTCGTCCAGCAGACGACCCAGCCGCTCGACGATCTCGGCGTAGCGGAGCGGGTCGAGCCAGACGTGCGGCCCGCCGCCGGCCTGCACATCGAGCCCCTCGAGCAGGTCGACCGGGCGGCTCGACCGCTGCGCCGCCTCCTCGACCGCGGGCTGGAAGCCCCCGCCGAGGTAGAGGACGAGGTCAGCGTCCGCGATCCGCTTCACGTCGCCGGGGGCGAGCTCGAGATCGTGCGGCTCGACGCCCGGCGGAGTCAGGTTCACGACGGACACGCCCGCACCGCCGATCTCCTCCGCGGCGAAGGCGAGCGGATAGAAGGACGCGACGACGTCCAGGGCGCCGGCCTTCGCCTGCTCCGAGCCGCCGCAGCCCGTGAGCGCGATCGCGGCGGTCAGTGCGGCCGCCGCCGTTGGAATACGGAATAGCCGCATCGAGTCGCAAGCCTAGCAAGAATGGGAACAGTTCTCATTATTGAGCATTCTGTTCGAGATGGTGGCGCGGAGGGGTTCGGCGTGGCACCTTGAAGTCCCGAGCAGAGGCTGCGCGCCGGGCCCGGCCCGGCGGTCGGCACCCCTGACCCTCGGCGGGAAGGGAGCCGGCCCCGGCGCGTCGTCCCGGAGTAGAGGGCCGTCATCGACCCGGAGAAGCGACAGACACGGTCAGAGCTATTGCGCCGGGCAGCGGCGCTGGGAATCGGCCTCGCCGGGCTCTCGTGGGCTCCGGCGGGAGTCGCTGCCGCGGCGTCCCGGCCGTCCCTCGTCTCTCGGGACGAGCCGCTCGGAGCCGGCAGCGGCCTGCTCGCGGCGGCACGCACGCTCCCGCCGCTGGCCGCACCGCGTTTCACCCTGGTCGGGCTCCACTGGCAGGGCCCCGGGACCGTGGAGTTCCGCGTTCGACGCGCTCGACGGATCGTGGAGCCCGTGGCAGCGGGCGGTGATCCACGAGCTGCCGGACCCGGACGTCGAGGGCGTCACGGGCACCGGCTGGAACCTCGGAACACCGGTCTGGACAGGCGGCTGCGACGCCATTCAGTACCGGATCGACGGCCGCATCGACCGCCTGCGCGCCCATTTCGTCCGCAGCGAGATCCGCCCGCTCAGGCAGCCGGCGAGCACCGCGCGGCCCTCGATCGTACGGCGGGCCGACTGGGGCGCCGACGAGTCGATCGTGCGCGGCAAGCCGAGCTACGCTCGCCGCCTCGTCGGCGCGTTCGTTCACCACACGGCGGGATCGAGCCCTGCCTCCTCCGAGGAGTCGGCCGCGATCCTGCGCGGCATCCAGGTCTACCACGTGAAGTCGAACGGATGGAAGGACATCGGCTACAACTTCCTGGTCGACCCCTTCGGCCAGGCGTTCGAAGGGCGCGCCGGCGGCATGCAGCGAAACGTCATCGGCGCCCACGTGCTCGGCTTCAACACGGGCAGCGTCGGGGTCTCGCTGCTCGGCAACTTCCAGAAGCGGGACCCGACGCCGGAGGCGTTGGCGGCCCTCGCCGAGCTGCTCGCCTGGCGGATGGACATCGGCCATGTCGACCCGCTGTCGCAGGTCGGCTACTTCTCCGGCGGCACGGGTGCACACGCTGCGGGCCGTCTCCGGCCACCGCGACGCCAACTCCACCGCGTGCCCGGGCGAGAGGCTCTACACGCAGCTCGATGCGATCGCGGGCGATGTCTCGTCACGCGGCCTGCCGAAGCTCTACGAGCCCAGCGTGGATGTCACCGACGGGGGCGGCTTCGTCTTCCGCGCCCGGCTCTCGGAAACGCTGGCCTGGACGGTCACCGTCACGGACGGCGGCGGCGCCCAGGTCGCCTCCGGAAACGGGCAGAGCGTGCTCGTGGAATGGACGTGGGACGCGGCGAAGGCGCCCGCCGGGCGCTACCGGTACACGATCGCGGCAGCCGGAGCCCGGGCGGCCACCGGAACGGTCTTGGTCGGCAACGCACCTGCCCCGCCGGAGCCGCCGCAGCCGCCGCCTCCTCCCGCCCGGCCGTCCGGCATCCCGCGACGGATTCCGCGCTGGGCCTGGGACCTGCGCCGCTGGCAGCTCACCCCGAAGGCGCAACGCGGCCCGCGGCCGGAGTCCGCACCTCGGCGCCTACCCTCCTGGTACTGGCTCTGGTTCAACTGGCAACAGGCGCTCGACCGGTGGAAGGAGCAGTACGGAGGCGGCTGAGCGGCCGGCTCGGCCGGCCGCGACCCGCGATCGCCGAGCCGGTAAGGCTCGGCACGATCTTCGGGAGCAGCCGAAGGCTGCGGCTACTTGCGCCAGGCTGCGCCGCGTTTCCGAGCCCGAAGGGCTCGGTACCCGTCCCGTCGATCAGGCCGGCCTGCAGTCGGGACAGGCGCCGCGAAGAACGACGTCGTGACCCCCGATCTCGAAGCCGAGCCTGCTCGACAGCCCGTCGAGGGCCCGCTCGAGCGCCTCGTCCTCGAAGGCGATCACCTTGCCGCAGCTCTCACAGACGACATGGTGATGGTGCTCTCCGTCGGCGTTGGCCGGCTCGTAGCGGGCGATGCCCTCGCCCATGTCGAGCCGCTGCACGAGCCTGAGGCTCGTGAGCAGGTCCAGCGCCCGGTAGACGCTCGCGATCCCGACCCTGCGGCCGTCCTCGCGTAGCCGGTCGAAGATCTCCTGCGCCGTCAGGCAGCAGTCCTGGTCGGCGAGCAGCTCGACGACCGCGGTGCGGGCGCCGCCCGACCGGTAGCCGCTGCCTCGCAGCGACTCGAGCGCGTGCTCGCGCCAGGTTGCCTGTGCTGTCGCCACCACTTCCACGATACCGACGGCCGAGGGCGGCGGTAGCCGCCCGCGCAGCGGCCGCGCCGCAGGCGCCAGGCCGCGAAGCGTCTCCGAGCCCGGAAGGGCTCGGTGACGGGCGTGAGCACGGTCTACGCGACGAGCGAGGGTTTACGCCACGACCCGGTAGACCTCGAAGACTTCAGCGAGCTCCCGGCCGATGTTGATCCCACGCGTGCGCGCGAGATTCCAGATGTAGTCCGGATTGGCGTAGTTGCGGTGCTGCTGCGACGCATAGCGCGCCAGCGCGGCAACCTTGCGCTCGACGTGGCGCTGCTCGAGCGCCACGTACGCCTGGTAGTTGAAGTTGAGCGAGTTCCAGGGAATCTCGTAGCCGAGCACTGTCGTCCGCTTGAACGCGCGCAGCCCCTCGGCGGCGACGACCTGGTGGTCCTGGTGGATGTCCCCGATGCTCGGTTGCAGGACAGCGTCCGGAGGCCACTCCTCCCAGAGGGCGATCAGCAGCTCGAGGATCTCCTGACGATGCTCGGGGAAGGTCCGGACCTCGAGGTCGTGCACGGTCAGGCCTTCGGGGGGGATGCCGATCTCGGTCGTCGCCTCGCGAACCTCCCGGGCCAGCGTGTCCGGCGGAAACCCGGGCGGCAGCGACTTCGTCGCGATCGAGAAGGCCACGTAGCGCACCTCGACGCCGCCCTCGATCAGCCGCGCGATCGTGCCGCCACAGCCGAACTCGCCGTCGTCGGTATGCGGAGCGAGCACCAGCACCCGCCGCCAGGCCTCGATCATGTCTCGGTCTTTCGCAGCAGATGGACGTCCTGGCGCACGCGCCCGCCGGACGCTGCGCTCGGCCCTGCCCCCTCGACGAAGTCCAGCACCGTGAAGCCCTCAGCGAGCCGGTCCCGCACGTACCGCTCCGGATGAAAGGCGGCGTAGGGATTCGTCCCCGCGGCCGTCGGGGCCCGCACGACGAGCTCCCCCCGATCGAACCGCTCGCGCTCCTCGGTCGTGAGCCGCGCCTTCGCGAACGGCGCGCCGTGCGTCGTGAACAGCAGCAGCCCGGCCGGCCGCAGCACCCGCCGCACCTCTTGCACCCAGGCCGGCTGGAGCTCACCCGGAAGATGCGTGAAGACCGAGTAGGCGTAGACCAGGTCGAAGCGCGCCTCCGGATACGGAAGCGGCGGCGCCAGCTCGTTGATCTCGAACGAGGCGAACGGAAGGCCGCGCCGGCACCAGGCGACGAGCTTCGGGTTGTAGTCGGTGCCGTGGACCTCGACGCCCTGCGCCGCGAGGTCCTTCCAGTTGCGAAGAACGCGACCGCACCCGACGCCGAAGTCCAGCAGGGCGCCGAGTTGCTGCATCCCCACGCCTTGGCGGGCGAGGGTTTGCGTGATCATGCGCGCGACGGTCTCGCCTCCCCGGATGAAGGTTCCGGTGTCGGTCGCGCCGACGGCCAGGAAGCGCAGCGAGGGAGGCGGCAGCGGCAGGCCGTCGGGCGCCGAGTCGGGGCGGACGAGCGAGCGCAAGGTCGATCCGTACACGCGCCGCGCACGGGCAAGCTGCCGCTTCGTCTGCAGAACCAGAGAGCTCAAGCAGCGCGAGTCTAGCCGTCTACCGTCGACCCGATCTGCGCCGGAACTCGCTCCGGCGTCTCGGGACGGGCGGGCGCCCGGGCCGCAGGCGCATCGAGAGCGGCGAGCCGCGCGCGGCGGCGGCGGGCCCGCATGTGCTCGGCGCCGAAGTAGCTCCCGAGCACGAGCGCGATCGCGCCGGCCTGGGCGACGATGCCTTCCCACGTGGGGAAGAGGCCGAACCATGCGCCCGACCAGTACGGCAGACGCACGCCGGGGATCGGGTGCACCGGCACCCAACCCACGACCTGCAGCGTCTGAACCGTCGTCCCGACCATCACGACGAGGACGGCCAGGATGAGCACGCCCGTGGCGACAAGCATTTTCCGGTGGGGGAGCTTCCGCTGCAGCGCGATCGTGAGGACGGCCACGCCCGCGACGCCCGCAAGGCCGAGCGCGACCCCGAGCAGCACGGTGCCGACGCCTGCCTCGAGCACGATTGCCTGAAGGAAGAGGACGGTCTCGAATCCCTCCCGGTAGACGCTCGAGAAGCCCAGCGCGGCGAGGCCGAGCAGCGGCGCCATCGTGGCACCGACGAGCCCCGCCGAGACGAGCCGCTTCTTCCGCCCGTGGAACCCGGCCAGCCGGTCGCTCCAGTAGACCCGATGGTAGAACCAGTTCAGGATCAGCAGCAGGACGGCGACGGCGATCAGTGAGATCACCGCCTCGAGCTTCTCGCCGTAGAACTGCAGCGAGCTGATGACGGTCTGGGCGATCACCCAGGTCGCCACCGTCGCGAGCAGAGCCGCCGCGACGCCGTAGAGCAGCGGCTTGCGCAGGCGACGCTGGGACCCCCTCATCCCCGCGATGAGCGCTGCGAGGATCAGCACGGCCTCGAGCCCCTCGCGGAAGACGATCACGGCGGTGTTCGTGATGACTGCGGCGGTCGAGCTCGGGCCCGACCCGACTGCCGCCTCGGCTTCTTCGAGCGCCGCGTCGAGCGCCTCGCGAGTCGCGGCGACTTCCTCCGGCCCGGCACGGCGCTTCACCAGCTGGGCCAGGCCGGGCAGGCCGCTCTCGCCGTACCAGAACAGCCCCTCGACCTTCACGAAGAGGCCCGGTGCAAGCCCCCTGAGTCGCTGCTCGGGGCCGAACTCGAAGAATGCGTAGGCCTCGAGCCGCGCCTGCTCCGCCGTCGCGTGCTCGCCCGCCTTCACCGCTCCCTCGAGGCGGTCCAGCGACGCGCTGATGACGTCGAAATCCGCGGTCTCGCCGGCGTCTTTCCACTCGTCCGGATAGATCCCCTCCGCGAGCTTCAGCGCCTCGTCGGTCTGCGCCTGCACCGTGTCCGGCTCCGCGACCTCGTCTCCGCGGGCCGCAGCCGAGAGATCGTCTCCGAGAGCCTGGAGCAGCTCGCCGATCCGGGCCGTTGCCGCCGGGTCGCGTTCCGCCAGCGCAGACTCGAGGTCGCCGAACGCCTGGGAGGCCCCGTCGCGGAACGTGATCGCCTCCTGGATCTCGAAGTCGAGCGTGACCCGCCCGTCGTCGACGCCGCGCGCGTACTCGACGGGGACGAGGGCAAGGAACCGCTGGAGCTGTCCCGCCCGCCGGATCTCCTCCTCGGCGCTGAGCGGCGCCGCGCGGAAGCGGGCAAGAGCGTCGTCCACGTCCGTACGCGCGGCCGTGAACCCCTCCGGATCCATCGCCAGAGCCCCGGCGAGCAGACGCTCGAACGCGTCCGAAGCCTGATCGGCGGCAGGGCCGCCTCGCTGGCTTCGGTAGGCGCCCTCGAGGATCCCGAAGTAGCCCCCCGCCAGCGCTGCCAGACCGGCCGTTCGCACCGGGTAGCCGAGCGTCCACGCCTCGTCGGCGAGCTCGAGCGTCGAACGCAGCCGCGCCTGATAGGTGTCGAGCAGGTCGGCACGCACGGAAGCGAGCGCCTGGCGCGGCGTCGAGCGGCCCTCCGAGACCGCGCCGAGCGCCAGCGTCGCATCCGCACCGGCGCGGGAGAACCGGGTCGGCTTGCGGAACTCGCGCACGAGGAGCCAGCGCTGGGCCTCGCCGACGTCTCCTCGCTCGAGGGCCTCCGAGACAAGCCGGTAGCCCGCCGCGAGGATCGCCGTCCACACGTCGGCCCGGGCGACTGCGAGCCTCGCCCCCTCGCCTTTCTCCGCGGCCGCCGTCGCGTCGGCCAGGCCCTGCTCGATCCGCGCCGCCTGAACAGGCGCCTCCTCGCGCAGGGCGCGAAGCAGCGGCGGGGCGTCGTCAGTCGCCTGAACGGTGAGCTGGGCGGCTGCCTCCGGGCCCTCGAGAATCAGCGCTTTCTCGGCGTCGGCGAGCGCCGTCTTGACATCGGCGGCCGCCTCCCAGGGCTCGACCGCCGCGTCGGCCGCGGAGGACAGCGCCAGCGCGGTCAGCGCAGCGGCGGCGAGGCAGATGCCTCGCCGCCATCCTCGCTGCGCCGGGACGCGCACGCCCTACTGCTCGATCGGGATGCCGAGCTCGGCCGCCGCCTGCGACACCTGCCCGGCGATCGCGGTTGCCCGATCCTGCGCCTCGCTGCCGAGCGTGTCCGCCTCCTCCGGGGTGAAGCGGTCGCCCGACTGCTCCTGGTCGTAGAGGTCTCCGATGAAGGCGCCGAGCTCGTCCAGCTCGCGGCCGGTCTGGTTGCTCTGCGCCTCGTCGACGCTCGCGACGAGCGGGCCGACGCCCGCGTACACGACCTGGAGGCCGGAGATGATGTCGCGGATGTCCGAGAGGCGCGAGACGACGTTGAACGACTCCGACGATGTGGAGTCACCCACCACGAAGCGCGACTCCTTCCACTGGCCGAAGTACTCGCTCATCGTCGGAACCATGACGACGAGCGCCGTGAACGCATCGGAATCGGCCGGCTGCCACGCGTCGGCGGCGGCCAGCGAGGTCGTTCGCCGTGTTCTGGAACTCCGTCGCGGCGACGTTCAGGAACGCTGCATCCGGCAGCACCTCGCCGAACTCGACTGTCCCGTCGCCGTCGAGGTCGGTGGGCGTGCTCGGCACCTCGGCGGCGAGCGCGTCCGGGAGCGTGCCCCAGAGCGCGCCCTCGGTCAGGTTGTAGAAGTTGCCCGGCTGCTCGAGGACACGACCGTCGGGAAGCGTGAGATCGAAGGGAACGGCGCTCGCCGGATCCTCGGCGGCGCTCGAGCCGGCGTCGATGATCACGTCGTACTCGGCGAGCGAGGGCGTGCCCGCGACGATTCCCTCCATCCGCTCGTAGTAGGGATTTCCCTCGACCCAGTCCTCCTTCATGTGCTCGACGAGCTCCCCGACCTCGGCGGCGTTCGATTGCCAGAGCGCCTCGTAATCGAAGTTCGCTGCTTCGGCAAGGTCGTAGTACCGCTGCGCGTCGGCCGCGAAGTCCGCGGTGAAGCCCGTGAGCTGGCCCGTGTGCTCGAGCAAGTAGTCCTTGACGGCGGTCAGATCGGCGGCCGTCGTCGCGGGCTGCGGCGGCTGCAGCCGGCTGAGCCGGGGCGGCCGGCGGGGCCGCGTCCTCACTGCCTCCGCCGCACGCTGCGAGCGCCATGACGGCTGCCCCCGCGGCGATCGGAATCACAACCCTGGTCCGTACACCCACTTTCTCCCCCTTGAGGAATACCGTATGCAGAACGTAAGGCGCACCTTACAGCCTCTGGGCCGAAGTTCGCAAACGCCATCCGCCGGGGCTGTCCCGGGCCGCGCCTAACGTTTCGTAGCGTGCCGCCGCCGGTCTTCGTGCTCGGGGTCCGCCGTTCGGGAACGACCCTGCTCCGCGTCATGCTCGACCGCGGACCGGAGCTGGCAATCCCGGACGAGTCGTACTTCATCCCGCAGATCGCCCAGCGACATCGAGGGCGTATCGACGTGGATGCCTTCGTCGACGACCTACGGAGACTGCCGGCCCTACGAGACTGGGCGCTCCCGGCCGAGCTCGTCCGGCCGCGCCTGCGGCCCGGCGCAACCGTCGCGGACGGGATCGCCGCCGTCTACGAGACCTACGCCGAGCAGCACGGCAAGGCTCGCTGGGGCGACAAGACGCCGATGTACATGCAGCACCTCGGGCTGCTCGAGAGCCTGTTCCCGGAAGCGCTGTACGTCCACCTGATCCGCGACGGACGGGATGCCGCCCTCTCGTTCCTGTCCGTTCCCCAGGGGATCATGACCGAGACCTGGGGCCATCCCCGTGACGCCGCCGGCTTCGCCCGGCAGTGGCGCACGGAGGTGATCTTCGCCCGGGAGCTCGGGCGGCAAGCGGGGCCGGAGCGCTACCACGAGGTGCGCTACGAGGAGCTGGTCGCCGCGCCCGAGCTCGAGCTGGAACGCATCTGCGCGTTCGCCGGCCTTCGTTTCGACCCGGTGATGCTCGACTACGCGCGGGCCGTCGACGTCTCGTCGAAACCGCACCAGCAGAGCCTCCGCCGACCTCCCACGCCGGGCCTGCGCGACTGGCGCGGCCAGCTCCCCGGAAGCGACGTCGTCGCCTTCGAGCGGATAGCCGGCGACCTGCTCGCCGAGCTCGACTACGAGCTCGTGACGCGCGAGCCGGCGCCGCCCGATCGCTGGACCCGCACCGGCATCGTCTCCTACCGCATGCGCACGGCGGCGTGGCGGGCCGCCGGCCACACCGTGCGCCGCCTGCCGCTCTGGCGACGCAGGCATCCGTACCTCGAGTGAGCCCTGGCTCTACGGAGCGACCGGTTCCCTCGAAGGCCATCAGCAGGCCGTTCAACGAGAAGTAGTAGCGCTGGTCGGTCGCGATTCCGGGCGCGTACTTGCCGAGCGAGATCCGCCAGACGATCTGTCCGTTCGAGACACGTGCCGCGAAGGTGTTGGTCTCGAGGTTCGAGAAGAAGACGAGGTCGCCGACGACGAGCGCCGGCCCGAGGATCCGCCCGCCCACCCGGCTCTCCCAGAGCAGTCGGCCGCTGTCCGCGTCGTACGCGTGCAGGGCTCCGTCGAAGCCGCCGACGAAGACGCGACCGTCCGCGACGGCCGGGGTCGAATAGGTCAGTGCGCCCGTGCTCGCCGTCCACACGATCGAACCTGTCTGGCCGTTCAGCGCCACTACCTTGCCCGAGCGCGCGGCCGTATAGAGACGCCGGCCGTCGGTGCTGGGGCTCGCGTAGAAGCTCTCGTACCGGAACGCGTCCCGCTTGACGTACGTGTCCCAGAGCTTCTCGCCCGTGTCGCGGCGGAGGCAGAAGATCGACCCGGCGTAGGTCGTGATGCAGACCCGGTTTCCCCAGACCGACGGGCTGGAGTTGATCCGGCCGCCGGTGTCGTAGGCCCAGCGAACGTGGCCGTTCGCGGCGTTGAGCGCGAACAGGCGCCCGTCGGTCGAGCCGACGTAGACGATGCCGTCCATGGCGACCGGCGAGGACTCGACCTTTGCGTGCGTCTCGATCCGCCAGCGCACCTTGCCCCTCGCCCGATCGAGGCCGGTGATCGACCCGTCATGGGAGCTGACGATGAGATAGTCGCCGGCGATCGCCGGCGACGATGCCTTCGTGCCCGACTGCCACGACCAGATGAGCCTTCCCGTCTCGGCCTCGTATGCGGCCGTTCGCCCGCCGAAGCTGTTCACGTACACGGTCCCGTCGCAGAAGCTCGGCGGGTATTCCATGTAGCTGCCGACGCCTCTCACCCAGACCGGCTTCGCCTTCGGCCGGCCGAGATCGAGCTGCGTGCGGGCCAGGGTTCGCTGCGGGTTTCCTCCGAACTCGCTCCAGCATGGGCCCTCGACCGGCTCCGCGGGCGGCTCCTCCGTGATCGGCGGCGGCTCCTCCGTGACACCGGGCTCGTCCGCCGTCGTCGCCGGCGGAAGCGCCTCGGTGGTCGGCGACGGCTCGGGCTCGGACGGCACGGAGACGTAGGACACGTCCGTCACCTCGGTGATCAGCTCCCCCTCCGGCCGGTTCCCGACCGCCAGGGCATACGCGATCGCCGCGCCTCCGAGTGCGAGCGCGACGGCAAGGCCGATGAGGACCAGCTTCTTCCGCATTCGGGGACGGCCAGTCTCAGTCTGCCAGCCGCCGCTGTCGCTACGACGCCGGTGCCGCTTCTTCCGTCCGGGGACCGGCCAGCGAGCCACGTGCGGCCTCGGACAGGGGCTCCCGTGCTCCCCGCGTGGCGAGCACCGCGGCCGCGACGGCCAGGATTCCCCAGGTCACGGGGTTCTCGAAGAACCCGCTGTAGAAGAGCGAGTGGACGAAGAGCAGGACGAACACGCCGAAGAGCCCCAGCCCGAGCGTTCGGTCAACCCTCGCCACCGCCAGCAGAGCGCGGGCAGCCGCGGCCAGCAGGACGAGGTAGGCGATGATCCCGACGAGGCCCAGCTCCGACGCGACGGTGAGCGGCGTCGTGTGCGAGGCGTTGCGCTCGGTCTGCGTCCGCGCGCCGTCCTCATCGCGGCTCGCGCGCGGCTGAGCCCCGATGCCGACGCCCACGACGGGCTGGTCGACGAAGACGTGCCACGTGTTCTTGACGAGCTCGAAGCGGCCGCTCGTCGCGCGCTCGACCGGCTGGTCGCGGACCTCGACGACGACGAGCGCCGCCGCGACGATCACAGCGACGGCGGTCCCGGCGACGAGGACACGCCGGTTGAGCCTGTCGGCGGCCACGATGCTGACCGCCAGCACCGCAATGACGAGCGCCACCATGCTCGATTGGGAGTACGTGAAGTACAGGGCCGTCCAGAGCAGGGCGATCACCGCAGCCGCGAGCGGCAGGCTCACACGGGCGAGCCAGAGGGCGGTGACGAGCACGACGATCCCGGCCGCCAGCTCGCGGCCGTACACGCTCGAGTCCGCGAAGAGCGAGGTCGTCCGGAAGTAGGACGTGTATGCGTTGGCGACCTCGAGGTCCCGCGCGAAGTACAGCTCACCCGTCCAGAGCTGCGAGAGCCCGACGGCGGCAAAGCCGCACGCGAGCAGCACGATCGTTACCGCAAACGCTCTCGTCGACCACGCAGCGAGGGCGGCACGCGCGACGAATCCCGTCAGCACCGCGAAGGGGAGCAGGAAGAAGAGCAGCTGAATCGTGCCCGCACGCAGGTCTTCGGTCCAGAGCAGCGAGACGGACGACAGGCCGATGAAGGCTGCCGCTGGCACCGTCAGCCAGCGAGGCGGGTCCGGAAGCTCGTCGCGGCGCAGAAGGCGCAGGAGGAGGCCGACGGCAGCGACGACGAGCACGGCGTAGAGGGGAACGAGCAGGAATGCCTCCTGGTCGCCGACGTTCACCGGCACGCGGAACGGCGCCGCCACGAGCAGGGCGACGGTCACCACCGCCGGCCGGTATGCGAGCAGCACGCCGGCGGCGACGAGCACGATCACGGCCACCGCGAGCGCCCCCACCCTGGCCGGAGAGTCGACGAGCGCCCGGAGATCGTGGCCGGGCACGAGCGTGGTCGCGAGCAGGGCCATCGCGGCCACGAGCAGCGCGAGGCCGGCGACGAGCGCAGCACGGCTCCTGGGAATCAGGACGAGCCCCGCGCCGATCGCTCCGAGGACGCAACCGACGTCCACCGCGGCGCCGTCGCTCACGATCCTGTCCGGGTCACGGCCACGTTTGCACGTGCCTTCCGGCCTCCCTCGACGGCGCGGAGGATGTACGTGCCGGGCCGGGCGTCCGCCGGGATCGGGACTGCGACCGCGCGATCGACGACGTCCGTGTCGAAGAGCACCGGCCTGCCGAGGCGACCGGCGCGGGGGCGATACAGGTACCAGGCGTAGTCGGCCGCGTCGGTGTCGACGTTGAAGCTCAGCGTGCCGCCCGGCCGCGCCTCGTAGGCGCTGCGGTCCAGCTCGATGTAGCGCACGCTGACCGTCGACTCGGCGACCGCCTCGTTGCCCGCCAGATCGCGCACGACGAGCGCGACGTCGTGGTCGCCCGGCGGCGCGGTGACCCGCTCTTCGCTGCCGGGCACGCGGACGGTGCCCTGCCACTGGAGGGAGTACCGGCGCCGTTTCGCACGGATTCGCGTCGGCCCCACCTCACGCCGGCCGTCGACCTGCAGCTCGGCCGTGTGAGGCTCCGTGGCGCGGTAGACAACGCGAAGGCGGTCGCCACGTCCGTCGCCGTCCGGCGAGATCGCGTCAGGATGGAAGCGCACGCCGCGCAGCCTCGGCGGCTTGGTGTCGACCCGGATCGTGGTCGGAACGAGGATCGAGCGCCTCTCCTGGACGAAATCCAGACGCAGCAGGTAGCGGCCGTCCGGGACGACCTTCCCTGCCGCGTCGCGACCGTCCCAGACGTACGCGGTCGAGCCTGGATCGACCCGCTCGCGCTCGGCCAGCGTCTGCACGACGTCGCCCGACGGGGTGACGATCCGCGCCGTCACCGTCTCCGGCCGCCGAAAGCGGAGGTTCAACGTCGCCGTGGCCGTGTCGCAGTCGCACACGGGCGAGAACTCCCGCGTGAAGCTCGTCGGGACCACCGGCGACCGCTCGAGCTTGAGCCGCTCCGCCAACGCGAACGCCGCCGCCGTGCCGGCCACGAGGACGAGCACGACGACGGTGACTGCGATCCGCGGCAAGGCGCGGCGATTCTACGTCCGGGACTCCGCCTCGTCCGAGCGAGGCACAGCGACGCTACTCCCGAGAGGCGCGGATCAGGATCTCGGCCACCTCGGGCCGGGAGAACTCGGCCGGCGGCAGCTCTCCGGCCGCGAGCAGCTCCCGGACCTTCGTGCCCGAGAGAAAGACGTGGTCGTCGCCGCCGTGCGGGCAGCTCTTCGGGGTCGCCATCTGGCCGCAGACCTTGCACCAGAACGAGTGCTCGAAGAACATCGGCTCGATGTCGAGCTCGTGCGGAGCGAGCTCGTCGAAGATCAGCTGCGCGTCGTACGTGCCGTAGTAGCTGCCGACGCCGGCATGGTCACGACCGACGATGAAGTGGGAGCAGCCGTAGTTCTTGCGGCAGATCGCGTGCCAGATCGCCTCGCGCGGGCCCGCGTAGCGCATCGCCGCCGGGAAGGCGGAGATGACGACGCGGTCCCGCGGGTAATAGCCGTCGAGCAGCACGCGGTAGCATTCGACCCGCACCGCGGCAGGGACGTCGTCGGACTTCGTCTCGCCCACGAGCGGGTGCAGCAGCAGCCCGTCAACGGTCTCGAGCGCGCACTTGGTCAGGTACTCGTGCGCGCGGTGGATCGGGTTCCGCGTCTGGAAGCCGACGACGCGCCGCCACCCGCGCTCGGCGAACAGCGCCCGCGTCTCGCCGGGGTCCTTCGCAAGCTCGGGAAACGGCGGCGGCTGCCGCAGAAAGACCGTCACACGGCCCGCGAGGTACAGGTCGTGCTGGGCATAGAGGCGCGCCACGCCGGGATGGTCGGCATCGGTCGTCCGGAAGCACCGCTCGGCCTCACGCTGCTTGTCGTACGGGTAGACCTCCTCGACGTCGAGCGCCGCCAGTGGTGTGCCGGCCTCGTCGGTGAGGCAGACCCGATCGCCCTTCGGCGCCTCCGGGATCGCGAGGCACACCGGCAGCGCCCAGGGCAGCCCGCTCGTCAGGTGCATATCGTCGATCACGCGCTCGTAGTCTTCGCGGCCGAGGAAGCCGCCGAGCGGGGACAGCGCCCCGGAGGCGATCATGTCGAGGTCGGCCAGCTCGCGCGGCGTCAGCGCAACCGTCTCCAGCCCGTCCACGCCGTCCGGGCGCTCCCCGAAGCGCTCGACGAGCTCGCCGCCGTGGGGCGCGATCAGGTGCGGCTCGAGGGCCGTGCTCACGCCGCGATCCCGGCCGGGATCAACCCGAGCTCCTCGAGGCGCGCGACCACGAGGCGGGCGCTCTCCTCCGGCTCCTGCGCCTCGGTGTCGAGCAGGATCTCCGGCGCCTCCGGTGGCTCGTACGGGTCGTCCACTCCGGTGAAGCCCTTGATCTCGCCCGCGAAAGCCTTCGCGTAGAGCCCCTTGACGTCGCGGCGCGCACACTCGTTCACCGACGCGCTCACGTGCACCTCGACGAACGGGCCGTACTGCTCGACCATCGAGCGCGCGGCCTGCCGCGTCTCTGCGTACGGAGAGATCGCCGCGGCGATCACAGCTGCGCCGTGCCGTGTGAGACGCGCGGCGACCCAGCCGATCCGCTCGATGTTCGTGTCGCGGTCCTCCTTCGAGAACCCGAGCCCTTTCGAGAGCTGGGTTCGCACGACGTCGCCGTCGAGGTATTCGACGATCTTTCCGCGCGCCTCGAGCTCGGGGCCGACGAGGTGCGCGATCGTGCTCTTGCCCGAGCCGGAAAGCCCCGTGAACCAGAGCGTGAAGCCACCGCCGGCAACCCGCTCGGACTCGGGATGCTCGACGGGATGGATGTGGTCTGTCATCGGCGTCCTTTGTGTCGTTGTGGAACGAACGGCTCAGTCGTTTGCAGCAGGCGGATCGCAGTCGTCGACGTGGATCCCGCACTCGAGCTTGTCGGAGCCCGCCCAGCGTCCCGCCCGCTCCTCCTCGTCCGGCTGGGTCGGGCGGGTGCAGGGAATGCAGCCGATCGACCGGTAGCCGGCGTCGTGGAGCGGGTTGTACGGGATGTCGTTGGCCATGACGTAGCCCCAGACGTCCGACTCGTCCCAGTCCGCGAGCGGATGGATCTTCCAGACGCCGTAGCGCTCGGACCAGATGACCTTCGGAATGCCGGCCCGGCTCGGGGACTGGCCGCGCCGGATCCCCGAGATCCACGCATCATAGGGCCGGAGCGCCGTGATGAGGGGCTCCACCTTCCGCACGTGGCAGCAGCGGTCGGGATCCGTCTCCCAGAGGTTCGGGCCCTCGGTCGCATGCTGTCTGGCCACCGTGATGATCTCGGGCCGGATGAGCGAGAGCCCGTAGCGCTCGACGAGCCGCTCCCTCGTCTCGTAGCTCTCTCGGAAGAACAGGTGGGTGTCGAGCTCGACGACGTCCATCTCGAGCCCGAGCTCGGCCACGACCATGTGGACGAGAACCGAGGACTGCTTCTGCCAGGAGCAGGTGAGGCAGAGACGTTCGCCGAACTCGGCGTGCGCCCACCGGATGAGCTCGGGGGCCGAGAGCGAATCGAGCTCGCGCGGCGAGAGGGAGAGCTGCGTCGTCATCGCGCCCCCGGCAGGAGGGCCGCATGAGATGCGGCCCCTACAGAGACCTCCGAGCCACAGCAGGTGTAGGGGCCGGATCTCATCCGGCCCGAGCGCTTCTCACACCGGCTGCGTCTCACGGAGCAAGACCTCCTTCAAGGTGTCGGCCCGCAGCCCGAGGCGCAGCGTCTCGAGCGGGATGACCTCGTCGGGCGGAATGTTGCCGAGGTTGACCTCGGGCCCGAAGTGCTTCACGAACCAGGCCTGGGCCGACTTCGTGGGCGCCTCGAAGATGACGTCGCCGAACTCGATGGAGTGGGCGATCTCGTCGATGAGCCCGGTCCGCATCTCCCCGGTCGGCCGGTAGATGCCCGCGGTGCCTCCCTCACGTCCCTCGGTGATCACCTTCCAGGCGCCGGCGTCCAGCTCCTCCCGGATCCAGTCGACCCACTGGTAGGGCGGGAACACGACCTCGGCGTCCTTGGAGCCGACCTCCGAGAGGACGACGAAGTCTCTCGCGAGGTCGGCAATCAGCTCGAGCTTGCGCTCGCGGGGAAGCTCGATCACCCCGTCCGAGATCTCCACGTGGGAGAAGCGGTTCTCGGAGAGCCAGCGCCGGTACTCGTCGAGCTTGCCGAGCGCTACCGCCGCCTCGAAGAGCGTGCCGCCACAGACGACCGGCGACTGGAGCGACCGGTAGAGGGCGATCTTCTTCTCGAGGTTCTGGGTCACGTACGAGGTGCCCCAGCCGAGCTTCACGATGTCGACGTAGTCGCCCGCGGTGTCGAAGAGACCCTCGATCTCGCGAAGGTTCAGCCCCTTGTCCATGACGTGAGTCAGGCCGGAAGTGCGCGGCTTCGGCGACCGCGCCGGTACATCGAGGAATCCGTCCGGTCCGTTAGAGGCGGGCATAGAGGTCCTCCAGTCGCTTCTTGGCCTGTTCCTGGACGTCGTGGTAGACGGACGAGCCGTGCGAGTCGATTCCGACCGTGAGTGGCCCGAAATCCCGCACGCGGAACTTCCAGAGGCACTCGGGCATCAGATCCTCCCACTCGACCTCCTCGATCTCCTCGATCTGGGTCGTCTCGAGCGCCGCCGCCCCGCCGACGATCGCGAAGTACACCATGCCCAGGCGGCTCATCGGCTCGATTGCCTCGTCGGGAAGACCGCCCTTGCCGCAGACGGCCCGCACGCCGTAGTCGCGCCCGAGCCCCTCCGTGAAGCGCACCATCCGCGCGCTCGTCGTCGTGCCGATGCAGAGCTTCTCGTAACGCCCGTCTTCGAGCCGCCGGACGTTGGGCGCGGTATGGAGCAGGAGCGCTCCGGTCAGGTCCATCTCCGGCTTCTGCCCGTGATCGAACATGCGGATCTGCGTGCGGTCGCGGATCCCGATCACGTGCCCGTCGACGGTCACCGAGTCGCCTGCACGCAGCTCGCGGATCTGCTCCTCCGTGCAGGGGAACGACATGCGATGCTCGGCCACCATCTCAGGCCTCCCGGTCGTACTCGACGGCCCCGTCGGCCGCGACGTGAGCCGTCGCGCGCCGGGCCGCCCAGCACTGGTAGTTGACCGCGACCGGGTTGAGCGTCATGTGAGTGTCGGCGTGCTCGACGTGGACGAACAGCACGGTCACGTCGCCGCCGAGGCCCATCGGCCCGATGCCGGTCTCGTTCAGCAGCTCGCAGAGCTCGACCTCGAGCTTCGCCGCGTCCGGGTCCGGGTTGCGCGTCCCGACCGGCCGCGCGATGGCCTCCTTGGCGAGGTGCATCGCGTAGTCGGCGGAGCCGCCGATCCCGACGCCCACGATGCCGGGCGGGCACGGCTTGCCGCCGGCCCCGACGATCGAGTCGAGCACGAAGCGCTTGACTCCCGCCACGCCGTCGGCGGGAACGCACATCTTCAGGAAGCTCATGTTCTCGGATCCGGAGCCCTTCGGGACGCACTTGACGTCGAGGCCGTCCCAGTCCTGGACGAAGTCCCAGTGGACGATCGGCACGCGGTAGCCGACGTTCTGGCCCGTGTTCTCGCGCGTGAGCGTGTGCACCGTGTTCGACCGCAGCGGGTGCTCGATCGTTGCCCGCTCGGTGCCGTCGTAGAGCGCCTGGTAGATCCGGGCCGGGTGCAGCGGGAAGTGCTCGCCCACCCGGCAGTAGTAGACCGCGATGCCGGTGTCCTGGCAGACGAGGTTCTTCTCCGTGTCCGCCACCTCGACGTTGCGCAGGATCGTGTCGAGAACGCGCTGACCGGAGGTCGACGTCTCGCGCTCGCGCGCAGCCTTGAGCGCGTCGCGCAGATCCTGCGGGATGTCCTTGAGCGCCCAGACGTAGAGGTACGCGGCAGCGTCCTCCAGGATCTTCTCGAGATCGGTTGTCACAGCCATCTCGGCCCTCACTTCCGGGCCGGATGAGATCCGGCCCCTACGGGTTTCGCGATCACCGGGCGGCCTCCGCGGCGGCCTGCCCCGCGCGTCGCCCGAACACGCAGCACTCGAGCAGGCTGTTGCCCATCATCCGGTTGCGGCCGTGCGCCCCGCCTGCGATCTCACCGCAGGCGAAGAGCCCGTCGACGGTCGTTTTCCCGTGAGCGTCGATGACGAGGCCGCCGTTCTGGTAGTGGAGCACCGGGTAGGTGAGAATCGGCTCCGCAAGGGGGTCGACGCCCGCCGCCCGGTAGCGGCGCAGCATGTACGGGAGTGAGATGTCCGCGTCGCGCTCGGGTATCCGAGTCGTGTCGAGCCAGACGGCCGGTCGTCCGTCCGGAGACTCGACGCCGCGGCCCTCCTCCACCTCGCGGAAGATGGCATCGGACACGACGTCACGCGGAGAAAGCTCGTCGACGAAGCGCTCCCCCGCGGCGTTGAGCAGCTGCGCTCCGTAGGCGCGGGTCGTCTCGGGGATCGAGTAGCCCTGCATGCCCGCGGGCCAGGCGCCGCCGTTCGGGTGGTACTGAAGAGCATCGAGATCGCGGGCCTCCGCGCCGAGCTCCATCGCGATCACGGTCGCCTCTCCGGTCGCCCCCGGGTGATTCGTCGAGAGCTCGCCTCGCTCCTGCGCCTCACGGAAGCAGCGGCCCCCGGCCGCCAGCACCACGGCGCCCGCATCGATCTCCTTCGTCGTGCCGTCCTTCTCACGGCACGACGCGACGAATCCGTTCTCGCCGTCGCATGAGCGCGGCGAGCGGCGTGTTCGGAAGGCTCGTGCCCGTCGGACGACGTGTAGGCGTCCCGCAGGGCGGTCGTGATCGCGTGTCCCGTGCGGTCGCCGACCTGCAGAAGACGTTTCCGGCTCGCGCCGCCGCAGCGCGCGAGCCGGTACGTCGCATTATGACCGCCGTTCTCCCGGGTGAAAGCCACCCCGAGTCCCTCGAGCCAGTGAATCGCGTCGGGGGCCTCGGAGGTCAGGATCTCCGACGAGGTCGCGATCGGCGGTCTCGTGCGAGCTCTTCCAGACGTCCTCCGCGTGGAGCTCAGGCGAGTCGTCTTCGCCCAGTGCCGCCTGGATGCCGCCCTGCGCCTTCGCGGAGTTGCAGGACTGGAGGGCGCCTTTCGTCACGAGGCCGACGCGGGCTCCGGCACGCTCGGCGGAGACCGCGGCCGCGAGACCCGAGGCCCCGCTCCCGACTACGAGCACGTCGAAGGAAAGGCGTTGCGGCACCGCTTCAGGGTACCACCAGTCGCCCTAATGCCAAGCATTAGAAAACCTTATAGCTCCTAACGCGCGACGCGCTCTGACCGGCCCGCTCCGCGGGCCTCCCCGTCACGGCTGAGCCGGCTCCGCCGGCTCGTTGCGTGACCGCTACCAGAGGCCGCGCAGGATCTCCTCGATCGCCTCCGGCGGCGCGGGACGAGGGTTTGCGCGGGCGCCGGAACGCGCGGCGGCCGCCTCCGCCACGCTGCGCAGCTCGTCCTCCGGCACGCCGAACTCCCGCAGGCCGCCGAAGCCCCCGAGCCCCGCGAGCGTCTCCACCCTCGCGATCGGCTCGCCGTGTCCCATCGCTTCCCCGAGGCGCTCGAGCGCGTCTGCCACCACGGGAGCGTTGAAGCGCAGCGCGCCCGGGAGACACACGGCGTTCATGGCGCCGTGCGGCAGGCCGTAGCGCCCTCCGAGAGCCTGCGCCATCGCATGCCCGACGCCCGTGCCGGCTGCCATCGCTGCGCCGGCGTGCATGGCGCCTTCCAGCAGGCCGGAGCGCGCCTCCAGGTCGTCGGGGCGCTCCACCACCTCGGGCAGGAGGCCCGAGATCAGGCGGGCGCCGGCGATCGCGTCCCGGTCCGTGACGTCGCTCCGCTCGGGACCGTAGAGCCCCTCCGCGCAATGCGCGAGCGCGTTCAGCGCGGTCCCACACGTCTGGGCGTGCGGCAGATCGAGCGTCAGCCGTGGCTCGTAGACGATCGCCACCGTGCGTGCGCCGACGCCCTGGCGCTTCTCGCCCGTCGAGGAGTCGCGGCTCCCGAAGCCCTTCGTCCACTCGGCCCCGGAGTACGTGGTCGGCACCGAGATCACCGGAAGCCCGGTCTCGGCCGAGACCGCCTTCGCGGTGTCGATCGCGCTGCCGCCGCCGACGGCGAGGAGCCCGTCCGCATCCGCCGCCGCGGCCGTGGCGGCCTCGACCCCCGCGACGTCCGCGTGGGGCCGTACGCCGGCGAAGCGCTGCTCGGGCGGGAGCTCGAGCGGCAGCTCGATGTCGGCGAAGCGCCCGGTGGCGACGAGCAACGGTCGATCGACCTCGAGCTCGGCGAGGACGGCCGGAAGCTGGTCGAGGCCCCAGCGGACGATCACGGCCGCTCCCGTCCGAGCTCGGCGGCCCGTTCCCGCGCAAAGCCTGCGAATGCCTCGGCGGCACGCGTGGGAACCCGCGCAGTCGAGCGGACGAGGTAGATCTGGCGGGCGGGCTCGAGGCCCTCCACGCGCGCGGCGGCAATCGTTCCGGCTCCAAGCTCGTCCTCGATCGCGTTGCGGGAGATGAACCCGACGCCGAAGCCTGCGGCGACCGCGCTCTTGACCGACTCCTGCAGCCCGAGCTCGACCCGCGCTCGCGGGGCGAGGCGTAGCGAGCGCCGGCGCAGCTCCTGCTCGACGACCCGGCGTACGCCGGCACCCTCCTGCATGTCGAGCAGTGTCTCCTCTGCGAGCTGCCCGGGCTCGAGCGTCCGGCCGGAGAAGCGGTGGCCGGGAGGAACGGCCAGCACGATCTCGTCGCGCACGAGCGGCTCGAACTCGAGGCCCCGCGCCCGGCGTGAGGCGCCCACGATGCCGAGCTCCAGTTCCCGCTCGGCCACGCGGTCGATCACCGACTGTGTGTCGGAGATGACGAGCTCGGCCTCGACCGCCGGGTGTTCGCGCGCGAACTCACAGACCAGAAGCGGTACGAGCCGCCCGCCGGGGCCCGTCGAGGCGCCGACGGCCAGGCGGCCGCGCAGCGGAGCTTGCTCGTCGGCGTCGAAGTCGTTCCACAGCTCCTCCTCGGCCAGCAGCAACCGCTGCGCGCCCCGGTACAGGCGCCAACCCGCTTCGGTGGGCTCGACGCGACGGCCGGAGCGGTCGAGCAGACGCTGCCCGACGCGCTCCTCGAGCGTGCGCACCTGCATGCTGACGGCCGGTTGGGTGACACCCAGTCGTTCCGCCGCCTGGGAGAAGCTTCGCCGCTCGACCACCGCGCAGAACGCCGCCAGCTGCCGCGTATCCATAAGCAACCATTATACCTTGGATCCCGCAGATGGAGTGTCCGGCATCGCAGCATGCCTTCGGGGCGAGGCGGCCGACTGGAGCCTCGACGGCGCCGGGCCCGCCTAGACTCAGCCCGTGCGCGTCTGGATCGACATCACCGCCCCTGCTCACGTCCTGGTCTTCCGCCCGTTGATCGGCCTGTTGCGGGAGCGGGGCGCCGAGGTCGAGGTGACGTCACGGCACTACGCCCAGACCGTGGGGCTGCTCGAGCTGCACGGGATCCCGGCCGAGCTTATGGGAGCCCACGGCGGAGGAGGACGGCTCGGCAAGTTGCAGGCGATGGCCTCGCGGCTCCCCGCGCTCTACCGATTCGCGCGCGACCGCCGCTTCGACATCGCGCTCGCGCACGGCTCTCACGAGCTCACGCTCACCGCGCGACGCCTCGGCATCCCCAGCACGACCACGTTCGACTACGAGTTCGCGGCGCTCCAGCACCAGCTCGGCTGCCGGGCCGCCACGCGGGTCGTCGTCCCCGAGGCGATCCCCGCCGAGCGTCTCTCCGGATATGGGCTGCGCCCGCCGAAGCTCCTTCGTTATCCCGGCCTGAAGGAGGAGTACTACCTGTCCGACTTCGAGCCCGATCCGGGCGTCCTGGACGCCCTCGGGGTCGAGCGGAGCCGGGTCCTCGTCGTCGTGCGGACGCCGGCCGACGTCGCGCTCTATCACGCCGGCATCGCCAATACCCTCCTCCCGCGTGTCCTCGACCGCCTCGGCACCGACGAGGGTGTCCGTGCGGTCGTCCTGCCCAGGACCGCCGAGCAGCGAGACTCGATCCGGCGGCTCGCTCTGCCCTCCCTGTTGCTTCCCGATCGCGCGGTCGACGCGCAGAGCCTGATCGCGCTCTCGGATCTCGTCGTCTCCGCGGGCGGCACGATGAACCGTGAGGCGGCGGCACTCGGCGTTCCCGTGTACACGACCTTCGCGGGCCGGCTCGGAGGCGTGGACGAGCAGCTGATCCGCGAGGGGCGGCTCAGGCAACTGCGCGACCCGGCCGAGCTGGAGCTCACACGGCACGAAGATGCCGCTGCGCGGGTGCGCCGGGACCCTGCTGAGCTGCTGGAGCTGCTGCTGTCGGCCCTCCCCGCAGCGCGCGGCTAGAGATCTCCTGCCGCCTCGACGAACGCGCGCACGAGAGGGTGCGGCGCGCCGGCTGCCTACGAGGCCCCGAAGCGCGCGAGCACCGCAAGCACCTCATCCCCGTAGCGTTCGACCTTCGCGGGCCCCACGCCCGGAACGTCCAACAACTCGCCCTTGTGCCGGGGCAGGCGCGCTGCGAGCTCCTCCAGGGTTCGATCGTGAAAGACAACGTAGGCGGGAACCTCGTCCGCTTGCGCCCGCTCTTTCCGCCACGCTCTGAGGGCGCCGAACGGACCGTCGGGGTCGCTCGTGGCTGCTCGACCGGCGCCTTCGCGCCCGCCCGGCGCCGAGGCGCGGCGCTTCGAGCGACCTTCGAGACCAAGCTCCGCGAGAAACGGGCTCGGCTTCGCCTTCGCCGGACGCGACAGGAGAAGGAATCGCCGTGCCCGCGTAATTCCGACATACAGCAGGCGGCGTTCCTCGTCGATCGCCGTCTTCGTCTTGGCCTGCCGCGCCGGGAGCTCGCCTGCTGCGAGAGCGGGGAGAAACACGGCGTCCCACTCGAGCCCCTTGGCCCGGTGGTAGGTCAGCAGGTGGACGCCACGACCCTCGCCCTCGCTGCCGAAGCGGCGCGCGAGGTCGGCGGCGAAGTCCGCGGCGGAGCCGTCGAACGCATCGGCAAGCTGCACGAGACGGCGCAGATCAGCCTGCCGGGTCCTTTCCTCTTCGCCGAGACCTTCGGGCAACTGGTCGAGCAAGCCGTCGAGCTGTGCGGCCTCGGCGGTCGCCGTGCGGGCGGGCATGTCGACGTCGCGACCGAGTCGCCGGAGTACCGAGCGCGCCGCGGGCCGCGAGAGGAACGCTCCCCCGCGCACCTGGTAGGGAATGCCGGCGTCGGCAAGCGCCTCTTCGAAGTCCTCCGAGCGTGCGTTGACGCGGTAGACGATCGCAACTTCCTCATAGGGAACTCGCTGGTCGCGATGGAGCTCGGCGATGCGCTGCGCAATCCAGCCGCCCTCGTCGTCGGAGACCTGGAGAATGGGCTCGGGCCCGTTGTCGGCGATCGGCCGAAGCTCCTTCCGCGCCCCGCCGAGCGCCGGCACAAGCCTGTTCGCCACCGCGAGCACCTGCGGCGTCGACCGGTAGTTCGTCTCGAGCCGCACCACGGCCGCGTTCGGGAAGCGCTTCGGCAGCTCCAGGAGATAGTGCGGCGTCGCCCCGGTGAACGAGTAGATCGCCTGGTAATCGTCACCCACCGCGCAGAGCTCGTCTCTGTCGCCGAGCCAGTGGTCGAGCAGCGCCTGCTGGAGCAGGTTGACGTCCTGGTACTCATCCACGGTGATCGCCGCGCAGCGAGCCCGGAAACGCTCGGCCGCAGCGGGGTGAGCATCGTAGAAACGAACGAGCAGCTCGAGCACATCCTCGAAATCGATCCTTCCCTCGCGTTGCTTCCGTTCCTCGTAGCGACGAAAGACCCGGAGCATCAGGTCGACGGGGATAGGCGGCTCGTGTCCGTCCAGCCCGTCGGAGTACGTGGCCGGTGTCAGGCGGCGGTTCCGTGCCCACTCGATCTCGGTGGCCAGGTCGGCCGCGGGACGAAACCGGTACGGGACGGGTAGCCCGTTCGCGATCTGACGAAGCCACAGCGCCTTGGACGGAAGGATTTCGCCGGTGCCGGGGACAAGGTGGTGCAGCTGCGCCAGGGCGGAGGAGTGGAAGGTGCGCGCGCGGACCCCGCGCACGCCGAGCGCCTCGAGACGCGCCCGCATCTCGCCGGCCGCCTTGTCGGTGAAGGTGACCGCGAGGATGGCGGACGCGGAGAACGCACCTGTGGCCACCTGGTAGGCGATCCGACGCGTGATCGTGGTCGTCTTTCCCGAGCCGGCGCCGGCCAGGATGCAGACCGGACCGCGAACGAGCTCGGCCGCCCGCCGCTGCGCGTCGTTGAGCCCGGAGAGGATGCTCTCCGGATCGGAGCTACTGAACAGGCTCCTCGCTCTCCACGGCGATCCTGTGCGGGCTCGACGCGACTGCGCCGAGTCGCGCGACCAGCTCGAGCGTGTCACCGCTCTCGACGAGGCGGGCCAACTCGGCGAGCTCTTCCTCGAGCAAGGCCGGATCGACGTTCACCGCCGACGCGCGCCGGATCTTCGGGTGCGAGGTCGGCGAGGCCTCCTCGCCGTCGGCCCACAACTCCTCGTGCAGCTTCTCGCCCGGGCGGGGGCCGATGAACTCGACCGCGATGTCCCGGCCCGGCTCCTTGCCGGAGAGGCGAATCATGTTGTGCGCGAGGTCGAGGATCTTCACCGGCTCGCCCATGTCGAGCACGAAGACGTCTCCCGACTCGCCGATCGCACCGGCCTGGACGATCAGCTGCGCAGCCTCCGGGATCGTCATGAAGTACCGGGTCATCTCGTGGTGGGTAACCGTGACGGGGCCGCCGCGTGCAATCTGGCGCCGGAAGAGCGGGATCACGCTGCCGGATGACGCGAGCACGTTGCCGAAGCGCACGGCCAGGAACCTCGTCGTGGTTGCCTTCGTCGAGCGCCGAGCTGTGCACGATCCACTCGCAGACCAGCTTCGTCTGGCCCAGCACGTTCGTCGGATTGACCGCCTTGTCCGTCGAGACGAGCACGAAGGCGCGGGCCTCGAACTCAGCCGCGACCTCCGCCATCACCTTGGTGGCGATCACGTTGTTGCGCACGGCCTCGATCGGATTGGCCTCCATGAGGGGTACGTGCTTGTAGGCGGCCGCGTGGAAGACGACGCTCGGCCGGTAGCGCTCGAAGACCTGGCGCATCTTTGTCTGGTTCTTGACGTCTGCCAGCACCCGCGCGACGGCGGAGAAGCGGCGCTCCTGCACCAGCTCACGCGCGATCTCGACGAGCGCTGTCTCGGAGTGCTCGATCAGCACGAGCCGCTCGGGCCCCACGGCGGCGATCTGGCGGCACAGCTCCGCGCCGATCGAGCCGCCGGCGCCGGTGACGAGCACCGTCTGGCCCGCGAGATACGAGGCCACCGATTCGACGTCGAGCTCGACCGCCTCGCGCCCCAGCACGTCCTCCACCTGAACCTCGCGAAGCTGGCGCGCGAGCTGGAGATCGTCCGCGATCAGCTCGTAGACCGACGGAAGGGTCTTGACGGGGACGCCGGCGTCCCGGCAGGCGGCCACGATGTTGGCCCTCGTCTCGCCTGCGGCGGACGGGATGGCGATGATGACCTCGGCGGGGCGCAGGTCCGCGATGATCTCCGGCAGCTCGGCGGTCGTCCCGACGACCTTGATCCCGTGAAGCCGCAGCCGCCGCTTGCGCGAGTCGTCGTCGACGATGCCGATCGGCGTGTAGCCGAGCGCGGGGCTGCGCAGCATCTCGCGGACGATCAGCTGGCCTGCGTCCCCGGCCCCGACGATGAGCGCCTCTTTCCCGCGTGCGACGAGCGCTCTGGGCCCGGGACGCTCGAGGATGGTGCGCGCCAGCAGGCGGACCCCGGCGACGAAGCCGAGCAGCAGGAGCAGGTCGAGCGCGAACACGCCGCGCGGCACCCGGAATCCGGGAACGGGATTGATGAGATAGATCGCAAGCGCGGCGATCAGGCACGCGACGACGACGCCCCGGAGCACCGACCACATGTCGCGGATCGACACGTAGCGCCACCAGTGGCTGTAGAGCCCGAAGAGGATGAAGACCGCCAGCTTGAGGGGAACGACGATGTAGATCGTCTGCTCGAACAGCCGGCTGTAGGGAGACGGGATCCCGTGGTCGAAGCGCAGCCAGTAGGCCAGGTACCAGGCGCCGGCGATCAGGCCCGCGTCCACCGCCATCTGCCACAGCTGGCTGCGGGTGCCGAACCTCATGCGGCTCTTTCCCGGACGGCGCGGAGCACACATTCCGCGACGGTCTTCTGCACGTCCGCGCCGATTCCCGCCCAGAGCGGCAAGGCCAGGTTCTCGCGGGCCGCCTTCTCCGTCTCCGGCAGCGAGCCGGGGGCATAGCCCAGGCTGCCGAAGACCGGCTGGAGGTGGAGCGGCCTCACGTAGTAGGCGGCGCAGCCGATGCCGGCGCTGCGCAGCGCCGCGGCGATCAGCTCGCGCTCGGGCGAGCGAACGACGTACATGTGGTAGACGTGGCCCGGATCGTCGGGCGGCAGCTCGCACACCTGCCCGAGACCGAGCGCCGAGTAGCGGGCGGCAGCCTCCCGCCGCGACCGGTTCCACGTGTCGACGTGCGGCAGGAGCACCCGCAGCGCGGCCGCCTGGAGCTCGTCGAGACGCGAGTTGTAGCCCAAGACCTCGAAGACCTGCTTGTCGCGCGATCCGTGGAAGCGCAACAGGCGGATCCGGTCTGCAAGCGCAGGGTCGGCGGTCGCGACGAGGCCGCCGTCACCGAGCGCGGGGAGATTCTTCGTCGGGAAGAAGCTGAAGGTTCCTGCTACGCCGAACGTTCCCGTCCGGCGTCCGCCGAGCACCGCCCCGAAAGCCTGGGCCGTGTCCTCGATCACCGGGATTCCGTCCGGCAAGTCCTGGATCGGCGCCGGCCGGCCGAACAGGTGCACGGCGACGATCGCCTTCGTGCGCTCGGTGACGCGTCGAGCCACGTCTCGCGGATCGAGGTTCAGCGTCGAGCGGTCGATGTCGCAGAACACCGGGATTGCGCCGACCCGCGCGATCGCCTCGGCCGTCGCGTAGAACGTGAAGGACGGGCAGATGACCTCGGCGCCGCGGCCGATGCCGAGCGCCTCGAGCACGAGCACGATCGCGTCGGTTCCGTTCGCCACCCCGATCGCCTCCGGCGCACCGAGAAAGGCAGCCGTTTCCCGCTCGAAGGCCTCCACGTTCGGGCCCAGGATCAGCCGGCCGGAGGAGATGACCTCCGTGATCCTGTCCTCGAGTTCGCCGAGAAGCGGCGCGTATTGCGCGGGCACGTCAACGAGCGGTATACCCACGAGCGGCCAGTCTACTCCAGCTCTCAGCTCCCAACCCGTTTTTCCGGAGGCTCCGCACGGCGCCGGGCCCTCCGCCGCACGGTACGGACGATCAGATAGGCGATGCCGGCGACGATCAACCCGACCACGACGTAGTCGACCCAGCGGAAGCTGTCGTGGACGCGCTCCCAGCTACTACCGAGCGCGACACCGGCCGCAGCAAAGCCGAAGGCCCACGGCAGGGATCCGAGCAGGCTGTACAGCGCATAGGGCGCGAAGCGCATCTCGAAGACGCCGGCCGGGATCGAGATGAACGAGCGGACCACGGGAACGTTGCGCGCCCAGAAGACGGCTGCATCGCCGTGGCGGTCGAACCACACCTCGGCGCGGTCCACCTTGTCCTTGTCCAGATGGACGTAACGCCCGTAGCGCAACACGAGCGGATGGCCGCCGTAGAGCCCGATCGCCCAGCCGAGCAGCGAGCCGAGCCAGTACCCGAGGGCGCCCGCGAGCGACATCACGACATACCCCCACGCGGTCGACTCGATCTCGACCCCGAACAGCGTCACCTGGCTGTCCGGGAACGCGCCGGCCGCAACGGCACCCGCGTAGAGCATCACGATCTCGCTCCCGGCCGGCAGGATCGCGTCGACGAACATCAGCGCGAAGACGGCATATACACCGGCGTCCCCGATCGCACCCGTCAGGGCGTCAGTGATGCCGCTCACGGGCGGAACTGTAGCCTCAGGCCCTGGCGGCGCCGACCGTGAAGCCTTCGAGCAGCTCCACGGGACCGAGGCGGTTCCGCGCCCGCACCCGCACCAGGTACCGGCCCGGCGCGACCCTGGCGCCGGCCCCGGTGCGCCCGTTCCAGGTGAGGTCCACCTCGCCCTGCTGCCGCGCTTGCGAGAGCAGGGTGCGGACGACGCCGCCCGCCGCCTTCTCGACGGTCACGCCCACGCGCGCGTCGTGATCGAGGGTGAACTCGACGCCGAGCTGCGCCCCGCGCTTCACGTGCCGTTTCGAGAGCTCGAGGAAGCCGAGCGTGTTGTTGACCCAGAACTCGCGTCGGGCCTGCTCGAGTTTCCCTCCTCGTCGACGGCGTCGATCACCCAGCGCCACCTGCCTTCCGCGAGGCCCTTCGCATCCGGCTCGAACCGGTAGGTTCCCGGCCCGCGCTGGCCGGTCTGCTCGATCGCCCGCCCGCCGCCCGGGCCGACGAGCCGGACGTCCACCGTCGACGGTCGCACGAGCTTGTACGACAGGCGCTGCCCCTCCGCGACACCGTCTCCGTTCGGCGACACGACGTTCGCCGCCGGGGGTGCCGCGTAGGCGCCGTAGTAGAGAACCATCAGCGAGTTCGTGACCCGCCGCTCGACGCCGTCCGAGGGCCTGTTCAGTACGTCGCCGTCGAACGCGAGCGTCGTGCTGCCGCCGCCGTCGAGCGCCATCCCCGTCACGACGCCGAGATCGACCATCGCCTTCGCCAGGTCGCGCATCGTCATGCCGGCGCTTCGCGAGCTGCGGCCGTCGACCGCGACGAGGACGATTCGGCCGTTGCCGAGCTGCCCCACGGCCGTGCGCGGATGACGGGGCAGGAGCTGGTAGGAGCTGAACTGCTCCGTGGTCGGCAACGAGATCCGTCCCCGGCGCACGATCGCCGGGCCGCCGCCGATCGCATCGGCGACCTGATCCCACCACGGCTTGAGGATCAGCTTCGCGACGAACGGCATGCCCGCCGTCGCCCCGGCAACCTGCTGACGCCACGAGCCGCGGGCCTGGAGAACGGCTCCGTCCGCCGGAATCGACGTGCCGCCGCCGGATCTCACCGAGACCACCTGGCCGCCCAGATCGACGTTGGGCGCAGCTGCAGGCACGCCGCTGAGCACCACGTCGAGCGCATTCCGCGCCGTCGGCGTCCTCCCGCCCCAGTTCCGCGTGAACAGGCCAACGCCGGGGCCCTCCAGCGGACGGTTGAACTGCGCCAGGGCCTGACGGCCGTCCTCGCCGATGTCCCAGGTGCCGAAGAACCCCACCCGCGCCAGCCGGAGGACCCCGTCGAGGCCGATCCCGAGCGACGAACGGCTGCTCGACGGCCGCGCGTGCAGCACGCCGTCGCGCAGCACGATTCCCGACGGGTAGCCCTGCCGGATGTTACCGAAGTCGCCGTTCACGCCGACCGTCGTCGCGGAAGCCGAGAGCCGCTTCTGCATGGTCGAGACGCGCTCCGCCACCGTTACCGAGCCGTCCGTCATGACGGGCGCCAGGCGGTAGAGACCGCCCGGCTTCGGCGCTGTCACGACGTGGACGACGACCTGCCTCCCGCGCACAAACTCGACCTTGCGCGTGTAGGTCACGCCCGGCATCAGCTCGCGTGCCGCCGCCGGCGAAGCCGAGGCCGGCAGGACCACTGCGAGCAGCGCCAGCAGCGCTGCGATCCTCCTCCACATCCCTATTTCAGGCAAGCACAAGACCCCTACGACCGACAAGGGCAGAACCCTCGTCTTCATAGAGTCCTTACGAGCCGACCGTTTGTCCACGGCATCGCGCGCCGGCGCTCGACCCACAGGTCCAGTGCGACGCGGGCGCCATCCGAGCTACCTTCGTTACTGCCTGCTGCGGCGCCGACGGCCGGTTAGAGCGCGTGCTCGGAGGCCTCGACGAGAGGCCGCACCTCGGCTGCGAAGCGCCGGACACGCTCCTCGAGGCCCGGCGTCTCGTGGCCGAGGTTGAGCACGAAGCCGTCGCAGCCCTCCTCGACGTACTCGACCAGCTGCTCGGCGAGCCACTGCGGAGGACCGGCGACGGCATGACGTCCGCGCTCGTCAACGGCCATGCGCTTGGGCTCGTCGGCGAAGTAGACGCCGAGGCGCATCACGACCCGCCCTCCTGGACACAGCCGGCGAAACTCGGATGTCATGCGGGCGAGCTCCTGCGGCTGCAGCGCGACCGGGTGCCACACGCCGGTGCGGGCGGCGCGCCGGAGCGTTGCAGGCGACACGCCTGCAACCCAGAGCTCGGGCCCACCGCGCCGGGCGGTGGACGGCTCGAGCCAGGCGTCCTCCACGCCGAGCGCGCCGCCGTGCTCCAGCGGCCCGGGATCCTGGGCGAACGCCGCCTGTGCAAGCTCGATCCAGTCGTTCGTCGCTCTGCCACGATGCTCGAAGTCGGCGCCGAGGGTGCGGAACTCGCCCTCCATCCAGCCCGCTGCGATCGCTGTCACGATCCGCCCGCCCGAGAGAAAGTCGAGCGAGGCAAGCTGCTTGAGCACGACGTACGGGTTGCGCAACGGGATGACGAGCGCCGAGACGCCCAGCTCGATGCGACGCGTCCGTCCGATCAGAAAGCCGAGCGTGACGAGGGCCTCGGTGATGCTGCCGTACAGGGGCGCATGCTCCGCCGGGACCAGCACGTGGTCGGTCACGAACGCGGAGTCAAGCCCCACCTCTTCGGCGGTAGCGGTCACGCGCGCCAACTCCTCGGCGTCGAGCAGGGCGCCGTAGTTGGGGAGGATGAGCCCGAAGTGGAGCCCGCTCACGCTACTCCCCGGACGCCTCCGTCCCGGAGGCCTCCCGCAGCGACCAGGAGAACCGGGTCAGCGTGGCCGTCGGCGCGAGCCCCCCGGGGCGGATCCCGCGCCGCACGAGCAGGACCGGTTGCGCGACGCGGCGCACGATCTCGCGCCGGACCTCGCCGACCCCCTCCTGACGCCAGCGCGACGAGAGGCCCGCGATCACGATGCCGGCCTCGGAAGCAGCCTCGACGATCCCGTCGACGCCTGGAGGGGTGAGCAACGGCTCGGCCGCGACGTCGAGGAAGCGTTGGACGATGAGCGAGGCCTGGGCGAGCAGGCGGCTGGCGTCCCGGGCGCCTCCCTCCGGCTTCGCCAGCGGGCCGAGCAGCAGCAAAGCCCGCCCGGTGGCGCGGGCGAGCCACGCCCCGAGCTCGAGCGCCGCCCAGTCGTGATCGGCGCCGCCGAAGGGGACCAGCACCGCGCCCGCTGCACGAAGACCATCGCCCACGTGCAGGGCGACGTCGCACGGCGCCTCCTCGAGCACTCGTCCGAGCTCGCCCTCTGCCACATCACGGTCGTCCTCGGGCAGTCTCGAGAGCAGCAGCAGCTCGATCTCCTGCTCGCTTGTGAGCCGCAGGACGTCACCGGCCCAGTCGGTCGTGGTGAAGGCCGTCGACCGAGCCAGGAGCCCGCGGTCTGCGAGACCGGACGCGCTCGTCGTTCAGCCTCGAAGCCGCGAGCCGAAGCTCCGCAGCGTCGCGGACGAGCTGCGCGAGGATCAGCTCGCGAGGCTCCGGCGCTGCGGCCAGCGCCTCGGCGACGGTGAGGAGCTCGAGGGCATCGTCGCCGGCGTCCGACACCACCAGGATGCGCCGCACCGCCGCCGTCTCCGGAGCGGCCGCAGGGCTCTTGCCGAGCACGAGCGCCGGGTCCTGCTGCAGCATCGCGCGTTCGAGCTCGCGAAGCGTGCTGCCCGGCTCCAGACCGAGCTCCTCGACGAGTAGGCGCCGTCCCTCCTGATAGACGTCGAGCGCCTCGGCCTGGCGCCCGGCCCGATAGAGCGCCAGCATGAGCTGGCCGCGCGATCGCTCGCGCAGGGGATGCTCCGCGACGAGCCCCTGGAGCTCCCCGATCAGTGTCGCGTCAAGGCCGCGGGCGAGATCGGCCTCGATTCTGTCCTCGACCACGGCGAGCCGCAACTCGTCAAGACGGGTGCTCTCTCCGGCCGCGAACTCCTCGAAGGCGAAGTCCGCGAGCGCCGGGCCCCTCCAGAGGGCGAGCGCTTCGCGGAAGCGTTCGGCTGCCTGCTCGGCTTCACCGGCCGCCAGCGCCCGGCGCCCGTCCTCGGCAAGCCGCTCGAACCGGTGCAGGTCGAGGTGCTCCGACTCGACTTGCACGAGGTAGCCCGGTGCGCGGGTCACGATGATGCTGCCTCCGCTGCGCCGCTCCCGCCCGGGCTCGAGCGCCTTTCTCAAGCGCGAGACGTAGACCTGGAGGAGATTCCGCGCCGCTTCACGGGGCTCCTCGCCGAAGAGGGCGTCGATGAGCGTGTCGCGCGGAACGACCTGGTTCGCGCGCGTGAGGAGGATCGCGAGCAGGGCGCGCTGCCGTGGGCCACCGAGATCGACCGGCCGATCGCCGTCGACGACCTCAAGCGGCCCGAGGACGCGGAACTCCATCGCTGGTCCTTCTACCGCCGCTGCAAGTCCTTGGCAAGAGGGGCGCAGGAGCTCGATCGCACCGTCCGCCTCGAAAGGGCCGTGACAGAGCGGCCCCGAGCCGAGGAGGAGCGGTGCGGCGTTCGGCGTTCTTCGCGAAGTGTCTGCGGGTTACGGCCGGGCTGGCAGCAGTCGGTGGTCTGGCGGTCGTTCTCCCACCCGCGGAACAGCCGACCGGCGGGCGCGACGGCACGACGATCGCCGCGCAGCGTGAGGTCCCGGCGGTCGAGGCGTACTTCGCCCGCGAGAGCTACAGGCCGGGGAGCACGGCAACGCGGCTCACGGACGACGATCCCCAGCGGGTGTCGGCACGGGCCGACCGCGACGATATCCACGCCGATGCCCGGCTCGTGCGCGATCTCGACGTAGCAATTCCGACCTGTGGACCGGGCCGAGAGGCACAGCAGGAGGCCGCCTACGGCTGGCCGGTGAAGCCGTTCCACCGCCAGCATCCGGTACGGGGCTACTTCGGCGACCCGCGGATCGGCAACGGTGGCGCCTCGCGCAGCCTCCATTTCGGCGTCGACGTCTCGGCTCCCGATGGGACTGCGGTCTACGCGACAGTGGCGGGCACCGTCGATCGTCATCCGCTCCATGACGACGTCGTCGTGATTCACGGGGCGGACGGGGTGGATCTCGAGTACTGGCACGTGATCCCAGCGGTGAGCAGTGGTCGGCGCGCGACTGCCTACCGGACGGTCATCGGCCACATCGAGAAGCCCTGGGCGCACGTTCACGTCTCCGAGCGGCGCAACGGTGTGTATGTCAACCCGTTGCGCCCGGGAGCCATGGGCCCGTACGCCGACGAGACCTGTCCAGCCGCAAGAACGCTGAGCTTCGAGCGTCGCGGAAACCGCCTGCGCTACCGAGCACTGCGTGGGTCGTTCGACATCGTCCTCGAGGCCGCAGACGCGCCGGCCATGAGCGCGCCGCAGCCCTGGTTCGAGCTGCCGGTGACCCCGGCGCTGATTCGCTGGAGCATCGTCGACCGGCGCAACCGCACGGTGAGGCCCTGGCGGACAGCCTTCGACGTACGCGAGCGCCTGCCGGAGGCCGATTACCACGGCGTCTACGTAGACGGAACGGCGCAGAACCATCCCGACAGGCCCGGCCTTTACCGGTTCCGGCTCGCGACGGGCTTCTCCGCCGGCTCCCTGCGTGCGGGCGACTATGCGCTGCGGGTCGCCGTGCGCGACTCGCGCGGAAACCGAGCCCTATCCTCCTGGCCGTTTTCGGTAGCAGCTACGAGCTGATCCTTCGCGACACGTCGGTCTCGCCGGGCTTGACCGCCTGACGAGCGCCCCGCCCTAGAAGACGCAGCTGCAAGCCGTGGGTCGCGCGCGGTCCGCGACCACCGCTGCAAGTCCGTCGCAAGAGGGACGCAGGAGCCCGATCGCACCGTCCGCCTCAACCGGGCCGCACCGAGCGGCCCCGAGCGGAGGAGGAGCGGTGGGAGGTTCCAAGGTTCTCGCGAGGTGCGGTCGAGTGGCGCTCGTGGCGCTCGCGCTCGGAAGCGCGGTCGATGCGGCCACGGCCGAGGCAATGCCGTCGCCGACCCCGGCACCCCGCGTCACAGCGGACGACACGTGTCAGCGCGAGCCCACGTCTGCGGCACCCGCCGGCTACGGCTGGCCGTTGAAGCCGTTTCACGGCCAGCATCCGGTGCGGGGCTACTTCGGCGACCCACGGATCGGTCACGGCCGAGACGGCACCGTCTCGCGCAGCTTCCACTTCGGCGTGGATGTCTCGGCGCCGGACGGTACGGCGGTCTACGCAACCGCCTCCGGTATCGCTCACGCGAAGAAGCGCAGCGTGTCGATTCGCCTCGGCAGCGGCGCGTCGTTCGCCTACTGGCACATCGTCCCATCGATCAGCGACGGGCAGCAGGTCGTGGCCTATCGCACGATCATCGGTCATATCGCCCGCGGCTGGGGGCACGTCCACTTCGCCGAGTGGCGCGCGGGTAGCTACCTCAACCCGCTGCGGCCGGGAGCGATGGGCCCGTACGCAGACCGGACCTGCCCCTCGGCGACCCGGGTCAGCTTCGAGCGGAGCGGTGAGGCCCTCGAGCCCGAGGAGCTGCGCGGGTCGTTCGACGTCGTCGTCGAGGCCATCGACGCCCCGGCCATGAGCGCGCCGGCGCCCTGGTACCAGCTCCCTGTGACGCCGGCGCTCGTTCGATGGCGCGTTGCGAATCAACAGGGCCGAGTGATCACGCCCTGGCAGGCCGCCTACGACGTACGAGAGCGCCTGCCCTCGGTCGACTACCACCTGGTCTTCGCGGCAGGAACCACGCAGAATCATCCTGACAGGCCCGGCCTCTACCGGTTCCAGCTCGCCCGGGGCCTCAACGCCGGCTCTCTCGGCGCCGGCCGCTACAAGCTCCAGGTCGCGCTCGTCGACTCACGTGGAAACCGAACGTACTCCTCGTGGCCGTTCGCGATCGCCTAGAGCCAGCGGCCGAATCAGCCCGCGGCGACCCGAAGAAGATGCGCGTACATCGTCGGAGTCCGAGGCCGCTCAGCCGGATCCTTGGCCAGTGCCATGAGCACGGCATCGGCGAGCGGGCCGGAAAGGCCCGCGGGCGGCTCCGGCGCCTCGCTCAGATGAGCCAACGCGACCTCCAGGGTGCGGCCGCCGAAGGGCGGCCGCCCCGCGAGACATTCGTAGGCGACGCATCCGAGCGCGTACACATCGGATGCGGGCGAGGCGTCACCGGAGGCGTCGATGAGCTCCGGCGCGAGGTACTGGGGTGTCCCGAGCAGCTGGCCCGGCTCGGTCAGCAGGGTCAGGGCCTCGCCCTTGGCGAGACCGAAATCCGTGAGCAGAGCCTTTCCGTCCTCGGCGAGGAGGATGTTGGCCGGCTTCACGTCCCGGTGGACCAGCCGCTTGCCGTGGAGGGCGCCGAGACCGGCCGCGACGTCCGCGGTGACGCGCAGCGCCTGATCCGACGGTCAGCGCCCCATCGCTCGCGAGTCGGTGGCCCAGGGAACGACCGGGGACGAATTGCGAAGCGAGGTACGGCACGCCGTGCGCCTCACCGGGTCGAGCACCGGCACCAGGTTCGGGTGACGCAGGTCACGAGCCACGCGGATCTCGTGCTCGAAGCGTCGCCGATAGAGCTCACTCCCAGCGAGCTCACGGCGCAGAACCTTCAGCGCCACCACGCGGCCGTCGGGCCCGACGGCCCGGTACACCACGCCGACCGACCCCGCTCCGATCGCCTCCGACAGCAGGTAACGGCCGATCACGTCTCCTGCCACAAACGGCGGCGTCACAGCACCTAGTGTAAAGCGGCACTTTTGGGCGTATCCGTGAGCGCCTGCGGGATCCAACGGCAGATCCACGGATCGGAACCGAGCTCGCCGGCTATCGGATCGAGGCCGTTCTCGGGCACGGCGGCATGGGCATCGTCTACCTGGCCGACGACCCGAGGCTCGACCGCAAGGTAGCGCTCAAGCTCCTCTCGCCCGAGCTAGCCGATGACCCGGCCTTTCGGCGCCGCTTTCTCGACGAGTCCCGCCGTGCGGCGGCAATCGAGCACCCGAGCATCGTCCCGGTACACGAAGCGGGTGAGGCGAGCCGGGGTGCTCTACATCGCGATGCGCTACGTGCGCGGCACCGACCTCGGTGCGGTGCTCGACCGCGAGAGCCGCCTGACGCCCGAACGGACGGTTGCGCTTCTGGGAGGGATCGCCGCGGCGCTCGACGCCGCGCACTCCCGCGGCCTCGTCCATCGCGACGTCAAGCCCTCGAACGTCCTCGTCGCCGAGGCGACCTCCGGCGAGCATGCGTACCTGACGGACTTCGGTCTCGCCAAGGACCTCGCCGGTGACGGACTGACCGCGAGCGATCAGCTCTTCGGCACCGTCGATTACGTCGCGCCCGAAAGAATCGAGGGCCACGATGTGGACAGCCGCGCCGATGTCTACGCGCTGGGCGCGGTCCTCTTCGAATGCCTCACAGGTGAGCCTCCGTTCCGCCGAGAGACGCCCGTCGCCACCGTCTGGGCGCACGTGCACGAAGGGCCTCCGTCACCCTCCCTGCGCCGGCGCGAGCTGCCGGTCGAGATCGACGACGTCCTCGGCCAGGCACTTGCGAAGACCCCGGGGGAACGGTACGCGACTTGCACCGAGCTCCTCTGGGCGGCTCGTGCCGCGCTCGGCGTCACGCTGTCGGACACCGCGCACGGAGCCTGCGGTGCGACCGCATCAACGTGCGCTCGTCGATCACTGCCGCAGCGTTCTCCACACGCTGCTCGAGGGGCGCGTCGTCCCGGTGCTCGGAACGGCGGCGAACGTAACGGCCTTCCCGGCCGCCGCAGCTCCGACCCTGGGCGACCTCCGCCGGCGGCGGTCGACCTCGCCACCCACCTCGCAGGGCAGGTTCGGATACCCGCCGGCCGACCTCGTCGAGCTGCCGCGCGTCTCGCAGTACGTGGCAGTCACGCACGGAGACGGCCCGCTCTGGGACGAGCTCCACGACGTCCTCGACGCGGACTACGCGCCCGGCTTTGGCGCACGGGCTCATCGCGGCGCTGCCTCGGCTGCTTCGGGCCCGCGGGGCACCGCCGCTGCTCGTCGTCACGACCGGGTACGACGCGGCGCTCGAGTGGTCCCTCGACGAGGCGCACGAGGACGCCGACGTCGTCGGGTACGTCGCGGCCGGGCCGAAACCGCGGCCGCTTCTGGCACCGGGCTCCTGACGGGAGCACCACGCTGATCGAGATCCCCAACGCGTACGCGGACGCGTCGCCCGAGAAGCGTACGGTCGTGCTCAGGCTCCGGGGCGGCGTTGACCGTACGCCCAGCCGGGAGCGCGAGAGCTTCGTCGTCACCGAGGACGACTACATCGGCTACCTGGACGGGGATGCCGGGACGATCCCGGTCGCAGTCGCGGCCCGCCTGCGGCGTAGTCACCTGCTCTTCCTCGGCTACGACGTCCGCGACTGGAACCTCCGCGTGCTCCTGCGGCGACTCTGGGGCGACGAGACCGGTCGCTATCGCTCGTGGGCCGTGCTTGCCCAGCCCGACCGGATCGAGCGGCAGTACTGGCTTTCGCGCGGAGTCGAGGTTCTGGACGCACCCCTCCACCAGTACCTCGACGTGCTCCAGCGCACCGCAGCGGAGCTGGAGACGGCGGACGAGCCATGAGTATGCCGACGGGCGGCGAGCCGGAGCAGCCTGACGGCCCGTACCGCGGCCTCGCGCCGTTCGGAGACGACGAGCTCGACTCGCTCCTCTTCTTCGGCCGCGAGCGCGAGCGCGAGGTGATTGCCGCAAACCTCATGGCCTCGCCGCTCACGATCCTGTACGGGCCGAGCGGGGCAGGCAAGACATCCGTGCTTCGCGCCGGGGTCGCACACGACCTCCGTCAGGCCGCTCGCAGTCGTGCGAACGGCGGTGTCCCCGATCTTGCGGTCGCGGTCGTCGACGCCTGGCGCGACGACCCGGTGGAGGCCGTTCTGGACAGTGTTCGCGGAGAGCTCGCAGCTTCCGCCGGCGAAGACGTCGCGGATGCCGCCCGCGGTGCGGGCTCGCTGACCGGCGCGCTCACCGCCTGGACGCTCGCGCTCGAAGGCGACCTCTACATCGTGCTCGACCAGTTCGACGAGTACCTGCTCTACCACGAGACCGAAGACGGCGAAGGAAGCCTCATCCAGGAGCTCCCGAAGGCTCTGAGCCAGCCGGGCCTGCGGGTCGGTTTTCTCGTCTGCCTCCGAGAGGACCAGCTTGCGCGCCTCGATCGCTTCAAGGGCCGCATCCCGGGGCTCTTCGGCAACTCGCTCCGACTCGACCGCCTGCGCCGTGACGCCGCGCGCGCCGCGATCGTCGGACCGCTCGAGCGCTACGCGGGGCTCGCCCAGAACGGCGGCCCGCGCACCGCAGAGCCGGAGCTCGTCGACGCCGTGCTCGACGAGGTCGCCGCGGCCGAAGGCGGGTCGCGCGACTCGGTGGAGGCTCCGTACCTCCAGCTCGTCATGCAGCGCGTCTGGCATGCCGAGGCGCGAGGCCGGCTCGACAGTTCTCCGCCTCGAGACCCTGCGCGCGCCTGGGCGGAGCGGGGCGGGTTGTCCACGGCCACCTCGAAGAGGCAATGGCCACGCTGGATCCGTGCGCAGCAAGACATCGCGGCCTCGGTCTTCAACCACCTCGTCACGCCCTCCGGAACGAAGATCGCGCACGGCGTCACCGACCTCGCCGCCTATGCGAACGTCCCCGAAAGCGACCTCGTGCCCGTCCTGTCGACGCTCGCGAGCGTACGGATCCTCAGGCCCGAGGCCGCTGCAGATGGGAGCGGCGAGACGCGGTACGAGATCTTCCACGACGTCCTCGCCGATCCCGTCAGCGATTGGCGGCGCTCGCGTGCTGAGGAGCGCCGGCTCGAGGAGGAGCGTGAGTCATCCCGAAAGCGGCACCGCCGAATGATGGCTCTGGTGGCCGCGTCGCTGTTCGGGCTCGCGATCGCCGTCGGCCTCGCGGTCTTCGCGCTCACGCAACGCAGCGAGGCGCGCGAGCAGGCCGAGCGCGCGCAGCAGAGCGCCGTGGCAGCGAAGGAGGCGTCGGAGGATGCGACGGAACAGGCGGCAGACGCAGAAGAGGCCTCCGACGAGGCCGACAGGCAGGCGGCAGACGCCCTTGAGCAATCGCGCCTGGCGCGCACCCGCGCACTGGCAGCGCTGGCGTTGACGCAGCTCTCCGTCGACCCCGATCTCAGCATGCTCCTCGCCGTCGAGGCAGCGAAGCTCGAACCGTCATCCGAAGTGCGGACAGCGCTGACGCAGGCGCTGCTCACCTCCTATACGCAGCTCATCTTGCCCGCCGGAGGACCCGTGAACGTCGCCGCCTACAACCCGAAGCGGATCGCGCATCGTGACCGCGAGCGACGACGGAAAGGCACGCGTGTACAACGCCAAGACCGGCAAGCTCCTCCAGACTCTCGAGCACGACGGACCGGTGCTCGCCGCAGCGTTCTCGCCGGACGGCAAGCTCATCGCTACCGGAAGCTCCGACCGGACCGCGCGGGTCTGGGATCCGGCGACCGGAGAATCGATCGCCGTTCTCAAGCACGGCTCGTCGGTCACTACGCTGGATTGGCATCCTGACGGGACGCATCTCGCCACGGGGAGCCGCCACGGGCAGGCACGCGTCTGGGACATCACGACGCAGAGGTCGTTCCCGAATCTCCGCCACTCGGAGGCCGTCACGCTCGTCGCCTACGACCCGGGCGGTGAGCGACTTCTCACCGTCGCCGAGGACGATGTTGTCCGGGTATGGGAAGCCACGAGCGGCGAGCCGATCGACCAGCTGCGGCACGGAGCCCACGTGACAAGCGCCTCGTTCCGGCAGGACGGCGAGTATGTGCTTACGACGAGTATCGACAAGACCACGCGGCTGTGGATTCCGGGCGAAGGCACGCCTGAAACCTTCAAGGGGCCCAAAGGCCCATTCCTCGATGCCGACTTCAGCCCGAGCGGGCCGCAGTTCGCCGCGGGGAGCTCGGACAACGTCGGGCGAGTCTGGAGCGGTCCGCAAGGTCGCCAGACCGCGCTCCTGATTGGACATCAGAACCACGTGATGGACGTGTCGTACAGCCCGAACGGGAGATGGCTGGTCACCGCGAGCCGCGATCGGACTGCTCGCACGTGGCGTGCTGCAACGGGCGCTCCGATCGCCATCCTGCTGGGCCACGACGACACGGTCTCGAGTGCCGTGTTCAGCCCGGACGGTCGTTCGGTGCTGACGGCCAGCAGCGATGGGACGGCCCGAGTCTGGGATCCGAGCACCGAGCCCGATCTCGTCCCGATCGGCACGCATCGTGGTCCAGTAGCCGTCGCGAGCTTCAGCCCGGACGGGAGCCTCGTCGTCAGCGCCGGCGAGGACGGCACGGCCCGCCTGTGGCGGGCAGACGCGAACAAGCGCGAAGCTCGTCAAGGAGCTTCCCGCATGGCGGCTCCCTCCTATCGGCCGCGTTCGACAGGACGGGCTCGAAGGTCATTACTGCCAGCCCGGACGGGCGGGTTCGTCTCTGGAGCGTTCCGGAGGGGAACCCTCTCCAGACGATCGACGTGGGCGCCAACGTCAACGATGTCGCGCTCAGTCCGGATGGCTCCCTGGTGGCAGTCGGCGCAGATCGACAGGCACGCGTCTGGCGCCTCGACCCGGTCGAGCTCGTGGCGACCGTCAGGCATCAGTCGCCGGTGAACAAGGTTGCCTTCAGCCCTGACGGCCGCCTCGTCGTCACGGCAAGCGACGACCGAAAGGCGAAGATCGTGGACCTGTCGACCGGTCGTGTCCGCGTGCTTCGCGGCCACCGGCTCCCCGTGGTCGACGTCGAGTTCAGCCCGGACGGCCGCCGTGTGCTGACAGCCAGCGAGGACGAGAACTGCCCGTCTCTGGGACGCGGAAACGAGAGAGGAGCTGCACAAGCTGAGCGGCCATCGGGCGGAGCTCACCTCGGCCTCTTTCAGCCAGGACGGCCGGCTCGTGGTAACGACGCAGCGAGGACTTCGACGGCCGCACGTGGGACGTCGAAACCGGAGAACCCCTCGAGGTTCTGCGGGGTCACTCCGCGCTCGCCACCGATGCCGACTTCAGCCCGGATTCGTCCCATATCGTCACCGCCGGTCCGCGTACAGCAGGCCTGTGGGACACCGAGACCGGCCGCCTGATTCTGTTCTTGCGAGGGCACAAGGGACTGCTCACCAGCGTGTCGTTCTCACCGGACGGGAAGCGTGTCCTAACTTCCAGCGAAGATGAGACCGTGCGTCTCTACGACTGCGAGGTCTGTCTCCCGCTCGACGGGCTCGTCGCGAGCGCACAGCGGCGACTTGACAGGATGGGCAGAGAGTTCAAGCCGGAAGAACGGCAAGAGCTGCTTTCCCAGTAGCTGCCACGCGCCTCAGCAGATCATCAGCCGTCTAACAGGGCTCCTCAAGCGCGCCGACCGATCCTCTGCGACGGGAAGGCGAGATCGATGAGAGGAAAGGGAGGAGCAATGACGTTCTCGAACCGGACACGCAAGTGCGTTGGGACGCTGGCGGCGCTGGTCGCCTGCTCGGCGATCATCGTGCCGACGACGTCCGCGATGATCCCCGACCGTGCCCACGGCCCCACCGTGGACACCGAGTCGACCCAGCCGACGAGCTCGCTGCAAACCTACAACGTGGGCGCCACGCTGTCGGACCTGGTGCAGAGCTACGAATGGCACGCCCCTGGCGTCGGCGCGCTGTTCGTCGAGCCGACCGTCCAGAGCCCGACCACAATCGTCGCGCGGTTCGAGGGCCTGCCCGCCGGCCACGTGGCCCTGCCCTCCGCGGTGGTCAGCCGGCCGGCCCCGGCGGACAACGTCCCAGCCCAGGCCCCGACCTCCGCGGTAGTCAGCCGGCCGGCCCCGGCGGATAGCATCCGAGCCCAGGCCCCGAATCTCCCGGCGGAACTGCCGGCGTTCTCGAACGACGGGCCTAGGACGGCGCCTGACGCGCTCGTGCGGCCGACCGAGCAGCCGCCCGTGGCAGAGCCCGGATTCGACTGGACGGACGCCGGCATCGGCATCGCCATCGGTGCAATCGTCGGACTGATGCTCGGCGCGGCCCTGCTCTTCGGCCGCCGCCGCGGCACCCTGGCCGGAGCCTGATCTCCCCCCGGGACCGGCGAGACGGAGGGCGGGCCTCAGGGCCCGCCCTCCTCGTCATGGGACCACAGTCTCCAGTGCGCTCTCAGCACTTGGCGGAGTCACGACGGCGAGGCCAGCGCCTTCCAGCAGCTCTTCAGGAGTCTGCCAGCGGCGCGCGGGACGCTTCGTCGCACGAAGACCCCGCCCAGGCGGGAAGGAGCAAAGGGAGGAACCACGATGAAGCGTGCGAGGCGTATCCGCCGCAGATGGGTCAGGGGTGTGGCGCTCGGCCTGACCGTGGCCGCCGTGGCCGTCCCGGCCGCCCAGGCCTACGACTACCACCAGCCGTTCGGTTCCGACCAAACGCCCACTTCGGCAGCCGCCGGCTCGCCGACGACGCCCGGCCCGTTCTCGCATTTGAGCCGGGGACCCGGCTACGAACTCCCGGCAGGCGCCGGCGTCCAGTCGAACGAGTCGACTGTCGACTGGGCCGCGGTCGGTGCAGGCATCGGGATCGGCGGCGCGTTCGCGCTCCTGGTGGCCGGCCTGCTCTCGATGCGCAGGCCTCAGAGCGGCGAGCCCGTCCGGGCCTGACGACAGATCAATCGACACCGCAACGGGCGGGCCCAGTGCCCGCCCGTCGTCGTTGAATAGACCGGTTGCCCGCGTCGGCTCAGCCGCCGGACCCGAGCGACCAGGTGTACCGCGTCATGCTCTCGCGTGGGGCAAGACCGCCGGGCCGAACCCCGCCGCGCACGAGCAGCGTCGCCGGCCGCGCTCCGCGCGCGACGGCAAGTCGCCCCGTGCCGAGACCCTCCTGGCGCCAGCGATCCGACAGGCCGAGGACGATGAGGCCGGCCTCGCCGGCTGCCCCGATCACGCCCTCGGGGCCCGGGGACACGATTACCGGCTCCGGGGCGACGCCGGAGACCTGTTGCACCGCGAGGGAAGCCGCGGCGAGCAGCCGGCTCGCATCGCGCCGACCCTTCTCGCGGTCGCCCGCCGTTCCGAGCAGCTGGAGCGGCGCGTCGACGGCACGGGCGATCCAGGCTCCGATCTCCGCCGCCGCCCACTCGTGCTCCGCGCCGCCGAAAGGAACGAGAATCGGCGCTGCCGGCCCCGGGCTCGGCGCACCGCCCTTCGCGAGCAGAACTGCCACGTCACACGGGGCGCCGATGAGAACGTCGGCCAGATCGCGGTCGAGACCCTCGTCGGAGACGAGCTCGCCCGGCACGCCGAGCAGGAGGAGGTCGACGTTCTGCTCGCCGGCAAGGCGCGCCGTATCGGACCCCCGCTCCTCGGATGTGAAGGCGGCGGAACGCGCCGAAAGGCCGGCCGCGATGAGTGCCTCGCGGCGCGAGCCGAGCTGGGCCGTTCCCTGCGACAGGTCCGCGTCCTCGGGGAGAAGCAGGGCAAGGATGATCTCTCTCGGCGGCCGCCGCGCCAACGGCGTTGCCAGCGCGAGCACTGCGTCGAGACCGGCAGGCTCCTGCGCGACGACGAGGATGGCCCGCTCTGGAGGCGAAGCAGCAACCGGCGGCGCGGCCGCCGGCGGCGACGGCAGCTCGAGTGCCGGATCCTGGCGCAGGATCCCCCGCTCCAGCTCCTGCAACGCCTGAGTCGGCTCGATACCGAGCTCGTCGACGAGCGCGCGCCGCGTGTCCTGGTAGACATCGAGCGCCTCCGCCTGGCGTCCCGACCGATAGAGCGCCAGCATCAGCTGGGCGCGCAATCGCTCGCGCAGCGGGTGCTCGGCAACGAGCGCCTCGAGCTCACCGGCAAGCTCGCCGTGACGTCCGAGCGCCAGGTCGGCCTCGATCCTGTCCTCGAGCGCCGTGAGGCGCAGCTCCTCGAGTCGCATGATGGGCGCCTGGGCGAACTGCTCGTACGCGAAGTCGGCAAGAGCCGGGCCGCGCCAGAGGCCCAACGCCTCGCGAAGACGGCCTGCTGCGCTCCCGGCATCACCCGCCGCGGCAGCAGCTCGGGCGTTGGCGACGAGAGCCTCGAAGCGGTGCAGGTCCAGCTGGTCGGGCTCGAGCTCGATGACGTAGCCGGAGGCACGCGTCGCGATGGCGTCGGCCCCGAGCACCTTGCGCAGATTCGAGACGAAGCCCTGGAGCACCACCTTCACGGTTCCCGGCGGCTCCTCCCCCCAGAGCTGATCGATGAGGCGGTCGGTTGTCACCACCTGGTTTGCGTGCAAGAGAAGGAGCGCGAGCACCGCGCGCTGCTTCGGGCCGCCGAGTGCAAGCGACCGAGCGCCGTCCCGCGCCTCGAGCGGTCCGAGAATTCCGAAGTCCATCGCAGCGCCGGGACGCTAGCACGGCCCGAGGCGCCTCCTCGCTAGCGCTTAGCGGGCGCTTAGCGGGCGCCTAGCGCCGCAGTCGATCCTCCCTGCATGGCAAGCAAGAACTCGGAGGAAAGGGAGGAAGTCATGAAGGCAAGGACACACACCCGATGGATCAAGGGAGTAGCGCTCGGGATCGCGGTCGCGGCGATCGCCGCGCCCGCGGCCCAAGGCGCCTACGAGCCCTTCGGACCAGCACCAGTTCACCTCGGACGGACACCACGTGGCCTCCGGCGAGACAACCAGCCGGCGCCGCGGACAACGATCGTACGCGCCAGGCGATTTCCCGACGCTGGACAGCTTCAGCAGTTCCGGTTCACGCCGGGTGAGGCGACGCACCCGTTCAGCTTCACCCCGAGCAACGAGCCGGTCGGCCCCACCGTCGTGATTCCGGACCCGACCCGTGGCCTGCCCTCGACCGACGCGCTGCAGCAGTTCCGCTTCACGCCCTGACCCGATCGTCACGCCGGTCGCTTCCGTTCCCTCGGGCGGCGTCGACTGGACGGACGCCGGGATCGGCGCCGGGATGGCGCTCGGAGCGATCCTGCTCGGCGCCGCCGCGGCCCTGGGACTGCGCCGCCGTCGGCTCGCCCACTCCTAGCAGACGAAACGAGGCTCCCTCTCCACCGGGAGAAGAGGCGGCCGGCGGGTGCTCCCCCGCCGGCCGTCTTGCAACGGATGTGTCATGAAGCTACGATCACCCATGAGCGTCGAGACCGATCACCTGCTAGGCACCGATCTGGCCGGCTACCGGATCGAGTCGGTGCTGGGTCGGGGCGGGATGGGTGTCGTCTACCTCGCGACCGATCTTGCGGCTCAAGCGACGGGTGGCGCTGAAGCTGGTCGCGCCGGAACTGGCTGCGGACCCGCGTTTCCGGGAGCGCTTCCTGCGCGAGGCGCGAGCTGGCCGCCTCGTTCGACCACTCCCACGTCGTGCCGGTGCTACGCGGCCGGCGAGACCGACGGGCAGTTGTGGATCGCGATGCGCTACGTGCAGGGCACCGACCTCAAGACGCTGCTCGATCGGGAGGGGCCGCTCGAGCCCGCTCGCGCAGTCGAGCTCGTGCTCTCAGGTCGGGGAGGCCCTCGACGCCGCCCACGCCCACGGGCTGGTGCACCGCGACGTCAAGCCCGCCAACGTGCTCGTCACCCAGGAGGGCGGCGACGAGCACTGCTACCTGGCCGACTTCGGCCTGGCCCGCACCGCCGATCTCGAGGCAGGCGCCGGCACCGGCGCGCACCTCTCGGGCACCGTCGACTACACCGCCCCCGAGCAGATCGCCACCGAGGCGGCCGACCAACGTTCCGACGTGTACTCGCTGGGCTGTGTGCTCTACGAGTGCCTGGCCGGCGAGCCGCCGTTCAAGCGTCCGCGGCCCGTCGCGACCCTGTTCGCCCACGCCAGCGAGCCACCACCCTCCCTTCACGCCCGGCGGCCCGAGCTGCCCGAAGCCGTCGACCAGGTGACTGCCAAAGCGCTCGCCAAGGATCCCAAGGAGCGCTACGACACCTGCCGTGAGCTCTGCCAGGCGGCCGAGACGGCGCTTGGGCTCGGCAGGCCACGCTTCACGCGCCGCCGGATCCTCCTGGCCGCTACAGGCGCCGCGATCGCCATCGCGGCGGCCGCCGCGGTCCCGGCCGTCCTGCTCGCGCGGCGGTTCTGCGGGACAGGCGGCGGAGCCGGGTGTTCCGCTACCGCTCACGGAGGACTCGCTCGTGCGGATCGACGCAGCGACGAGCGACGTCGTGGAGGCGATCCCGCTCGGCTCCACCGTCGATGCTCTCGCCGTCGGCGATGGCAGCGTCTGGGTCGCGAGCGCACGAGAGAGAGTTCTGGCTCAGATCGATCCGCGTACGAACACGGTGCTGGATGAGGTCGACGTGTCACGGGCGGGATCCCTCGGGTTCCTGGCCGCAGGCGAGGGGTCCGTCTGGGTCGGCTCGGTTGGCTTCCTCGGACAGCTCTGGAAGTACGACCCGCGAACAGCTGCGTTCTCCGAGGTACCGGGATCGTGCCTCTCGGCGTCGCCACAGGCGAGGGTGCAGTCTGGGTACCTGTCTCGCCAAGGGCTGTCGTGAAGGTCTCGCCAACGACCGGCGAGGCAGTCTCGACGACCGAGGTGGCCGGCCCGGACCAGTGCGGCTGCTTCCCTGGGTTCCTCGCCGCCGGCGAGGGCAGCGTCTGGGTCGATCGGCGGCCCCGACAGGCCCGACACCGTCTGGCAGATCGATGCCGATACCGGCGAGGTGGTCGCCGAGATCAAGCTCGGTTTCGCGACGACCGCCATCGCGGCGGGTGCAGGCGCTGCGTGGGTGACGAACCCGGATGACGACTCGATTGCACGGATCGACCCGGCGACAAGCGAAGTGGCGCAGACGATCAGGGTCGGCCGTATCCCGAGCAGCGTGGCCGTCGCCGACGGCTTCGTCTGGGTTGCGAGTGCCAGGGACGGGTCCGTGACACGGGTCAACCCGGATACGGCAGACGTCGAGACGATCGACGTTGGTGGCACCCCGACAGATATCGCGGTGGGCCCGGGCGCTGTGTGGGTGGCGGTGGACGTGCGATGAGCGTCGAGACCGATCGGCTCGTGGGCACGGATCTGGCCGGGTACCGGTTGGAGTCGGTGCTGGGTCGCGGCGGGATGGGCGTCGTGTATCTCGCCACGGACCTGCGGCTGGAGCGCAAGGTGGCGCTGAAGCTGGTCGCGCCCGAGCTGGCCGGCGACCCGCGGTTTCGGGAGCGGTTCCTACGCGAGTCGCGCCTGGCGGCCTCGCTCGACCACTCCCACGTCGTGCCGGTGCACGCGGCCGGGGAGACCGACGGGCAGCTGTGGATCGCGATGCGCTACGTGCAGGGCACCGACCTCAAGACGCTGCTCGATCAGGAGGGGCCGCTCGAGCCCGCTCGCGCGCTCGAGCTCGTCGCTCAGGTCGGGGAGGCCCTTGACGCCGCGCACGCACACGGCCTGGTGCACCGCGACGTCAAGCCCGCGAATGTGCTCGTCACCGAGGAGGGTGGCGAGGAGCACTGCTACCTGGCCGACTTCGGCCTGGCCCGCACAGCCGATCTCGAGGCCGGCGCCGGCACCGGCGCCCATCTCTCGGGCACCGTCGACTACACGGCCCCCGAGCAGATCGCCGCACGAGACCGCCGACCAGCGCGCCGACGTCTACTCGCTCGGCTGCGTCCTCTACGAGTGCCTAGCCGGCGCAGCCGCCCTTCAAGCGACCCAGAGCCGTGGCCACGCTGTTCGCGCACGCCAGCGAGCCGCCGCCCTCCCTCCACCAGCAGCGGCCCGAGCTGCCCGAGGCGATCGACGCAGTCGATCGCCAGAGCGCTTGCCAAAGACCCCGACGAGCGCTACGAGACCTGCGACGAGCTCGTGCGACGGGGCGCCGCGAGGCGCTCGGCCTCGGCCAGCACCCGCTTCACGCGCCGCCAGCTCGTCCTCGCCGGCACCGGCGCCGCGCTCGCCGTCGCCGCAGCCGCCGCCGTCCCCGCCATCCTGCTCAGCCGTGGCGAGGAGGCCACCGCACCCAAGCCGATCTTGCCGCTCGCCGACACGTCGCTCGTCCGCGTCGACCCGACAGCGCGGAGCTCGTCTCGGCGGTCGAGCTGGGCGGCGCGCCCAAGCCAGGTCGCCACCGGCCTCGGATCGGTCTGGATCGTCGATCCAAGGGAGAGCGCGCTCAAGGAGCTCGACCCGGCCACCAGCACCCTCACGCGAACAATCGATCTCACCCATCCACCGATCAGCATCGAAGTGCGGCGATGACGCCGTCTGGGTCCAAACCTCCGGGGAGACCATCGACAGGTGGATCGTCTGGAGGCTTGATCCGCAACGGGCTCGCTTTCGCGCTTCGCCGACGAGACAACTCTGCGGCGTCGAGGGACGGAACGTCTGGCTTTGCGACTACGAGGAGATCGACACAGCGGCCGAGGTCGACGTGGACAGCGGTCGCGTCCTCGCCACGGTACGGGTCCCGCGAGCCAACTCAAACACCGCGATCGCCGCGGACCGCGACACGACCTGGATCGTCTACCAGGAGGCGACGTCGCTCCTCAAGCGGCTCGACCGAGCCGGCGAGGTCGTCGCGGAGATCGAGGTCGGGCCGGTCGAGACGATTCTGGCCGAGAACGGCGAGGTCTGGGTCGCGACGAACGACGGCTCCGTGTCACGGATCGACCCGGCCACGAACCAGGTCACCGACACGATCGAGGTTTCACGCAGCCCCAAGCAGCTCGTGCTCGGAGGCGGCAGCCTCTGGGTGGCCGATGCTCGTGATCCCGTCGTAACCCAGGTCGATCCGGAGACCGGCGACGTGGTCACCATCCGCGTCGGCGGCGCCCCCTTGAGCATGGCGTACGGCGAGGGCGGCCTCTGGGTGATCGTGCGCCCGTCATGAGCGTCGACACCGATCCACTCGCTCGGCAGCGATCTGGCCGGCTACCGGTTCGAGTCGGTGCTCGGGTCGCGGCGGAATGGGGGTCGTCTACCTGGCCACCGATTTGCGGCTGAAGCGGCGGGTGGCGTTGAAGCTGGTCGCGCCGGAGTTGGCCGCGGACCGCGTTTTCGGGAGCGGTTCCTGCGCGAGGCCGAGCTGGCCGCTTCGCTCGACCACTCCCATGTGGTGCCGGTCTACGCCGCCGGGGAGCTGGACGGGCGGCTGTGGATCGCGATGCGCTACGTGCAGGGCACCGACCTCAGGACGCTGCTCGATCAGGAGGGGCCGCTCGAGCCCGCCCGTGCAATCGAGCTCGTCGGACAGGTCGGGCGAGGCCCTTGACGCCGCTCACGCTCACGGCCTGGTGCACCGCGACGTCAAGCCCGCGAATGTGCTCGTCACCGAGGAGGGTGGCGAGGAACACTGCTACCTCGCCGACTTCGGGCTCGCACGCACCGCCGATATCGAAGCCGGCGCTGGCTCCGGCGCGCACCTCTCAGGCACCGTCGACTACACGGCCCCCGAGCAGATCGCCGCCGAGCCCGCCGACCAGCGCGCCGACGTCTACTCGCTCGGCTGCGTCCTGTACGAGTGCCTGACCGGCGAGCCTCCGTTCAAGCGCGCTCGCCCCGCCGCTACCCTGTTCGCCCACGCCAGCGAGCCGCCACCTTCGCTCCACGAGCAACGGCCAGAGCTGCCCGAGGCGATCGACACGGTGATCGCCAACGCGCTCGCCAAGGACCCGGGCGAGCGCTACGAGACCTGCGGCGAGCTCTGCCGGGCAGCCGAGACGGCGCTCGGACTCGGCACCCCACGCTTCACCCGCCGCCAGCTGGTTCTTGGCCGGTACGGGCACCGCGATCGCTGTCGCCGCGGCCGCAGCCGTCCCGGCCGTTCTGCTCACCCGGCGCGACCGGACCACCGCCCCACCGCCCCCGATCCTTCCCGTCAAGGAAGACTCGCTCGTCCGCATCGACCCCGCGACAGGCGAGGCGGTCGCCGCCATCGCTGCGGGGCCGAGCCCGGTCTTGGCCACGGTCGGCGAAGGGGCCGTGTGGCTGGTCACGACAGGAGACAAGCGTCTGTCACGGCTCGACCCTGACACCAACGAGATTGTGGCGTCCGTTGGTTTCCCGCCGGCAGTGCCAGAGTCGCCGCAAGGGATCGTCGCGGGCGAAGGGGCGGTCTGGACCGTTCATGCGAACGGCCTTCTGAAGTACGACCCGGAGACAGCGACCTTTCCGCCGCTCCCCGACAACATCGAGTTGGCGAGCGACCACAACGACATCGTCGAGGACATCAGCTTCGCAACAGATGTCGCCGCTGGCCACGGAGCGGTCTGGGTGACCGCCGCCGAGATCCTGCGGCTCGACCCCGAGACGGGTGTGGTTCTTGAAAGGACGCGCCCGCCAAGCTTTGCCACTGATACTGGTTCTGGTTCCGCCGGGTGGCTCGCCGTCGACGAAGGCGGTGTCTGGCACGCAGACCCGCTCGGAGGCATCGCTTTCATCGAGGCCGCGACCAACTCGGTGACGCCTGCGGCAGACACGGGCGAGGCTCTCGACGGCATCGCCGTCGGCGAGGGGGCCTTGTGGGCGATGAACGCGACCGACGACTCGATTTTGCGAATTGATCCCACCACCGGCCGAGTCAGCCCCCCGATCCGCGTCGGACGATTACCCACAGCCGTGGCCGCTGGCGCCGGCGCGGTGTGGGTGACAAGCGGGCGCGACGGCACCCTTTCGCGAATCGATCCGGTCACAACCGACGTCAAGACCATCGACCTCGGCGGAGCAGCAACCGACGTGGCGGTCGGCCTCGGCGGCGTCTGGGTGACGGTGGACGTGCGGTGAGCGTCGAGACGGATCAGCTGCTGGGCACGGATCTGGCCGGCTACCGGATCGAGTCGGTGCTGGGCCGCGGCGGGATGGGGGTCGTCTACCTGGCCACCGATCTGCGGCTGAAGCGGCGGGTGGCGCTGAAGCTGGTGGCGCCGGAGCTGGCCGCGGACGCGCGTTTCCGTGAGCGGTTCCTGCGCGAGGCCGAGCTGGCCGCTTCGCTCGATCACTCCCATGTCGTGCCGGTCTACGGGGCCGGCGAGACCGACGGGCAGCTGTGGATGGCGATGCGCTACGTGCAGGGCACCGACCTCAAGACGCTGCTCGATCAGGAGGGGCCGCTCGAGCCGGCCCGGGCGCTCGAGCTCGTCGGTCAGGTCGGGCGAGGCGCTCGACGCGGCCCACGCGCACGGGCTCGTGCACCGCGATGTCAAGCCGGCCAACGTGCTCGTCACCCGAGGAGGGCGGCGAGGAGCACTGCTACCTGGCCGACTTCGGCCTGGCGCGCAGCCCCAGCGAGGAGCAGGTCGCAGCGGCCGCCCACCTGTCCGGCACGGTCGATTACACCGCCCCCGAGCAGATCGCCCGCGAGCCTGCCGACCAGCGAGCCGACGTCTACTCGCTGGGCTGCGTGCTCTACGAGTGCCTGGCCGGGGAGCCGCCCTTCAAACGGCCGCGGCCGGTGGCGACGCTGTTCGCACACGCCAACGACCCGCCCCCCTCCGCGCACGCTGCCCGGCCCGAGCTGCCCGAAGCCGTCGACCCCGTGATCGACAAGGCCCTCGCGAAGGACCCCGAACAGCGCTACGAGACCTGCGGCGAGCTCACCTCCGCAGCACGCGAGGCACTCGGACTCTCACGCGAGCCGAAGCTGACCCGCCGCGCGCTGCTCGCGTCGGCGGGAGGTGCCGTCGTCCTCGCGACGGCGGCAACAGTGCCGGCGATCCTGCTGACCCGAGGCGATGACCAGGCCTCGCAACCCCCACCGATCCTGCCACTCGCAGGAGCTTCGGTCGTCCGTATCGATCCTGCGACCGGGCGCCTCGTGGCCGCGGCTGCCGTCGACCCCGCGGACACGCTTGCGGTCGGTGACGGTGCCGTCTGGGTGCTCGACACGGCAACGCGTTCCCTGGTCCGCCTCGACGCCGAGACCAACCAGGTGACGGCGCAGCTCGAGCCTGAACCAGCGGGTCGCGGAACGACCATCGCCGCCGGCGCGGGAGCCGTCTGGGTGATGGCCACATACGCGCCGGACTCCGAGGGGGCGTCGCTCTGGCGCCTCGACGAAGACACCGGCTCGTATGTCGCCTACTCGCGGGACCAGTTCAGCGGGCTCGCGATCGGGCTCGGCAGCGTGTGGGCGACGAGCACTGTGCCGGAGTCGGGCTCGACCGAGGGTTTCGTCGGCTACCTCAACCAGATCGAGCCCGCGAGCGGAGCTACCCTGGCGCGCCTCGAGGGTGACCGGTGGGATTGGGACGAGATGTTCGTCGCAACCGACGCGGGGATGGTGTGGACTGCCTCCGCGTTCAGCAACATCCGCTTCCCCGAACACCACGTCATCGGCTTCGATCCGGTCGCGAGCGAAGTGGTCACAGAATTCACGATCGACTTCACGATCACGGACTTCGCGGCCGGCGAAGGTGCGCTCTGGGTGACGCATCCGGACGTCGACGCGATCGCGCGCATCGACTCTGCAACGGGGCAGGTGACCCAGGAGATCAGAGTCGGGCGGATACCGGAGAAGCTCGCCGCCGGCGCGGGGGCGGTCTGGGTGGCGAGCGCGCGTGACCAAACGATCACGCGCGTCGACTCTCGGAGCCTCGACATCACGACCATCGACGTCGGCGGCATACCGACCGACGTCGCAGCCGGCGAGGGAGCCGTGTGGGTGTCAGTGGACGTGCGCTGACGCCACGCGCAACAAATTCTGTTGCGCTATCCTCTGAGTATGGCGATCGCAACCGCGAGCAAGATCGAGGCGCTGCGTGACGACTTCGGCTCCGGGGCCGCAGTCGCCGACCTGCTCGGCGTCAGCCGCTCGCGGGTCACGCGCTGGCTCAAGGGCGAGGGCATCGACCCGCTGAACGCGGAGCGCGTCGACCTGCTCGAGCTCGTCTGGTCGAACCTCGGACGCATCTACGACAACGACGCGGCGCGCGAATGGCTGCTCGGGCCTCAACCCGAACCTCGGCGACCGCCGGCCGATCGACCTGATCCGTGCCGGGCGCGCCGAGGAGCTCATGCGCGCGATCCGGGCCGAGCGCGCCGACTCGTTCGCGTGATCCTCTACCGCTGCTTCGCCTGGGACGAGAGCGCCCGGGCGTCGCAGCCGGACGGCGCGTTGTGGTTCCCGCGCATCTACCAGGGCGACGGCCGCCACGACAACCCCGACGTCTACGGGTGCCTGTACCTCGCCGATCGCGAGGTCTCGTGCGTCGTCGAGCAGCTCGCGCGGTTTCGCGGGCGGCGGCTCGTCCCCGGTTCGCTCGTGCGCCGAGGCCTCCCGCTCGCGCTCGCCGCGCTCGAGCTCCCGGACGACGCCGAGCTCGTCGATCTCGACGACCCGGCCGTGCTCGACGCGCACGAGCTCCGACCCTCGCAGGTGGCGACCCGCGACCGCGCGATCACCCAACCGCAGGCGCTCGCGCTCCACGAGCGCCATCCCGAAGCAGCCGGCCTGCGCTGGTGGTCGGTGTACGAGGCGCTGTGGGCGAACGTCACGCTGTTCGACCGAGCGGCGCCGTCCCTGCGCCTCGCCGACATCCGTCGGCTCGACATCGGCGACGCGGCCCTCGCAGCCGCGGCCGATCACCTCGGGCTGACAGCCTGACGCGGATCGCCAGACGCCGGCAGGTGTAACACGCCTGTAACGCACGCCCGCTAGGACTCCGTCGCACAACTCGGCGTATCGTTCTGACGAACCACCGAAAGCGAGGATCCGCACATGCAGGTGAGCGACGACCCGCGGGTCGGCACCCAGCTCGCCGGGTACCGCGTCGAGACCCTGCTCGGCCGCGGTGGCATGAGCGTCGTCTACCTCGCCGAGGACGTGCGCCTGAGGCGCAACGTGGCGCTCAAGCTCCTCGCGTCAGACCTCGCCGAGGACGAGAGCTTCCGCGAGCGCTTCCTGCGCGAGTCGCAGCTCGCCGCCTCGATCGACCACCCCAACATCATCCCGATCTACGAAGCCGGTGAGACCGGCGAGCTGCTCTTCATCGCCATGCGCTACGTCGAGGGCAGCGACCTCAAGGAGCGGCTGCGGCACGGCCGGCTCGAGCCGAGGGAGGCGATCGGGATCCTCGCCCAGGTGGCGAGCGCGCTCGACGCGGCCCACGCGCGCGGCCTCGTCCACCGGGACGTGAAGCCGTCCAACGTCCTGCTCGACACGGGCGCCGGCCCCGACGGCTCCGACCATGCCTACCTCGCCGACTTCGGCCTCACGAAGCGGGTCTCCGACGAGACCGGGATCGGCGACGACGGCCACCTGATGGGGACGATCGACTACGTCGCGCCCGAGCAGATCGCCGGCGACGACGTCGACGGACGCGCCGACGTCTACTCGCTCGGCTGCGTGCTCTACGAATGCCTCGCGGGCGAGCCGCCGTTCCGGCGCAAGTCGGACGTCGCGGTGGTCTTCGCGCACCTCGAGGCGGAGCCGCCGCCGCTCAGCGGCGAGCGGCCCGAGCTTCCGGTTGCGCTCGACGCGGTCATCGCCCGGGCGCTCGCCAAGGATCCCGAGCAGCCGCTACTCGACCTGCCGCGAGCTTGCCCGGGCGGCGCTCGCGGTCACCGTCGACGAGGCGAGCCGGCTGCTCGCCGACGTCGCCGCGCGTGCGGCAGCGGGTCGCAGCGACCTGGGCGAGGTGGAGGCGGAGCTGGCCGGCAAGGTGATCGACCTGCAGCTCGTGCGCGAGCAGGCCCGCGTGCTCGCGGGCTCGCCGACCCCGGCGCGAGTGGCGGCCGAGGGCGTCTGCCCGTTCAAGGGCCTGGCGAGCTTCGAGCCCGCCGACGCCGACTACTTCTTCGGCCGTGAGCGGCTGATCGCGGAGCTCGTCGCCCGTCTCGTCGGCGCCAGCTTCCTCGGCATCGTCGGTCCGTCGGGCAGCGGCAAGTCGTCGGTACTGCGCGCCGGCCTGCTGCCGGCGCTCGCCGGCGGCGTGCTGCCCGGGAGCGAGCGCTGGCGACGCGTGCTCATCCGCCCGGGCGAGCGGCCGCTCGATGAGCTGCGCCGCATGCTCGCCTCGGGCGCGAAGGATCCCGTCGCGGAGGCGCTCGACGCGCTGACCGCCGACGAGCGGATCCTGCTCGCGGTCGACCAGCTCGAGGAGCTGTTCACGGCCTGCAAGGACGAGGCACAGCGCGCCGCGTTCGTCGACATGCTCGCTCGCGCGGCCGCCGACCCGCAGGGCCGCGCGGTCGTGGCGGTCGCGGTCCGAGCCGATTTCTACGGCCGCTTCGCCGCCTTCCCGCAGCTGGCAGAGCTGCTCGGCGCCAACCATGTGCTCGTCGGCCCGATGCAGGCCTCCGAGCTGCGCCGGGCGGTCGAGCTGCCCGCGAGCCGCGTCGGCCTTCGCGTCGAGCGGGAGCTCGCCGACGCGCTCGTGGACGACGTGGAGGGCGAGCCCGGCGCGCTGCCGCTGCTCTCGACCGCCCTGCTCGAGCTCTGGCAGAAGCGGCAGGACAACACGCTCACAGCGGCCGTCTATCGCGAGTCCGGGGGCGTGCACGGCGCGGTCGCCCGCCTGGCCGAAGGCACCTACGCCCGCATCCCGGACGAGGACAAGCCGCTCGTGCGCGCGATCATGCTGCGCCTGGTCGGCGAGGGCGAGGGGGACGCGGCCGTGCGCCGCCGGGCGCCGCTCGCCGAGCTCGACCTCGAGCGCAACGAGGAGGCCCGAGAGCGTGCTCGCCACGCTCGCCGACAGCCGTCTCGTCACCGTCGTCGGAGGGCAGCGTCGAGGTCGCCCACGAGGCGCTGCTGCGCGAGTGGCCGCGCCTGCGGGAGTGGATCGAGGAGGACGGCCAGGGCCGGCGCCTGCGCCGCCACATCACCCAGGCCGCCACCGAATGGGACGGAGCCGGGCGCGACCGGGGCGAGCTCTACCGCGGCGCCCGTCTCGCCGCCGCCCTCGACTGGAGCAGCGACCACGCCCTCGAGCTCAACGAGCTCGAGCGCGCAGTTCGTCGCCGAGAGCCGCGAGGCCTCCGAGAAGGAGACCAAGCGCGTCCGCCGCACGAACCGGCGGCTGCGCGGCCTCCTGATCGGCGTCGCCGTCCTGCTCGCCGCCGCCATCGCCGGCGGCATCTTCGCGGTGCTCCAGCGCGGCGAGGCCCGCGACGCGGCCGGCCGAGGCGCGCGAGCGCCGAGACCGCCCAGCTCGCCCAGCGCCTCGGCGCGCAGGCGCTCGTCGAGGAGGACCTCGACCTCTCGCTGCTGCTCGCCCGCCAGGCGGTGGAGCTCGACGACACGCCTCAGAACCGCGGCTCACTGCTCGCCGACCTGCAGCGCGTCTCTCCCGTGGTCGGGATCATGCACGCCTCACGAGCCGACGCCGACGACTATGCTCCGATTCCTCGCGCGTCAGCCCGGACGGGAGGACGCTCGCGGTGGGCGGAGCTTCGCGGCGACGTCCTCCGTTTCGACACGGAGACGTACGAGCTCGTCGGCCAGCCGCTCCTGGTCGGCGGGCCGGTCCCGAACGTCGGCCTGGGGACGAGGGAGCACTCGCATACAGCCCGGACGGACGCACGGTCGCCGTGGGGCACGGACAGCCTCTCTCCGCCTCATCGACGCGCGGACGGGCGAGCAGCTCGCGGAGACGAGCACCGGTCGCGTCTTCGCGCCTGGCGTTCACGAGTGACGGGTCGCTGCTCGTCGTGCTCGTCGGCGGCCCGTTCTCGCCGGCGTCGATCACCGTCCACGACGCTGCAACCCTGGAGCCGATCGGCGCCCCGATCCAGCCCGCCTTCGCGGGCGCGTACGTCGCCGGCTGGTTTGCCTCACCCAGCTTCGCCATCACACCCGATGACCGCTCGATCGTCACCGCGTCCGAGGCCGGCGAGCTGGCCTGGTGGGACATCGAGACCGGCGAGAAGACGCGGACGCTCCCGATCGAGGACAGCTCACCGCCCGTCGCGCTCGCGCTCAGCCCGGACGGGCTGACCGCGGCGGTCGGCATCGCGGGCGGCATCCAGCTGATCGACCTGCCCGCCGGCGACGTGCGGACAGCGACCGGCGGTGCGACCGGGCGCCCGAACTGGCTGGTGTTCAGCCCGGACGGCGCGACGGTCGCGGCGACGCAACCTCGACGGGACGGTCACGCTCTGGGACGTCGAGTCGGCCACGGTGCGCGAGACGCTGCGCGGCCACTCGGGGTCCGTCCAGCAGCCCGCCTTCAGCCCCGACGGAGGAACGCTCTACACGGCCAGCCACGACGGAACCGCGATTGCCTGGGACCTGGCCCGTGACCGCGGCGTCGTGCGCCCGTTCACGTTCACCAGCGACCTGGTCCCGGACGACGCCTACTACACCCATCCGGGCAGGTTCAGCCCCGACGGCCGGCTGATCGCGGTCGGCCTCGAGGGCGAGGGCCTCGCGCTCTTCGACGCGCGCACGCTCGAGCAGGTCGGGGCGCCGCTCTCCGGCACGGACGGTGAGGTCATGTCCCTCGCCTTCTCCCCGGACGGGCGAACGCTCGCGGCCGCCACCCGCGAAGGCCGGGCGACCGTCTGGGACGTCGAATCGCGGTCGCTGCGCCATGGGCCGTTGGCTACAAGCAGCACCCTCTACGGGAGCATCGTAGGCGTGAGCTACGTCGCGGACGGAACGACGCTCGCGGTGACCGCCAGTGGTCTGGCGCTGTGGGACATCGCGACCGGCGAAGCGGCCGGCGGCCTCGCAGGCCTCGGCCAGCCTAGCGACGTCGCCGTCAGCGCGGATGGGAGCTCTCGTCGCGTCCGCCCGGATCGGTGCCGGGGGCGCAACGGTGTGGGACGTCGCCTCGGGCGAGACCGTCGCCAGCGCGAGCGCGTGGGGCGGGTACTTCTCCCAGAGCCGTCGCGCTGAGCCCCGACGGCCGCCTGCTCGCGGTCGGGGGCTTCAGCAACGACGTCAGCATCTGGGACGTCCCGACCGAGACGCTCCTGCACGAGCTCTACGTGGGCGGCGCTGGAGCGTTCTCGCTCGAGTTCACCCCCGACGGGCAGATGCTCGCCGTCTCCGGCCTGGAGCCCACAGCGTCCCTCTGGGACGTCGCGACGGGAACCCAGATCGGTTTAGAGCTCCCGAGCGGTGGGGCAGGCAGGACGGCGCTCGACCTGTCCGCCGACGGGCGACACCTGCTGATGACCTCGGTCGACGGCCAGGGAGCCGTCTGGGACTTCGACCCGGAGTCCTGGAAGCAGCGCGCCTGCGCGATCGCCGGCCGCACCCTTACCCGGCGGAGTGGGAGGAGTTCCTCCCCGGGCGGCCCTACGAGCCGGCCTGCACATGAGCTGATGGCAATCCAGACGGACTCCCTGATCGGTGCCGAGCTCGGTGACTACCGCATCGAGTCGGTGATCGGACGCGGGGGAATGGGGGTCGTCTACCTGGCCGAGCACCAGCGGCTCGAGCGGGAGGTGGCGCTCAAGGTGCTTGCGCCCGAACTGGTCGGGTCGGACGGGTTTCGGCAGCGGTTTCTGCAGGAGTCGCGCATCGCGGCCGGGCTCAACCACCCGAACGTGATTCCGATCCACGATGCCGACGAGGCCGACGGCGTCCTCTTCATCGCGATGCGGTTCGTCGACGGCGACAACCTCGCGCAGCTACTCGAGCGGGAGGGAGCGCTACCGCCGGCGCGGGCGCTGGCGCTCGTGTCCCAGGTGGCAGGAGCCCTCGACGCTGCCCACGCGCGCGGGCTCCTGCATCGCGACGTCACGCCGAGGAACGTGCTGATCGCCGAGGGGCGACCACGCCTACCTCACTGACTTCGGGCTCAGCAAGCGCATCTCCGGCTCCGCGCCGGGGGTCACGGCGCCCGGCGATCTTCTGGGCACGATCAACTACGTCGCTCCCGAGCAGATCGCCGGCGAGGACGTCGATGCGCGAGCCGATGTGTACTCGCTCGGCTGCGTGCTCTACGAATGCCTCGTCGGCGCGCCGCCCTTCCGGCGCAATTCGGACGTCGCCGTCGTCTACGCGCACCTCGAGGAGGAGCCGCCGCCCCTCAGCGCAGAGCGACCGGAGCTGCCGGTCGCGCTCGACGCCGTGATCGCCCGCGCCCTGGCCAAGGATCCCGAGGAGCGCTACTCGACCTGCCGAGAGCTCGCGCGGGCTGCGGTCGCGGTCGCGGCCGACGAGGCCGGCCGGCGGCTCGCCGATGTAGCCTCGCGCGCCGCGGCAGGCCGCACCGGCCTCGACGCGGTGGAGGCGGAGCTGGCCGCCGAAGTGATCGACCTCCAGCTCGTACGCGAGCAGGCTCGCGTGCTCGCCGGCTCGCCGACTCCTGCTCGAGTGGCAGCCGAGGGCGTCTGCCCGTTCAAGGGCCTGGCGAGCTTCGAGCCCGCCGATGCGGACTACTTCTTCGGCCGCGAGCGGCTGATCGCCGAGCTCGTCGCCCGCCTCGTCGGCGCCACCTTCCTCGGCATCGTCGGCCCGTCCGGCAGCGGCAAGTCATCGGTACTGCGGGCGGGCCTGCTGCCGGCGCTGGTCGGAGGCGTGCTGCCGGGCAGCGAGCGCTGGCGCCGGGTGCTGATGCGTCCCGGCGAGCGGCCGCTCGAGGAGCTGCGCCGCCTGCTCGCCTCGGGTGCGAAGGATCCCCTCGGCGAGACCCTCGCCACGCTATCCGGAGACGAGCGGCTGGTGCTCGCGATCGACCAGCTGGAGGAGCTGTTCACCGCCTGCAGGTCGGATGCCGAGCGGGACGGCTTCATCGAGGCGATTGCACGCGCGGCGGGAGATCCCACGGCCGCGCGATCGTCGCAGTCGCACTGAGGGCCGACTTCTACGGCCGCTTCGCCGGATACCCGGCGCTCGCCGAGCTGCTCGGCGCCCACCATGTACTCGTCGGGCCGATGCAGGCGTCCGAGCTGCGCCGGGCGGTCGAGCTGCCCGCGAGCCGGGTCGGGCTACGGGTCGAGCCCGAGCTCATCGACGCGCTCGTGGACGACGTCGAGGGTGAGCCGGGCGCGCTGCCGCTGCTCTCCACCGCGCTGCTCGAGCTCTGGCAGAAGCGGCAGGGCAACACGCTGACGGCGGCCGTCTATCGCGAGTCCGGTGGCGTGCACGGCGCTGTCGCCCGCCTGGCCGAGGGCACCTACGCGCGCATCTCGGACGAGCAGAAGCCGCTCGTGCGCGGCATCATGCTGCGCCTCGTCGGCGATGGCGAGGGCGACGCGGCCGTGCGCCGCCGCGCGCCGCTCGCAGAGCTCGACCTCGAGCGCAACCAGGACATCGAGCGCGTGCTGGGCACGCTTGCCGACAGCCGACTCGTCACCGTGTCAGAGGGCACTGTGGAGGTCGCCCACGAGGCCCTGCTCCGAGAGTGGCCTCGGCTCGCAGAGTGGATCGAGGAGGACGGGCAAGGACGGCGCCTGCGCCGCCATATCACCCAGGCCGCGACCGAATGGGACGCGGCCGGGCGCGACCGAGGCGAGCTCTACCGCGGCGCCCGCCTGGCCGCCGCTCTCGACTGGACAGCAGACCACGCCCTCGAGCTCAACGAGCTCGAGCGCCAGTTCATGGCCGACAGCCGCGAGGCCTCCGAGAAGGAGACCAAGCGTGTCCGCAAGACGAACCGCCGGTTGCGTGGCCTTCTGATCGGCGTCGCCCTCCTGCTGGCGGCAGCCCTCGCCGGCGGCATCTTCGCCGTCGTCCAGCGCGGCGAAGCACGGGACGCGGCGGGCCAGGCGCGCGACGCCGAGACCGCCCAGCTCGCCCAGCGTCTCGGCGCGCAGGCGCTCGTCGACGAGGACCTCGACCTCTCGCTCCTGCTCGCCCGTCAAGCGGTCAGAATCCACGACACGGCGCAGACCCGCGGCTATCTGCTCGCCGCCCTCCTGCGCGCCCCCGCTGCGCTCGGGATCATGCACGGGTCCGACGAAGCTCGTTTCAATGGGATCGCGCTCCACCCGGACGGAACGACGCTCGCCGTGACCGACTTCTACGGCAAGCTCCACTTCTTCGACGCCCGGACGTACGAGCAGATCGGCGAGCCGCTGGAAACGCGCTGGGTCGACAGCCTTGCCTACAGTCCGGACGGGGAGACGCTCGCGCTCGGCGGTGGCGACTCGCCGTACGTGCGCCTCATCGACGCACAAACACGGGAGTCGGGGGCACAAGCTGCCGTTGGACGAGCCGTGCGCCTTGCCTTCACGAAAGACGGTTCGGAGCTCGTCGTCCTCACCGTAGGCCGGGGCGACCCCTCGATCAGCATCCTCGACGCCTCCACCCTCGAGTCGGTCGGGCCTTCTATCGTGCCGGAAGGCTTCAAGGCCTCCGTTCTCAGCTGGTACGATCGGCCTCCCCACTTCGCGCTCACCCCCGACGACCGCTCGCTCGTCACGGCGTCGGACAGCGGCGAGCTTGTGTGGTGGGATCTGCAGAGCGGGCGCAAGACCCGAACGGTCGAGATCAGAACGGGCTATCACGCCGTCGCGCTCAGCGAGGATGGTCTCACCGCCGCCGTCGGCATCGACGAGGGCATCCAGCTCGTCGACGTGCGAACCGGAGACGTCGTGACCGCATTTGCCGGCTTCGCCGGCAGCCCGAACTCCCTGCTGTTCAGCCGGGACGGCAAGACGGTCGTGTCGGCAAACCTCGACGGGACGGTCACCCTGTGGGACGTCGGCTCGGTGTGGGACCTCGGCTCGGCAGCCCCTCGCGAGACGCTACGGGGCCACTCCAACGCTGTGGTGCAGTCCGTCTTCAGCTCGAACGGGGAGACGCTGTACACGGTGAGCGGCGACGGTACGGTGATCGCCTGGGATTTCACGGACAAACGCGGCTTCAAGCGGCCCTTCACGTTCACCCACGACCGTAACTTCGACGAGTCGTACGACGCCCACCCAGGCGAGCTCAGCCCCGACGGCCGGCTGATCGCGGTCGGCCTCAAGGAGCAGGGCATCGCGCTCCTGGATGCGACCGATCTCACCCCGGAGGGCGCACCGCTGCTCGCGACCGGCGGCGAGGTCAAGGCGCTCGCCTTCTCACCGGACGGGCGAACGCTCGCGGCCGTGACCGGCCTCGGCGCTCTCACGGTGTGGGATGTTCGTTCGCGATCGCTACGCCATGAACCGATGTCCGCATCGAGTGGCTTCCCCCTCGTGGGCGTTGCCTTCAGCCCGGACGGGACGACGCTCGCGACGAACGGCATTGCCGGTATGGAGCTCTGGGACGCGGCAACCGGAGTCGATCTCGGCGGGTTCTCAGACGTAGGCTACGGCGGGAGCGACGTCGCCTTCAGCGCGGACGGGGCGCGCGTCGCATTTGCCGTAGGGTACGGCGCCTCGGTCTGGGACGTGGCCACGGGCTCCCCGGTCGCCGACACCACGGTGGAAAGTGGCGGTGGTCGGCCCGCAGATGTTTTCTCCGTGGCCTTGAGCCCCGATGGCCGGATGGTCGCTGTCGGTGGCTACGGCAGCTTCGTACGCGTCTGGGACATCCGCACCGGGAAGCTCCTCCACCAGCTCGACCAGGGTGGCGCCGGAGCGGTGACGCTCGAGTTCACCCCCGACAGCCGGATCCTCGTGGTCTCGGGCCTGTACGAGCCCGTCGCCTCCCTCTGGGACGTTGCGACGGGCACCCAGATCGGTCCGAGCCTTACCGCCGGAAAGCGCACGGCGATGATGGATCTCTCCTCCGACGGCCGCCAACTGCTGATGACCTCGGCGAACGGCGAGGGCGCCGTCTGGAACATCGACCCTGAGTACTGGAAGCAGCACGCCTGCGAGCTCGCGAACCGCACGCTGACCGAGGAGGAGTGGCAGGAGTTCCTCCCCGGCCGGCCCTACGAGCCGGCCTGCACGTAATCCCTGCGAGGAAGTATCCGGGCACGGCCGCCTGGGTCATGTACCCGGGCTCACCGTACGCAAGCCGGCGAGCCGGGCGGCTGCTGCCTGACGTTCGTCGTAGGTGACGAAGGCGTCGACCGGCGAGAGGAGAGCTGCGGCAGCGACGTGGATCGCGTCCAAAGCGCGCAGCGCGGGCTCCGAGAGCGCGCCGGCAGCGGCGAGCAAGCCCCGGCCGAGGGGAAGAAGCGCGAGCGCGTCGATGATCTCGCCCGCCCGCGCGATCAGGGTGTCGAGCGGCAGCCGCGGGTCATGTCCGGCCGCGCGCCGGATCGCTCGCGGAAGCTCGGTGAGCACGAGCTCACACGAGACGAGGTCGGCACCTTCGACGTAGGCCCGCAGTGCTGGGCTTTCCGGCTCGTCGCGGACGAGCTTCACGAGTGCCGAGGCGTCCGCGTAGAAGAGCGCCAATGTCAGCGTTCGCCGCGAATCTCGTCGAGCGCGCGGCTGAGCGCGTGCGGATCGCCCCCGAGCTCGAGGGGCTCGGGCAGGCCGCGACGTGTCGGTCTCGAGACGCGCCCCTCGGCGATCAGCCGGTCCAGCTCGGCGCCCGTAGACGGCGGCGGGCCCAGCTCGGCGACCGGCCGGTTCCGGTCGGTGACGATGAGGCGTTCGCCGCGCTCCACCCGCCGCAAATAGCGGCTGAGGTTCTGGCGCAGCTCGGCAATGCCCACGGTGGGCTTCATGTACATGAAAGTAGCAGGTTCGCAGCCGGCAACAGGTGCCAGGTGTAACGGGCCTGTAGCGGGCCTGAAACACGCAAGGCGCAGCGTTCTCATCGTTCCACGACAAGGAGGAGCGATGAGGATCTCGACCCGAATCAGTGGCCCCCTGACCGTGAGGTGCGATGCTCGCCCTCTGCCTTGTGTGCGGGGCTGCTCTTGCCGGAGCCGCATGCTCCGGCGGGGACGACAGCACGGCAGAGGAAGCTCCCGCGGCCGCCCCACCGCCGCCGGCCGAGGCACGCCGCCGGCCGACCCCGCGCCGCCCGTCGACGTCGAGGCGCCGGCCACGCAAGCGGGCGCGCAGATCGCGTTCACGAGCGATCGCGACGGCGACCAGGAGATCTACGTCATGAACGCCGACGGGAGCGGGCTGCGGCAGCTGACGCGAACGAGGAGGCGACGCCGAGCCCACCTGGTCGCCCGATGGCCAGCAGATCGCCTTCACGCGCGGAGAGCGCGTCGAAGACATCTACGTGATGAACGCCGACGGCACCGGCGTGCGCCAGCTGACCGCGCAGGAGACACCAGAGGTCGAGCCTGCGTGGTCACCCGACGGGAGCAGGCTCGCGTTCACGAGCACCGGCAACGGCGACCGGGAGATCTACGTCATGAACGCCGACGGCACCGACCAGCGTCGGCTGACGGACGATCTCGGCGTGTACGGCGGCAAGGCCTCGTGGTCGCCCGACGGGCAGCAGATCACCTACCAGGCGGACGACAGAACCGGTTACAACGGCGGGATCTTCGCGATGAACGCCGACGGGAGTGGGCAGCATCGACTGCCGAGTGTCTCGAACCTGTGGCACTGCGGTCCTGCGTGGTCGCCGGACGGTCAGCAGGTCGCCTTCGGAGGCGTCATCGGGGGGTCGCAGGGGTACCTGTACGTCATGAACCTCGACGGCAGCGGACAGCAGCAGCTCACCCAGTTCACCGCCAGCGCGGCCTCCTGCATGGATGCGACCTGGGCGCCCGACGGAGACACGATCGCCTTCTGGAGCGAGCTCGACGGGGCGCCGGACATCTACGTGATCGGCACCGACGGAAGCGGGCTTGCGCCAGCTGACGGACGACGGAGATGGACCGACGTCGATGCTGCCTGGCAGCCTGCGGCCGGCGAGGCGTAGCAGACACTGGCTGCGAGACGCACCGAGCGATCCGCGCCGCCGGGCGCGGATCGCCTTCCGCGCCTCTGCCGAGCTCAGGCGCGCATCGACCAGGTGAAGCGGGTCAGGGTCGCCGGCGGGGCGAGGCCGCCCGGTCGCAGGCCCGCGCGGACGAGGAGCGTCGGCGGCGGCGCGTCTCTGGCGAGCCTGAGCCGCGCCGGGCCGAGTCCCTCGCGATGCCAGCGCTCCGATAGCCCGACGACGAGCACGCCGGCGTCGCCGCTCGCCTCGAGCATGGCCTCGTCGCCGGGCGGGACGAGGAGCGGCTGCGCCGAGACGCCGAGCACCCGCTGCACGACCAGCGAGGCGTGCGAGAGCAGCCGGCTCGCGTCGCGCTTCCCTGCTCGGCGCCGCTGCGGCCCAGCAAGCTGCAGCGAGACGCCCTGCGGCCCTCGCGAGCCAGGCGCCGAGCTCCGACGGCCGCCCATTCGTGCTCGGCGCCGCCGAACGGGACGAGCACCGGCACCGTCCCGGGCGCTGGCGCTCCCGCGGCGACGAGCAGCGCCACGTCGCAGGGCGCGTCGGCGAGCACGGTGGCCAGCTGCTCGCCGGGAACGCCGTCGGCGAGCAGCTCCGCCGGGAGCGTCCACGAGCACGAGGTCGACGTCGAGCTGCGAGGCGAGCCGCGCCAGCTCCTCGCCCGGCGTCGTCGGACGTGAACGACGGCCGCCCGAGCCGCGAGCCCGCGCGCCTCGAGCGCGGAGCGGCGCTCGTCGAGCCAGGCGGACGCCGGCCCGAGCTCGGCGGCCTCCCGCACGAGCCCGGCGAGGATCAGCGCCGCGCGGCGGCTCGCCGGGCGAGCGGCTCGGCGATCGCGAGCAGCGCGTCGAGCCGCGCCTCGTCGAGCACGGCGACGAGGATCGAGCGCTCGGCGGGCTCGCCGGCACGCTCGCGCGGCGCCGCACCGGGCTCGCTCGAGCGCCGGGTCCTGGCGCAGGATCGCCCGCTCGAGCTCCTGCAGCGCGGGGCTCGGCTCGATCCCGAGCTCCTCGACGAGCGACGCGGCGCGCCTGCTGGTAGGCGTCGAGCGCCTCGGCCTGGCGGCCCGACCGGTAGAGCGCCGATCATCAGCTGCCCGCGCAGCCGCTCGCGGAGCGGATGCTCGTGCGATGAGCGCCTCGAGCTCGCCGATCGAGCTCGCGGTGGCGGCCGAGCGCGAGGTCGGCCTCGATCCGCAGCTCGAGCGCGGCGAGCCGGAGCTCCTCGAGCCGCGCGATCGCGGCCTGGGCGAAGCTCTCGTAGGCGAAGTCCGCGAGCGCCGGGCCCCGCCAGAGCGACAGCGCCTCGCGCAGCCGCGCCGCCGCGTCGGCCGGCGTCGCCGTCGGCGAGCAGGCCCCGCCCCTCGTCCGACCAGCCGCTCGAACCGCTGGAGGTCGAGCTGGTCGGGCTCGAGCCGGATCGTGTAGCCGGGCGAGCGCGTGACGAGCACGTCGCGCGGAAGCACCTTGCGCAGGCGCGAGACGTAGACGTGCAGCGACGGTGGCGGCGCTCTCGGGCGGCTCGTCGCCCCAGAGCTCGTCGATCAGCCGGTCGCCCGCGACGACCTCGTTCGCGTGCAGGAGGAGGAGCGCGAGCAGCGCGCGCTGCTTCGGCCCGCTCGAGCGAGATCGGGCGGCCGTCGTCCCACACCTCGAGCGGCCCGAGGATCCGGAACTCCACCTGACTCCTCCCGGCCGGGGACGCTACCAGCTGTAACGCGCCTGTAACAGCCGCGGAAACCGGCCGGCGGGATCATCGGGGCCGAGACAACCCGTTCGTGGAGGACACGTGCTCCAGGTCGATCCCCGCATCGGTTCCGAGCTCGCCGGCTACCGGCTCGAAGCGCTACTCGGCAGGGGTCGCACGCGATCGTGTACCTGGCCGAGGACGCGCGCCTGAACCGGCAGGTCGCGCTCAAGCTGCTGAGCCCCGAGCTCGCCGCCGACGAGCAGTTCCGCGAGCAGTTCCTGCGTGAGGCCCGGCTGGCCACGCTGCTCGACCATCCCGGGATCGTCCCGGTGTACGAGGCCGGCGAGGCCGACGGGCGGCTCTACGTCGCGATGGCCCATGTCGAGGGCATCGACCTGGCGAGCCTGCTCGTGCAGGAGGGGCGGCTCGAGCCCGAGCGCGCGCTCGCCGTCGTCGACCGAGCTTGCCGACGCCCTCGATGCGGCGAGGTGGGGCCGGGGCCTCGTGCACGGGAACCTGGGGCCCGCGGAGGTTCTCGTCGCCGACGAGCCGGTGTCCTCCTCACCGGCTTCGGCGAGCGACAGGAGCTACCCGCCGAGCGGGCCTGGGCGAAGCTGCCCGCCACTTCGGCACGCCGGCTATCTCGCACCCGAGCAGATCGAGGGAAGGCCGGTCAGCCCGCGCACCGACGTCTACGCGCTCGGCTGCCTCCTCTTCGAGTGCCTGACCGGCGCGCCGCCGTTCACCGGGCAGCTCGCCGGAGGCGCTGCTGCGAGCGCATCTGTACGAGCAGCCCCCGTCCGTGAGGCGGTGACGGCCTGCCCGCCGGAATCGACCGGGTGATCGCAAAGGCGATGGCGAAGTGGCCCGAGGAGCGCTACTCGACCTGCGCCGAGCTCGCCGCCGCGGCCCAGGCGGCCCTTCTGGCCGGCCGGGCAGCCGGTGCTCGGTCGCCTCCCGACTCGCCCGGCAGACGGAGCGCCCTCCGAGCCGCCGCCGTCCCGGTCGCTGCTCCTACCACGCCGGCGCGCGGCTCGAGCAGACGCACGGTAGCGTCCCGGCGACCGGCCTGTGGCGCGGCATCGCCGTCGTCGCAGGAGCCGCTGCGAGCTCGCGCGCTGACCCAGCGCGCTCGGCGAGACGCCGACCGAGACGGAGAGGCGCCGTCGCAGGCCGATGCGGAGCCCCGCCGGCCTTCGATGCAGTCGCCGCCGCTCGTACGCCGAGGGCACGTCTGGCGATTCCGGCGGCTCGGAACCACAGGCGTGATGGAGCGATCGCGGCGACTGCCCGGCGAGCCCACGGACGGATGAGGGGGTGAGCTCGCAGGTACGCGGTGAGACCAGAGGTCGGTGGCCGGCAGGGGCGCAGGAGCGCTCTCGGATCGAGTTCGAGCTCGCGCCGACCGAGCCCCACAAGATCCTGTACCTGCTCCTGGAGCCGATCGGCCGACCGGCGGAGTCGCCGAGCGACGGTCCTTCCGAGCCGGTTCTCTCGCGCGTCCCGGGCTCGCTGGTTCGGATCGATGCGAAGACCGGGAGGATCCTGGCGAGGTTGGCAATCCCGTCGCCGAGCCTCCTGGCCTCCGACGGCCGCTCGGTCTGGGTCCTCAGCGACGACGAACCGGGAGACAGGCTGATTCGCATCGACGCAGCAACGAATGCCGTCACCGACAGCTTCGACGCCGATGTAAGCGCGGCCGGCGGGGAGGCGGCGACCGAAGGATTCCCGCCTAACCAGCTGGCCGTGGCCGGGGGAAGCGCTTGGCTCAGCGTCGACTGGGGTCCGCTCTATCGCTTTACTCCGGGCGCGAACGCCGGCGAGGCAGCTCCCGCTCAGGGATCGGTCTGGATGGCCGGTCGCGGCGGCGGGCTCGCTCTGGGTCCGAATCGGGGAGGGAGGCGGAAGTCTCCGGAGAGTGGATCCGGTCGCCGGGCGGATACTGGCGGACCTCGCACCTATCGACCACGTGGTGGCGGCCGCTCCCGGGTTCGTGTGGGCGCTCGACGACCCCTGGGGACCAACCCGGGCCTCGTTCGCATCGATACCGAGACGAACGCAGTCGCGCCGCTTGGTGACGCGCCGGGCTGGCCTTGGCTGGATTACGACTTCGCGGTCGCGGACGGAGCCCTGTGGGCATCCGGTCCGCAGCCCGGCACGATCGTCCGTCTCGATCCCGTGACCGGAGAGGTGGAGGGGGAGATCGACGTCGTGCCGTCTCCGGGCCCGATCGCGGCCGGCGGTGGCGCCGTCTGGGCCGCAGCGAACACGCGAACGACGGCACGCGTCGCGCGCTACGACATCGCGACCGGCCGGGTGGAGAGGATCGTCGTCGGCGGCACGCCCAGCGATCTCGTCTTCGCTCGCGGCTCCGTCTGGGTGGCGGTGCCGGAGCGACTCAACAGCGACGGCTCGCCGGCGGAGGACTTGGGGGTTCTCGGCACCGACAGGCTTTCGCTCACCGTGGATCGTGTCCCGTTCTCGTTCAGCCTGCAGGCCGGGGATAGCTGGGAGCGGTTCGGCAGCACCTCGATCAACAAGTGGATATCAGGGGGCCAGGATGCAGAGGCCATCATCTTCTGGAACACCCTCCCCTCCGCCGAGAACGCCGATCGGTGCGCGCCTCTGGTGGGCGCGTCGATCGCCGATCTCGCAGCCGCGGTGGCGTCGGCGCCAGGGACCGAGCTCGTCGCGGGACCTTCCGATGTCACCGTGGGCGGGCGGGCTGCGAAGCACGTGGTAGTCCGGGTCCGCGAGGACGTCGGCTGCGACCCGGGATTCTTCTTCACCTGGCCGGCCGTGGACGGCGGGTGCGATGTGGCTGGAAACGATGCCCGGCGACACGATCCGCGTGTGGATCGTTGACGTGGACGGGACGCACTTCGTCATCGAAGCCGAGACACAGCCGCGAGGTCGGCTCCGATCTCGAGCAGGAGATCCAGCAGTTCGTCGAGTCGATCCGCTTCGAGGGGGCGTGAACCGGCTCGACCCGCCTGCTCGTCGCGTGCTGCCTCTGCGCGGCACTGCTGTCCGGCGCTCGCCTGCGAGGGCGCGGAAACAACACCGCCGCAGATCCCGCCGGACAGCACCAGCCCAGGCACCGGCGCCTGCCCGACCGAGGCGACGCCACCTGCCGCCGAGCCGCCGGCGAGACCGTCGCTGGACGATGCGGAGGCTCGGCGAGCAGCCGTCCTTCCGTCAGCTCTCTGCGTGGCTCGACGCCTTCAACAGCGGCGATCGGGAGCGGTACGCGACGTTCCTGGAGGATCACTATCCGAGCTTCGGCCCACGTCGGAGGCCGCGAAGCGAGCTCGACGAGGAGATGGCGTTCCGCGAGCTCACCGGCGGCTTCGAGCTCCGCAAGCTCGAGCAGGCGTCGGCCACGAGGTCACCGGCTTGTTGCAGGAGCGCGACTCGGACCAGTTCGCTCGAGCTTCGGCTGGGCGGTCGCGGACGCCGCGAGCCCCACGGGATCGTCTATCTGCATCCTGCGAAGCGATCCCTCGGCCGGCGGAGTTCGCCATCGAGCGACTCACGGAGGGCGAAGCGATCGAGGGCCTCGAGGCCCTGCTGGACAAGCACGCCGCTGCGGACCGGTTCGGCGGCGCGGTGCTGGTCGCCAAGGACGGCCAGGTGCTCTTCAGCGACGCCTACGGGCTGGCCGATCGCAAGCGAGCGGATCCCGAACACGCTCGAGACGCGCTTTCGCATCGGGTCGATGAACAAGATGTTCACCGCGGTCGCGATCCTGCAGCTGGTCGAGGCCGGCAAGGTCGAGCTCACGGCTCCGCTCGGCAAGTACCTCACCGACTACCCCAACCGGGACGTCGCCACCAAGGTCACCATCCATCACCTGCTGACCCACACCGGCGGCACCGGCGACATCTTCGGCCCCGACTTCGACGCCCACCGCACGGAGCTCCGCACGCTCGCCGACTACGTGGAGCTGTACGGCAAGCGCGGACTCGAGTTCGAGCCGGGCAGCCAGTGGGCGTACAGCAACTACGGCTTCATCCTGCTCGGCGTCGTGATCGAGAAGGTGACCGGGCAGAGCTACTACGACTACGTGCAGCAGCACATCTACGAGCCCGCCGGGATGACCCGAAGCGGATCGCTGCCCGAGGACCAAGCGGTTCCAGACCGGTCGATCGGATACATGAAGCCACCGGGAACGACCGCGTGGCGCCCGAACACCGACACGCTGCCCTATCGCGGAACCTCCGCCGGCGGCGGCTACTCGACGGTCGAGGACCTCGCACGGTTCGCCGACGCGCTGCTGAGCCACAAGCTGCTCAGCCCCGACTCCACGAAGCTGCTGATCACCGGCAAGGTGGACGCCGGGCCCGGCGCCAGATACGCGTACGGCTTCGAGGATGCTCGAGACGCGGACGGGAACGGCTGGGTCGGCCACGGCGGCGGCGCACCGGGCATGAACGGCGACCTGAGGATCTACCCGAAGTCCGGCTACGTGGTCGCGGTGCTGGCGAACCTCGACCCGCCGGCAGCACAGCGAATCTCGGAGTACCTCGACCCCCGGCTGCCCCCGGAGTAGCCGCTACGAGGCCGTCCCTAAGAAGCCACTTGGCGCGAGACGCGAGGCGAGCGACCATGAAGGGGTGGAGCCGCGGATCAGCCACCAGGACGTGACGACTATCATGAGGCTGCTCGGCGACATCCAGAAAGACGTGCAGGCGATCCGGGATCTGCTGGAGGAAGAGGATGGCGAAGGGGAAGAGGAAGCGCCCGAAGATGACGCCGGAGGAGCATGCGCAGCGCGAGGAGACGCAGCGCCGGTCCGGGAGCGGATCGCGTATCACGAGGCGAAGGCGCGGGAGGAAGAGGAACGCCGCGCCACCGAGCGCCGCTAGCGAGTTCAAGCGCTCGACGACCCGCGCCTTTGCGGTCGTTCGTGTTACGCCCCGAGCACGGTGAACCCGAGCGATCGGGCCGCTTGCGCTTGCCGGAGGTCGAACGTCACGAACGGAAGCGCGGTCCCGCCGGCGCGCTGTGCAGCACCAAGGTGTAGTGCGTCGAGCGTCCGAACGCCGGTTAGCTCGGCAATCGCGGCCGCGTTCTCGCAGGTCATCGCGTCCAGCTCGACGATCGAGATGGCTGCGAGGTCCTGCCGGAGAGCGGTCTTCACATCGGCGAGGTCGCTCGGCGCAACGAGACGGGCGAGGTTCCGCCTGAGCTCGACGACCGTGTGCCGCCCGGTGACGAGTGCCGGATCACTTCCGAGGATCGCGTCGCAAGCGTCCGAGTCGGGCTCGTCGACGTAGCGCTTGAGAAAGGCGCTCGAGTCGACGTAGAGGCTCACCGGCCGCGATCCTCATCGAGCTGCTCGCGGACGCTCCTGACCCGCGTACCCGCCGGACTAACCGGAGAGGTTGACCGGAGCCTGGGGCGACCCAACCCTCCGCGATACCCTCCTCGAGGCGAAGCCTGCCGGGCAGTGGCCCCAGTACCGCTTTCGGTCTGCCCCGATCGGTGACACGGATGACCTCGCCGCGCTCGGCGCGGTCGAGGTACTCCGACAACCGCTGCTTCAGCTCTTTCACGCCCACGTCCATGTAGACACTTTAGCGCACAAGGTGGACACTTCTGGCGTGTGTCTCACAGTCGCGTCCTTAGAGACAGGTGTCCATGTCGGTGAGCGACCGGAGCCGCCGCACGGCGGCCTCGCCTGAGCCCGCACGATAGCCCCCCGCTCAGGCGGTCACAGGCTGCCGGCCGCCCACCAGCTGAAACACGCCTGTAACGGTCCTGAAACAGGCGGCGCGGATCATCGACTCCGACACGCAACACGGAGGAGGGATCATGACGGCCAAACGGATCTGGGTTGCGGCGGTCGCCGCTGCCGCGATGCTCGTTGCTGCGCTTGGCGGGCTCTCCGTATCGGCGCGGGACAGCCTGCCGGCAACGTGGTCAACGACTGGAACGCGATCGCGACGAACGCGATCGTCACGCCCGCGCCGGCCGGAGCGGGGCAGCCGCCGCAGGCCGCCGTGCTCAGCCTCGCGATGGTGCAGGGCGCCGTCTACGACGCGGTCAACGCGATCGACGGAGGCCACCGAGCCGTACCTCGTCGCGCCGCCTGCCGATCCGGCGGACTCGAAGGAGGCGGCCGCGGCGACCGCGGCCTTCCGCGTGCTCGTCGGCCTCTTCCCGACGCAACAGGCGACGCTCGCAGCCGCTCTACGACGCGTTCGCTCGCGAGCGTGCCCGACGGGCCCGGCGAAGGCCGGCGGGATCGCCGTCGGTGAGGCCAGCGGCCGCGGCGATGCTCACGGCGCGGGCGAACGACGGCCGCGGCGGCCCGTTCACGTTCGTCTATCGGCACCGACCCCGGCGACTGGCGGCCGACGCCGCCGAACTTCGGGCTCGACCCCGCGCCGTGGGTCGGCGAACGTGCGCCCGTTCCTCGTCCCGAACGTGGAGATGCTCCGCACCGACGGCCCGAACGCGCTCACGAGCGCGCGCCTACGCGGAGGACTTCAACGAGGTCAAGGAGCTCGGCTCGCTCACGAGCACGACCCGCACGGCGGATCAGACCGAGGCCGCGATCTTCTGGCAGGACCAGCGGGCTCGCGATCTGGAACCGCGTCTTTCGCGCGCTGGCCGCGAGCCAGGAGCTCGACATCGTCGACAGCGCCCGCCTGTTCGCGATGACGAACCTGGCCGCGGCCGACGGCGCGATCGGCTGCTGGAACGACAAGTACTACTGGAACTTCTGGCGTCCGATCACGGCGATCCGCGAGGCCGACGACCGACGGCAACCCGGCGACCAAGGCCGACCCGACGTGGCTGCCGCTGTTCGACCCGACCGCACCCGTCTCCGGGCCGCCGCTCGTCACGCCCGGCTTCCCCGACCACCCCTCGGGCCACGCCTGCATCAGCGGCGCGATCGTGCACACGCTGAAGGCCTTCTTCGGCACCGACAAGGTCGCGTTCACGCGCCGTCAGCAACAAGTGCTCTCCGCGCCATGTCCGCCCGGAGCTTCGACCGCTTCTCGGAGGCGCTCAAGGAGATCATCGACGCCCGCGTCTGGGGCGGCATCCACTTCCGCACCGCCGACGTGCAGGGAGCGGTGCTCGGCAAGAAGGTCGCCCACTACCTCGAGAAGCACTACTTCCAGCCGGTGGACTGAAGGTGACTGAGTTCCCGCTCGACGATCCGCGCCTTCGGGCGCGGATCGTCTTCTAGTTGTAGACCCTGACCTCGCGGTACAGGGTGTCGCGCTGGACCGGGATCTTCCCGAGCGCGCGGATCGTGCGGACGAAGTCGTCCGTCGAGGCCCGGTGCGTCGTCCCCGCGGCCGAGACCACGTTCTCCTCGATCATGACCGAGCCGAGGTCGTCGGCTCCGAAGGAGAGCGCGACCTGGCCGACCTTCATTCCCTGCGTCACCCAGCTCGACTGGATGTGATCGACGTTGTCGAGATAGATCCGCGACACGGCCTGGGTGAGCAGGTAGTCGAAGGACGTCGGCATCGACTCGACCGGGACCGCCGGCGCGAGCCGGGTTCCGTGCGGCTGGAAGGTCCAGGAGATGAAGGCGCGGAAGCCGTGCTGCTCGTCCTGCAGTTCGCGGATCTTGCGCATGTGCTCGACCCGCTCCTCGATGGTCTCGACATGCCCGTACATCATCGTCGCCGTGGTCGAGATGCCGAGCCGGTGAGCATCGCGCATCACCCCGAGCCACTCCTCGGACTTCGTCTTCTTCGGCGCGATGACGTCGCGCACCCGATCGACCAGGATCTCGGCGCCGCCGCCCGGAATCGAGTCGAGGCCTGCATCGCGGAGACGCGACAGCGTCTCGGGGATCGAGAGCTTCGAGCGCCGCGAGATGTGCTGGATCTCCGGCGGGGAGAGCGCGTGGAGGTGGATCTTGTAGCGGCTCTTGATCGACCGGAAGAGATCCTCGTAGAAGTCGATCCCGAGGTCGGGATGGTGGCCTCCCTGCATGAGCAGGCCCGTACCGCCGATGGCCAGCGTCTCCTCGATCTTCTTGAAGATGATCGACTTCGGGAGCAGGTAACCCTCGCGGCGATCGCCGGGACGTCGGTAGAAGGCGCAGAAGTCGCAGTCGGTGTGGCAGATGTTCGTGTAGTTGAGGTTGCGGTCGATGATGAACGTCACCTTGGCGGGATCCGTCTTGCGGGCCCGCAGCTCATCTGCCGCCTTGCCGACGGCGACGAGGTCGCGGCTGCGCAGCAGCGTCAGCGCGTCCTCGTCGGAGATGCGCTCGCCGGACAGCGCCCGGTCGAGCACGCCTCGCACGGAACCGTTGCCGTTCGCTGCGCTCAGCGTCCGCCCTCCGGGATCTGTAGGGGCGGATCTCTGGCCGGCCTAGCCGACGCACGAACCGAAGCTCCGGCACCGTCTCGAGCTCACCGGCGTCCCGAGCAAGCTCGAGAAAGCTGAGCAGGCCGGCGCGCTCGCGCGGCCCGAAGCCGTAGCGCAGCTTCTCGAAGTAGCGGGCGAGGAAGCCCGCCGGATAGCCGTAGCGCGCGCTCGCGTCGCGCGCAAGCGACTCCGGCTCCGCGCGGTTCCGCCGATGGGCGTCCAGCAGCGCCTCCTCCACGTCCCCGATGCCCGCGGGCGGAGGATCGGCGCACGCGAAGACCGCGTACACCATCGGAAGGCCCGTGCGCTCCTGCCACAGCCGGCCGAGATCGTGGTGAGGCGTCGGGTCCTCGAACATGCTCTGCAGCGCCGCGTCGCCGATCAGCAGCTTGGCGTCGGCGGGCTCGTCCAGCGGAACGTGCTCGGCTTCGGGCAGCAGGATCCGGACGAGCACGACCGAGGTGGCGCTCTCGGGCGTCACCCCCACCGACCGGATGCGCGTCAGCGGCGCACGCGACACGAGCTGGATGGAATCGACCGCTCCCTCGGAGGAGACCGCGACCCGGGGCAGGACGCGCAGGCGATCGGCGTGGAGCGCGTAGGCGATGGACGAGATCGGCGCGAGGTCGATCTCACCATCGAGCAGCTTCCGGTTGAGCTCGGTAGGTACTCCGGTGACCTCAGTGACGGCGGCGTCCAGCCGGAAGAAGAGCGGCGCCATGTTCACGTAGGAGATGCGTCCGAGCCTCATCCCGGGCGCCTGGGCCGGATGAGATCCGGCCCCTACATGTTCGGGACTCATGCCCAACGCCGCACCTCGTTGTAGAGCGTGTCGCGCTGCACCGGTATTCGACCCGCCGCCCTGATCGTGCGCACGAGCTCCTCGACCTTCTGCTCTGTCTCCGTCTGCGCGCCGGCCGCGTGGAAGATCTCCTCGCGCACGACCGTGCCCTGGACGTCGTTCGCGCCGAAGTGCAGGGCGACCTGGGCCAGCGGCAGGCCCATCATGATCCAGTAGGCCTTGATATGCGGGATGTTGTCGAGCAGGAGCCTCGACACGGCGATCACCTTGAGGTCGTCGGCTCCGGCGGTGAACGTCCAGCCGCGCCGCTCGAACACGGTGTTCTCGGGGTGGAAGGCAAGCGGGACGAACGCCAGGAACCCGCCCGTCTCGTCCTGCTGGTCGCGGAGACGCAGGAGGTGGTCGACGCGCTCCTCGTAGGTCTCGACGTGCCCGTAGAGCATCGTGCAATGCGTCGGGATGCCGAGCCGGTGCGCCGTGTCGTGCGTGAGGAACCAGTAGTCGGGGTGCTCCTTACCCGGGGCCACGAGGCGCCGGACGCGCTCGGCGAACACCTCCGCCCCGCCGCCTGGCAGCGAGCCGAGCCCGGCGGCCTTTAGCTCCTTCAGGACCTCCTCGTGGGTCAGGCCGGAGAGCTTCGTCATGTGGTGGATCTCGCTCGCCGTGTAGAGCTTGAGATGAACGTCGGGCAGCGCCTCGTGGAGCTTGCGGGTCGCCTCGACGTAGAAGTCGAAACCGACGTGCGGGCTCTCTCCGTTGACCATGTGGATCTCGGTGAAGCCCGTCAGCTCCCGCTGGCGTAGCGCGTCCTCGACGAGCTCGTCGGCGCTCAGCGTGTAGGCGCCTTCCTGCCGCTCCGTGCGCGCGAAGGCGCAGAACTTGCACTTCACGCGACAGACGTTCGTCTGGTTGAGATAGAGGTTCTGGACGAAGTAGACCTCGTCGTTGCCGCCCCGCACCCGCCGGGCGAGGTCGGCAAGCTCACCCAGCGCGAGCACGTCGTCGGACTCCATGAGGACGAGACCGTCCTCGAGGTCGAGCCGCTCGTTCGCCTCGACCTTCTCGCGGATGGTCTGCAGCGTTGCCTCGATGACTGCCATTAGGGCGTCGTCCTCGATTCGCGGGCCGGATGAGATCCGGCCCCTACAAGACCATGACTACCGTGATTATCTCCACGCCTAACGTGCTTGCACCGTGCGATCGGCGCCGTCATGTTTCTCGGTCCACCACGGCGTAGGTCAGTGCCTCGAGCGCGTCCCGATCGGGCTCCCCGTCGAGCGCCGAGCGGGCCCTGTCCGCGTACTCGAGCGCCAGCGCGCGCGAGCGCTCGAAGGCGCTCGTGGCTGCGACGCGCTCGAGCGCGTCGTCTGCCGGGGAGCCCGCGAGGGCCTGCCACACCACCGGATCTTCGCGCGCGGCGAGGATGAGCGGCAGGGTCGGCGTCCCGTCGCGGAGGTCCACGCCCGGCGCCTTTCCCGTCGTGTCGAAGTCGCCGGTGCAGTCGAGGATGTCGTCGGCGATCTGGAAGGCGATTCCGAGCCAGAGCCCGAACGTGCCGAGCTCGGCGCGACCGGGAGCGATTGCGCACGCCGCCTCGAACAGCTTCCCGGTCTTGAGGGAACAGCGAAGCAGATAGTCCTCGACGGTCGTGTCCGGGCGAAACGCCTGGCGGCGCTGTAGGGCCTCGCCCCGTGCGAGCGCGAGGCAGGCATCCGCGAGCGCGGAGACCGCCCGCGCATCGCGGGTGCGGGTCAGCTCGGCGAACGCGCGCGCGAACAGATAGTCGCCCACCGCCTTGGCCGCGTGCTCTCCGTACAGGCCCACGCTGTGGGCCGGCCACGGCGCAGCGCGGCGCCGTCGAGCATGTCGTCGTGGACGAGCGTCGCCATGTGGACGAACTCGACCGACGCGCCCGCCGCGGCGACGCGTTCCTCAGCGGAGCTCCGGCGGCGTCGCGAGGAAGGTCAGCGCCGGCCT
>CAWGBR010000005.1:0-44454 GCA_963820875.1 uncultured Thermoleophilia bacterium
TTGTCATGGTCCTCGGGGCCGTGCTCGCCTGGTTGATGCTGCCGCTCTTCTGGCTCTTCGATCGGGTGGGGCTCCTGCGCGCGCCGCTCAAGGGCGATCGCGTCTTCCGCCTCGCCTACGACGCGCTTCAGGCCATGGAGTCGCCGAACGGCCGGCGGCCGGAGGCCGAAGCCGGCGCACCGCGGTCGCTGATGCCGCCGGACCACCGGCTGCGACTCTTCGTGACCACGACCGACATCCGCGGCTACTCCCGGACGATCCGGATCTGGCGGCCGCGAGCCGTCACCGACCGCAGGCACCGCCACGTGCTCGAGTTCGGCTACCTGCCGCCCGGTCTCGACTCGTTCGACGATCCCGCGCTCGCCCTCGCGGCGCGCGCCACGTCCTGCTTCCCCGGCGCCTTTCCACCGGTCGCCATCGGGTCGGTGGCGACGAACCTCGCGGAGGACGGCGGCAGCTGGATACCCGACGGCACGAAGGCGCTGGTCGACAACTACTTCGGCATCTACACGGCCAGCGGCACGGACGCCATGGAAAGCTGGTTCTTCGACGGCGGCGTGCTCGACAACCGGCCCTTCGGCCTCGCCATCGGGGCCATCGCCCGCCAACCCGCCTCGACCGAGGTCGACAGGAAGCTCCTGTACGTCGAGCCCGACCCGTCGCCGCTTCCCGCCAGGCAGGCCACCTCCGAGCCACGCTTCGTGTACACGGTGAGGCAGGCGCTCGTCAGGATCCCCCGCGCAGAGCCGATCCTCGACGACCTCGAGCGCGTGCAGGCGCAGAACGAGCGCGCCCGCCGCGTCCACGGAGCGGTGCGAGCGGCCTTCCCCTCGATCGAGGCGGTCGTGATCGAGGCGGTCGGCGAGACCTTCGACACCACCGCCGACTTCCACGTGCGGGCGCAGAAGCTCCTGGGGCCCGCGTACGTCGGCTATCTCCTCCTCAAGCTCCAGTCCGTCGTCGACCACTTCGCCACGGTCACGTCGCGGCTGCTCGGGCTTCCGGTCGAGTCGAATCAGGCGGCGTTCATCCAGGCCGTGATGCGCGAGTGGGCAAGCGTGCGGGAGCTGACCGAGCCCGGCGGGCCCGGTGTCGGCCGACCCCCGGCGCGTGACGACCAGGAGCCCGAGCCGCTGCTCACGGACGACCAGCTCGAATTCCTCTCGAGCTTCGATCTCGGCTACGGCTGGCGGCGGATCCGCTTCGTGATCGACGGCGTGAACGAGCTGTACGACGACGTCGGCGACCGGCAGCAGCCTCCCCGGCGGGAGCATCTCAACGAGGCGAAGAGCCGGCTCTACGACTTGCGCCGGCGCCTCGACTGGGTGCTCTCGGGCGGCGCCTTCCGGGGCTCGGAGGTGGAGGCGAAGATGCTGGCGCTGTTCCCTCCCTGGCCGTCCGAGCTGCGCCGTGAGCCTCGGGGCTTTCCGGAGAATCCCACGAAGTACGCGCGCGAGCACCTCGCTGAGCTCGACGACGCCCGGGCCGGCCTGCGCGCCTTCCTCGAGCGCGAGAGGGTGCTCGGCGGCTTCCGTGACGAGCTTCGAACGACCGTCGAGGAAGTCACCTCCGAGTGGGGCGACGAGGCCCGCCGGACGGTACTCGTCCGGTTTCTCGGCTTCCCGTTCTGGGACGCGATCCTGTACCCGGCCCGGGCCTTCTCCGAGCTGGAGGAGCTCGACCAGGTCGAAGTGATGCGGCTCAGCCCACGGAATGCCAGTTGTCTCGACGCCGCCGGGAAGGGGGCCGAGAAGCTCACCGGCGCCGGCCTGGCGCACTTCGGCGCGTTCTTCTCGCCGAGCGGCCGGCGGTCCGACTACCTCTGGGGCCGGCTCGACGGCGCCGAGCAGCTCGTGGCTTTGCTCCTCGACGAGCGGGAGGCCCTCGGCGGCGACGCCGGCGGCGCCGACCGTGAGGCGGCGCGCGGTTGGTGCCGGCGGGTGTTCGAGGCGATCCTCGAGGAGGAGCAGACTCTCGGCGCGCCGTCGGACGTGCTCGAGCGGATCAAGGCCGCGATCGCCTCGCTTCCCTCGCACTGACTCCCGAGGAACGGGAACAATGGGGCCGATGGTGGTCCCGCATGACAGCCAGAGCGGGAGCGGGGACTCCGACGTGATCCGGCGGGGCGAGTCGATCGAGATCACGAACGAGTTCGCCCAGGTTCGCGTCTGCAAGGTCTGGACCCGCAACGGAGAGCGGCTCGAGATCGAGGCGCCGAAGCTCGGCTACCGGATCTGGCTCGACCCCCTCGAGCTCGAGAGCATCAGCTGGCAGACTCCCGAGACCTTCTCGCGCCTGCTCCAGACGCCGTTCGGCCCCGATCGCAGCTGACAGGAGGTCCCCCTGGCCGTCGACATCTCCCAGCTGACCTCCGACATCGCGGCCGGCGACATCCCCGCCCTGATCTACAACGACAGGGACGTCTTCGAGCTCGAGCGCGAGCGCATCTTCGGCGCGACCTGGCTGTTTCTCGCCCACGAGGCCGAGATCCCGACGGCGGGCGACTACGTGGTGCGCCGCATCGTCGACGACTCGTTCATCGTGATCCGGGACGAGCACGGCCGGATCCGGGTGCACTTCAACATGTGCCTGCACCGCGGCATGCAGCTCTGCCGTGCCGAGCGGGGCAACGCATCCCACTTCCGCTGCCCGTACCACGGCTGGTCGTACAGCAACTCCGGGGAGCTCGTCGGCGTGCCGTTCCATGCCGACGCCTACGGCGGCGAGCACGGGCTGTCGCCGAAAGAGAAGACGCTCGTCACGCCCGGGCGCGTCTCGACCTACAACGGCCTGATCTTCGCGAGCCTCGACCCCGCCGCGCCGGATCTCGAGGACTACCTCGGCGGCTTTCGCTACTACCTCGACTTCTACACGCGCCAGAGCGCCGCCGGCCTCGACGTCCGCGGCCCGCAGCGCTGGAGGGTCAAGGCCGACTGGAAGATCGGCGCCGAGAACTTCTGCGGCGACAGCTACCACACGCCCCACACCCACCTGAGCATCGTCGAGATCGAGCTCTTCGGGGACACGAAGGCCCGCAAGCGCAAGCAGGGAGCCCTCTACTTCACGGGAAACGGCGGCGGCACGACGTACAAGCTCCCGCCCGGGAGCTTCGAGGAGCGGGCGGCCTACGTCGGCTATCCGCCCGAGCTCATCGAGAGCCAGCGCCGCACCTGGTCGGCCGAGCAGCAGGCGCTGATCGCGGACGCCGGCTTCATGCCCTCGGCGGCCACGCTCTTCCCGAACCTGAGCCTGGTGCACAACTGGCCTGTCGTGAACGAGGAGGGCCTCATCGTCCCCTTCATCTCGATCCGGCTGTGGCAGCCCGTCGCACCCGGGGAAACCGAGGTCTACTCGTGGTTCGCCGTCGACAGCTCCGCGCCCGACTGGTTCAAGCGGGCCTCGTACAAGGCCTACCTGATGTGCTTCGGCAGCTCCGGCATGTTCGAGCAGGACGACGTCGAGAACTGGACGTCCATCACGCAGATGGCCCGCGGCCGCCTCGCGCGGCGACTCAACCTCTACAACCGGATGGGCATCGACCGCGAGGGCCGCTTGCTGCACGATCCCGTGGAGGGGTGGCCGGGCCCCGGGCGTGCCTTCGTCGGATTCGGTGAGTACAACCAGCGCGAGCTTCTCAACCTCTGGAGCCGGTACCTCGCGAACGGAACGGCAGCCCGCTGAAGGGCCCCTGCGATGCTGTCGTTCACGAGCACCGTGCACCAGGAGGCACACGAGTTCCTCGTCCGCGAGGCTCAGCTGCTCGACGAGCGGCGTTTCCGCGAGTGGCTCGACCTGCTCGCTCCCGACATCGTCTACCGGATGCCCGTCCGGGTAACGGCGCCGGAGACACTCGAGCAAGGCCTGCTCGAGGACATGGCCCACTTCGACGAGGATCTGTACTCCCTTCGCAAGCGCATCGAGCGCTTCGAGACCGGCCACGCCTGGACCGAGGACCCGCCCTCGCGGACCCGCCACTTCGTGACCAACGTCCGGACGTTCGACGGAACCGCGGCCGACGAGATCGTCGTGAAGTCCTACGTCCTCCTCTTCCGGAGCCGGGGAGACATCCGCGACGCCGACCTCGTGTCGGCCGAACGAACGGACACGCTGCGGCGGACCGACGCCGGCCTGCGGCTCGCGAGGCGCGAGATCCTGGCCGACGAGTCCGTGCTGCGTACCCAGAACCTCGCGGTCTTCCTCTGACGGCCGTGCTGGACTAGCTCGTGGGCTGGCTCGACGGCAAGGCCGCGCTCCTCGTGGGCGGAGGCTCCGGGATCGGGAGAGCGACGGTAGACGCCTTCCTCTCCGAGGGTGCACGCGTGGGCGTGCTCGAGGTCGACCCTGCCAAGTGCGAGCAGCTCTCGCAGCTCGGGCCGGGAGTGCTGCCGATCCAGGGCGACGCGACCTCGCCCGCGGACAACGAGCGGGCCGTACGCGACACACGTGACGCGTTCGGCGCCCTCGACACGCTCGTGAGCTTCGTCGGCGTCTTCGACTACTACACCCGGCTCGAGGCGATTCCAGACGAGAGCTTCGATGCCGCGTTCGACGAGCTGTTCGCCACGAACGTCAAGAGCTGCCTCCTGTCTGCCAGGGCGGCGCTCGAGCCTCTCACCGCTGCCGGAGGCAGCATCGTCTTCACCGTCTCGACCTCGGGCTTCTACCCGGGCCGGGGCGGCGTTCTCTACGTGGCCTCGAAGTTCGCCGTCCGCGGCATCGTCGTCCAGCTCGCGCACGAGCTGGCGCCCCGCGTCCGGGTCAACGGCGTGGCCCCCGGCGGGACGCTCGGCACCGAGCTGAGGGGCGCCGTCACGCTCGGGCTCGGCGAGCGGCGCCTCGACGACGACCCGGGCCGAGAAGATCACCTCCGCGAGCGGACCCCGCTCGACGTCGCGCTCCAGCCGGACGATCATGCCGGCGCGTACGTCTTCCTGGCCTCCGACCGTGCCCGTGGCATCACGGGCATGATCGTCAACTCCGACGGAGGGATCGGAGTTCGCTAGCGCGGCGACGCGACCTTGCTAGACGGCAGCTTCGTCGGACGCGCGCTCGGCCCGACGAACCAGGTAGTCCCACGCCGCGCGCAGCTGCTCGGGCGAGTAGCAGCGGGCACGCTTGACGAGAGCCTCCTCGTCGTCCGTCCACGTCAGTGCGCCGTCGGCGCCGAGCGCGAGCAGCTGCATCCGGCACGCGCGCTCGAGGAACACGGCGGTCATCACGGCCTCGGGCACGTCGGCCCCGACCGTGACGATGCCGTGGTTCACGAGCATGAGAGCATTGCGGTCACCGAGCGCCTCCGCCACGTCCTGACCGAGCTCCGCCGTGACGATCAGATCGGACGTCTTCGTGAAACGGGCCAGCTCGGGGGGCACGAAGAGAGTCGCCTCGTGCGAGACGGGATGCAGCGGCCGCCCCGTCGCGGCGAAGGCCACGGCGTGCGGCGCATGGGTGTGAACGACCGCCTCCACATCCGAGCGAGCTGCCATCACCTCGGCGTGGATCGGGTACTCGACGTGCAGCCGCCCCTCGCCCTTGAGCACGGCGCCGTCGCGGCTCACGAGCATGACGTTGGCCGGCTCCACCTCGTCGAAGCCGAGGCCCGCCGCCTTTATCCAGACACCGCGGCCTGCCGGATCGCGTGCAGACACGTGGCCCCAGATGAGGTCGCCGTGGCCCTCGGCGTCGAGGATCCGGCAGCCCAGCGTGACGTCGTTGCGGAGAGCGCCGGCCATGGGAGACGGGCGATCATAGTAGGAGCTCGCAGATCGTTCGTCTGTCGCCCTCGCCACCAGCCGTCACGCGCCCATGAGCCGTCTGGCCGCCTCGAGCTCCTCGTCGGTGAGCCGCCCCTGCTCGCGAAGCCGCATCAGCCACTCGAGTCGCTCTGCCGAGATCGGGGCGGGCAGCGGAGCCGACTTGGCGTCGTCGCCTCCGAGCACCGCCCCGATGCTGCGGTCGGCGCCGTCCAGCACGACCTTCGTCAGACGCTCGCTGAAGCCTGCCGCGAAGGCGAGGAGGGCGAGGAACGAGAACGAGGCGTCCGAGGCGTCGGTGGCGGGGTTCTCGTCCGGGACGACGATCTGGAGCAGATCGCTGTCGATGGCGAAGTAGATGATCAGGCCGAAGATGGCGCCGATGAAGGGCCGAAAGCTGCCGAGCCAGAAGGCCTGCCACCGTCCGGCCTCGTAGTCGAGATCGAAGGCCTGGGGGTTCCTCATGCGCATGAGGACGCTGATGACCGCCCCGAGCGCGCCGGCCGCGAAGCACACGAAGAAGTTCTGAGCGGGCTTGCCGCCCAGGTCGATCGGGACGAACGTCTCGTGGACGATGAAGGCCATCAGCGCCGCGAGAACGAGAGCCGCGACGAAGCCCGTCACCATGCCCCAGAAGTACATGACGCGAGCGGCCTTGTTCGCCGCCCGGTCGTAGAACCGCTCGATCGCGAGCAGCTCCTGCTTCGCGTGCTCCATCAGCTCGGAGTGCGGCGGGGCGGGCCTCACGACTGCCGCCGTGATCGACCGTGCCGGCGGGCCGTTGCCGGGCTCGAGAACGTCGCCGTGCGTCGTGCCGGCGTCGACCGGAGCATCGCTCTCACTACCGGACCCGTGGTCTCTCTCGGCAGCGGCCTGCCCGTCGGTCTCACCTTTCGTCTCGGCGCCGGGGGTGCCGCCGCCGTGACCCGCCCGGTGCGGTGCGCGGGCCCGCGCCATCTGCAGACGCAGCCTGGTCCGCTCTTCCGCCGCCGCAAGCAGGAACCGCTGCTCGGAGAACACCCACTCGATTGCGATCTTCATCGCGGTACCGCGGAGCACCCTGGCGGCCTTCATCGCGATCGTGTCGCAGTGGTGGAGGAGCAGCGTGATGTCCCCGTAGGCGTTCGTCAGCCAGTCCGATTCGCGGTAGAGGCGCACGATCGGCGGGTGCCGCCAGAATCGCAGCATGCGCGCGCCGGGCTTCTCGGTCACGGCGATTCCCGACGGCGCGAAGACGCACCAGTACGCGCTCTGGATCCTTCCCTCGCTCTTCTCGAAGCGCTTCAGAGCGCTCTCGTACTCCAGCCTCGCGGTGTCCCTCGCCTGCGGGGTCGCCGGCGCCTGCCCGTCGCCGACGATCTCCCTGGCGCCCTCGGGCTCGTAGCGCTTCGGAATCCCACCCAGCTCGCCGTAGCGGGCGTTGAGGATGAAGTAGCGGTAGTGCGCCAGGACGAGCGTGGAGAAGAGCATCGCGCCGCTCTTTCCGATCGGGGGCTCCCCGTTGGGCGCACCGGGCGACGGGGGCTCCTGCCCGGGCGCACCGGCCTGCGGCGCCGCGATCGTCTCTGACATCAGACACGCTCCTTCGGCCAAGCCGCAGCTGCTCGTCTTGTTCACAGCGTACGCACGAAGCCGGTCGAGCACAACCACACGCAGGCCTTGACACCGCGGCGGGCTGTTGTATACCGCTGGTAGCAAGATACCGTTGGTATTCAAATGGCACGACTCACGCACGCACAGCGCAAGCAGCGGACCCGGGCGGATCTCGTCGCAACGGCCCGGACAGTCTTCGTCGAGCGCGGATTCCACGGAGCGTCGCTCGACGAGATCGCCGAGCGCGCCGGCTACTCGAAGGGCGCCGTCTATTCGAACTTCGCCGGCAAGGACGACCTGTTCCTCGCCGTCCTGGATGCGCAGTTCGAGCAACGCGCCCGCGTCCTCGTGGACGTCATCTTCGACGAGGAGAGTCTCGAGGACAGCTATCGCGCCGTCGCACGCTCGATGGTGGCAGCGGACGAGGGCGAGCCCGGATGGACGCCGCTGCTGCTCGAGTTCTGGGCGCACGCGTCGAGACGCCCCGCGCTTCGCGCCGCCGTCTCCGAGCGGCGCGAGCGCTTCTTCGCCATCGCGGCCGGCCTGATCGAGGAGCTCGGCGCGCGGCACGGCGTCCGGTTCGCGATACCGGCCAACGAGATCGCGCGCGGCTCGAACGCGCTCGCGCGCGGCATCGCGCTCGACCGGCTCCTCACCGGCGGCAACGTTTCCGGAGAGCTCTTCGAGGAGATGCACGCCGCCTACGTTCTCGGCCTGACGAGGTTCCCCGACGACGGTCAAGCATCACGGAAGGAGACCGCTCGATGAGCCCGACGACCCTCTCCGCACACGAAACCGACCTCGCCGAGCTCCGCGCCCAAGGCGCCGAGCTGATCGCCCGCGACGGCTGGTCACGCGAGCAGCTGCTCGACTTCCAGGCTCAGCGCCTGCGGGATCTGCTCGCGCACGCGACCTCCTCCTCTCCCTACTACCGGGAGGCGCTCGGCCCCGAGGCCGGCCGGGGCGAGATCCCGCTCGAGGAGCTGCCGACGCTCTCGAAGGCGACCCTGATCGACGAGTTCGACCGGATCGTCACCGACCCGAGGCTGCGGCTGGCCGAGCTCGAGGAGCACCTCCACGGCTCCGACTCCGGCGCGCTGTACCTGGACCGCTACCGCGTCTTCTCCACGTCCGGGACGAGCGGCCTCCGCGCGCTCATCGTCTACAGCGAGGAGGAGTTCCGGTTCTGGGTGGCAGCCTCGCTGCGACTGTTCGCGCGAATCGGGGATCACGCCGGGAACCCGCCTCGTCCCGATCGGCGCGCCGAACCCGCTGCACATCACGCGCGAGCTGTTCGCGGCGTTCCGCTCGGGCCGGGCCGGCACGCCCGAGCTCTCGGTTCTGACGCCGCTCGACGAGATCGTGTCGGCCCTCAACGACTACCAGCCCGAGGCGGTGATCGCCTATGCAAGCATGGCCGCCCTGCTCGCCCGGGAGCAGCTCGACGGGAGGCTCCGGATCGCGCCTCGCATCGTCGCCGTCAGCAGCGAGGTGCTCACGGACGAAGCACGCCGCTGGATCGAACGAGGCCTGGAGCGTGCAGCCGACGAGGTCTATGCGACGACCGAGACCCTGTACCTCGCCAACAGCACTCCGCCCCACCCCGGCCTGCACATCGACGAGGACCTCGCCATCGTCGAGGTGGTCGACGAGCACAACCGACCCGTGCCGCCCGGACAGCAGGGCTACAAGGTCCTCGTCACGAACCTCGCCAAGCGCACGCAGCCGCTGATCCGGTACGAGATCTCGGACTCGGTCACGCTCGCGGAAGGCTCCAACCCGGCGGGCCTGCCGTACCGCTGCCTCGCCGGCATCGACGGCCGCAGCGACGACATCCTCGAGTTCCCGGGCGCCTCCGGCGGCAGCGTGCGCGTGCATCCCTACCGGCTGCGCGCGCCCTTCGCGAACCTCGCCGAGCTACGGCAGTACCAGCTCGTCCGCACACCGGGCGGCCTGCAGGCCCGCGTCGTCCTCCAAGCCGACGCGTCGGGGGAGACGTTCGACCGCGTCCGAGCCGCGCTCCAGGGGGCGCTTGCGGAAGCCGGCGCCGCGCCGGTTCCCGTGGAGGTCACCCCCGTCGAGACGATCGAGCGCGAGAGCGGCCACGCCGCCAAGCTGAAGCTCGTCAAGAACCTCGCAGGCGACAGTCGAGCCGGCTGAGCGGCCGAATCACGGTCTGCTCGGCGTGGGGTCAGACGTCGAGGACGATGACGACGCGACAGTGGTCGCTTCGACCCACTCATCCGGGGCGTTCAGTGCGCGGACGCTCACGGCGTCTTCCAGCGACCGAGAAGCGAGCAGCGAAGTCGAGCTGCCGCGTGGCCGTCGCAGAGAGGTCGCACGCGACGGTGCCACAGCTCGAGGGCATCAGGGCGCTCGCGGCCCGCGTGTGAGCGCATAGTCGATCGCCTGTGTTGCGGTGATCAGCGCTCCCTCGGCACGCGCAGCGTCAAATGCCACGTCGCCGAGCTCTCCGCGTGGTCGGGAGAGGGCGCGCTCGAGACGAGCCTGGTCTGCCTTCCGAAGCGGTATACCGAGGGCGACCTGCTGAGCCTCGCACGCGCCTCCGAGGCGGGCAGCGCGAAGGGCGTGGCCCTGAGCCGAGGCCACGCATGCGAGCGCTCCGATGCTCTCCGTGATGCCGTCCAGCTCACCCTGTTGTTCGAAACGCTCGAGACCCTCGCGAACGAGCACGTCGGCGCGCCCGATGTCGCCGTGCTCGAGGTACAACCACACCGAGGTTGTTGGCGGTGCACGCGAGACCCCACTCGTTGCCCAGCTGCCGATCGAGTTCCATGGCCTCCTCGAGAAAGCGGATCGCCCCCGAGCTGTCCGTGATCCGCACACAGGACACCGAGGTTCGACGAGGCTCGTCGCCATCCCAGCCTGATCCCCGATCTACGACGCAGCTCGACGCAGGCGCTCAGCAGCCGTTCCGCCGCGTCGATCTGACGTGACTCGGCGACCACGCCGAGGCTGTTCAGGCAGGCTGCCTCCATGAAACGATCGCCGCGCGCGCGGCACGAGTCGAGCGCCTGCTGCAACAGCTCCGCAGCCCGGTCGAGATGTCCTTGCTGAGTCCATCAGCACCCCGAGATGGCGGACCGCCTGAGCTCGCACGTCTTCGGGCAGATCTGCTGCAGTGGCCAGCGCCCGCTCGAGCCAAGAGGCACCTTCGACTGCGAGTCCGTGGGTGTACCAGTAGCGGCCGAGCGCACCGGCGAGCCGCGCTGCGAGCTCACCGAACGGATTCGGCTCGACGGATGCCCGCTCGAGCCACCAATCGAGCGCAGCGCGCATGTTGTCGAGCTCATCGCCGATGCGTTCCTCGGCGTCGAGGGCCTCGGCGACCCGAGGTGGTACCGGCATCTTGGACCGCGGCGGCGTCGGGATGCGCCTCGAGGAGCTCGAGCGCATACTCGTGGACGGTCTCGAGCATCGTGAAGCGGACCGCTTCGCCATGCAAGTCGGACTGCCTCACCAGGCTGTGGTTGACAAGCGAAGTCAGCGCGTCGATGGCGTGCTCGCCGATGACGTACTCGGCAGCTTCCGGCTCGGCCAGGCTCTCGACGAGCGGGCCGACCCGAGCGTTCGCGCGCCCCTGGCTCCCGTTGAGGCAGTCACCGCGCGCGGGCTCGGGACGGCGACGAGTTCAGGCGTGCCGCGCGAGTCGTTAGGGACACTGGGCCGTCAACAGGCGGCGATCGGAGATCGATGACCGCCGCCTACGGCTGACGCTGAGCGCGTCCAAAGGAGGTGACCGATGCTCGACCACAAGATTGGAACCGCGAGGAGCGGCAGACGGCTCGCGATGAGCTTTCGAAGCTCGAAGCCGAGTACGCCGAGCTCGGCCAGAGGGTGACCGAGCAGCGCCGTCAGCTTCCCTGGGTTCCGGTGGAGAAGGAGTACCAGTTCGACACCGAGCAGGGGAAGAAGACGCTCGCCGAGCCTTCGACGGTCGCTCGCAGCTGCTCGCCTACAACATCATGTTCGGCCCCGATTACGAGCTCGGCGCCTGCCCCGGGTGTTCGAACCTGGGGGATGAGCTCGACGCCACGCGCGTGCATCTGAACCACCGCGACGTGACGCTGATCTGCGTCTCGCGCGCGCCGATCGATCGGCTAATCGCCTACAAGGAGCGGATGGGTTGGCAGTTCCCCTACGTCTCGACCAATGGGACGGAGTTTCCCTTCGACTTCGGGCTCGCCCTCACGCGCGAGCAGGCGGAGGAGATCCCCGAGTCAAGGGGATGATCGGCGATCCGCCCGAGTGGCTCGAGGACTGGGGGCGCCAGGTCGGAGCCAAGCTCGAGGACGGCCTGCGCGAGGGCCCGAGCTTCATCGCCTTCGCGCGCGAGAACGGGAGCGTCAACCACACCTACACGGTGACGGCACCCGATCCGTTTGTCGCGCCCGCCCACTCACGCCGCTTCTGGGGCATGCGGCTGGTGCTGCTCTGCGGCCCCGACGGCACCGTGCGCGACTTCGATCTCGTCCCCGCCGACCTGCCCGAGCGCCAGGCCGCCATGGCGCTGCTGCAGCGCCAACCGATCGACGGCCAGCTCGTCATCTGCGACAAAGGCTTCGCCGGCCACGAGTTCGAACAGGCCGTGCAACAGCTCGGCGCGCTGCTGCTCAGGCCCAGCCGCGCCGACGAGCCCGACCGGGCCCAGCCACCGATCGGCTGGATCCGCCAACGCATCGAGTCGATCGTCCACAGCCTCAAAGACCAACTGCTGCTCGAACGCCACGGCGCCCGCACCCCAGACGGCATACTCGCCCGCGTCGCCGCCCGCATCCTCGCGCTCTGCACCAGCATCAGCCTCAACTGGCAACTCGGGCTCCCATCCCGAACCCTCACGCCCTACACCGATTAACAGATCAACCATCTAGGGGCTCGTCGGATGGGGCGCGACAAGGCTCGGACGCGGCCTGCGCGAGTTCGGCCGTGCCGACGGGGCACGTGGGAGGTTCGGGAGCGCGCCGTCGGCTGGTCGCGAGCAGGCACAGCCCTCCGCCTCGGCCTGGTTCTCGCTCACCGCGCTCGTCCCGGCCGGTTCGAGCCTCTTCGGCCCGCCGCGGTCCCCGTTGTGGCAGTACTTGCGCGCGATGCCAGGGCCAAAAGCGTGGGACTAGTATCTGGCTCCCGCGACGCTGGAGGCCTGCCTGATGGAGAGTTGGCGTAACCGCAAGACCCTGATCCTGAGCCGGAGCGACATGATTGGGCTGCTGACGCCCGAGGAGTACAACGGGTGTGTCGAGCAGGCCTTTCGCATGTTCGGCGAGGGCCGTGTGTACATGGAGCCGAAGGGCCATATCGTGCTTGATCGCTATCCCGGTGAGTGGGAGATCATGCCCTCCTACATCGAGGAGCCCGAGTCGGCTGCGTGCAAGTGGGTCTCGATCCGGTTTGGGAACCGGGCCGAGCATGACCTGCCGACCGTGTTCTCAATCCTTGTCTATTCGCACCCGGAGACCGGGTTTCCGCTTGCGATCTGCGACGGTTCGCATCACACGAACATGCGCACGGGGGCCTCGGCGGCAGTGTCGGCATCCTTCCTGGCGCGCACGGACGCGCGCGTGCTCGCGATCGTGGGGGCAGGCGATTCCGCTCGCGGGGCCATGAAATGCTGCCGCGCCATCTTCCCATGGAAGGAGGTGCGCGTCTGGAGCCGCTCCCAACAGCGTCTAGACGAGTTCATGGAAGACGTGGCCCCGTTTGTTGCCGGGCAACCCTACGAGATCAGCCCCTCGCTGGACCTCGAGCAAACCGTGCGCGGCGCGGACGTTGTCGTAACGGTGACGCCGTCGCAGGAATGGATCGTCGACGACGCCTGGATCGCACCGGGCACGCACATCGCGGCAATCGGCGGCGGGCTTGCCGGCAGCCAGGAGCTTGACCCCCGCATCCTCAAGCGGGCCAGGATCTTCACCGACGACATCCGCCAATGCAAAGACGACGGCGAGATCAACGTCCCCCTCCGCGCGGGGCTGCTCTCACTGGAGGATGTTGCCGGCGACTTCGGCCTCGCCGTGGCGGGCAAGCTCGAGGGCCGCGAGTCAGATGACCAGATCACCGTGTTCGACTCGACCGGTATCGCCCTGCAAGACTCGGCCACCGTACCCCTGGAATATGAGCGAGCGCTGGCCGCCGGCGTCGGGATCGAAAAGAAGATGATCTCCACTTGAGCACCAGCCGGCGGGAGCCCCATCCCCCGGGTCGTCAGCGCTGTACTTTCCAGCCTCGAAGGCGCGCGAGCCGCGAAGGCCGGCGCGAGTCGTGCTGGGACTCCTATCGAGAGTCCAGCGCCGAGCGGAGCGTCGAGCCAGGCGGATCGACAGCAAGGACGAGCTGGAAGCCGTGTTCGGCCTTCAGCCCGCCTACGCCTCGGTTGCCGGCGGCACGGTCCCCAGCGCGGCCACCGGATCGTTACTGCTCATCGCGCACTCGGGGGCGGCAAGTCGTTCGACTACGGCGACAACTGGGACGGCGAGAACCTGATCTACACCGGCCGCGGGAAGGTTGGGGATCAGCCTTTCCCTAGTGGGCGCAGCTGGAATCGAACCAGCGACCTCCCGCGTGTGAGGCGGGCGCTCTCCCGCTGAGCTATGCGCCCGGGAGGGCGAGGATACCAAGGCCTCCGCTGCTACCATCTGGAGTCCGGTCGCGCTAGGCGGGGAGCTAGCGGTTCCCTGAACCCGCAATCCGCTACAGCGGGGCTGAATTCCTTCCCGAGGGGGCGTCGTTCGAGGTAGGGCTTGCGTACGTGAGCGTTGACGGCCAGGTTCCGCGCGATGGAAGCCTGTGAACCGCGTCAGGTCCGGGAGGAAGCAGCGCTAAGCGGAGCCTCCTAGGCGCCGCGGAGCAGCCTGGCCCGAGCGAGCGTCGCCGGCACCGCCCCGGACGCGCCTTCGACGGAAGGTGCGCGACCGGACTTCTCTCTCACTTGCCTCTAGCATGCACCCGTGACCGCGCTCTACCGCAAGTACCGGCCCCAGGACTTCGACGAGGTGGTGGGCCAGGAGGCGGTCGTGCGAACGCTTCGCAACGCGATCGAGCGCGATCACGTCCGCCAGGCGTATCTGTTCGCCGGCCCGCGCGGAACCGGTAAGACGTCGCTCGCGCGGATCGTCGCCAAGGCGCTCAACTGCGCGCACGGGCCCGACGGCGACGCCGTGCAACGAGTGCAACTCCTGCCGGACGATCGCCGCGGGCACGTCTCTCGACGTGATCGAGATGGACGCTGCGTCCCAGCGCGGGCATCGACGACATCCGCGAGATCCGCGACCACGTCATCCTGCAGCCGGTCGAGGGGCGCTACAAGGTCTACATCCTCGACGAGGCGCATCAGCTCACGGACGCCGCCTTCAACGCGCTCCTGAAGCTGATCGAGGAGCCTCCGCCCCACCTCGTCTTCATCTTCTGCACGACCGACCTCTCGAAGATGCTCCCGACGGTCCGGTCGCGCTGCCAGACGTTCAGGTTCGAACGTCCCCGGCTCGGCGAGCTGACGCGGCTGCTGCGCCGCGTCGCGGACGGCGAGGGCATCGAGACTCCCGACTCGGCGCTCGCCCTCGTCGGGCGAAGCGCCCGCGGCAGCTTCCGCGACGCCGTCTCGACGCTCGACCAGCTCTCGTCCGCGACGGGAGGCGAGGTCTCGGTGCCGGCCGTGCTCGAGCTGCTCGGCGCCGTCGAGGACGATGCGCTCTTCCGGCTGCTCGACCTCGTCGTCGACCGCGACACGGCCGGCGTGCTGACGTTCGTCGAGGAGCTCGCCGAGCAGGGACAGGACATGTCCCGACTCGTCACCGACCTGCTGGAGCACCTCCGCCATCTGATGCTCGTGCAGCACATGGGCGAGGTGCCCGATTCGCTGCCGGTGACCGAGGAGACGCGGGAGCGCCTCCGCGCGCAGGCGAACCAACTCGCCTCGGGCGAGGTGCTGCGGCTCGTCGATCTGCTCGCCGTCGCCGTCGAGGACATGCGCCAGGGCGGCGATCCACGCCTGCCGCTGGAGCTCGCGCTCGTCAAGGTGACCCGGCCGAGCCATGACCTCTCCCGGGAGGGCCTGCTGCTGCGGCTCGAGCAGCTCGAGGCCCGCATCGGCCGCACGGTCAGCCGGCCCAGGCGCCGAGCTCACCCGAGCCTCCGCCTGCGAAGGCCGCCGCGACGGCTCCTGCGGCCCCGGTCGAAGCCGTCACCGAGCCGGAGCCCGCCGTCGAGCCGCCCTCGCTCGACTTCGAGCAGCTGCGCCAGGCCTGGGAACCGGCGGTCCTCGAGCGAGGTCGAGCGGCGCTCGATACCCATGGCCTCGGTGCTCCGGGAGGCGCGGCCGGTCGGGATCGAGGGAGACCGCCTCGTGCTCGAGTTCCCGCCCTCCGCCGGCTTCCACCGCAACTTCGCCGAGGAGCCGAGGAACGCGGCCCTGCTCGCCGAGGTGCTGTACGAGGTCACCGGCCGCCACCTCACGACTCGACTTCGCGGTCGGCGAGGCGCCGGCCGACGCCGCCGACGAGACCGATCCCGACGCCCCGCACGAGCGAAGAGGATTTCGTCTCGCTCTTCAAGGACACGTTCGACGCCCACGAGGTCAGAGAGGAAAAGGGCCAATGAAGATGGACATGAACAAGATGCTCAAGCAGGTGCAGGAGATGCAGGAGCAGATGGCGAAGGCCCAGGAGGAGCTCGCGGACGAGACCGTCGAGGCCTCCGCGGGAGGCGGCATGGTTCGCGTCAAGGCCACGGGAGGCGGCGAGATCGTCGAGATCACGATCGCGCCCGAGGCGATCGACCCCGACGACCCCGAGATGCTCGAGGACCTCGTGCTGGCCGCGGTCAACGAGGCTCTGCGCAACGCGCAGGACCTGATGCAGTCGAAGCTCGGCGGCGCGCTCGGCGACCTCGGCGGGCTCGGCGGGCTGGGACTGCCCGGGCTGTAGGCCGCGTTCGGCCGTCGACGGCGGGCCCGATATCGGTCTGAGAGCCCGGAGGGCTGCGTTCCGGCCCAATCGATTTGCCCGAGAACGCAGCCCTCCGGGCTGCTTCACGGCCGAATATCGGGCTGCGCCCGATTCGGCCAGGGCGGGTCAGGCCCCCGTACCGGGGAGGCCACACGGCAGAATTGGACGGGTGCAGAGCCCGGTCCTCGAGAACCTCGTCGCGCAGCTGACGCGCCTGCCCGGTGTCGGGACGCGTACGGCCCACCGGCTCGCGTTCCACCTGCTGCGAGTGCCGAAGGAGGAAGCGCTGGCGCTCGCGGATGCCATCCGCGAGGCGAAGGAGCGAATCGGCTTCTGCCGCGAGTGCGGCAACCTGACCGAGGAGGAGCTCTGCCCGATCTGCCAGGACCAGCGCCGTGACCGGACGGTGATCTGCGTCGTCGAGCAGCCTGCCGACCTCGTGTCGCTCGAGCGCACGCGTGAATACCGAGGGCTCTACCACGTTCTCGGCGGCGCGCTCTCTCCGATCGACGGCGTCGAGCCGGCCCACCTCCGCATCGACGAGCTGCTGCGCCGGGTCGAGCGCGACGGCGTCGAGGAGGTCGTCCTCGCGACGAACCCGACACTGACCGGTGAGGCGACGGCGACGTTCATCGCCGACCGCTTGCGTGGCCGAGCCCGCGTCACGCGACTTGCGAGCGGCCTGCCGGTCGGCAGCGACCTCGAGTACGCCGACGAGGTGACGCTCGGCCGGGCCCTGTCCGGCCGCCGCGACATGTAGCGGACCTCTCCGAGGCTGCCGTGCGTATCAAGGGCATGCGGTATGCCGCCATCCTGGTCGCGCTCAGCGCCGCCCTGGCCGTGAGCCTGCCCGGTGGTGCCGCCGCGCCGCCGCAGTCGCCGGTGCTCGCGTTGATCGGGAACGGGACGACGGAGAGCCTCGCCCGGCTCCACCCGGCAACGCTGCGGCCGGTTGCGGGCCGACGGTCCCAGGTCTACGTGGGGCTGCACGACATCCCTCATGCCTTCTCGCCGGACGGGTCGCTGCTGGCCATCGGGAGCGGGCGCACGAGCAGCGTCGTCGTCGTCGATCTCGCTCGCATGCGCATCGTCGGTCGTCTCAAGACGCGCTTCACCGCCGCGCTCGAATGGCTCTCCGCCGAGCGGCTGGTGCTGATCGAGAGCAACGCGGAGCTCCTCGCTTTCCGCGTGGGTGGTCGGGTCGAACAACGCCGCCTTCGCATCGTCGAGAGATTCCCGCTGCGCTGCAGCGAGCGAGCTGACCGCGATGTCCACCGCGGACGGCTCGATCGTTCTCCTGCTCAGCCCTAGGGGAGAGCTCGGTCAGGCGCGCCTTGCGGTGGTCGACGGCAACGGCGTGCGGACGGTGACGCTCGAGCAGGTCGCCGCCGGCTCGACCGTGCCGGACCCGGCGGGCCCCCAGCCGATCGTCCACTACGCGCGCCCGGGGCTCGCGGTCGACGCGGCGGCGAACCGCGCGTTCGTCGTCTCGGGTGACGGCTCGATCGCCGAGATCGAGCTCGAGTCTCTCACCGTCTCCTACCACCAGCTCGCGCCCATCGCACGACAGCCGGAGGCAGTGGCCGACGGAGGCGGAGGAAACCTGGGCGAGGGATCGATCCGGATCGCGAGGTGGGTCGGCGAGGGCCGCTTCGTCGTGACCGGCGGGGACGACATGATCGCGCAGAGCCCGAACGGCCCGGTCCAGCGTCACGAGAATGCCGGGCTCCGGCTTGTCGATACGACGACGTGGCAGCAGACAGTTCTCGACAAGGACGTGGACTGGTTCGCGTGGACGGGGCGATTCATCGTCGGGCAGTCGTACCCGCTTCAACGGCTCGTCGTGTTCGACGCGAACGGCGACCTCCGCTTCCGGCAGGACACTGCCGCCGCGAACGGGGTTCAGGTGGCAGGAGGCCGCGCCTATCTCACCCTGGGCAACGAGTACAGACGCCATCGAGTGCGCGTGGTCGACCTGGAGTCCGGCCGCACGCTGCGAACCGTGGGGGTGCCCGGTTGGTTCTACCCGCTCAGCCGCGAGTCGCCCGAGATCTGCTGGTGCTGAGCGAAGGAGGCCGCTGAGCCGCCCCGTACACTGGGGCGATGGTGACCTCGGAGCTCGAGGCTCTGCCTGGAGTCGGCGGCGACGACGCGACCGCGACCCCCGGCACCGTCGTGATGCACTTCGGCGGGGCGTCGGTCGGCGATCCGGCGCGGATCCGTGAGGTCGCAGCCCGCATCGTCGCCGAACGCGACCGAGGCGCCCGCGTGGTCGGCGTCATCTCCGCCATGGGAAGCACGACCGACCAGCTGCTCGAGCTGGCGCGCCGGGTCTCACCGGGGCCGGACCCGCGCGAGCTCGACATGCTGCTCTCCGTCGGCGAGCGCATCTCCTGCGCCCTCGTCGCGATGGCGGTGCGCGACCTCGGCCGCGAGGCGATCTCGCTGACCGGCTCGCAGGCCGGGATCATCACCGACAACGGCCACGGCAACGCGAGGATCGTCGAGGTCCGCGCCCGGCGGATCCATCAGGCGCTCGATGCGGATCGGATCGTGCTCGTCGCCGGCTTCCAGGGAATGTCCGAGGCGAAGGACATCACGACCCTCGGCAGCGGCGGCACCGACACGAGCGCCGTCGCGCTGGCGGCGTCGCTCGGCGCCGATGTCTGCGAGCTCTACGCCGACGTCAAGGGCGTTACGACCGCCGACCCGAAGCTCGTTCCGAACGCGCGCAGGCATGCGGCGCTGAGCTACGAAGCGATGCTCGAGCTGACGGCGGCCGGTCACGGGCCCCTTCAGCTACGCTCGCTCGAGGTCGCCCGTAGCCACGGCGTGCGCCTTCACGTGCGCTCGACCGACGCGGACGACCCGGGCACCTGGATCATGGACAAGAACGAGAGCATGGAGAAGGCCGCCGTCTCGGGCGTCGCGCACACGCTCGAGGAGGTTGTCTACCGGGTCCAGGGCCCGGACCCCTCGGAGCTGTTCACCGCCCTCGCCGGCGCGCAGGTCAACGTGGACACGATCATTCAGGCGGAGGCCGACGTCATCGTCTTCTCGGCGCCGCTCGAGGATCGGGTCAGGACGGCCCGCGCGCTTGACGCCCTCGGCGCCACCTGGTCGGAGCGCGACGACCTGGCGAAGGTGGTCGTCGTCGGCGGCGGCATGAAGAACCAGCCGGGCGTCGCCGCTCGCACGTTCGAGACGCTCCGCAACCTGCGCGTCGAGCCGCATTTCATCTCCACCTCGCCGATCAGGATTTCGTTCTACGTGCCCCATGACGACGTCGAGGCCGCCGTTCGCGGCCTTCACGACGCCTTCGAGCTCGGCTCGGCCGTCGAGGTTGCGGATGCCTGAGAGCCCGTCGATCGGCGTCGTGGGCGCGACCGGCGCCGTCGGAACGGTCACGCTGGAGCTCCTCGCGCGAGCGAGGCTTCGACAACGTCCACGCCCTGGCATCGGCCCGGTCGAGGGGCAAGGCGGTCAGGTTCGGCGCGCGAGAGCTGGTCGTCGAGGAGGCCTCCCCGGAAGCGCTTGCGTCCGGGGAGCTCGACCTCTGCTTCTTCTCCGTGGGCACTACGACGAGCCTCGAGCTCGTGCCGCACGCCGTCGAGGGCGGCGCAACCGTGATCGACAAGTCCGACGCCTACCGGCTCACCGACGGGATACCGCTCGTCGTCGCCGGGGTCAACGACGACGCGATCGGCGCGGACGACCGCATCGTCGCCAACCCGAACTGCTCCGCGATGCAGCTCACCTGCGCGCTGAGGCCGCTCGAGGACGCGGCGGGGCTGGCGCGCGTTCGGCTCGCCACCTACCAGTCGATGTCGGGAAAGGGCGACGAGGGCATCGAGATGCTGAGGGCGATCGCGCCGGCCGAAGGCGATCTGGCGATGGACTGGGACTTCGACGGCGAGGAGTTCAGCGAGGAATCGAAGCTCCGGGCGGAGACCCGGAAGATCCTCGACCTTCCGGACCTGCCTCTCAGCGCCACCTGCGTCCGCGTGCCCGTGCTCGTCGGCCACGCGCAGGCGGTCTGGGTCGAGACGAAGACGCCGCTCTCCCCGGCCGAGGCATGCGCCGTGCTCGCCGAAGCGCCCCACGTGGAGCTGTCGGACGCGGTAATGCCGGGCGAGGTGGCCGGCACGGACACCGTCCACGTGGGCAGGGTCCGACGCGACCCCACCGCCGAGAACGGCCTCGTCCTCTGGGTCGTCAACGACAACCTGCGCAAGGGCGCCGCGCTGAACGCGGTTCAGATCGCCGAGACGTTGATCGCGCGCGGGCTCAGTGGGGCGAACGAGTCGCGCGCGCCCGTCGCAGACCCGCTGCGCTGACCGCGCCGAGCACGAGCCCGCCGCCGAGCTCGTACGCCCACCAGCCGCCGCTGTGGTGGTCGGTGACCGTGCAGGCGATCGCGAGACCTACGCACGTCCCGGCGGCCGCGAACGAGGCGGCGTAGCCCGCGAGGGCAGAGCGTGCCAGCGCCGCCAGCGCCGCCACGACGAGCGTCAGCCAGAACGCGGTGACGATGACGTCGACCCACACCGGAGGCTCGTAGTCCGCCGGCGCCGCGGGCGCCGCGAAGAGCAGAGAGCCGAGGTACACAGGCCAGACGGCGAGGAGGATCCAGCCGGGGTGGTCGAGGACGTGGTCCACGACGGCAGCCCGCCCTGCTGTGCCGCCGGACCTCCGGCTCGCCGGCCGCCGTCGCCTGCCAGGGCGCTTCGAGTCGGCGGGTCTCCTCCACGGCGTCAGGATACCGCGGTCAGCCTGTGACGCCGTGGCGTCCGAGCAATCCGAACGTGAGCCGTCGCAGCCGCCGCCGGCGGCGCTCCTCTTCGCGCGCTCCTCGCGAAGCCTGGTGAGGTTGGCGTCGATTCGCTTCTCGACGTAGACGCGCCACACCTCGAACGGCGCGTCGAGCTCAGGCATCGCGTCGTTCGTCATCGTCTCCATTCCGTCAGTTGCGCTCGGGCACGGGCGCCGGAGCGAGCAGCTCCTTGGCCCGCCGCGCCAGGTGGGCGAGCCTCGAGTCCTCGGCCGGCACGAGACCGCCGAGCTCGAGCCGGGCCAGCTCCACCGGGCCGTCGGCGCGGACGATCACGAACCCGAAGTCGGCGAGGAAGTCGGCCGGGAAGACGGTCCGGTGGACGAGAAAGCGGTCATGCGCAGGCGTCCCCTCCGGGTATCGATACCCGAAGGCCTCGATCGCCTTGATGTTGCGGTCCCGGGCATCACCGATCGCGGAGAGAAACAGGCTCTGCATGACCCAGGGCGTCGAGGGATCGACGAGATAGGCACAGGTCACGAGCACGGCGTCCTCGGACGGCGGGCCGGCCGGCAGCTCGAGCGCGCGGGGGAAATAGCGCTGCCGGCGCGTACTGCATGACGCCGAGCAGCCGGTCGCCCTCCTCGCGGTACAACGTCCCCCACGCGCCCCAGTCGTCCTCGACCCGCTCGGCCCAGGCCGTCTTCACCGCCGGACGACCGGTCCGCGACTGCCAGAAGACGCAGTCGACGCAGACTGCCGGCGCGCGCGGAGAGCGAAGCACGAGTCAGCGGCTCGAGACCGGTACGCCACTGAGGTGAACATCGTACGCCGCGCGGCGCCGAACCGGCCGCGGCCCCGCCCGCTCACCTGGACGGCGCAGCGACGCATGACGCTCGACCTCGGGCCTCGCGAGAGCAGGCGAAACGGGCACGAACGTCGTGCCGATCCCCGCGAGACGACGAGCGTCGTCTCCGCGGCAAGCCGGAACGACCCTCCTCGGGATACGGCGGGCCCGGGAGCGGAAGCCTGAGCGCCGGAAGCGCGAACGCACTTGCCGCCGGGATAGGGCAGGCAGATCTGGCCGTCGTGGGTGTGCCCGGAGAGAACGAGCTCGAAGGCTCCCGGCGGGAGCAGGTCGACGACCGTCCGGGAAGTGGACGAGCAGGATTCGCAGGTCGCACTCGGGATCGGCGAGGCCGGCGTCGGGAGCGAAGCGGCTCTCCGGGCTCAGCCCGACGATCTGGACCGTCCGTCCGTTGATGTCGACCCGAACCGACGTCGTCCTCGAGCAGCGTCGGCGTGCGGAGCGAGCCCTGCCACGCCGCCGCGTGCTGAACGGATCCCGCGTGTCGGCGCGGTCGACGTTGCCGAGCACGGCGAAGGAGCCGTAGGCCGCGCTTCACGGCGCGAGAGCGCGCGGCGCAGCGTCTCCTCCCCGCGCTGCCGCGCCAGGAGATCGCCGGTGACGACGACCAGGTCCGGCCTGCAGCGTCTGCCGAAGGCGACGGCCCGCTCGAGCGCGCGGCCGTTCAGCGACACGGAGCCGAGATGCGGATCGGAGAGATGGAGGATGCGCAGGCCGGTCGAGCTCCGGCGGCAAGCCGGGAACGCTCGAGGCAGTCGCCGGCACTGCACCCATTGCGCCTCGAACAGCCCCCAGGCGAGGGCGGCCGCGGCGACTCCGCCGGCGGCGGGACGAGCCTGCCGGGACGCACTAGCTCGTCGGCACTAGCTCGTCGGCTGCGAGTCCTCGCGCAACCGCTCGCCGGCCTCGACGAACACGCGCAGGCTGTCGTTCGCGCCGGCATCGCGGCCGTTGCCCTCCCGCGCCTCCGGCTCGGCGCTTCGACGGGAGCCGGGGCGCGCGCGCGGCGCCTCGCCGCGACGACGGCCGCAACGGCGAGAGCACCCAGCACGACGAGGATCAGCTTCGGCGACACGTCTCTAGGGGCGGAGCTTCTCGACGACGGGTTGCATCGACACGACGTGTCGCTTGAGCTTCAGCTCGGACTCCTCGAGGCCGGCCGCGACGCCGATCAGCTGCGAGAGGTGGAAGATCGGCATCTGGAACGTCTTGCCGGTCTGCTGCTCGAGCTTCTGCTGCCACGCGTCGAGCGAGAGGTGGCAGAGCGGGCACGGCGTGACCATCGCGTCGGCGCCGGCGTCCATCGCCTGCTGGATCGGCTGGATGAGCTCGCCGAGCGCCAGCTCCTCACGGGCCTGGATGATCGGGAAGCCGCAGCACTTGATCTTCGCCGGGTAGTCGACCGACTCGCCCGCCGCACGCCTCGATGATCGCCTCGAGCGACTGCGGCGATCGGGATCCTCGAAGCCGAGCAGCTTCGAGGGGCGCAGGATCTGGCAGCCGTAGAACGGGGCGATCCGAGGCCCTTGAGGCCCTTGTGGGCCACCTCCTTCAGCCTCTCGTAGCCGTCGCCCTCGGCGATCAGCCAGAGGAGATGCTTGACGTCGACACCGCCCGAGTACGGCGGCGACGCCGACGGTCTTCAGGTTCGTCGTTCACGCGCTCGCGCAGCGCCTCGTCGTGCTTGCAGCTCGAAGTCGGCCTGACGCAGGTTGAGCGTGCAGACGTTGCAGATCGTCATCAGCGTGTCGCAGCCCGGTCGCCTCGGCGTAGGCGAGGATGCGAGCGTTCAGGTGCAGGTAGTAGTCGGGCTCGGCCTCGTGGATGTCGCCGGCGCCGCAGCAGGTGACCGACGTCGAGCGCCTCGAGCTCGATCTCGAGCTTCGGCGCGAGCGCCCGGGTCGAGATGTCGAGCTCCTTCGCCGACAGCGCGGCGAGGCAGCCCTTGTAGTAGGCGACCCTCACGCCTCCGCGCCTCCTTCGGGCTCCGGGTGCCCGTGCTCGAGACGGGCAGAGCGCTCGCTCGCCCTGGACGATGCCCGGCGGCCCGCCGCGGCCCTGCGCCTGTCACGATGTCGTAGAGCGCCCGGGCCTCCTGCACGTCCGGCCGGCGACGTGGGGCGGGAACGGCGGCGGCACCTTGCCGCGGCTGGCGAGGCGACATCGCGAACTTCGTCTCCTTCAGCGGCTCGGATCATCCCCTGCGTCTTCGGCACGAGCTCGGTCTCGCGCAGCCAGCCCGTCGTCTTGGCCGAGTGGACGAACCACTTGGCGTGCTTCGCGCCCATGTCGCGGTCGATGCCGACGCGGATCGACTCGGCGCCGAGCTTCGCGATCGCGTCGCGCGGGTCGACGCCCTTGGGGCAGCGCTCGTTGCAGAAGTAGCAGCGCGTGCAGTCCCAGATCCCGTGCTCGTCGTTGTAGGCCTCGAGGCGCTCGACCGTGGCACGGTCGCGCGGGTCGCCGACGAAGCGGAAGCCCTTCGCGAGCGCGGCCGGGCCCGAAGAACTCGGGATCGGACTCCATCGAGTTGCACTCGGAGACGCAGCAGCCGCACATGATGCAGAGCGCCTCCTTGTGGATCGGGTTCATCTGCTCCTGCGAGACGACGAACTCCTTCTCCGGGATCTCCTCGTAGCCCGTCTCGAGCCACGGCTTCATGTGCGCGGATCTTCGACCAGAACGGGCCCATGTCGACGACGAGGTCCTTGAGGACGGGCATGTTGCCCATGGCAGAGATGACGGGCACGTGACCGCTGTCCACGATCGGCTTCATGCGCTCCTTGCAGGCGAGCACCGCGCGGCCGTCCATCCGCATCCCGCAGGAGCCGCAGATCATCATGCGGCAGCTCTTGCGGTACGCGAGCGTGCCGTCGACCTGGTCCTTGACGATGTCGAGGCAGTCGAGCAGGCAGGCCCACTCGGGCGCCTCGACCTCGTAGTCCTTCAGCACCCGCTCGCCGCTCGTCGGGTCGTACCGCCAGATCTTGAGGGCTACCTGCACGTTTCCGTCCTCTATCTAGTACGTCCGCTCTCCGGGCGGCCACTTCGTCACCCGGACGGGCGCCCAGTCGAGCTTCGGCTCGTCGTCCTCCCAGGTGACCATCGTGTGCCTCATGTAGTTCTCGTCGTCGCGGTTCGGGAAGTCGTAGGGCCGAGCATGGGCGCCGCGGCTCTCCTTCCGGGCGAGGCCGGCCGGGATCATGCAGGCCGCGAGGTCGAGCAGGAAGCCGAGCTCGAGCGCCTGGGTGACGTCGTTGTTGAACACCATGCCCTTGTCGTCGACGATCACGCGCTGGTAGCGCTCGCGCAGCGCGGACGATGATCTCGCCCTGCCGCAGCATCTGGTCCTCGCGGCGGAAGACGCCGAAGTTCTCGTGCATCGTGCGGGCCATCTCGTCGCGGATCGCTACGGGCGCTCGCCGTCGGTGCGGTCGAGCAGCGTCGGCGAGCTCGCGCTCGGCGTCGGCGACCAGCGAGTCCGGAACGGTGACTGTCGTGTGCGACATCGCCCACTCGGAGGCAGCGGCTCCCGACCGGCGACCGAAGGTGATCGTCTCCATGAGCGCGTTCCCGCCGAGCCGGTTCGCGCCGTGGCAGGAGACGCAGGCGCACTCGCCCGCGGCGTAGAGACCGTCGATCGATCGTCTGCCCTCAAGATCCGTGTCGATGCCGCCCATGTGGTAGTGGGAGCCGGGTCGCACCGGGATCGGCTCGTGGATCGGATCGACTCCCGGCGAAGGTCATCGACAGCTCGCGGGTGCCGTGGAGAGCCGGTCGATGATCCGCTCGGCGCCGAGGTGGCGCAGGTCGAGCAGCACGTCGCCGTCGATGCCGCGCCCCTCGTCGATCTCGGTCTGCTCGGCCCGCGAGATGACGTCGCGGCTCGCCAGCTCCATCGCGTTCGGCGCATAGCGCTTCAGGAAGCGCTCGCCCTCCGAGTTGAGCAGGTACGCCCCCTCGCCACGGCAGCCCTCGGTGATGAGCACGCCCGACGGCGAGAGGGTCGTCGGGTGGAACTGCATCATCTCCATGTCCTTCAGGGGCACGCCGACGCGCAGCGCCATGGCCATGCCGTCGCCGGTGCAGGAGTAGGCGTTCGTCGTGCCCGTGTAGAGGCGGCCGGCGCCGCCGGTGCAGAGGATCACCGTCTTGGCGCCGATCACCTTGAGGCCGCCGTTCAGGATGTCCCAGCAGATGACGCCCTGGCAGCGGCCGTCGCTCGACGACGAGCCGCCAGGCGAAGATACTCCTCGTAGGTGGGGATGTCGCGCTTCATCACCTGCTCGTAGCAGGACGTGGATGAGGACGTGGCCGGTGATGTCCGCCGCGTACGCGGTGCGCGGCTCGCCGGCGGCGCCGAACGGTCGCTGCGCGATACGCCCGTCGGTCGGTGCGCGAGAAGACGGCGCCCCAGTGCTCGAGCTGGTAGACGTCGCCGGTGCCTCGTGGCAGAGGGCCTCGATCGCGTCCTGGTCGCCGAGCCAGTCGGCGCCCTTGACCGTGTCGAAGGAGTGCTTCTCGGGATCGTCCTCGGACGCGTTGCCGAGCGCCGCGTTGATGCCTCCCTCGGCGGCGCCCGAGTGGCTGCGGGTCGGATGGATCTTGGAGAGAAGCGCGACGTCGGCGCCCGCGTCGAATGCCTCGATCGCCGCACGCATGCCGGCGAGGCCGGCGCCGACGACGAGGACGTCGTGCTTCGCGATCACTGCCGGAACCTACCGGATGGAATCGCGGGAGACGCGTCCAACGGACGCCCGGACACCGGGTTGAGCACTCGCAAGCAGGTACGCTGCCGCGACATGACGCAGCTCGACGATCGGCCGGAGACGTTCGCCGCGCCGCCGCCGGTCACTGCGGCACGCCGGTCTGCGGGCCTGGGTGGCGCGCGATGGCCGAGCTCTGCGAGCCGGACGCCGTGCACTGGTGCGACGGCTCCGAGGAGGAGTACGCGGCGCATGTGCGACCTGCTCGTCGAGTCGGGCACGTTCGTCAAGCTGAACGAGGACGAAGCGCCCGAACAGCTACCTCGCCCGCTCCGACCCGAGCGACGTCGCGCGCGTCGAGGACCGCACCTTCGTCTGCAGCCACGTCGAAGCGCGACGCCGGCCCGACGAACAACTGGATGCGACCCGCGCGAGATGCACGGCGATCTCTGAACGGGCTCTTCGACGGCTGCATGCGCGGCCGCACGATGTACGTCGTGCCCTTCAGCATGGGCCCGCTCGGCTCGCCGATCGCCTACATCGGCGTCGAGATCACCGACTCGCCGTACGTCGTCGCGAGCATGCGGATCATGACCCGCATGGGCTCGGCGGTGCTCGACGTGCTCGGCAGCGGACGGCGACTTCGTGCCGTGCATGCACTCGGTCGGGCATGCCGCTCGAGCCCGGCCAGGCCGACGTGCCCGTGGCCGTGCAGCGACGACGAAGTACATCGTCCACTTCCCGGAGGAGCGGTCGATCTGGTCGTTCGGCAGCGGCTACGGCGGCAACGCGCTGCTCGGCAAGAAGTGCCTCGCGCTGCGCATCGCGTCGAAGATCGCGCGCGACGAGGGCTGGCTCGCCGAGCACATGCTGATCCTCGGCGTCGAGTCGCCCGAGGGCGAGAAGACGTACGTCGCCGCCGCCTTCCCGAGCGCGTGCGGCAAGACGAACTTCGCGATGCTGATCCCGCCCGAGCCGATGAGCGACTGGAAGGTGACGACGGTCGGCGACGACATCGCGTGGATCAAGCCGGGCCAGGACGGACGGCTGTACGCGATCAACCCCGAGACCGGCTTCTTCGGCGTCGCGCCCGGCACGTCGTACCGGTCGAACCCGAACGCGATGGCGACGCTGCGCCGCGAACACGATCTTCACGAACGTCGCGCTCACGCCCGACGGCGACGTCTGGTGGGAGGGCATGACGGAGGAGCCGCCGCCCGAGCTCGATCGACTGGCAGGGGCAGCCGTGGACGCCGGACTCCGGGCGGACGCGCGGCGCATCCGAACGCGCGCTTCACCGCGCCGATCAGCCAGTGCCCGTCGCTCGACCCGGAGTGGGACAACCCGCAGGGCGTGCCGATCAAGGCGTTCGTCTTCGGCGGGCGGCGCGCGCGACACCGTGCCGCTCGTCTACCAGGCGTTCAACTGGACCTACGGCGTCTACCTCGGCGCGACGATGGGCTCCGAGACGACGGCCGCCGCCGCCGGCGCGGTCGGCACGGTCCGGCGCGACCCGATGGCGATGCTGCCGTTCTGCGGCTACCACATGGCCGACTACTTCAACCACTGGCTGCAGTTCGGCCGCGAGATCCCCGACCCGCCGCGCATCTTCGGCGTCAACTGGTTCCGCCGGGACGAGGACGGCGAGTTCCTCTGGCCCGGCTTCGGCGAGAACATGCGCGTCCTGCAGTGGATCGTCGAGCGCGCGAACGGCCGCGCCGTCGGCATCGAGAGCCCGCTCGGCTGGATGCCGCGCTACGAGGACCTCGACTGGCGCGGCCTCGAGGACTTCTCCGCGCGAGCGCTTCGGCGAGCTGATGTCGATCGACCGCGACCTGTGGGCGCAGGAGCTGCTCGTCGCACGAGGAGCTGTTCTGCGAAGCTCTACGACCGGCTGCCGAAGGAGATGATCTTCGTCCGCCAGCTGCTCCTGTCCGCGCTCTTCCGCTCGCCCGAGCACTGGCAGGTCGGCGGCGACAACGAGGCCTAGAGGCTTGATGTGGAATTGGCGTGCTTCTGGGGAGGGCATGCACCCAGGAGCAGGGTTTCCTCGGTCGGTGGCAATGCTGGACTGAAGCCTTGGTGCCGACCGAGGAAGCCCTGCTCCGCCGCGTGCAGGCCCCCATCCAGGAGTGCGTGAATTTCACATCAAGCCTCTAGCTCCACGGCTCCGGCCGAAGCCGGAAGTACCCTGCTTCCACCTGTCATGGGATGGAGGCGGCAGCCCAGCGGCAGCGCTCGGTTCGAAGCACTTCTCGAATCGGCGCCGGATGCCATCATTCTGGCCGGCGCCGACGGCCGGATCGCGCTCGTCAATCGCCGCGTGGAGGAGCTCTTCGGCTACTCGCGCACCGAGCTGCTCGGCCGGGAGATCGAGCTGCTCGTGCCCGAGCGGTTGCGTGAGACGCACGGCAAGAACCGCGCCCACTACCTCGCCGCGCCGCGGACGCGGGAGATGGGCGCCGGCCTCGAGCTGTACGGCCGCCGGCGCGACGGCACGGAGTTCCCGGTCGAGATCAGCCTCAGCCCGCTCACCGAAGGCGACTCGACACGCGTCGTCACGGTGATCCGTGACGTCAGCGAGCGCCGCAGGGCCGACGAGGCCCGACGTGAGCTGAGCAGCGAGCAGGCGGCGCGCGCCGAGCTGAGCGCTCTCCTGCGCGACCTGGACGCGATCATCTGGGAGGCGCAGAGCCCCGATCGCGAGACACTTACCTTCGTCAGCGGCCGCGTCGAGGAGATCCTCGGCTACCCGCTGGCGCGGTGGCTCGAGCCCGGGTTCTGGGGCAGCATCCTCCATCCTGACGACCGGGAGCTCGTGACTCTCGAGCTCTCGACGGCTCCGACGGCGGGCGAGCGGCACGAGCTCGAGTACCGGCTACAGGCGTTCGACGGACGGACTGTCCGGGTGCGGGACAGCGTGCGGGTCGTTCTCTACCAGGAGGGCGGGCAGACAGTTCGGCTGCGCGGGGTGATCACGGACGTCACCGAGCACAGAGAGCTCGAGGCGCGCCTGCTGCAGTCCCAGAAGATGGAGGCCGTCGGGCAGCTTGCCGGCGGCATCGCGCACGATTTCAACAACCTGCTGACGGTCATCGCCGGCTATGCCGACCGGCTGCTCGACCGGGCAGAGGATGCGACGACCCGGCTCGAGGTGCGCCAGATCCGCGAGGCGGCGGAGCGGGCGACGTCGCTGATCGGCCAGCTGCTCGCCTTCAGCCGCCGTGCGCCGCAGCATGTCGAGCCCGTCGATCTGGAAGCGCTCGTGCACGACCTCGAGACGCTGATCGGCCGGCTGATCGGAGAGCACATCGCGATCACGGTTCGCACGGCGCCCGGCCTCGGCCCGGTGAGGGCGGACCGGCGGCAGCTCGAGCAGGTCGTGATCAATCTCGCCGTCAACGCGCGCGACGCGATGCCCGACGGCGGCGAGATCCGAATCGAGACCGCAACCGCGGAGGTCGACGACGAGACCGCGCGCGAGCGGGGCGTGGCGCCCGGACAGTACGCGATGCTGATCGTCTCGGACACGGGCACCGGGATGTCCGAGGAGACCCACGCGCGCGCGTTCGAGCCGTTCTTCACGACAAAGCCTCAGGGGAAGGGCACCGGTCTCGGTCTCGCGACCGCCTACGGCATCGTCCAGGCGGCCGGTGGCTACATCACGATCGAGAGCGAGCTCGGCCGCGGTACGGACGTCGCCGTCCATCTCCCCGGCGTCGCGACGCCGGAGTCGGCGGACGACAACGCCGTGACGAGACCCGACACGATCGCGACGATCCTGCTCGTCGAGGACGAGTCGGCCGTACGGGGCCTCGCGCGCCTCATCCTCGAAGAGGCCAGGTACGACATCGTGGAGGCCCGCGGCGGTCGCGAGGCGGTCGCCCTCGTCGAGCGGCTCGGCACGAGGTTCGACCTGCTGCTGACGGATGTCGTCATGCCCGAGGTCGGCGGCCCCGAGGTCGCCGCCCGGCTGCGCGCGAGGCGGCCCGACGTGAAGATCGTCTACATGTCGGGCTACGCCGACTCCGCCCTGTACAGGCGCGGCCTCTCCGAGAGCGACGCCTTCATGCTGCGCAAGCCGTTCACTCCCGAGGCGCTCGTCGGCAAGGTCGAGGAAGCGCTCGAAAACAGCGCTAGCGGTTAGGGGCTGAGCGGCCCGCAAGGGCGAAGCCCGCGCAGCGGACGCCGCAGGCGGCCGCGAAGCCTCGCGCGCGAAGCGCGCACTGTCCGGCCGCTCAGCCCCTATAGAACCTCGCCGTCCCAGTACTCGAGCCGCTCGAGCCGGGCGATGACTCGAACGCCGCGGAACGAGACCTTGCCCGAGCGGGGGTAGAACGCAATGTCGTTGGCCTCACGGGTCCCGTAGGCGAGGTACGTGAGCCCGCCCGGGCCGCCTCGAAGCGCGTGCGCGACACCCGTTCCGGCGGGCCGCGACACGACATGGCCGGCCCGGACCGGGTGCTCGTCCTCCCCCAGCAAGAGCGTTCCGTCTCCCTCGAGCACCACGAACAGCTCCTCCTCCGCCGAATGGCAGTGAGGCGGGGCGCCGAGCTTGCCGGGCGGCACGGAGACGAGGTTCAGCCCCGTGCGCACCGTGCCGACGGCCCTGCCGAGATCCCGGCAGGAGCTCAGGACGTCTCCGCCCGCTCCGAACTCCTCGGCCGGAACCTCGGCCGCGGCGACGATCGTGCCCGGGCGCTCGCTCGGCGCCGGCACGTCGGGCTCGCCGGCCTCGGCCTCGAGCTCCCAGGGATGCTTGTCGAGGCGGGCGGCGGCCGTCCCGGGATCCATGCGCACGACGCCGGCTCGAGGGAGGTACGTGCCGCCCGGCGGCGTTCGCATTCCGAAGGCGAGCACGTCGATGCCTCCCGGGCCGGCCCGCAACGTATGCGTCCTCGCGCCGATGAGATGAGCAAGGCAGTCTCCCGCGCCGACCTCGTACGCCTCGTCGCCCTGCAACGAGATCCCGGAGCCGTCGAGGACATAGAAGATCTCCTCCTCCCCGAGCTCGACGTGCGCCGGCGTCGACCATTTGCCCTCGGGGACCCGGATCCGGTTGACGCCGACCGTGACCGAGCCGGCAGCCTCGCCGAGATCGGTCCAGGCACCGGCGAGATGCCCGATCTCGTCGCTCTCCGGCTCGACCTCGTCCCAGTGGGCGAGCGGGGTCACGGAACCGAGTCTGCCACCTTTTCGGTCGGCAGGGTGAGACCGAACTCGACGGCTTCGGCGTAGAGCAGCGAGTCCGGCTCGCGGGCGTCGAAGCCGAGGGCGAGCAAGGGCTCGAGCCGCGGCGGGGCCACCAGGGCGGCTTCCTGCCAGGCCGGAGCGGCGTGGCTCGCGTGAAAGCGGCGCACGCCGGCGGAGATGAAGCCGGCGTCGACGTGGGAGCCGAGCGGCACACCGCCGGCCGTCGGCACGTGCCGCGCCGCGGCCCCGACCCTGTAGCGCAGCTCCGCGCCGAGCCCGGGAGCAACGACTGCACCCGTTCGAACCCGTATCCGCGCCGGCCGCACGGGGATCCCGTAGAAGGCGCCGGGCAGACCGGCGGTGGTCACCCGCAGAGCAAGCAGGAAGAGCGACGGTTTCCCGTCGAGCGTCACGTAGGTGCGCACCGCGAGGTGCCCGAACCCTGGCACCGGGAAGCCGTCCACCCGGACACCGCCGGCCCGGGCGGCCGCGAGCGAGACGAGAGCGCTTCCGTCGTCGGCGAGATCGGGCTCGACTCCGGCCGGCAGGCTGCGCTGCAGGCAGGCCGGCGGCACCGCCCAGGTCGCGAGCAGCAGGTTGCGGACGGTTGTCGTCAAGAGCACACGCGAAGGGTAGGCAAGCAGGAGGCGCCGCCCGGCGAACGAAGAGGCCGCCGTGGATGCGAACGGCGCGATCACGCGCTTTCTCTCGAGCCCGAGTCTGGCCGAGAGCACACGGCGGAGCTACCGCTCCGACCTCCGGGAGTTCGCCGGCTGGCTGGAACGGCGCGGCTGCTCTCTCGGCGACGTCGACGCACGGGCGCTCGCCGCGTACGCCGCAGAGCTCGGGGGCTCGAAGCCGGGACGGCGGCCGCGCAGGCTGGCCCCGGCGACGACCGCGCGCAAGCTCGCGGCGGTCAGGAGCCTGCTGCGCTCGACGCTCGGCCCTTCGCGGGTGCCCGACGTCCCGCTGGCCGGCCGCTCGACGCGACGGCTGCCGCGGTCGCCGACTCCCGAGCAGACTGATGCCCTGCTCGCCGGCCTCGAGGGCAGCCGGCCACTTGCCCTGCGCAACCGGGCCCTGTTCGAGCTCGTCTACTCGGCCGGACTGCGGTCGCAGGAAGCGGCCGACCTGACGCTCGCGGACGTCGACTTCGAGCAGGAGGCGGTGCGGGTGCGCGGCAAGGGGAACAAGGAGCGCATGGTGCCGCTGGGCGAGGAGGCCGCGTACTGGCTCCGGCGCTACCTGGCCGAAGCACGACCGGAGCTCGCCCGTGGAGCAGTCGACGTCCTCTTCCTGTCCGTCCGCGGCCGGCCGCTCGACACGTCGACTCTGCGGCGGCTGCTGCCGAACCCGCATCAGCTTCGACATGCGTTCGCGACGCACCTGCTCGAGGGAGGCGCCGACCTGCGCACGATCCAGGAGCTGCTCGGCCACTCGTCCCTGTCCACCACGCAGATCTACAGCCACGTTGACGGCCGCCGCCTACGGAAGGTCTACGACCGTGCCCACCCGCGAGCCTGAAGCCGCGGTCGACCCGCAGGTCGAGGCTTTCCTCGCGCTGCTCGCCGCGCGACGCTCGCCGCGGACCGTGGACGCGTACCGCCGGGACCTCGCAGGCCTCGCGACGCACCTCGGCTCGCGCTCACCGGCCGCCGCCACCCGCACCGACATCGAGAGCTGGAGCGCCGGATTGCGAGCGCGGGGCCTCGCCTCGACCTCCGTGGCCCGCCGGCTGGCGGCCGCCAGGACGTTCTACCGCCACCTCGTCCTGCTCGGCGTGCGTCCGGACAACCCGGCTGCCGAGGTAGAGCTGCCGCGCCGCCACCGGCGTCTGCCGCGCACGCTCTCGCCCGGAGAGGTCGAGCGGCTCATCGACGCGGCGAACGGCGTGTCGCCGAGGGCCTTGCGCGACCGCGCGCTCGTCGAGCTGCTGTACGGGGCGGGGCTGCGCGTCACCGAGGCCGTCTCACTCGACAGCGCGCGCGTGGATCTCTCGGAGCGGCTCGTGCGACCGCTCGGGAAGGGAGAAAAGGAGCGCCTCGTGCCGCTGGGGCGAGAGGCGACGGAGGCGCTGCGGCGCTACCTGGCACGTGGGCGCCCGTTCCTGGACCGGCGTCACCGCCCCGAGCTGTTCCTGAACGCCCAGGGCGGGCCCCTGACGCGCGCCGGCGCGTTCCTGATCGTCCGCCGGCTCGCGGAGCGCGCGGGGCTCGACCCGGAGCGCGTCCACCCGCATCTTCTCCGGCACTCGTTTGCCACGCACCTGCTCGAGGGCGGGGCCGACCTGCGCAGCGTCCAGGAGATGCTCGGCCACGCCGACCTCTCCACGACCGAGCTCTATACGCACGTTTCCGATCGCCGTCGCCGCGAGACGTACTTCGCCTCCCACCCGCACGCCGTGCGAGGTGGCCAAGATTCTCGTTGATGACGGCGGAAGTGCCCCCCGGGTTCGAGCTCTACGACCTCCACAACCACAGCAATCGATCCTACGACGCGGTCAACACGCTCGAGGACTACGAGCGCGCCCACGCGGGCGGGCGCTTCGACGTGCTCGGCATCACCGACCACAACCGCATCGACGGCGCGCTCGACTTCGCCGAGCGGGCCTCGTTCCGGGTCGTGGCCGGCATGGAGATCGACACGGCCGACGGCGAGCTGATCGGCCTCTTCCTGCACGATTCGGTGCCGACGGGGCTCGGCGCGGTCGAGACGGCCGAGCGGATCCGGGGCCAGGGAGGGCTCGTGTACGTGCAGCACCCCTTTTACCCGTTCATCCGGAAGCCGCTCGCTGCCCACGTCAGGGACGATCTCGCAGCGCGGCGGCTCGTCGACATCGTCGAGGTGCGCAACGGCGGGCCCTTCACGGGCCGATCGGATGCCCGCGCGCTTGCCTGGGCGCGCGAGCAGGACCTGCCGGCGGCGGCCGGGAGCGATGCGCACGAGCCGCCGGACATCGGCCAGTGCGTGACCGCCGTGCCTCCGGGCCCGCTCGAGCCTGCCTCGCTCGCCGCGCGGCTCCGCGACGGCGTCGTCGTCGACCGGCATCGCTCGTCCGCGCTGCAGATCGCCACGAAGGCGCGCTACCGGTTCTTTGCCGAGCTTCCCCGGCGGATCCGGGGGGAGCCGCGCAAGCGTCGCTACTGAGCTACGGTCGCTGACGTCCCACGGGCCGGGCCCGTGCTCGCTTGCGCAACGTCTCGGAGACACGCTGCGCTGCCGCCCTGAGCTCGCGGTCCTCCTCGTCGGACTCGGCGATGTGATCGAGGAGGACGAGCGTGTCCGAGTGAGGAGAGCCGTTCTTGAGCGCGATCACTGCGAGGCGACGAACGGCGGCGTTCGGGTCGGCGTTGGCGAGCGTGTGCAGCAGCGACCGGGCTCCGTTGACGACGCCCGGGTGGTCGCGGGAGAGGAGCTCGAGCGAGAGCAGCGCCGACCCGCGGCACGCCGGGCTCTGGTCCTCGAGGCCGAGCCGCAGCAGCTCGGTCTTCGCCCGGAAGCGCATCTGGCCGATCGCACGGAACGCGACCGCCCGTACCCGGAAGTCCTCGTTGCGAGCGGCGTCCTCGATCGCCTCGTCGGCCGCGTGGCGCAGCTGCGCCAGCTCTCGCTCGTCGGTGATCTCGGCAGCTCGGGCGGCGACGCTCTCGAGCTCCAACGCCTCCTACCGCCTTGAAGGGCTAGACGCTCGCGAGCGAGCGCGACGACGGGCCGACATAGACCGCGGACGGCCGGATCAGCCGGCCCGTCCGCTTCTGCTCGAGGATATGAGCGGACCAGCCGCCGGTCCGCGAGCAGGCGAACATCGCCGGGCAGAGGTCCGGGGGGATCTCGGCGACGTCGAGCACGACGGCGGAGTAGTACTCGACGTTGGTTGCGAGCACGCGCTCCGGGTGGCGCTCCGCGAGCGCTGCGAGGGCAACTCGCTCGAGCTCCTCGGCGATCTCGATTCTCGGCGAGCCCAGCTCGTGCGCCGTCGCGCGCAGGACGCGGGAGCGCGGATCCTCGGCCCGGTACACACGATGGCCGAAACCCATGAGCCGCTCGTGCCTGTCGAGCAGCCCTTTCACGTACTCCTCGACGCTCGGCGCAGCCGCGGCGGCGTCGAGCATCGGCAGCACCCGCGCCGGGGCGCCGCCGTGCAGCGGTCCCGACAGCGCACCGACGGCGGAGGAAAGAGACGCAGCGCAGTCGGCGCCGGTCGACGTGACGACCCTCGCGGTGAACGTCGAGGCGTTCATGCCGTGCTCGGCGGTGCAGATCCAGTAGGTGTCGATCGCCTTGACGTGCCTCGGGTCGGCCTCGCCGCGCCACTCGAGCAGGAACCGCTCGGCGGTCGTCTCGCCCTGATCGATGACGTCACGGGCGACCGGAGTCGTGTGCCCGTCCGCAAGACGCGCCGACTGCGCGACGATCGAGATCATCGTGGCCGAGAGACGGCGTAGGTCCTGTTTCGCCTGCTCGTCGTCGATGTCGATCACCTTGCCGAGGCTCCACTCGGCGCCGAGATGGGCGGTGGCCGCCTGCAGGTCCGCCATGGCATTGCCGGTCGCGCCCTCGTAGACGTACGGATCCGCCGGCTCGAGGCCCGGGACGAACGACTCGTCGACGAGCAGGCCCCAGACCTGCTCGAAGGGCTTCACGCCGACGAGCTCCTCGATGTCGACGCCGCGGTACCTGAGTGACCCCCCCTCGCGGTCCGGCTCCGCGATCTCGGTGCGGAACGCGACGACGCCCTCGAGCCCTTCCTTGACCTCGTCCATAGCCCGGAATCTACCTGAATGCCCTCCTCGGGAGCCGCGCAGGTAGAGTCAGCGGCCGTCACGGCGAAGACGGGAGCAGAGGACGGATGAGACCGAAGATCACGGTGGTCGGCGCCGGCAACGTGGGCGCGACGGCGACGCAGGAGATCGCGCGGCGGCGACTACGCGGACGTCGTGCTCGTCGACATCATCGAGGGCCTGCCGCAGGGCAAGGCACTCGATCTCGACGAGGCCGGGCCGATCCTGGATTACGAGGCGAAGATCGTCGGCACGAACGGCTACGAGGAGACGGCCGGGTCGGCCGTGATCGTCATCACGTCGGGCAGGCCGCGCTCGCCGGGGATGAGCCGCGACGACCTGGTGACCACGAACGAGGCGATCGTCAAGTCCGTCACCGAGCAGGCGATCTCCCACTCGCCCGACGCGATCGTCCTCGTGGTGACGAATCCGCTCGATGCGATGTGCCACGTGGCCGCGAGAGCCTCGAAGCTTCCGCGAGAGCGGGTCTTCGGGATGGCCGGCATCCTCGACACCGCGCGCTTTCGCACGTTCATCGCCTGGGAGACGGGCACGTCCGACCGGGACGTGCAGACCGTCGTGCTCGGGGGGCACGGAGACCAGATGGTCCCGGTCGTGTCCGCCACGACGGTCGGCGGCGTGCCGCTGACGAAGCTCGTCTCCGCGGAGCGCGTCGAGGCGATGGTCGAGCGCACGCGGAAGGGCGGCGGCGAGGTCGTCGACCTGCTCGGCACCTCGGCCTGGTACGCACCGGGCGCCGCCGCGGCGCAGATGGTCGCGTCGATCGTCCTCGATCAGAAGCGGGTGCTCCCGTGCACCGCGCTGCTCGAGGGCGAGTACGGGATCGACGGCCTCTACATGGGCGTTCCGGTCGTGCTCGGGTCGGACGGTGTCGAGCGGATCATCGAGCTCGACCTCACCGACTCGGAGCGCGCGGAGCTCGCGAGCTCCGCGGACGCCGTGCGTGAGGTCGTAGCAGTTCTGACGAGCTAGCCGGTCGGCGAGGCTCGGGGTCTTCGAGCGGTCAGCCTGGTCCGCCGCAGCTACGATCGAAGGGAGTGCGACCTCGCGTGTTCACATGGCGCCGCTCCCTCGTGGCCGCAATCGTCGTGCTCGGCGGGCTCACGCTCGCCCTCTGGCTCGCTCCCTCCGGCCAGTACCTGTTGCTGCCCGACGAGGCCCAGCCGGTCGATCCGCTCGTCGCCGTCGAGGGTGAAGGGGCGGACGGGAACCAGGCGGACGGAAGCCAGGCGGCCCCCGGCGGCGGCGGCATCTTCATGGTCGACATCCTCGTGCGCAAGGCCAATCTGCTCGAGCGGCTCTTCCCCCGGATCAACGAGGGCGCCGACCTCATCGCCGAGGAGCGCATCAACCCGCAGGGGGTGAGCGAGCAGCAGCGCCGTCAATCAAACCGTCTCGACATGACCCGCTCGCAGCAGATCGCGGCGGCGGTCGCCCTCCAGCACCTCGACTACGACGTGAACGTGCAGTCGAGCGGGGCGGAGATCTCGCTCGTGCTGCCGGGCTCGCCGGCCGCCCAGGCCGGCCTGCAGCCGGGCGACGTGATCCTCGAGGCCGAGGGTCAGCCGGTGAAATCACCCGACGAGCTTCGCGATGCATTCGCGGACGTCCAGCCGGGCGACCAGGTGACGGTCGCCGTGCAGCGCTCGGGCGGGCAGAAGGATTACACGCTGACCACCCGGGCATCCGAGGAGGACCCCGAAAGGGCCGTGATCGGCGTCGTCGTGCAGCAGGCGGCCTCGATCGACCTGCCGATCGACATCGACATAGACGCCGGCGCGATCGGAGGCCCATCGGCGGGCCTCGCATTCGCGCTCGACATCATCGACGAGCTGGGCGGCGACATCGACCAGGGCCGCCGGATCGTCGTCACGGGCGAACTTGCGCTCGACGGCTCGGTCCAGCCTGTCGGCGGCATCGAGCAGAAGGTGATCGGCGCGGAGCGCGCCGGCGCGGACATCATGGTCGTTCCCATCGGCAACGCCCGCGAGGCCCAGGCGCACGCGAGCGACGATCTGGCGATCGTGCCGGTCGCGACGTTCGACGAGGCGCTGCGGGACCTGAACTGGCGCTCCGGCGCGCCGCCGCCGACCGACAGCGGGCCGTCGACCGGGTAAGACCCGCGCGCTACGCGGCGACGGCTGCCGCGTCCCGAACGAGCGCGCCGAGACGGCGCACGCCTTCGTGGATCTCGTCGAGCGAGGAGAAGCTGAAAGCCAGGCGCGCTGACTCTTCGCCCCCTTCGCCGGCGTAGAAGTCCGTGCCCTTGACGAACTGGACGCCGGCCTCGGCGGCCTGCTCGAAGAGGGCGCCGACGCGGACTCCCTCGGGAAGGTCGAGCCAGAGGAAGTACCCGCCGTCGGGATGGCTCCACGACGCCCCTTCCGGCAACTCCTTCGCCAGTGACTCCAGCATCGCGTCCCGGCGGGCCTTGAGCTCGGCGCACACGTGGACCAGGTTCGGCTCGAAGAGGCCCCTCGCGATGAACTCGTGCAGCATCGCCTGGTTGAGCAGCGGCGGCCCGATGTAGGACGAGGCCGCGAGCGCTTCGAGAGGCTTGACCATCTCGGGCGGCACGATCAGGTAGCCCACCCGCAGCCCGGGGGCCCCCGTCTTGGAGAACGAGGACGAGAAGATGACGCCCTTGCCGGCTGCGAGCTCGTACATGCTGGGCAGCGGCTCGCCTTCGTAGCGCACGAGCCGGTACGGGTCGTCCTCGAAGAGAAGCACGCCCCTCGCCCGGCAGAGCTCCACGAGCGCGTGCCGCTGGTCGAGCGACAGCGTCCTGCCCGGTCGGGTTCTGGAAGGTCGGGATCGTGTAGACGAGCTTCGGCACCTCGGCCTCCGCGAGGATCGTCTCGAGGCGATCGAGGTCGAGGCCGTCGTCGGTCAGCGGTACCCCCTCGATCGTCGAGCCGAGGCTGCGCAGCACGCCGATCGTGCGGTCGTAGCTCGGCGCCTCGACCACCGCCCGGCCGGGATCCGCGTACACGAGCCGGGTGACGAGGTTGAAGCCGAAGAGCGAGCCGGTCGTGATGACGACCTGCGACGGGTCGGCCGCGCCGTGCTGCTCTGCGATCCACTCGCGCAGCGGCCCGTAGCCCGACGGCGGCCCGTAGTTGAGAATCGTGCGCCCCTCGCGGGCGATGACAGCCTGTGCGCACTCGCCGAACGCGTCGACCGGAAGGATGTCGGGGGTCGGATTGCCGCGCGCGAAGGTGATCACGTCCATCGCAGCCATCCTACTCGCCGAGGGCTCGGTGAAGCTTCGCGGCCTGCCAGGCCTTCGGCGCGCTGATAACCGCGGCCTGCGGCCGCTCTCGGGCAGGTCGCGGCCGGCCGAGCCGGCCGCTCAGCCGCGAGGCTGCGCAGGCTCGTTGCATGACGCGTGCCGCCTGGGACGCTTCCGGTCATAACCGCGGCCTGCGGCCGCTCTTGGGCGGGTCGCGGCCGGCCGAGCCGGCCGCTCAGCCGCCAGGCTGCCTAGCCGCGGCGTACGGCCGGCTGACGCGTTGCGTGACCGGCCCGCTTCGCGGGCCTCTCCCGTCACGGCTGAGCCGGCTACGCCGGCTCGTTGCGTGACGCCGGCTCGTTGCGTGACGCGGCGACGAGCTGCGCCGCCTCGGTCGGGTTCGCCCCGACGCGGACGCCGTGTGACTCGAGCGCCTCCTGCTTCGCCTTGGCGGTGCCCGCCGAGCCGGAGATGATGGCGCCGGCGTGACCCATCGTCTTCCCGGGCGGCGCCGTGACACCCGCGATGTAGCCGACGACGGGCTTCGTCATCGAGGCGCCGATGTAGGCCGCGGCCTTCTCCTCCTCCGAGCCGCCGATCTCGCCGACCATGATCACGACCTCGGTCTCGGGGTCGGCCTCGAAACGCTCGAGGACGTCGACGAACGACGACCCCACGACGGGGTCCCCCCCGATTCCGACGATAGTCGATTGACCGATACCGAGCTGTGTCAGCTCGTTGCCGATCTGATACGTGAGCGTGCCGGAACGGCTGACGAGCCCGACCTTGCCCGGCGTGAACAGCTCGGCCGGGATGATTCCGACGTTCGCCTTGCCGGGTGACAGGACGCCCGGGCAGTTGGGGCCGATCATGGTCACGCCGCGCGGCCGGATGTAGTTGTAGATGCGAAGCATGTCGTGAGCAGGGATGCCCTCGGTGATGCAGATCACCGTGCCGACGCCCGCATCGACTGCCTCGTAGACGGCGTCCGCCGCGAACCGGGCCGGCACGAGCACCATGGTCGTGTTCGCACCGGTCTCGGCGACGGCCTGGCGCACCGAGTCGAACACCGGGACTCCGTCGACCGACTCGCCGCCCTTCCCCGGCGTCACGCCGGCGACGACATTCGTCCCGTAGGCCTTGTTGCGCAGCGCGTGGAACGTGCCCTCGCGACCCGTGATGCCCTGGACGACCAGCCGAGTGCCGGTGTCGACGATGATCGCCATCAGGCCGGCTCCCTCCGCGCCCTGAGGCAGATCCGCTCGAAGCGCACCCGGTCCCCCTCCATCCGACCGGCCAGCAGCTCTCGGACCTGCGCTGCGGCCTCGCCCTTGCACCCCGCTCGCTCGAGCCAGCGATCGAACGCGAGCGACCCGTCCGTGATGCGCACCTCCCCCACGCGCAGCCCCGCCTCCTCGAGCATCGCGCGCCACTCGGTCTCGCTGTAGTCGCGAACGTGCGACGGGTCGCGCAAGCGCTCCGCCAGCTCCTCGTCCTCGCCCGCGAACAGCGTGTCGACGACGAGCACGCGATCGCGGCTCACGCGGGCAAGCTCCCGCACGGCGGCGGCGACGTCCTCGAAATGATGCGCGGCCAGCCTGCAAGCGGCGACGTCGAAGCTCCGGTCCGGAACGGCAGCTCCTCGGCTCGGCAGACGACATCGGGCCGCATCGCCGGCGACGGATCGCAGCTCGTGACCTCGAGGCCCGCTTCCCGGAACCGCCGCGCCACATGGCCCCCGCCCGTGGCGACGTCGAGCGCAGTTCGAGCGCCGAGCGCCCACTCGACGACGAGGTCGAGATCCACGCCCTCACGGTGAGCCTCGCTCTGGCGGTAGACGTCGGCGCGCTCGTCCCAGACCGAGCTCATCCCGCCAGCTCCACGACACGCCGGGCTGCATCGAGCATGGTCGCCTCCGGGTGGATGTTCGAATGTGCAGCCTCGGCGAGAAGCCGGCGGCCTTCCTCTGCCTCCGTACCGTCGAGGCGCACCACGATTGGCACGGCGATCGCCATGCGGTCGAGCGCCTCGAGCAGCCCGCGCGCGACCTCTCCCCCTCGGGTGATGCCGCCGAAGATGTTGAAGAGGATGGCCTTGACCGGATCGGCCGTGATCACCTCGAGGGCGGAAACGATCTCCTCGGCCTTCGCGCCACCGCCGACGTCGCAGAAGTTGGCCGGTTGCCCGCCGGCCTGCGCCACGACGTCGAGCGTCGACATGACGAGCCCCGCGCCGTTCCCGAGGATGCCGATGTCCCCGTCCAGCTTCACGTAGGCGAGGCCGCGCTCCCTGGCGAGACGCTCCTGCGGCGCCAACGCCTCGGGATCGCGCAGCTCGGCCAGGTCGGGGTGGCGGTAGAGGGCGTTGTCGTCGAGCGTCACCTTGGCGTCGAGTGCCCGCAGCTCGCCCTCCGGCGTGACGATGAGCGGGTTGATCTCGCAGAGCATCGCCTCGCACTCGACGAAGGCCTGGTAGAGCTTCTCCGCGATCGCGGCCAGCTGCTTCTGCTCGCCGGCGTCACCGAGGCCGCCGGTGAAGGCGAGCCAGCGGGCCTGGTAGGGCTGGAAGCCGACGAGCGGGTCGACGTGCAGGCGCGCAAGCCGCTCGGGGGACTGCTCCGCCACCTCTTCGATGTCGATGCCGCCCTCGGTCGTGAACATGAAGAGCGACTGCTTCTCGCTCCGGTCGAACGTGAGCGAGAGGTAGTACTCGCGCGCGATCTCCGAGGCGCGCTCGATCCACAGCTTGCGGACGGCATGACCTCGGATGTCGAGCCCGAGGATGTCCCCGGCGCGCTGCTCCGCTTCGTCGGGCGTCGCCGCCGGCTTGATCCCGCCGGCCTTGCCGCGCCCGCCCGTGAGCACCTGGGCCTTGACGACGACCTCGCCGCCGAGCTCCGCGGCCGCCGAGCGGGCTTCCTCGGGCGTCGAGGCGGGGCGGCCCTCTGAGACGGGGATCCCGAATCTCCGGAAGAGCTCCTTCCCCTGGTACTCGTAGAGATCCACGCCGGCCGGGAGTCTACGTGTCCCGGCGTCCCCGGCCCCCCGGAACCATTCGTGATACGACGTCTATCCTTCCGGGGGCGTCCGAGGCGGGATGCCTAAACGGATCCGCTCTGATCGAGGGTCTGATCTGCTAACGGACTGCTAACGGGAGCCTCGTCGACGAGCGCCGCGACGGTCGCCGCGGCCGACTCCTGAAGGCCCGGCAGCACGTGACTGTAGGTACCGAGCGTCTGCGTGATCGAGCTGTGGCCGAGCCGCTCCTGGACGACCTTCGGATGGATCCCCGCGCTGAGCGCGAGCGTCGCGTGACAATGCCGAAGATCATGCAGTCGCGCCGCTGGGAGCTTCGCCTGCTGCCGTGCTCGTGACCTCGGACGTCCTGCGCTCGTCGAATGGGCGCTCGCCCATCGTCAGGCCACGCCGCCGTCTCCGGCTCGTCGTGCTCGACCTCGTTCGCACCGGACAGGCGTTCGCCCGATGCCGCTTCGGCGCGCTAGGCGTACACTCGCCTCACCATCGGCGTCGAGCGGCGGCGCTGAGCGAACCACAGAGGAGAGAAATGATCCTGGCAACGACGAAGGTCGAGGATTTCGACCGGTTCGTGAAGATCTTCTCAACCAAAGGCGCTGAGAAGCGAAAGCAGCACGGCTCCAAGGGGTCGACCGTCTTTCGCGATCCCAATGAGGACGACCGGGTCTGGGTGCTCTTCGACTGGGATGCGGAGGGATGGAAGAACTTCGTCTCCGATCCCGAGGTCCCGCCGATCATGCAAGAAGCCGGGCACAAAGGGAAGCCCCAAGCGGCGGAGCTCGGCGGCCAGTACGACGCCTAGAGCGTCGCGCCGCCAGCCGACCCTGCTTCACAGAGTTACATGGCGTCTGCTCGCGCCTCCGGGCAGCAGCCTGCCCAGCCAGGGCAGAACGTCGCGCGCCACCGGTGTTATGCTCTTTGTCTCGCCGAACCCCTCGGCGAGCAATCTTTTCCGGCCCTAGCAACCGGTCGACGTTGTTGGTTGACTCCTGTCGTGGTCAGCTTGGAACGCTGGATGTTTGGGAGCCGACCATGCCACCGGGTCTTGACGACCACAGGAACGGAGGTCTGACATGGCTACAACACCGACTGAGGCATCTCTCGATCAACTCGGTCCAGTTGACTACCTCGTCGTGGAGTTTCCGGCGGGAGCGAGCAACTTCACGGGTGAGATGGCCAAGGAGTTGCTCGCGTTGGTCGACTCCGGGACGATCCGCGTGATCGACGTGCTGATTCTCACCAAGAACGGGGATGGTTCCGTCGAGGCGATGGAGCTCTCCGATATCGAGGAGCTCGGTCCGCTGCAGGCAGTCGAGGCCGAGCTGGCGGAGCTGTTGGCCGCCGACGATGTCGAGCACCTCGCCGCCGCGATGGAGCCGGGGAGCACTGCCGGCGTGCTCATCTGGGAGAACCTGTGGGCTGCGCCTTTCGCATCAGCGGCGCGCCGCTCGGGTGGCCAGCTGATCGCGAACGGGCGGATTCCTATTCAGGCGATCATCGCCTCCATCGAGGCCGATGAAGCATCTGCGAGCGAAGGAGAC
>CAWGBR010000006.1:0-249082 GCA_963820875.1 uncultured Thermoleophilia bacterium
CCTTGTACGGCGACTCGATCGCCGGCGTCGTCAGCCCCGCGGTGCGCTCGAAGGAGAACTTGACGTCCTCGGCCGTCAGCTCGCCGTAGCCGCCGTGGAACTGGATGCCCTCCTTCAGCTTGAAGGCGAACTGAAGGCCGTCCGCGGACGGCTCGAACGTCTCCGCCAGCACGTTGACGACCTCCCACGTGCCCGGCTTGTACGTGATCAGACCCTCGTAGACACCGTACGCCGTGAGCTCCTCGACGTCGCCCGTATAGAAGGCTGGGTCGAGGTTGATGATGTCGACCGGGAGGCGGAACGTGAGGGGTCCCTCCGCCTCCGCGGCTCCGGTCGCGGCTGGTTCCGTCGCGGCTGGTTCCGTCGCGGCCGGCTCGGCCGGGGGAGTGGGCTCGGCCGGTGCGGGCTCAGCGGGTGCCGGCTCGGCGGGCGGGGCCGCCTCTTCATCGCCGCCGCACGCAGCGAGCAGCGCGCTGGCGGCGCCGAAAGTCAGTCCCAGCGCGGCGCTCCGCTGCAGGAATTGGCGCCTGTCGATCTTGCGCTCCACGAAGTCGTTCACGAGCTCTTGCGCGCGTTCGTCTTCCGAGCTCATCCCCTGTCCTCCTTCAGAGACAGGCTGCACCCGATCGCACCACTAGGACGCTGGATTCTCCGGTCTGGTTAGCCCCCTTGTCCTGCCGAGGCTCCGGCGGGCCGTTGCTGAAGCGAGAGGATAATTGCGCGCTGCGAACAAGATCAAGGGTCGGGGAGCCGCTCCGTGACCGGCCGTCGCGCGCGAGCACGGTTGCGGGGCGTTGCCGCGCTCCGCCTGTCGCCCGTCGTCGGGGCTCTCGACTACGAGCCGTTCGATCAGCGCTGTCGAAGTCCCGCTTCACGATACCGGTGGGGTGCGGCGAGGCTACACGACGCGGAACGCGGTCGAAAGGACGCGGGCGTCCGGCCTGAGCCCGGCCTGGATGCCCTGTCGCGCCGCGTAGTAGCGCGTGGGCCAGGCGAGCCAGACGGTGTGGGCGGCCTCGTCCCAGCGCTGCTGCATCTGGATGTACATGTCGTTGCGCACGGCCTGGTCGGGCTCCTTGAGCGCCGCGTAGTGGAGCCGGTCGTACTCCTCGTCGCACCAGTACATCCAGTTCCAGACGTCGATCTGGTCGCAGACGAACCACACGGTCGACCAGGAGGGGTCCGGGTTGGTGATGAAGCCGATGTAGAAGAGGTCGCGGCTGCGCAGCTCCTCCTTCTCCAGCGGCGTAGTACGCCGAGCGAGTCGAGCTTCGTGAGCGTCGACGGTGATGCCGATCTCGGCGAGGTTCGCCTGCACGATCTCCGCGATCGCCTCGCGACCCGTCGTCCTCGGTGAACTTGAAGTCCAGCTCCGTGGGGGGATTGGTCGCCTGCGACAGGAACTGCTTCGCCTGGTCGAGGTCGCGCTCGTACACGGGCGCGTCGGCCCAGTAGCCGATCGGCATGCCGGGCGGCAGGATCGCGGTCGCCCGCTCCCAGCGGCCCTCGAACGCGGCGTCGAGGATGGCGGGCACGTCGATCGCGTAGCGGATCGCCTGGCGCACGTTGATGTCCTGTCAGGTTCGGGCTCATGATGTTCATGCCGATCCAGTTGTAGTCCAGCGTCGTGCGCTCGTCGACGTGAAGTCGTCGTTCTCCTAGAAGCGGCTGATGGCGTTGCAGCGGCAGCTCTCCGAAGTCGAGCTCGCCGGTCTCGATCGCGATCGCGCCGGCGTCGTCCTCCTCGATCGGAATGAAGATGAGCTCGTCCCAGATCGTGCCGAGGAAGTCGGACGGCGCCGCCGTAGTCCGCGAAGCGCTGGAGGCGCACGTGCTGCTTCGGGCTTCCACTCGACGAACTCGTACGGGCCGGTGCCGATCGGGCTCGTCGCGAAGTCCTCGCCCCGCTCCTCGACCGCCTTCTTCGAGACGATCCAGCCGCTGAACACGGTAGCGTCGTCGTCATGAGCGGCGAGAACGGCTCCTTGAGGATGATCGTGCCCTCGTACGTGCTCGTCGACCGTCACCTCCTTGAGAGCGGCGCCCAGTCGCCCTGTGTAGGGCGAGGTCGAGCGGGGGCGTCGTCAGGCCGGCGATGCGCTCGTAGGAGAACTTGACGTCCTCGGCCGTGACCTCGCCGTAGCCGCCGTGGAACTGGATGCCCTCCTTGAGCTTGAACGCGAACTGGAGGCCGTCGGCGGAGGGCTCGAACGTCTCCGCGAGCTGGTTGACGACATCCCACGTTCCGGGCTTGTAGCGCGATGAGCCCCTCGTAGACGCCGAACACGGCGATCTCGTCCGCGGCGGCCGGGATAGAAGGCGGGGTCGAGGTTGATGATGTCGTTGAGGAGGCGGATCCTAAGCGTCCCGCCTCCGGCGGCCCCGTGCGGCCGGCTCGGTCGCGGCCGGCTCCGTCGCGGCCGGCTCCGTCGCCGGCCGGCTCGGTGCTCGGCGGGTGCGGGCTCGGCGGGCGGCGGGGCCGCCGCCTCCTCCTCGCCTCCGCAGGCAGCCAGCAGCGCGCTCGCGGCGCTCAGCGAGATCCCGAGCGCTCCCGCCCGCTTCAGGAACCCGCGCCGGTCGACGCGCCGCTCCAGGTAGTCGTCGACGAGCTTCTCGACCTTTTCGTCCCCCGGGGCCATCGCCGCTCCTCCTTCTCAGCCGAGCGGCGTTTCGCCGCTGCTGCTAGTACGACGAGTTCGTTCCCGTCCGGTTAGCCCCGCGCCGCGGGCGCCGGCGCTGCACAGAGCGAGAGGATACGGCGCTGTGCGCACGGGATCAAGGTGCAGGCTAGGGTTTCCCGATGCCGGCGCTCCGCCTTGCCGAGGTCACGCTCGACTACGAGCAGTTCGGCGAGGGGCCCGACATCGTCTGGCTCTCCGGCGGCGGCGGGCTCGGCAGCACCTGGCACGAGTACCAGATCCCGTACTTCGAGGGCTCGTTCCGCAACACGACGTTCGACAACCGCGGGATCGGCAAGACCGTGTGCCACGCGCCGCCGCCCTGGTCGATAGCCGATTTCGCCGCGGACGCCGCCGGGCTGATCGAGGCGGTCTGCGAGCCCCCGGTCGCTGTGGTCGGGCTCTCGATGGGGGCGCTGATCGGGCAGCAGCTCGCCCTCGACCGGCCCGAGCTGCTCCGCTGCGTCGTGGCCATGGGCACGGCCGCCCGCAGCATCGGGTTCCTCGACGACTGGATGCGGGCGGAGGTGCAGCTGCGTCGCGAGGGCAAGACCATCGAGGGCATGTTCGCGCTCACCCACAACGTGGCCTTTCGCTACCCCGCCTCGGTCATCGGGGACGTGGAGAAGTGGGCGACGATCAAGCGGCGCATGACCGATGCCGAGCGCGCCGCGGCCGCGGAGACGTCGCTGATCGACCAGTGGGAGGCGTGCATCGAGTTCGACTGCCTCGAGCGGCTGCCGGAGTGCACCGTGCCGCTCCACGTCGTCGCCTTCGCCGAGGACCTGCAGACCCCGCCGGCGCTGTGCCGCGAGGTGGCGGATGCGGCCCCGACGGCCGAGTACCACCTCTTCGAGGGCATGGCGCACTGCTCGATCTACGGGCACACGCACGAGCAGCTCAACCCGTTCATCAAGGCGCTCGTCGAGCGCTATCTCTGAGCGGAAGCGGTGATCGCGAGCACGACCGAAGGGGGATGCGTGGGTAAGCTCGAAGACAAGATCGCGGTTGTGACCGGGGCAGGCTCGGGGCTCGGCCGGGCGATCGCCGAGGCGCTCGCGGCGGAGGGAGCCTTCCTCGTTGCGGCGAACCGTTCCGAGGACGCCGGCGAGTCGCTCGTGGCGGCGATCCGCGCGGCGGGTCGAGACGCCATGTTCGTGCGGACCGACGTCTCCGAGGAGAACGACCTCCGACGTCTCGTCGACGTGGTGGTCGGGAACGCCGGCCGGATCGACATTCTCGTCAACAACGCAGGCACCGGCTCGGAGAGCATCGGCCCGTTCTGGGAGATCACGTCGGCGGTCTGGGACCGCGTCTTCGCCGTGAACGTGCGCGGGATGTTTCTTCTGGCCAAGTACGCGTATCCACACATTCCGGACGGGGGAACGATCGTCAACATGGGCTCGGTGGCGTCGGTCGTCGGCTACCCGGACGAGACGACCTACCTCGCGACCAAGGGCGCCGTGCTGCAGATGACCCGCGGCATGGCCTGCGACGCCGCGCCGAGGGGCATCCGCGTCAACTGCATCTGCCCGGGTGCCTGCTACACGCCGCCGATGCGCCGGTGGCTCGAGAGCTCCGATGATCCCGAGGCGCTCGAGCGCGAGTGGTCGGCCGCCGCGATCCTGAACCGAATGGGCCAACCCGAGGAGATCGCCCGCGCCGTGCTGTTCCTCGCCTCGGACGACTCCTCGTTCATGACAGGCGAGGCGCTGATCGTGGACGGGGGTTACGTCTCCTGCCGCCCGGGCTCGGGCGCTTCGACTCTGAGCGGCGCCGGCTCGTCCGTCCCGGCGTGACCGTTACCAGTCGCCGACGCTGCCGTCGGGGTAGAAGACGCGCTGCTCGAGCTCCGGCTCGAACGGGTGTCTCTTGACCTCGGCTTCGTCGATCTCGATCCCGAGGCCGGGCCGCGTACCGGGACGGACGGTGCGACCCTCGGGATCGACCTCGAAGCCCTCCGCGACGACGTCTTCTCGCCAGGGCACGTCGAGGTGAACCGCCTCGCAGATGACGTACGAGGGGGTGGCGAGACCGAGCTCGATCGACGCGGCGGTGCTGACAGGGCCCTGCGGGTTGTGCGGTGCGAGGGCCACGCGGTAGGCCTCCGCCATGGCCGCGATCCGCCTGGCCTCGCTCAGACCACCGCAATGCGTGATATCCGGCTGGAGCACGCTGCAGGCGCGCCGTTCCAGCAGCTCGCGGAAGGCGTGCTGGCCCACGAGCCGCTCGCCCGTCGCGATCGGCGTGCTCACGGAGCGCTGGATCAGCGCGAGGTCATCGACGACCTCGGGCCAACAGGGCTCCTCGAGCCAGTACAGCCCGTAGGGCTCGAGCGCCTGCGCGAAGCGCATTCCCATGCGCGGCGAGGGCCGGGCATGGCAGTCGACCATGATGTCGACCGCTTCGCCGACAGCCTCGCGCATCGCGCTCACGGATTCCTCCGCGTAGCGAAGCGGACGGAGCCCGTCCAGGGGCATCGTCGCCGGCACGGCCATCACCTTGAACGCCGTGAACCCATCGTCCACTGCCTGTAGGGCAAGCTCGGCAAGGCGGGCCGGCTCTTCCACGGGCGTCTCGTAGAACGTCCTCCATCCGCCCGCCGCCGAGGTGGCAGTAGAGACGGACGTAGTCCCGCACGGGGCCGCCCCAGAGCTTGTGGCACGGAACGCCGTGGACCTTGCCGAGGATGTCCCAGAGCGCGAGATCGATGCCACTCGCGGCAGTTCCCTGGACGATTCCGTTCCCGTGCCAGAAGTGCTGGCGATACATCATCTGCCACAGGTGCTCGATCCGCGTCGGGTCCTCGCCGACGACGAGCGTCGCGAGATCCTCGATCGCGCCCGACGACAGCCCGTGTGTGCCACTCGAGCGTGGCCTCGCCCCAACCGTAGAGCCCGTCCTCGTCGGTCAGCACCTTCACGAAGATCCAGTTGCGCATGCGCGCATGGCAGACGTGCGTCTCGATCTTCGCGATCCTCATGGCGGGCCCCGATGCTAGCCGACGCCCGCCGCCAGGCTGGATCGACAACCACTACAGTGGCCGAAACGGTGGGCCGGGATCTCCGAGAAGGGAGCGGCATGACCTCGCGCGAGGATCGAGCCGAGAACCTCGTCAACGACCACGTCGAGGGCCGGATCGATCGGCGGCGGTTCCTCCAGCGCGCGACAGCGCTCGGGATCTCGCTCGGCGGCGTGAGCGCGCTGCTCGCTGCTTGCGGCGGCGAGGAGGCTGCTGCCGCCGCCGCCGCCCGAGCCGGGGGGTGACACGACCGGCGCCACTACGGAGGCCGCGTCCGTGGCTACGACCGAGGCGGGGACGACCGCTGAGGCTGCGCCCGGCAGGCGGGACGCTCACGCTCCGCATGGAGGGCGACATGATGAACCCGGACCCGGCGGTCTGGGCCGGCTTCGCCGACGACCCGATCATGCGCTGCGTGTACGAGGGGCTCGTGAGCTACAAGCCCGGCACCTGGGAGCTCGTCAACACGCTCGCTCAGGAGTTCGAGCCGTCAGCCGACGGCCTGCGCTTCGCGTTTGCGCTCAAGGAGGGCATCCCGTTCCACGGCGGCTACGGCGAGGTGACCGCCGAGGACGTCAAGTTCTCGTTCGAGCGCATCGCGGGCCTGACGAAGCCCAAGCTCGAATCCCCGTTCGCGGGCGACTGGCCGACGCTGCAAGAGGTGACGGTAACCGGCACGTACACGGGTGAGATCGTCCTCACAGGCGCCGTTCGCGCCGCTGCTCACGACGACCCTCCCGCTCTTCTCCGGAGCCGTTCTCTCGAAGCAAGCGGTCGAGGAGCGGGGCGAGGACTACGCGACTCACCCGATCGGCACCGGCCCGTACGAGTTCGGAGAGTGGACGCCGAAGCGGCAGATCGTGCTCACACGGTTCGCCGACTACGGTGGCGCGTCCTCCGACTACGCCGCGCCCGTCCAGTGGGACGAGATCGTGATGACGGTGATCCCGGAAGCGAGCGCTGCCGACATCGCAATCGAGACCGGCGAGGTCGATTTCGGCAGCATCCCGAACACGTCGGTCGAGCGGTTCGAGGAGGAAGGCACCCTCACCGTCCACAACCGGACGACGCTGGACTTCCAGTGGCTCGCCATGAACGTCCAGCATCCGAAGCTCGAAGACGTCAACGTGCGTCAGGCGATCCGGTACGCGATCGACGTCCCCGCGCTGCTCGAGGTCGCCTACAGCGGCAGGGCCACGCGTGCCAACGCGATTCTCCCCGAAGGCATGAGCATCGGGTACTGGCCCGACGCGCCGCAGTACGAGCGCGACGTCGACCAGGCGAGGTCGTTCCTCGAGCAGGCCGGTCTCGACTCGCTCGATCTCAAGCTGATCGTGCGAAGCGGTACTGCTTTCGGCACGTCGTACAAGGATGCCGGCGAGATCGTCCAGGCCAACCTCGCCGAAGTCGGCATCAACGTCGAGATCGTGACGCTCGACGACGCGTCGTATGTCGAGGCGCCGATGGGTGACAAGGGCGTGAAAGAGGTCGAGCTCATGTACGCGACGTTCACGACCTCACCTGACCCGTCCTGGTCGACCGTCTGGTTCACGTGCGAGCAGATCGGCGTCTGGAACTGGATGTTCTGGTGCGACGAGGAGTACGACCGGCTGAACGAGGAGGCGATCAGCGAGCTCGATCCGGCGACTCGCACCGAGATGTACATCCAGATTCAGCAACTCATGGACGAAGCCGTGCACAGCGTCTGGATCGCCTACCCGACGCTCTACTTCGCCGGAAAGCCCGAGCTCACGCCCTCACTGCAACCGGACGGGCGCGTGATTGCCTGGGACTTCCGTTCGGCGTAGTCGATGGCAGAGCGCGCAGATGCAGTGGTCGTCGGCGGGGGCATCCTGGGAGCGTCGGCCGCGGCGCACCTGCTCGAGGCCGGCGTCTCCGACGTGCTCCTGCTCGAGCGCGACGTGTCGGGCAGGCGACCTCGAGCGCGGGCGCCGGCTTCGTCGGCCTGTGGGCACACGGCTACCTGCCTGCCTGGAAGGACGAGGAGCTCGAGGTGGAGCGCTACGGGCTCGACTTCTATCGCGGGCTCGCCGACGAGGGGTACGAATTCGGCTACAAGCAGAACGGCAACCTCTGGGCCGCCACGAACGACGACGCCTGGCGGGCGTTCCTCGAGCCGATCGCGAGCCACGAGGGCGTGCCCGAGCGCAAGGTCCTCGGCCCCGAGGAGGTCGAGGAGGTCACCGGGATCATTCCGGCGCGGGCGGTGGTCGGCGGCGTTCTCTTCCCGAACGGCTGCCAGGTCTCCGCGCCGGAGGCCAGCGAGGCGGTCGCCGCGCGCTTCGCCGGGCGGGGCGGCCGCGTCGACGTGCGCCGGCCCGTCGAGCGGATCGTGGTCGAGAACGGCCGCGTCGTCGCCCTCGAGACGCAGCGCGGCCGGGTCGACACCGAGATCGTCGTCCTCGCCGCGGGCGCCTGGACGAACGCGCTCCTCGGGCAGCTCGGGGCCTGGGCGCCGATGGTCCCGCTCGTCCAGTCGCGCATCGTGACCGAGCCGCTCGGGGTGCCGCCGACCATGCCCACGCTGATGCTGCAGGAGTTCTCGTTCATCTGGCTGCGCGAGGAGAACGGCGGTCTGCTCTGGGGCTCGAGCTACGAGGAGGCCCCTCGGCTCGCGTTCCTCGACGAGTCTCCTCCGGACCGCTTCGACAACCTGCCGCTCGACGGGGTGTTCAAGGTGCAGCGGGACGGTCTCGAGGCCTCGACGGCGATCCCCGTGCTGGCGCGCTACCGGAGCATGACCGTCGCGCAGGGCGCGCCCTGCTACACCGCCGATCTGCGGGGGATCGTCGGTCCGGTGCCGGAGATCGAAGGCCTCTACGTCCTCGGGGGCTGCAACGAGGCCGGCATCACCCACGGGCCCGGCTGGGGGAAGCTCCTCGCCGAGCTGATCGTCGACGGATCCGCCTCGCTCACGGACGCGACGCGTTCCGGCTCGACCGCTTCGGCGAGCAGTGCCGAACCGGCGCCGACGTCGTCGCCGGAGATGGACGAGGTCGTCGGCTCGATCTTCGCCGGCAGCGCGATCTGACGCTCACCCCGGGCGCCGACGCGAGACTCGAGACCGACTTCCTCGGAAACGCCTGACTTCAGCGTCCAATTCGTAGCGCTGCCTGGAAGGACCTAGAAGTCCCTGTCGCTCGCGACATCGATTGCGGGGGCCGAGATCCAACGAAGACGGCGTCTCGGGATTCTCCACCCGCCATGTTGGAGAGAAGCGAGCCCCCGGGCTTGCGCTTCGGCGCGACGGGGCGTAGGCGGGGCTGGGCCGCACGGAGCAGGTCCTCCCTGTGGGCGTCCGCCAGGAGCGTGAGCGCGTGGTAGCTGTACATCGTTCTCCCTTCGGGCCGGCTGTGAGCTCGTCTGCCTGGAAGGTGGCGTACCCGTGCTTGCAGTCCGCTTGCGATCGCCTTGCAGCCGCTTTCCAACGCAGGAGACGAGCGCAGCTCCGCCCCTTCCGCCCTGCTGTCAGAATCTGTCAACGCCGCTGAGCTTTCGGGGGAGGGCTCGTTGGAGTTTCGCGTTCTGGGGCCGCTGGAAGTGGTCGAGCAGGGCCACCCCATCGAGCTGCACGGACGGCGGCAGCGGGCATTGCTCGCGTGTCTGCTCCTGCATGCGAACGAGGTCGTGGCGACCGAGCGGCTGCTCGATGACCTCTGGCCCGGCGGCGAAGACTCGAGGCTCGTCCACGTGTCGGTCTCGCGGGTGCGCAAGGCTCTCGGTGCGGAGCGCCTGCTGACCCGACCGCCCGGCTACGTGCTTCGGGTGGGGGCCGGCGAGTGCGATCGCGAGGCGTTCGACGCTCTCGCGATGGAGGGACGAGCCGCTCTCCGGCATGGCCGGGCAGAACAGGCAGGGACGCTTCTGCGCCGGGCGCTCGCCCTGTGGCGCGGGCCGGCGTTCGCCGACTTCGCCTACGAGCCGTTCGCGCAGGCCGAGGCGGCCCGCCTCGAGGAAGCCCGGCTCGCGTGTCTCGAGGAGCGCGTGGAGGCCGATCTGGCGCTCGGGGAGCACGGCGAGCTCATCGGCGAGCTCGAGCGGTTGGTGCACGAGGAGCCGCTGCGGGAGCGGCTGCGCGCTCAGCTGATGCTGGCCCTGTACCGGTCGGGCCGCCAGGTGGAGGCGCTCGAGCTGTACCGGGAGACGCGGCGTGTCTGGTCGGAGGAGCTCGGCATCGAGCCGGGGGCGGCGTTGCGGGACCTCGAGGCGGCGATCCTGCGCCAGGACGAGGAGCTCGAGCTGCCCGAAGCCGCCGCCCGAGCGCAGGAGCCCGACCAAGAGCATTCCGAGCCGCCTCGTAGCGTCCCGCCGGAGACCGAGCAGGCGGCCGGCACCGCACCGAGTGGCAGCCTGGCCCGCAAGACGGTCACGCTCGTTCTCGCCGAGGCGGGCCTGAAGGGCCCCACGGAGGAGATCCTCGACCCCGAGGTTCGCCGGCGGATCGTCGCGCGCTATCTCGAGACTGCCTCGCAGGTGTTCTCGCTCCACGGCGCAAGCCTGGAACGACCGCTCGGCGACAACCTCGCCGCGATCTTCGGCGTCCCGAGACTGCACGAGGACGACGCCCTTCGTGCCGTGCGTGCGGCGCTCGAGCTGCGGGAGGCAGTGGCCCGTCTGAACGAGGAGCTCGAGCGGGAGCGAGCAGTCGCGATCGACGTTCGCATCGGGATCGACACCGGCGAGGTCCTCGAGGGCGACCCGGCGTCGCCCGAGGGGCTCGTGAGCGGGGAGGCGCTCGGAAGGGCCACCCGGCTCGCGCAGACCGCCGGGGCCGGAGAGATCGTGATCAGCGAGGCCACCCACCGGCTCGTCCGCGACTCGGTTCGGACAACGACGGCCGAACCGGACGTTCGAGGTGCGGCCGGTCGAGCGTTCCTCCTGCTCGATGTCGCTCGCCCGAGACGCCCCGAGGGTCCCGAGACCCCGTTCGTCGGGCGCCGGCGCGAGCTCCGCGTGCTCGAGCAGGCGTTCGAGCGCGCCCGCAGCGAGCGCACCTGTCATACTCGTCACGCTGCTCGGGTCACCGGGCGTGGGCAAGTCGCGCCTCGCGCGCGAGTTCTTGACCGGGCTCGGGGAGGAACGCCCTCGTCCTTCGAGGGCGCTGCCTTGCCTACGGCGAGGGAGCGTTCGCCCCCGCGGCCGAGATCGTGCAGGCTGCGGCGGGCATCGCCGTCGACGACTCACCGGAAGAGGTGCGGACGAAGATCGCCGCCCTCGTCGGCGACGCCGGAGGTGAGGATGCCCAGATCGCAGGACCGCTTACCGCGCTCCTCGGCCTGTCCGATGCCCTCGCGCACACTCGCGAGGCCTTCTGGGCGTTCCGCCGGCTGCTCGAGGAGCTCGCGCGCGAGCGGCCGCTCGTCGTCGTCGTCGACGATCTGCACTGGGCACAGTCGCCGCTGCTCGAGCTGCTCGAGTTCGTGGCCGATTGGGCGCGCGAGGTCCCGATCCTCCTCCTCTGCCTCGCTCGTCCGGACCTCCTCGACGAGCGGCCACACTGGGGCGGCGGCAGGGCGAACGCCGGCTCGAGCCTGCTCGAGCCGCTGAGCGCGGCCGAGTCAGAGCTCCTGATCGAGGGGCTTGGGGCCTCGAGCCTGCCGGAAGCGGCCCGTCGGAAGATCGTCGAGAACGGCGGAGGGGAACCCACTCTTCCTCGAGCAGCTGCTCGCACATGCGAGCGAGGCTGCGGCAGGTGACGGGGAGCTCTCGATCCCGCCCACGATCCAGGCGCTGCTCGCCGCCCGCCTCGACGGCCTCGAGCCGCAGGAGCGCGAGACGCTCGAGCGCGCGGCCGTCGTCGGTCAGCGCTTCTCGTTGGCGGCGGTCGCCGCGCTCCTTCCCGCCGGGCCGGCAGATCGCCTGCCGCAACTGATCCTCGCGCTCGTGCGCAAGGAGCTCCTGCGCCCCGATCCACCCCACGCGTCGGGTGAGGAGGCATTTCGCTTTCGCCACGCGCTCATCCGCGAGGCAGCCTACGAGCGAGTGCCGAAGGAGATGCGGGCGGAGCTGCACGAGCGCTATGCCGGCTGGCTCGAGGCAGTCGGCCGGCGAGCCGAGCGGCGAGCTCGAGGAGACGATCGGGTACCACCTCGAGCAGGCCTGCCGGCACTACGGCGAGCTCGGCCTGTCAGACGAGCGCACGCACCAGCTTGCGCGCCGCGCCTCCACTCCGGCTCGCCTCCGCCGGACAGGCTGCCGTCTACCGCGACACACCGGTCGCAAGCAGCCTGCTCGAACGTGCGGTCGCGCTGCTGCCGGCCGATGACGCTGCCCGCCTCGAGCTGCTGCCCGAGCTGGCCGAGGCGCTCTTCGTGGCCGGGCAAGCTCGCGCGGGCCAAGGCCGTCTGCGAGGAGGCGATCGAGGCGGCCCACCGCGAGGGTGACCGGCCGAATCGAGGCCCACGCGCTCGTCGTTCTCGCTCGACTGGCAGCTCACGACCGACCAGGAGGGCAAGGCGGATCGCGCCCAACGCGTGGCAGAAGACGCGCTGGGCGGTCTTCGAGGAGGCCGGGGACGAACTAGGCCTCGCCCGAGCATGGAGCTTGCTCGGTGCGACCGGATTGGGCGCGAGGACAAATGACCGAGCTCAGCGCTGCGTCGAACGAGGCACTCGAGCACGCACGGCGCGCGCAGCACGAGCGCCTGCAGGCGCGGATGCTCGACTTTGCGAATGCGCGCACTCGTTGTGGGGACCGGCCCACGTCGACGAGGTCACCACGCGTGGCGAGGAGACGCTCGCCTGGGCCCGCGCCAACGGCAACCGCTACCTCGAGGCGAACACGCTCGGCTACTCGCTCGGCCTCAGCGACGCGATGCGCGGACGCATCGACGAGGGCCCGCCGGCAGATCGCCGAGGCGAAAGCGATCCTCGACGACCTCGGCCTGCTGCTATGGCGCGGCCACGTAGCGTGACCCAGCGGCCTACGTCGAGTGGCTCGCAGGCGACCCGTCTGCTGCCGAGCACGAGTTTCGCGGGGCTACGAGCTGCTCGACGACGGACGACCGATGGCCGCGCGACCCCTCAATGCAGCGCTTCTCGCCCTTGCGCTGTGCCGGCAGAACCGTTGGGAGCGAAGCTGCGCACTGGAGCACCGTGAGCGAGCAACTCGCGCCGGCCGACTCTGCGCTGCACCAAGGATGGTGGCGCGCTACTCGCGCGACTGTGCTCGCCCACCAAGGGCACCGAGGAGGAGGTGCGCCGACTCGCGCAACGAGGCCGCGGCGGCGGTTCGCGGTACGGACTGGTTCTCTCCGCGCCGACATGCCTACGTCATCCTTGCCGAGGCGCTCGTCGAGTGTCGGACAAACGGCCGCCGCCCTCGAGCACGCGCGCGAGGCGCTGCGCATCTACGAGCAGAAGGGCCACGTCGTCGGCGCCGCCAACGCGCGCGCGCTGCTCGGCTGAGATCGTCAGGGGAAGGCTCATCCCGAGCTCGGCCATCACGAAGCCGAGCCACTCGTGCGTCGATCGCTCGACCGTGCTCAGGTGCCCGGCGTCCGCGAGCACGCGAAGCAGCACCGGGCGGCCGGACGAGGTCGCCTGCTGGAGGCGCGCCGCGAACTTCCGTCCCGTGCCAGGCGGGGCAGCGGATGTCCGAGTCGCCGCAGACGACGAGTGTCGCGGGGTAGCGCTCGCCGTCGCGGACGTTGTGGTACGGGGAGTAGGCAAGGAGCACGTGGCGCGAGCTCCGGGTCCCCCGGATCTCCGTACTCGACCGCGAACTCCGCGACGTAGGGATCACGGTGGTGCCGCATCAGGTCGAGCAGCGGAACGAGCGCGACGACGACGCGGAAGAGCTCGGGCCGCTGCGTCAGCCGCCGCGCCGGCGAGCAGCCCGCCGTTGCTCTCGCCGACGAGGCCCAGCCGGTCGCTCGCCGTCACGCCGTCGGCGATGAGCGCCTCCGCGACCGCGTAGAGATCGTCGAACGTGTGCTGCTTGCGCTCGAGGCGGCCGTCGTGCCACTGGGTCTCGCCGAGCTCGCCGCCGCCGCGCAGATGCGGGAAGACCAGCGCTCCGCCGGCCTCGACGAAGGGAGCCAGCTCGGCGAGGTAGCTCGGGAGCCCCCACGCGATGTTCCAGCCGCCGTAGCCGTAGATCAGCGCCGGCGCCGGCCGGGCGCGACCGGCCTCCGCGCTGCGGACGAGCCAGTACGAGACCTCGGCGCCGTTCGTGCTCCTGCAGCGGCGGAGCTCGGAGACGAGGCCCGGGATCTCCGGAGCGGGCGTGCTCAGCTCCTCGAGTCGCCGCTCCTCGAGGGCGTACCGGTAGAGGGACGGGGGTCGCGAGAAGGTCGAGAAGACGAAGAGGAGCGCGTCGTCGCTGGCCGAGACCATCGGCTCGATCATCGCCTGGGCGCGGGAGAAGCTCGTCCCCACCGTGCCCTCGCCCGGGAGCGGCACCTCGTGCTCGAGCTCCCCGTCGAGCGAGAAGATCCGGATCCGCGAGCGCGTCTCGACGAGATCGACGAGCGCGAGCCTGCCGCCGACGATGCAGACGCTCCGCATGACGCCCTCTCCCTCGGGGACGAGCTCCCGCCAGGTCGAGCGCGCGGGCTCGCTCTCGAGCGGGATCGAGACGAGCCGCCCCCGCGGGGCGCCGTCGGTCGTGATTGCGACGTAGCGGTCCTCGTGGACGAGCCCGGCGAACGTGCCCGGAAGCCCGAGCAGGAACGGGCGCCACTCGCCGCCGTCGACCTCCCGGATCGAGTCCGGCCGGGGCTCGACCTCGCTCGAGACGGCGAAGACCCAGCGCCCGTCGGGCGAGACCTGCGGGAAGACGAACTCCTCGTCCTCGCGGACGGGGGCGGGCTCCGGCTGCGTCGGCCTGCTCGTCGCCGAGCCGGTGGAAGAAGATGTGCTTCTGCGGCTGCTCGGTGTCGGGGGCGAGGCCCGCGTTGTAGAAGAAGCCGCTCGAATCCGGAAGCCAGGCGACGACGCCGAACGACACGTGCGGTATCGGCTCCGCGAGCTCGCGCCCGGATTCGACCTCCAGGACGTGGAGGACGCTCTGCTCGTCGCCGCGCTGGGAGAGGCCGACCGCGACGTACTCGCCGTTCGGGGCCGGGGAGAACCAGTCGAGCGACACCTCCGTGCCGGGCCGTGTGCCCGGATCGACGACGACGCGGCCCCGGTCTCCCGGCTCGGAGGCGACTGCAAGGACCGGCTTCGTGCCACTCCGGCCGGCGGCGAGCCGGAACCAGCGCTGCCCGTATCGCGCAGGCGCGAAGACGAGCGACTCGCGCTGCCGGGCCAGCGTGGCGTCGCGCAGACGCTCGATCCCCGGCAGGGCGTGGATCCTCGTCTCGGCGGCCGCATCCTGCTGCTCCTGCCACCGGCGGGTCTCGGGCGTCTCCTCCTCGAGCGAGCGGAACGGGTCGTCGAAGACCACTCCGCCTCCCGCCCCGGATGCCGATAGCGTCACAGCGGGCACAGCGTATGCGCATCAAGACCGACTTTCCGCGGCGGGTCGAAATGCTCGACCGCGTCTGGATCCCGATGCCGGACGGCGTGCGCCTCTCCGGACGGATCTGGCTGCCCGAGGACGCGGAAGACGACCCGGTGCCGGCGATCCTCGAGTACATCCCCTACCGCAAGGACGACGCCACCGCCGTGCGTGACGCGGGCATCCATCCCTACTTCGCCGGCCACGGGTACGCGTCCGTCCGGGTCGATCTGCGCGGCTCGGGCGATTCCGACGGGATCCTCGAGGACGAGTACCTGCCGCGGAGCAGGAGGACGGCGTCGAGGTCATCCGCTGGCTTGCGGCCCAGCCGTGGTGCACGGGCGCGGTCGGCATGATCGGGAAGTCCTGGGGCGGCTTCAACTCGCTCCAGATCGCCGCCCACGCTCCACCGGAGCTCCAGGCCGTCGTCAGCGTCTGCTCCACCGACGACCGCTACGCGGACGACGTCCACTACCTGGGCGGCTGCGTCTTCGGCTCCTACATGCTCTCCTGGGCCTCGACGATGCTCGCGTTCAACGCGCGGCCGCCCGACCCGGGTGGTCGGGGAGCGCTGGCGCGAGCTGTGGCTCGAGCGGCTCGAGCGCACTCCTCCGTTCGCCGAAGCGTGGCTCGGACACCAGCGGCGAGACGACTTCTGGAAGCAGGGCTCGGTGTGCGAGGACTACGGCGCGATCCGCTGCCCGTCTACATGGTCGGCGGCTGGGCCGACGGCTACCCGAACGCGATCCTGCGCTTCCTCGCCGGTCATGGGGGCCCCGGAAGGGCCTGATCGGCCCCTGGGGCCATCTCTATCCCCACGACGGGCTGCCCGGGCCGGCGATCGGCTTTCTGCAGGAGTGCCTGCGCTGGTTCGACCACTGGCTCAAGGGAACCGAGACCGGGATCATGGACGAGCCGCTGCTGCGGGCCTGGATGCACGAGGCGGTCCCTCCGAGGACGCGCTACGAGCAGCGGCCGGGCCGCTGGGTCGCCGAGCCCGCGTGGCCGCCCAGCGGACATCGGCGCCCGCCGCTTCGCGCTGGATCACGCCGGGCGGGCTCGGCGACGAGCCCGGCCCCGCGGTCGAGCTCGCGTTCTCGGGCTCCCAGGCGCACGGCCTCGACAGCGGTACGTGGGTCGCCTGGGGCCGACGTCGACTTCGCGCCCGACCAGCGCGCCGAGGACGGCCGCTCGCTCTGCTTCACTCGCGCCTCTGGAAGAGCGCCTCGAGCTGCTCGGCTTGCCGAGGCGACGCTCACGCTCGCGTCGGACCGGCCGAACGCCCTCGTCGCGGCGCGGCTCTGCGACGTCGCGCCGGACGGCGCCTCGACGCTCGTCACCTACGGCGTCCTCAATCTGACGCACCGGGAGAGCCACGAGCACCCGCAGCCGCTCGTGCCGGGCAGCCCGGTCGAGGTGACGGTGCAGCTGAAGGCGACCTCGTACGCATTCCCGGCAGGGCACCGGATCCGGCTCGCGCTCTCCCCCACGTTCTGGCCGTGGGCCTGGCCGTCGCCCGAGCCGGTCACCCTGACGATCCAGACCGGCGGCGCGTCGGCGCTTTCGCTGCCCGTCCGCGCCCCGCGCCCGGAGGACGACCTGCTCGCTCCCTTCGAGGAGCCCGAGGGACCGCCGCCGCTCGCGATCGAGACCGACGAGCCCGGCGGCGTGGAGCGCACGATCCGGCACGACCCCGCCACGGGCCGGTGGGAGCTCGAGACCGACCTGCTCTACTTCGGCTCCTTCCGGATCGTCGGAGACGGCCTCGAGTACCGCGGAACGCGCCCGCGACACGTTCACGGTCGTCGAGGGAGATCCGCTGTCCGCGCAGACGCGCTCGGACTGGTCGATCTCGGTCGGCCGCGGCGACTGGCGGACGCGAGTCGAGACAACGAGCACGTTGACGGCCGACGCCGAGGCCTTCCACGTCACGAACGCGCTCGACGCCTACGAGAACGAGACCCGGATCTTCGCCGAGGACCTGGTCGTTCGCGGTCCCGCGCGACCTCGTCTGAGAGAGACCACGGAGGTTTCCATGCCCCAGATCGAGCTTCCGTCCGGCAGCTTCCACTACGACGAGTTCGGCGAGGGCGAGGAGGTGCTCTGGCTCAGCGGCGGCGGCGCGGTCGGAGCCGTGTGGCACCCGTACCAGATGCCCTACTTCGAGCGCTTCTACCGTTGCGTGACCTTCGACAACCGGGGCATCGGCGGCACCGTCTGCACGGAGCCGCTTCCCTGGACGATCGCCGACATGGCCCGGGACGCGGCAGACCTGATCGAGGCGCTGCTCGACCCGCCCGTCGTCGTGTGCGGCAAGTCGATGGGCGGCTTCATCGGCCTCCAGCTCCTCCTCGACCGGCCCGACCTGTGCCGCGCGGGCATCGTGATGGGCGTCGCTCCCTGCGGCCACGAGGGCTGGCTCGGCGACTACATGCGGGCCGAGGTCGACCTGCGGCGGCGGGGCGAGCGGCTCGAGGGCATGTTCGCGACGATCCACTACGCTGCGCAGCTCTTCCCCGCGCGGGCGCTCGGCGACCCGGTCGTGTGGGAGAGGATCCAGCGCGTGCTCGGCGCGGGCTTCAACGAGCAGAACGAGCGCTCGCTGATCCCGCAGTGGCAGGCGTGCATCGACTTCGACGTGCGCGACCGCCTCCCGGAGTGCTCCGTGCCTCTGCACGTGATCGTCGTTCGACCAGGACGTCCAGGCGCCGCCGCAGCTCGGCGAGGAGGTGGCGCGCCTCGCGCCGACGGCCGAGGCCCATGTGCTCGAGGGCATGGGCCACGGCTCCGTCTGGGGACACACGCACGAGCAGGCGAACCCGCTTCATCAAGGGGCTCGTCGATCGCTACATCCACCTCGCGACGACGTTCCGGCGTAGGGGCCGACGCGCCCAACGGGCCGGATGAGATCCGGCCCCTACACCTCACCCAGCGCGCCGCGCACCGCGACGCGCTGCGTCGACCGCCAAGGGCTCATCGAGCGCTACATCGCGCCTCGCGACGACGTCCCGGTGTAGGGGCCGCATCCATGCGGCCCAGCCGCGACCGCCGAACGGGCCGGATGAGATCCGGCCCCTACGCCTCACCCAGCGCGCGGCGCACGGCGGCCGCGGCGTCGACCGCGGTCCGGGCGGCGGTCTCCATCGAGACGAACTCGCTGACCCAGTCGCCGGCGAAGAACAGCTTGTCGCCGACGCCCCGCTCGAGCGCCGCCTGGGCACGCCAGCGCCCCGGCGCGGCGAACGGCCCCGCGTACTGCCACTTCTTGACCATCGTCTCGCCGATGAGCCCACGCACCTGCGGATAGAGGTCGTCGAGGTCGTCGAGGAAACGGTCGCGGATCGCGTCGTCGTCGAGGTCCAGCAACGCGCGGGCGCGGTCGGCGCCCGCGTAGACCATCAGCACGCTGCCCTGCTTCGGTGCTGTCGCCCGAGCGCAGGAAGTTGGCGTGGTTGAAGAACATGTTGAAGCTCTTGTCCGGCGTCAGGATCGAGTAGAGGTCGTCCCAGGGCATCGGCTCGGTCTCGCCGGTGAGGATGCTGAGAACGACCATCGGGCCGTACGTGACCCGGCCCAGGGCCTCGCCGGTCTCCGAAGGCAGGTCCCGGACGAGCGCCGGGATCAGGGGAGCGGGGATCGCGACGACGGCGGCCCGCGCCTCGATCTCGCCGCTGCCGCCGTCCCGCTCGTAGCGGACGCGGACGCCGGGACCGTCCAGCGCCACCTCGCGAACGCGCGCGCCGAGGCGCAGCGAGTCGCCGAGCGACGCCGCCAGCGCAGCCGGGAGCCTGCCCGAGCCGCCTCGCATGTTGCGGCCGAGATCGCCGGTGTCCCAGACATGGCCGAACAAGGCCGCCATCGCCGACTGCGAGATCTCCCGCGGCTCGGCGATCGATCGGTTCGCGATCGCCCGGTAGATCTCGAGCGCCTCGGGATGCAGCGACCCGAGGAAATCCGCGAAGCTCTCGTCACCGCGGTGCTGGAGCGCGCGCAGCCGGATCGCGGCGTCGGTGTCGCCCGGGCGCGGCTCGATGAGCTCCATGTAGCGGTTCGCGTCGGACTTGAGCCGCAGCCCGGCGCGCGCGAACGACACCCTCCCGGCGGCCGAGAGCGGGAGCAGGAACGGGAGCAGCTCGGGTCTCTTGTCCCGGACGAGCTTGCCCCGGAAGAAGACGTTCAGCATCGAGCCCGTGATCGGCATCACCTCGAGGCCGAACTCGGCCACGAGCCGGCCCACGACCGAGTCCGGCGGCGGGAACATGTGGGCGCCCACGCTGAGCGCGAGATCGCCGCGCTGCTGCGAGAAGATCCGCCCGCCGGCGCGGTCCTCCGCCTCGAGCACGAGCGGGCGAATGGTCGCGTAGGCGCAGGGCGGCCGTCAGGCCGGCGATGCCGCCGCCGATGATGACGACGTCTCGTTCCTCGATTTCCGGCATCTGCTCGTGCGCACCCTTCCGATCAGTCGGTGTCCGCGAGGGCCCGGAGGATCTCCTCGCCGTGGCGGCCGGAAATGTTGTGCCCCTCCTCCGCGAAGAAGCGTGCCCGGCTCCCGGGAATCACGGCGGCGAGGTAGTGGGCGCCGCCGACGGGCGCGAGCGGGTCACGCTCTCCGTGCCAGATGTGCGTGGGCACTCCGATCTCCTCCGCGCGGAACCCCCAGGGCCGCACCGTCAGGACGAGCTCGTCCTGGATATAGCCCTCGATCCCACCGCGCAGCGCCTCCTTGAGGCTCGCGAGCGACCACGCGCGCAGGTCGGGGCGGGCGGCGAGCTCGCGGTCGGCCTCCGGCGTGTCCTCGTTCTCGAACCAGAACTGCACCCACTCGTCCGGGTCGCGCGCGACCATCGCGGCGTCCTGCTCGCACTCCTCGCGCGCGTGCGCGACGGCCGCATCGGGATCCTGGCGGGCGAGATCGATGAGCTCCCGGATCCATGCTCCGGTCTGCTCCGTCGCGCAGGCGTCGACCTCGGGAACGTCCCAGAACGGGCCGCAGCCGCACACGAGCGCGACCGAGGAGACCCGGTCGGGGAGAGCGTAGGCGCAGGCGGCGGCATACGGGCCTCCCCCGGACGTTCCGACCACGGCGAAGCGATCGAGCCCCTGCGAGTCGGCGAGCTCGGCGACGTCCAGGGACCACTCGAGCAGCGAATGGCCGGGGTTGAAGCTCGAGAGGCCGTAGCCGGGCCTGTCCGCCTGGATGAACCGAGCCCCGGCCGCCTCTGCTGCGCCGGCCCAGCCGCCCGGCAAGCGGCTCGACGGGGTGCCGTGACAGCTGATCACGGGGAACCCGTCCGGCCGGCCCCGCCTCGGCGTAGGCGAGCCTGCGCCCGTCTCGCAGCTCGATGCTCGGCGTCTGGTCGACCTGGTGCGTGCTCAATAGCCCCTCCCCCACGAGTTGATCGAGCTCGGGCGGATCGTCACGATCGTCCGCAGCTCTGCCCAGCCGGCAATGTACTCGTCCACCTGGGCCTCCTCGATGTAGCGGGCGGTGATCCTGCGGATCTCCGCCGCCGTCTCCTCGTCGTCGCTCGTCCTCACCTCGGCCTCCCCGTGCATCACGACGGCCGCATAGGGCGCCTCTGGCTCCTGCACGGAGAAGGCGACCCGAGGATCCCGGAGCAGCGTTCCGGACCCAGCCGCGCCCCTCGTCCGTCCAGACGAAGACCGCCTCCCCGTCCCACCGGTACCAGACCGGCACCACGTGCGGCGAGCCGTTCTTCCGCACGGTGCCGACGACACCGACGAGCGCCGGCTGCGTCCGATCGAGGAACTCGCGGAGCTCTGGAGAGGTCATGGACATCGTCAGCCCTCAGACGAGATCTCGAGGCACCGAGAAATGCCAGGTCTTCGCGAAGATCCGCGTGTTCCCCTCGTAGGCGCTGAGTGCGTTCGTCACAGAGAACGCCTCCGCGTCCGCCGACATGGTGCTCTCGGTCTCGACGCGCGTCCGCCAGTCGCCTCGCTCATAGGTCGACGTCCACGTCGAACGAGCCCGTGCAGAGAGGGGGTCGCCCTCGACGATTGCGAGCGTGTCGATGCCCCAGGTGCCGAACTCGAGCCCGGTCGCTGCGAGTCGATGGATGCCGCCCCCCCAGTCCTGGCTCCACTCGAGCTCGATCTGGCCGGTTACGAGATCTCGACGGAGCTTCCGCTCCGTCACCCGGCTCGCAAGCAGCTCGCTGTCCAGCGACGGGGCGCTCTCGGGCTCTCCAAACGGCGCCAGCTCGCCGTCTTCCGCTCGCTCGACCCGTACCGGGAGATCGAGGCGACCTCCGAAGACGCTCAGCGTGGCCGCCTTCGGTGACGGCCAGGCGATCGGCCAGTAGGTGGGCGACACCGCGACCCGGATGCGATGACCCGGCTGAAAGGCGTGCGCGATCGCGTTCAGCCGCACGGTCACGTCGTAGCTCCGACCAGGCTCGAGCGGAGCGGGGTGCTCGTGGCTGTCGCGATGGGTGAGGTTGAGGAGCCCGAGCGTGACGAGCAGAGACGCGCCGTCCACGGCGACGTCGCAGAGGCGGACAGCGACGAGGGAGCTCGGCTGGCTGGCCGCCAGGGTGAGGAAGACCTCCGGAAACCCGAGGATCTCGAGCCTTTCGGAGAGTGGCTCCGACGTCCACGTGAGCGAAGCGCCATCCTCGAAACGCTGGTCAGGAGGAAAATCGCCGGCGACACCTCCGCCCATGAAGTTCGCGCAGTCGAGACCGGTCGACTGGGCTCCGGTGACCTGGGACCCCTCCAGGGCCAACGGGACGCTCCGGCTCTCGATCGCGGCGGAAGGCCAGGACGGCTCCGCTACCCAGCGGCCAGGCCGCTCGGCGTGGAACGTCCTCGGCTCGACCGGCTCTTGCATCCAGGCTCGCAGGACGGGCTCGCCCATGATGCCCGAATCCTCGCCCTTGAGCCAATGGTCCCACCAGCGGAGGCATTCCTGAAGGAATCCGATCGCCGGCCCCGGCACTCCTTCGTGTGGGTATCCGTGCGCCCACGGGCCGATCAGGCCCTTCCTCGGGCCCGGTAGCCCTGCAAGGAGCCGCAGAACAGCGTTCGTGTACGTATCGGCCCAGCCCCCGACCGCGTAGACGGCGCACTCGATCGCCGAGTAGTCCTCGCACACCGACCCCTGTTTCCAGTAGGCGTCACGGCGCTGATGCGAGAGCCAGGTCTCGACGAAGGGCGGGCTCCCTTCCAGCCGTTCGAGCCACATGTCCCGCCAGCGCTCGCCGACGACGGCCGGATCCGGTGGACGCGCATTCAGCGCGAGCATGGTCGAGCCCCACGAGAGCATGTACGCCCCGAGCACACAGCCGCCGACGTAGTGGATGTCGTCTGCGTAGCGGTCGTCGGTCGAGCACACGGTGATGATCGCCTTGAGCGCCGGCGGCCGGTGCGCCGCCACCTGCAGCGCGTTGAACCCGCCCCAGGAGATCCCGAACATCCCGACCGCCCCGGTGCACCAGGGTTGGGCTGCGAGCCAGGCGATCACCTCGACGGCGTCGGCCTGCTCGAGGGGCGAGTACTCGTCGAGCAGGACACCGTCAGACTCACCGCTCCCCCGCATGTCGACGCGCACGCACGCGTACCCATGCCCGGCGAAGTAGGCGTGCCGGGTCGCATCAGGGCCGGCCGTATTGTCGCCCTTGCGATACGGGATGTACTCGAGCAGCGCCGGAACCGGGTCGTCCTCGACGTCCTCGGGGAGCCAGATCCGCGCTGCAAGGCGGCACCCATCCGAGAGAGGGATCCACTCGTTCTCGATCACGCGGACCGGGCGCGGAAAGCGCGTCTTGACAGCCTTGGTCACCGGCGAGCTCGCCCTTTGTGGCGGCGCTACGACCGCGTCTAGACCGAGCGCGTCGCCCAGGGCACGGTCCGTCCGTCCGGTCGGATCGTGACCTCGATTCCCTGGCGCGACGCGAAATAGCGCGTCGGCCAGGCGACCCAGACGGTGTGGACGGCCTCGTCCCAGAGCTGCTGCATCTCGATGTAGATCTCGTTACGCGTCGCGGGGTCCTGCTCCACGAGCCCCTGCTCGTGGAGCCGGTCGTACTCCGGGTTGGACCAGTACATCCAGTTCCACTGGTCGAACTGATCGCTGATGAACCACACGGTCGACCACGAGGGATCAGGCGCCGAGACGTAGTTGACGTAGAACAGTTGACGCTTGCGCAGGGCCTCGACGTTCGAGAGATCGTAATACGTCGACGAGTCGAGACCCTCGATCTTGACGTCGATCCCGATCTCGGCGAGGTTCGCCTGGACGATCTCGCCTACTTCCTTGGTCCCCTGCCCTCCCTGCTCGATCGTCAGGGTCAGCTCGAGAGAGTCCACGCCTGCCTGCGTCATGAACTCCTGGGCTTTCGCGACGTCGCGCTCGTACACCGGGGCGTCCTCCCAGTACCCGATTTCCATCGAGGGCGGAATCAGTCCCGTTGCCTGGTCCCAGCGCCCCTCGAAGGCGGCCGCGATGATCGCCGGAACGTCGATCGCGTAGCGGAGCGCCTGGCGCACGTTGACGTCCTTGAGGGCGGGATCCATCAGATTCATCCCGATCCAGCTGTAATCGAAGGTGACGTACTTCCCGACGGTGAAGTCGTCGTTCTCCTCGAACCGCTCAACCGACGCGAGGGCAACCTCACCGAAGTCGACCTCGCCGGTCTCGAGCGCGATATCGGCCGAAGCATCGTCGTCGAACGGGATTGCCTCGAGCTCGTCCCACTCCGGCGACGCGAACTCGCTCGACGCCCCGCCCCACTCGGCGAAGCGCTTCATGAGCACCCGCTGCTTCGGTTGCCACTCGACGAACTCGTACGGCCCGGTGCCGACCGGGTTCGTCGCGTACTCGTCGCCGAGCTCCGTCACGGCCTTCTTCGAGAGGATCGAGCCGCCGTAGTAGACCGGTAGGGTCGTACGTGTCAGCGGAGCGAATTGCTCTTTGAGGATGATCGTGCCCTCGTACTTGCCGTCGACCCTGACCTCCTGAAGCGCCACCCAGTCACCCGAGTAGGGCGACTCGATGTTCGGCTTCGTGAGGCCGGCGACACGCTCGAACGAGAACTTGACGTCCTCGGCGGTCACCTCGCCGTAGCCCTTGTGGAAGGGGATGCCCTCCTTCAGCTTGAACGTGAACTGCAGCCCGTCGGCAGACGGCTCGAACGTCTCGGCGAGCTGGTTGACGAGCTCCCACGTCCCGGGCTTGTACGCGAGCAAGCCCTCGTAGATCCCGGAGGCGGTCTCCTCCTCGCTCGAGCCCGGGGCAAACGCCGGGTCGAGCGTGATGATGTCGCCCCTGATCCTGAACCGAAGGGTGCCGCCTTGCGGGGCGGCGGGCGGCTCCTCCGCAGCAGTCGTCGCGGAGGGCTCCTCGGCCGCCGTCGTCGCCGGCGGAGCCTCGCCCTCGTTCGCCGGCGGCGGGGCCGCCTCCGGAGCCTCGTCGCCTCCGCACGCGGCGAGAATGCTCCCGGCAGCGCTCGCGGACAAGCCGAGCGCGAAGGCGCGCTGGAGGAACCCGCGCCGATCGATGCGGCGCGCCGTGTAGTCATCGATCAGGTTCTCGATGGGACGCTCATCTGGACTCATGACCACCCCTTTCCTCCGGCTCATCCTCGGCGAGCGGCACATGATATGCCAGCACACCATCGGGTTCAATGTCGGGCTCGGGGCTCCGTGCGCCGCCTGCCGGGGCCGTGCGCCGGCTCCGGTCGTCAGGCGCGCGGACGCAGGATGTAGGCCCGCTCTTGCGGCACCGCAACGACGGTCGTCCGGACGCTCGAGATCTTCACGTTCTCTGCTCCGGGGTGGCGCGCCAGCGTCGCGGCGGCCCGGCGCTCACAAGGACCGCCTCACCGCGCGCGACCATGGCCGCGAGCGTGCCGGCAATCGTGGTTGCGAGCTCGTGCTCGGTCCCGACGCGCAGGTCGCCGTAGCGTCGATGCACTTCCCCGCACAGGCCGGCGAGCGTCGAGTCGGCGCTGAAGGGAAGCGCCTCCCGGACGGCCGCGTCGATCCGGCGTACGGCCTGCTCGCTGTCCGCGAGAAACGAGGCGACCGCGCTGCCGCGCAACGGCGGGAAATGGGCTCCGAGGAGGACTTCGGGATCGAGGAGTGTGAGACGGCCGATGGTTGCCAGATACCGCTCGGGCGAGTGGTACTGGGGAGCGAACATCAGCGAGCCGTCCAGGTTGGGAATCCCGCGGCCCATCGCCGCGTCGCCGACGATCGCCACCCGCTCTGCGGGCAGCCAGACCGCCAGGTGTCCCGGGCTGTGGCCAGGCACATGGAGGATCGAGCAGCGGCGCCCGCCGACGGCAACGTCGACGTCTACGTCGATGACGCGATCGAGCTCATACGCCGGCCCGAGGCGGCGACGAGTGCTCCGAAGCCGCTCGTCCGAGGGTCCCACGAGGTCGCTCGCCCAGCAGGCTCGATAGCGGTGGGCAATGGTGCGCTCCGGGTTGCCGAGCAGGTCCGCGTCACCCTCGTGGGCGAGCACGGTGAGGTGCCGAAGCGATCGCCGAAGCTGCGCGGTTCCGCCGCAGTGGTCGGAGTCCGGGTGCGTGAGGACGAGAGTCACCGGGTCGTCCCTGTCGCCGGTGAGCTCTCGCAACGCGGGCAGGATGGCCCGGTCGGGTGTCTCCGGCAAGCCGGCGTCGACGACCAGCGAGGCGCCGTCACCTCCGATCACGTACTGGCAGAGAAGCCGGCTCCCGTCGCGCCCTTCGAGCCGGTACACACCCTTCGCGACCTCGGTCGGTGCGACGTCGGCCGGTCTCGAGCAGGCCTTCACGAGCGGATGGTATACGGGGATCTGATATATCTCACCGCCGCGCATGGTCAAGGAGCTTGCGTCGTACGAGACGGTGAGAACGAGGCTCGAGGGTATCTCGGCGGTGCCGATCACGCCCTTCGACGAGAAGGGTGGCGTGCACGAGGACGGTGTCCGCCGCGTCGTCGCCCGGCTCGTGGCAGCAGGCCTCGATGTGCTCGTCCCGTGCGGGAACACGGGCGAGTTCTCGAGCCTGACGCCCGACGAGGCTGCACGGGTCGTGTCGATCACGCTCGCCGAGGCACCGGCCGGAACGACCGTGATCGCCGGGGTCGGCGGGGACGTGCGGACGTCCGTTCGCCTCGCCGAGGGCGCTGTCGCGGAGGGCGCCGACGGCGTCATGATCCACTACCCACAGACGCCGTACGTGACCGGCTCCGGGCTCGTGCGCTATTACCGCGAGGTGGCAGGCAGGATCGACGGCGCCGTGGTTCTCTACCTGCGGGATCGTGGCCTCCCCGAGGACGCTTTCGACGATGTCCTCTCGATCCCGAACATCGTCGCGGTCAAGTACGCGCTTCCCGACGTCTTCTCGTTCGCGCGGCTCATCCAGCGCTATCCCGACAGCGTTGTCTGGGTCTGCGGTCTGGCCGAGATGTGGGCGCCGTTCTTCTGGCTCGTCGGGGGTCGCGGCTTCACGTCCGGCCTCGTCAACGTCGCGCCGGACGTGTCACTGGCCATGCTCGCCGCTCTCCGCGAAGGAGATTACGACGAGGCGATGCGCGTCTGGGCCAGGATCGTTCCCTTCGAGGAGCTGCGGGCACGGGAAGGCAACGGCAACAACGTCTCCGTCGTCAAGGAGGCCATGGCGCTCCGAGCGATCGTCGGCTCCACCGTGCGGCCGCCTCTTGCTCCGCTGTCGCCTGCAGACGCTGAGGAGCTCGCCTCCATCCTCGCGACCTGGGGTACCGAGCACGCGTGAGGCTACGCGACAAGGTCGCCCTCGTCACAGGCGGCGCGAGCGGGATCGGGCTCGCGACGGCGACCGCATTCGCGCGGGAGGGGGCGCGGGTCATCGTCCTCGATCGCGAGAACGGAGCGGGCGTCGAGGCTGCCCTCCGGCCGCTGGCATCCGAGTCGCTGTTTCTGCTGGGCGACGTCTCGCGAGAAGAGGATGTCGCACGTGCGTTCAGCATGATCGAGGAGCGCTTCGGTGGTCTCGACATCCTGTACAACAACGCGGGCATCGACATGGTCGGTGCGCTCGAGCAGGTCGAGCCACAGGACTTCGACCGCGCGTTCGCGGTCAACGTCCGCGGTGCCTATCTGGCGACGAGGCTGGCCATTCCGCTGCTGAGGGCCCGAGGCGGAGGCGTGATCCTGATGAACGCCTCGAACGCGGGGCTCGTCGCGCGCGCCCACGATCCGGTCTACTGCGCTACGAAGGCAGCCCTCGTGATGCTGACCCGCTCCCTGGCGCTCTCGCTGGCGCGTGACCGGATCCGAGTGAACGCAATCTGCCCGGGGCCGGTCGACACACCTGCTGTCCGCAGAGACGCAGCCGATGGAGGCTGGGAGGCACACGAGAGCCGGCTCCTGGCCTCCGCTCCGCTCGGACGCGCCTTGAGCCGCATCGCGTCCGCCGATGAAGTCGCCGACGCCGCCGTGTTCCTCGCGTCAGACGAGGCCTCGTACGTGACGGGAATCGCGCTGCCCGTCGACGGAGGCAAGACTGCGGGTCTCCAGATCCTTGACTGACCACGAGCCAATCCGAGTCGGGATCGTCGGCGCCGGGCTCGCCGCGCGGTTCCACTACGACGGCTATCGCCGGGTGTACGGCGTGCCGGTCGAGGTGGTCGGGGTAACGTCCCGAACGCGCGCCCGCCAAAAGACCTTCGCCGCCGAGCGCGGACTGCGCGTGTTCGACACCGTGGCGGAGTTGATCGACGCGGTGGACGTGCTCGACATCTGCACCCCGCCTTACGTGCACGCCGAGCTCGCCGTCGAGGCCCTGGAGCGGGGCCGCCACGTCGTCATCGAGAAGCCCTTCACCGGCTACTACGGCACGGGGAAGCCATCGTTCCGAGGCAGCCGCTCCCCGAAGCGAAAGATGCTGCAGGAGGCCCTGGCCACCTGCGATCGCGTCAGCTCAGCGGCTCGCCGCGGGCGTGCGAAGATCTTCTACGCCGAGAACTGGGTCTACTCCCCGGCGATCCAGAAGGAGCGCGAGATCCTGTTGAAGAGCGGAGCTCAGATCCTCTGGATGATCGGGGAGGAGTCGCACAGCGGCTCGCACAGCCCGAGCTACGGCGTCTGGGCGGAGGCCGGCGGCGGTTCCCTCGTGGGCAAGGGGTGCCACCCGCTGACGGCGGCCCTCTACCTGAAGCAGGAGGAGGGCCGAGCAAACGGCGGCCTTCCGATCAGGCCGGTCTCGGTGAGCGCCCGGGCTCACGAGCTCACGCGCGGCGCCGCTACCGGGACGAGGGGTTTCTCCGCACCGACTACCTCGACGTCGAGGACTACTCGCAGGTGCATGTCGTCTTCGAGGACGGCACGGTGGCCGACGTGTTCTCCGCCGAGGTCGTGCTGGGGGGCATCAGCTCGTGGCTCGAGGTTCGCGCCAACAACCACCGCACGAGGTGCAGCCTGAACCCGATCGATGCGTTGACGACCTTCAACCCGCAGGAGGAGCTTCTGCGCGATGTCTACGTCGCGGAGAAGATCGAGTCGAAGCAAGGGTGGAGCCATCCCGCTCCGGACGAAGATTGGATGAACGGCTACCCGCAGGAGCTCCAGGACTTCATCGAAGCTGTCCACGAGGATCGCGAGCCGCTCTGCGGCGTGCTGCTCGCGCGCGACACGGTGGCGGTCATGTACAGCGCGTATGCCTCGGCGGAGCGAAGGGGCGCAGAGGTCAGAGTTCCGCGCCGGGCGGCACGGTAGCCTGCTCCCCGGCGAGCAACTGGCCGGCGAGGAACTTCGCGATGTGCGCGCGCACCTCGTCCTCGGCTCCCTCGCCGTCGTCGTCCTCGACTGCGGCGAGGATCGAGCGGTGCTCCCGTGACTCGTCCTCCCAGGTCGAGCGGCGCCGCCACCCGCCGACGGAGATCAGCGCCACCTGATCCTGGAGATCGTCGAGCGTCTTGCGCAGGAGCTGGTTGGGGCACGGCTCGTAGAGCAGCTGGTGAAAGCGCCGGTTCGCCAGGCTCAGCTCGGCGAGATCCCCTCCGGCCGCCGCGTCGTCGGCCGCCTCGAGCGCCTCGCGTGCGAGCTCGAGACCCCCACCGTCGTACAGACCGATCGATGCCCGCACCGCAGCCGGCTCGAGGAGAACTCGGACTCCGTAGACGTCGCGCGCAAGCGTCTCGTCGACGATCCGAACCTCGGCCCCTCGGAAGGCGTTGACGGTCGTCAGGCCCTTTCGCTCGAGCACCTTGAGCGCTTCCCGAACGGGTGTCTTGGAGACGCCGAGCAGGCTGGCGACATCGCGCTCGACCAGACGCGACCCGGGCGGGAGGTCGCCCGTCAGGATGGCTCGAGTGATCGCGTCGACGACGAGGTCGGTGCGCGACGCGGGATTCTCGAGCCGAGTGAGGGGTGGATTGCCTGGAGCCACGCGAGATCTTGGAGCGTCGTATATCAGACGCCAGACTGCCCTTGCCGATCTGCACCCTCATCGCGGCCGATCATCTCCCGTTGATAGGGGAGATACTGGCCTTCGACCCGGTAGCGGGCGGAAGCCTCGGCCAGCGCATCGTGGTCGATCGAGAGCCCGAGACCCGGGCCGTCAGGGACCCCCCACTCAGGCCGCGTGGCAATGGGAGGGGTATCTGTGATCACGTCATGGACCATCAGGTGGGCCGTCTGCTGGTTTCCCTCGACGATGTTCGGGAGCGTCAGCAGGACGTGGTGGCAGGCGGTTGCCGCGATTCCCAGCTCACCGTGGGTGTGCTTGCAGATCTCGAGGCCTTCCAGATGCACGACGTGCGCGAGACGCTGAAAGCCGGCAAGCGAGCCGACCCAGTACGGGCTGAAGCAGAAGACGTCGGCCGCCCGAGCCTTGATCCGGGCGTAGACGTCCTCCTCCGTCCACAGTCCCTCGTTGGCCGCAATCGGGATCGGCGATCGACGACGGAAGTCGGCCATCTGTTCGACCGGGCTCTCGCGCACGGGCTGCTCGACGAAGTCGATGTCGTATGGGGCGAGAGCCTCGATCGCCTGCTGCGCCTCGCGAAAGGTCCAGCTTCCGTTCGCGTCGAGGCGGAGGCGGGGTCCGCTTCCGAGCGCTTCCCGCACCGCCCGAACCATCTCGACCTCCCGCTCGAGGTCGGTCCCGACCTTCAGGTAGAAGACGTCGAAGCCCGCTTCCCGCCCATCGGCGCACTGGCCGGCGAGCTCGTCAGACGTGCCGCGGGCGAGGTAGTAGAAGTAGGTCGCCTCCGCACGACGAAGCCCCCCGAGGAGACGGTAGACGGGCTCGCCCACCGCTTTGCCGCAGATGTCCCAGAGCGCGATGTCGATCCCGGCCCAGGCGAAATTGCCAGTCGGAGCCCCGAGCTGCCAGAGGCCATGCCGATAGAGATCCGCGCGCATCGCCTCCCGGTTCCAGGGGCTCCGGCCGACGACGAACGGGCCCATCGCCCGAACCGCCGCCTCGATCGAGACGACGTCGGCCCCGCTGCACGACTCACCCCAGCCCTCGAGGCCGTCATCCGTCGTTACTTTCACGAGCACGTCCGTGACGCCGTCGCGGGCAATCACCGAGCTGACTTCCCGGTGCTTGTACGGGACGCTGACGGTGATCGGCTCGATTGTCGCGACCCGCATCGGTTTCTCAGCTTTCAGCTCTGCCGGCGATGCCGCACCAGTCGACGGCCATCGCGCCCAGCGCCTTCGCGGCCGTGAACACCTCCTCGACCACGACGTGCTCGTCGCGCGAGTGGGCGACGCGGAGGTCGCCCGGGCCGAAGACGATCGATGGGATCCCGGCGCGCTCGAGCCACGTGCCCTCCATCGCTGCGCCGAAGTTCGCCGGGTGCTGCGGCGTCGGCGGCGGTACCCCCTCACCCGTCACGGCCTCGAAGGCCCTGGCCATCGCCTGGGGCAACGGGTGCTCCCACTCGGTGCGCATGCCGGGATAGCGCAGGATCCACTCGAACTCCGGCGGGTGCTCCCGAAGCCACGGATCGAGGCGGCAGGCGTCCATGACGAACCCCTCGACCTCCCGGATCACGTCCTCCTCGGCCTCGTCGGGCGGGTACCACATCATCCAGTGGAGCTCGGCTCGGTTGGGGAGGTAGGCGGGGAACGGGACGCCGGGGTCGGCCTTGAAGATGCCGGGCATGATGTTGAAGAAGCCCGGCGAGAAGTACGGGTGGCTCTTCGTCAGCCCCCACTCGCGCTCGAGCTGCTGGAGCGCACGAACGACGAGGACGGCCTTCTCCAGGGCGTTCACGCCGACGGCGTCTCCCCCGCCGCCCGGGCGGACGGCGAGCGGCCTGTTGGCGGCGTGCGTCGCCTTGCCCGTGACGACCGCCTTGAACCAGACCGAGCCCGCGGACACGGTCGAGATCGACAGCGGGCGGGGCGGGTTGGACGGCTCGGTCACGACGGCGCCGTCGGCGCGGAACCCCGCCTCCACACAGGCGATCGTGCCGAGCATGTACTCGCCCGTCTCCTCGCCGACGACCGAGTGCAGCTGGAGGTCGCCCTGGAGGCGGGCTTCGACGTCGTCCAGCGCCCGGGCCACGAGCCACATCGCGACCGCCGACGCCTTCATGTCGGTCGAGCCGAGACCGTAGAGGCGCCCGTCGCGGATCTCCGGGCTCCACGGCGAGCCGCACAGCCAGTCGTCGGCCTCAACCGCCGGCACGGTGTCGATGTGTCCGTTGAGGATGAGCGAGCGGCCGCCGCCGGCTCCCGGGCGGACACCGACGAGGTTGACACGCTCGGGGTCGGCCGCGGGCCGATGCGTCTCGAGGCCCGCTGCGCGGTAGCGCTCCTCGAGGACGTCGTTCACGCGCGTCTCGCCGCCGATCAGCTCGGCCCGCTCGGCCCCCGGGTAGTTGGGATTGACGCTGTTGAGGCCTACGATCTCCTGCAGGAGCAGGACGGCCTCGTCCCGGTGGGCATCGACGGCCGCGCAGAGCTCTCTCGTGATCCGGCTCACTTTCGTCACGGTCCGTGAACCACCCGCGCGATTTCCGGCGATACGATGAAATCGGGTGGTGGGATTGGGGTGCCCCGTGCCGCTGTCGTCGTCACGAAGCCGGCCCACACCAGTCGATGACCGTGGCCGCCAGGGCTTTCGCGGCGGTCGTGACCTCGTCCAGCTCCACGTGCTCGTCCCGGCAGTGCGCGATCTTCAGATCGCCCGGGCCGTAGACGACCGCGGGGATCCCCGCCTCCTCGTAGAACGACGCGTCGCTCGCGGCGCCGAAGTTCACCGGGTTCTGCGGGCTCGGCGGGTCGAGCGTCACGCCCGTCGCCGCCTCGTGCCCCCGCGCCATGGCCTGCACGAGCGGATGCTCCCAGGGCAGCTCCATGGGCCGCCAGCGGTTCACCCATTCGAACTCCGGCGGGTGGTCTCGCAGCCACGTGTCCTGCCGGCAGCCCGCCAGCACGTGCTCCTCGATCTCGCGCGCGATGTCCTCGGCCGCCTCCTGCGGCGGGTACCAGATCACGTACTCGATCGACGCCCTGTTCGGGAAGTACGTGGGGAACGGAACCCCGGCATCCGCGTAGAGGACGTTCGGGCCGATGTTGAAGAACCCGGGTGAGAAGTGCGGATGGCTCTTCGTGAGGCCCCACTGCTCCTCGAGCTGCTGGAGCCAGCCGACGATGTCGATCGCCTTCTCCAGCGCGTTGACCCCGATTGCGTCGCCCGGTCCGCCGGGCCGGATCGACAGCGGGCGGTTCCCGCAGTGCGTCGGCTTCCCCCTGACGACGATCCTCAGGATCCAGGCGCCGGCGGCCACCGGCGACACGGTCAGCGGACGCGGGTACGAGGTCGGCTCGGTGACGATCGCCCCGTCCGCGCGGAAGCCCGCCTCGATGCACGCGGTCGTGCCGAGCGGGTGCTCCATCATCTCCTCGCCGACGACCGAGTGCAGCTGGAGCTCCCCCGCGAGCCGGATGCTCTCGTCGGCCAGCGCCTGGGCAACCGTCCACATCGCGGCGGCGGAGCCTTTCATGTCGGTCGAGCCGAGGCCGTAGAGGCGTCCCTCCCGCACCTCGGGGTTCCAGGGCGAGCCGCAGAGCCAGCTCTCCGGCTCGACCGGCGCGACCGTGTCGATGTGCGCGTTGAGGACGAGGGAGCGGCCGCCGCCTGCTCCCGCCTGGACGCCGACGAGGTTGCGCCGCTCCGGATCCTCGGCGACCCAGTGCGTCTCGAGTCCGGCCTGCTCGTAGCGCTCGCGCAGGATCTCGTTGCATCGCGTCTCGCCGCCGATCACGTCCTCGCGGCGCACGCCGGGCAACGTCGGCGTCGTGGAGTCGACGCGCACGAGCTCCTGGATCAGCGCCACCGAGTCGTCGCGGAGCGCGTCGATACGCGCGAAGAGACGCTCGCGCTCCTCCGCCATCACACCTCTTCCGGCGCGCCGCTCACAAGCGAGCGGTTCGCCGCCAGGGAGACCCGGAGCGCCAGATGCGCCTGCTCGCCCGTCCCCTGCTCGGGCTGGCGGCCCGCTTCGATACAGGACACGAACTCCTCGATCTCGGGCCCCCAGGGATCGACCGGGTCGAGCAGCACGACGTCGGGGTCGCCTCCCTTCGGAAACAGGCGCAGGCCGCGGGCGCTGGGGTCGACCTCGCCGATGTTGCCGCCGCCCTCGGCCGGCGCCGCCCGGAAGGCGTACTCGGCGGCGCCGCCCTCGCCTACGACGCGGATGTTGCTCGAGAACGGAAAGCTCACGGGCATCGCCATGCAGCCCTCGACGACCGCCTGCGCACCGTCGTAGGCGATCGGCGAGCGACGAGGTCGGGATACGACGGGTCGCCGGCGCTCATCCCCCGCGCGTACACGCTGCGCGGCGTCCCGAGCAGCCAGTTCATCTGGTCGAAGTCGTGCACCATGAGGTCGACCGCCGGGCCGCCGGACTGCGCGACGTCCGCGTACCAGGCCGCCCAGTCGGCCGGCGGCGAGAGCCGGTAGGCCGACGCGCCGAGCACTCGCCCGAGCTCGCCCGCGGCGACCCGGCGCTGCAGCTCGACGTACTCGGGCCAGAAGCGCAGGACGAGCCCGACCATGAAGACGCAATCGCTCCGACCGGCGGCCTCGACGATCGCGTCGGCGTCCTCCAGCGTGAGCGCGAGCGGCTTCTCGAGGAACACGTGCTTCCCGCGATCGAACGCCAGCTCCGTCGCCGTTCGATGGAGAAGCGTCGGCAGGCAGACGTCGACGGCGTCGATCTCCGGATCCGCGATCGCCGCCTCGAGGTCGGTGGAGACCTCCGCGCCGACGATCTCGGCCACGCCCTGCGCGCGCTCGGGCGTTCGCGAGAACACCGTCTTGACGCGCACCCGTTCGTCGAGCGCCTTGTAGTTGTTCGCGTGCGCGGCGCCCATGAACCCGCCGCCGAGGATCGCCAGCGTGATCGCCATCTCAATGCTCCTTCATGAACTCGAGCTGGACCCTGTTGAACTCGTCGGCGATCTCCCAGAAGGGAGCGTGCGCCATCTGCTGCCACACGCGGACGCGCGCCTGCGGCATTCGATCCTTGATCGCGTACGCGTGGTGCGGCGGGGTCAGCATGTCACGATCGCCCACGGTGATCAGCGTGGGAACCTCGACCTCGCCGAGCCGGTCGAGCACGTCGTGCCCGATGCAGGCCTCCGCCTGGTCGCAGAACGCCTCCGGTGACTGTGGCCATTCAGACTCGAGCACCTGCTGCTCGAGCTTCGCGACCTCGTCCGGGCGGTCGTTGAACCACCAGACCGTGAACACCCAGAGCCAGCACTGACGGCACAGGTCGATGAGCGGCACCTCCCGCGCGTAGCTCTGCCAGCTGCGCATGATCGCCGTGAGGTGCCCGTCTGCGCGGCCCCACGTGCAGTGCAGCGACAGCGACCGCACGAACGACGGGTGGCGCAGCGCCAGCTGTTGCGCGATCGTCCCGCCCATCGAGGCGCCGACGATATGGGCACGATCGACTCCGAGCGCCCGGAGCAGTCCCGCGGCCGTGTCCGCAAACAGCTCGGTCGTGTACGGCCCGGCCGGCCCCTGCGTCCGACCGACACCCGGGTTGTCGAAGACGATCACGCGGTGTTGCCCGCGGAAGGCGTCCGTCTGCAGGCCCCACGCCAGATGGTCGGCGCCGAGGCCGGCAACGAGCAGCACCGGATCACCCTCGCCGTGGGCCTCGTAGTACACGCGCCGCTCGTCGAGCTCAGCGAACGGCATCGATGTCGAGCCTCACCGGGCGACCTTCGACCGGCTCTTCTTCGTCTTGACGTAGCTTCTCGTGGGGGAACCCATGGTTCCCCCACGAGCCCCCTCCTTGGTCACGGCCACGGTCACCGCGCCGCCTTCGAACGGCTCTTCTTCGTCTTCACGTAGCTCGGCTCGAGCTTGTCGTGGACGTCCTCCATGTCGCGGAAGAGGTTGACGACCGCGGTCGTGCACCAGCCGAGGAACTCCTCGCCTTTCTCCACCGTGGACTCGCTCGGTGCGCCCCAGACCCCGCCGCCCGCCTCCAGCAGCGACCAGAACGAGCCCGGTGTGGCGAGAAAGGTCGGGTCGATGAGCGCCAGGGGGCTGGTGCGCAGCTCCGGCAGCTCGGGCGTGAAGTCCCGCACGCGCTCCATGTCGCAGAGCCCCTCGTCGATCGCGAGCACGATCGAGGTCTCTCCCACGTTCGCGTGGATGCCGACCGAACCGGACAGGTACTGCTCCGCCTCCTCCGGCTTGAGCCCCGCCCAGTAGGGGAACGGATACACGCGGACCCCGTCCGGCAGCTCGTCGAAGAACTGGGAGACGGCGAACTCCTGGGCGTGCGAGTTGCAGTAGTGGCCGTTGAGAAGGACGATTCTCTTGAAACCGGCGTCGGCAAGCGAGTGGCAGACGTCGCGGAGAATCCCGATGAACGTGTCGAGCCGTACGTGCACGAGGCCGGCGGCGCCCCGGTGGTCGTGGGCGATGCCGAACGGCACCGGCGGGCCCACGATCGCGCCGAGCTCGGGCGCGGCGCGCTTCGCGATCTCCAGCGGGATGTAGACGTCGGTCCAGAGCGGGCCGTGGTCGCCGTGGTCCTCGGTCGAGCCGACCGGGACGATGACGGTTTGCCCACCGCCCTCGAGGTACTCCTTCACCTCGAGATTCGTCATCTCGGGCATGAACACGGAACGGGCCATCGTTCTCCTTTCCCGACCCAGGCCGTTACGACAGGCCCAGGGACGACAGATGCCGATACGCGCTCGCCATTGCGCGATTCACCTCGGGAAGCGGCGGCCAGGGCTCGCCCTCGAACTCGATCTCGACCGAGTACGGCCCGGTGAAGCCGGCCTCCTTGAACGCGTCGAGGACGGCGGCGAAGTCGACGTGACCCTCGCCGGGAGCCGGGAACTTCCACACGCGGGCGCCGTCGATCTTGTCCTTGAGGTGACAGTGGGCCACGTACGGAGCGATCTTCGGGATGTCGTCGACGGCGGCGACGTCGCCGTAGAACTCGCAGTTGGCGGTGTCGTAGTTCACCTTGATCTCCTCGCGGCCGATGCGCTCGAGCAGCGGGAGCGTCGTCTCGCCGGAGGCCATGATGTCCCCGTGGATCTCGAGCGCGACGACGACGCCGGCGTCCTTGGCGGCGTCGGCGAGCGAGTCGATGTTCCCGAGGAAGGCCGACTCGTCCTCGGACTCCGACCAGTGGCCTCCGATCGCCGTGTTGAGGATCGGCAGGCCGTAGTCGGCCGCCCAGCGCACGGCCTTGACCCCGTGCTCGAGCCCCTCCTTCGTCGTGAGATCCGAGTGACCCGACAGGCTGATCGCCGTGAGGCCGTAGCCCTCGAGCCTGGCGCGGACCTCGTCGCCGGGAGCATCCAGGTCGACGTGATCGGTCCAGCCCGGCACGGCCGAGAGCTCGACGCCCTTGTAGCCGGCCTCCGCGATCCCTGCGAGCGCCTCGTCGAAGGAGTAGCTGTGGTAGCTGTTCGTGTGTCCCGCGAGCGGGTCTGCCATCTCGCCTCCTCGTCGTATAGCGGCGGCAGGATCTTGTCACCGGCCTCCCGGCACGGTCAACTCGCACCGGTCGCTATGCGGCCGTGTAACCGCCGTCGACCGCGATCAAGGCGCCCGTCACCGAGCGCGACTCGTCCGACGCGAGGTACACGACCGCCGCCGCGACGTCCTCGGGCTCGGCGAAGCGGCCCAGCGGAATCGAGCGCTCGCGCTCGGCGCGGAAGGCCTCGGGCTCCGGTTGCGCCGCGACCCAGACGGAGATCATCGGCGTCTCCGTGAGCCCCGGCGCCACCTCGTTGACCCGGATCCCGCGCTCCGCCCACTCGATCGCAGCGCCTCTGGTGAGGCTGGAGAGAGCGCCCTTGGACGCTCCGTACACGGCCGATCCGGGCAGCCCGACGTGGGCGAGGCGCGACGTGACGTTCACGATCGAGCCGCCGCGACCCTGCATCGCACGCCCCGCGGCCAGCAGCATGTGCAGCGAGCCGAAGACGTTCGCGTCGAAGATCTCGCGCGCCTGGGCCTCCGATGTCTCGAGCAGCGGAACGCCCGAGAGATCGAGGCCGGCGTTGTTCACGAGGACGTCGAGCGGGCCAAAGCGCTCGGTTGCCGTCTCGACGGCGCGCTCCGCGGTCGAGGGCTCGCCGATGTCGCCGGCGACGAAGGCGGCGCGCTCCTCGCCCAGCTCCGCGGCCAGCTGCTTCCCCGGCTCGGCGCGCCGCGCCACGAGCACCTGGCGCGCCCCCTCGCGTGCGAAGGCGACGGCGATCGCGCGGCCGATGCCCTCGGTCGCTCCCGTGACGATCGCGACCTTGCCGGCGAGCCGGCCGTTCACCGCACGACGGACTCCGGCCAGACCGCGGCAGCGCCGTACTTCGGCGCCTTGTACGTGTCGAACACCCGGATGCACTGCTCGGAGCAGAAGACGAGCCGGTGCCCCAGCCGCTCGGCCTCGATGCCACCGACCGTGAGCAGCTTGCCGCAGGAGCCGCAGCGCGGCAGCTCGTTGACCTCCCTGTAGATCGTCATCGCGCGCCCCTCTCCGCACGCAACTCCTGTCGCCTGGCGTCCGTGGCTTCCTCGTCGATCTGCCCCGACGACTCGTCGATCACCACGCCGTAGACCTCCCGTGCGTCTTCCGCGGACAGAAGCTCGTCGCGCCAGTCGAGGAGCACGAGCGCCGGATCGCGCTCGAGGGCATCGCCGTAGCCGCCGCCCGACGGCGTGACGAACAGCATCTCGTCGCCGTCGTTCATCACGACGCCCGAGAACTTGCCGTAGGAGGCGCAGCCGAACGCCTCGCGGGCGCGCACCCACTCCGTCTCCCCGTTGCGCCGGAACCCGATCACCGTGTTCGTACCGTCCTCGCCGCCGAACAGCCCCCACGCACGGACGCGGTGGCGGTTCGTGTGGGAGCTGATCTGGACGCCGTCGGAGAGGAACCGGAAGATGCGGCGCGTGCCGAACCCGCCGCGGTGGCGGCCGTGGCCGCCGCGGCCGGGCTCGAGCTGGTACTCGAGGTTGAGGAACGGGTAGCGCGTCTCGGCGACCTCGACGGGAGTGTTCGCGCAGTTGCCGTTCTTGACGAACTGGGCGTCGTTGCCGTCGGCGTCGTTCGCGCCCGCCCCACCCGACGCCCTCCAGGTGGAGGTGCGCGTAGGGCTCGCGCGTTCGCGGGTCCTCGCCTCCGAACCCGATGCAGCCGCAGGTGCCACCGTCCGCCGCCGAGCTCCGTTCCGAGAACTGCGAGAACGCCTTCAGCAGGATGTCGACCGTCGTCGGATGGGTGTCCGAGTTCCCTCCCGTGCACGCGGCCGGGTAGCTGACGTTCACGAAGCTCCCCGGCGGGGCGATGACCGAGATCGGCCGGTAGCACCCGTGGTTGTAGGGGATGTCCGAGCGCACCATGTGCAGGACGGCGTTGTACGCGGCCGAGGCGGTCGTCCCGAAGGTCTGGTTCGCCGGCCCGAAGCACTGCGGATCGGAGCCCGTGAAGTCGACGATCAGCTCGTCGCCTCGGATGACCACCGTGCCGTTGATCTTCCACGGCCGGTCGGGCACGATGCCGTCGTCCTCGAGCTCACCGGAAGCCTGGTACTCGCCGTCGGGCCAGCTCGCGATCTCGGCCCGCATGAGCCGCTCGGAAACGTCCTTGATGTCCTCGCAGCACTGGACGAACGTGTCCGTTCCGTATCGCTCCACGAGCTCGGCGAGCCGCCGCTCGGCGAGATAGAGGGAGCCGATCATCGCCTTCATGTCGCCGTAGGAGTGCTTGGGCGTCCGGACGTTCGAGATGAGGATCTTGAAGATCGACTCGACCTCGCGGTCCTCCTCGTAGATCTTGACCGGCGGGAAGCGGATGCCCTCCTGGAAGATGTTCTGGTGGTCGCCGAACGCGGCGGGCACCATGCCGCCGACGTCGGTCATGTGCGCGATGTTCGCCGTGTACGCGAGCACCTTGCCCTCGTGGAAGTAGGGCTTGACGACGACGAACTCCGGCAGGTGGCAATTCGAACGGTAGGGGTCGTTCGTGAACACGACGTCGCCGGGGCGCAGGTTCTCGACGCCGATCTCGGCGATCGCCGTGGGCACGACGTGCACGGTCGAGCCGATCTGCGCCGGGACGAACGGCGCCTGCGCGATCATCTCCGCCTGACCGTCGAACACGACGCACGAGAAGTCGAGCGCCTCGTTGAACATCGGCGAGTAGCTCGTCCGCATCATCGCGATCCCCATCTCCTTGCACGTCGTGATGAGGTGGTTGCGGACGATCTCGAGCAGGAACGGATCGGTGCGGATCGCGGTGTCGACGTCGGTGGTGGTCATGCTGCCCCCTCGACCTGGATGAGAAGGTTGGCGTGCTCGTCGACGCGCGCCACCGCGCCGGGCGGCAGCAGCGTCGTCGCGTCGACCTGGCCGACGATCGCCGGTCCTGCCAGCTCGACGCCGGCAGGCAGGCTCTCGCGGCGGTAGACGGCAGTCTCGACGGGCCCGTCGTCGGCCCTGAAGACGACCGGGCGCCGCGCGATCGGGTCGGGCGCAGGCCCTGGCTCGATCCGCGGCAGCTCGACGGTGTGCCGCGTGCCGACCGCGGCCACGTTGAAGGTGAGCAGCTCGAGCTCCTCTCCGGGGATCGAGTAGCCGTAGAAGCGCTCGTGCTCCTCCCCGAACGTCTGCGCGGCCTGCTCGAAGTCGGCCCGGGTGAGCTCACCGCCCGGCATCGCCACCGTCAGCTCCCAGTTCTGGCCGACGTACCGCACGTCGATCGAGCGGACGAGGCGCGGAGCCTCGGTGAAGCCCTCGTGGCGGAAATCCTCCGCGGCGCGGCGCTCGAGCGACGCGAAGAGGTCGTTCGCGCGCTCGAGGTCGAGTTGGCGAAGCCGCATCCAGGACGTCTGCGTGTAGTCGAAGCGGGTGTCCGCGAGCAGGGCCCCGAACGCCGAGAACGCGCCCGGGTAGCGCGGCACGAGCACGGTCTCGATCCGCAGCGCCTGCGCGAGCTCGCACGCGTGCAGCGGGCCGGCCCCCCCGTACGCCACGAGCGTCGAGCCGCGCGTGTCGTAGCCCCGGTCGGTCGAGACGAGTCGCAGCGCCTGGGCCATGTTGTTGTTGGCGACGTCCACGATCCCCTGGGCAACCCGCTCGGGGGAGAGCCCGAGCCGCTCGGCCAGCGGCTCGAGCGCGCGGGCAGCCGCATCGGCGTCGAGAGCGAGATCCCCGGCGAGCAGGAAATCCGCCGTCAGGCGGCCGAGGTGGACGTTGGCGTCGGTCACCGTCGGCTCGGTGCCTCCGCGGCCGTAGCACGCGGGGCCCGGGTCGGCGCCCGCGCTCTGCGGGCCGACCTTGAGGATCCCGGCAGCGTCGACCCAGGCGAGGCTCCCGCCGCCGGCGCCGATCGCCCGCGCGTCGACCATCGTGAGAGCGATCGGCACGCCGTACTCGAGCTCCTCGAGGTTCGTGAACGCCGGCTCGGAGGCGGGCAGCAGGCAGGCCTCGAAGCTCGTGCCTCCCATGTCGCAGGCGATCAGGTCGCCGAGCTCGAGCGCCTTCCCGAGCGCGGCCGTCGCCATGATGCCGCCGGAGGGGCCCGACCGCACGAGCGCCACCGGCTGCTCGCGCGCCCTGTCCGCGCTCATCACGCCGCCGTTCGAGCGCAGGACGAGGAGCTGGCCGATGCCGCCGCGCTCGCACTCCTCCTCGAGGCCCGCCATGTAGTCGTGCATCAGCGGCTTGAGGTAGGCGTCGAGCACCGTGGTCGACGTCCGCTCGTACTCGCGCCAGCGCGGGAGCACCTCGTGCGAGAGCGAGACGCGCGTTCCCGGCCAGAGCTCGTCGATGAGCTCGCGGGTCCGCAGCTCGTGCTCGGGGTTGACGAACGAGAACAGGTAGGAGACTGCGACGGCTGCAACCTCGCCGCCGTCGCGCAGGCGCTCGATCTCCTCGCGCAGGCGCTGCTCGTCGAGCGGGACGAGCACCGAGCCGTCGCGGAGCACGCGCTCCGGGACGCCGATGCACCGCGAGCGGGGGACGAAGTGGCGCGGCTTCACCCAGTGCAGGTCGAAGTGATTCGGCCGCGTGACGCGCTGGATCCGCAGGATGTCGCGGAAGCCGTCCGTCGTCAGGAGCGCGACCTCTGCTCCCTTGCGCTCGATGAGCGCATTCGTCGCGACGGTCGTGCCGTGCACGAAGTACGCGATGTCGTGCGTGTCGAGCCCGGCCTTGGCGAACGAGTCGAACACGGCGCGCGAGGGCCGGCTCGGCGTCGACAGCACCTTCGACATCCGGAGCTCACCCGTGTCCTCGTCGAACAGGACGAGGTCGGTGAACGTACCGCCCGTGTCAACACCCACCCTGACGCTCATTGCACCTCCGCGGCCTGACTCTGGGAGCGCGAGGCTACGTCCCAGAGGCGGAGTACGTCAAACGGCATCGTCCAGCGGCACGATCGGCCGGGGGGCCCGGCGGTACGGGAGCGTCTCGAGGCGGCACGTGCACGGCCCCGGGGTGTCCACGGCGATCGCCTCGGCGGCAACGTCGCCGAAGGCGGCCCGCCAGGCGATCGCGGACTTGACCACGAGGATGCGGCGCTCGGCCGGCTCGATGCCGACTGCCGTCAGGTGGTCGGCATCGAACGGCATCACCCTGTGCGAGGTGAGCGCCACCTCGACGCCGCCGGTCTCGACCACGGCACAGAGCCCCATGTCGACCTCCTGGCCGGTCATGTAGCTGCCCGTGCGGCGATAGACCGTTGCGCCTGCGCGCGTGACGCGGCCGCTCAGCCGCAGCGGCGGATCGCCCGCCTCGACCTCGACGTCACTTGCCCTCGCCTGCGGCGGCAGCGGCCACCGCGGCCGCCGGATCGTGGAGCACGGCGACCGCCCCTCTTGCGTCCGCCTCGATCAGCGCGCCGAGCAGCTCCGTCCTGTTCCCCGGAGCGCCGCCGCCGACGTTGTCGGCGACCTCTGCCAGCACGATCGGCTCGTCCGAGCGAAGCGCCTGCGCCACGGCGTCGTCGACGGAAGCGAGCGCCGGCCGGAAGGCGTCCCTCGAGGCCCACACCGCTCCCGAAAGCTCATCTGCAGCGTTGTTTGCGGCCGCGCCCTCTCCGGTCACGACCACGGCGAAGCCGAGCCGCTCCACGTCGGCATAGGCGTAGCCGGGCAGGAGGCTCACAGCGGCGACGCCCGGCCGCGCACGGACGCGGCGCGCCGCGACGAGGAGCGATGCCATGGGCTCCTCCGCCGTCGCCTGGACGAGCGGGCAGGTCAGGAGCGCCAATCGGCGGCCGGCGACGAGCGGGGCGAGCTCGTCCTCGATCGTGTCGCCCAGAAGCCGCACTGCCTCGGCCGCGCGCTCCGCGGCGTCGGTGTGGGGATACGTCTCGTAGGCGAGGACGATGTCGGCGCCGGCGACGAGCCCGTCGCCCGGGTTGGCGTGCAGGTCGAGGACGACGGCGATCGGGACTGAGCCGGCGCGCTTGCGCACCTGCTCGATCAGGTCGGACTCCGGATCCTCGACGTCCTCGGCCACCATGGCGCCGTGGAGGGCGAGCAGGACACAGTCGAGCGGCAGCGCCTGCTCGAGCCTGGCGAGGAACTGCTCCCAGAGGAAGGCACGCGCGTCCGCGGCGATGGTCGGGCCGGGCACGGCGCCTGCGTAGAAGAACGGGACGGGCTCGTATCCGAGCTCCCCGCACGCGACCAGCGCCCCGCCGATCTCGGTTGCCGTCCCCGCGAGCGCGTCGCGCACCGCCCGGGGGCCGTCGGCCAGCCGGTAGTCGGCGAAGTCCTGGATCGTCGTCAGGCCGGGCGCAAACGTGTTCGTCTCGTGCCAGAGGCCGCCGATCCCGATGCGAAGCGTCACCTGGACGTGGCCGCTGGAGCGGCCGCCGCCACGACGTCCTCGACCTTCACCGGTGCGCCGCCGCGGGCCAGCGACTCCTCGATCGCGAACACGACGGCCATCGAGCGGGCCGTGTCGTGAATCGAGGCATGCGACTCCCGGCCCTCCTCGATGCACTCGAGCAGGTGGGCGACCTCCCCGGCGAACGGATGGTGTGCGACGTCGGCCGTGTCGGGCGTGACGGTGGGGAACTCCCAGTAGCCGAGCGAGCCCGGGTAGTGCCGCGAGGAGTACACGCGGTTGTTCTGCAGCGTGCCCTCCGTGCCGAACAGCCGCACGTTGAAGACGTACGGCGTGTCCGCGTCGAGCAGCGCGGAGAGCTTCCCGACGGCCCCGTTCTCGAAGCGCAGGCTCGCGGCGACATTGGGCTCGTACTCGTAGTCGGTGTTGCGCCGCGCCGCGCCGCCGAACGCGGCGACCTCGGCGATCTCGCCGCCGAGCCAGCGCAGCGCGTCGACCGCGTGGCAGCCGCCGGTGAGGAAGGCGCTGCCGCCCTCGGCGCGCGTGATGAGCCACGGATAGCAGGGGAACCACTTCTCGCTTGGATTCCAGTAGTCGGCCTCGCCGTAGACGAGCTCACCGAGCACCCCGTCGTCGATCAGGCGGCGCATCGTCTCGAGCATCGGGTTCCAGCGCAGGACGAACGAGGTCACGGTCCTCACTCCTGCCTCGGCGACCGCCCGCCGGGCCTCCTCGACCTCCGCCATCGTCAGCGCGATCGGCTTCTCGATGACGACGTGCCTGCCGGTCTCCGCCGCTCGGCGGATGTGATCCGGCCTCGGGTTCGGAGGCGTGCACGACACGACGATCTGCACTCGCTCGTCGTCGAAGAGCTCGTCGTCCGACGCGTACTCCCGCGCCTCGACGCCGTGCTCCGCGAGTAGCGCCGCGGCCTTGCCCGGCGTCCGGTTGTACACGCCGACGATCTCGGTCAGCGGGTGGTCGCGGAAGACGCGGACGTATTCGCCCGCCACCCAGCCGGCCCCCAGGATGCCGACGCCGTACTTCGCCATCGCCCCCGCTATCATCGCCCGCTCCGGAGCTTCCCACAACCCAGAACCGTGGATACCTCCCTCTTCGCCTTCGCCACCGACCTCGAGGGCGAGGGCCTCGAGACCGTCCTCGGCAACATCCAGGAACGGGCGGGCGCAGGCGGCATCACGTTCGCGGCCGTCTATCACGAGGCGCGCGACCTGTTCCCCCACAACCCTCGCGGCCGGCTGCGCTTCCTCGAGCCGGGCGTGTGCTATTTCCACCCTGACCCGTCGCTGTACCGCGGCCTTGCGATCCAGCCGCGGGTCAGCTCGCTGGTCCGTGACGAAGACGTGCTGGCCGGCCTCGTGGACTCGGCCGTGGGCCGGGGAATGGCGGTGCACGCGTGGACGGTGTTCCTCCACTGCGACTGGGCCCGCGATGGGCGGCCCGAGCACGCGCGAGCGAACGGCCTTCGGCGATCCCTGCCTCACGGAGCTGTGCCCGGCCAACCCGGAGGTGCGGGCCTACGTGCGGGCCCTGAGCGCCGACATCGCGCGCCACGGGGTGCAGACGATCGTGGCCGAGTCGCTCCACTACCACCCGCTCGAGCACGGCTATCACCACGAGCGCTACTTCCTCCACCTCGGGGCGCGCACCGGTTTCCTGCTCGGCCTCTGCTTCTGCGAGCACTGCGTCGCGCGGCGCCCGGGCGGCCGGCGTCGACGGTGCAGCGGTGCAGCGCTGGGCCCAGGACGAGATCCAGCGCGTCTTCGACGGAGGCGAGGACGCATCGGAGGAGCTCGACGAGGCCGAGGCGCGGGCGCTGGCGGGCGGGGAGCTCGGCGGCTACCTCGACGCGCGAGCGGACGCCGTGGCGAGCCTGGTCGCCGACGCCTCCGCGGCCGCGGCGGAAGAGGGCGCCGCGTTCGCGTTCCTGGATGCCTCGGGCGCGATCAAGGGCTACGCGGACGGCCGGCCTGCCGGCGGCCCTGCCGCGGAGATCGCCTGGCGGCTCGGCGTCGACCCCGGCGCCGTGGCCAGGGCCTGCGGACGGCTCGAGGCGATCGCCTACGCGGCCGACCCGGACCGCGTCCGGCTCGACCTCGAGGCCTACCGGGCGCTGCTCCCTGAAGGCGGATCGCTCTCGGCCGCCATGCGGCCGACGCTGCCCGACTGCGACTCCACGGAGAACCTCGCCGAGAAGCTGGGCCTCGCGCGCGAGCTCGGGCTCGAGCGCGTCGACCTGTACCACTACGGCTTCGCTCCGCTTTCCGCTCTCGATCGGATCCGCAGCGCGCTCTCCTCCAACTGACCGCCCGGCAAGGCGGAATAACCGGCGCGACCCCGGTGTCCTCAGGACCATGGCACCGATGAACCGCGCAGTCGCTTCTCCCCACGCAGGCCTCCTCAGCGGCCGATATCCCGGGCACCCGGTGATGGCTCGGACTTCTGAGCCCTCGCTGCGAAACCGTGTCCGGGCCTGGCTCTGGTCGGGCGGAGGACCCCCCGCGCCCGACCGCAGGCCGGGACCCTCGAAGCCGGAGCGGCACCGTGCCGAGGTGTGATTGCGTCGGAGAGGGCGCGGCGCGCCCGGCTCAGACGCGGGCGGCAAGCACCTGCTCCGCCGCCCGCAGCCCGCTGCGCAGCGCGCCTTCCATGAGCCCCGACCACTCGCCTGCCGTGTGCTCGCCGCAGAAGACGAGCGGCCCGACGGGCTCCGTGAGGAGGTCACCGGTCGACCCGGCGGGTGTCCTCGTCGAGTAGGCGGCCGCGAGCCAGGGATCGTCGTCCCAGGTCGAGAGCAGCGCGCCGTCCGGCTCGAGCTCGAGGTCGGGACGGAGCTCCTCCACGGAGTCGAGCCACGCGGAGGGCCCCTGTGCGACGTTCAGAGCCTCGAGCGCCGGCGCCGACCCGACGAACGCGCTGACGACCGGCTGGACCTCGCCGCCCGGGCCGCCGGCGGTCCAGGTCCAGTAACGCCCGGGGACGGAGATGACCGCGCTCGGCGGCGGGACCTCCCGCAGCGGCACGAAGAGCTTCGCCGCGTGGCCGTAGACGACGCCGCTGATCGCGGCCGCGACCTGCTCCGGCAACGCCGGCTCGAACGCGATCTGCGGCAAGACGCTGGCCGGCGCGGCCACGACGCAGGCGTCGGCGTCGACCTCGCTTCCCGCCGCCGCGACCGTCACTCCGCCGTCTCCCCACGCGATGCGGCGCACCGGAGAGCCGAGCTGCACGGCTGCGCCGAGCTCTGCCGCCAGCGCCAGAGCGACGCGCTGGTTCCCGCCCGCGACGCTCGGGCACTCGTCGTCCGCCACCGCCGCGAGGTGGGCGAGCGCCTCCGCGGTGACGAGCTCGGACGAGTTCGCGGCCGACAGCTCGCAGCGCGAGAGCATCGCTTCCCGCGCAGCCGGATCGATGTCGAGGCCGCGCAGGAAGTCTGCAACCGACATCCGCGCCGCCTCCTCCCCGCGCTCCTCGAGCGCCCGCTGCACCGTGGCGGCGGCCGCCATCGACGCCGTCGCGGTCGATGTCGACCCCGCGCGGCTCGCGATCGCCGTAGCGCATGATCTTGTCCCACAAGCCGAGGCCGAAGCGCTCCACCAGCCCGAGGATCACGTCCTCGCCCGGGAGGATGAACTCGGCGCCCATCTCGACGACGGACCCGTTTCCGAGCTCGCGCGACCAGACGCGCCCCCCGACCCGGTCGCGGGCTTCGAGGACGACCACCTCCACGCCTGCGCGGGCCAGCGCGTCGGCGGCCGACAGGCCGGCGAAGCCCGCGCCGACGACGGCGGCTCTCACGACGGCACCCGGCCCGCGGCGCAGCGCGCGCCCGGGCAGGTCGCCCGTGTGGCGCCCCTCGTCTACGACAAGCCGGCCGTTGACGGCCACGTAGGGGATCCCGTCCGGGTACCGCTTCGGATCCTCGTAGGTCGGCGGTGTCGCGCACCGTCTCGGGGTCCAGGCAGACGAGGTCGGCCGCCATGCCCGGCCGCAGCAGTCCGCGGTCGGGCACGCCGAGCCGCTGGGCCGCCAGGGACGTGAACTTCCGGATCGCCCCTTCCCACGAGAGGATGCCGAGCTCGCGCACGTACACGGCCAGATAGCGCGGAAACGTGCCCCAGCCGCGCGGGTGAGGCTGCTCGCCGACGAGAATCCCGTCGCTGCCCGCCATGTGGGCCGGGTGGGTCATGATCGTCCGGACGTTCTCCTCGTTGCCGATGTGGGTGATCGTGGAGACACCGAGCTCGTCGTCGGCGCAGAGCTCGCAGAAGAGGTCGATCGGCCGCTTTCCCTCCCGTGCGGCCGCCTCGGCCACGGTCGTGCCGACGAAGCGGCGGTTCTGCTCCCTCTGCACGCCCGAGATCGCGATCAGCGCCCAGTCGACGGGCCAGCCGTGCAGGCCGTCGGAGCCCGTTTCCTCGAGCTCGACGCGGATGCGCTCGCGGAGCGACGGGTCCCGAAACCGTGCGACGGCGGCGTCGGGGCCGCCGTCCTGCACCCAGCCCGGCGCATACGTGTGAAGAGCGGTCATGCCGGCCAGATACGGGTAGGTGTCCATCGTCACGTCGAGCCCCTCGGCGCGGGCGGCGTCGATCATCGCCAGCAGCTCCGGCGCCCGGCCCTTGTTCATGGGGAAGCCGAGGTGGGCGTGCGCGTAGTGCAGGGGCACCCCTGCGCGTCGCACGATGTCGATGCAGTCGCGGTACGACTCGATCGCGGTGCTGCCGTAGTTGCGGTGGTGGGGCGTGTAGAAGCCGCCCGTCTCGCGCATCACGGAGCAGAGCTCGACGAGCTCGTCGTCGGCCGCGAACATGCACGGCGCGTAGGTCAGGCCGGTCGACAGGCCGACCGCGCCCTCGTCGAGGCCCGTGCGCAGCAGGCGCTTCATCTCGGCGAGCTCAACGTCCGCCGGCGGCCGGTCGTCCATCCCCATGGCCATCATCCGCAGCGTCCCGTGGGGGACGAGGTACGCGGCGTTGATTGCCACCCGATCGTCGAAGCGCGCGAGGTACTCGGCCACGGAATGCCAGTCCCAGTCGAAGCCGGGCGGGTCGTCGTTCCAGCTCGCGATCTGCACCCGCAGGCGGTCGCGCACGTCGTCGGTGACGGGCGCGAACGAGAGCCCGTCCTGCCCGATCACGTCGACCGTGACGCCCTGGAAGACCTTCGCCTCGTGCGCAGGGTTGGCGAGCAGCTGGATGTCCGAGTGCGTGTGCATGTCGATGAAGCCCGGGCAGACCAGGAGCCCGTCGGCGTCGACGACGCGGGCGGCGGTCTCGTCGACCGCGCCGACCGCGACGATCCTGTCGCCGCGGACGCCGACGTCAGCTCGAAACCACGGGTTGCCGGCGCCGTCGACGACACGGCCGTTGCGAATGACCAGGTCGAGCAAGCCTCAGATTTCCTGGTCGCGGGACTCCACGAGCAACTCGTTCGTCATGACGTCGTTGCCGGCGAGCAGGCCGCCGTCGACGCGCAGCACCGTGCCGGTGATCCACGACGGCGTCGTCGGAGGCGAGGAACAGCACGGCGCCGGCGACGTCCTCCGGCGTCCCGACCCGCCCGAGCGGATACCACTTGACCAGCCGGTCGAGGACGTCGGGCTCCTTGTCGACGCGCTCCTGCCAGGCCGGCGTCGCGATCGAGCCGGGCGCAACCGCGTTGCAGCGGATCCCGTAACGCCCGTACCGGACCGCGATCGACTGCGTCATGTTGATCATCGCCGCCTTGCCGGCCGAGTACGCCTCGTTGCCGACGTACGCGAGGCCGTTGACCGACGCGATGTTGACGATCACCCCCGATCGGCGCTCGATCATCGGTCGCAGGACGCGCTTCGAGCACAGAAAGGCGCTCGTGACGACGCCGCGCAGGTCGCGCTCCCACACCTCCTCGTCCATGAGCACGAGGTTGTCGCCGTCGCACGAGTAGGCGTTGTTCACGAGGATGTCGACCGGGCCGAGCCCCTCCTCCGCCGCCGACACCATGCGGTCGACATCGCCGCTCTGGCTCGCGTCCCCCGCTACCGCCAGGGCACGCCCGCCTTCGCTCTCGATCTCCGCCGCCGTGTCCCTCGCCCGCTGCTCCACGATGTCGGCCACGAGGATCGCGGCGCCCTCGGCCGCGAACCGCTTCGCCATCACGCGCCCGATGCCAGAGCCCGAGCCGGTGATGACGACGACACGTTCGGTGAAGCGCACGGACTTCATCCTAGAATCGCGCGGTGAACCGCGACGCGTTCGAGCAGCTGCGCAACGACCCGATCGACTGGCGCTACAAGGGGTTCCCGCCCGGATCCGACGGCGTGACGCCGGCCACCGTCCGGGAGCAGGGGTGGAACCTGCTCGCCGGGCGATCTCCCCACGCCGGTGCTCGTCCTCAAGGAGAGCGCGCTCGACCACAACCTCGAGCTGATGGCCAGGTGGTGCGCGGAGCGCGGCGTCTCGCTCGCCCCCCACGGCAAGACGACGATGAGCCCGGAGCTCTACGAGCGCCAGCTCGCGCTCGGCGCCTGGGGGATCACGGCCGCAAACATCGCCCAGGTGCGCGTCTGTCGCGCCTTCGGGATCGACCGGGTGCTGCTCGCGAACGAGCTCGTCGAGCCCGCGGCGCTGCGCTGGGCCGCCGCAGAGATCGCCGCGGATCCCGGCTTCGACTTCTACTGCCTCGTCGACTCGGTCGAGGCCGTGCGGCGCATGACCGAGGCGGCTCAAGTCCCCCGTGCGGCCGCTGCAGGTGCTCGTGGAGCTGGGCCTGGCGGCGGCCGGACGGGCGCGCGGACGCTCGAGCGAGCCGAGCGAGGTCGCCGCGGCGGCCGGCGACTCGCCCGCGCTCGAGCTCGCCGGCGTGGAGGGCTACGAGGGGATCCTGCACGGCGAGAACGCGCTCGACGAGGTCGACGACTTCCTCGATCAGTTACGCCTGCTCGTCTCCACGGATGGACTTCGACGGACGCGAGGAGATCGTCGTCACCGCCGGCGGCAGCGCCTACTTCGACCACGTGGCCGAGCGGCTGTCGACTGCTCCGGCCCGTCTCGTCCTGCGCAGCGGCTGCTACGTCACCCACGACTCGGGCTTCTACGAGCACCTCTCGCCGCTCGGCGGGCGCGGGCCGGCGGGCGCCGAGCGGCTGCGGCCGGCGATCGAGGCCTGGGGCGCGGTGCTCTCGCGGCCGGAGCCGGAGCTCGCCCTGCTGCTCATGGGCAAGCGCGACGTGCCCTACGACCTCGACCCGCCGTCGCCGTTCGCCGTCCGGGGCCCCGACGGCCTGCGGGACGTCACCGGCATGCAGGTGACCGAGCTGAACGACCAGCACGCCTTCCTGCGGCTGCCTGCCGACGATCCGCTCGCCGTCGGCGACCTCGTCGGCTGCGGGATCTCCCACCCGTGCACCGCGTTCGACAAGTGGCGGCTGATCCCGGTCGTGGACGACGACTACACCGTCGTCGACGCGATTCACACCTTCTTCTGATGAGGCAAGCCGAAGGCGCGCAGCGGCCGCGCCGCAGGCGCCAGGCCGCGAAGGCCCGTCGAGGCCGTCAGGCCTCGACACTGTCTCGATGACGGACGTCCGCGCACCGGTCATCCAGGCGGTCGACTCGGAGCGCGACCGTCTCGTCGACGTGCTCCGCGGGCTCGTCGCCTGCCGCTCGGAGAACCCGAAGCTGCTCGACGACCCGGCGCGCCAGGAGGAAGGCCGCGCCGGAGAAGCGGCTTGCCAGACGGCGATCGCCGGCCACCTGACGGAGCTCGGCATGGAGATCGACCGCTTCGAGGCGCTGAGCGGCCGCGAGGACGTCGTGGGGACGCTGCGGGGCACCGGCGGCGGGCGGTCACTGATCCTCAACGGCCACATCGACGTCGTGCCGGTCGGCGATCTGTCGCTCTGGCCGCACGATCCCTGGGCGGGCGAGGTCGCCGACGGCAAGCTCTGGGGTCGCGGCAGCTGCGACATGAAGGCCGGGATCGCGGCCGGCATCGGCGCGCTCATGGCCCTCCAGGATTGCGGCATCCGGCTGCGGGGCGACGTCGTCTTCCAGGCCGTCGTCGACGAGGAGACGGGCGGTCCGGGCACCCGCGCGGCGCTCGAGCGCGGCCATCTGGCCGACGCGGCGATCGTCCTCGAGCCGACGGCCGGCAGCATCATGCCGGTCGAGGGCGGCGTCGAGTGGCTGCACGTCACCGTACGCGGCGTCGCAGGCCACTCGTGTATGCGCTACCGCTCGGTCCACGCGGGCGGGCAAGGGCACAGCCGTCAACGCGATCGAGAAGGCCGCCAAGCTTCTCGCCGCCGTCCAGGAGCTCGAGCGCCACTGGGGCAACACGAAGGTGCATCCACTCATGCCGAGGGGCATCACGACGATCAACCCAGGGTCGATCACCGGCGGCAGCGCGGCCCTCTCGAACATGGTCGACGAGTGCGTCCTCGGCCTGTCGCTCAAGTATCTGCCGAGCGAGCGCCGCGACGAGGTGCGGGCGGCATTCGAGGACTACGTGGCGTCCGTCTCCGCGACGGACCCGTGGCTGCGCGACCACCCGCCCGAGATCGAGTGGGGCGTGTCGGGCGTCTCGTTCCCTCCCTCGGAGATCGCGCTCGACCATCCGCTGTGCGAGGCGGTCGCCGGCGCGTTCCGCGAGGTGATCGGCGAGCCGGAGTGGCGAGGCTTCGAGGCGGTCTCCGATCTCGCCTGGATCGCGGAGGCAGGCATCCCGGGGCTCCTCTACGGCCCCGGCGACACGATGCAGGCGCATTCCACCGCCGAGTACGTCGACGTGGAGGAGCTGGTCGCCGCGACGAAGGTCGTGGCGCTCGCGTTGATGGATTGGTGCGGCTGTGGCTAGCGGCTGAGCGGTCGGTGTGACCGCGGCCTTCGGCCGCTTCCCTGTCACGGCTGCGGCCTGACGGCCGCGTTGCGTGACGCCGGCCGGCCGGCGCTCAGCCCTCAGGCCGTTACCGGCAGCTCGAGCTTCACCTTGACCGGCTGGCCGCCCTTCTCGGCCGACTCGTCGATCGCGTAGCAGATCTCCATCGACTTCCACGTGTCGTGAATCGAGGCGTGCGACTCGACGTCCTGCTCGATGCACTCCATGAAGTGGTCGATCTCCTCCTTGAACGGATGGTGGCTCACGTCGCCCGAGTCGGGCTGGATGGTCGGGAACTTCCAGTAGCCGAGGCTGCCCGGGTAGTGCTTCGAGGAGTAGACCTCGTTGTTGAGGATGCTGCCCTCGGTCCCGAACAGCCGGCAGTTGAAGATGTAGGGCGTGTCCGCGTCGAGGATCGTGGCGAGCTTGCCGACGGCACCGTTGGCAAACCGCAGCGACGCGACGACGTTCGGGTCGTACTCGAACTCCGTGTTCAGCTTCGGCGGCAACGAGAACGCAGCGACCTCGACGACCTCGCCGGCGAGGTGGCGCAGGATGTCGGCCGCGTGGCAGCCGCCGACGATGAACGCGCTCTTCCCGCGCGCCTTGGACGCGAACGACCTGTAGCCCGGGTAGGCGGAGTTGAGCGGGTGCCAGTAGTCGGCCTCGCCGTAGACGAGGTCGCCGAGCACGCCGTCCTCGATCAGCTGCCGCACCGTGTTGAACTGCGGGTTCCAGCGCAGCACCACGCTCGTCACGGTCTTGACGCCGGCCTTCGCAACGGCCTCACGAATTGCGTGCGTGTCCTCGCTCGTCAGCCCGATCGGCTTCTCGATCACGATGTGGCGGCCCGTCTCGGCCGCCCGGACGCAGTGCTCGCGACGCGCGTCGGGGTGCGTCGCCGAGACGATGATGTTGACGCGTTCGTCCTCGAAGAGCTCGTCGTCGGAGGCGTACTCGCGCGCGTCCACCCCGTGCGACTGCATGAGCGCCGTCGCCTTCCCGGGCGTCGTGTTGTAGATGCCGACGAGCTCCGTCAGCGGATGGTCGCGAAAGACCTTGACGTACTCTCCGGCGACCCAGCCGGCGCCGAGCATCGCTACTCCGTACTTGGCCATTGCAGCCCCCTCAGGGTCCTAGGTATGCCACGACGTCGATCTCGACCATGATCCCGAGCAGGTTGCTCCCGACCGTCGTCCGCACCGGTTTCGGGTCCGGGAAATACTCGGCGTAGACCTGGTTATAGCGGTCGAAGAGCGAGAGATCCGAGAGATGCACCGTCGACTTGACCACGTCCGCCATCGTCGCGCCGCCGGCCTCCAGCACCGCCTTGACGTTCTCGAGCGTGAGGCGCGTCTGCTCCTCGATCGTCTCGCCCACGACCTGGCCGGTCTCCGGATCGAGCGGCCCGGTGCCCGAGACGAAGAGGAAGTCGCCCGCCCGGATTCCCTGCGAGTAGGCGCCGACCGGGGACGCTCCCTCCTCGGCGCGTATCTGCTGCTTCGGCATCGGCCCTCCTCGTTTTCGAGAGATCGGGCCGGATGAGATCCGGCCCCTACGGATTCCGGAAACCGCCCGGATGAGATCCGGCCCCTACAGGATTCCGTGTTCCTTGAACACCTGCCCGATGTTCGCTCCGGCGCGCAGAATGTCGCGCACCACGTTCTCTCCGGAGACCTTCTCGAGCCCCAGCGCGATCACCTCGTCCTCGATCGCCTGCGGCACGGCGAGGCAGCCGTCGTAGTCGGCGACGACGAGGTCGCCGGGCTCGACGCGGACTCCGCCGCACTCGATCGGCACGCGTGTCGCCATGACATCCAGGCGCCCTTTCGAGTCGGCAGGCGACAGACCCGCGGCGAAGACCGGGAAGCGGATGTCGATGATGCCCCAGGAATCACGCGTGAGGCCGTCCATCACGGCTCCGCGACCGCCCTTGGCCTGCGTGTGGGTGGAGAGCAGCTCGCCCCACATCGCGGCATGGAGCGAGCCCTGGGTCGTGCACACGACCACCTCGCCCGGCTCGAGGCTGTCGAGCAGCTCCATCTCCAGCTTGAACGGCTCCGCCGGCACGTCGTAGACCTCGCCTGCGAGCATCGTCGCCGCCCGGCCGACCACCCTCGCCTCGGGGAACAGCGGCCGGATCCGGTGGTCCATGACCTGGCGCCGGTAACCAAGCTCGTCCATCACGTCGGCCAGAACCGACGTGTAGAGCCGCTCCTGGATGTCGTCGTAGTACTCCGTCGATCGTGTGTCCATCAGACCTCCACCGGTTGTCGCTCGTTTGCGGACCGCTTGATCGCCTGCTCGATGCGCAGCGCCGCGATCCCGTCGTCGATCGTCACCTCCGGCCGGCTCCCGTCGCGGGCGCACTCGACGAAGTGGCGCACCTCGCCGGCGAAGCCGTGCACGTGGCGCGGGTCGACCGCGTCGCCCGGCAGCTGGTCGTCGGGCTCCCACAGCTCGGGCCCCTCGCGTCCGTTCAGGTACGCGGTGACGGTGCGCCACGCGTCGACGTGGACGGCGCTGCCGCGACCGGTGACGACGACCCGCTCGTAGAGGCGCTCGAGGCAGTTGAGCTGGAGCGTCCCGACGGCGCCGCCGTCGAAGCCGAGCACGCAGGCCCAGGCCTCCTCCTGAGCGGGCTCCCGACCCTCCGCGAGCTTCCAGCCGTCGCGCCAGGCCGAGCCGGTCACGTCGATGTCGAGCTCGCTCGGACGCCACTCCGGGCCGTCTCCCGCAGCCCGGGACACGCGCGAGGCGAACACCCAGCCGACCTCTCCCATCAGGAACCGCGCGAGGTCGAGGTGGTGGCAGCCGAAGCCGTTCAGGAAGTCGTAGACGCCTCTCGGCGGATAGACGCCGAACGTCCACCGCGCCTCGTAGGCGCTCGGCGGGCCGAACTCCGGGCGCGAGGCGATCGCGCGTGCTCGCCGATACGGCTCCGAGAAGCGCTTCATGAAGCCGACCATGAGATTGCGTCCGGCCCGCTCGGCGGCCTCCTTCATCGCGAGGCAGTCCTCGAGGCTCTCGGCCGGCGGCTTCTCGATGAAGACGTGCTTGCCCGCGTCCAGGCACTCGACGGCGATCGCGGGTTGCAGGCGCGGGTGCATCGCGATCAGGACGCAGTCGACGTCGGCCCGCTCGAGCAGATCACGATGGTCCGTATAGACCTCCGGGATGCCGAAATCGCGCGCGCAGCGCCGCGCGCGCGGCTCGTCGAGGTCGCAGCACGCGACGAGCTCGCCGATCTCGCCGCCCTCGGCAAGCTCGCCGATGGCAGCGCCGGTCTCCGGCGGGTTGAGCACGCCCAGCCGGAAGCTCGGATAGAGGTTCTGCGTCGCGTGGCTCCCGCAGCCGATGAACCCGATGCGAACGAGGCGCGTCACCGGACGATCCTATGACGCCGCTCGTCCACGTGTCCGGGTGAGCGCGAGAACCGGGTCGAGCGCCGGATACAGCGCCCGGTAGGCGAGGTAGAGCTCCCGATACACGTCCCCCGCGACGGGGTCGGGCTCCACGGTGTCTCCGACGTGCACGAACCGCTCGATCTCGCCCCAGTCCCGGAAGGCGCCCACGCCCTTGCCGGCCGCGAACGCGGCGCCGAGCTCCGAGCCCGCTCCCGCGGCCAGGGCCTCCAGTGGCTGCCCGAGCACGTCGGCGACGACCTGCTTCCAGAGCCGCGAGCGGGCGCCTCCGTTCGTCACGCGGATGCGGGCCGGACGGCGACCGAGCTCGGCGAAGACGTCGAGATGGTGGCGAAAGCCGTACGCCGTCGCCTCGAGCACCGCCCGGAAGAGGTGCCCGCGCTCGTGGTCGAGCCGCAGCCCCACGAACGCTCCCCGCGCCTGAGGGTCGTTGATCGGCGTCTTCTCGCCCAGGAAGTACGGCAGAGCGACGATGCCGCCGGCACCCGCGCCGGCGGCCTCGGCCTCCGCGTCGAGCTGCTCGAGCGGCGCGCCGCCGGCGAGCTCGCGCTGGAACCAGCGGATGAAGCTGCCCGACGCGGCCATGCACCCGTTCGGCAGGTACTTCGCCGGCACGAGGTGGTAGTCGAGGTAGAGGCGGGGATCGACCAGAGGCTCGTCGCTGACCATCAGGATGTCGCCTGCGCTGCCGAGCTTGACGAGCAGGTCGCCGGCGTCGACCATCCCCGCCGCGAACGCGGACGCCACGTGGTCGGCCGAGCCGGCCACCACCGGCGTGCCGGCGCGGAGCCCGGCCGCCGCCGCAGCCTCGGCGGTGACCTCGCCGACGATCTCGTCCGCGCGCCGCGGAGGGGGCAGCAAGGCAGGATCGATTCCCGCGGCGGCGCAGAGATCCTCGGCCCACGCGCCCTCGGCCAGGTCGAAGAGGCCGCTCTCGAGCGCCCAGTTGCGCTCGACGGCGGCGCTGCCGGTGAGGCGAAAGGCCACGTAGTCGTAGGAGCCGAGCAGGGTACGCGTGCCCTTCCAGACCTCGGGCTCGTGGCGCGCGAGCCACATGGCGGTCGGGCCGACCGACTGCTGCGTGACGGGCGAGCCGGTGCGGGCAAGAACGTCGTCGCCGAGCGCCTCGCGCAGCTCGGCAACCTCCTGCGCTGCCCGGGCGTCGTTCTGCTGGATCGACGGTCGCAGCGGGCGCCCGTGCTCGTCGAGCAGGACGACGGCCGGCACCATCCCGCTGACGCCGATCGCAGCGACCTCGGCTACCGGGAGCTCGCGGCAGAGCGCGCAGACGTTGTCCCACCACTGGCCGGCGTCCTCCTCGGCCCAGCCCGGATGCCGCGAGACGAGGTCGGCCGGGCGCTCTGCCTGCGCGACGATCTCGCCGGCCGGATCGATGACGACCGCCTTGGTCGCGCTCGTCCCGACGTCGATACCGAGCAGCGTCACGCCGTAGCCCGACGCGCGGATGGAGCCACCACTCGCCCGCGCCCACGCCCCACCCTGGGTGGGGGGAAACCCACCACCCGCTCCAAGGCTAGCGACGCCTTTTGCATCGAAAGCGCGCGCATCGAGACATCTTCGTCACGCGACCGTTCCAAGGTGCGACGGTCGCGCGCGCCTCGCCGGGCCCGCTTCACCCTCGTGCCGCCGCCATGAACCGTGCGACCCGCTCGGCCTCCACCGGGTTCCACGTGTGCCCGTCGACCTTGAGATCGCTCCCGACGATGACACCGTCGACGAGCTCCAGATACTCCCGCACGTTCGTCGACTTGGCGCCCGTGTTGAGCAGCACGGGAACGGCGCCCGCGACCGCATCCTTCGCCTCCCGAACGGTGTCCGTCGAGGGCTCGACACCCTGCATCGGGCCCGAGACGAGGATCGCGTCGGCGAGGCTCGAGACCACTGCCGAGCGCGCCACGTCGGCCACGGAGCGGCGACCCAGCGGGGAGGCCAGCTCGGGCGTCACGTTCATCAGCACGCGCACGTCCTCGGCTCCGAGCCTGCGCCGCTCGCGCAGCAGCCCTGCGGCGTCCGTGTTCCAGAGGCCCATGTCCGACTCGTACACGCCCGTGGTGACCTCTCGGATGAACGATGCCCCCGTCGCCGCCGCCACCGCGAGGGCGGCGCGCGCATCCCAGAGGAAGTCGACGCCGTACGGCCGGTCGCGTGGGGCGAGCTCCGTCACGACCCTGGCCAGCACCGCGACGCCTTCGGCGCCGGCCTGCAGGCCGTAGGGCCTGTCGCCCTCGTTGCAGAAGAGGACGGCATCGACGCCGGCCGCCAGCAGGATCTCGAGATCGGCTCGGACTGCATCGACGATCCCGGCGACCCCGGACGTGTCGTCGTAGAGCGGCGTCCCGGGCAACGGCGGCAGGTGCGCCATCGCGATCACCGGCTGCTCGCGCTCGAACAGCTCCGAGAACGGGGGCGTCCTTCCCATCGGCGGCCGAGCTTACCGAGCCACGCCCGCACTCGCCGCCGTTAGATTTGCGCCCACCCGAGAAGGAGGGCACGTGGCGCAGCAGCCCATGCACGGCATGCCGGAAGTCACCGTCGAGCGAGACCTCCCGGTGACGATGGCGGACGGCGTGACTCTCTATGCCGACGTGTACCGGCCGGCCGCGCAGGGCCCTCATCCGGTCGTGCTCATCAGCCATCCCTACGACAAGGCCGGCGCCCAGAGCAACTTCGTGGGCTATCTCCACCCGTCGCAGTACGCACGCCACGGTTACATCGCCGTCAGCCAGGACTGCCGTGGTCGCTACTCCTCCGAGGGCACGTTCCTTCCTTTCGTCCACGAGGTGAGTGACGTTCTGCAGACGATCGACTGGTGCGCCGGACTGCCGGGAAGCGACGGCCGGGTGGCGATGTACGGCTTCTCGTACGCAGGCATCAACCAGCTGCTCGCCGCCGCTGAGCAGCCGGTCGCCCTAGCGGCCGTTGCCCCGGCCTTCACGGCCGGCAGCCCGTATTCCGAGTGGTTCTACCGTCAAGGCGCATTCTCGCTCGCGTTCGCCGCCTCATGGGCCAACTTCCTCGCCATGGACATGGCGGCGCGCCGCAAGGACGACGCGGCGCTCGGCGCGTACGCCGGCGCCCTTGGCAACGCCGGCGCCCTGTACTGGGTGCTGCCGCTCAGCGCGCATCCCGCCCTCGGGAGCGACGACACGCGCTTCTACCACGACTGGCTGGCTCACCCGACGTTCGACGAGTACTGGGAACCGTTCGAGATCGATCATTCGAAGATTGCCGTGCCCGGTCTTCACGTCGGCGGCTGGTGGGACATCTTCGTTCGGGGCAACGTCCGCAACTACCGCGAGCTGGCCCGCCACAGCAAGGCACCGCAGAAACTCGTCATCGGCCCCTGGCTCCACATGCCGTGGGACCCGCTCGGCGGCGCCACCGGCGATGTGCGGCACCTGGGTCGTGGACGACTGGCAGCTGCGCTTCTGGGACCACGTGCTCAAGGGCAAGGAGACAGGCGTCTTCGACAGCGCCGCCACCGTCTACGTGATGAACGAGGGCTGGCGCGACCTCGACGGCTGGCCGCCCTCCGCCGCGCAGCCCACGGACTGGTTTCTGCACTCTGCCGGCCGAGCCCAGACCGCCTACGGAGACGGCGTTCTCTCAACGAGCTCGCCGGCGGACGAGCCCCCTGACGTGTTCGTCTACGACCCCGCGTTCCCGGCAGTGAGCGCCGGCGGGCACTCGTGCTGCCTGGACACCATCGAACCCGATGGGACCCGCCAACCAGGACTCGATCGAGCGCTCGAAGTTCCTGCTCGTCTACACGAGCGCGCCACTGCAGCGCGATCTCGTAGTCGCCGGCGACGTGCTCGTCACCATCCACGCCGCGACAGACGCACCGGACACCGACTTCACGGCCAGGCTCTGCCTCGTCGACGCGGCCGGCATCTCGACGAACCTGCTCGAGGGCATCGTCCGCGCCCGCTACCGCGAGTCGACAGAGCGTCCCACGCCGATCAGGCCCGGCGAGGTCTACGAGTACCGGATCGAGCTCGGGCCGACGGCCGTTCGCGTCCCCGCCGGCCACAGGCTGCGACTCCAGGTCGGCAGTTCCGACTTCCCGCAGTTCGACCGGAACCTCAACACCGGTGGCCCCTTCGGACAGGAGAGCGCCACGTCCGGGCGTTCGGCAATCCAGGTGGTGCTGCACACCGCCGCCCACCCGAGCCGGGTCACGCTGCCCGTGCTCCCTTCATGATGGCCCGGAAGCTCCCGCCAAGGAGGTGGAGATGCTCGATCACGTCGCCATCAACGTCCGCGACATCGACGTCGCGAAAGCCTTCTACCTGAACGCGCTCGAGCCCCTCGGCTACGCGGTGTTCAGCGAGCTCGACGGCCACGTCGGCCTCCAGGCAGGCGGACATCCCGACTTCTGGCTCCACCAGCGTGGAGAGCCGAGCGGGCCGCTCCACGTCGCCTTCCGCACCGACCGGCCGGCGGTCGACGCCTTCCACGCCGCCGGGATCGCCGCCGGAGGCCGCGATAACGGCCCGCCGGGTCTCCGCACCCACTACCACGAGCACTACTACGGGGCGTTCGTCCTCGATCCCGACGGCAACAACATCGAGGCCGTCTGCCACCAACCGCCGAGCTAGCCCGAAACAGCCGCAGGCTGGTTTCGGGCGAGGAGCCCCGGAGGGCCGCGGTTAACGACCGGCGCGCCCGTTCTCGGCCGGGAAGCGGCCCGCAGGGCCGCGGTAAGCGGCCGATCATCGGCCGGTCATATCCGGCCGACGAGCCCGCCCCTACCTCTGAGCGACCTCCTCGGCGAACACGATCACCTGGTCGGCGACCCGCGCGTACCAGTCCTCCAGCATGCGCGCCATCGCCGGCGACGATTCGACCTCCGACTCGAACGCCGAGCGGTCGTCGAGCTCCATCTCCTCCAGGTACTCGAAGCTCGGCTCGCCCTCCATCACGCCTGACACCCGCCAGACCCGGTAGTTGCGGGTCGTCGTCAGCGTGTCGTTCGCGGGCACGTTCACCTCGCGGAACCACTCGTCGTATTGCTCAGGGGTGACGCCGGGCTTGAGGCGGAACAGAACGAAGCACTTCACGGCGGTCCTCCGATCAGAAGTGGGGCGGCGTGATCGCCGAGACGAGCACGGTCTTCGCCTTGCCGAGGTTGGCGATGCGGTGCGGGACGCCCGAGTTGAACGAGATCGAGTCGCCGGCCTCGAGCACCTGCTCCTCTTCGCCGATCCAGACGTGCAGCTCCCCCTCGAGGACGAGCGCCGCCTCCTCGCCCGGGTGCCCGTACGCGCTGCGCGTCCCGCCCTGGCCGGGCTCGAGCTCGATCAGGATGAACTCGATCTGGCGCTTGAGGTCGGGCGTGAGCAGCTGGTAGGTCAGCCCGGAGGCCGGAATGCGCATCGTGCGCCGCTCGGCGCTGCGCACCACGGTCCCGTTCGCCGACCCCTCGTCGAAGAACGCGGCGATCGGCGACTCGAGCGCCGCGGCGACCCGCCGCAGCGTGTCGATCGACGGGTTGGCCCGGTCGAGCTCGATCTGGCTGATCAGACCGCGCGAGACGCCGGCCGCCTTGGCCAGCTCGGCGCTCGAGAGCCCTCGCATCGTCCGGATCGTCCTGATCCTCGTCCCGATCGACATGAGACGGTCAGGCGCCCACAGAGGCGGCCGCGGGCTCCTCGAGCTCGGCCAGCCAGCGCTCGACGACGTCGGGAGGCCGATTGACCTCGGCGGCGAGGAACGCGATGTCGCCGGGGCCGACCCGCTCCCCTGCGTCAGCGACCGCGCGCCTCAGGTAGGAGCGCCGGATGTCGTCGAGCTCCAGATCGGTCACCGAGAGCTGCTCCGCTCCGTTCGGGATCGCGATCACCCGGCCGGGGACGTTCTCGCGCGGATGCCCGCGGCGGACCTCGATCCCCAGCTCGCGCGCGAAGGTGAGCTGCGCCGTCGGGTGCTTGCCGGCGCCCGTGTACTCGGTCTCCTGCACGACCACGATCGCGTCCTGCGGCAGCTCCTGCGCGATCACGAGGGCGGCGGCAAGCGAGGTGTTGCCGGCGGGGCCGCGCTCGAGGCCCTCGAGCTGCGCGAGCGCCTCTGTCACGTAGAACACCTCGCCCTGTGTGACCGTGACGTACCTGTCGAGGTAGCGCAGCGCCCGCGCGGCGTTGCGCGGCACGTCGACCCGGTCCGGGTTGACGAGGAACGGCACGCCGAAGCCGGTGTGGCCCGTCGTGAAGGACTTGCGGTTGAAGTCCGCGTCCGAGCTCATGCGAAGGCCCTGCAGGTCGACGCTGACGCCGACGATCTGCGTCCCGGCGCACCCCGCCGCCCGTAGGCCGCGCGCCGTCCCGCTCACGTTGCCGCCCCCCGCGTGGGTGACGATCACGGCGTCCGGGTCGCGCCCGTAGCGGGCGCGCACCTCCGACCCGATCTCGTGCCCGAGCGTCTCGATTCCGGCCACCGCATGCGGCGTGTAGAGGGAGGCGCTGAAGTACTCCGTCTCCTCGAGCAAACGGAGCAGCACGTAGAAGAGCTCGGGGCCGACCGTGAGCTGCCAGACCTCGGCGCCGTAGGCCTCACAGGCGCGGCCCTTCTCGACGATCTCGGGCTGACCGCGGCCGGCCGAGTCGAAGACCTCCTGCAGCACGATGCAGCGAAGCCCTCGCATCGCGGCCTGCGAGGCGACGGCGGCGCCGTAGTTGCCCGACGTGGCGGCGATCACTCCCTCGTAGCCGAGTCGCTGCGCCTCGTGTACGGCGAGCGCGGCGCGGCGCGCTTTGAAGCTCCCCGAAGGGTTCGCGGCCTCGTCCTTGACGAGGATGCGCGCTCCGTTTCCCGTCGGCGCGAGCTCGCGCGCGAGCCTGGTGAGGCGCTTCAGCTCGAGCAGCGGCGTACGGCCGACATTCGCATCGGCCTGGATTCGAGCCACGTCGTCGATCGCGTAGCCCGTCGCGGCGAGCAGCGACTCGTAGTCGAACGAGAGGCCGCCGCGCTCGACCGCCGCATAGTCGACACCGGCGGCACGCCGCAGGATCTCCTCTCGCCGCGCCAGCACAGCGCCGTAGGAGCGGTCAGGCACGCGGCTCTTCCACGCCGAGCCGCTCTCGCAGCTCGGCGCCGACGTCGAGCAGCTCGCCGACGGGCTTGCCGAACGAGTGCCCCGGCTCGGGGTCGAGGCGCACGAGGATCCCCTCGACCCGCCGGCCGGCGAGCGTGCGTACCGCCGCACGGTCACCGACCGCGGCCGCCTTCTCGAGGAATCCCTTCACGCGGGCGGCGTACGGCGTCGCGGCCGTGTCGGCCGGCAGTCCCGGAGCGCGGCCGTCCGGCTCGAGGACGACGAGGGAGAGCTCCGCCCAGCCGCCCGGCCGGCCGGTCGAGCGTTCAGGCGTCTCGCTCACGAAGACTCGACGCCCGTGTCCTGCGGCAGCGCCGAGCGGCGCACGTAGACCATCCGGCAGACGGAGTCGCCGAGCGACCGGAACTGATCCTGCGTCACGAAGAAGGTTTCCCAGAGCCCGAGCGCCTTCATCAGCGCCTGGTAGTAGTTCGCGGACGTCGGCCCGATCGTCTTCTTCATCATCTCGCTGGCCGCCTCCTTGCCGTACATGTCGACCATGTTGTCGAAGAACGGGCAGGTCTTGATCACGGCGACGAAGCGGTCCTCCGTCTTCTCGACGTCCTCGACCTCGCACCCGATCGCCTCCCAGTAGGCGCGGTTCAGGCGGGCGAGGTCGTCGGTCGTCTTGAACTCCTCCATGCCGACGGCGGCCTTGATCACGTCCAGGAAGCCGAGCGCGAAGCCCTCCCACACCCGGGAGTACATGATCAGGCCCTCGCGCGCGCCGTAGAAGTCCTCCCAGACGCGCCACATCTGGTGGTCGTGGCCGGTGAAGCCGCGGTTCCACAGGACGAGCGCGTCCTCCTTCGACATCCCGAGCCGCGAGGCGATCTCGTCGGCGCCGATCTCGAGCTTGAGACCGTACGGCGGCGTCTCGCTGCTCCACGTGAAGACCTTGCGCGCGGCGTCCTTGTACTTCTCGGGGATGCGGCGCCAGACCTCCTCCTGATGGCGCAGCGCCTCCTCCTCGCCCTTGTACTCCACGGTCGAGCTCCACATGAGGTCGGTCTCGAGCGCGAACCCGAACGCCCACGTCTCGAGGGCGGTATCGAGCGGTTGCCCGGTGCGCTCGATCGCCTTCAGCACCCAGTTGCGCTTGTCGGCCGGATCGTCGCCGAGCGGCCGCAGCAGGATCGGCGCCTTCATGTCGATCGGCTGCTGCTCCAGGTCGAGCTTGTCGGCCGGGATGAACTTGCTCGTGTCGGTGGCCATGCCAGCCTCCTCTCAGGCCTTCACTGCAAGCAGCTCGTCGTAGTACGGCGTCGTCGTCAGCACCTCGACCCCCTCGTCGGTCACCATGACCGTCTCCTCGAGCGCCGCCTGGATGTAGGTTCCCTCGTCGACCGGCTTGTAATAGCGGGGCTCGAGCGTGAAGCACATGCCGGCCTCGAGCACCACGTCGAGGTGGGCCGGAGCGGTTCCGGCCTTCATGCAGACGGGCAGCTCGCAGCAGTTGAGGCCGATGCCGTGCCCCGTGTCGAACCGGTCGTCCATGTAGCCGTGGGCGCGCGCCGCGCGGCGCACCGCAGCGTCGACCTCGGAGATGTGGATGCCGGGCTTGATCGCCTCGATCCCCGCGTACATCGACTCGTAGTTGACGCGGTAGAGCTCCGCGAACTCGGGCGTCGGCTCGCCGATGAAGCCGGTGCGCATGCAGTCCCCGTTGTAGCCCTCGATGATCGGCCCCATGTCCATGATGATCGCGTCGCCTTCCTGCACCTCCCGGTTCGTCGGGTAGAGCGCGCCCTCGGTGACCGGGCCGGAGGTGCAGAACGGGTAGAAGCCGTCTCCCTCGGAGCCGAGCTCGTACATGCGCCCCATGAAGGCCCCGTAGACCTCGTACTCGGTGACGCCGGGGGCGAGCTTGTCGAGGCCGGCCTGGACGCCCTCGCTCGCCACCCACGCAGCCTTGCGCATCAGCTTGCGCTCTTCCTCGTTCTTGACCATGCGCTCGAGGAGGAGCGGCTCTTCCGCGTTCACGAACTCGATCTCCGGCATCGTCGAGCGGAACGCCTCGAGGATCACCCACGAGACGCGGTCGACGCCGACCTTGCCCCTCGTGACGCCGAGGTCGCGCAGCGCGTCCCGCACCCAGTCGGCGTAGAGCTCGTGGATCAGGCTCGCGTTGAAGACCGAGTAGTGATCCCAGCCGGTCTCCTCCTTCAGTGAGGCGCCCTCGTTCGCCCAGTGGGGGCCCGGGGCGACGTGAAACCCGGGGTCGAGCGACTTGACGGCGCCGTCCTTCGTGATCATCGCGAGCGAGTTCGGCTCCCACCCGTACACGAAGAAGCGGCGGACGTCCGCGATGTACTGGACGTTGTCGTGCTGCGTGGCGAGCAGCGCGTCGGCGCCGAGCTGCTCGCACACGCGGAGCGCTCCCGCCTGCCGCAGCTCGATCAGCCGCTCGTGGTTGACCTCTTCCGCTGCCATCAGCGCCTCCCTTCCTGTTCGTGCCCCCTGCCGGAACTACGCTCGTGCCCTGGCGGCTGCAAAGCGGCGCCTGACGGCGTCCTCAGTCGCGCCCGTATCCTCCGGATACGAACGCTCCCTGCGTCCTTGCCCGGCTGGCTTTTCGCCGCCAGGGGCATGAGCGAATCTCCGGCCGTGAGCACTGTCAAGCCTCGCGCGGCAGCTCGTCCGCGTTCGCAAGCCGCCACAACGCGATCGCCGTGATGTCGCCCACGGCCTTCATCGAGTTCCCGTCGAGCTTGTCCACCGAGTCGTGGACCGAGTGGTAGTAGAAGTCGTCCGGCTTCCAGAACCAGGCTGCGGGCACACCGGCCTCGATGAAGCGACCGGACTCGGCGACCCCCCAGGACGCGGTCATGCGCCCGACCTCGTAGCCGAGCTCGTCGGCGATCCCCTCGAGCTGCTGCATCAGCCACTCGGTGTGCGGGATGGGCTCGGTGTCGGGCCAGAGACCGCGCTCGACGAGCTTCAGCTTGCCGCCCACGCCGAACATGTCGAGGTCGATCGCGGCGCGGATGCTCCCGAGGGAGCCCTCGGCGCGGCGCGCCTCGACGTACGCGGCGACGCCGGGCGTCGTGCCCTCCTCGGCGGTCGTGCAGAGCAGCTCGATCGACCGCCGCGGAGCGAGCTCCGCGAGCGCGGATCCGATCTCGAGCATCGTGCCGAGACCGCTCCCGTTGTCGTTCGCGCCCGGGTGGAGACCGTGGTCGCGATGCGCGACCACGACGATCCGCTCGTCGGGCAAGTCCGTCCCGCGCCGGACGCCGCTGACGTTCCAGGAGTGAACCGTCGGCATCACGCTCTCGACGACGAGCCGGGCTCGCGCCTGCCCCGCGCCGACCGCATGGAGAAGCAGAGCGCCGTCGATCGCGGACACGCAGGCGACCGGGATCTGATCGTCGAGAAACCGCCGCGCCAGGTTCCCGTTCCCGGCCTCCATCGACATTCGGTACGGCCAGGGCAGCGGATGGATCACGACCATCGCCGCCGCGCCCCGGGTGGCCGCCAGCGCAACGAAGGTCCCGAGCCAGAAACGCGAGTAGCCGAAGCCCAGCTCCTGCATGACGGCGATCTTGCCCTCGACGTCGAGCCCTTCGTAGTCGGCCTCCTCGCCCGCGCCGACGAACACGAGCTCGCCCTCGACGCCGCCGGCCGGCGTCGGGGGCGCGAAGTACGGCGGAATGACGTCGAACGCGCGGCCGTCGGCGAGCTGAAGCTCCGCGACGTCGTGCCGGTAGCCGAGCGTCGAGAACTCACGGTCCTCGACCTCGAGGCCGAGCTGCCGGAACTCGCTCCGGACATCGTCGGCCGCCCGGGCGTCCCCTTCCGAGCCGACGAAGCGGTCTCCGACGCCGACGAGCCGCTCGACGCGGGCGACCGCACGGGCCCCGCTGATTCTCGCCCTCAGCTCCAGTTCGGTCGGCGAGAGCACGAGCGCGATCGTATTGCCGACCCTTCCGATCCGTCAAGCAGGGCTAACCGCGTTTGATCCCACTAACCAGAGGGCGCTACGGTTGTGCCGCCACGACACGACCGAGGAGAAGGAGCGCGCCGATGGAGGCCACCGACCTTTGCTACACGCCGGCGACCGAGCTGGCCGCGTCGCTCCGGCGCCGGGAGGTCTCCGCCGTCGAGCTGGTCGATGCCGTGCTCGACCGGATCGAGCGGGTCGACCCGAAGGTGAACGCGTTCGCCCTCGTCCTCGCGGACGAGGCGCGCGAGGCGGCGTCGCGGGCGGACGAGGCGCTCGCGCGCGGCGAGGCGCCGGGCCTGCTGCACGGCATTCCGTTCAGCCTCAAGGATCTGACCCAGGTCGCCGGGGTGCGAACCACGTTCGGTTCCCGGGCCTTCGCCGACAACGTCGCGGACCGCACGTCCGTCTACGCCGAGCGCCTGCTCGGCGCGGGCGGCATCCTGCTCGGCAAGACGACCGCGTCCGAGTTCGGCAACAAGGCGCTTTGCGACAGCCCGCTTGTTCGGCGAGACGAACAACCCGTGGAAGCTCACGCACGTCTCCGGCGGCTCGAGCGGGGGCGCGGCAGCCGCGGTCGCCTGCGGGCTCGGGCCGCTCGCGCACGGCGGCGACACGGCGGGGTCGATCCGCGTGCCGGCGAGCTGCTGCGGCGTGGTCGGGCTCAAGCCTTCGTTCGGCCGCGTCCCCTTCTCACCCGAGTTCAGCCCCTTCGAGACGATCATCCACAACGGCCCGATCGCGCGCATCGGTCGCCGATTGCGCGCTGATGCTCCAGGTCATGGCGGGCCCGACATCCGCGCGACGTCTTCTCGATCGAGGACACGAGCTTCGACTTCCCGGCCTCCGTGCGCGACCCGGACGTCGCGCGGACTGCGCGTCGCGTACTCGCGGACGTTCGGCTTCAACCAGGTCGAGGCCGAGGTCGTCGAGATCACCGACCGGGCGGCGCAGGTCTTCCGCGACCTCGGAGCGACCGTCGACGAGGCCGACCCCGACGTGCCCGACCCCCGCGAGGCCGAGATCACGTTCTGGCGCACGTTCGAGGGCGTGCTCGCCGACGACCTCTTGCTCCCGCGGCTCTCGTCGCCGGACGAGCTGGACGTGCACCTGCGCGAGCTGTGGGAGCAGGGCCGCGGCATCTCCGCGTGGGACTTCTACCGCGCGCTGGTGGTCTTGCGGGGCGACTTCTACTGGCGAATGTGCGACTTCTTCGACACCTACGACCTCATGCTGACGCCGACGCTCGCAGTCATCCCGTTCCCCCACCCGGGAGGGCCGGCCGGCCCGGCAGAGATCAACGGCGAGCCGATCGAGCGCTTCGCGGGCTGGCATCTCACGTACCCGTTCAATCTCACGGGGCAGCCCGCGATCACGGTGCCGTGCGGGTTCTCCGCCGAGGGGCTCCCGATCGGCCTGCAGATCGCGGGCCCCCGGCACGCGGACGCCGACGTGCTGCGCGCCGCCGCCGCCTACGAGCAAGCCGCGCCGTGGGCGCAGCACCGGCCGCCGGTGGAGTGAGGGCGACCGACGGGCCGGATGAGATCCGGCCCCTACAGCGTGGGGAGCAGCGATTCGACGCTCGGCAGCTCGTCTTCGAAGTCGCAGCGCCAGCCGACGCCGAAGGGCGCGGCCACGACGCTCTCGAGGTCGATCGCGCCGTCCTCGATCCGCAGGGAAGCACGACCGTCCGGCCCCTCGGAGAACAGATCGCCGTGCACGCGCAGCGCCTCCTCGTCCACGCGCCGGGGCAGCGTCGTGATCGCGCCGAGATAGTGGTAGCCGTTCCGCTCCGGCTCGTCGATCCCCAGCGTCGCGGCCACGGCGAGATCGGCCGGCAGGCCGACCGGGCCGATCGTCGAGAGATCCTCGGCGCTGTATACGAGCCGTCGGGCGGGATCCTCCTGCCGCAGCTGCTCGATCCGGCAGGCGTTGCCCACGCCCTTGAACACGCCCTTACAGCTCTTGAACGACCCGCCGTCGTAGCCGCCCTCGACGGCACGCGCGACCGCGTCGAGGGAATCGTCCGACTCGTCGATGATGAGGGGCGGATGCCCGGGCCACGCGGCGATCTGCGCCGATGTGTCCGCGGCGAGCGCCAGCCCTCTTGGAAGGGGTTGCTCGACATAGTCGACGCGTCGAGCGAGCTCGGACGTCCCGTCACTCGCAATCAGGTCGTCCCAGAACGCGTGCAGCGCCGAGAAGTCGGCGAATTGCTCGTTCGCGTCGAGGGTGACGCGGTAGTCGCCCCGGGTCGCCCCCTCGAGAACCTCCTGCACGTGCCCGAGTCGGTCGAGGTCGAAGCGGCGGTCGCCGCTGACCTTCACCTTGAACCGCCGCAGCCCGAAGCGGCGGATCCAGCCCTCGAGGCTTGCCGGTAGCCCGTCCGGCGCCGCATCGTCGGCATCGGCGGCGGTCAGCGAGTCGCCCAGCCCCACGGTGTGGCGGACGCTCATCCGCGTCAGCGGCCGGGCGGGCAAGAGCTCGCGCGCCTCGCGGCCGGCGAGCTCCGGATGGAGGTCTCCCAGCCGGATGCCGAGCGCGTCCGAGCGGACCGCCTCGGCGAACGGGACCTGCCTGACGCGGCAGAAGGCGTCGATCGCCGCCCGCTCGATCATGGACACCCCGAAGCTTGCGAGCAGCGGCGCGACAGCCCGGTCGGTTCGGGCGGCCTGCCCGCGCTGGACCTCGTACCAGAGGTCGAACACGGAATCCCGGCTTCCCGCCTGCCCCGCGAGGGCGCACGCGTGCTCGATGACGTCGACCATCTCGGCCACGTCGTCCCGGTACGACGTCTCCGGGTTTTTCGTGAACCACTTCGGCGCCAGGTTGTCGGCCGCGACACCGAGCTCTTGCCTGCCGTCGATGTCCATCGTGACGAACAGGAAGGCGTGCACGAGCTCCGTCATCTCGGCGATGCCGAAGCGGAACGGCACGCGTGCCTCGACCGGCGCGCCCCGCAGCCGCCAGTCCAGAAGCCGAACGCTCATGCCTCGGCCTCGCGGGCGGCGCGACGCCCGGCGCTCTCACTCGAGGCCGTAGATCCGCGCCGCGTTCCCGCCGAGCATCAGGTCGAGACCCTCCTGGGGAATCGGGGCGAGCCCGAGCTTCTCCGCCAGGGCCGGCAGGGTCTCGCGGAAGAGCTCGAGGCTCGGGGCCGGGGGCGTCACCGGGAAATCGGTGCCCCAGAGGATGCGGTCGTACGTGCAGCCGTAGCGCGGGCAGCGCAGGAGATGGCGGAGCACGATCTCCGGATCCTCGATCGTCGCCCAGTAGCTGGTGTCGACGTAGACGTTCGTGTGCTTGCCGACGAGCGCCATGGCCTCCTCGATCCAGGGCACGCCGAAATGGCAGCAGATCAGCACGAGGTCGCGGAAGTCCCGGGCGACGTCGTCCAGCTGCGCCGGGTACTGGTACTTCATCGGCGCGTCGACGAGCGTCGTCCACGACTGATGGACGATGACCGGGATCCCGAGCTCCATCGCCTTCGCGTAGATCGGCCAGCACCACTCGCGGTCGTCCGGGCGATAGTGGTTGTACGTCGGGTAGAGCTTGACCGCCTTCGCTCCGAACTCGCGGACGCAGCGCTCCATCTCGCCGAGCACCGTGTCTCCCTCGTAGCGCGGGTTGACGGCCATGACCGGCACCGTGAGATCCGGATACTGGCTGCACACCTCGGCGATGTAGTCGTTCGAGACGTGCGCCCCGGCGATCTCCCGCGTGGCGGGATCACGCCCGAACGTCTTCGGCTCTCGCGGCGCGACCGCGTAGAGGAACACCTTGTCCACGCCCGCCGCCCTGTACGACTCCATCATCGCCGGAATGTCCGTGCCCTCGTACACGGTGGACGGGATCTCCCCGCCCGAGGCGCGCATGGCGGGCTCGATCACTTCCTCGAGGAACTTCGGCGACGACCAGTCGGCGCGCGAGACGTGGGCGTGGCTGTCGATGATCATCAGGTCATGGCTCCTTCTGTGAGACGGATCTAGGCGGGTGCCTCGGCAACCCCGCACCACTCCATGGCGAGCACCGCGTACGTCTTGCAGGCCGTCACGAGCTCGTCGATCAGGACGTGCTCGTCGTCGGCGTGGGCGACCCGCAGGTCGCCGGGCCCGTAGCTGATCGCCGGGACGCCGCCGAGGTTCAGGAACGAGCACGTCCTCGACGGCCGCGAAGCCGTGCACCTCCGGCCGCCCGGCGAAGCGCGTGCCCGCCGCGGCGACGCTCGTGGGCGTCCCCGACCGCGACGCAGATCGGATGCTCGGGGTCGACCGAGAACGCCGGCCAGTTGAGCTTCCACTCGATCACCGGCGGGTGCTCGCGCAGCCACGGATCGAGCTGGGCGGCACGCTTGACGTGGTCCTCGATCTCCTGCTTCACGTCCTCCGGATCCTCGTCGGGGTGGTACCAGCAGCAGTACTCGATCGTCATGAACTCGGAGATGAAGAACGGCACGAGCACGCCCTTCGGGCCGCCGGCGACGACACCCGGGTGGATCGTGAAGTGACCGGGCGGGAAGAGCGGATGGCGCTTCGTCTGGCCCCACTCGTCCTCGAGCTGGCGTATCGCCAGGAACATCTCGACGCCCTTGTCGATCGCGTTGACGCCGACCGACGCGCCGAGGCCGCCGGCCCGGAACGTGTGCGCCCGCATCGCCGCGTGCGACGCCTTGCCGGGCACGGTGACGGAGAACCACCACAGGCCGGGGCTCACCGGCACGACCGCCAGCGGCGCCGGCGGCGAGCTCGGCTCCGAGACGACCGCCGCGTCGGCGGCGTAGCCGCGCTTGACCGTCGCGGTGACGCCGCACTCGTGGTCCATGACCTCCTCGCCGACGACCGCCTCGAGGATCAGGTCGCCCTCGAGCTGCACGCCGCACTCGACCGAGCGCGCGCGCCGCGAAGGCCTGCGCCAGGATCCCCGACTTCATGTCGGTCGAGCCGCGGCCCCAGACGCGGTCGGCGTCGATCTTGCCGGAGAACGGCGAGCCGCTCTTCCAGTTGGCCGGATCGCCCGGCGGGACGACGTCGACGTGGCCGTTGTAGATCAGCGACCGGCCGCCGCCGGCGCCCTTCAGCACGCCGACCGCGTTCTCGCGGCCCGGCTCGACGGCGAACAGGTCGACCTCGCAGCCCGATGCCGCGGTAGATCTCCGCCGACGAGCTTGGCGACCTCGCCCTCGCCGCCGACGACCTCGTCGTAGACCTGGCCCGGGTACTTCGGGTTGACGCTCTCGATCCGCACGGCGGCGGACAGCGCCTCCACCAGCTCGTCCCGGAGGGAGTCGACCCGCGCGAGCACCGCCTCGGAAAGGCCGCGGTCGAGGCCCACGGCGGCTAGAGACCCGGGACTTCGAGCTCTGACGGGGTGGGCACGGGCTCGGCCTCGCCCGGTCGCCCGCCGCGCCCGGCGCCGCTGGATGTACCCGCGGATCTGCGCCGGCAGCCCGACGATGCCGCGGGTCGTCCCGAGGGTGATCCCGAACATGATGATGCCGATCCAGACGAAGCGCCAGGCGGGATTGTCGAGATCGGCGTACGTCCGGTCGATGTAGAGCAGCAGCGCCGTGCCGACGATCGCGCCCTTCGCCGAGCCGACGCCGCCGACGACGATCATGGCGAGCAGCAGCAGGAGGGTGTTGAAGTCGAAGATCGTCAGCGAGACGCCGCCGTAGAAGCCCGTGTAGAAGCCCCCGATCAGGCCGAGCACGGCCGAGGAGATGATGAACACGGCGAACCGCGCCCGGACGACGTCGATGCCGAGCCCCCTCGCAACGCCTTCGCTCTCGCGCGCCGTCCGCAGCAGCAGGCCGAGCCTGCCCGCTGTCGACGAGCGCGGTACACGAGCAGGCAGAAGACGATCAGGGCGAGGCCCACGAAGAAGTGGATGTTGCGCCCTGTCTCGGTCGAGGTCTGTGCCTCCTTGAGGAACCTCGTCCCGCCGAAGAGGCCGATGCTCTTGCCCAGGACCTCGTGCTGCTTCACGATCGCCCGCGCCACCTCGACGAGGCCGATCGTGAAGAGGGCGAAGTACACCCCTCGCAGACGGATCGTCGGCGCCGCGATGAGCGCCCCGATCAGTGCGCCGAACGCAGCCGCACCGAGCAGCATCAGGACGATGTTCAGCGATCGCGCGCTCTCGATGTCCGAGCCCGCCTGCGAGCCGCCCGAGATGTACGCGCCGAGGTACGCGCAGGCGCCGACGACGGCGACGGTGGCGAAGGAGTAGATGCCCGCCGTCCCGATCACGAGCATCCACATCAGGTTGATCGAGACGTACAGCGCGAAGATGTTCCAGTGCCCCGCGAAGTTGTTGTTGTCGTAGACGACGAAGAACAGGAGGAGCGCCGCCGCGAGGCAGCCGCCCCAGAACACCGCGTCGGTGGCGTTCTTGGGGGTCAGCAGGCTACGCACGGGATCGTCTCCAGGATCCCCGCCACGCCGCGAGGCCGCACGAGCAGCACGATGGCGATCAGCGCGAACTGGGTCAGGAGCACGCAGCTCGCATCGAGATAGTGGATGGTCACCGCCTCCGTGCCTGCGACGAGGAGCGCCGCGATCACCGTGCCGAGGACGCTGCCGAGGCCGCCGAGCAGGGCGACGATCAGCCCCTTGACGAGCGGCAGGTAGCCGATGTTCGGCTCCGGGTAGAACGTCTGCGAGAGCAGCACGGCCGCGAAGCCGACGAGCGCGCCGGAGATGATGAGGATGGCGAACGCCGACTGCTTGCGGCCGATGCCGACGAGCGCGGCGCCTTCGGGGTTCTGCGTCAGCGCTCGCACGCCGAGACCGATCCTCGACTTCATGAGCCCGACCACGACGAGGATCATCACGACGGTGGCGCTGATGATCGCACCGCTCTTGGTCGGCGGTGATCGTCGTGTCCCCGATCGTGAACTTCGTCGTCCCGAACAGGAAGTCGATCGACTTTCGCTGCGGTCCGAAGACGAGCAGGTACACGTTGACGCCGATGATCGCGAGGCCGAGCGATGCGATCATCGAGCGGAAGGGCCAGTTGATCCTGCCGTCGAGCGGCAGGAAGACGCTGATGCAGATGATCGCCCCTGCGACCGCCCCGACGATGATGCCGCCGAGGAAGATGACCGACGGGTGACCGGAGATGTTCTCCTGCGCCCACCAGGCGCCGTAGCCTGCGGCCGCGAACGTGACCCCGTGCGCGAGGTTCAGGAAGCCGAGGCCGGCCCACGTGAGCGAGATCCCGACGCCGACCAGCCCGTAGATGGCGGCGAGATTGATGGTGGTGATGAGATCGGTCACCCCTCCACCTCCTGTCCGTCGCTGCCTGCCGTCCCCTCGGCGGCGTGTCCGTCGACCCGGGATCGATGCCCACGATCTGCCCGCCGTGGACCTTCACGATCCGGTCGATCCACCCCTCGAGCAGCGACTGGTTCTGCTCCGCGAGGACGAGCGTGCCGCCCTCGAGATCGAGCTCCCTGAGCGTGGAGTAGAGGCCCGCGGCGATGCCGGGCGCGAGCCCGAGCGAGGGCTCGTCGATCAGGAAGATGCGGGCGTCGGACATGAGGCCTCGCCCGAGCGAGCACATGCGCCGCTCGCCGCCGGACAGCGTGCCGGCCGCCTGGCCGAGCCGGTCGGCGAGCCGGGGGAACAGCTTCAGGACCCTATCGCGGCGCCGCTTGCGCTCGCGCCATCCGGTGGCGAACGCGCCCGAGTCGAGGTTGTCCCTGACCGAGAGGCCCGGGAAGAGCGCGTCGCCCTGCGGGATGAGCACGACTCCCGACCGCGCGAGCTTGTGCGCAGGCGTCTTCATGATCGACTTGCCGTCGAGCTCGATCTCGCCCCGGCGCCAGTCGACCATGCCCATGACCGAGCGCAGGAGCGTCGTCTTGCCGTGCCCGTTCAGCCCGACGAGGCCGACGCGCTCCCCGGCTTCGACGGCGAGATCGATGTCGTGGAGCACGCGCAGCGGCCCGTAGCCCGCAGAGAGCTTGCGAACCTCGAGGACCTTCGTCATGCAGCCTGCGGCGCGTCGAAGTACGCCGCGCGGACGACCGGGTTGTCGAACACGGTCGCGGGCGGCCCCTCGGCGATGACCTTGCCCGCGTCCATGACCAGCGACGGTCTCTGCGACGGCGTGCAGCAGCTCGAGTCGGTGCTCGACGACGACCACCGCCATTCCCGTCTCCGCCGTCACCTCGCGGATGATCTCGTCCATCTCGTCGATCTCGTCCTGCATGAGCCCCGAGCACGGCTCGTCGAGAAGCAGGACGCTCGGCTTGCGCATGAGCGCGCACGTGAGCAGGAGCTTGCGGCGGTCGAGGGTGTCGAGGCCGCCGCAGACGACCGTGTCCGCCGTCGTGAAACGAGCCAGCGCCCGGGCAGGCGCCGACCTCTTCTCGATCGAGCTTCGGCGACCAGGCGATCCGGGCCGCCTCGATCGTGTCGCCGACCGTCAGGTCGGTCGGCACGATCGGCGACTGGAACGTCCGGGCAAGGCCGCGGCGGACGCGGGAGTGAACGGGGAGCTTCGTGATGTCGTCCCCGTTCAGCTCGACGCGCCCGCTGTCAGCCTTGTGGTATCCGGAGAGAACGTCGAAGAGCGTGGTCTTGCCTGCCCCGTTCGGCCCCGCCACTCCGAGGATGTGCCCACCCTCGACGGAGAGCGAGACGCCGTCCACGGCGACGAAGCCGCCGTACAGCGCCCGGATCTCGCTGCAGACAAGCGACACGCGTCTTCGACCTTTTCTTCGATCAGCCTCCTAGAAGCTCAACCAGGACGGCTTGACGTACTCCGTCTGGATGTACGGCGCCGGATCGATGATCTGGTGCGACAGGGCCCCGCTGTCGTCGGGCTGGATCTGGAAGAACAGGTGCGGGTTGCCGAGCGAGGGATCGGGCATCTCGCTCGGGTACGCCAGGCAGAAGTTCGCCTCCTCCGAGCCGAACCAGTAGCCGCCCGAGACGCCGCGGTAGATGTTGCGCTTGAGCTCGGCGATGTTGGCGTCGAAGTTCCGCGTGTCGCCGGTGACTGCCCCAGGCGTGGGCCAGCAGGTAGACCTCGTCGTAGCCGGTGCCGGCGTTCGAGAAGCCGGCCGGCGCGTCCCACTTGGCCTGGTAGCGCTCCTGGAACGCCAGGCCAACCGGGTCGTTCATCGTGCCGAGCACCGTCGCCCAGACGGCGCCTTCGGCCGCGTCGCCGGCGATCTCGAGGAACTCGGGGACCGACGCGCCGTACTGCAGGTAGACGAACGAGTCCGCCGGATCCGCCGCCCATGCCTTCATGAACGCGGCGTGGTCGGCCGGGTTCCAGTGGGTGTTGAAGGTCACGGCCGCGCCCGAGTCCTTCACCTTGGAGATGAACGGCGTCCAGTCGGCCACCGGGGCCGTCCCTCCCGCGGTGTCGACCGGGTCGACGCCGACGACCTCCCAGCCCAGCTCGGGAGCCGCCTCCTGGCAAGACTGCGAGATCTGCTGTCCGTACGGGATGTCCCCTTCGATGATGTAGATCGTCTTCGACGGCGGGCCGAAGAGGCCCTGGGCGATCAGGTGTCTCGAGGAACGGCGGGAAGCCCAGGCCGTACGGCACCTCCGTCGGGTCGGCCTGGAAGATGTTCTTGTACTTCTCCGGGTCCGCCTTCAGCCGCGTGACCTGATCGATCGACGTCGACGCGTTCAGGAAGGGCGCGCCGTAGGCGGCCAGGATGTCGTTCGGATCGAACACGTTGTGGTAGCCGAAGATGACCGCGTCGACTTCCTTGCTGACGAGATCGTTCATCCCGCTCGAGACGCTCTCGGCGTCGAAGCTGTTCATGTCGACGATCTCGTGCTCGATCGTGCGCCCGGCCACGCCGCCGGCGGCGTTGACCTCCTCGATCGCGAGGCCCGAGCCTCGCTCCATCTGCTCGGCGTCGGACGCTGCGTTGATCACCGGATACGCCGAGCCGATCACGATCGGCTGGCTCGTGTCCGCTGCCGTCTGGCCAGGTGCCGTCGTGGGCGCCGGCTCCTCACCGGGTGGGGCCGGTGCCGGCGCGGCACCTTCCTCGTCGTCGCCGCCGCAGGCGGCCAGGACGCCGGCGATCGCAAGACCGCCGAGCCCGGCGCCCGCCACGCCGCCGAGGAACTTCCTGCGGCTGACGCGTCCCCCCTCTGCAGGCTCATCGGGGGTTACTGGTGTCTCCTCACTCATCCTCAACTCCTTTCGCCCTCCCCGGAAAACGATTTCGACCGTTGAGACGACGGGAACGCCCAACGGTTAGCCTCGCCCGTGTCGGTGACCATAACGCCTTGCCTCAGGTGATTCAAGCGGCTTCCTCGAGGCCCGCAGGCGCGACCGACGGCTGCCGACCGGGCCCTCCTCCGCTCTGCCGCTGCGTTAACGCCATCGACGATGGTTAGGGACACTAACCGCTCGTGACGCCCGGTTCAACCGGGCTCGCCGCCTGTTTTCGCTGCCGACGCGCGCCAGGTGAGCGCCCACCGCTCCGGGTCGTCGAGCGCGCCGGCGTCGATCTGGTGCACGGTGCTCCGGTGCGGCGAGGAGCGCACGACCTCCGGCTCGGAGTAGGCCTCGCGCGCGACCTGCTCGAGCACCGCGACGTAGGTGTCGAGATCGGCCCGTGACACCGTCTCGGCCGGCTCGAGGGTCATCGGCTCCGGGATGATCCAGGGCTCGTGGCTCGGGAAGTACTGCGCGACGCCGAAGTCGGACGTGCGGCGGGCGACGTCGAGCGTCCCGAGCCCGGTGTCCTCCTTCAGCTGCTCGAGGCTGTAGCGGATCTGCTCCAGGCGACGGTCGCCGTTCGCGTCCGCGTACGAGACGGCGAAGCCCGGGAGCTCCGCGACCTTCTTCGCGAGGTAGTTGTTGTTCAGCACCGCGACCTCGGCCACCTCGCGCAGACCCTCCGCGCCGAGCGACAGCACCCACGCGTACGACGCGCACGACGGTCGCCGGCACGCCGTGGAAGGCGCGCACCTTGCCGATCGAGTCGGGCCGGTCGTAGTCGAGGTAGAAGCGGCCGCCGTCGTGCTCGACGGTCGGCGCCGGCAGGAAGCGCGCCAGCTCCGCCGTCACTCCCGAGGCGCCGACGGGCATGCCCATCGAGCAATGGGGCGACGAGAACGTCTTGTGCAGGTTGAACTGACACAGGTCGAAGCCGGCGTCGCGGGCCCGGGTGATGCCCGAGGATGCCGTTCGCGTTGGCCTGGTCGTAGTGGCAGAGCCCGCCCGCGTCGTGGACGACCTCGACGATCTCGTCGATCTGCGGGTTGAAGATGCCGGTGTCCTCGGGGTTCGTGATCATGAGCCCGGCCGTGCGCTCCGAGACGGCCGCCTTGATCGCGCTCGACGTCCGGGTAGCCTCGGTCGCCGGCGTACAGCGTGACGACCTTGAAGCCGGCCGTTGCCGGGCCCGGCGCCGTCGCACGGGTGCGAGAAGATCGTCGTGACGATCTCGTCGCGCTGCTCCTCGCCGCGGGCGGCGTGGTAGGCCCGGATCATGCGCGGCGTTCGCGTAGACGGCCTGCGAGCCGCCGCCGGGCTGGCAGCGTGAAGCGGTCCATGCCCGAGATCTCGCAGAGGATCCGCTCGAAGCGCCACATCGCCTCGAGCAGCCCCTGCACCGTCTCGTCGTCCTGGTCGGGATGCAGGTCGGCGACCTTGGGCGACCGGATCAGCTCCTCGTTGACCTGCGGGCTGTACTTCATCGTGCAGGTGCCGAGGCCGAGGTGGATGTCGACGTCGTCGCCGAGCGTCTCCTGGGAGAGGCGCAGGTAGTGGCGCAGCACCTGCGGCTGCGAGAGCTCCGGCAGCGCGGGCGGCGTCGAGCGCCGCAGCTCCTGGCCGGGACGTCCGCCAGCGGCGACTCCGCGATCGCCGGCTCGAACTCGGGCAGAAGGAGGCCACGCTCCCCCGGAGTGCCGAGCTCGAGCACGATCGGCTCGTTCCAGCTCGCCTGATGGAAAGGCCGTAGCGGGGTCACGCGATCACCTCCCGCGAGGGTGTCGACGAGCCGGTCGATGTCGGCCTTCGTGTGGAGCTCGGTGACGCAGTAGAGCGCGCTCTGGCCCGAGCTCGCGGGAACTCGTCCGGAGAGGTCCTTGCCGCCGTAGATCCCCCGCTCGAGCAGGACCGCGCGTTGATCTCGGACACCGTCTTGCCGGTGTCCGCGAACGAGACGACGAGCTCCTTGAAGAACGGCGCGGACAGCGCCGGCGCCGTCACGCCCGGGAGCTCCGAGAGACGCTGCGCCGCGTAGCGCGAACGCTGCATGAGCCCTTCGCCCGAGCTCCGCGGATCCCCTGCGGCCCGAGCAGCGAGAGGTAGACGGCGACGGCGATCGCCCAGAGGTTCTGCGTCGTGCCCGCGTACTCCTTGGACTCTCCGCGCGTGACGTAGGACATGCGCTCCCACACGACCTCGCCGAAGCCGTACTCGCCCTCGACGCCGGTCGGACGTGATGCCCACGAGGAAGGTCGGGTACTCGGCCGACGCAGCGCTCCTCGTCCGGCGTCGCGACGAAGCCGGCGAGGCCGCCGCCGTAGTGCATGTGCACGCCGAGCGGCTGCAGCTCGCCGCAGACGACGTCCGCGCCGTAGCGCGGCGGGGCCTCGAGCACGCCGAGCGAGATCGGGTCGACGCCGACGACGAACATGCGCGCCCGCCTCGTGGGCGAGCCGGCCGACTTCGGCGGACTGGGTCTCGATCACCCCGAGGTAGCCCGGGTTCTCGACGTACACGCACGCGACGTCGTCGCCGAGCGCGCCCCGCAGCGCGTCGAGGTCGAGCGAGGCCGGTCGCTCGCGTCGAACGGCAGCGCCTCGAGCTCGACCCACGGCCCGCAGTAGCCGCGCATGACCGAGAGCCGCTCCGGCGAGATCGACGCCGGGACGAGCGCGCGGCCCCGGCCGGTCACGCGGCCCGCCATGCAGATCGCGGTCGCCGCGGCCGTGCCCCAGTCGTACGTCGGCTGGCTGACCGCGTCGAGCTCGACGAGCTCGCCGATCAGGCTCGCGTACTCGAAGAGCGCCTGCAGCTTGCCGTGATCGGTGTAGCTCTCGCCGTAGTAGGCGGTCAGGAACTCGCCGCGGTTGACGATCTCGTCCACGACGGCCGGCACGTGGTGCTGCCAGCAGCCGCCGCCGAGGAAACGACAGCGTCTCCTTGCAGCTGCGGTTGCGCTCGAGCATTCCCTCCAGGTGGCGCCGCAGCTCGACCTCGGAGCGAAGCGCCGGCTCGAGATCGAGCAGGCCCTCGAAGCGCAGCCGGTCCGGAATCGCGCCGTAGAGCTCGTCGACGCTCCCCGGCGCCGACCTCGCGCAGCATGGCCTCCTTGACCTCCGGGACGGAGTTCGGGATGTACGGGTGGACTCGCGTTCTCGCGCTTGCCATGCGGCTCCTCCCTGTGGGCGACCGTGGACCGTGAACCATAGGACGGCCGAGGGTCGGGCGGGCGGCGGATCGCTCCGATCCGCGGTTGTAGGGGCCGCATCTCATGCGGCCCGGGCTCTGATGCTCCGCGCTCCGTTGAAACGCGGCCCTCCGGGCCGCTCCCCGCCCGAAACCAGCCCTCCGGCTGTTTCGGCTAGATCACGCCGTCGGACGATCCGGTACACGACCACGCGGTCGTAGCCGGTGACGACGCGCACGTAGCCGGCGAGCGCGGCGTCGACGGCGGGGTCGCCGGTGTCGACGAGCAGCGGCCGGCCGGCGAGCGCGGCGAGCTTGGACTCCGTGGCGAGCACGACGACGTTCTCGCTGCCGATCTGCCCGAGCACGTCCGCGCTGAGCTGCTGGTTGCCGCGTCCGAACAGGAAGCCCTGGCCGCCGACGGGCGTGACGATCACGCGAGCGGGCTCCGCCGCCGACCAGCCGCAGCAGCGTCTCTTCGTCCGCGTCGACGGCGACGAGCTCCCGGCCGCGCACGACGTCGACCCCGAGCACGGTCTTCTCGAGCCCGAGCGCCTCCATCACCGCCCGCGTCGTCGTGCCCGGCCCGACGAAGCAAGAGCCGCTCGTCGAGCAGGCGGTCGACGACGTGAGCGGCGATCGCCTGCTGGGCGGCGCGGTCGCTCGCCGCCGTGCGGGCCTTGCCGCCCTGGAGCAGCCCCGGCTCGACGGGCACGCGGAGATAGCCGTAGAGCCGCGGCGAGATCGTGCCCGCGCGCAGCGCGTCCTCGTCGACGTCCATCACCTCGGCCTCGACCGTCGAGGCGACGCGGCCCTCGGCGACGAGCAGCGCCAGCCGGCCGGCGCGAGCGCGGGTTGACGGCGAAGACGGCCGAGTGCATCTTCACCCCGGCCGGGATGCCGAGCACCGGCACCCGGTCGCCGACGGCCTCGAGCACGTCGACGGCCGTGCCGTCGCCGCCCGCGAAGAGGAGGAGGTCGACCCCGTCGTCCGACCATGGCCGCCGCGGCCGACCGCGTGTCCGCCGCCGTCGTCTCGGCGCCGAGCGTCCCGATCACCCGGGCGAACGAGCCCGCGCCGACGACGCCTCCTCCTCGCCCATCGCGCCCGGGTAGGTGACGAGCTCCACGTCGGGTGAGGCGGCCAGCACGCCGAGCGCGTCCACGGCCCGGGCCGGTGAGACGGCCTCCGCTCCGCGCGCCCGCACCTCCTCGACGAGACGCGGGTCGTCACTGCCCTTCAGCGCGTAGCGGCCGCCGATGCCCGCAACCGGGTTGACGATCAGGCCGAGGCGGGCGCCCACGCCAGGGCCCGGGAGCTACACCGCGGCGAGCCGGGCCAGGTTCGCCTCCGCCGCCTCGATCGCCGCGTCCTGGTGGGGCTGCAGCTCCTGGCCGCCGACGCCCTGGAAGATCTGCGAGGAACGGATCGTCGATGGCGCTCCTGACGCCCGCGAGCTCCTCGACGACGGCGAGCCCGCAGAACGGCACGTAGGCGCTCGAGTAGCCGCCCTCGTGCTCGACGACGAGGCGCCCGTCGCACACGTCCTCGGCGACGTCCATCAGGAGCCGCGTGAGCTGCCGGTAGCCGTCCGAGTGCATCATCATGCGCGCGAGCGGGTCCATGGCGCTGGCGTCGAGCCCGGAGGCGACGATGATCAGCTCCGGCTTGAACGCCCGGAGCGCCGGCGCGACCACGCGCTCGTAGGCGGCGACGTAGGCCCCGACGCCCGACCCCGGCGGCAGCGGGATGTTCAGGTTGTACCCCTCGCCCGCGCCCGCGCCCACCTCGTGCACGTGACCCGAGTCGGGCGGATAGTTGTTGTCCTGGTGGCTCGAGATCGTGAGGACGCTCGGGTCCTCCCAGAAGATCTTCTGCGTCCCGTTGCCGTGGTGGACGTCCCAGTCGACGACGGCGACCCGGTCGAGCCCGCGCGCCTCCCGTGCGTGCTCGGCGCCGATCGCGGCGTTCGCGAAGATGCAGAAGCCGCGGCCCAGGTCGGGCTCCGCGTGGTGACCGGGCGGACGGGTGAGCGCGTAGACGTTGTCGACGGTGCCGTCGAGCACGGCGTCGATCGCGCGTGATGACACCGCCGGCGGCGAGGAGCGCGATCTCGTAGCCGCCCGGGCCGAAAGGCGTCAGCTCGCCGGCGTCGCCGCCGTTGTCTGCCGACAGCGCCTTGATCTCGCTCGAGGTACTCGCGCCCGTGGCAGCGGAGGATCTCCTCCTCGGTCGCCGGCCGCGGCTCGAGCTGCACGAGCTCGGCGAGCAGGCCGCTGACCTCGACGAGGTTGCGGAACCGCCGCTTCGTGGCCGGGTTCTCCGCGTGCGTCTCTGGCTCGATCGTGCGGCCGTTCGCCGGCATGAAGCCCGCACGCGCTTCGCGTGTCGTACCAGAAGTAGAGCTCGTGGATGAGCCATCCAGTCGCCATGGCGCGTCCTCCGTCGGTCGGTCGCCAGATGCCGCGCTGAGCCTAGCTCACGCCTCGGCCAACGCCGAGCCGTCTAACGTTTCGGCATGGCCGATCAGTGCTTCTACTGCGGACGCAAGGCGACCGTCGACGACCCCGGGATACCTCCGTGGGCCGTCGATCAGGTCGGGCTCACGGGCTCCCGCATGGAGCATCTCGTCGCGAGCGGCGACTACCGGGCGCGGCAGGCCGAGTCGCCGGTCGACGCGCTCCCGTACGGCACGCCGTCCCACGCGGAGCTCGGCGCGGTACAGCCCGTCGACCGGCTCCACGAGTCGATCGACGCGGCGATCGACGAGCGCGCCGAGCTCGACGTCGGTGAGTACTCGGCCCGCTCGCTCTGCGGCCCCTGCGCGAAGAAGTTCGGAAAGCTCGACGAGCAGGCCCGACTGCTCCTGGCACCGATGATCGCGAGCCGGCGGCGCGACTACGACGCTCAGGAACAGCGCGCGCTCGCCGCCTGGGGAGCCAGGCAGGCCTACGCCGTCCTCGCGGTCGAAGGGAAGGGAGAAGGTGTTCCACCCTGGCATCGCGAGGCCGTCCGCCGGCAGGGCGAGCCCCATGAGGACGTCTTCGTCGGCTACGGCCGCTACCGCAAGGATCACGTCGGCGTGCTCGCCGCCCGCCTCCTCGTCCCGCTCGGGGAGAACCGGGAGGACGTCGAGGCCTACAGCGTGCTCTGCATCTTCGGTCGCATGGCGCTCAAGGTCTTCGGGGTCCACCGGCGCCCGGAAAGCACGCGCGTGAAGCCGCCGGAAGGCGAGATCGTCCGCGTCTGGCCGTCGCACCGCGAGGTCGTCGACTGGCCTCCTCTGTGGTCGCTCGACGAGTCGACGCTCGACCAGGCGTTCCTGTACGAGCCCTTCTACCGGCCGTTCGTCTACAGCGAGGTTCACTACCTCGGGCCGAACAAGAAGTACAAGGCCAAGCGCAGGCGGACGGAGGGGCCCGGCCCCCGGCGCTAGCCCGCATCGATCGAGGTGACAGGCGCGAAGCTGCGAGTCGGCGTCCTCGGCAACTGCTGCACGCACGGTGAGTTCGTCGTCGCCGCGCTGCGGGCGGAGGCCGGCGCCGAGCTCGTCGGCGGGTCCGAGGACGACCCCCGGCGCGCTGACTCGCTCTCGCGGGCCCTCGGGATGCCGCTGCGGGCAGCACACGACGAGCTCGTCGACGATCCGCAGATCGACGTGATCGCGATCAGCTGCGACCCCGGCGACAAGGCGCACTGGGTCGAGCGAGCGGCGAAGGCCGGCAAGCACGTCTTCCTGAACAAGCCCATGTGCGAGAGCCTCGACTCGGCCCGGCGCATCGTGGACGCGGTCGCGCGCCACGGCGTCCAGCTCGTCCACGACATCGTCGTGATCCGGTTCAACCCGGTCACGGCGAGGCTGCTCGACGAGGTCCGGCGCGGCGTCTACGGGCAGCCTCTGCACTACGCCCACAGCTGGGGGATGACGTTCCCGGTCGACTTCCCGCTCGCCGACGTCTGGCCGGAGCGCCTCGATCCGCCGGCGGCCGCCGGCGGCGGGGAGCTCACCAACATGGGCTGCTACGCGATCGACTACATGGTCGCTCTCTGGGGCCGCCCGCTCTCAGTCCAGGCCAAGTGGAGGAAGACGTGGGATCCCTACCGCGCAGCCGACGTCGAGAACTTCGGCCAGATCGTCGCCGACTACGGCGACTTCTACGCCACCCTTGCGGCAGGCAAGCAGACGATCGGGTCGCTCCCGTCGATGAGCGTCGAGGAGGCGCTGGCCCCCGAGAACTGGCAGAACGTCCTCCAGGTGCAGTTCGCGGACGCGAACCTGACCGTGCTCCCCCAGCTCGACCTCGTGATCCGCGACGGCCGTGAGCTCTCCGCCGAGGAGTACGTCGGCCCGTTCGAGACGCTCACGCCGTTCGGTCAGCTCGAGCAGGCGATCGAGACGGGCGTGCCGCCGGACAGCAACGCGGAGGCCGCGTTGCTCGGCGTCGAGGTGACGATGGCGGCCTACCGCTCGATCAAGGAGGGCGGCGCGGCCGTCGGGCTCCCCCTGGAGGACGGGGCCAACCCCCTCGTCGAGGACGCCTGAGCTCTAGAACCAGCCCTCTTCATCGGGGTTCGCGTACTGCATGAACTCGACGAGCGCGCCGCCGACGTCGACGAACGCGACGAGGCAGAAACCCGTCCCCGCAGCGTCGAACGGGCCGAGCAGGACCTCGTGGCCCTCGATCGCGGCATTGACGTCGTCGACGCGATAGGCGACGTGCGGATCCGTGCGCAGCGGCCCGGTCACGGGCGTGTCCGGCTCGAACCGGAGGAACTCGATGTTGTAGGGATGCTCGCGGGGGCTCGTCACCCACACGCGGGTCGCCTCGACCCAGCTCTCCTTGGGCTGCTTCATCTCGGTGACGACCCCGATGTGGTCGAACTTCGAGCGATCGAATTGCTGCACGCTGCCTCCCACCGGTTGCTTCCGGACACCGGAACTCTCTAGCATCGCGCCACACACGGTCAAGGAGCCCTGCATGCGCGTGCTCTGCGTCGGCGCCCACCCCGACGATCTCGAGATCCTCTGCGGCGGCACGATCGCCCGCTTCGTCGCCGACGGGCACGAGGTCGTCATGTGTCACGCGACGACGGGTGACATGGGGAGCTTCGTGTACTCCCGTGAGGAGATCTCTCGGATGCGGCTCGAAGAGGCTCGGCAGGCCGCGTCGATCGCCGGCGCGGAGCACCGATGCCTCGGCCTCTCCGACGGCGAGGTGAACGCGGCCGACCCCGCCCAGAAGAGCCTCGTCGTCGATGTCGTGCGGGACGACGCGGCCCGACGTGATCATCACGCACGCGCCTGGCGACTACATGGGCGACCACAACGAGACGTCGAAGCTCGTCTTCGAATGCAGCTTCTACGCGACGTTCAAGAACCTCGAGTCGGCGCGCGAGCGCCACGATCTGGTCACTCCGATCTACTACATGGACACGGTCGCCGGGCTCGGCTTCGTGCCCACGGAGTACGTCGACATCAGCGGCGTCATCGACCTCAAGGCGTCGATGCTCGAGGCCCATCAGTCGCAGCTCGTCTGGCTGCGGGACCACGACGGCGTCGACATCGTGGAGGAGATGAAGACCGCGGCCAGGTACCGCGGCCAGCAATGCGGCGTGCGCTACGCGGAAGGCTTCGTCCAGTGCCTCACGTGGCTGCGGGGCACGACGAGACGACTGCTTCCCTAGCCGACCGAATGGAGGGCGAACGTGGCCGACGACTTCACCTACGACCTTTCCTCGTTCATCAGCTTCCGGGACCGCGACGAGTGCGAGCGCGTGCGCGCGATCACGCGGGCCGAGCTTGCGAATCATCCGAATCCCGAGTTCCGGATCCGCGTCGTCGACCGGGCGGAGGACTTCTACCGGCGATTTCGCGACGGACATCGTCAACCGGATCCGGCAGGCCCGCGACGAGAACCGCCGGTTCGTCGGCATCTTCCCCGTGGGCCCGATGCCCCAGTACCGTCTCGCGGCCGAGGCGATCAACACCGAGCGCCTCTCGCTCGCGCACGTCCACACGTTCAACATGGACGAGTACGCGAACGAGGACGGGGACACGGCGCCGCTCTCGTGGCCCGGCTCGTTCCAGCGCGCGATGTGGGAGCGCTTCTTCGACCTCGTCGACGCCGACCTGCGCCCTCCGGAGAGCCAGATCCACTTTCCGACCCGCGACGCGATCGAGGACTACTCGAAGCGGATCGAGGACCTCGGCGGCGCCGACGTCTGTTACGGCGGTATCGGGTGGTGCGGGCACATCGCGTTCTGGGAGTCGCATCTCGGCCTCGAGTTCGACGGCGACCTGGCCGCGTACAAGCAGGCCGGCGCACGCCTCGTCGAGCTCCATCCCATGACGATCATGCAGAACGCGCTGCACTCGTTCGGAGGCGACTGGTCGTGGGTGCCGCCGAAGGCGAACACGATCGGTCCGCGTGAGATCCTCGGCGCGCGGCAGCGGAGCTTCTGGCTCGACGGCGATCTCGGCGGCGGCGTGTCCTGGCAGCGCTTCATCGCGCGCCTCGTCGCGCACGGGCCGGTCTCGGAGCTCGTGCCGGGCTCGATCCTCCAGGAGGCCCCCACCGACTACACGATCCTCGGCGGCGTCGCCGACGACGTCGAGATCCACATGGCTTGACACCCGCCGCCGCTCACGGTGACGGCGCGTTGGATCTGCTGACGACGGAAACCGTCGGCGCGTGGCTCGAGGAGCGCGGCCTCGTCGACGCCGGGGCCTCCGTCGAGGCCACGGAGCTCGAGTGGGGCGTCTCGAACGTCGTCCTCGCGGTTCACGCCGCCGGTCTGGACGTCGTCGTCAAGCAGGCGCTGCCGCGTCTGCGGGTGGCCGAGGAGTGGCTCGCCAAACGGGAGCGCACGCTGACCGAGGCCGATGCGCTTCGACTCGCCGCCGAGATCGTCCCCGGGTCGACCCCGGAGGTGCTCGCCGTCGACGAGGACGCCTGCGCCATGGCGATTGCGCGCGCTCCGGACGGCTGGCGCAACTGGAAGGAGCTCCTGCTCGCCGGCGAAGCGGACCCGGCGGTGGCCCGGCGGCTGGGCGAGCTCCTGCGGGCCTGGCAGGCGGCCACGCTGCGCGACGACGACCTCGCGCGGCGCTTCGGCGACATCGAGGCGTTCGACCAGCTGCGCGTCGATCCCTACCACCGCGCGGTCATGCGCCGCTGGCCGAGCCTGGCCCGCCCCGTCGGCGCCTATGCCGAGGAGCTGCTCGCCACACGCGTCTGTCTCGTGCACGGCGACTTCTCGCCCAAGAACGTCCTCGTGGGCCCTGATTCCCTGTGGGTGATCGACTTCGAGGTCGCTCACGTCGGCGACCCTGTCTTCGACCCGGCGTTCATGCTGAACCACCTGATGCTGAAGGCAATTCACCGGCCGGCCGACGCCGCCGCCTACAGGGCCTGCGCGGAGGCCTTCGTCTCGTCCTACGAGTACGGGCTGCCGTGGGAGCTCGTGCCCGATCCGGAGTTGCTGGCCGGCCACGTCGGCTGCCTGATGCTCGCCCGCGTGGACGGCAAGTCACCTGCCGAGTACCTCACCGAGCCTCAACGGCTGCTGGCACGCGTTCACGCCACGAGGCTCGTCACGGATCCTCCCGCGACGCTCGAGACCGCGTGGCGCCGCCTCGAGGAAGCGCTTCAGGGATGAGCTCGACGACGATCGACGGCGTCGTCGCCTGGGAGGCGCTCGATTCACGCGGAACACCGACCGTGGCGTGCGAGATCCGTCTCTCGGGGGGCGCGCACGCGTCGGCCACCGTTCCCTCGGGCGCCTCGACCGGGACCCACGAGGCCACCGAGCTGCGCGACGGGGGCGAGCGCTACGGCGGCAGAGGCGTCCGGCAAGCCGTCGAGTCCGTAAACGGCCCGATCGCCGCGGAGCTCGCGGGGATGGACGCCGCCGACCAGGACGCGCTCGACGCAGCGCTACGGGAGCTCGACGGCACAGCCGGCCTCTCCCGGCTGGGCGCGAACGCCGTCCTGGCCGTCTCGCTCGCCGCTGCGCTCGCCGCGGCAGATGCCGAGGGTGTCCCCCTCTGGCGCCGGCTGGGTGCGAAGCCGCTGCTCCCGCTGCCGATGGTCAACGTGATCTCGGGCGGCGCGCATGCGCGCGGGCCGGCGTCGACGTCCAGGACTTCCTGGTCGTGCCGGTCGGAGCGACGAGCTTCGCCGAGGCGATCGAGTGGGCGTGGCGCGTGCGGCAGCGCACCGAGGAGCTCGCCGCTGCCCGGGGCCTGCCGGCGTCGCTCGTGGCGGACGAGGGCGGCCTCGGGCTCGCGCTGGCTTCCAACCGTGCCGGCGCTCGAGCTCCTGCTCGCCGGGATCGAGCGCTCCGGCCTCGACGCCGGGCGCCGAGGCGGCGATCGCGGTCGACGTGGCCGCGACGCAGCTCCACGGCCGGACGGCTACGTGCTGGCCGCCGAGGATCGCACTCTCGACTCGGCGGGCGTGATCGACGAGCTCGAGGCGTGGTGCCGCGACTTCCCGGTCGTGTCGCTCGAGGATCCGCTGAGCGAGGACGACTGGTCGGGCTGGACCGAGGTGACGCAGCGCCTGGGATCGAGCGTCCAGCTGCTCGGCGACGACCTGTTCGTGACGCAGGTCGACCGGCTCGAGCGCGGCGTCCGCGAGGGCGCGGCGAACGCCGTGCTCGTGAAGCCCAACCAGTGCGGCACGCTGTCCGGCGCGCAGGCCACGGTCGACCGTGCCCGGGCGGCAGGCTACGCCACAGTCGTCTCCGCACGCTCGGGCGATACCGAGGACGCATGGCTGGCCGACCTCGCGGTCGGCTGGCGCGCAGGGCAGATCAAGGTCGGCTCGACCACGCGCTCCGAGCGCACCGCCAAGTGGAACCGCCTGCTGCGCATCGAGCAGGAGCTCGGCCCGGGGGCCGAGTTCGCCGGCCGCGCGGCGCTCGCGCCTCTCGGCACCTGAGGCGGCGCCCGCCGGACCTCGCCGTGAGGCGGAGGAAGGCTGGGCTGGCGGGCGGGTCCTGAGCCCTACGCGCTCGAGCGGCGACCGAACACGAGGCCGCCGAGGGCGAACCCGAGGCCGAACGTCCCTAGCACGAAGCCGCCGATCGCGAACGCCTTGCGCCACGTGGAGAGCCGTTCCCAGCGGCCGAGAGCCTCCCTCTCCTCGGGCGAGAGCGATTCACCCCGGCGGCGCTTGCGCCCGGCGGCGCCCGCGCGAAGGCCGAGGTACATGTCGTCGAAGACTTCTGCGGACTCGTCGGCCATCGTTTCCACTATAGAGACAGGCTCTGCTGCTCCGAAGTTCGCTCAGGAGGGCCCATATTCCTCCCGGAAGCGCAGCACGCGGAAGACGTGCTCGTCGAGCAGGCCGCGGCGGGCCAGGGGAACGAGCGAGTCGATCGCACGCCGCGCGTCGCTCGGGCTCGAGTAGAGCACGAGGTCGGCGCCCGCGAGCACGGCGCGACGGGCCCACTCGGGCGCGCCCGCATGGCCCAGCACCCCGAGCTCGTCCGTGATCGCGACACCGTGGAAACCCTGCTCGCGCAGCAGCTCGTAGGCCTTCGGCTCGAGCGAGGCAGGCCGAGGGCCGAACCGTCGGTAGCGGGCATGGCTGACCATGACGCACGGAACCCCGGCTTCCACGGCGGCGCGGAATCCGGCCAGCTCCTTCGCGCGCACGACGCCGTGCACCGGCAGGCCGCTGTCTGTCGAGATCGCGGTCGAGCCGAGACCGGGGAAGTGCTTCGCGCAGGCGGCCACGTCCGTCGTTGCAAGACCGCGTGCGAAGGCGACGCCGATCGAGGCCCGGTGGAACTGACGTGAGCCGAGCGGCCCGGTCGGCGAGTCGAGCACGGGCGCGAGGTCGACGTCGACGCCGACGCGGTGGAGCGCGCGGCCGGTCTCCCGTCCGGCGGCGAACGCCTCGCCGGGTGACCGGTAGCTCGCTGCGGCCCGCTCGGGCGGCAGGTTCCGGTAGGCGCGCACGGGGCCGCCCTCCTGATCGACGTACACGAGCGCGCCCCGCGGTACGGGGTCGTCGACCTGCCAGTAGTGCAAGAGCACGCCGCCCACGCCGCGGGGAGCCGGCGGCGAGGAGACGACGAGCAGCTCGGCCTTCTGCCGCGGAGTGAGCTCGGCGACCTGCGCCGTCGTGCCCATCCAAGCGGAGACCGCGGCGAGGAAGACCGCAAAGACGTGCACCTGCTCAGGGTAGAGGCCGCGCGCGGGGCCGCCACTACGCTACGCGCGTGACCGGGCGCCTGCTCCACGTCTCCGACCTCCACGTGGGCAGCCACGACGCGGGGCGCGAGGCCGTCGAAGGGGCGCTGCGAGCGCTCGTGGCAGAGCTCGAGCCGGAGCTGATCGTGGCGAGCGGTGACCTCACGCATCGCAACCACGCCGACCAGCACCGGCGGGCGGCCGGCTTTCTGCGCTCGCTCGGCCCTCCCGTGCTGGCCGTGCCCGGGAACCACGACATCCCGATGCTCCCCCCCGCCCGCCTGTTGCGCCCCTTTGAGGCGTTCCAGGCGGCCTGGCCCGAGACGGAGCCCGCGTACAGCTCCGATCGCCTTCGCGTCCTGGGCGTCAACTCGGTGCGCGGCTGGCTCTACCAGGAAGGCGTGGTCTCCGGCGACCAACTTCGCCGCGTGGCCGGTGAGCTCGCCGGCGGCAATACCGTTGCGCTCCGCGTGGTCGTCCTGCACCACCACCTCTGCTCGGCGCCCTGGCGCACGGCCAAGCGACCGGTCTTCCGGCGGACGCAGATCCTTTCGGCGCTCGCCGACGCGGGCGCCGATCTTGTCCTCTCGGGCCACGTCCACCAGAGCTCGATCGTCGCCCGGGGCGAGTTCGAGACGGACGTCTCGGGCGTCCGGCCGATGATCGTGGCGACCGCGCCCGGCCTCGGCCGGCCCAGGCCACACCGCCGGGGCGAAGCCTCGGGAGCGCACGTCTACGAGCTGGAGGCCAGGACGCTGCACACGCGGACGTACGCCTTCGCCGCCGGCGGGTCGGAGCTCGTGGCCGAGCGACGGTTCCCGCTTTAGGCCGACGCTCTAGTCCGAAACAGCCGAAGGCTGGTTTCGGACGGGAAGCGGCCCGCAGGGCCGCGTTCACGGGCGCGCGCTCTAGTCCGAAACAGCCGAAGGCTGGTTGGCGGGAGCGGGGGGCCGGCTCAGGGCGGTTGTTGCCTACACACCTGCGAGACGGCTGATCGCGTCCGGGCCTCCGGCGAGCCTTGTGGTCGACCAAGACCCAGCTCGCACAGGAGGCCCAGATGCATGATCGAGTATGCCCGCCGCGACGGATGCGTTTCTCGTTCGAGTCGCGCTGCCGGCTCGTGTCGCTTGATCGCTCGACGGGAGAGCCCGCAGGCGGCCGCGGCCGCCTGCGGTGCGAGCCGCGCGACCGGCTATCGGCTCTGGCGTCGCTACCAGGAGGGCGGCTGGGCGGCGCTGCGCCGACCGCCCGCCGGTGCCCAAGCACCAGCCGCGGCGGCTCTCGCGCGAGCTCGAGCAGCGCATCCTGGCGGCGCGCGAGTACGCGAAGGCGGGGCCGCTGATCGTCGCCGGCTCAGCTCGGCCTGCCGGCCTCGACCGTCTGGAAGGTGCTGCGCCGCTACGGCGTCTCGCGCCTGCGGCGGCCGCCGCGCGGACCGGTCGTCCGCTACGAGCGCGAGCGGCCGGGCGAGCTCGTCCACGTCGACATCAAGAAGCTCGGCCGCTTCTGGACGGTCGGCAAGCGCATCCACGGCGACCGGCTCGACCCGCAACCGCCACGCCGGCTGGCAGTACCTGCACCTGGCGATCGACGACCACTCCCGGCTCGCCTACGCCGAGCTGCTGCCGAGCGAGAGCCCCGCCGACTGCGTCGCCTTCCTGCGCCGCGCCGTCGGCTGGTACCGCGAGCGCGGGATCGCCGTCGAACGCGTCCTCACCGACAACGGCAACGGCTACCGCTCCCACGCCTGGGCGGCCGCCTGCGCCGAGCTCGGGATCGCCCGCCGCTACACCCGGCCCACGCCGCCCGCAGACCAACGGCAAGGCCGAAGCGCTCGTCAAGACGCTGCTGCGCGAGTGGGCCTACCGCTTCGCCTACCCGACCAGCAGCCACCGCGCCCGAGCACTCCCCGGCTACCTCCGCTGGTACAACCAACACCGACCGCACAGCTCACTCGGCGGCCGGCCGCCGATCAGCCGCGTCTCACAGGTCGCGGGTCCCACAACTAGGCGTTCCTGAGAGCGTTGTTCCATCCGGGCCTCCTTGGAGGCTGGAGCTGCCAAGCCACCAGCTCCAAGGAGGGTGATCCGGATGAAGTTGCACGCTAACGCGAGGACCTGTCCGCACAGCCGTCGCTTGGCGGTCGATCGGGTTGAGCGTGAGGGTTGGACGCTGCGGCGGCGGCCGAGGCCGCCGGCGTGAGCGTGCGCACGGTCTCGAAGTGGCTGCGCCGTTACCGCGTCGAGGGCGAGCAGGGGCTGTTCGATCGTTGCTCGGCGCCGGCTGTCGGTGCCGTCGCGGACAGACGAGGCGCGGGTCGCGGTGATCGCGGCGCTGCGCCGGCTGCGGATGACCGGCGCGGAGATCGCCGAGACGCTGGGGATGCCGGTCTCGACCGTCTCGGGGATCTTGACCCGGATCGGGCTCGGCAAGCTCTGGCGGCTGGAGCCGCTCGAGCCGCCGAACCGCTACGAGAAGCCGCGGCCGGGCGAGCTCGTCCACGTCGACGTCAAGAAGCTCGGCCGGATCGGCCGGCCGGGCCACCGCGTCAACGGCGACCGGCGCACCCGAAGCCGCGGGATCGGCTGGGAGTACGTCCACGTCGCGATCGACGACGCGACCCGGCTCGTCTACGTCGAGGTGCTCGCCGACGAGAAGGCCGTCGACCGCGGTCGGCTTCCTCCGCCGCGCGGTCGCCCACTTCGCCGCCTTCGGGATCCGCGTCGAGCGGGTGATGACCGACAACGGCTCCGCCTACCGCTCCGCGATCCACGCGCTCGCCTGCAAGGCGCTCGGGATCAAGCACCTCCGCACCCGCCCCTACCGGCCGCGCACCAACGGCAAAGCAGAGCGCTTCATCCGCACCCTGCTCGGCGGCTGGGCCTACGGCGCGATCTACCACACCAGCGACGAACGCCGCCACGCCCTCGCCGGCTGGCTCGACTTCTACAATCGACGACGACCACACCGCAGCCTCGGCCGCCAAGCCCCGACTCGAGCGCCTACACGCGCTCAACCGGAACAACGTCCTCGGGTCCTACAACTAGGCCGAAACGGACGAAGTCCGTTATCGGCCGGGAAGCGGCCCGCAGGGCCGCGTTCTCGGGCGTGAAACTTCGCACCGCGGGCCGGATGAGATCCGGCCCCTACAGCGACGCGCGACCGTCGTTTCCGTACGGCCGACAAGTACGGCCGGAAACGCCCGTGACCGAGGCCCTACCGGGCCTCTCCACGGCCGATAGCAGCGGCTTCGCCGCCGCTTCGGCCGCCGCTTCGGCCTCCATCGGCCTGGAGCTCTCTTCGGAGCTCCTTCACCTCGTCGCGGAGCTTCGCCGCGTACTCGAAGCGGAGCTCCTCGGCCGCCGCGTACATCTCCTCCTCGAGCGTCACGATCAGCTTCTCGAGCTCGGCGCTGCTCATGCCCTCGACCTTGCGCTGCCCCCGGCGCCTGCGGCCCGGCACCTTCGGGTCCTCGAGCGCCAGCAGCTCGACGATGTCGGAGACGCCCTTCTGGATCGTCTCCGGCGTTATCCCGTGCTCCTCGTTGTAGGCGAGCTGCACGCGACGCCGGCGCTCCGTCTCGGCCATCGCCACCCTGATCGCCTCGGTGAGCTTGTCCGCGTAGAGCAGCACCTTGCCGTTCACGTTGCGCGCCGCGCGGCCGATGGTCTGGATGAGCGACGTCTGGCCGCGCAGGAAGCCCTCCTTGTCGGCATCGAGGATGGCCACCAGCGACACCTCCGGCAGGTCGAGGCCCTCCCGCAGCAGGTTTACGCCCACCAGCACGTCGTACTCACCGAGGCGGAGCTCCCGCACGATCTGGATCCGCTCGAGCGTGTCGACCTCCGAATGGAGGTAGCGCGTCTTCACGCCCGCCTCGAGCAGGTAGTCGGTCAGGTCCTCCGACATCTTCTTCGTCAGCGTCGTCACGAGCACGCGCTCCCCCGCCTCCTCGCGATGCCGGATCTCGTTGAGGAGGTCGTCGATCTGGTTCTTCGTCGGGCGGAGCTCGACATCGGGGTCGACGATCCCGGTCGGCCGGATGATCTGCTCGGCGATCTGGGTCGAGTGGCGCAGCTCGTAGGGGCCCGGCGTCGCGGACACGAAGACCAGCTGCGGCACCAGCCCGTTGAACTCATCGAAGCGCAGGGGCCGGTTGTCGAGCGCAGAGGGGAGCCGGAAGCCGTACTCCACGAGCGTCTCCTTGCGCGAGCGGTCACCCTCGTACATGCCGCCGATCTGGGGGACGGTCTGGTGGGACTCGTCGACGAACAGCAGGAAGTCGTCGGGGAAGTAGTCCAGCAGGCAGTGGGGGCGGCTGCCGCGCTCGCGGCCGTCGAGGAAGCGCGAGTAGTTCTCGATGCCGTTGCAGTACCCGAGCTCCCGGCAGCATCTCCATGTCGTATTCCGTGCGCTGGCGGATCCGGTGCGCCTCGAGCAGCTTCCCCTGCTCCTCGAAGAACCGGACCTGCACCTCGAGCTCCGCCTGGATCTCGTCGAGCGCGCGCTCGATCGACGGCCGGTCCGTCACGTACTGCGTGGCCGGGAACACGGCGAGGTGGTCGAGCCGCGCGAGCACCTCGCCCGACAGCGGGTCGAAGTGGGAGATCTGCTCGACCTCGTCCCCGAAGAACGAGACTCGGTACGCGGTCTCGAGCGCCGACGGCTGCACCTCGACGACGTCGCCGCGGACGCGGAAGCGGCCGCGGGCGAGGAAGGAGTCGTTGCGCTGGTACTGGATGTCGACGAGCTTCCGCAGCACCTCGTCGCGGTCGGCCGTGTCCCCGACGGACAGGAGCACGGTCTGCTCGCGGTACTCCTCGGGCGAGCCGAGCGCGTAGATGCACGACACGGAGGCGACGATGACGACGTCGCGCCGCAGGAACAGCGCGCTCGTCGCGGCATGGCGGAGGCGGTCGATGTCGTCGTTGATCGAGGCGTCCTTCTCGATGTAGAGGTCGGCGTGGGGCACGTACGCCTCGGGCTGGTAGTAGTCGTAGTAGGAGACGAAGTACTCGACCGCGTTGCTCGGGAAGAACTCCCTGAACTCGTTGCAGAGCTGCGCGGCGAGCGTCTTGTTGTGCGCGATGACGAGCGAGGGCTTCTGGACACGCTCGATGATCCATGCCATCGTCGCCGTCTTGCCCGTCCCGGTGGCTCCGAGCAGCGTCTGGTAGCGGTCGCCGGCCAGGACGCGCTCGGAGAGGATGTCGATCGCCTGCGGCTGGTCGCCGGTCGGCCTGTAGGCCGCCGCCACGTTGAAGTCGGGCATGACCCCATCGTAGAGATCAGGCCCGCTGCGGCAGCCGCGCCGCGCCGAGGGCTTCACCGCCGCGCAGCCGGCCGTAGGCCTTGCGGTACGTGTCCCGGAGGTCGAGGACGTCCTCGACGTACGCGCGCGTCTCGGGGAACTCGATCCGTCCCCCGTTTCGCAGCCACGAATCGACGTTTCCCTGCCCTGCGTGGTAGGCGGCGAGCGCCAGCTCGAGGTCGCCGTCGTACTTCGTCAGGAGCCTGCGCAGGTAGAAGGCGCCGTAGCGGACGTTGAGCTCCGGCTCATACAGGTCGTCGGGGCGGAACTCGGTGCCGCCGGTCAGTTCCGCGATCCCGTCGGCCGTGGCGGGCAGGAGCTGCATGAGGCCGACGGCCCCGGACTCGGAGACGGCGTCAGGGTCGAAGCGGCTCTCGCGGTAGATCACGGCGGCAATGAGAGCCGGGTCGAGGTCGTAGTTCTCTGCGTGGCCGAGCACGATGTGCTCGTACTCGAGCGGGTAGCGCAGCCGCAGCCACCAGCCCGGCTCCACCGACTCGCCGTACGCCCATGCGGCACCCGCCACGACGGCCAGGAGGAGCACCACACTCAGAACGATGCGCCGCATGAGGACCGGCCCGGCGTCTCAGCTACCCGGGGCCGAGAGCTTCTCCATGACTCCGGCGACGAACGCGTCGAGCTCTTCGAGGCTGCCGTCGTTCACGAATGCGAAGTCGGCGCGGCGTAGCTTCTCCTCGTCCGGAATGAGCCGCTGCTCGCGCAGGCCCGCGTCGGGGAGGATCTTGCGGCCGACGCGGGTCTCCGTCGAGGCCGTGACGGCGACGACCGCGTCGAAGCGGGCGTCGCCGCCCGTCTCGTAGAGCAACGGCACCTCGGTGGCGCAGACGGCGGGCGGGTCCTCGGACCGGGCGAGCTCCTCCCGCCAGCGCATGTAGGCGGCCACCACCCGGGGGTGGAGCAGGGCCTCGAGCCAGTCGAGCTCGCTCCGGTCGCCGAAGACGATCCTGCCGACCTTGCCGCGATCGATCTCGCCGTCCTCTCGGAGGACGCCCTCGCCGAACCGCTCGACGATCGCCGACTTCACCTCGGCGTCCTCGCGCAGCAGCCGGTGGACGATCTCGTCGCTCGAGATGACCGCGGCGCCGTGCCGCGCGAAGGCGGCGAGCACCTCGCTCTTCCCGGCTCCGATGCCGCCCGTGATGGCGACGGCGACCGGGCGGCTCAATCAGGCAGCCGGCTCGGGCTCGGCCGGCTCGTCGCCGCCGGCCTCTTCGGACGCCGGCGCGGGCTCCTCAGCGGCCGCGTCGGCCGGCGCCGGATCCTCGGAAGCCTCGATCGCCTCGGGCTCGACGTCCGCGGGCGCTTCGGCGGCCTCTGCCTCGACCACGGGCTCGGCCTCGACCTCGGGCTCGGCCTCTTCGGCCGCTCCGCCTCGACTACCTCGGCCTCTGCCTCGGGCTCCGCCTCGCCGGACGCCTCCGCCTCGACTACCTCGGCCAGCCTCGCCGGACGCCTCCGCCTCGACTGCCTCGGGCTCAGCCTCGCCGGACGCCTCCGCCTCGACTACCTCGGCCTCTGCCTCGGGCTCCGCCTCGCCGGACGCCTCCGCCTCGACTACCTCGGGCTCAGCCTCGTCCGCGACGCCTCCGCCTCGACTACCTCGGGCTCAGCCTCGTCGGACGCCTCCGCCTCGACTGCCTCGGGCTCAGCCTCGTCGGACGCCTCCGCCTCGACTGCCTCGGGCTCGGCCTCCTCGGCCGGCGGCGGGACCGGCTCGAAGCTCACCCCGCCGATCGGCGGGCGGACCTCGTCGTACTCGTCGACGCGCTTCAGCGACAGCGAGAGCCGCCGCCGGTCGGCGTCCATCTCGATGATCTTGATGTTCACGACCTCGCCCTGCTGAACGATCTCGCGCGGGTTCTCGACGTGGTGCTGGGCGAGCTCGGAGATGTGCACGAGCCCCTCGACGCCGGGCAGGATCTCGACGAAGGCGCCGAACGTCACGACCTTCGTGACCCGGCCGTGGACGACGTCGCCCTCCTGGTAGTTGTCGATCACCTGCTGCCAGGGATCGGACTGCGTCTGCTTGAGGCCGAGCGAGATGCGCTGGCGGTCGCGGTCGATGTCGAGCACCTTGACCTTGACGCTCTGCCCGATCTCGAGCACCTCGGACGGGTGGTTGACGTGACTCCAGGAGAGCTCGGAGATGTGGATCAGGCCGTCGATGCCCTTCGAGGTCGACGAAGGCGCCGAAGTCGACGATGTTCGAGATCGTCCCCTCGACGATGTCGCCGGGCGAGAGCCGGTCGAGGATCGCCTGCCGCATGTCCTTGCGCTCGTCCTCGAGCACCGCGCGGCGCGAGAGCACGACGTTGTTGCGGCTCCGGTTCAGCTCGATCACCTTGCACCGGAGCTTCTGGCCGAGGAACTCGTCGAGGTTCTGCACGCGGCGAATGTCGACCAGCGACGCCGGGAGGAAGCCGCGCACGCCGAGGTCGAGGATGAGACCGCCCTTGACGACCTCGATCACCGTGCCGTCGACGGGCTCCCCGCTCTCGGCCGCGCCCTCGATGTTCTTCCAGGCCAGCTCGAACCGCGCTCGCTTCTTCGAGAGGATCAGCCGACCCTCGGCGTCCTCCTTCGTCATCACGAGGGCGTCGATCTCGTCGCCGAGCTGCACCTCGTCGGCCGGGTTGACCGAGCGGCGGATGGACAGCTCGGAGACCGGGATGACGCCTTCGGACTTGTAGCCGATGTCGACGAGCACCTCGTCCTTGTCGACCCGGACGACGGTGCCCCTGACGACCTCGCCCTCGTTGATGACGGGGATGGTCGCGTCGTAGTCCGGAATCAGGGTGCCGTCCTCGGCACGCACCCATCCGGGGTCGATCGTATCTGTCTCGGCGGTGGACTCGTGGACCATGCGGAACGGCGCATTCTAGCAGCGGTTTCCAGGCCCGCCGGTACTGTGCAGGGACGCTGGACGACCGCCCCGACATCCCGCTCGTACCCCGCGAGATCCTCTTCGGCAACCCCGAGCGGATCAATCCCCGCATCTCGCTCGACGGTCGGCTGCTCGCGTGGATCGCGCCTCATGACGGCGTCCTCAACGTCTGGGTCGAGACCGTGGGCGCGGACGACGCGAGAGTCGTGACGAACGATCGCGACCGGGGCATCCACGAGTATCTCTGGGCCCCCGACGACCGCCGCATCATCTATCTCCAGGACGAGGGCGGAGACGAGAACTGGCGCCTTCACGACGTCGACCTCGAATCGGGCCGAACGCGCGACCTGACGCCGTTTCCGGGCGTCCAGGCCCGAATCGTCCATGTCGACGAGAACGTGCCGGACGCAGTCCTGATCGGGCTGAACCGCGACGACCCGCAGCTCCACGACGTGTACCGGCTCGAGCTCGAGAGCGGCGCTCTGACGCAGGTGCTCGACAACCCGGGCTTCGTCGCCTTCGTCGCCGACGACGAGCTGCGGGTGCGGGCCGCGGTCGCTCCGCGGGCCGGACGGCTCCATGACGGTGCTCGTGCGCGACGACGAGGAGAGCGACTGGCGTCCGCTGCACGAGGTCGGCCCGGACGACGCGCTCGCACTGCATGCGCTCGGCTTCGACGCCGCGGGCACGCGGCTGCTCACGATCAGCTCGGCCGGGGCGAACGCGAGCCAGGCTCGTCTGGCTCGACTGCGGGACCGGTGACCTCACCGTCGTGGCCGAGGATCCGACCTACGACGTGGCCGAGGTCCGCGTGCATCCCGAGACGCACGAGCCTCGGCTCGTCGCCTTCGTCAAGGAGCGGCGCGACTACCTCGTGCTGGATCCCGCCGTGGCCGACGACGTCGCGGCGCTGCGCGCCCTCGAGCCGGGCGATCTCAGCTTCGCCGGCCGCGACCGCGCCGACCGCGTCTGGCTCGCGGCGTACACGAACGACGACGGCCCCGTCCGCTACCACGCGTACGACCGCGACAGCCGGCAGGCGCGCTTCCTGTTCGAGCACCAGCCCGCGCTCTCGCAGTTCACGCTCGCGCCCATGGAGCCGTTCGCGTTCACGGCGCGAGACGGGCTCGAGGTGCACGGCTACCTGACGTTCCCGCCCGGACAGCCCCGCAGCGAGCTCCCCACCGTCCTCAACGTCCACGGCGGCCCCTGGGCGCGCGACCTCTGGGGCTTCGACCCCGAGGCGCAGTGGCTCGCGAATCGCGGCTACCTCTGCGTCCAGGTCAACTACCGAGGCTCGACCGGCTACGGGAAGGCGTTCCTGAACGCGGCGAACCGCGAATGGGGCGGCACGATGCACGACGACCTGGTCGACGCGGTGGGCCACGTCGTCGACCATGGCCATGCCGACCCGGACCGCATCGGCATCTACGGCGGTTCCTACGGCGGCTACGCGGCGCTCGTGGGCGCGGCGTTCACCCCTGACCTCTTCCGCTGTGCCGTCGACGTCGTCGGCCCGTCCAGCCTCGAGACGCTGATCAGGTCGATCCCGCCGTACTGGGCCCCGATGATCGCGCAGTTCCACGCCCGCATCGGCAATCCGGACACCGAGCCGGACTTTCTCTGGTCGCGCTCACCGCTCTCGCGCGTCGACGACATCAAGATCCCGCTGCTGATCGCGCAGGGCGCCAACGACCCCCGGGTCAAGCAGGCTGAGAGCGAACAGATCGTCGCCGCGCTCCGCGAGAAGGGCATCCCGCACGAATACCTGCTCTTCCCCGACGAGGGACACGGCTTCGCCAAGCCGGAGAACAGGCTGCGCTTCTACGCGGCGGCCGAGCGGTTCCTCGCCGAGCACCTCGGCGGGCGGGCCGAGCCGGCGTCGGGATAGCGCCTACTTCGCCTCGTTCCAGTCCTCGCCTGTGCCGACGTCGACGTCGAGCGCCGGATCGAGCTCGTAGGCCCCGCACATCTCCTCGCGTACGAGCTCGCGCACGGCGGTGAGCTCCTTTTCCGGCGCCTCGAGCAAGAGCTCGTCGTGCACCTGGAGCACGAGCCGCGCCGCGCGTCCCTCGTCGCGCAGCCGGCGGTGGATCGACACCATCGCCACCTTGATGATGTCGGCCGCCGATCCCTGCATCACGGTGTTGACGGCGAGCCGCTCGCCGAGCAGGCGCGTCTGGCGGTTCGAGGCGCGGAGCTCGGGGATCGGGCGGCGCCGCCCGAGCAGGGTGCGCACGTACCCCTCCCGCTCTGCCTGCTCGACCGTGCGGGCGATGAAGTCCTGCACGTGGGGGAAGCGCGCGAGATAGGCGTCGATGTAGGCCTGCGCCTCCTCCCGGGGGATCTCGAGCTGGTCCGAGAGCCCGAACGCGGAGATGCCGTAGATGATCCCGAAGTTGACCGCCTTCGCGCGGTTGCGCTCGTCCTTCGTGAGCGTCGCCTGGTCCTTGCCCAGCACCTCGGCGGCCGTGGCGGCGTGGATGTCGTCGCCGCGCATGAACGCCTCGCGCAGCTTCGGCTCCCCCGAGACGTGGGCGAGGATCCTGAGCTCCACCTGCGAGTAGTCCGCGGAGACGAGCTTCCAGCCGGGCTCGGCGACGAAGGCCGAGCGGATCGTGCGGCCGAGCTCCGTGCGGATCGGGATCGACTGCAGGTTCGGGCTCGAAGTCGAGAGTCGGCCGGTGGACGCGACGGTCTGGTTGAACGTCGTGTGCAGCCGCCCGTCCTCTGCCGAGATCAGCTCCGGCAGCGGGCCCAGGTAGGTGTTCAGCAGCTTGGAGTACTCGCGCCACTCCTCGATCACGGGCACGATCGGATGCGCCTCGCGCAGCCCGCGGAGCACCCTCGCGTCGGTGGAGTAGCCGGTCTTGCCCTTGCGCCCGGCCTCGAGGCCCAGCTTCTCGAACAGGATCCGCGCCACCTGTTGCGTCGAGCCGAGCAGGAACTCCTCGCCCGCAAGCTCCTGCCCGCGGGCCTCGAGCTCTTCGACCTGATCGGCGAGACGGGCCGTGATCTCGCCCATGCGGTACGTGTCGATCCGGACGCCGACGCTCTCCATGGCACGCAGGACGACCGAGAGCGGAAGCTCGACGTCCCGGTAGAGCCGCGTCAGCTCGAAGGTTTCGAGGCGCTCCAGCACCGGAGGTACGAGCGCGAGCGTCGAGGCCGCGCGGCGAACGAGGGCCTCCGTCTCGGGCTCCGCGGGCGGCTCCGGCCGCGGCTCGATGCCGTACTCGGCGGCGAGATCGTCGAGGACGTACCCGGAGCGGTTGGGGTCGACGAGATAGGACGCCAGCTCGGTGTCCTCGGCCGGCTCGACACCGGCCCGCCAGAGCGAGGAGGGCAGCCCCTCGCTCCCGTGCACGACAAGTCGGCCCGAATCGCGCAGCGCGGGTGCGAGCCCGTCGAGGTCGGCGGTCACGACGACCGGCCGTCCGTCCTCCGCGATCGCCGCCCGCCCGTTCTCCGCCACGACCGCGACCGTGCCCTCCACCCGCTCAGGCGCGCCCTCCATCCACGGCACCTCGAAGCCGGCCGCGACCGGGCGCTCGGCCGCCGGCAGCGCAGAGTCCAGCTCGTCCACCCGGCGCAGCACGTTGCGGAACTCGAAACGGCGGAAGATCTCCTTGAGCGTCGAGCGATCCGGCGGTGCGAGCACGAGCGCGCCCGGGTCGAGGTCGATGTCGAGATCGCGCCGCATGGTCGCGAGCAGCTTCGAGTCGCGCGCTTGATCCGCGTGCTCGCGCAGCGCCCGCGCCCGCGCAGGCGTCAGCTCGTCGACGTGGGCCAGCACCTCCTCGAGCGAGCCGAATCTGGCGATCAGCTCCGCGGCCGTCTTGTCGCCGATCCCGGGGACGCCCGGGATGTTGTCCGACGTGTCGCCCTTGAGCCCGATGAAGTCCGGCACCTTCTCGGGGGGAAGCCCGTAGCGCGCCTCGACGCGCTCCGGCGTGTACACCTGGACGTCGGCGACCCCGCGCGGCGTCATCATCAGGCAGACGTTCTCCGAGCAGAGCTGAAACGCGTCCCGGTCGGTCGAGACGACGCAGGTCTTGATGCCCGCGTCGTCCGCGCGGGTGGCGACGGTGGCGATGACGTCGTCCGCCTCCCAGCCGTCGAACTCGAGATTGCGATAGCCGAATGCCTCGACGATCGGGCGGAAATGCGGGAACTGCTCACGCAGCAGCCCCGGCATCTCCTTGCGCTCGGCCTTGTACTCCCTCGAGACCTCGAGCCGGTGCACGGGCCTCGTGTCCCACGCGACGGCGACGCCCTTCGGCCGGTAGTCGACGAGCAGCTTGAAGAGCATGTTGACGAAGCCGAGCAGCGCGTTGGTCGGGAAGCCGTCGGAGGTGGCGAGCTCCTCGGGCAGCGCGTAGTACGCCCGGTAGGCGAGGTTGTTGCCGTCGACGAAGAACAGGTCGCTGTCCCGCGCCGGCCCGTCGTCGAGCTGGAGCTCAGCCCCGGTCGCGGTCTTCGGCGCCATGCCGCAACTCTACGCTCTACCCATCCGCGGGCCGCTCCGTCCAGCTGACGACATTGGCGGGGACGTCGACGGTGGCGAGCAGGCGGCCGGTTCGCTAGCGAGACGATCTCGATCCCCTCCCTCACGACCGCCGCCAGGTAGGCCCCGTCAGGCGACCACGCGAGCCAGCTGGCGAAATAGATCTCCGACCGGCGGCCGCCGGGAATCTCCAGGATCGCTGCCGAGCCGCTGGTTGCATCGAGGTACCAGAGCGAGCCGCCGTCCGGCGCCACGCCGGCCGCAACTGGATAGGAGTCCGGCCGCAGATGGGCCGAGAACTCGACCGTCCCGTCGGGCCGCATTGCGGCGATCGCGGCAGACGGCGGCTGCTCCGATCGGAGGCCCACGACGAGCAGGCCGCTGCCGGCTCCGAGCGCCGTGACGAAGCGCGCCTCCCGAGCGGCGTTGGGGAGCAGGAGAGCCGCGTCGGGCTCGCCGAAGATCTCCCGGCCGTCGAGCTCGATCCTGATGCCGTCGCGCACCACCGCCAGGCGGCCGTCTGCGAGAAACGACGCCTGGCAGAAGCCCGTGATGCCGCCGCCGCCGATGTTCGCCACGGAGTCGCGCGTTCCGTTCTCGAGATCGAGCACGTCCACGAAGATCCCTACGGCGCTCGGCGAGCAGACTGCCACCCGATCGCCCCCGGGATGCCAGGCGGATGGAGTGAGGAGCGGCAAGGCGTCCTCGACAATGTCTCCGCCGGCCAGCACCGTCGTGCCCTCGGGCGGCGGATACGTGAAGGACGTGACCGCCGACAGCCCGCCCGCCTCGTCGGGCGCGGCGCTTGCGATCGCTCTGGCGCCGTCGGGGCTGGGCCAGAGGTCGCACGTGCCGGCGGGCGCGTCGACGACGAGCCCCGAGCTGAGATCGAGGACGCTCGCCTGGCAGTTCCCGCCGGCCCACCACACGAGGCCGCCCTCCTGTCGCAGGTCCGAGGGCAAGGTGATGATCTCCGGGAGCTGTCCGGGCAGGGCGCCCCCGGTGTCCGCCGGCTGAGTCTCGGTCTCCGCCTCCAGGCGCTTCGGCCACGGGCGCCGCGGTCCCGTCCGACCTCACGAAGTTGACCACGGCGGCGACCGCGATCGCCACGACGCCGATCACGATGGCAGCGTTGAGCCAGCGCCTCCGCCCGGCGGTCACGGGCCGGTACCGTCCGGCGCCCCAGGCCCCGCCGAGGTGCGTGCTCGCTGTTCGATCTCGCCTCGATTATCGTGGCGCGGCCACGGGGCGTCCAACCCGGCGGAGCTATCATGGCCCGACGCCGAAGTGGCGGAACTGGGAGACGCGCTGGACTCAAAATCCAGTGGGGCTTTGCCCCGTGCGGGTTCGATCCCCGCCTTCGGCATTGCGGCTGAGCGGCCGGCTCCGGCCGGCCGCGACCCGCGATCGCCGAGCCCCCCAGGGCTCGGCACGGTCTTCGCGGCGTTGGGACGCCCCGAGCTCCGCCGCTATGTTCTGGATGTGCGAGTTGGGATCCTCACCGGCGGAGGGGACTGTCCCGGCTTGAACGCCGTCATCCGCGCCGTCGCCCGCCGGTCGTTCGACCGCGGGGACGACGTGATCGGCATCCGCGAGGGCTGGCGCGGGCTCGTCGAGCGCAAGGCCGCGGAGCTCGGGACTCAGGACGTTGCGGGCCTCCTGCCGCGCGGCGGCACGATCATCGGTACCTCTCGCACGAACCCGTACAAGCTCGACGGGGGCGTCGAGAAGGTACTCGAGAACACTGCCGCGCTCGGGCTGGACGCCCTGGTGGCGGTGGGAGGCGAGGACACGCTCGGCGTCGCGGCCCGCCTCCATGCCGAGCACGGTTATGCCGTCGTCGGGGTGCCGAAGACGATCGACAACGACCTGTCGGCGACCGACTACACGTTCGGGTTCGACACGGCGGTGAGCGTCGCCACCGAGGCGATCGACCGGCTCCACACGACCGCCGAGTCCCACAACCGGGTCATGGTCGTCGAGGTGATGGGCCGCCACACAGGCTGGATCGCAGTGGTGAGCGGGATCGCCGGCGGCGCCGACGTCATCCTGATACCCGAGCAACCCTTGACGGTCGAGGAGGCCTGCGAGGAGATCCGCCACCGTCACGACCGCGGGAAAGACTTCTCGATCGTCGTCGTGAGCGAGGGGTACGAGCTGGCGTTTGCCTCGGGCGAGCGGCAGACAGTGTCTCGCGGCCAGGGCGTCGACGAGTTCGGGCACGTGCGCCTCGGCGGCGTCGGCGAGTTGCTGGCCCGCGAGATCGAGGCCAGGACGGGCTACGAGACGAGAGTCACCGTGCTCGGGCACGTGCAGCGGGGCGGGTCGCCGACCCCGCGCGACCGCGTGCTGGCGACGCGCTTCGGTCTCAAGGCGGCCGACCTCGTCGAGGAGGGTCGCTTCGGACGCATGGCCGCGCTCCGCGGCGACACGATCGTCGACGTTCCGCTCGAGGATGCCGTCGCCCAGCTGAAGACGGTTCCGCCCGACTGGTACGACGTAGCGCGCGCGTTCTTCGGCTAGCAAGCGGCACGCGCGGCCCTTCAGGTCGAGCCGACCCGCCACGCCCGGGGCGGCGGCTCAAGGCGTTCATTCAGCCTGCCACCACGGCCGCCGCCGCCGCCGCAGACCCGACTTCTCTCCTCTGATCTCATGTTATCACGATGACATGATAACACAGCGGTACTCGACGTCGCGCCCCCGGCGATCGCGCCTCCGTGGAGCGGTGGTTACTCGCGGTGGAACTCGCGCCTGAGCCCGAGGCCTTCATCCCAGGCGCAGGACCGGCGAGGTCAGACCCGGCCGGTCAGCTGGGCGAGGGCGGTCGAAAAGCGGTCGTCCTGGGACGCCATGGGAACGAGCACGGCGTCCACACCGGCCCTCTCGAGCTCGAGCACCTGTTCCCGCGTGGTCACCCGCGAGTCGGAGACCACGAGCTTGCCGGCGGGAACGTCCGGGAGGAGGTCGAGGGTGACCTCGAGCTCCTCTTCGTCCTTCTCCCGGTCGCGCTCGGACAGCACCACGATGTCGGGATCGAGCCACTCGAGCGCCTCCTCGAGCTCCTCCTCGTCGCGGACGTCGAGCGCCCAGTCGAGGCCGAGCTCGGTCGCCTCGGCGACGAGCTCCTCGAGCAGCGCCCCCTCGGCCGACAGCGCCTCGTAGACGAACACGCAGGCATCGACGCCGGCGGAGCGGGCAGCGCGCAACGACTCGACGTGCTCGACTGGGCCGTGCAACAGCAGCGGGAGCTCGGTGGCCTGGCGCAGCGCCGCCACCTGCTCGATCGTCTCCACGGCCAGGCCCTCCGCGCCGGCTGCCTCCGCGAGGCCTGCGAACGCCTCACCTCCGCCTGGCACGAACGGGATCACCGAGATGCCGTCGCCTTCCGAGATGGCCTGGCTGAAGCGCCGCTCCGGCCAGCGCTCTCGAGCATCATCGTGCGAGGTCACGAGGCCTGTCGCAACCTCGAGAAGCCGCCCATGATCTCGACCGCGTGCGCGGTGCCGATCCTGCCCGCGCCTGCCGCGATCACGGCCTCCGCGGCCTCGGCGGAGTCGATGCCGCCGGAAGCCTTGACGCCGATCGCTTCGGGCAGGGTGTCGCGCAGAAGCTCGACGTCGTGGATGGTCGCGACGCCGTCTCCGTGCCCGGTCGAGGTCTCGACGAAGTCGGCGCCCGCGTCCTCGACGATCTTGCAGGCGAGCTTCTTGAGCTTGTCGTCCAGATAGCCCGCATGAAGCATCACCTTCAGCAGCACGATCCCCTTGCCCATGTTGACGCTCTTGACGCGGACGGCCCGCACGAGCGCAGCCAGCTCGTCGCGCACGTAGTGAAAGTCGCCCGAGAGCAACGCGCCGGCATTGATCACGATGTCGAGCTCGTCGGCGCCGGCGGCGATGCACGCCTCGGCCGCCGCCACCTTCGCCTTTGTGACGTCGGCGCCGAAGGGGTAGCTGACGACCGTGCAGACCTTGACGTCACAGCCCCGCAGCGTCTCGGCCGCCAGCGAGACGTAGGACGGGAGCACGCAGACGGTCGCGAAATGGTGCTCGCGCGCCTCGCCGCACAGCCGCTCGACATCGTCGAACGTCGCCGTCGGGACGAGCAGCGAATGGTCGATCGTCTTGGCAAGCTCCTCGAGCCGTAGAGCCATGACCGGGGTCACATTCTAGTGATGAGGGACGCAGGGCCTACGCGACTGCCGCCGTGAGCTCGCCGACGAGCGGGTCGAAGTCGAGCGGCTCGGCGCCGATCCGGGCCGCGACTTCCTCGCTCGAAGGCCGGGTGCCCTCGGCGAACAGGTCGCGCAGGAACGCGCCGGTCTCCGGGCTCTCCCACCAGTCCTCCCCCACGGTGCTGCGAAGGTAGGAGCGCACCTGCGCGGCCCGGATCCAGGCGCGCAGGTAGTCCGCCGAGTAGAAGCCCTCGTCCATGTCGGCGAGGTAGTTCGCCCGCGGGTAACGGAAGCCGGACGCGTCCGACACGAGCCGCTCGTAGTCCTCCGCGTGGCGCTCGGCGTTCTCGACGTCCTGCCAGAACAGCAGCTCGTACCGGAGCTTCGCCGCGTAGCGGCGAAACAGGAAGGCGTCGAGGAAGCGCGTCGCCTCGGCCCGGTCTTCCGACTCCCCGATCTCCAGCTGGAAGTACCGGCCGTGCCAGGCGGGCTCGTGCGTCAGCGACTCGACGAGGAAGGAGTAGATCTCGGTCAGCGCGTGATCCCGGGACAGGCGGCGGAACGCGTACGGCAGGGACGGCTCGCAGCCCGCGTAGTGCAAGGCGTGACCCGCCTCGTGGAGGAAGGCCTGGTAGTCGGCGAGACCTCCCTGGGCCCTCGTGATCAGGTGCACGACGCTCGGTGGGTCGGACGCGATGACGCAGGCCCGGGGGCTTTTCTGCGGCCGGTCGTCGAGATCGAGCCGGATCCGCCCGTCGGAGGCGAGATCGAACCCCAGCTCGGTGAGCGTCTCGAGGCAGACCGGAACGGAGCGCTCCTTCGTGTACGTGGAGGCGAGCGGCGACATCCGGCGCACGTAGGCGACGTGCGCCGATCGGGGCACCGGCTCGCGCTCGGTGCCCAGGATCCGGTCGAGCCACCGCTCCCGCAGATCGGCGTACGCAACATCGACCTCGGCCGAGGCGCGCTCCACCGCGTCGGCGAGCTCGCCGAGATCGATCTGCTTGAGGGTGGCGCTGCGCGACACCGGGTCGGGCTCACCGGAGAGCTCCGCTTCGAGAGCCTCGCCCGCCCGCAGGAGCTCGAGCCGGTCGTCGTTGAAGGCCGCCGAGGCGGCGATCACGGCGTCACCGAGCCGGTCGCGATCGGCGTAGTCGTCGAGAACGGCGAGCCGGGCCTGCGCCGCACGCAGCGGCATCGCCTCGCCGTCCAGCTCGACTCTGCACGCGAGGATCGCGTTCTCGAGCGCGTCGAGGCGCTCCGCGAGCTCCGCGACCAGGATGCCGCCCTCGCAGGCCTCCCTCAGCCGAAAGAGCCGCTCGTGATCGACGCCGTCGGTCTCCTCGGCCTGCTTCAGGAGAGCATGCTGCTCGCGGGTGAACAGGTCCGCGTAGCGCGCGACGATCGCCGCCTGCTCGCTCGTCTCCTTCTCGCCTACGCGCACGGCCCGAGCTTCCTCGGAGCGCTCGTACAGGTAACGCGAGAGCCGCGTCTCGAAGTCGTCGGGCGGGAGCGCCACGGGTCTCAGCCTAGATGCCCACCGGGCGCCTCGCTACATGCCCAACCGTTCGAGCAACGCCCGGTCGCGCCGCCAGCGCTCCTTCACCTTCACCTGGAGGTCGAGGAAAACCGGATGCCCGAGGAGCGCCTCGATCTCGGGACGGGCCCGAGCACCGATCTCCCGGATCATGCTGCCGCCCTTCCCGACGAGGATCTGCTTCTGCGAGCGGGTCTCGACGAGCACCGAGGCCGACACGCGGCGCCGGTCGATCTCTTCGACCTCGACCGTGACGGCGTGCGGCACTTCCTCGCGCGTGAGCTCGAGCGCCCGTTCCCGGATCAGCTCGGCAATACGGTGCTCGAGCGGCTGGTCGGTCAGGGTCTCGGGCGGGAAGTAGAGCGGGTCCCTCGGGGAGCAGGTCGACGAGCTCCCGGCGCAGCGCTGCGACGCCGTCTCCCGTTCGCGCGCTCACGGGATGCAGCGCGCGGAAGTCGCCCAGTGCCGCTGCGAGCTCGATCTGACGTGCGATCTCGTGAGGGCGGAGCCGATCGACCTTGTTCAGCGCGATCACGACGGGCGCCGGTTGCGAGAAGGCGCGCTCGGCAACGAACCGGTCGCCGGCGCCGATCTGCTCGTCGGCCGAGAGCACGAGGCAGACTCCGTCGACCTCTTCGAACGAGGTGTTCACGACGCGCTGCATGCGCTCGGTGAGCGGATCGCGGGGCCGCTGAAAGCCGGGCAGGTCGACGAGCACGAGCTGCCAGTCCTCGCCTGTCGCGACGCCCTGGATCCGGCTGCGGGTGGTCTGGGGCTTGTCGGAGACGATCGCCACCTTCGCTTCGCACAGGGCGTTCACGAGGGTCGACTTGCCGACGTTCGGGCGTCCGGCGAGGACGACCTGGCCGCTGCGCATGGCTCAGCCGCTCCGCGGCCGCGACCGCCGCCGACCTGCGGGCGCGCGCGTCACAGCGTGAAGGAATCCGGTAACAGCTCGTCGAGGGTGCGCACGGCGACACCGCCCTCCCAGGGAAAGACGGCGCGGTCGACGCGGAACTCGAGCAGCCACTGCCGGCAGGCGCCGCAGGGGGAGGCGGTGGCTGCGACGGCCTCCACGTCGCCGGGCTTCACGCCTGCGGCCGCCGCGCACGCGAGCGCCGACCGCTCGGCACAGAGTGTGAGCCCGTACGAGCCGTTCTCGACGTTCGTTCCGGTGAAGACGCGGCCGTCGCGCGTGAGCACGGCTGCCCCGACGCGGAAGCCGGAATAGGGAGCGTAGGCGCGCTCGGCGGACCGCGTCGCCTCGCTGAGCAGCTCGGCGTCCTCCATCCGGCCGCTACCCGAAGGCCTGGAAGAGGACGAGGGTCGAGACCGAGCCGAGCAGCGCCCCGAGACCCACCTCGAGCGTGGAGTGGATCCCCGACTCGACCCGCGTCTGCGCGACCAGCAGGGCCATGATGAACGCGACCGTCGACACGAGGACGCGGTGGTCGTAATCGTCGGTGAGGAGCGTGATTGCAGCCCAGCCGGCAAAAGCGACCGCGGCATGTCCGGACGGCAGGCCGCCGCGCAGAGGGGTACCGCGGCCGCTGATGGCTTTGAGCGTGATCACGAGGAGGATCACGACCACGAGCGCGATCAGCGTGAGGTGGATCGGCGCGTTGTAGAGACGCTCGAACGCTCGATCGGTCGGGTCGCCGAGGCGCTCCGCGAGCACGAGGTAGCCGATCACGATCGCGTTCACCGAGGCCACGAGGACCGCACCGGCGGCGATGTCCTTCGCCAGCTTGGCGAGCGGGTTGAAGGACGTCGTTGCGATGTCCGTGGCAGCCTCGATGGCGGTGTTGACCATCTCCGCGATCAGGACGAATGCAATCGCGAGCAGGAGCGCGATCAGCTCGAGCTTCGAGACGTCGTAGGCCACGGCCAGCACGAGCACGATCGCCGCCACGGCGAAGTGGATGCGCATGTTGCGCTGGCTGCGCAACGTCCAGATCACGCCCTCGAAGGCGTAGTTGAAGCTCTGGATGATCGACGTGGTCCCGCGGCGCGACCCGGGGTCGTCGAGCTCGCGTGGCCCGTGGCGCGGCTGTGGGTGTGGCGGCTCCTTCGGCGCGTCCTGCTCGGACGTCGAATCCTCTCGTGGCTTCGTCGCGCTCATGCCAGCAGATTCTCCTCGCGGCGCACCATCTCCTTGCCGTGGTCATAGCCGAGCAGGTGCAGCAGGCCGTGGACGAGCGGGCGCTGCCACTCCTCGCCGACGACGTCCGGGCAGAGGATCACGTCGCCGAGCTGGCGCGGCGGGCCCGTCTCGAGCTCGTCCTTGCCGTCGATCGGGAACGAGAGCACATCCGTAGGTTCATCGATGCCGAGGTGCTCCTGCTTGAGCGCTCTCATCTCCGCCGGCTCGACCAGCGCCACGCCGAGATCACCCGCTTCGATTCCCTCCGCGGCCAGGATCCGCCTGCATAGGGCCTCGAGCTCGCGCTCGTCGAGAACGGCGCCGCTGCGGTTGTCGACCTGGATCTCGATCACGGCTTGGTCATGCGTGTGTGTCCGCCGGATGCGGTCTGGCGTCTAGCGGCGACGCTGGGTTCCGGTCTCCTCCGTATGGCGCTTGTAGGCCTCGACGATGCGCTGCACCAGCTTGTGCCGAACGACGTCCTGGTTGCCGAACTCGATGAACCCGATGCCGTCGATCTCGCCGAGGATCTGGCTCACGTGGATGAGGCCCGACGACTGATGACGGGGAAGGTCGATCTGGGTGACGTCGCCGGTCACGACGACTCTCGAGCCGAAGCCGAGCCGCGTGAGAAACATCTGCATCTGCTCGGGGCTCGTGTTCTGCGCCTCGTCGAGGATGATGAACGAGTCGTTCAGCGTGCGACCGCGCATGAACGCGAGCGGCGCCACCTCGATCATGCCCTTCTCGAAGTACGCAGCGAGCCGGTCGGCGTCGAGCATGTCGTAGAGCGCGTCGAAGAGCGGCCGCAGGTACGGGTCGACCTTCGCGAGCAGGTCGCCGGGCAGGAAGCCGAGCTTCTCCCCGGCTTCGACCGCCGGCCGCGTGAGGATGATCCGGCCGACCTCGCGCTCCGACAGCGCGGCCACGGCGAGCGCCATCGCGAGGTACGTCTTGCCGGTCCCCGCCGGGCCGATGCCGAACGTGATCGTGCAGCGCCGAATCGCGTCGACGTAGTGCTTCTGGTTGACCGTCTTCGGGGTGATCTTCTTGCCCGCGATGGCGCCAGATCACGTCCTCGAAGACATCCCGGACGTCTGCCGATTCCTCCAGGGCCTCGAGCACCGCGTCGATCGTGCCCGGGCCGATCGCGTGCCCCGCCTCGACGAGGTCGACGAGCTCACCGACGACCGTCCGGGCACCCGAGACGTCATCGTCGGCGCCCTCGAGGGTGAGCCGGTTGCCGCGCAGGAAGACCGAGCAGCCGAAGCGGTCGCGAAGCGCCTCGAGAACGCCGTCGTCGACTGCCGCCAGCTCGGCCGCTACCTCGTTCGGAACAGAGAGAACCTCCTGCAACTCACCCAGTGTAGTCCGCTCCGCCCCGCCGACCCGTCAGGCCGGCCCGCTCCTCCGCCTGCGGCCGCTACACGACGTTCGCTCCTCGGCGGTAGGCCCGGATGACGTTGTCGCGCAGCAGCGTGCGGGCGACTGCGTCGCCGAACCGAGCGACGAGCTTCGGCTTGAAGGTCCGGAACAGGTACGTGTTCTGGTAGCCGTACTGGCTTCCCTGCGGGCTGGACGCAATGGTCGAGTCGGTGGAGATGAGCGCCTTGCTCAGCAAGCCCTCCTCGTTCAGGGCGCCGATCCAGTCGAGCTGCACGTCGTCGCCCGGCACGCCTCCTACCGTGACGGCGTCCCACGACACGAAGATGCCCCGCCTGGCCATCTGCTTGTAGTCGTCGACCGTCCCGGTGTACTCGGAGTGGGCCCAGATCAGGCGCGAGAGGTTGAGCCCTTCGCTCTCGAGCACACGCAGTACGGCCTTGAACGCGTCGAGAACCGGCGCGTGCAGGCCGATCGCGCAGCCGGTGGCATTCGCCGCTCGGGCCGCAGCGCGATACGTCCTGAGATCGGCAGGCTTGGGCCCGTCGTCGTCGACCGCGATCTTGATGAATCCGGCCCGGATGTGCGTTCCGTCGACTCCGAGCGTGAGCTCGCGGACAAAGTGCGCCGCGACGTCCGCGATAGACATGTCCCTGAACTCCGGCGGTATGCCGAACGAGGCGCGATAGATGCCGCTCGCACACAGGATGTTCATGCCGGTCTGGCGCGAGACGTCTCGATGCAGCAGGGCGTTGCGCCCGACACCCAGGGGCGTGTACTCGACGAAGAGGTCCACGCCCTGGCCCCGCAGCTCCGAGACGCTGTTCACGCAGGCGCCGGTGACGTTCGACCAGTCGACGTCCATGAACGCCGGGTCCTTGGCGCCCCGGAAATCGACGAACAGGTGCTCGTGCTCGAGCGCCCAGTTGACCTGCCGGCCCCTGATCGGTCCCGTGACGGTCTCGAGCACGAGATTGTCGACGGACTGGCCGCCGAGCGTCCCGTCCGGCTCTGCGGCGCCCGTCTCTCCCTCCGCCGAACCGGCGAAGTAGCCGGCCAGGCCGCCGGCGGCCATGCCCGCGACCGCGAGCGCGCCGGCCGAGCGCACGAGCAGCGCGCGCCGGTCGAGACCCCCCTCCTCCAGGGCTGTCGGCTCTCCGCCGTCGATCGGTTTACCTGCGTCGTCGCCGTCCTGGACGTGGGCGCGCTCGGGATTCCCTTTCGGGACGTGCGAGCGCTTCGAGTCTCCGCGATGCCCGCTCATTGCCGCCTCCAATCGAGGTCGATTGTGACATCCAGCGCAATCGACCCTTTCACCTGTCTCGAGGCCTGTCAAGTGCCCCGATCGGGCTTCGTGCGGAGCCTTGGGGGTGAGCCGGCGTCAGGCCAGCTTCTCGCGCACGAGCTGGCTCACGCCGGAGCCGTCCGCCCTTCCGGCCACCTGCGGCATGACGTCGGCCATGACACGACCAAGGTCACGGAGGGAGGTCGCCCCCGTCTCGGCGATCGCATCGTCCACGATGCGCTCGAGCTCCTCCTCGGAAAGCGGCGCTGGGAGCAGCGCCTCGAGAACGGTCGAGCTCGGCCTCCTCGCGCTCCGCCTGCTCCTCGCGGTCCGCGTCGCGGAACGCCTTGATCGACTCGACGCGCCGCTTGCGCTCCCGCTGCAGGACCTGGAGCTCCTCGTCCTCCTTCAGCGGCCGGCCGAGCTCCTTCTCGGCGCTGCGCAGAGAGCTGAGCGTCAATCGAAGCGTCGCGACCCGCGGCTCGTCCCGCGCCCGCATCGCGTCCTTCAGCTCCGACTCGATGCGCGCGATCATGGGAACGGAAGCTCGCGTCCGCCGAGGATGTGCCAGTGCAGGTGGAAGACGGTCTGGCCGGCGCCGGGGCCGACGTTCACGATGACCCGGTAGTCCTCGAGCCCGGCCGCGGCAGCCGTCTCGGCAACGAAGCCGAGCAGGCGCTCTGCCTCCTCGCCCGGCAGTGAGTCGATCTCCCGGAAGCTCGAGAGATGGCGCTCGGGGATGACGAGGAGGTGCACCGGTGCTTTCGGGGCAATGTCCTCGATGGCGACGAGGCCGTCGGAGCGACCGACGACGGTCGCCGGGAGGTCTCCGCTCACGATCCGGCAGAACACGCAGTCGTCGTCAGGCAGCGAGGATCCCCTCCTCCGTGACCGCCTTGCCGCGCACCTCGACGAGCTCGCCGATCCGGCCCTCCACGATCCAGGGAGAGTAGTCGTTCGAGAAGCCGCGGCCCGGCCGATCGATCAACACGACATCCTCGCGACCGATCTTGCCGCGCCACCGTCGGAGGCAGGCTTCCCGCGAGAGCGCGCGCAGCCGAGCGCTGCGTTCGCGCTTGATCGTGGCCGGCACCGTGTCCTCGGCCGCCGTTGCGGTTCCAGGGCGAGGCGAGTAGGGAAAGACGTGGACTTTCGTGATGCCTGCCCGCTCGACCGTCGCAAGCGTCCTGTCAAAGGCATGCTCGTCCTCCCCGGGGAAGCCGACGATCACGTCCGTCGTGAGGTTGAACCCCTCCGCGTGCTCGAGGCGGCGCAGGTAGGTCGCCACGCTGTAGCGCCGTCCCATGGCCCGTAGCACCGTGTCGTCACCGGACTGCAGGGGGACGTGCAGGTGCGGGGACACCGTCTCCGTCTCTCGCATCGCCCGGATCAGCCCCTCGGTGACGTGGTTTACCTCCACCGACGAGAGGCGCAGCCGCGCGAGACCCGGAATCATGCCGACTGCGCGCACGAGCCGCTCGAGGTCGTACCCGGCGCCCCGGTCCCGATAGCAGCCCAGGTTGATCCCGGTGAGCACGACCTCGCGATGACCCTGCCGCACGCGGCGTCGGACCTCGGCGAGCACCGCCTCCGCAGGCCGACTGCGCGAGGCTCCGCGCACCTGCGGGATGACGCAGAACCTGCACGAGAAGCTGCAACCGTCCTGCACCTTGACGAACGCGCGCACACGATCCAGCCGCGCCTCGGCCTGGACGCAGCCGACGGCGCCCACGTCCCCCGCAACGAACGCAGCCGTTCGCTCGCTCGGAAGCGCCACAACCGTGACGTTGGACGGCAGATCGTCGAACGACCCGGACAGGTTCGCGGCGCAGCCCGTCAGGTACACGCGCCCAGCGCTCCTCGCCGCCTGGCGCGCCGCCTTGCGCGACTTGGCGACCGCTTCGCGCGTCACGCAGCACGTGCTGATCACGGCGACGTCCGCGTCGTTCGCGTCCTCGACATGGCCCTCCGCGAGCAGGCGCTCCCGGATCTCCTGGACGTCCGTGTGCGAGACCTTGCAGCCCAGGAAGTCGGTGCTGAACCTCGCCATTCCGCCATGCTAGCGCCGCTCCGAGCAGACCCGGCTCGCGCGGGCGGCCAGTCCCTCAGGCCGTCGCGATCGTCCGCGCGATCAGCTCTGTCGCTCGAAGAGCTCCGCAGTCCAGCCCTCACGCTCGCGCGCGAGGATCCTCGTCCAGCCCGGCGCGACCGCCGCTTCGCCGGCGAGATACCCGGAGGCGATCAGCGTCTGTCCGCTGAAGCGGGCCGCGACGAACGGGATGGACGAGAGCTCGAGGTTCGCGAGGCCGAGGTCGGCGCGCGGCAACTCCTCCGAGCGGACGTCCGCCTGGCGGACATCGAGCTCGACGCCGTTCCGCCGCGCGTTCGCGCGCGCCGCCTCGACCGCGGCCGCATCGTGATCGACCGCAACGACGGGCCCCAGTCCGAGCTTGGCCGCCGCGATTGCGAGCACCCCTGACCCGCAACCGAGATCGAGGACCGCGCTCGCCGGCTGCTCCAGGAGCAGCTCGAGGCAGAGCCGAGTCGTCGGATGAGCCCCGGTGCCGAACGCCTGGCCGGGGTCGACGACGACGGGGATGGCGCCCTTCGGCGCCTGCTCCCAGGGTGGGCCGACCCAGAGCGGGCCCACGACGCACGGGCCGGTGGAAGCTGCGCCACCGGTCGTTCCAGTCGGGCACGACCGGAGACGCACGAACGGTGCCGAGCGCTCGCTGCAGCAGCTCCTCCTCAGCCATGCCGCCGTAGACCGCGAGCTCGAGCTCCCCTTCGTGCTGCCGCTCCTCCCAGCCGGCGGGGAAGAGCACCGCGAGCGATGCTCGCGCTTCCTCTGCCTGAGCGTCGGGCACGCGCACCGACAGGCGCCGGAGGTCGCCGACGGAAGCCGGGGGACCGCGGAGGGCGCCGGCGAGGGCAGCGGGATCGGCGGCCGGACGGCGACCCGCGCGGCTCAGCGGAAGGCCGCCCGGACGCGCTCGAAGAACCCGCCGTCGCTCCGGTAGGTGTCCCCGTCGACGCTCGCGTCGAAGTCCTCGAGCAGGCGGCGCTGCTCCTCGGAGAGGCGCCGCGGGACGAGCACGTTCACGAGCACGCGGAGGTGGCCGCGGCCGCGACCCTGGAGGATCGGCATCCCTTTGCCGCGGAGGACTCGAAGCTCGCCGGGTTGTGTGCCGGGCTCGAAGGTGAGCTCGACCTCTCCCTCGAGCGTGGGGATCGACCTCCGGGCGCCGAGGGCAGCCTCCGTCATCGTGAGCTCCACCGTCGAGACGATGTCATCGCCGTCCCGGACGAATCGGGGATCGGGAGCGACGCGCACGACGACGAACGCATCGCCTGCCCGGGCACCCACGTCTCCCGAGTGACCTCCCCCGGTAAGCCGGATGCGCTGACCGTCATGGATGCCCGCCGGGATGCGAACCTCGATGCGGCGCTCGTCGGCGACTCTCCCGTCGCCGCCGCAGGCCTCGCAGCGCTTCGTGACGAGCTTGCCACTGCCGTTGCAGCGCCCGCAAACCTGCGCGGTCACGAACTCTCCGAACAGCGTGCGCGCCGTCCGCTGGACCCGGCCGGCTCCTCCGCACTGGGAGCAGATCTCCAGGCCGGCACTCGGGTCGGCGCCGCTCCCTCGGCACTCGGTGCACGTGGTGGCGACCGCGAACGACACCTCACGGGTCACCCCGCTCGCAGCCTCGGACAGCTCGACGGCGACCTCGGCGACGACGTCCCCTCCACGCCGGCGCCGGCTCGATGCCATGCCGCCGAACAGATCGTCGCCGAAGAATGCCCCGAGCAGATCCGAAAGGCTCCCGAAGTCGAAGTCCTCGGGGCGGAAGCCGCCCGTCCGCAGCCCCTCGTGGCCGTAGCGGTCGTAGAGCTCCCGCGTCTCCTGCCGATGCAGCACCTCATAGGCCTCTGCCACCTCGCGGAAGCGATGCTCTGCCTCGGGGTCGTCCGACACGTCGGGATGCAGCTCGCGCGCGAGGCGGCGGAACGCCTTCTTGATCGCCTCCTCGTCGGCGTCGCGAGGAACACCGAGGACGTCGTAGTAGTCGCGCTTGACCTGCGCCATCGTCGATTTCTTAGGTTACTCGGGTGCACCGCCGGCGCAGCGCCGCGCGGTCAGTCCGTGTAGATCTCCTCCACGAAGCGGGACAGTTGGTCCGCGGCCGAGCGGACGGCGTCGATCGCCTTGCCGTAATCCATCCGGCTCGGGCCGAGGAGGCTCACGGTCCCGAGGCTGCGATTCGAGAGCCCGTAGGGCGCGGCGACGAGCGCGAGCTTTGCGAACGCGGGGTCGTCGAACTCCGAGCCGACGCGCACGAACGGTCGCTTCGTGTCGAGCGCAGACTTGAGCAGGTCGAGGAGCACGGCCCGTCGCTCGAGGGTCTCGAGCAGGCGCTGGAAGGTCGTGATGTCCTCGGAGCGGAGGTCGTCCATGAGGCCCGCCGCACCCCCCACGTACACCCGCTGCTCACCCAGCTCCACGAGCTGTGTGAATGCCGGCTCGATGACCGCGAGAAACTCGCGCTCCCTGGCCGGGAGAGACGGATCGTCGAAGCGGTTGCGCAGGAGGCGGGCGCCGAGGTTCAGTCCGGCGACCTGCTCGTTCAGGTACTCGCGCGCCCAGTCGGCGAGCCCGGGATCGACCGGCCCGCCGAACACGAAGAGCCGTTTGGTGACGCCGCCGGTCGAGGTGATGATGACGACGACGATGACCTGGGGTTGCAGCACGAGCACCTCGACGTGCCGCACGACGGTCGTTTCGAGCGACGGCGCGGTCGCGAGCGCGAGCAGGTGCGTCACCTGCGTCAGCGCAGCAATCGTGGTCTCGAGAGCGGCGTCCACCTCGTTGCGCACGCCCGACAGGTCGAGCGCGAGATCGGTCGGCTTCGGCGCGAGGGACTCGAGCAGGCGGTCGACGTAGAACCGATACCCCTGGTCGGTCGGTACGCGGCCGGCGGAGGTGTGCGGGTGCGTGAGGTAGCCGCGCTCCTCGAGCTCGGCCAGCTCGTAGCGGACGGTCGACGAAGAGACGCGCATCCTGCGCCTGGCCGTGAGCGCCTTGGAGCCCACGGGGTGACCGCCTGCGAGGTAGTCCTCGACGACGTATTCGAGGATGACCCGTTGCCGCTGGGACAGCCCGGCCAGCTCGTCGACCATGACCCGATAGTAGAGGCTCGACCGAGCCGCGCTCGGGTTGCAGCGCCCAGCCGACAGAAAACCCCACGTGCGCGGCAGCCCGCGGCATGGCCACGCTCACGACGGCCTCGCCGCGCCACGGCCGTCGGCACGGCGGCCCTGCACGGCCCGTCGCAGCGTCGCGCGGTCCCGTCGTCAGATCCGCGACCGGCCGAGGCGTGGAGGCTCAGGCGACGAGCTCGCGCCCGCGTGCCGGCGCCCGCGGTTCGGCGTCCTGCTCGGAGGCCTCCGCGAGCAGCTCGACGGTCACGCCGGTGCCGAGCAGCCTGCCGCGCCGCGTCAGCGCGATCGTTTCCTCGCGGAGCTCGACCAGCCCGAGCCGTTCCATCCGTTCGACGCCTCGACTGTCGAGCTCGCCGTTCACCTCGTTGAGCGGAAGACCCTCGTCGAGCCGTAACCCCAACATGAGCCGCTCGCGTCGCAGGGTGGAAGCGTCCAGCGGCTCGAGCTCCCTGCCCGGCGGCGTCCCGGCGGCCAGCGCGTTGACATACGCCCGAAGCTGTGGGCGGTTTCGCCACCGCCGGCCTGCGACGGTCGAGACGGCCCCGATCCCGAGCCCGAGGTAGTCGCGACCCTGCCAGTACGCAAGGTTGTGTCGCGCACGCATTCCGTCCCGGCAGAAGTTCGCGGTCTCGTACCACCGGTAGCCCGCGCCCTCGAGGGTCTCGACCACGAGCTCGAGGTATGACTCCATCGCATCCGCCTGGCGCGCCAGCTCCTCCCCCCAGGCATGGCTGAAACGTGTGCCTTCCTTGGCCTCGAGCTCGTAGTAGGAGACGTGCCGCGGTCCGAGCCGGATCGCCTCCTCGAGGTCTCGACGCAGATCGGCGGCGCTCTGGCCGGGAATGCCGTAGATGAGGTCGAGCGAGATGTTGTCAAAACTGGCATCACGTAGATCGTAGAAGGCGCGTCGGACGGTGTCCGGATCCGCCCGCCGCTCGAGCACCGCGAGCAAGTGCGCCTGGAACGTCTGCGCACCGAGCGAGACCCTCGTCACCCCGGCGTCTCGCAGCGCTCGCGCGAGCTCCGGCGTCACGGTCTCGGGGTTTGCCTCGACCGTCACCTCGCTCGCCGCCGGCAACGCCTTCAGAAGCCGGATGAGCTCGTCGCGACGCGTGAGCGTGGGAGTGCCGCCGCCGAGAAAGACCGTGTCCAGCGCCGGTGCAAGCGCATGCCGCTCGAGCGCAAGCTCCGCGAGCAGCGCGTCGACGTAGCCGGCCTGAGCCTCGGCCCGACCGACGACGGTCACGAAGTCGCAGTACCCGCAGCGGTGAGCGCAGAACGGCAGGTGGACGTAGAGATGCCGAACGTGGCTCATGATCGCGAGTCGCGCTCGCCGTCGAGGTTCAGCACGGCGAGGAACGCTTCCTGGGGCACTTCGACGGAGCCGAGCTGGCGCATGCGTTTCTTGCCTTCCTTCTGGCGCTCGAGCAGCTTGCGCTTGCGGCTGATGTCGCCGCCGTAGCATTTGGCGATCACGTCCTTGCGCTTGGCCTTGATCGTCTCGCGGGCCACGACGCGCGAGCCGATCGCCGCCTGGACGGGGACGTCGAAGAGCTGACGCGGGATCTCGGCGCGCAGACGCTCGACGAGCGCTTTGCCGCGCGGGTAGGCGCGGTCGCGGTGCAGGACGAGGCTGAGCGCGTCGACGGGCTCGCCGTTCAGGAGAATGTCGAGCCGGACGAGCTCGCCGGGCCGGAAGCCCGCGAGGTCGTAGTCGAAGCTCGCATAGCCGCGGGTCCGCGACTTGAGCTGGTCGTAGTAGTCGTAGACCACGTCCGCGAGCGGGAGGTCGTAGACCACGAGCACGCGGTTCTCGCTCAGGTACTCCATGTGGTGGAAATCGCCCCGGCGCTCCTGATTCAGCTCCATGACGGCGCCGACGTACTCCTTCGGCAGGATGATCGAGGCCCGGATGAAAGGCTCCCGCACCTCGAGCAGATCGCCGGGCAGGTCGGAGGGGTTGTGTACCTCGATCTCCTCGCCGCTCTTCGTCGTCACGCTGTAGGCGACGTTCGGCGCCGTGACGAGGAGATCGAGATCGAACTCCCGCTCGAGCCGCTCCCGCACGATGTCGAGGTGAAGCAACCCGAGGAAGCCGCAGCGGAAGCCGAAACCGAGCGCCTGCGAGGTTTCGGGCTCGTACGAGAGGGCGCCGTCGTTGAGCTTCAGCTTCGCAAGCGCGTCCCGTAGCGACGGGTAGTCGTCGGTGTCGCTCGGGAAGAGCCCGGCGAAGACCATCGGCTTGACGTCCTTGTAGCCCGGGAGAGGGTCGACGGCCGGTCGTTCGCGGCTCGTCAACGTGTCGCCCACGCGCAGGCTGGCGACGTCCTTGAGCCCGGTGACGATGTAGCCCACCTCGCCCGCCGACAGCGAGTCGGCCGGCACGCGCTCGGGCGCGAACGAGCCGAGCTCCTCCGCTTCGCACGTCGTGCTCGTCGCCATCGTCCGCAGCCCTTGACGCGGAGGGAACTCGCCGTCGATCACCCGGACGAACGCGACGACGCCCCGGTACTGGTCGTAGGTCGAGTCGAAGATCAGCGCGCGCGGCGCGGCCCCGGCGTCACCGCGCGGCGCCGGGATGCGGTCGACGATGGCGTCGAGCACCTCGCCAACGCCCTCGCCCGTCTTCGCCGAGATGCGCAGAACCTGGTCGGGCGCGACTCCGACGAGCTCCGCGAGCTCCGCCGCCGCGGCCTCGGCGTCCGCCTGCGGCAGGTCGATCTTGTTCACGACGGGGACGATCTCGAGATCCGCCTCGATGGCGAGGTACGCGTTCGCGAGCGTTTGCGCCTGGATCCCCTGAGCCGCGTCGACGAGGAGGACGGCGCCCTCGCAGGCCGCGAGCGAGCGCGAGACCTCGTATGTGAAGTCGACGTGACCCGGCGTGTCGATCAGGTTGAGCTGGTGCCCCTTCCAGGTCACACGTACGGCCTGAGCCTTGATCGTGATGCCGCGCTCGCGCTCGAGGTCCATCGTGTCGAGCACCTGCTCGCGCATCTGCCGATCGGAGAGGGTCTGCGTGAGCTCGAGGATGCGGTCGGCAAGCGTCGACTTGCCGTGGTCGATGTGCGCGATGATCGAGAAGTTGCGGATGCGATCGAGGCTCATCTGGTGCGGCCGTCCGATCGCCGTCCGGAGCGGCCGATCAACGATAGCAACGCCCCGAGCTCGCGAATTCCCAGCAAACGGGCCAAAACGAGGTACGCCCCGACGGACGCGAGGCAGCCCAGCCCGACCGACAGCACCTGAGCGCCGAGCGAGCGCCCGAGGGCCTCGTCCAGCGCCCGCCAGACGCCGTATGCCACCCCGGCGCACAGTGCGGACGCGATCACGATGCGCCAGGCCGAATCCAGAAGCTCGCGACCGTTCACCCGACCGAGGCGTCGGCGCAGCACGAGCAGCAGCGCCGCACTGCCGGCGATGTTCACGATCGACGTGGCGAGCGGGATCCCCCAGATGCCGACGTGGTAGAGCGCCGCGGCCAGGGCCGCATTGAGCGCGAGGTTGCCGACGGCGACGTACGTCGGGATCCATGGAGACTGCAGGCTGAAGAACGCGCGGTTGAGCATCAGCATCGCGCCGTTGAACACGAGACCGACCATGAAGGCGGCGAGCGCCTGGGCGACCACCGTCGTCTCCCCGGCGGTGAATTCGCCCCGCTGGTAGAGCAGCCGGACGATGGGAACCGCGAGCACGACGCCCACGGCCGCCGCGGGGATGAGCAGGAAGCCGATCTGGCGCAGGCCCGAGCGACACCGTGTCGCGGAACCCGGGGATGTCGTTCCGCGCGGCGAGTCGTGAGAGCATCGGGAAGAGAATCGTCGCGACTGCGACCGAGAAGATCCCCTGGGGAAGCATGTAGAGGCGGAAGGCGAGGTCGATGGAGCGGGGAGCGAGGTTCGGGTCCACGAACCGGGCCGCGAAGAACGTGTTGACGACCAGGTTGAAGTTGATGAGGCCGAGACCGAGCGCCACCGGGAGCATCAGGACGAAGACGCGCTTGACGGCAGGGTCCCGCCAGTCGATCACCGCGGTCAGCTTGCCGTCGAGCCGCATGAGCCACGGGAACGGCAACAGCACCTGGATGATCGTGCCGATCAGGATCCCGACCGCGTAGACGTAGAGCTTCCCGTCTTCGGTGTCTGCCTGGGGGACGCCGACGACGAGCGCGAGAATGATTGCGAGATTCCAGAGCACCGGGCTCAGCGCCGGGATCGTGAACCGCTCGTAGCTGTTCAGGATCCCCACGGCGATCCCCGACACGCCGAGCAGTGCAACGCACGGGAACAGCACGCGGGAGAGGCCGACGAGGAGATCCTGCTCCTCGCCCTCGTAGCCGAACGGACGCATGATCCACGGGGCGAGCACGATGAAGAGAGCGGTCAGAGCCGTGAGACCGAGCGCCAAGAGGAACAAGAGGCTCGAGGCAACGCGCCACGCCCGGGCTCTCTCTCCTTTCTCGAGCAGCTCGCTGAACACCGGCACGAACGCCGAGCTGAGCGCCAGGTCTGCGACGAGAGCCCGCACGAGGTTCGGAACCTGGAACGCGACGGTGAAGGCGTTGATCCCGCCCTCGGCGCCGAACGTCCGGGCCGCAATGACCTCACGGAGGAGACCGGCGATGCGCGAGATGCCGGTCAGGACCGAGAAGATGGCGGTCGACCGGGCGAGCCGGCGACCGTGGCCGGACCGGCCGAGCGGCTCGTCGACGACCGGGGCGTCCGCCACGTTCGGCGAGTATAGGCCGGTCGTCGGGCACGGTCTCCTGGTCGGCGCCAGGCGCGTGCTAGCATCTCTTCACCCCGGTCGATGCCGGGGTCTTCTACGTCATGCCCAACATCAAGCAACAGGAACGGCGCGTCACTACGGCGGCACGGCAGCGGCTCGAGAACCTCCGCTGGCGCTCGGCAGTCCAAGACGCTGTTCCGCCGCCTCGAGCGCGCGCTCGAGGAGGGTGACGCGGAGCTGATCACGGCCGAGCACCGGCTGCTCGTCCAGACGCTCGACAAGGCCGCCGCCCAGCGGGCGATTCACCCGAACAAGGCCGCCCGCAGGAAGGCGCAGGCGGCCAAGCTCGTCTCGGCCGGAACGTCCGCCTGACCGGCGTCAGGCGAGCGCGATCAGCGCGACGCCTCCGACGACGGCAACCGCTCCGACCGCCCGCGCTGCCCCGACCGGCTCGTGGAGGACGACGGCGGCAAGCGCGGTCGCGATGACCACGCTCGTCTCCCGCACGGCGGAGACGGCGGCTGCAGGCGCGCGCTCCAGCGCCGCGAGAACCAGCACGTAGGCCGCGAAGCCGGCGATCCCGGCTACCACCGCCCGCGGGCGTAGCTCCGCTCTGAGCGTCGGCAGGCCTCGGCGATAGGCCACTGCGCTGCCGTACGTGAGAGCCAGGAAGATGTTGACGATCTCGAAGTACGAGATCGGGTCGGAATAGCGGATTCCTTCCTTGTCGATGATCGTGTAGCCGGCGATGCACGCGGCGATCGCGCAACCGAGGAGAACTCCTTTCGGATCGCGACGGCGACCGAACCCCCGGACGAGGAGCACGCCGACGCCGACGACGATGACGCCCACGGCCTCGAGAGCGGAGGGGCGCACGGCGAGCGCCACAGCAGTGACGACGAGAACGATCACGGGCGCCAGACCGCGGGCGATCGGATATACGAGGCTCAGCTCGGAGCGGCCGTACGCGGCGACGAGCAGGACGAAGTAGGCGAGCTGGAAGATGCACGACGCCGCCAGGTAAGGCGCAACTGCTGATTGCACGTCCCATGTCGCGGCGGCCACCGGGGCAAAGACCAGCGCGCTGGTAACCACCATCACGACTCCCGCCGCCTCCGGGTCCCGGGCTCCGGCGAGCAGAAGGTTCCAGAATGCGTGCAGGAACGCGGCCCCGAGCGCGAGCAGGAGCGCCGCGGTCGGCACGGACTAACCGGTCGAGCGCAGGCTGGGGTGCGGCGGGTCCGGGCGGCGTGGGAGCTCCGGGCCCTCTCTCAGGATGGCGCGGTGGCCTTCGAGCTCCTCCCGCTTCGGCCCGCACCGCCTGTCGTCCGGTCGCGGCCGACGCCCGAGCACGCCGTCAGTCGCCGAACGACCGCACGCGGGCCGCGCTTCCGCGCAGGCACCCGCCGGTCGTCGCCCGGTCGGGCGCATTCGACCCGTCGGGCGCGTTCGGCTCATCCCCCTTTGCCGGCGGCGGAAGTCTCGGTCACCTCGACGATCGCCCGTTGGAGCTGGAGCGTCGGATCCAGGCGGAGACCGCCCTTGACGTCATGATCGAGCTCCGCAAGACGTGCGAGCGCCTCCCCCAGCTCGGCCGGCGCGAAGTTCCGGGCCTGGTCCGCCTGCTTGCGCGCCGGATACGACTTGAGGCCCAACCGGCGGGCAATGTCTCCCACGCTCACGTCCTCGTCGACCAGCGCCTGAACGGCCCGGACCTTCCTCACGTGCTCGGAGAGGCGGTAGGCGATGATGTACGGCTCCGCTTCATGCTCTAGCAGCACCTCGCAGGCCCAGAGAGCGGCGGCGACGTCGCGGGCACCCCACGCGTCCGTGAGTGCCCAAGCGGGCATGTCGTTCGACGGGACGACGAGCTGCTCCGCCTCCTCGACGCCGACGGTCTCGTCGCCCGCCCAGGCCGCCAGCTTCTCGACCTCGGCCTGCAGGGCAAAGGCATCCTCGCCTACGAGCTCGACGAGGCGCCCGGCGACGCCGCCGTCCGTGCGCACGTGGGCCTGATCGAGCTGGCGTTTCGTCCACGCGACGTAGTCGTCGACCTCGCGCGAGCCTCGCTTGCGCTTCGGCACGTCGTAGCGCAGGATCTTTCCCGCAGACTCGCAGACGGCCTCGAGGCCGGCGGGGAGCCGAGAGGCATCACCGACCAGGGCGAGGACGGCCCCCGGGGCAGGGCTCTCCGCGTAGCGCGTGATCGTCTCGACATCGGTTTTCTTCCAGGCCTCGACCCCCTCCACGACCACGAGCCGCTCGCCACCGGCGAAGAGGCCGAGCGCGTTCGCGGCGGCAACGGCCGCGTCGCCGTCGTCGAGCTCGGCCGCGAGGGTATCGATGGAGCCCGGGTCGAAGCGCGCCCGCAGGCGGCGGAGCGCGACCCCGATCTTCGGGGCATCGCCTCCCGTGATCAGGTAGAGGGGCTCGAGGGCCTCGGCGGCCATCGGGCGTGAGCATACGTCAGGCCTCCGTCGCCACGGTCAGCCGGGTGCCGTCGCTCTCGATGACGACGGCCCCGTCCTCGTCTGTGCGGTACACGTCGAGACCGTCGCGGTCCTCGAGGGCGTTCAGCGTGGCGGGGGTCGGATGCCCGTAGTCGTTGCGCGCACCCACGGAAATGACTGCGACGGACGGCCTCAGGCGCACGAGGAGGCCCGCGAGCCCCGCGTCAGACGACCCGTGATGCGCCACCTTGAGAATCTCGACCGGCTTGAGAGCGAGCCTCCCGGTGACCCCGGATTCTGCGTCCGCCGTGAGCAGTGTGTCGACAGCGCCGTAGGTCGCGAGTAGGACGACGGCGTTGTCGTTCGGATTGTCTCCGGGTCGGGCAGACCCGTCCGGCCAAAGGACGCGCAGCACGAGACGCCCGAGCCTGAAGACCTGACCCCGACGAGCCGTCACGACCCGCGCACCCCGCTCGGCGGCGGCCTGAAGAGCTGCCTCCTCATACGGGCTCACCACGGGCTGGCGCGGATCGAGGACGGCCTCCACCTCGAGCCGGCGCAACACGGCTTCCGCGCCACCGACGTGGTCACGCTCCGGATGGGTCAGCACGAGCAGCGCGAGCCGCTCGACTCCGAGTCGCGCAAGTTGACGCTCGACCTCCGCCTCCGGCGGCCCTTCGTCCACGAGCACTGCGCCCTGGGGTACCTGGAGAAGCGTGGCGTCGCCCTGTCCGACGTCGAGAAACGTGACCCGTAGTCCGTCGGGCGGAGGGGGCGCAGGAGCACCGCGCGGCCAGAATGCAGCAAGCCCGACCACAGCCGCTGCGGCGAACACGAGCACGGCGGCCAAGCGCCGGCCGCGGGACGTGGCACGCCGCAGCGCGAGCACGGCCGCAAACGCCGCAACAACTCCGAGCAGGATTGCGGGAGACTCGAGCTGCGCGAACGGCAGCCCGCCGATCGCCCGGGCGCACCAGGCGAGATACGCGACCAGCCAGCCGTTGATCCAGGCGAGCGCCGCCGCAGCGCCGGGTAGCACGGATCCGACAGCCGCAGCGGATAAGCCGAGCCCCAGAATCGGCGCGACGACCGGAGCCGCGAGAACGTTCGCCACGATCGACCACACCGGTATCGCTCCGAAGTGCGGCCCAGAGGATCGGAGCGGTCGCGATGCCGCAGCCGCCGGAGAGCGCCAGCACCGTCGCAAGCCGGCGTGGCAGCGGGTATCCCTCCAGCCGGCGCTCGAGACGGGGTACGAGGACGAAGATCGCCGCAACGGCGCCGAAAGACAGCTGGAACCCGGGATCGAGCAGGCTGTAGGGGTTCCAGGCGAGTAGGACGGCCGCCCCGACCAGGGCGAAGTACCAGCGGTCGCGCGGTCGAGCAGCCAGCCAGGCGAGCGAGGCGAGCCCACCGGCAACTCCTGCCCGCACGACCGAGGGCTGCCAGCCGACGGCCGCCACGTATCCGAGCACCGCGGCCAGCGCAGCCACCTGCGCCAGCCACCGACGCAACCCTGCCAGCCAACCGGCAACGAGCACGCCGGCCACGACGTACGCGACGTTCTGACCCGACACGGCGAGCAGGTGGTAGAGGCCGGACGACCGAAAGCGGTCCTGGAGCTCGCCCGCGAGGCCTTCGTCCTCGCCGAGCACGACGCCCGCGACCAGGGCGCGCCGCTCCCCGGTCAGCCCGGGGGCGATCGAGCGCGCCAGGCGAGCCCTGAGGCCATCCGCAAGGCCGGCGAGCCCGCCCCGCCTGCCGACGACGCGATAGCGATCTGCCTGAAGCACGGCGTGCGCACCGCGCCTTCGCAGGTACGACTCCTCGTCGAAGCCCGACGCCGAATCGGCCGGCCGAGGCAGCCGAATCCGGGTCACCGTGTCGACGACCGCTCCCTGGGGCGGCGCCCGGACGTTCACAGGGAGCTCGAGCTGGGCACGCTCGGTAATCGGCCGATTCCACAACCTCGTCGCACGAACGGGTACCCGGATGACGAATCGGCTCGTCCGTGCGGGCCCCGTGACCTCGAGCCGCACCGGCGCAGAACGTCCCGCCTCGTGCGCGAGCACGCTCTGATCCAGCGCCTCCAACCGCATGCTTCCCACCGACCACCCGGTGAGCAGCAGCGCGATGCCAAGCGTGGGCACTCCCGCGGACGGGAGAATGACGGCGGCCACGCCGAGCACGACGGCGATGAGAATGAGCAGGGCGGCGACCACCCGCATCGCAAGCGAGGCTCCGAGCCCGAGACAGAAGCTTGCGGCGAGCCCGTGGGAAGCAGGGACCGCCCGAAGACCCGCCATGCACGTTGCGAGACACCTCATAGGGTCAACAACTCCCTGAGCTGGTCCATGCGAGTCGGCCCGATGCCGGGAACGGCATCCAGCTCGTCGATCGACGCGAACGCCCCGTGCTGCGCTCGGTAGTCGAGAATCCTCTGGGCAGTGACCGGCCCCACCCCCGGCAGGCCGTCGAGGTCCTCCAATGTCGCGCTGTTCAGGGGCACCTGCGTCGGCGGGGCCGTCGCACTTCCGACAGAGCCCTGGGCGCTCGAGCTCCCGGAGCGCTGCTGCCCGGGGACGAGCACCTGCTGGCCGTCTGCGACGGGCGCGGCGAGATTCACGAGCGCAAGAGCTGCGCGAGGCTTCGGCCCGCCCGCGGCGCGAATCGCGTCGTCGATTCGGCTATCGGCCGGGAGCCGATAGAGCCCGGGTCGCCGAACCGCGCCGGCCACGTGAACGAGCACGAGGTCTTCGGGAGCGACCTGCCCTGTCCCAGCCGCATCGATCTCGATCGAGGTGAGCGTTTGTGTCCGCCCGGAGGTTGAACCCGTCGAGTCGGAGGCGAGGAGAAAGCGGCCTCCTAACACCAGCGCCGCGAGGATCGCGACGAGGTATGCGATCGCCCGTCCGCGCGTGATCGACGGCATCCGCATGTTGTCAATTTTGACGACGTACGTAGGCCTCAAACAGTGACGCCGGTAACGAATGCGTGCCGGTTGTGTGACGTGCTGCCGGCGCGAGACGGCGAGCCGTGTCCGAGGAAGCACCGAACGCTGCGGTCGGGTGCTGTGGAGTCGAGCCGCGCCGGCGAGCCATGACCGAGCCCCGCCAAGCGCCGGTTCCCTTCGCCGCTGCGCTCGAGGGATCGAGATTGATGCCCCTGAACCGATATCGTGACGCCGCCGTGGCCGACGTCGACACCGGGCTTCGCGTCGTCGTGACCGGCGCCGCTTCCGGCATCGGTGCTGCCACGGCGACCCGTTTCCGAGCTGACGGTGCCCGCGTGGCTGGAATTGACCGCGACGGTGTAGGTCTGGCTCAGGTCGAGCTGGACGCGCGGCTCGTCGCCGAGGTGTCGGCGCCCGACGAGATCACGCCGGCCGTCGACGAGGCTGCCGAGCGGCTCGGCGGCCTGGATGTCGCTGTGGCCTGCGCCGGCATCGCGACGCGCGGCACCGTCGCAGACACGCCACCCGAGGAGTGGGAGCGGATCTTCGCAGTCAACACCTACGGCGTCTTTCTCACTGCCCGTGCGGCCATCCCCCATCTCCGGGCGGCGGGCGGCGGCGCGATCGTGAATGTGGCATCCCAGCTCGGGCTCGTTGCCGCCGCGAACGCGGCCGCGTACTGCGCCTCGAAGGGGGCGGTCGTGCAGCTGACGCGGGCGATGGCGATCGATCACGGCCCAGAGGGGATCCGGGTCAACTGCGTCTGTCCCGGGCCCACCGATACGCCGCTACTCGCGCCCTATTTCGCCGCGGCAGCGGATCCCGAAGCCGAGCGGCTCACCTACGAGAACGCCCAGGTGCACGGGCGTCTCGTGACGGCCGAGGAGATCGCCGACGCCATCGCGTACCTCGCCTCCCCGCGAGCGGCATCGACGATCGGCGCAGCGCTCGTCGTCGACGGCGGCTATTCGATCCGCTAGCGGTCGGGAGTTCGCCGCCGCAGCGAGTTGGCACACAACGGAGGCTGACTCGGCGCGTTGAGCGTCTGAGGTGCGACAGCTGCCGTTCTACGATGGAGGTGGGTGGTGGGTTCCTCCCCACCCAGGGTGGGGCGCGGCACCACGCTTCCTCGGCGCACCCACCGGGACCACTCGGTGGTCAACCGGCGGCGTCGGCTCTCCTCGCGCGCGCGTCCTGACACATCGACCCGTCACCCGTGCCACCCTGCGCTTCCCGGGCCGGGCGACCGGCGAGAGACCCTTAGACCACGAGGTTGACGAGCTTGCGCGGGACCACGATCGCGCGCTTGATCTCTTTGCCGTCGAGCTGCGCCTGAACTCGCGGGAGCGCTTTCGCCTGCTCGATGAGCTCCGCCTCGGCCGTTTCCGCCGCGATCTCGATGCGGTCGCGAACCTTGCCGTTGACCTGGACGACGAGCTCGAACGTCTCCCGCTCGAGCATCGCGGGATCCGCCTCGGGCCAGGGCTGCTCCCAGAGCCGGGAGTGGCCCAGCCGCTCCCACAGCTCCTCGGCAATGTGCGGCGCATACGGCTGGACGAGGCTCGTCGCGGTCTCGGCCGCGAACCGAGCACCCGGATCGGTCGGGTGCCGCCCGATCTCGTTGACCAGCTCCATCACCGCCGCGATGGGCGTGTTGAACTGGAAGCGCCGATCGATGTCGTCGGTGACCTTCGCGATCGTCTGGTGCGCCTTGCGCACGAGCGGCGTATCGGACTCCGGCGCGCCCGGCGCTCCCTCGAGCTCGCCGACGACACGCCACAGGCGATGGAGAAAGCGCGACGTGCCCTCGATGCCCGAGTCCTGCCACTCGACGTCGTCCTCGGCGGGGCCTATGAAGAGGATGTAGAGCCGCAGCGCGTCGGCGCCGTAGCGATCCAGGTACTCGTCGGGCTCCACCGTGTTGCCCTTCGACTTGGACATCTTGGCGCCGAAGCGGTAGATCATCCCCTGCGTGTACAGGCGCAGGAACGGCTCTCGGAAGCCGACGATGCCGAGGTCGTTCATCACCTTGACGAAGAAGCGGGCGTACATGAGGTGGAGGATCGCGTGCTCGATCCCGCCGATGTACTGCTTCACGGGCGCCCAGTAGTCGACCAGCTCGCGACGCATCGGCGCCGTGTCGCACCGGGCGTCCGTGTAGCGCAGGTAGTACCAGGACGAGTCGACGAACGTGTCCATCGTGTCCGTCTCACGCCGCGCCGGGCCACCGCAGCTCGGACAGGGCACGTTCACCCAGTCCTCGGCCGCGGCGAGCGGCGAGCGACCCTTGGGGAGGTAATCGTCGACCTCCGGTAGCAGCACCGGCAGGTCGTCGTCCGGCACCGGCACGGCGCCGCAGTCGGCGCAGTAGACGATCGGGATCGGACAGCCCCAGTAGCGCTGCCGTGACAGCAGCCAGTCGCGAAGCCGGTACCCGACGGTCGGACGCCCGAGCCCGCGTTCCTCGAGCCACGCGACGATCGCCTGCTTCGCCTCCGGGCTCGGAAGACCGTCGAACCCGTTCGAGTTGACGAGCCGCTCGTCCCCGGTATGCAAGAGGAAAGCGGTGTCGGGATCGACGTCACCGTCCGCCGGCGCGACGACCGCGCGGATCGGGAGGTCGAACTGCCTGGCGAACTCGAAGTCGCGCTCGTCGTGCGCCGGCACGGCCATGATCGCGCCCGTCCCGTACTCCATCAGCACGTAGTCGGCGACCCAGATAGGGATCTGCTCGCCGTTGACCGGATTCGTGATGGTTCGACCGGTGAAGATGCCCGTCTTTTCCCGGTCCTGGCTTGCCCGCTCGACCGCCGACTGCGCCGCCGCGCGCCGGACGTAGTCGAGCACCGCCTGCTCCTCGGGCGTTGCGCGGACGAGGTCCGCCACGAGCGGGTGCTCGGGAGCGAGAACGAAGAACGTGGCCCCGAACAGCGTGTCCGGTCGCGTGGTGAAGACCGGGATGTCCTCGCCGAGCTCCTCGATCCTGAAGATCACCTCGGCGCCTTCCGAGCGCCCGATCCAGTTGCGCTGCATCGTCAGCACCCGCTCGGGCCACGACTCCAGCAGCGCCATCTCGTCGAGCAGCCGGTCGGCGTAGTCGAGGATGCGGAAGAACCACTGCTCGAGGCTCCGGGACTCGACCTCGGCGCCGCAGCGCTCACAGTGCCCGTCGATCACCTGCTCGTTCGCGAGCACCGTCTGGTCGTTGGGACACCACTTGACCGGCGCCTCCTTGCGGTACGCGAGCCCCTGCTCGTAGAAACGCAGGAACAGCCATTGCGTCCAGCGGTAGTACTCGGGCTCGTGCGTCGAGACCTCGCGGCTCCAGTCGATCGCCCAGCCCATCCGCCCCATCTGCTCGCGGATCGCGGCGATGTTGCGCTCGGTGATCGTGCGCGGATGGCCGCCCTCGCGGATCGCGGCGTTCTCGGCCGGAAGCCCGAACGCGTCGTAGCCCATCGGGCGGAGGACCTCGAAGCCGTTCCTGCGGCGGAAGTGCGCGACGACGTCGCCGAGCGTGTAGTTCTTCACGTGGCCCATGTGGAGGTCGCCCGAGGGGTACGGCAGCATCTCGAGGACGTACGTCCGCTTCTGCTCCAGCGCGTCGTCGCGAAGCGGTAGCTCGGGATTCGGCACCTCGAAGGCGCGCTCGGCCGCCCACACGGCCTGCCACCTGGCTTCGACGGCCTTCGGGTCGTAGGCATCCATCAGAGCAGTGATCGTAGCGGGCCGGTCAGCGCCGCCGGCCTTGCGGCAGGCGCCATCCGGCCGACGAGCCCGCGGGCAGCAGCGACAGTCCATCTGCGTCGGTCCGCGCCCGCACCGCAAGCGCGAAATGGAGCCAGGGGGATTCGAACCCCCGACCTTCTGGCTGCCAGCCAGACGCTCTCCCAACTGAGCTATGGCCCCGCGATGCCCTTCCAGTCTAGAGATTCGCTTCCGCGCCCGGAAGCCCTCGGTGGGCGGTCTACCTGGCGGCGGCCAGCTCGACCGACGGCACGTCGCCCCAGAGCTGCTCGAGCCGGTAGTAGGCGCGCGCCTCGGGCGTGAAGACGTGAAGGACGACGTCGAGGTAGTCGAGCAGGATCCAGGTCGCCTCGCGCTCGCCGGACACGTGGCGCGGGATGAGCCGGCTCTCGCGCTTCAGCGTCTCGTGGATCTCGTCGTGAGATCGCCTTCGCCTGCCGCGGGTTCTGACCCGTGCAGATGACGAAGTAGTCCGTGTAGGTGACGACCGGCCGCATGTCGAGGATCACGACGTCCCTCGCCAGCTTCTCCTCGGCGAGGTGCGCGATGCGGCGGGCTTGCTCGAGCGGGGTCAGGTGGTCTGCACTCTCCCGGTCGGTCGTCCTCCTGAGGGTACCCCGAACGCGGACGCGTTCAACGTGACCCGGCGACCCCTGCCCGATAGAGGCCGAGCTCGTCGATGAGCGCGGCAACGGGCGCCGGAACGAGATCGTCGATCGGCTCGCCGCGGGCGACGCGGTCCCGAACGTCGGTCGACGACACCGCCAGCGCGGGAATCGCGAACAGCTCGACTCGCTCGGGCCGCTCGAGCCGGGCCAGGACCGTCGTCGAGACGCTCTCGCGGGTAGCCGGGCCGCGTCGCGACCCCGAGGCGCACCTCGGCCGAGAACGCGCGTCGGGGTCGTGCCAGGAGAGGAAGGAGGCAAACTCGTCGGCGCCGACGACGAAGACGACATCGCCGTAGCGCTCGCCGCGCCCAGCGCGCCGGTCCGACCGGTGTACGACGGGCCCTCCGGCTCGATCTCGAAGCGGGACAGCTCGACCTCGAGCCGCCGGCGAAGGCGGCCTCGGCCAGGCGGATACCGGGTCTCCGCGTCGGTCTCGACCCGCTTGTGCGGGCGGATCTCCGGTGACGACGACCCGAGCCGCTCCAGCCCGAAGTGGCGGATCGCCTCGTCGGCGAGGACGAGGTGGCCGTTGTGCGGCGGGTCGAACGCGCCGCCGAGCAAGCCCGGTCGTCACGCCAGCTCGAGCGAGCTCGTCCCCGATCGCGATCTCGTCTCCGGCGCGGGCGCCGGCCGCACGAAGCGCCGACTCGATCTCGTCCTGCGGGACCGAATCGAGATCCCGGCCCGTGACGAGGAAGCCGCGGTCGGTCCGCAGCACGCGGAAGGGCCGACGACGCGGCCGCGCGGCCGGTAGACGAGGAAGTCCGCGAGCTCGGCCGCGCCGGTGCCCGGCGGCACGGAACGAGCTGCCGGGATCACCGTCGAACAGCGCGCGCACAGCTCGTCGATGCCCTCGCCGGTCACCGCCGACGTGCGCACGACGGCGCAGTATCCGCGGGTCGTCGAGCTCGAAGGACGGCGCTGCCCGGCGCAGATCGATCTTGTTCAGGACGACGATCTGCGGTCGCTCGGCGAGCCCGGCGCCGTAGGCGCCGAGCTCGCGGTCGATCGCGTGGAAGCGCTGCTCGGGGTCGCCCTCGTGCACGTCGATCACGTGGACGAGGAGGCGTGCCCGCTCGAGGTGGGCGAGGAACTCGTCACCGAGCCCGACGCCCTCGCTCGCCCCCTCGAGCAGGCCCGGAACGTCGGCGACGACGAGCTGGCGCCCGTCCGGCGCCTCGACGGTGCCGAGCACCGGGGCGAGCGTCGTGAACGGGTAGTCGGCGACCTTCGGCGTCGCGTTCGAGAGTCGCGCGCAGCAGCGACGACTTGCCGGCGTTCGGGAAGCCGAGCAGCGCGGCGTCGGCGAGCAGCTTGAGGCGGAGCTCGAGCGCCGCCTCCTCGCCCGGCGAGCCCCGGCTCGGCCACCCGCGGCGCCTGCCGCGTCGGGCTCGGCGAAGCGCCGGTTACCGGCGCCGCCCCGGCCTCCGCGGGCGACCACGACCCGGCGCCCCGGGATGCGCGAGATCGGCGAGCGAGGCCGCCCTCCTCGTCGAGGACCTGCGTGCCGACCGGCACCGGCAGCACGACGTCCTCGCCGTCGGCGCCACGCCGGCTCGCCCCCTCGCCGTGCCGGCCCCGCCCGCGCGCGAAGCGGCTCTTGCCACGGAAGCGAGCGAGAGATCGCGGAGGTCGCGATCGGCGACGAGCGACGACGTCGCCGCCGTGGCCGCCGTCGCCGCCGTCGGGGCCGCCCCTCGGCACGTACTTCTCGCGGCGGAAGCTGAGCGCGCCGTCGCCGCCGCGTCCACCGTGGGCGACGATGCGGCGCGATCCGGAAACATGGACGCGGGGCCGGCCGGCCCTGTCGGCGCCTGCGGCTAGCGACCGACGACCGAGATCGTGCGTCGCTCGCCGCTCGCGCGGAAGTCGACACGGCCGTCGCGCGTGGCGAAGATCGTGTCGTCGCGACCGAGGGCCGCGCCGAGGCCCGGGCGGAAGCGCGTGCCGCGCTGGCGCACGATGATCATGCCGGCCTTCACGTCCTGGCCGGCGAAGATCTTCACGCCGAGGCGCTGCGCCTGCGAGTCGCGCCCGTTCCGCGACGACCCCAGACCCTTCTTGTGGGCCATCGTCTACTCTCCTTCGCCGGTCTTGGGCGCCGGCGGGTCGTCCGCGGCTTCGGCTCGGCCTCGCCGGGCTCGGCCGGCTTCGCCCGCGTCCTCGGCTTCGCCGCGGGCTTCTCCTCGGCCGGCTGGGCCTCGGCGGCCTTCGACTCGGCCTTGGGCTTCGCCGCGGCGCGTGCTCTCGGCTTCGGCTTCTCCTCGGTCGCAGTGTCGAGCGGCGGCCGCCGCGGTCGTGCGAGAGGACTTCGCCCTCGTGCTCTTCGCCGCCTTGCGCCGATCGACTCGATCTCGATCCGGGAGAGCCGTGCGCGGAAGCCGTTGCGGCGCCGATAGCCGGTGCGGCGCTTGTGCTTGCCGACGATGACCTTCTTGCCGAGCACGTGCGCCGCCACGCGGGCCGTGACCTCGCGTCCGTCCAGCTCGTCGCCGAGCAGCGGCTCGTCGTCGCCGCCCACGAGCAGCAAGTCGGGCTGGAACGTCGATCCTTCCTCGTACGGCAGCCGGTCCACGAGCAGCCACTCGCCCTCCCGGACGCGGTGCTGCTTCCCTCCGACCTTGATGACTGCGTACGTCATGGCTGCAAGCGTTGAAAGAGCGGGCCTGGGCCCGCTTCGCCGTTCATTCTAGCCGGCGTCCGCGTCCGCGGCAACAGTGTCCTGAGGCGGGCTTGCGCCGGCCCCGGCCGCCTCGAGAGCCCCGGCGTGTGCCGGTGCGCTTGACCTCGCCGCCGCCTTCACCGGCTCCGTCGTCGGCCGGCGTCGGGCTCTGCCGCGTCGACGACGGCGGGCTCACCTTCCGCCGCGGTCGACTTCGAGGCGTCCGCCTCCGCGCCGTTGGCGCCGGCCGACGGCTTGCGGCGCCCGCGGCCTCCTCGCGTGCCGCGGCGCGTTCGCTTCTTCGGCTGCGCGGCGCCGTTCTCGGAGTCCGCGGCGTCCTCGACGGCTTCCGGACCGGTCGCCGCCGACTCCTGCTCGCCGTCGACGGCGGCTCGGCGCTCGGCCTCGGCCGCGCGGCCTTCGGACCGGCGGCAGCCGTCTTCCGGCGGGCGCCGCCCCGCGTCCCGCGGCGGGTCTTCTTCTTCGGCGCGGCGCCGGCTCTGTCGTCGGACGGCGCCGCAGGCACGGCTCGGCATCCTCCGCTTCGGCCACGCTGCCGGGCCCTTCGGCAGGCGGCCTCGGCGGCGACTCCAGCCTCCTCGGGCTTCCCGTCGCCCGCCGCGGCAGCCGCCGGCTCGCTTCCGGCCCCGGCCGCCGCGCGTGCCACGGCGGGTTCGCTTCTTCGCGGGCGCCGTCTCCTCGGAGCACCGGCCTGCTCCGGCGCCGCATCGTCGTCGCGCGGTTTCCTCGACTGCTGCTCGCGACGCCGCGTCAGTCGGCCTCCGCGGCCGGCTTCTTGCGGGCTTCGGCCGCGGCCCCGCCTCGGGCAGGCTTCTTCGCCGCGCCGGACCGGCACCTCGGCATCCTCCTCCTCGACGAGCGTGCCCGTGTCGAGCGGCGCTCGGGACCTCGACGCCGGCGTCGGCCAGGACGGCGTAGGCGACCGTGCGGGTGGCTCGCTCGATGCGGGCCCGCACCGTCTCGCCCACCTGTCCCGCCGCGCCGGCGACGGCGATCGACGTAGCCGTCGAGGCGGCGATCGCGTCGTCGGGATGCGTGCATGTGCGTCTCGAGCGAGCCGCACGCTCGAGCTCGTCGCCGGGCGCCGACGGGCAGCGCCTGTCGGCTCGATCTTCGGCGCGGTGCCCTCGCGCGAGCACCCGGAAGTGGTCGGCGGGTAGGTCGTCGCGCGTCTCGAACGCGAACAGCTTGCCCGTCTCGCTCTCGATCTCGGCGAGCCGGGAGCCGGCGGGGCCGATGAGAATCCCGGCGACCTCCGACGGCAGCTCGACCAGGAATGGCTTCGACGCGCGACGCGGCGGCCAGGCGGCGCAGCCGCCGCTCGGCGTCGACCGCGTACGTCTCCTCGGAGACGACGATGCCGTTGCCCTCGCAGACGGGACAGCGCGTGGTGAGGATCTCGCGCGGACCGTCGGTCACGTTCTGCCGCGTCATCTCGACGAGGCCGAGCGGCGAGATCTCGACCACGTACGTCTTCGTCCGGTCGCGCTCGAGCTCCAGTCGCAGCGCCTCCTCGACCTCCGGCCGGTTCTTCGGGTTCGCCATGTCGATGAAGTCGATGACGATGATCCCGCCGATGTCGCGCAGGCGCAGCTGACGGACGATCTCCTTCGCGCCTCGAGGTTGTTCTTCGTGATCGTGTCCTCGAGCCGCGCGCCGGAGCTCTTGCCGCGGGCGCCGACGAAGCGTCCGGTGTTCACGTCGATGACGGTGAACGCCTCCGCGTAGTCGAACACGAGGTAGCCGCCCGACGGCAGGTCGACGCGCGCGCTCGAGCGTCGAGCGCACGGCGGCGTCGACCCCGGAGCTTCTCCATCAGCGGGTCGGCTCGCGATACCACTCGACCTTCGCGCGAGCTCGGGCGACGTCCGCTTCAGGTAGCTGACGATGCGACGGTAGGTGCGCTCGTGGTCGACCGCCAGCCGATCGAAGTCGTGCGGGAAGAGGTCGCGGACGACGCGCAGCGGCAGCTCGGCCTCGCGGTAGACGAGCGACGGCGCGATCGCCCGTGCCGCCCGACCCTGGATCGTCGACCAGAGCTTCTGCAGGAAGGCGAGGTCGCCGGCGAGCTCCTGCCTCCGATGCGCCCTCGGCCGCCGTGCGCACGATGATGCCGCCCTCCGGCAGCTCGAGCGCCCTTGCAGATGGCCTTCAGCCGGTCTCGCTCGTCGTCGTCGAGACGGCGCGAGACGCCGATCCCGTCGCCGAACGGCGTGTAGACGATGAAGCGGCCCGGCAGCGAGACCTCGGTCGTCAGCCGTGCGCCCTTCGTCCCCATCGGGTCCTTCGACGGCCTGGACGATCACCTCCTGGCCGCGCGAGATGAGTCCTGGATGCGCCGCCCGTGGCGCTTGCCCTCGAGCTCGGGGACGACGATCTCGTCGACGTACAGGAAGCCGTTCTTCTCGAGGCCGATGTCGACGAACGACGCCTCCATCCCCGGCAGGACGTTGTCGACGACGCCCTTGTAGACGTTGCCGGCGATCGAGCGGCGGCCGGGCCGCTCGAGGTAGACCTCGACGACCTGGCCGTCCTCGAGCACCGCGACACGCTGCTCGCCGACGTCGATCGAGACGAGCATCTGCTTTCGCACGGCGGGCAGCGACGACCGGCGCGGTGTCTCGCTCCGCCGCCGCGTTCTCTTCGGGGCGTCGGCTTCGTCGCCGGCCGATCGCCTTCGGCCCCTGGCGGGCGCGTTGGCTGGCTTCCGTCCTTCGCGGGCGGCCTTGCTGGCGCCGAGCGAGCGCGCTTCGGCGCTGGGGCGCCGCATCCTCGGCGTCTTCGTCGCTTCGGTCTGCCGTGCGCCGCTCCCGCGTGCGCCACGGCGCCGCGGCTTGGCCGGCTGCTTCGCTCAGCGGTCTCCAGCGTCGGCCCGACGTCTCCGACTCTGCAGGCTCCGGCCTGCATGTCCCGTGCGTCCGGGGCGGGCGCCTTCTCGGCTGCCTGCTCCTCCCGGAGCATCGTGCGGCGAAACCACGATGCGCACCAATCCTCCTACTGCGCCTCGCCCGGGAGGAGGAAATCTTGCTCGTGCGATCCCTGGCGACATGACGTTGGTCGTCATCGTGATGTATCTGCCGAGATCCCGCTCGCCCGATCCGGGCCGGTGCTCTCGGCGTTCTGACAATAGAGCGTATCAGCGGGCTCGCACCGGAGCCGTCCCTGGGCTCGGGCGGCCGAGCCGCAAGCCGACCTCGCCGAGCGCCCGCGTGCCCGCGTAGGCGACCGCGGCCGAACCGCGAAGGCCGGCAGCGGCAGCCGCGTCGAGCCGCCGCTTGTTCAGACGGCCCGAAGGGCCAGTCCGACGACCAGCGCGGCCCGACCGCCGCAGCGACCTGCACCTTCCGGAGATCTCGGCCCGAGACGGCGGCGATGCGCAGCCCATGCGGATCTGTCCAGCGTCAGCACCGGGAGGTCGGGGCCGGAAACCGGGTGCGAGCAGCGCGGCGACCGCGAGCGCGTTCGCTTCGCGCACCGCCGCGACGAGCGACTTGCCCGACCGGCTCGCGTAGCGCCGGCAGCCTCGGCGCGAGCGCCGCAAGCGGCCTCCGGTGCCCGGGCCACGATCCTGCGGGCGATCCGTCGACGCCGCGTCATCGAGCGCCAGCGCCGTCCGCACGGACCACGTCGGTGGCCCGCACGTACGGCAGGACGCGCCTCGCCCTCGGGCTCGCCGAGGACGAGGCACACGATCGGGATGGCCTGCTGGTCGGCCCGCGCAGCGCGCGCTCGTCGGTCGGAGCGCGGCTCGGCCTCGGATCACGTAGACGAGCGCCGGGCTGCCGGCAGGCTGCTCGCGCTCGAGATCGAGGATGCTGACCCGGCGCACGAGCTCGCGGTCGCCGCTCCGGCGGCGCAGCAGCTGCTCGAGCTGGCGCGTGACCGACGGCGGCCCGGAGACGAGGATCGGCAGGCCCTCGTCGGCTCAGGCCCGCGACCTCGCGGGCGAGCCCCGGCAGCCGCCGTGACGACCACGAGCGACGTCGGGAGCCGGGCTCACCACGCGCCGTCCGGCCCGAGCGCCCGCGCGCGTGGATCGCCTGGAGCACGCCGATCATGCGCGAGCGACGTGATCATGCGAGCTGCCGCCGTAGCTGACGAACGGGAGCGGGATGCCGGTGATCGGCGCGATGCCGATGTTCATCCCGACGTTGAGGAAGATCTGGAAGAGGAGCGCGGCCACGATGGCGCCGGCCACGGTGGCGGCGAACAGGCTGTCCGCCGACGGCGACCACCTTGATCCCGCGCCAGACGACGACGGCGTAGAGGAGGAGCAGGATCGCCGCCCCGAGGAAGCCGCGCTGCTCGGCGAGCGAGGCGAAGATGAAGTCGGTCGAGTGCTCGGGCAGGTAGTTAGCCGCTGGTCTGGGTCGCGCCGGTCGACGCCGCGCCCGTCGAGGCCGCCCGGCGCCGACCGCGGTGATCGCCTGGTTCGACGTTGTACGTGGTGCCGCTCGGGTCGGCATCCGGGTGGACGAAGCCGATCAGGCGGTCCACCTGGTACGGCTTGAGCACCTCGATACCGCCGCGAGGACGGCAGGATCCAGAGCACGGCGACGGCGACGAGCGCCGCGGCCAGCGCCGAGCGCCGGCGAGGTACGGCCAGCGGATGCCGCGCGAAGCACAGCACGCCGGCGAGCGCGGCGCAGTAGACGAGCGCGGTGCCGAAGTCGGGCTCGAAGAAGACGAGCAGCGCGGGCACGGCGACCAGGCCAATCGCGCCGAGCACCGTCCCGAGCTCGCTGGCTCGCTTGGCCCGGCTCGCGAGGAAGCTCGCGAGGACGACGATCATGACGATCTTGCCGAGCTCGGAGGGCTGGAGCTGGAAGGAGCCGAGGTCGATCCACCGCCGCGACTCGCGGATCGTCGGCGCGACGACGAAGACGCCGACCATGAAGCAGGAGCAGCCCGATGTAGAGCGGGTAGCGGTAGGCGCCTGTAGATCTCCGGGTTGATCGCGCTCGTCGCCGCGAACGCGACGACGCCGACCACGACGAAGATCGCCTGCCGGACGACGAAGTAGCCGGGATCGCCCGGCTGGTCGTCGTGGGTCACCGTCTGGACGATCCAGAGCCCGTAGGCGACGAGGCCGGCGACCGCGGCGAGCAGGAGGTAGTCGAGGCTGGCGCAGGTACTCGCCGATCTCGGTGCCGAGCCCGCGGTGCGACTCGACCGAGGGGGCGCTCAGGACGCTGGGACGGGTGGCCATCAGTCCGAGTACACCTCTCCGTACTCGACCGGCGGCAGCCACGCCCCAGTACTCGGCGAAGACCTCGAGCGCCGCGGGCGCCGCGACCTCGCCTCCGTGGCCGCCGTTCTCGATCATGGCGCAGACGACGAGGGGGCGGCGGCCGGTGGTGAGCGCGCCGGCGGCGTCGGTCGGCCCGTAGCCGCAGAACCACGCCTGGTCGCGCAGCTGGCGATCCCAGTCTTCCAGCCCGAGGTATCCCGGCGGCAGCTGGACGAACTTCTCGGCCGTCCCGGTCTTGCCGGCGACGGACACCTCGTAGCCGCCGAAGATCCCGTACGCCGTCCCGTAGAGCTCGTGGGTCGCCTCGTAGAGGCCCTCCTGCACGGACCTGGATCGCCGAGTCCGGAAGGCCGACGCTCACGGGCCGGCGCCGGCTCGAAGCTGCGCAAGCACCACCGGCGCCTCCTCGCGCGAGCCGGCCGGCTGCTCGACGTCCTCGACGAGATGCGGATTGACGAGCTTGCCGCCGTTCGCGACGAGCGCGTAGAAGCGCGTCATCTGCAGCGGCGTGACCGAGCAGGTCGCCCTGCCCGATCGCGAGCTGGACGGAGTCGCCGCTCGTCCACTGCTTGTCGATCGGGTTCGCGTACGTCCGCTTGCGCCACGCCGGCGTCGGCATGAGGCCGGCCTCCTCGGGGCCGACGTCGAAGCCGGTCGGGCTCCCGAAGCCCATCTTGCGCGCCCACGCCTGGAGCGGGCTGTTCTGAGCTCGTAGAAGATCGGCTGCCGACGTCGTAGAAGTAGGTGTCGCACGAGCGCGCGAGCGCGGTCGTCAGCGTCCATCGGCTCGTTCACGTACGGATCCCAGTTCTTGAACGTCTGGCCGTCGATCACGCGCTGGCCGTCGCACTGGAAGAACTCGGTCGGCGTGATCAGGTCGTCGGCGAGCGCGGCGAGCGCCGTGACCGGCTTGAAGGTGGAGCCGGCCGGGTACACGCCCGTCGATCGCGCGGTTGAGCGTCGGGAAGTTGAGCGCCGCGCGCTCCGTCGCCGAAGAGCCGGTCGTACTTCTCCGGCTCGGAACGCCGGCGAACACCGATGGGTCGTAGGTCGGGTTCGACGCCAGGGCGTAGGATCGCGCCGTCGAGGGGATCCATGGCCACGATGGCGCCGCCGTTCGCCGCCCAGTTGCCGCGCCTCCCGAGCGAGCTCGATCCCGGTTCTGATCGCCTCTTCGGCCGCGCGCTGGAGATCGCTGTCGATGGTCAGGCGCACGGCGTAGCCGGGCTTCGGCAGCTGGCTCGGCGACGGGGCGCTCGTCACCTCGTTGAGCGCGTTGACCCGGACCTGCCCGACGCCCGGCTCGCCGCGCAGGTAGGTGTCGTAGGCCCGCTCGATCCCGCCCTTGCCGATCTTGTCGCCGCCCGCGTACCCCTCGCCGAGCCGCTGCGAGCTCCTGCTCGTCGATCTCGCCGACGTAGCCGAGCAGCGTGGCTGGCGAGCGCGCCCTGCTCGTACCGGCGCAGCTGGGTGGGCGCGACCTCGACGCCGGGGAAGTCGTTCTGGTGCTCGTGGATGTAGCTCGCCTTGTCGTCGTGGACGTTCGTCTTGACGATGACCGGCGTGAGCGGGTCGTCGCGAGGGCTCTCACCTGGCGGCGGATGTCCCTGGCCGGAACGTCGAGGAGCTCCGACAGCTCGCACGATCACCTCGTCGAGGCGGCCGTCCGTGTAGGCGGGCCAGAGCTGGACGACCGTGCCCGGGACGTTCGAGACGAGCACGACGCCGTTTCTGTCCAGGATCGGGCCACGCGGCGGCTGGATGCGAAACGTGCGGATCTGGTTGTCCCTGGCCGTCTCGAGGTACTCGATCGCCGGAGATGACCTGGAGCGCCCAGAGCCGGAAGAAGAGGAGCGCGAAGAGGACGACGGCGACGACGCCGAGGATGGCGATGCGGGCCGCCGCCCGCGGCGTCAGGCGGTACGGCTCCTCGACCCGCGGGTCGCGCGGGAGGAAGCGCCGGCTCGGGGGCGACCACTCAGACAACGACCAGCTCCCGCTCGCGACGAGGCGGCGGCGGGAAGAGCTTGCGCAAGACCCAGTACGCCGGGATCGCGAGCATCAGGTTGAGAGCCAGCGAAGGCAGGAGCACGCGCCCGACGACCGTTCCGAACGAGGCCGAGTCGCCGAGGAAGACGTGGACGATCAGCGAGCCGATCTCGACCCCGATCGTCAGCATCGTCACGGCGATGAGGATGCGCGCGCGCTGGTTCTGGTGATTCGACGTCGCCTCGCCGAAGCGCCCGGCCCAGTACCCGCCGACGGTGAGCAGGAGCGACGTGAGCCCGAGCGTCCCGAGCGTCATCGTGTCGACGAGGAGGCCGGCCCAGAAGCCGGCGACGGCACCGAAGAGCGGGCCGCGGAGGAGCGCGATCCCGACGAGCACGAGCAGGAGCACGTCGGCGCGCCCCTCGGCCAGCTCGAACGCGTTCACGAACGTGATCTGGACGACCGCCGTGAGCGTCACGAGCACGGCCGCCTTGACGACGTCGAGCGTCATCGCGCGACGAGGATCACCACCTCGGAGAGCGAGTCGAAGTCGACGAACGGCTCGACCTGGATCCGCATGTAGAGCTCGATGTCCTGCCGGCCGACGCTCGTGACCTCCCCGATCGGGATTCCGAACGGATACCGGGACGAGATCTCACCGGAGCTCCAGCCGGAGGTGACGATCGTGTCGCCCGGCTCGACCACGAGCTCCTTGTCGACCCGGTCCAGGATCAGCCCGGCGCCGGCGCTCTGCGAAGCGCGGACGTCGCCTCGCGCCTCCGTCTCGGCGTCCTGCGCCGAGACGAACATCGACGGGTCCGAGAGGAGCGTCACCTGCGCGTAGCCGCTCGTCACCTTCGTGACGACCCCGACGAGGCCCTCGTCGGTCACGACCGGAGCCCCCTCGGTGACGCCCTCGCTCGATCCGGCGGCGACCAGCACCCGCTGGTTGTAGGGGTTGGAAGGCTGCGCGATGACCCGCGCCGAGACCGGCTCGAAGTTCGCCGGGAAGCGCGGGCCGTCGACGAAGGCGAGCAGCTCGCGCAGGCGCTCGTTCTCGGCCGTCGCGGCCTGCGCCTGACGCAGCTCCTCCTGGAGCTGCTCGATCCGCGCCTCGAGCCGGTCGGTCGTCTCCTTCTCGGAGACGAGGTCGGAGACGTACCCGTACGCGTCCTGAAACGGGCGTGCGATCCGCTCTCCGGCCACCTCGAGCGGCGCCAGGATCGCGAGGCCCAGCTCCTGCGCGGCGTGGAGCCCACCCTCGTCCGACTCACGCAGGTAGACCGTGAGGAGCCCGAGCGAGACGAGGATCAGGGCGGCTGCGACGGCACGCCGGGCCATCACCCCCCTGTCGGGCGACGAGGATCCGGAGGGCCTCGAGGGCAGCCCGACCCGAGGCAGCCGTGCTGTGCGTTGACGGGGCACGGGGGTCAAATTGTAGGCAACGGACCGGCCCGCCGAGCCGGTTCCGGGTCGCCGGGACGCTGCGGGCCGGTCGGGGACCGGCCCCTACGGCGAGACGAGACCGATCACCGCAGGGACAGGGCCCGCGGAGGAGCGGGCGCCAACTCGCCCGGCGGCCGGAGCGCCTGCCGGGTAGGCACGCGGGCCACATGGGGGCCGGTCCCGGCCGCTCGGCAGCCCGAGCCCTTGCGGGATAGGACCACGGGCCTACGTAGGGCCGGTCCCCGACCGGCCGTGTTACCGGCGGCGGCCGTTGCGGTTGCGCGCCTTGGCCGAGCGGTGGATCGCCTCGAACTCCTCCAGGCTCCGACCGGAGCCGACGGCGACGCACGTGAGCGGCGACTCCGCGACATGGACCGGCATGTGCGTCTCGTGGCGAAGCCGCTCGTCGAGGCCGGCGAGCAGCGCACCGCCGCCGGCCAGCACGATCCCGCGATCCATGATGTCGGCGGCCAGCTCGGGCGGCGTCTTGTCGAGCGTGCCGCGGATCGCGTCGATGATCTGGGTGACGGGCTCGTCGAGCGCGCGACGCACGTCCTCCGAGCCGAGCACGACGGTCTTCGGCAGGCCGGTGAGCATGTCGCGGCCGCGGACCTCGGCCTGCACCTCCTCGGGGAGCGGCCACGCCGAGCCGATCTCGAGCTTGACCTCCTCGGCCGTCTGCTGGCCGATCAGGAGCTTGTACTCCTTGCGGAGGTGGTTCATGATCGCCTCGTCCATCTCGTCCCCGCCGACGCGGATCGACTGGGAGACGACGATGCCGCCGAGCGAGATCACCGCCACCTCGGTCGTGCCGCCGCCGATGTCGACGATCATGTTCCCGGTCGGCTCGGAGACCGGCAGGCCGGCGCCGATCGCGGCCGCCATCGGCTCCTCGATCAGGTACGCCTGGCGCGCGCCGGCCGAGATCGTCGCCTCCTCGACGGCGCGCTTCTCGACACCGGTGACGCCGCTCGGCACGCAGACGATGACGCGCGGGTGCGCGAAGCGGTTGCCGTTCGCCTTGTGGATGAAGTGGCGGAGCATCTGCTCGGTCACGTCGAAGTCCGCGATGACGCCGTCCTTGAGCGGCCGGATCGCGGTGATCGTGCCCGGCGTGCGCCCGAGCATCCGCTTGGCCTCGATGCCGACGGCGTGCACCTCGCCCGAGCGCTGGTCGATCGCGACGACCGACGGCTCGGAGAGCACGATGCCGCGCCCGCGCACGTAGACGAGCGTGTTCGCGGTGCCGAGGTCGACTGCCATGTCGCGGCCGCCGAGGCCGCCGAGGTAGCTTCAGGATGCTCCACAAGAGGCACGTAGAGTGTAGACGGGGCTGGTTCGCAGGCGCTCGGAGGAGCCGCGCAGTATCTCGTGGCGCTCTAACCGCAGCCGTAGCGACCGGGGAAGCGCGCGGCGAGGAGCGCGACGAGCAGGGCCACCGGCAAGCCGACGACGTTCAGGTAGTCGCCCTCGATACGCTCGACGAGCGCTGCGCCGCGGCCCTGAATCGCGTAGGCGCCGGCGCGGCCCTCCCACTCCCCGGTCGCGACGTACGCGTCGATCTCTGCGCGGTCAGCGGCCGGAAGCGCACGCGGTCGTGACGTCGTGCTCGAGCGATCTCGACGTCGCCGCCGAGCAGGCAGAGGCCGGAGACGACCTCGTGCTCCCGGCCGGCGAGCGCCGGTCAGCATCTCGCGCGCCTCGGCTCGCCGGAGGCGGTTTCCCGAAGACACGCCCGGCCAGCGACGACGTCGGTGTCGACGCCGAGAATCGGCCGCGCCAGCCGCGTCGGCCAGCGACGCGAGCGCGCCTTGCCGACCGCATGCGCGCGCGACCGCTGCCGCGGGAGTCAGCCCCGGCGGGTCGTGCTCCTCGTAGCGTGGCGCGACGACGTCGAAGGGGATCCCGAGCTGCTCGAGGATGGCGCGGCGCTGCGGCGAGGTGGAGGCGAGGACGACGCTCGGGGGGCGAGGCATGCGTCTCTTCAGACCTTTGCGGCGACCCAGATCTCCTCGGAGGGCCAGCGGCGCGCCCATTCGACGCGTCAGCCAGTCGAACCAGCCCGGGTCACCGTCCTCGGGCGCCTGGAGCTCGACGAGGTCCAGCACCTCGAAGCCGTGCCGCGCAGCGTCCGGATCATGTCGCCGTGCGGCAGGTGGAACTCGACCGCGCTGTCGCCCGGCCACTCGATGCGGCCCAGGCCGAACTGGTCGCGGACGAGGCGCTCGTCGACGGCACCCTCGTCGGGCGTGCAGAGGACGACGAGCGGCGAGTTCGTGAGGAAGATCAGCTCGCCGCCGGGCCGTAGCAGCCGCGCCGCCTCCGGGATCCAGAGGTCCGGATCGCACCAGAGGCACGCGCCGTACTCGGAGACGGCGAGGTCGAAGCTCGCGTCGGGGAGCGGCACGTCCTCGGCGCTACCGTGGATCAGCGGGAACTCGAGACCGTGCTCGCGCTGCAGGCGCCGGGCGGTCTCGAGCTGGTTCTCGGAGTTGTCGAGCCCGACCGACGCGCGCGCCGCGCCGGGCGAGCCAGGCCGACCAGTACGCGGTGCCGCAGCCGAGCTCGATCACGTCCTTGCCGTCGACGTCGGGCAGCACGCGCAGCTCGCTCTCGGGGATCCCCCAGATACCCCAGTTGGGCTCGGTCTTCGCCCAGGCACGCTCCCCCAGCTCCACCCATTTCGGCGCCTCGGCGTCCCACGCGTCGCGGTTTCGCCGCGCGTGCTCGGTCAGGTCGTCAGACGAGCTCATCGGCCGCGAACCAGAGCGCGATCTCGCGCTCGGCCGACTCCGGCGAGTCCGAGCCGTGGACGAGGTTGTCCGGCATCGACAGCGCGAAGTCGCCGCGGATCGTGCCCGGCGCAGCGCTGGCAGGGTTCGTCGCCCCCATCGTCGTGCGGACGACGCGATCGCGCCCTCGCCCTCCAGCACGAGCGCCAGGGTCGGCGAGGACGTGATGAACTCGACGAGCTCGCCGAAGAACGGCTTCTCCGCGTGCTCGGCGTAGTGGCGCTCCGCGAGCTCCCGGTCGACCGTGAGGAGCTTCGCCGCCCGGATCGCCAGGCCGCGCTGCTCGAAGCGGTCGAGGATGCGCCCGACGAGGCCGCGCTCGACGGCGTCGGGCTTGATCAGGACGAGCGTGCGCTCGACCACGGGCGTCTCCCTTCAGTCGCTTCGACCGGCCCAGGCTAGACGATCAGAGCGTGACGCTCAGAGATTGCCGGCGATCGTCGGCTGCTCGACCGGCGTCTCGCAGTAGGGGCAGATCTGCCACACCGGCTCGAGCGGCTGGCGGCAGTGGCGGCAGGCCTGCCGCAGCTTCGTCGTGCAGACCGGGCACGAGAGAAACGTCTGGTCGATCCCGGCGCGGCACACCGGGCAGCGCTCGTCGTGGCCGATCGACTCCTCCATCGCGCGGATCTCGAGCTCGCGCTCGCGCACGTCGTCGAGGTACTCGGGCGGCCGGAAGAGCATGTAGATGAGCGGCCCGACGAACGGCGGGAAGACCCCGAGCGCGACTGCGACCGCGATCAGCCAGGGGTCCTCGATCCGGCGCTTGGCGTCCTTGTAGACCCAGTACGCGATCGCGAGCCAGAACGCGACGGCGAAGAAGATGCCGACGTTTCGGACGACGAGCCAGTAGTCCGAGTCGAAGAAGTCGCGGACGCCCTCGAACAGGTCGTCGTCGTCGTCGTGGTCGTTTCCTGGAAGAGCAGCATTGGAGTCGGTTCCCGAACGTCGTCGATTTCCTGCCAGGCTCAGAGCAGGAGCTTGCCGAGGAGGTAGCCGACGCCGAACGCGATCGCCAGGAACGCCACGACGGCGATCGTGGCGAGCGCGAAGACGCTCAGCTTCTCCGTTCGTCCTGATCATGGTACGCCGGCTCGGCGGACGGCGGTGCCCGAGGTCCGCGAGCAGGTAGAGGGAGCCGGTGACGAGCACGGGCTCGCCGAGCTCGTGCGCCCGCGCGAGCGCGGCCGTCGGGTCGGCGACGGCCTCGACGCGCTCGAAGTACGGCCGCGCCCGCTCGGCGAGCTCTTCGGCCGGCAGCGCACGCTCGTTCGAGGAGGCGGTGGCGACGAGCACGTCCGCCAGACCACCGAGCTGCGCCAGCATGCCGTCGACGTCCTTGTCTCGCAGGATCGACGCGACGACCGCGCCGAGCGGTGGGCAGCTGGGCGCGATGTAGCGGACCGCGTCCGGGGTGTGGGCCCCGTCCCGGATCTCCGTGCCGCGGCGCTCGAGGCGCCCGGGGAGGGTCACGTCGACGGGCTCCACGTCGCGGCCGAGGAACGCCGACGCGGCGGCGCCGGCAAGCGCCACGTTGCCGTCCGGCTCGACGACGACCCGCGCGGCGCCGCGCTCGCGGGCCCACGACTCCCATTCGGCCTCGCCGAGGCAGACCGTCGCCCCGGGCTGGACGACCGCGAGCTTCTCCGCGGCGATCGCCTCGCGGGTCGGGCCGAGCACGTGCGTGTGCTCGAGCGACACGTTCGTCAGCACCTGAACCGGAGAGCGCAGCACGTTCGTGGCGTCGTGGCGGCCGCCGAGGCCGGCCTCGACGACGGCGGCGTCGACGCGGTCGGCGGCGAACTCGGCCAGCGCGGCCGCGGTGAGCACCTCGAACTGCGTGGCTTCGAGCCGCTCCGCGGCCGGCCTCACACGGCCGAGCGCCAGCTCGACGTCGGCTTCTCGCTCCCCGACGCGGATCCGCTCGGCCCAGCCCGTGACGTGCGGCGACGTGTAGCAGCCGGCGAGCAGGCCCTCACGCGCCAGCGTCGCCTCGATCGCGCGCGCCGTCGTCGTCTTGCCGTTCGTCCCGACCACGTGGATCGACGGGTACTCGAGCTGCGGGTCGCCGAGCTCCGCGAGCAGCGTGAGCATGCGGCCGAGCCCGAATCCGTCCCGCGGCCAGGGCGAGAGGGACTCGAGCCAGTCGACGTTGGCGCCATCGCCTTCATCGTAGGGCCGGCACTAGGCAGAAACGGCCGCAGGCCGTTATCTGCCGAGGAGCGGCGCGGAGCGCCGCGGTTACCGTGCGCAGTCCGGAGGGCCGCGTTGAGCGAAAGGCGGGCCGGATGAGATCCGGCCCGGCACTAGCACGCGCGAGCGCGCGTCCTCTCGACTCGCGTCGAGAGCGGCGAGCTCGCCGCCGGTACCGCTCGAGCTTCTCGCGCTCGGCCGCGACGACCTCGGCGGGGCGCCTTCTGGACGAAGCGCTCGTTCGCCAGCATGCTCTCCGCGCGCTTCGATCTCCGTGCGCAGGCGCTCGCGCTCGGCTTCCACGTTTCCGTCGACCTTGAGCCGGTCGGGACGCACGACCGCCTCGAAGATGCTCTGCTCCTCCTCGTTCAGCTCGAGTCGAACGCCGCTGCGCCGGAAGGTCGCCGCCGCCGACTGGACGAGCTCCATCGAGATCGCCGGGTCGGCCGCGGAGCCGTCCGTCGTCGGGCCACGCCGAGACCATGAGGCGCGCCGACCTGTCGGGAAGCTGCGACCAGATCTCCTCGGTCACGTGCGGCATGACGAGATGGAGCAGCGCCAGCAGGCGCTCGAGCGCGTACAGCGCCGTTGCCACGGCGTCCTCGTCGCGCTCGCGGAGCCGTCCCTTCACGGCCTCGGCGTACCAGTCGCAGAAGTCGTCGAACGTGAGGTGGTAGAGATCGTCGGCGACCGCCGCGAAATCGAACTGCTTCAGGTTCGCCTCGACCTCCGCGCGCACGGCGTCGATCCGCCAGAGAATCCAGCGCTCGACGGGCTCGTGCGGCTTGGCCGCGATCGTCGTGCCTCCGGCGGCCAGGATCAGGCGGGACACGTTCCAGAGCTTGTTCGCGAGCTTGCGACCCTCGTCGATCGCCCCGTACGAGAACCGCACGTCCTGCGTGGAGGACATCTTGCAGAGCCCGTAGCGCGTGGCATCGGCGCCGTGCTGCTCGATCACCTCGAGCGGGTCGATGCCGGTGCCGAGGCTCTTCGACATGCGCCGCCCGTCGGGCGCGAGCACGGTCGAATGGATGATGACGTCCTCGAACGGGATGTCGCCGCACAGCTCGAGGCCGGCCATGATCATCCGCGCCACCCAGAGGAAGATGATCTCGCGCGCCGTCGTGTTGACGGCGCCGGGATAGAACGTGCGCAGGTCCGGTGTCTCGTCCGGCCAGCCGAGCGTGGCAAACGGCCAGAGCGCGGAGGAGAACCAGGTGTCCAGCACGTCCTCGTCCCGGTGGAGCTCCGGATCGCCGCAGCCCTCGCAGCGCTCCGGCGGCGTCTCGGCGACGATCGTTGCGCCGCAGTCGCAGTACCACACGGGGATGCGGTGGCCCCACCAGAGCTGGCGCGAGATGCACCACGGGCGGATGCTCTCCATCCAACCGAGGTACACCTGGCCCTGCTGGGCGGGGTGAAAGCGCACTCGGCCGTCCCGGACGACCTCGATCGCGGGCGCCGCCAGCTCCTTCATCTCGCAGAACCACTGCAGCGAGATCAGCGGCTCGACGCGGGTGCCGCAGCGCTCGCAATGACCGACCGAGTGCCGGTAGGGCTCCTGCCGCTCGAGCTGGTCGTGCTCGCGGAGCCAGGCGACGACCCGCTCGCCCGCCTCCTCCTGGGTCAGGCCCTCGAACTGGGGCACCTCGCCGTTCATCCGTCCGTCGAGCCCGATCACCATCGGCTCGGGCAGGCCGTGATCCCGGCCGATCTCGAAGTCGACGGGATCGTGGCCCGGCGTGATCTTGAGCGCCCCGGTGCCGAACTCGGGCTCGACGCGCTCGTCCTCGATCACCGGGACGCGGCGCTCGACGACGGGCACGATCACATCCTTCCCGACGATGCTCCGGTAGCGGTCGTCGTCGGGGTGGACCGCGACGGCCACGTCGGCGAGGATCGTCGCCGGACGCACCGTCGCGACCGTGACGTGGCCGGAGCCGTCGGCGAGCGGGTAGCGGACGTACGTCAGCGTGTCGTCGACCTCGTGGTGCTGGACCTCGAGATCGGAGATCGCCGTGGCGCAGCGCGGGCACCAGTTGACCATCCGGTTGTCGCGGTAGATCCAGCCGCGCTCGTAGAGGTGGACGAAGAAGCGCATCACCGCCCGGACGTAGTCCGGGTCCATCGTGAAGCGCTCCCGCCGGTAGTCGAGCGAGGCGCCCAGCCGCCGGTACTGGCCCATGATGATCCCGCCGTACTCCTCGAGCCAGGCCCAGACGCGCTCGAGGAACGCCTCACGGCCGACGTCGTGGCGGCTCAGCCCTTCCTTCGCGAGCTCCTTCTCGACCACGATCTGCGTGCCGATGCCGGCGTGGTCGTACCCCGGCTGCCAGAGCGCGTTGAAGCCGCGCATCCGGTGCCAGCGGATGAGGATGTCCTGCAGCGTGCCGTTGAGGGCGTGGCCCATGTGCAGGGCGCCGGTCACGTTCGGGGGCGGCACGGCGATGACGTAGGCCGGACGCGGATCGTCCGCGTGGGCCTCGAAGAGGCCCTCATCCTCCCATGCCTTCTGCCAGCGCTCCTCGACGAGCTCGGGCCGGTACAGCGTGTCCATCCGGGCCATTGTATGGAGGTAGGACTATGTAGTACCGTGTGTACACAATGGCAAAACAGATCGGGATCAGGGAGCTGCGCCAGAACCTGTCACGCGCGATCGACGATGTCCGAGGCGGGGAGACGCTAGAGGTGACGAGAGGCGGCCAGCCGGTCGCCCGCATCGTCCCGGTCACGCACGCCACCAGGCTCGGCCAGCTGATCGCGGAAGGGAAGGCGAGACCGGCGCTGCGACCGATGGATCTCGACGCGGCCGCTTCGCAAGGCCACCGGCCCGATGACCGCCAGCGAGGCGCTCGACTGGCTGCGCGGCGAGTGACGGCGTTCGCTACCTCGACTCGTCGGCACTCGTCAAGCTCGTCCTCGTCGGAGAGGGAGAGTGCGGCGCTCGCTCGCTGGCTCGGCCCAAGGCCGGCCGCGATCTCGTCCGAGGTAGCCGTCGTCGAAGTGACTCGGGCGGTGCGTCTGGCGGACGAAAGATCTCAGATCGAGGAACGCTCGTCGCGGCTGCTCGAAGAGATCGCGCTCGTTCGAGCTGAGCCGAGATCTCCTGGAGCAGGCCGCACTGAGTCGGCCCACGTCTGCTACGGGCACTCGACGCTATCCACCTCGCCACGGCGTTGTTCGATCCGCCCCGACGAGCTCGTCGCCTACGACGAGCGTTTGCTCCGCGCCGCGGCCGACGCCGGCCTCACGGTCGCGTCGCCGGGCGCCTGACGAGGTCGCGGGCGATCATCCTGGCCATGCGCGGGTTCTCCTGCAGCCGGCGCAGCGAGTACTCGTACCACCGCCGGCCGTACGGCACGTAGATGCGGACGCGCTCGCCCTCGGCGACGAGCCGGTCGCCGAGCTCGGGCCGGACGCCGAGCAGCAGCTGGAACTCGTGCTGCCGGCGCGAGCCCCGCTCCGGCACGAGCAGCCTGGCACGCTCGATCAGCCGGTCGGCGTGCGTCGCGAACGCGACGACGCGCCCGCGTCGAGGAGCGTCTCGGCGATGCGTACGAAGCTCTCCCCCACCTCGCCGTCGTCCTGGTAGGCGACGTCCTCGGGCTCGAGGTAGATGCCCTTGCAGAGCCGGACGTCCGGGCGCAGGTCGGCCAGCGAGCGCGCGTCGTCGAGCGTACGCCGCAGACGCGCCTGGAGCACGATGCCGACGTTGTCGTAGCCCCCGCGCACGGAGCTCGCGGTAGACAGCCAGCGTCGCCGGACGTCGTCGACGAGTCCTCCATGTCGATGCGCACGAAGCGCCGCCGCTCGGCTGCCGCGCGCACGATCGTCTCGAGGTTCGCCCGGCAGAGCTCCGCGCCGAGCTCGAGGCCGAGGGCCGTGGGCTTGACGCTGACACCGGCCCGGAGGCCGAGCCGGCTCGAGCTCGGCGAGAGCTTCGAGGTAGGCGCGCACGATCTCCGCCGCTTCGGCCTCCGTGCTTCACCTCTTCGCCGAGCACGTCCAGCGTCCCGAGCTTCCCCGCACCGTTGAGCGACCGCACGACACGGCAGGCGTCCGCGAGCTCCTCCCCGGCGATGTAGCGGCGGCGACCCGCCGGACGACGCTCCGCGGGACGAGAGGAAGCGCGCGCGCGATGCGCTCGAGCGGTCGAGGAACGTCACTCTCGCTTGCGGCCGGGAACGGCGTCGTGTCGATCCGCGTCGTCGCGGTCGGCAGCGTGCGACGCTGAGGTGCGCGGCGAGCTCGCTCGGCAGCGGCTTCGTCGGCCGCCGGGATCCCGACGCCGCGCCGCCTGGCGACCGACTGGATGCCGGCTTCCGTCAGCGCGGGACCGCAGCTGCCGACGCCGCGTCGCGATCGGGGAACGTGACCAGCACGAGCAGGTCCGCCGCTGCCAGCGAGGTGACCGCCCCCGGGAACCTCGGTGAGATCCGCCGGGTCGGAGGTCGGCCTCGTCCTCGTCACCCTCTGCGGCCGCCGCCTCGCCCTCGACGGCCGAGGTCGTCGAGCTCGAACGGCTCCTCGCCGGGCGGGAGGTCCGGGGCGATCTCCTCCCAGTCGCTCTCCTCGTCGTCCCAGCGGTCGTGCCAGAGCTCGTAGCCGAGCGGGCTCCGCTCGAGCAGCTTCAGCACGAGCGCCTCGACGCGGGCGGCGTCTGCCTCCGATTCGAGTAGACGCGCAGGGTTTGCCCGTCGCGCGTCAGACGTGCCTCCGCCCGGCAGCCGGCCGCGAATATCCACGACGAGCCGCTCGACCGTCTCCAGGTCGCCGTCGAGCTCTGCCGTGAGGCGCCACTCGTCGCTCACGGGCGGGTACGCTAGCGCGTCGGCGCCAGCGCCCTCACGGCTCGCCTACGCCGACTGCTCGCGCAGCTCGTCGAGGTCGACGGAGCGGCCGCCCGTCGTCACGAGCGTCGGCTTCAGGTTGCGCATGATCGTCTCTTTCGTGATCACGCACTTCGAGACGTCCTCGCGGGACGGCAGCTCGAACATGACGTCGAGCAGCGCCTGCTCGATGATCGAGCGCAGTCCGCGGGCGCCCGGTCTCGCGCTCGAGCGCGCGATCGGAGATCGACCAGAGCGCGTCGTCGGTGAAGACGAGCTCGATCTGGTCGTAGTTGAAGAAGCGCTGGTACTGCTTGACGAGCGCGTTCTTCGGCTCGAGCAGGATCTTGACGAGGTCCTCGCGCGTGAGCTGGTGCACCGCGCAGACGACCGGCAGCCGGCCGATGAACTCGGGGATGAGCCCGTAGGCCAGCAGGTCCTCGGGCATCACCTGCGAGTGCAGCTCGGCGTCGTCGAGCCGAGCGGCTTCGACTGGATCTCGGCGCCGAAGCCGACCTGGTTCTTGCCGATCGCTCCGCGAGATGATCTTCTCGAGGCCGGCGAAGGCGCCGCCGCAGATGAAGAGGATGTTCGTCGTGTCGATCGAGAGGAACTCCTGGTGGGGATGCTTGCGCCCGCCCTGCGGCGGCACGGACGCCACCGTGCCCTCGAGGATCTTGAGCAGCGCCTGCTGCACGCCCTCGCCCGACACGTCGCGCGTGATCGACGGGTTGTCCGCCTTGCGCGCGATCTTGTCGACCTCGTCGATGTAGATGATCCCGGTCTCGGCCTTCTTGACGTCGAAGTCGGCGGCCTGGATCAGCTTGAGCAGGATGTTCTCGACGTCCTCGCCGACGTAGCCCGCCTCGGTGAGCGCGGTCGCGTCCGCGATCGCGAACGGCACGTTGAGGATCCGGGCGAGCGTCTGGGCGAGGAGCGTCTTGCCGCAGCCCGTCGGGCCGAGCAGCAGGATGTTCGATTTCTGGAGCTCGACGTCGGTGTCGTCGGTGGCCATCCGCACGCGCTTGTAGTGGTTGTAGACGGCCACCGAGAGCGTGCGCTTGGCCTCCTCCTGCCCGACGACGTAGTCGTTCAGGACGGTCGTAGATCTCACGCGGGCGCGGCAGGTTGTCGAGGTCGAGCTGAGCCGGCTGCGTCAGCTCCTCGTCGATGATCTCGTTGCAGAGATCGATGCACTCGTCGCAGATGTAGACGCCGGGACCGGCGATCAGCTTCTTGACCTGCCGCTGGCTCTTCCCGCAGAAGCTGCAAAGGAGCTGCTCGTTGCCGTCGCTCGCTCGCGCCATGATCCTCCCTCGGTCGTCGTCGGCCGTCGGCGGCGAGCGAGGGGCCGCGCCGAGAGCGCAGGTCTCGCCACGTCTCCTCTCTTTACACCGATTCGCCGTTCTTGCCACCCCGAGCCCGGCCTACCGATGGGCGATCACTGTGTCGATGATGCCGTACTCCTTCGCCTCCTCGGAAGTCATGAAGTAGTCGCGCTCCATGTCCTTGGAGACCTTGTCGAGCGGCTGTTCGGAGTGCAGGGCGAGGATCTCTTCGAGCCGGCGCTTGATGGAGATGACCTCGCGCGCCTGGATCTCGATGTCCGTCGCCTGCCCCTGGAACCCGCTCGAGACCTGGTGGATCAGGATCTTCGAGTTCGGCAGCGACATCCGCTTCCCTTTCGTGCCGCCCGCCGAGCAGCAGCGCGCCCATGGACATCGCGATGCCGACGCAGATCGTCTGCACGTCGCACTTGATGAACTGCATCGTGTCGTAGATCGCGAGGCCGGCGTACACCGAGCCGCCGGGCGAGTTGATGTAGATCGAGATGTCCTTGTCGGGGTCCTCGGACTCGAGGTGGAGGAGCTGCGCGATGATGAGGTTCGCGATCTGGTCGTCGACCGGGGTGCCGAGGAAGACGATGCGCTCGTTGAGCAGCCGCGAGTAGATGTCGAACGCGCGCTCGCCGCGCGACGTCTGCTCGATCACCATCGGAATCAGCGGGCTCATCCTCGGGTCTCCATGCTCATCGGGGCTCCTCGCTTCCGGGCGTCCATATCTTCATGCCGCTACCGCCCTTCTCCTTCTCGGGCGTCCAGAGTTTCTCGCGCGCGTTGCGCAAGCTCGACCGGGATGCGCTTGACTCCGCCTACGACCTCGTCGAGCGACTTCCGAAGGCGGAGATCGCCGCGGAGCTGCTCGAAGCCACCGCGCTCGCGCATGGCCGAGATCGTGTCGTCGGGATCCTCGCCGGCCTCTGATGCTTCCGCGCGAATCAGCTCCTCGACCTCGTCGTCGCCGACCTCCGTGCCGAGCTGGTCCGCGACCGCCTCGAGCACGAGCTCGCGCTTCACGGCGAGCTCGGCCTCCGACCGGGCGCCGGCCTGCAGGGCTTCCGCCGTCTGGCCCGTGGCCGCGAGGTACGTCTCCACGGTCACCTGCTGACGCTCGAGCGATGCGGACGAGCCCGTTGCAGGAGGGCCGCCGTCCGCCGCTCGACGAGCGGCTCGATGCCCTCGATGGTGGACGCCGTCGACGAGAGCGTCGAGGGCGTCCTGCCGGAAACGGGCGTCGAGCTCCTCTCGAGCTGCTCGCGCAGCCGCGCCTCGATGTCGGCCCGCAGCTCGGCGATCGTCTCGAACTCCGAGCTCGGCGCGCGCGAGCTCGTCGTCGGCGGCCGGCAGGACCTTCTCCTTGATCTCCTTGACCGTGACGTCGACGCTCCCCTGCTGGCCGTCGGCGAGCTCGAGCGGCGACGGTCTTCGTCCTCGCCCACCGCCATGCCGGGAAGGACTTCCTCGAGCTCGTCGGCGAGTCTCCCGGTGCCGAGCTCGGCCATGTAGTCGCGGTGCGCCGGCCGGCTCCTTGCCCGGCTCGGTCGCGACCAGGTCGAGCACGACGACGTCGTCGGGCTGGACGGGCCGGTCGTCGACCGGGCACGAGCTCCGCGTGGTCGTCGCGGAGCCGCTCGAGCTCGGCGTCGACGAGCTCGGCCGGTACCTCGGGCTCGGGCGCGGCGACCTCGAGCGCCGTCCAGTCGGCGAGCTCCGGCTTCGGCGCGACCGGAACGGTGGCGCGAAAGGTGAACGTGCTGCCCTGGATCCGGCAGCTCGTCCCACTCGACCTCGGGCCCGTCGACCGGGCGCACGCCCGCCTGCTGCGGCGGCGTTCCAGAACCAGCTGTCGATGTGGCAGCGGACGGCCTCGGCCGAGAGCGCCTCCTTTCCCACCCGCGGCTGCGACGACCGGAAGCGGCACCTTCTTGCCCGTCGCGGAAGCCGGGGATCCGGATGATTCGAGGCCAGGTCGGCGGCCGCGTGCTCGATGGCGTGGTTCACCGCGTCCTCGGGCACCTCGACCTCGAGGCGGACCTTGCTCTCCGGCAGCTCCTCGACCTTCGTCTTCACGGAGCCACCATTCAAACAGATGGGCACCGAGCTACGACCGAGCGGGCGTTTCGACCGGCCCTCCGCGTCCGTGACCGCGGCCTGGCGACCGCTCCTTGGCGGGTCGCAGCCGGCCGAGCCGGCTGCTCAGCCGCCCGTGCGGGCCCGGTCGCCCCGGGCCCGCAGATGCCTGCCTTGGGAAAGTGCTACGCGGTGACGCCCACCAGCCGCGCGTCGAGCGCGCGGAGACGCCGGATGCGCTCCTCCATCGGCGGGTGAGTGGAGAACAGCGCCGTGAGGCCCCGACCGGCGAACGCGTTCAGAGGGTTCACGATGTAGAGCGAGGCCGTGGCCGGATTGACCGGCAGAGGCACCTCGCGCGATCGGCGGTCCAGCGTCTCGAGAGCGGACGCGAGGGGCTCGCCGGTCCCCATGATCTCCGCGCCGGTGGCGTCGGCCAGGTACTCGCGCTGGCGGGAGACCGCGAGCTGGAGCAGCATGGCGGCGAGCGGCGCGATGATGATCGTCGCCAGTGCGCCGACGAAGCCCAGCGGGTTGTCGTCGTCGTCCCCGCCCCCGAAGAGCAGCGAGAACTGGAGGAAGTTCGCGATCGCAGAGACGGCGCCGGCGATCACGGCCGCGATCGTCGTCACGAGAATGTCGCGGTTGCGGACGTGAGCCAGCTCGTGTGCGAGCACGCCGCGCACCTGGTCGCGCGGCAGCTGGTCGAGCAGCCCCTTCGTGACGGCCACTGCCGCGTGTGACGGGCTGCGGCCGGTGGCGAAGGCGTTCGGCTGGTCCGACGGGATCATGTACACCCGCGGCATGGGCAGGCCTGCCTGCGTCCGCAGGTCCGAGATGTCCTGGTAGAGCTGCGGCGCCTCCGCCTCGGAGACCGGTTGCGCCCGGCTCATCTTCAGCGCGATCCGGTCCGAGAACCAGAACATCACGACGTTCAGGAGCACCGTCAGGATCACGAAGATCCACAGCGCTCCGCCGCCGATCACGGCGCCGATCGCGACGAGCAGCCCCGAGAGACCGGCGATCAAGAGCCAGGCTCGAAGCTGGGTGGAGAAGTTGCTGGTCAAGAATTCCTCCTAGCGGTCCTGTTGACTACCGGAGGTCTCTCCCCGCCTTTGGGGGCCGCCTCGCCGGGCCTACGCGGCCGTACTGACGACGAAGCCGGGATGGGATACTCCCCTCCTTCATACAGGATAACGAAGAGCGCGGGCGATTTGGTCCCCGGGGAGACCGACGATCAGCTCGATGCGGGCGAGAGGACTCGAACCTCCAAAGGCTTTCGCCCAACGGGACCTAAACCCGCCGCGTCTACCAGTTCCGCCACGCCCGCGAGCGGACATTGTAGATCCGTGGCGCCTGGCCGCCCATGACCTCAGGGAACCGTACGGAAGCCCGCCCGCCCGAAGTCCCGGTCGAACGAAAACGCAGTGTCGAGCAGCGCCCGGCGCATGAACGCGAAGCTGACGAGATCGACGAACGGCACCTTTGGTCGCGAGGAGGTGAGCAATGCGGAGACGGCCGACCTGTGCGTCTCCGGGCTGACCCATTCGACCGCGATCGGGGGGAGCAAGTCACGTAGCAGCCGCCGAACATGAGTCGCCGTCAGCCGGCTCTGGACGAGCGAGGTGGTTTCGACGACGACGTAGTTGTGCGTGACGAGCTCGGCCTCCTCGAGAGACCGGGCAAATATCAGCGCCTTTTGGTGGAACTCGTCGTCGCGGTCGAGGAGTGCGTAGAGCGCCGAGGTGTCGGCGAAGAGTGCCAACGCGTATACGCCTCTTCCAGGTACTTGTCGTGATTCACGCTCACGTCGCCCAGGCCCGACCCGGGCGGCAGCTTCTCGAGCGAGGCCAATGCTCGCTGCCACCCTTCCTTGCGACCGTCGCGCTCGAGGACAGCGTCAACGGCCTGCCTCACGAGCGCCGCCATGGAGATGCCGCGCCGTCGAGCGAGCCGGTTGAGCTCTGCGGCCTGCTCGGGAGCGAGCGAGATCTGGGTTCTCACCATCCTGGCCATGATGTCACCTCGATGATAAGTGATGTAATGGCCCAAACGGACAATGGCTCGAGATTCGGCGCGGCTACACTCACCCGTGGGCCCCGTAGCTCAGTGGATAGAGCGGCAGACTTCGAATCTGCGGGCGGAGGTTCGACTCCTCCCGGGGCCATCGCGCCTCGTACCTGCAAAAGGCACGCTTTCGGAGCTCGGCCTTGAGTGTGAGGAGCCCGTACGCACACATGCGGACAACAACGGGAGGAAGGCGCGAACCTCCATGCGCCCCTGCGGCTGCTGACTACCGTGCCCGCGAATGGGGGCGCGCGGGCATCCCGCCAGCGGGATGCAACCCCCCGGCCCCGACCCTGGCCTCGTGCCAACCTCGCCTCGGGAGGCTCCACGCGGACACACTCGCGGCAGCCGCGAACACGTCGACTTCTTCCTCTTTCCCCTTGCTGAGCGGCGTCGCGACGGTTAGTTGCTGTCGCTGACGACGAGGTGAGTGACTTTCAGGCCTCGGAGCCGCCGAGCGATGACCTCGGGGCTGCCTTCTTCGAGCCAGGTCGCTTCTTCGTCGGGGCGCGTGACCACGACCACCTCGTCTGCGGCGAAGTCACTGAGGGCGTCTTCGGCAGCAAGCAGCGGATCCGAGTCGCCGGCAGATGCCTCAATCTCCTGCGAGGGTAGCGCGTCAGCGATCGAGGATGCTGCGTCGTCGGCCCGCTCTCGCGCGTCGTCATCTGCGTTGGTGAGCCATTGCAGGCGGGACTGGCGTACCGCGGGAAGGACGACCCGTAGCTCGTCGATGTCGTCGCCGAGCGCGGCTCGTAACGCGGCGACGGGCCGTTCCGATGAGCTGATTACGAGGACGTTTCGCATGATCGTGGACGTCACCCTTTCGTTGGGGGCGCGTGTCGCCGCGGTTATTCGCCGACGCTACCCGACGCTCGGTACTGAGGCTTGCTCAGGGACGCTCCGAGCCGGGTTCGCACCAGGTGCAGGCCGGTGCGCCAGGCAGCGGCGGAGAGGAGGATCGCGGCCCCGGCTAGGACTGCCATCGCCTGGACGGCGACTGCGAAAGCGACTGCCTGCGAGACCGCGACGCCGGAGGCGACGAGCACGGCGGCGCCCGCGCCGACCTGCGTAGCTGCGCCTGCCGGGCCGATCGGCAGCGCTGACGCCGCCGCCCCGGCGCAGAGGAAGAGGATCGCCAGCGGGAAGGAGAGACCGATCCCGAAGGCGCCAAGCAGAAGGAACAGCGCCACTGCACGCAGGAGCCAGGACGCAGACACGAGTGCCCACGATTGCGATGCGCCCCGCATCGAGGTCGTGCGCGGGCTCGAGCCAGCGGGCAAGTCGGAAGCGAAGCAGGCGCTTGCTCGCGGCGATGCGCGGCAGGGTGATCACGAGCGCGGCGGCTCCGATTCCGGCACCGGCGATGAGCGCCAGTCCGGCGCGCAGGCTGACCGAGTGGCCCGGCAACACCGCGGCAGCCGCGGCGAGCGGCGCCAGGGCGATGCTGTCTATCAGCCCGAGCATGAACAGGGAGAGGCAGAGCGAGCGCACGCTGGCGGGGCAGCTGCGGGAAGCGTCGGACGATCGCGATCCGGACGGCGTCATCGAAGCGGCCCGGCAGCGCAACTCCTGTCACCGAGGCGCCCCCGTTCGCGGCCGCGAGCGTGAGCGTCCGCGGACGCTCGTCCGCCGCGAAGAGCCGCCGCCACCCGTAGGCCTTGAAGGCGCAGCGACGAGAAGGAGGAGCCCCGCCGCAGCGAGGAGGACGGGGCGCCCGTGCGCAAGCGGCCAGCCGCTCAGCGCGAAGTGGCGCACAGCCAGTACTGAGAGCCCGACCGCGAGAGCTCCCGATCCTGCGGTGAGCGCGAGCCGACCATGCCGCGAGCGCGCCAGAGCCCCCAGACCGCTCAGAGCCGCTAGCGACGCCCGAAGCAGCCGAGCGGCGTGGCGAAAGTCAACGGGTCGTGCCGAACCCATATGGGTCACAGCCCTCCGTCGACCGAGTGTGGGCTGCGTGCGATGCCTGTCTCAGTACCACCTGCCCCTCGCGAAGCCCCCGAAGGCAACGAGCCCGACCACGGCCAAGATGATCCCCAGCCAGACGCTCCACACGATCGCTATCACGATGCCGGCGATGACCAGGATGCCTCCCAGGCCGATGCCGGCAACACCTGCTTGCGCCTCTCGCGCTGCCATCATGCTCTCCTCTCGTCGGGTGATGCCACTCAGCGCCGGGCGAGTCGCCGCCCGCTCTTCGTCTCGGGTGGCGTGTAGTTGAGCTGGTAGTGGTGATAGAGGGCTGACTCTCCCTCCTCGGAGAGTTCGTCGCCGTGCGTGTCGATGTTGGGGGCAGCCTCGACCTGCTCCTTGGCCACATTCACCTGGAGGTTGTCAGGGCCGACCGTGAGCCCGCCCAGCGGCACGAAGGTCAGGTGGCGGCCGAAACGGCCCTCCTTGACGGTGCCAAACTGCGGCTCATCGGTCTCGGTATCGACGTAAACATCCTCGAGCTTTCCAATCTTCTCCCCGTCGCGATCGACGAGCAGCTTTCCGCGCCACTGCCCGAGCTCTTGCATGACGATCGTCTCATCCACAGTGCTCGGCACGGGCGCCGGTGGCGGTTGACCGGTCGGTTCGACAGTCGTCTCGACCGTGGTCGTCGTGGTCGTAGTGGTCGTCTCATCTGCTGCCATGTCGGCTCCATTCGTTGATGGTGGGGAAGCGTCGTGAGTGGATGCGATGGCGAGCTTGCCGATCGGGTCGCCATCGCGGTCGACTAGCGTCCAAGAGGCCGCAAGAGGCTCGATCGGGCCACATCTCCATCTCAATCCTCCCTCGCGCTCGAGTCGCTGCCCGCTCCAAGGCCTGGCACGGCGAGGAGCCATTCGAACCCGGTTGCTGAGGGTGGATGATCGCGGGCCCGATTGCTGTGGCCCGCCAGGAGTGTCCACGCAGCCGATCGTTACGGCGCGCACAAACAGCCTATCAGGAATCCCATCGCCGCGGCGGTCGGCACTTCCACGGCCGTCGGCCGTGCTGCCGCTCAGGCGGCGGGGCAGCCGACTCGGCTTCCTCGCGGTTGGGGTGGTCTTGGATCACGCCGTCGCCGCCGTCGACGTGCCACTCGTCGTGTTCCTTGTAGAAGCCCGCTCTCAGGGCATTGGGGCGCCCCGCTAGGCGTGGTGGGTAGGACTCTTGGATGTTCGGCGAATACGCCACAGGGGTAACATGGGCGCGTGCCGTTGGCCGTGTCCACCGTCGCCATCGTCGCCATCGTCGCGGCGATCATCGTCGCCCTGATCGCGCTGATGTACGTCCTCCCTCGTGGAGGCCGAAAACGCCGCTAGGAACCCCAGGCACTCGGTAGCCCCGGGGCGAACCCGGGGCTACCGATTGACCTACGCCGCTTTGCACGCCGGCGCGATCCGCCGCACGGGACGAGCCCGTAGGCGTCCTCTGACGGCCGTGACCTGCGACTAGCCGAAGCCGATCCCGCTACAAGGTGTCAGGCCGTATCACTCGGGATGACACAGGGCGGATCAGGCTTGATCGTGAAGCTGCGCCTCAAGCCGCCAACACTCATCGCGGAACCGCCGGCGCTGCGACTCGCAGAGGTGCACGATCATCGGGAGTAGCTTGCGGTTGATCCCTGCCGGCCAGCTCGGCACATACAGGGTTGACGCGTCGCTCTCCTCGTCGACTCTCTCGACATCGCGGCCGCCCTCCCGATCGGTGTGCGCGGCCCACTTGTCGCGTAGCGAGATGAGCACGTCGTGCAGTTCCCGCCCCTCGGCATCTTGCGGTAGCCACTCCTCACCGAGCTGCCAGTCCAAACGGCTGAGCTTGAAGGGACGGGCGTAGCAAACCACCATGCCGACCTCGAGCGCGTGAAATCCAGGCGGTTGGTCGATCAGCGCCTGGGCCGCTTCGGCCGCCCGTTCCATGTCCCAGGCGGCCCGCTCGAGGCCGAGGATCTTCTTCTCGATCCGCTCCCGCTCGCCCGCGTCACTCCCCACTAGCTGTCTCCCCGGCGCAACACCTAGACGTCCGGCCTGCCGCGGCGGGCGCTGATGCCGCGAGTGTACTGGCTCGGTCGAGGCGGACAGCACAAGGCGGGCGTACAGTGCGGCTACCGAAGCGAAGGGGCGCCGCGATGCCAGAGGCACGCCGCGAATGCCGGGAATACCGGCGAGGGCAGAGGATCATCGGAGAGGCGACCTGCGCGAGGTCGACGGTCCGGCGAATCTCGTGGTGGTCTGGATGAGGCGCCTGACGGTCGAGGAGGCCCTCGCGACGGAGCCCTACCCGCAGCGCGGCCCGCTGCTTCGCCCAGTACATGCGCATCCATGCGCTCGAGTCGTCGGGCGGCAACAGCTACGCGCAGATGGGACGCTTTGTCGCCGCGGCGGACCCGAGCGACCCGAAGGGCACCAGTGACGAGGCGGCGGCCGCGAGGGACGAGAGCGGCAAGCCGATCCCGAACGACGCCCGCAACACGTGGGTCACCGAGACGCCTCTCGACGGCGCTCAACGCGTCCTACATGGCGGAGCAGAGGGCTGTTCAGCGTCCGTCGTCGGAGTCGCGCTGCCGCTCAGCGGTATCGACTTCATCATCCTCGCACTCGTCGTCCTCGGGGCAGGTGGCCGCAAGCCCGCGGCGAGCTGACCGACCTAGGCACGAAATCGAGATTCGAAAGGGGCTATCCAAGAATGGATCACCACGGCAACGCTGAGCGAGTGCAAGCAGCGCCGAACATGGGCGACGTCATCGAGCGCGTGGCGGTCGTCGCGAAGCTCCTGCCAGGCACCCGCGAGCGAGCGACTCAGATCCTCGCCGAGGGCGCGCCCTACGAGCTCGACGGGACCGGCTTTCGGCGCCACAGCGTGTTCCTCGGCGCGGAGACAGTGGTCTTCGTCTTCGAGGGCTCGGGCATCGAAGGGCTGGTCCGCGATCTCGTCAACGACCCGGTCCGCTCGGCCGCGCTCAGCGTCTGGGGGCCGCTGCTCGAGGGCACGCCGGCGCTCGCGCGGGAGGAGTTCTACTGGGAAGCTGGCCAGGCACAGTGAGGCAGCCAGCGCGTTGGCACGTATCGCGTCAGCCTCGACGTGGCACGCAATCCCCTCTGTTACGTTTGGGCGCCCCCCGAGCCGACGCGCGCTGCCGAGAGCTGGTCGGGCCGAGCCAGTTCTTCCGGATCCCAGTGGCCGCGCAGCCGCTTGAGGAAGACGGGCGGGGCAGCCGCTAGCTCGTTAGGGTGCCTCACGTAGGACACCGGAAAGGAGCCCGAGGTGGCCGGGAAGAAGCGTCCGAAGTCGCTGGCCCAGACCGAGAAAAAGACGCCGACTAAGCTCAAGCGACCGAAGAAGACCTCGCGCGGCAAGTAACAACGGCGGCCAGCGGGCCGCTCATCGTTATTGGTTGGTCCCAGCGGGTCAAAGCAGTCGAGTCGAACCAGACGAAGGATACGAACCTGATCGCGATCGCCGAAACGACCCCGGCCCGGCAGACGCAGCTGATCAAGCAGCCTCTCGGGGGCATGGCCTAGCAGTGTGGACGATCGTTGCCGGGCCACGCGAGTACAGCCCGGATACAAGCGACCGCACGCTCGGGTGGGCGTACGAGATCGAGTCCTCAGGCGCGCGAAGAACGATACGCGCCGAGCTTTCCGAGACGGCCGCTGACAGCACGTCGCTGCCCGAACAGTCCGCGACAGCGATCCGAACCAGAGGTCAGTCGGCGATCGAACCCTTCCTCATCCGCGACGATCCGCCGGAGCGCGTCGTCATCAGCGTGAGGGGCGTCTACCCGGACTGACTCCCTTCCTGCCACCGACCCCGTCCGCGTGGAGCAGAGAATGCGTGAAGACGCCATAACCTCGAGGACACACTGCTCGCGCGGCCGTGGATGCGTAGGCGTTCGGCGTTCCGGCGCCCTCACCGCAGCAGCCGTCTCCCGCCCGTGCGGCTGCTGACTAACGTGCCCGCGAATGCAGGCGCGCGGGCATCCTGCCAGCGGGATGCAACCCCCCGGCCCCCGGGCGCACACATCCCCCGCCGTGTCGTCAAGGGAGGCTCGCACCTGTGTGCCCCCAACTACGCCTGCGCTACCGCCCCGCCGCGCGCCACGGCGAGGCGATCGACACAACCACCAGCCACATCGAGTTCCGATTCATCGTCAACGGAAGCTAGATCCGCCGGCGGCGACCGGCCCTCCCTCGTGTGACGCCCGCGGCCACTACGTCTCTTACCCCGTCGGCGGCGGGATCGGTCTTCGAATCTGCGGGCGGAGGTTCGACTCCTCCCGGGGCCATCGACGGCTGACCGCTCACGGGCGCCGCCCGCTCCGCGGTCACGAAGCAAGCGCTGCGCGGATCGCTGCCTTCGGGTCGGCGGTGATCGGCGTCCCGTGGCCGAGGCAGAGCACCGAGAACGGCAGCTCGAGCAGCCGCTCGACGCTGCGTCGCGCCTCGTCGATGTCGTGCGCGTACTCGGCCGGAATGACCTCGAGGGGCGCCTCCGGTTCCTGCACGAGCAGGTCCGACACGAACGCGATGTCCGGGTCGCCGTCGAGGAGAAGCGTGTGCTGCGTGGTGCCGGCGCCGGGCGTGAAGATCGCAAGCAGCCCGCCGGGAAGACGATCGCCGTCTCCGTAGCGGACGTCCGGCTCCTCCTCGAGGGTCTGCGAGAGCGCCGGCGCGTGCACCGGCGCCCCGAGCTCACGCCGGAGCCGCCACGCCGAGCGTTGGTGGCCGCCCGAGGTCAGGCAGATCGCCGCGATGGCGCCTAGCCCGGCGAACGCCTCGGGCGCTAGCGGCAGCGGGTCGATCAGGATGGTTCCGTCGTCCGTCGTGACGGCATGGGCGGCACTGATGAACCCGCCGATCCGGTCGTCCCGCACGTGCCAGTGAAAGACGCCCGGCACCACGTTCTCGACGGCGGTCGCAACCTCGCGTGGCTCGCTCACGCCGCGATTCTACGGCTCGGCGGTCGCGGTCAGTTCCCGAGCGGGTTCAGAAGCGCTTTCTTCCCCTCGAACGCGAAGAGGAGCAGGTCGACCATGCGGAACGTCGTGCTGTTCGGGCCGAGCGTCGGCGTCCACGTCGGGTCGCGAACGATCGAGAACTGGCTTCCCTCCATGGCGCGGTGGAAGGTCTCCGCGACGATCCGGGCGCCGACGCCCTTCAGCTTGCCCGCGTTGAGCTCGGCCTCGCGCAGGATGTAGAACCACAGCGGCGTGTCCTTGACGAGCGCCGTCCGCTGCGCCTGCGTGAGGCCGCTCAGGTCGGCGCCGTTGCTGCCGTCCCGGATCTGCGCGTTCGTGAGCTTCGTCAGCGTCACGCCCTTGCTCTTCAGGAAAGTGACCATCTGCTGCCCGGTCGCCAGCCGCACCATCCTCGCCCGTCGTGAGGTTGCGGAAGGCGAGGTTGTTCTCCCCGGTGGGGAAGCCCGGAAGCGTCTTCAGCGGAGGCACGAGCAGGGTGTCGATGCGCATGGCCCGGTTGAACTTCGCTTCGGGCACGGCGAGGTCGGGCTTGCCCGCCTCCTTGAAGTCGTAGAGCCGGCGGAAGTCTGCGATCCAGGTGCTCGGAAGCCGCAGCTCCGCCGCCGAGGTCACCGCTGAGACCGGAGAACACGAACAGCAGGTCGAGGCTGCCGAAGCCGTCGTCGAAGATCCGGTTCCAGTTGTAGGCCCGCCGGATCATCGAGTGGCCGAGGCGGAACGCCGCGACCGAGAACTCGATCGGCATCGTGGGAACGTCGGTCGGCGTCGCGCCGACCTCGAACGCCTTCCGGCCGTTCGTGAAGACGTTGTTCACGATGCCCGGTTGGCAGATGCGCGGGAGGTAGTCGGTGCGCAGTACCCACTGGTAGTGCTTGGTGACGAGCTCGCGGGCGGTCGCGAACTGCTGCGGAAGGCGGCACCGAGCTCGGAAGCGTGTCGACGACTCGGTTGTGGAAGCGGATGAACGCGAGGTGCGTCTGGGCGACCGCGAGGTTCTCGTCGTTCCGCGGGTCCGGAATGATCGCCTTTCGCTTCTTGGCGTTCGTGTTGCCCGCCCCGCGCGGCAGGTCGAAGCCGTCCTTCGCGGGGAGACCCTCGAACGCGGCCGTCTTGCCCATCTTCAGGTGGATGCCGTCTGCCTCGTAGAACTTCGCGGACTCGGGATCGGTCGGCCCGGCGCCGTAGAGCGAATCGAGGTCGAGGCTCGGCGAGCGAGCCTGCAGGAGCTGGGCCGGAGATACGTGCTCGCCGAGCATGACGGTCGTCTTGTCGAACGTCAGGTCGTGGTCGACGAACTGGCCCAGGTACGTGAAGCCGGCCGGTATCTGCGACGAGCCGCCTCCACCGGAGGTCATCGCGGCTGCGATCTTCTTGCGGTTGCCCTCGGCGAGCTGGTGATTGATCCCGTTCGGCCCCATCCGCGAGAAGCGAAACGGCGGTGGTGGCGGCGTAGCGGCATCCGCGACGGTGCGCTCGCGGCCCCCCACGCTCTCCCCGAGCAGACCCTCGCCGATGACGAAGTAGCTTTCCGACCCGTGGTGCTCCACGACGCCCTCCCCTGATCGAACGCGTGCGAGCGCGCGTCCGCGCGCCCGTCGAAGGCCTTCGTTGATCCTGAGAGCGTCGAGCGCCCGGAAACTCGCGCCGGGCACGGCGATTTCGGGCGCGTGGGTCGTGGTTCCCTCGAAGCAGGGAGGCGCGGCCCCCGACCGGGGGATAGCACCTCCCCCTCGGCGCGGCAGGATGGGGTCAGAGCCTTGATCGCAGGAGGAACGCGGTGGAGCAGAGCCGGGACGGAGTGTCCCTCGCCCTCCGGTGCGCCGTGGCAGCGGCCGCCCCCGGAGAGCATCAGTGAGCGGCGGCGTGGCAGAGGCGACGGCCGGTGAAGAGCCCGAGGTCGAGCCGGGATCGGTGAACGACAGCCCCGCGCTGCGGTTCGCGCAGGAGCTCCTGCTCGCATCCTCGCCGGGCGAGATCGCCGCGCTCCTGGCCCAGCGGGTCTCGGAGAGCCTCGGCGGCCCGGCCGCCATGTACCTGGCCGGGCTGGACGCGGAGCCGACGCTCGCCTACGTCTTTCCCGAAGGCACGAGGTTCGACGGTGCGCTCCCGCTCGTCGAGCAGGCGCTCGCCAGCGGCTCGATCGCAATCGCTCCCGTCGACCGGGCACTGGATGTCAACGGGCTGGCCGACCCGGCGCGACGGGCCGCCGTCCCGATCACGACGGCCTCGGGACCGTTCGGCGTGATCGTGATCGACGGCGTCGACGAAGCCCGCGACATTCGCTTCCTCATGACGATCGCCGATCTCGTCTCGGCCGCCGTGACCCACCGCGAGCACGCGCAGGCGAGTGCCGAGGAGGCGCGCCTCGACCCGCTCACCGGGCTCGCGAACAAGCGGGCGTTCCACGAGCAGCTCGGCGAGGCGGTGCAGAAAGCGGAGCAGGAGGACGGCCCGCTGTCGATCATCATCTTCGATCTCGACGACTTCAAGAAGATCAACGACCGAGAGGGTCACCTCGTCGGCGATCGGGTTCTCCACGAAGTGGCGCGGGTGACACTCGCGACCTTGCGGGTCGGCGAGGACGCATTCCGGCTGGGAGGCGAGGAGTTTGCGGTGCTCCTCGAAGCCCGCAAGGAGGGCGCCGAGCAGGTCGCCGACCGCATCCGGCAGGGGCTCGCCGCGCAGCGCCGCGGCGAGCGACTGCCGTCCATCTCGGCCGGCGTGGCGACGTTCCCGGAGGACGGGCGGTCGAAGGACGAGCTGCTCCACAAGGCCGACGTCGCCCTCTACGCGGCGAAGGATCGCGGCAAGGATCGCGTCGTCGGGTACTCGAGCCGGATCGCCGACGACACGACCTCGCTCGAGGTCGAGCGCCAGCATCGACTCGAGGGCGAATGGTGGCGCAAGGTGCTCGGAGCGGCCTCCCGGGGCACCTGGGCCGACGACAAGGCGAGGCCGGGCTGGTCGCCCGACGACGTCTCGCAGCTGGCCGTGTTCGTTGCCAGGGAGATGGGGCTCCCAGAAGAGGAGCTCGACGCGGTGTCCCTCGGCGCCGTCCTCGTCGAGCTCAGCAAGCTCGGCATCCCGGAGGCGATCACGGCCAAGTCGGGTCGTCTCAGCCCGCGCGAGGCGAACCTCGTGCGCGAGCGCACGTCACAGATCGTCTCGGCGCTGACGCCGGTGCCTCATCTGGCAGGCGCCCTTCCGATCCTGCGCAGCTGCCGCGAGCGGTGGGACGGAAACGGCTATCCGGACGGGCTCGCGGGCGATGCGATCCCCGTCGGCGCGCGCGTCGTCGCCGTGTGCGACACCTTCTGCGCGCTCGTCAGGCAGCGCAGCTACCGGCCTGCACGCACGCAGGCGCGGGCGCTGCTCGAGCTCCAGGAGCGCGCGGGCAGCTGGTTCGACCCGGCCGTCGTGCACGCGCTGCTCACGGTCATGGAACGTCCGGCTCGGTCCCGCTAGAGGCTCGGGCCGCCGGCCGGCAACTCGATCGACGACGGCGCTGAGGAGGGCGACGAGCGCCACCGCAGGCGCGACGAAGCAGACGATCGGCACGCGGAAGAGCACGATCGGCTCGTCACCGGCGATGAACCCCTGCCGCCGCGCGAAGCGGAGCGCGATCGGGATGCTGGCTCCCCAGACGATCGCGGCCCACGCCCAGGCGGGCATCAATCGCCTACTGTCACGACGTCGCCGGCCTCCACGCCCCAGCGCTCGAACGCTCCCCGGTTGACCTCGAGCGCGGCGCTGTAGGAGATGCCCGGGTCGTAGAGTGGGCACGGGTCCGCACGGCACGGCTCCATGTCGAGGATCTCGAGCACCTCGCCCTGGTCGCCGAGGAACGCGATCGAAAGCGGGATCAGGGTGTCCTTCATCCAGAAGCTGCCGCGGTGCGCCTCGTCGTAGACGAACAGCATTCCCGCCTGCTCCGGCAGCGACTCCCGGCCCATGAGCCCCTGTTGGCGCTCCTCGTGCGACTCGGCGACCTCGAGCTCGAGCGTCACCGGGCCGCCGGCCGTCTGGATGACTCCCGTCGTCTGCTCGAAGCCTCCGCCGCACGCGGCCAGGAGGACGGCAACGAGAAGAGCCGCAACCGCTCGGAGTACCCGCATGGACCAAGGATCGCCGAACTAGGCCGAAACGGGCGCAGCCCGTTATCGGCCGTGAAGCGGCCCGAAGGGCCGCGTTTACCACCGACCCGAATAGTCCCCGGGCCGGGCCGGATGAGATCCGGCCCCTACATGGCGGAGCGGAAGTGGCCGAGAACGGTGTCCCAGCCGGTCTCATAGCTCTTGTGCACCGACGGGCCCTCCTCGCCGAGCCGCTCCCAGCCACGATGCTCGAGCTCGACCCGTGCACCGTCGCCCTCGGAGGCAAAGCGCACCTCGACCTCGGTCGATGCCTCGCGGTCGGGGTTCGGGCTCCAGGAGAACACGACGCGCGCCGACGGCTCCCACACCGTGACGGAGCCCCATTCGTGCTCGGACCCGTCGTCCCAGATCTCGTAGATCCGTCCTCCGACACCGGCCTCGAAGACCGCCGTTCGCGGCGCGCTCGTCGCCGACCGAATGCGTTGCCAGGGGCCACCAGCGGGCGATGCCGGTCGTGAAGGTCTCGAACGCCTGCTCGACGGAGCAGGCGACGTTGATCGTCTTGCGGACGGTCAGGACGGCCGTCGGAACGCTCATGCTCTCTCCTCCTCGGTCGTGGGCGCAGCCGCCGCCTCGGCGGCCGCCTTGAAGTCGTCGAGGACGTCGGTCCAGAAGCTCTCGAAGTAGTCGCGCAGGGCGGCGATCCCCGCCGGGTCGAGCCGGTAGATGCGGCGGGCGCCTGCAGGCTCGTCGGCGACGAGCCCTGCTTCCTTGAGAACGCGAAGGTGCTGCGAGACAGCCGGGCGGCTGACGGGGAGCCCGCGTGCAAGCTCTCCGACCGCAGACGGGCCCCGGCGGAGGCGTTCGACGATCGCCCGACGTGTCGGGTCGCCCAGCGCATCGATGGCCGTGTCGTAAGTCACCACTTACGGTAAGTATGAACTTACCGTATGCTCCGTGTCAAGGACCACCCTGCCGAGGGACGGCGCTAGGGTTCGTGGCCCGTGCGCATGCCGGAACCCGTCGTCCTCAGCGGGGCTCGTCTCCGGCTGGAGCCCCTCGAGCCGCGTCACGAAGCCGACCTCGCGCAGTCCGTCGCCGCCGACCCGTCGGCGTTCACGATCTCGGGCCCCGTGCCCCCGGCCGGGCTCGGCCCGTGGCTCGCGCGGGCCTTCGAGGAGCGGGCCGCGGGCGCACGCCTTCCCTTTGCCGCCGTCGACGCGGGGACCGGGCAGGCAGTCGGGTCGAGCAGCTATCTCGACATCGCTCCCGGAGACGGGCGGATCGAGATCGGCGCCACGTGGTACGGACGGGCGTGGTGGGGCACGCACGTCAATCCGGAGGCGAAGCTGCTCCTGCTCGCGCACGCGTTCGACGATCTCGGCGCAACGCGCGTCGCGTTTCGGACCGATGCCGCCAACGCGCGCTCGCGGTCGGCGATCGAGCGGCTGGGAGCCGCGTTCGAGGGCATCCACCGCAATCGCGAGCACCGGCCCGACGGGTCGCTGCGAGACACCGCCTACTACTCGATTCTCCCGGCCGAGTGGCCGACCGTTCGAGCCGGTCTGGAGAAGCGCTGGCCTAGCCGGCGATCAGCCCGGTCGCGTACATGATCAGCGACGCCGGCGAGGAAGCCGCCGATCGCGTAGCCGGACGTCAGGCCGCCGGGCGCCCGCCGGGGATGTAGCGGCCCACCTCGACGACGACCTGGAGCGCGGCGCCGACGGCGAAGCCGAAGAACAGCACGCCGACGACGTCGTTCGCGACGAAGCCGCCGATCCAGGCTCCGGCGATCGCGGGGGCCCCCGCGATCAGGGCGAGCGCGCCGAGTCGCCCGAGGCTGACGCGCTCGGCCCTCGGCGATCGGCGCCGCGATGCCGAGGCCCTCGGTGACGTTGTGGATCATGAAGCCGATGATCAGGAAGCTGCCGAGCGCGAGCTCCCCGAACGCGAAGGACGTCCCGATCGCCAGGCCTTCGCCGAGGTTGTGAAGCCCGATCCCGATCGCGACGAGGGTCGCCAGTGCAACGCCGGAGAGCGTCGGGTCGCGCTCGCGGCCGCTCTTCGCGGAGAACCGGTTCGAGATCCAGGTCAGCGTCAGGTAGCTGACGACGACGCCGATCAGGACGAGCCCGGTGCCCTGCAGCGAGCTCGGGCAGGGCCGCCTGGAGCTCGAGCGCCTCGGCGAACGCGTCGATGGCCAGGAACGTCAGCAGCCCGGCGGTGAGGGCCATGAACGCGCGCCAGCCACTTGGCGCTCGCGCGCCGCAGCGACGGCAGCCAGGCAAGGCCGAGCGCCACCGGCACGACGCCGACGAGGAAGCCGATGAGCGCGTAGCCGAGGAAGCCCTCCGCGGACGTCGCTTCCTTGGTCTCGACCGCGGCCGGCACCTCGAAGGTCGGTCTGAATGCCGCTCGAGCTCGTGACCCCGATCGAGGTACGGGTCGTCCGCGACCCAGTCGAACGGAACGACGATCGTCGCGCGACGCGAGCCGGCCGAGCGTCGGCGAGCCCTCGACCTCGAACGGGACGATGGCGTCGTCGATCGCGACGACGGCGATCGTGAGGTCGTCCGGCTGCGGGTTGCGCACGTGGACGCGGATCTCGCCCGGCTTGAACTCGACCCGCTGGATGTCGAACTCGTCGGCCGGCGGCGGATTCGTGCCCGACGAGGTCGACGAGCGAGCCGCCGGCCGAGGCGAAGATCGAGACGACGGCGACGATGAGCACGATCGGCACGAGCGCCCAGAGGCGCCAGCGCATCGGGACGCACGCCGCTCCGCGCCGGCCGGATCGGATCCGGCCCCTACATCGGCGGAACGGAGTGCCGGCCGGTCTCGACGGAGGCGTCCGAGGATTCCATCAGATGGTGCTCCGGCTCGTCGTCTCGCTCACAGAGGAAGGTGCGGTAGGCGGCCGGCTGCGCGTCGTCGTCGTCGACCACGTTGAAGAACCCCATCCAGCCGAGCTCGGCGAACTCCGACTGGTGCGCGTGGAACATGAACAGGCCGGTGTTGGCGAAGTCGATCTCGATGATCCCGCGCTGACCCTGCGTCTGCATGACCGTGTCCGTGTACTCGAACTGGTCTCGGTCGTCCGGTCGGGTAGTAGCGGAAGAAGTCGCCGTGCAGGTGGAACGAGTTGATCAGGTCGAACTCGGTCAGGTTGGCGAGGTAGATCCGGACGGTCTCCGAGCGCTTGACCGTGATCGGGTACTTCGCGTAGTAGAACGCCTTGCCGTTGACGGTGTAGAAGTTGTTCTCGCCGTCGCCGTCGGTGTCGAAGCCGTTCATCACCATGACGAGCTCCTGCGCCGGCGGCCGCCGCCGGGCGGGTCGATGATGAACGCGCCGTAGAGCCCCTTGTGGATGTGCTTCTTGAGCGGCGTGGAGTGGCAGTGGTAGAGGTGGAAGCCGGCCGGGCGCGCCGGGAAACTCGTACGTGAACGTCTCCGCCCACGTCCACGATCTCGAAGACGCCGTCCATGTTCGCGGGGTGGATACCGTGGAAGTGGATCGTGTGCGGATGCGTCGCCGCCGTTCGTGAACCTGACGCGCAGGAGTCTGCCCTCGGTCACCCGGATGATCGGGCCCGGCACGGTGCCGTTGTACGTCCAGGCGGGGAACGTGACGCCCTGCGCGACCTCGATCTCCGCGTCGACGGCGATGAGCTCGTACTCGGCCACGCCCGATCACCGGAGCCGGCGGGTAGAGGAGCCCGTCGAGGTCACTCGGGGCTCCCGGCGCCGGGACCTCTTCGCCGATCATCGCGGCGTGGCCCGTTGCCGCGTGGTCGTGGCCCTCGGAGGTGCGTCGCCTCCGGCTCGGCGCCCTGGGCGCCGCTCGGGCAGCGCCAGCTTCACGAGCGGGACGGCGGCCAGCGCCGGCGCCGCGGCGATCAGGAGTTGGCGCCTCGTGACTCGGAGATTTCGCCATGTCTAAAGTCTATGTTGACAGCTGCCGCGGTTGCAAGCGCGCGCCGCCGTCCTCACGGCCGCTGCCGGGCGATCGTCTACGCTTGCCGATGGCGGAGAACGGCCACCATCGTCCGGATCTGGAGCGACTACATCTGACCGTTTTGCTACGTCGCCCACGAGCGGGCGGCGTGGCTCGCGCGCCGGTTCGGCGCGCACATCGAATGGCTTCCCGTTCGACCTGCACCCGGAGTACCCACCCGAGGGGATTCCCCGCACCCAGCTGCACGCGCGCTACGGCGAGGGCGCCATGCCGACCAGGTGACGCCGCATGGTCGAGGAGTCCGGCTACACGTACAACCCTCCGCCCGAGGTCGTCCCGAACTCGCTGAAGGCACTCGAGGTGACCGAGCTCGCGCGCGACCTCGGGCTCCACGAGACCGTGCACGACCGGCTCATGCATGCCTACTGGTCGGAAGCGCAGAACATCGGCGACGAATCGACGCTGCTCGACCTCGCGGAGGAGACCGGCGTCGATCGGTCGGCGAGCCGTCGAGGCTCTCGCCGACGGGCGTTTCCGGTCAGCGAATCGCCGCCGCGACTCGCGATGCGCACTCGCTCGGCATCAACGCGATCCCGTCGTTCGTGCTCGACAACCGCATCCTGCTCGTGGGCGCGTATCCTCATGAAGTGTTCGAGCGCGCGTTCGCCCAGCTCGCCGAGACAGGCGAGGATCCCGACGAGGAGAGCGGATAGTCGGCCATGAAGATCAAGCTCGCCATCGCCGCCGCGCTGAAGGCCAAGCGGACCTGGGATCGCATTCCGCTCCGAGCAGCGCCAGAAGATGCTCGAACACGGCGGCGTCGACCGCGAAGACCTACGGGCCCGTCGTCGCGAAGAAGACGGCCGACACGGCGAAGACGCACGGCCCCGCGGTGGCGAAGGCGGTCGCCGACACGGCCAAGACGCACGGCCCCGCGGCAGCGAAGGCGGTCGCCGGCACGGCCAAGACACACGGGCCCGCCGTGGCGAAGGCCGTTGCCGGCACGGCGAAGACGAAGGGCCCGATCCTCGCACGCAAGCTCGCGGAGTCGCTGGAGCGCACGCTCAACAAGCCCGGCCGCTAAGTTCCGGGCCGGGTGTACGAGACCCTCGTCGTCTTCCACCTGCTCGTCGGCTGCCGTCTGGATCGGCGGGACGGTGGCGCTCGTCTTCACGACCGTTCCGGTGCTCCGCCGCCTCCCGGACGGGCAGCGCGCCGACACCGTGCGCGCGCTCGGGCGGCGCTGGAAGCCGATCGGCTGGGGCGCCCTGCTCGTGGCCGCCGCCAGCGGGACCTGGCTCGCGTTCGGCTACTGGGGCCTCGACGACCCCGACACGCTCTCGACCGCGACCGGGTCGGCTGCTCGATCGCCAAGGGCGCGATCTTCCTGACGCTCGTGACGAGCGCCGCCCTCCACGACTTCGTGCTCGGCCCGCGGCTGAACCAGCAGATCCGCAGCGGGCGCGCCGCGCACGCTGCTGCGACCAATGCAGATCGCCGGCTACTGGAGCTTCGTCGCGACGCTCGTCGCTGCCGATCCTCGGCGTGCTCGTCGCGACGTAGCCGGGCCGGTTCAGGCCGGCGCTGTGATCGCCCCGATCTGCTGCAGCAGGCCGAAGAAATCGCTCGTATTCCAGCGCTCGACGATCAGCCCGTGCTCGTATCGGAGCAGGCTCATCCCGGGCATCGCGACGTCAGCGCCGCTCGGCGGGGTACCCATGAACTCCCCCACGTGGGTTCCTCGGAACGTGAAGCGGATGACGACTCGATCGTCCTCGGCCAGGATGTCTTCAGGCGTGAGCGAGGCGCCCTCGAACGCCGCATAAGATCTGCTCGTAGAACTCGCGGAGCCCCACGAGGTCGAGGGGCTCCGGGCCGAGCCCGTAGGTCAGGCACGAAGGCTGGTACAGCGCCAGGTACCCGTCGAGGTCTCCCGCGCTCCACCGCGCGACCGCCTCCAGAGCCAGCTTCTTGTTCGCCGCCGCTCTCATCTCGCCTCCCCCTGATCGCTTGCTCGACCAGTGTTCGCCGGCGAACGCGGAACGGTTCGGCGGCCGTTAGAACCAGCCGCGGCGGCGGAAGAGGCCGAGCAGGCGCGAGCAGGGCGAGCAGCTGAAGCGCGACGCCGAGCACCCAGAACGCGGCCTCGCCGCCTACCGCGTCGACCATCCACGCGAAGTTCTGGCCGAAGAAGCCGGTGATGAACGAGAGCGGCAGGAAGATCGTCGCGATCAGCGCGAGCTGCTTGGTCACGTCGCTCAGCCGGTTCGAGACGGTGGAGAGGTACGCGTCGATCGGCGCCGGTGAGCAGGTCGCGGTAGCTGTCGATCGTGTCGGTGAGCCGGATCAGGTGGTCGTAGACGTCGCGGAACGACCGTTCCGACGTCCGGCCGATGCGGCCCGGCAGCTCGATCACCCCGCTGGCGAGGCTCGCGACGAGGTCGCGCTCCGGCGCGATGACCCGCCGCAGGGCGGCACGAGCCGACGCTTCATCAGGAAGATGCGGCGCAGCTGCTCCTGGTCGGGCCGGGTGAAGATCCCCTCCTCGACCGCGTCGATGAACTCGTCGAACGTCGGTCAGGAGCGGGAAGAAGCTGTCGACCAGCCCGTCGACGACCCGGTAGAGGACGAGGGCCGGCTCCTCGAGCCGCTCCGGCCGCCGGGCGTAGCGTTCGCGCGCCTCGGCGAAGGCGGGGCAGTCATCGCGCCGCACGGTGACGAGGTAGCGCTCCGAGTAGAAGCAGTGCATCTCGACGAGGTCGTCCTCGTCGGGCGCGGCGCCGTAGACGACGAGGAAGACGAAGTCGTCGTACTCGTCGAGCTTGGGCCGCTGACCGAAGTGCATCGCGTCCTCGATCGCCAGCGGGTGGAACCCGAGATACCTCGCCGAGGAGCCCGAGCAGCTCGTCGGTCGGGCCGTGGAGGTCGAGCCACCAGAAGCCCTTCGCCGTCGCGCGAGCCGCTCGAGGACGCGCGCGGTCGACGCTCGACGTCCTGCCGCGCCGCCGCGGTCGATGAGGTGAGCTCGCGCATCGGTGCCTATCGTCCCCGCGCACCGGACGGCGATGCTTCGCAACGGCGCCGCGCGAGGGCAAGGCCTCGGCAGTCTCGCTAGGATCATCGGGAGTGAACGGCAAACGGCGATCCCGTCGTCCTCGTGGCCGGCGTGCGCACCGCGATCGGCCGCTTCGGCGGCGCGCTCAAGGACGTCGACGCGCACGAGCTCGGCGCGGCCTGCATCCGCGAGGCGGTCGCGCGAGCAGGCGTCGACCCGGACGAGGTCGACGAGGTCGTCATGGGCCAGGTCGGCCAGGTCGGGCCCGACGCCTACAACGCGCGCCGCTGCGCCCTCGCTGCCGGGTTGCCGCCGACGGTGACGGCGATGAACGTCAACCGGCTCTGCTCGTCCGGCCTGCAGGCGATCGTCACCGGGTGCGCAGGAGATCCTGACCGGCCAGGCGACCGTCGTCGTCGCCGGCGGCGACGAGTCGATGAGCCGCCAGCCGTTCCTCGACTACCACGCGCGCGACGGCTTTCGGCTGGGCTCGCACGAGGTGCTCGACGGCACGCTCTCGCTCGTCACCGATCCGTTCGGCGGCTATCCGATGGGCAGTGACGGCCGAGCGCGTCGCGGAGCGATACGACGGTCAGCCGCGAGGAGCAGGACGCGTTCGCGGCGCGCAGCCAGGAACGTGCGGTCGCGGCGATCGACGCGGGCCACTTCGAGCGCGGAGATCGTCCCGATCGAGCCGCCCCGGGCCGCCGAGCCGTTCGTGCGCGACGAGCATCCGCGGCCCGGCACCACGGCGGAGGGCCTCGGCAAGCTGCAGCCCGTCTTCCGACGAGGGCGGCAGCGTCACGGCCGGGCAACTCGGCCGGCATCAACGACGGCGCCGCGGCGGTCGTCCTCATGCGCGCCTCGGAGGCGGAGAGACGCGGGATCGAGCCTCGGCTCGCGCTCCGCTCCGGGGCGGTCTCCGGGATCGAGCCGGAGGTGATGGGCTACGCGCCCGGCGTTCGCGATCCCGAAGGCGCTCGAGCGCGCGGGCGTCTCCGCTCGCGGACATCGATCTCGTCGAGCTGAACGAGGCGTTCGCCGCCCAGGCGGTCGCGGTCGCCCGCGACGTCGGGCTCGACCCGGAGACGCTGAACGTCTCCGGCGGCGCGATCGCGCTCGGCCACCCGGTCGGAGCGACCGGCGCGATCCTCACCGTGAAGCTCATGCACGCGCTCGAGCGGCTCGACGAAGCGGCAGGGGCGTCGTGACGATGTGCATCGGCGGCGGCCAGGGCATGGCCGCCGTCTTCGAGCGCCCCTAAGGCGCACGTGCAGCGGATCCCGCGCGATCAGGCGCACGTGTATGCGCTCGACGGCACCCTGGACCCGGCGCTCCGCGTCGCGGCCGGCGAGCCGTTCGCCGTCGAGACCGACGATGCCTCCTCGGGGCTCTTGACCTCCGGGGAGCTCGCTCCGACGCTCGAGAACCTGCCCTATGCGCGCTTCAGCCCGGCCCAGGCGAACCCGGTCGGCGGGCCCGTGTACGTGGAGGGCGTGGCGGCGCGAGGCCGCATTCGTATCGAGATTGCCGAGATCGCAGTCGCCGACACGGGTATCTGGTACAACCGCCCGCCGATCTCGCCGCTGCGCGACTCGCGGGAATGGCCCGAGGGCGGCGAGGCATACAGCGAGGTCATCCGGCACGAAGGCGGCGAGGCGGCGATCGGGCGGTTGCGCTGGCCGCTCGTGCCGATGATCGGAACGCTGGCGTGCGCCCCGGAGTGGGAGGTGCACTCGACGACCGCCGGCCAGGGGCCGTTCGGCGGCAACCTCGACGTCGGCGACTACCAGGCCGGAGCCGCCGTCTTCCTGACGAGCTACCACGAGGGCGGCCTGCTCTTCGTCGGCGACGTCCACGGGTGCCAGGGTGACGGCGAGTGGTCGAGCGTGGCCGACGAGAGCCGCGCCGAGGTCGTGCTCCGTGCGTCTCCGGAGCCCGGCGACCCGCTGCCGGCTCCCCGCATCGTCACCCCGGACCGGATCGTCGCACTCGGCATCGCGCGACCGCTCGAGGTTGCGGCACGGGAGGCGATCATGCATCTGCTGCGCTGGCTCGTCGACGAGCTCGGCTTCACTCGCCGCGAGGCCTACCTGGCAGTCGGCCTCAACCCCGAGTTCCGCATCCGCGTCTACCAGATGACCGTCGCCTACGCCCTCGACTACGTCGCCGGCGCGTCTCTGCCGCGTGAGTTCGTAGCGATCTAGGCCAAAACGGTCGCGAAGCGGCCGTTATCGGCCGAAGAGCGGCCGGAGGCCGCGGTCACTGACGCGCTGCCCAGTCGAGCGGGGGCTTCGCCAGCGGCCCTCGGGCCTCCTCGAGGGCGTGCGCCGCGGCGCAGGACGAGCGTCGGCTCGTCGAAGTGGCGGCCGACGAGCTGGACGCCGATGGGCAGAGCCTTCCGCGCTCCGCCGAACGGGACCGTCAGATCGCCGGCGAGCCGCTGATGTCCCACGGGATCGTCGCGCGCATCGTGGTTCGCGCGGCGGATAGCGTTGCGCCTGTCGATCTCCACCTCGTCCGCATCGTGTCCGTGCGCCGCTACTCGGCACGGTCGGGCAGAGCAGGACGTCGTGCGTGCGGAAGAACTGCGCGGTGGTCGAGCCGCAGCTCCTCGACCGCTTCCTCGGCGGCGACGTAGTCGCTCGAGCGACTCGACCCGCTTGGCGAGACAGGCGCCGCCGCAGCACGGGATGGAGCTCGTCGTGCCTCCCGGCGATGACCCGATCGAGGTAGAGCCCGCCCCCGCCGCCGTACAGCGTCATCGTGGTCGTGTTCCAGTCGTGCCGCGTCGAGCGCCGGGAACGTAGGCGGGCTCCACCGCGCACCGAGCTAGGATCAGCGCCTCGCCCGCGCCGCTCGACGAGCTGCACGCACCTCCGGCTCGACCGGGCCGAAGGCTCGCCGTCGAGCCCGACGCGAAGCCCCGGAAGCGGGCGGCCGCCGTCGAGGGGCGGCGGCACCGGTACCGGCGGGCGTACGGATCCTCGCCGTCCGGACCGGCCGTGAGCGACAGCGCGAGCGCGACGTCGGCTCGACCGAGCGCGCCAGGAAGCCGACGTGCATGAAGCGCAGCAGCGTGTCCGGCCAGTGGCCGGTCACCGGAACGCGACCATGCGTCGGCTTCAGGCCGACGACACCGCAGTAGTGGGCCGGAAGCCGGATCGAGCCGCCGAGGTCGCTTCCGATGCCGAGCGGCGAGAGGCCGGCGGCCGTCGCCGCGGCCTCGCCCCCGCTCGAGCCGCCGGCACTGCGCTCGAGATTCCACGGGTTGACGCGTGCGCCCGAAGACGAGGTTGTCGGTCTCCCACCAGAGCGCGAAGTCCGGCAGGTTCGTCTTGGCGAGCGGGATGCCGCCCGCCTCGACCAGCCGCGTGATCGACCACCGCGTCGCGCCGGGCACGTGGTCGGCGAAGAGGCCGCGAGCCCCGGGTCGTCCGGACCCCGGCGGTGTCGAACGAGTCCTTGATCGTGAACGGGACGCCGTGGAGCGGCGGCACGTCGTCGCCGCGCGACAGCGCCGCCTCTGCGTCGCGCGCCCGCTCCTCCACGCCGGGCATCGGGGTGACGAGCGCGTTCATCTCGGGTTCAGCTTCTCGCCGCGCTCGAGCAACGCGCGAGACGACCTCGACCGGAGAGAGCTCGCGGGCGCGGATTCGCGCCGCCAGGTCGGCCGCTCCCAGATAGGCGATCTCGTCGTGCACGGACGGAGCCTAGCCCGGCGTCAGGCGATCGAGAGGACGAGCTTGCCGAAGTGCTCGCCGGCCTCGATGCGCTCGTGCGCGGCTGCGGCCTCGGCGAGCGGCCGGACGCTGTCGATCACCGGCGCCCAGGTCGCCCTCGTCGACCGCCCGCAGGAGCGCCGCGAAGTCCTGCGCGCTCCCCATCGTCGTGCCGAGGATCGAGAACTGGCCGAAGTAGATCGGCCGCACCTCGAGCTCGACCGTCGCACCGGCGGTGGCCCCGAAGACCGACGAGCCGCCCGCCCGGGCGGAGGCAGCGCAGCGAGTCGGGCCACGTCGATCCGACCGAGTCGACGACGACGTCGACGCCCTCGCCGCCCGCGAGCTCGCGCACCTCGGCGACCCAGTCGCCGGCCGTGTAGTCGACACCGCCCTCCGCCCCGAGCTCCTTTGCCCGCTCGATCTTCTCGGCGCTCGACGAGGTGACGAGGACGCGCGCCCCGGCCTGGTGCGCGAGCGAGACCGCGATCGTCGAGACGCCGCTGCCCGCCCCGAGCACGAGGACGGTCTCGCCGGCACGGAGGCCGGCGCGGGAGAACAGGGCGCGGTGCGCGGTCAGCCCGGCGAGCGGAAACGCGGCGGCTTCGTGCCAGGAGAGCCGTCTCGGCTTCGGGATAGACGTTCTCGGCGGGCACCGCGATCGAGCTCCGCGTAGGTCCCGTCGCTCGGGCCGCCGAGGATCTCGTAAGCCGGGCGCCGGCGCCTCCTCGCGGTCGCCCCAGCCGCAGCATCGGGAAGATGACGACCTCCTCGCCGGTGTCGCGGCGGATGCCGGCGCCGTCCGAGCCGAGGACGAGCGGAAGCGGGAAGTGGTACGTGGGATTCGCACCCTTGCGCAGATACGTGTCTCGCCGGTTCAGCGCCGCGGCCTTCAGCTCGACGACGACCTCGCCCGGCGCCGGCGACCGGGTCCGGCAGCTCATCCTCCCGGAGGACGGAGGGGTCGCCGTACTCGTGGATGACGGCGGCGCGCATCAGCGGCGCAGGGAGCTCCAGGGCTCCTCGCTCGCGACGTCGACGAGCTCGTAGCCGCCGTCGCCGACGGCCGGGCCGAGCACCACCTGGAGGCGCGCGGTCTCGCTTCCGATCGTTGAACGAGGCGTGGACGACGTTCCGGTCGATGTAGACCGAGTCGCCCGGCCCGAGCTCGTGCCGGTCCGCTCGATCCACTGCTCGATCTCGGCCGGCGATGCACGATGATCATCTCCTCCTGGTCGGGGTGCTTGTGGAAGTCGTGGCCGAAGCCCGGCTCGAGCGCCACGTCGATCACGGCGAGCTGCTTCGAGCCTGTGATCGGCGGGATGCACCGCCAGCCGACGTCGCCCCAGTCGAAGTGCTCCTGCCGCACGTCGCTCGCCATGACGAACCTGCTCATACGCCACCTTTCCCGAAGGCGGGCCGGATGAGATCCGGCCCCGACGATCCTATTCCGAGGCGGGCCGGACGTCGGCCTACGACGTCTGACCGGAATCGCCTTGAACCGCCGCATGTTCTCGGTCATCGCGATCTCGGTCGGCAGGCGCTCCATGCTCGAGGCGCCGAAGAAGCCCGACGACGCCGCGTCGTGCGCTCGAGGACGTAGGCGGCGTCCTCGGGCTCGGCGATCGGGCCGCCGTGACAGAGCACGAGGACGTCGGGGTTGACCGCGCGTCGCCGCGTCGCGCATCGCCTGGACGAGCTCGACGCACTCGTCGAGCGTCTTCGCCGTCGCGCGCGCCGATCGTGCCCTTCGTCGTCAGGCCCATGTGCGGGACGAGCACGTCGGCGCCCGCCTCGCGCCATCGCCCGCGCCTCGTCGGCGTCGAAGACGTACGGGCAGGTGAGCAGGTCGAGCTCGCTGCGCCTGCCGGATCATCTCGACCTCGAGCCCGTAGCCCATGCCGGTCTCCTCGAGGTTCTGCCGGAAGATGCCGTCGATCAGGCCGACGGTCGGGAAGTTCTGGACGCCGGTGAAGCCGAGCTCCTTGAGCTGCCGCAGGAAGACCGGCATCAGCCGGAACGGATCGGTGCCGCAGACGCCGGCCAGCACCGGGGTCTCCTGCGACGATCGGCAGCACCTCGGCCGCCATCTCGACGACGATCGCGTTCGCGTCGCCGTAGGGCATCATCCCGGCGAGCGAGCCGCGCCCGGCCATCCGGTAGCGGCCCGAGTTGTAGATGATGATCAGGTCGCCGCCGCCCGCCTCGGCGCACTTCGCCGAGAGCCCGGTGCCGGCGCCGGCGCCGATGATCGGCCGTCCCGGCGCGACCTGCGCGCGCAGCCGCGCGAGCGCCTCCTCGCGCGTCATCGGCCGCGCTCCAGGCCCGGTAGAGCTCGTGCAGCCGGTCGGCCATCGCGAGCGCGAACGCCGGGATCGTTGACGTCCAGCGTCGAGCTCGTGCACCTCGACGCTGCCGGGTCGAGGTGCTCGCGCAGCGCCGCGAAGAGCGCCTCGTCCGCCGCCGGGTCGTGGAAGACCTGGCCCTCGACGGCGATCATCGAGACGCCCGCAGCGGGACGAAGAGCGCGGTCGGGCCCGTCGCCGCGTTGAGCTTGCGCGCGATCCGCCGGCCGAGCTCGGCGCACTCCTCGGGCGTCGTTCGCATCAGCGTCACCGTCGGGTTGTGGACGTAGAGGTTCCGGCTCGCGGAACTGCTCCGGCACCGTGTCCATCGGGCCGAAGTTGACCATGTCGAGCGCGCCGAGCGAGACGACCTGCGGGATCCCGAGCTCGCCGGCCACCTCGAGCCGCTTCGGGTGCCGCCGGGAGGACGCCGCCGACGAGCTCGTCGCGAGCTCGGTCGTCGTCACGTCGAGCGACGCCGTGACGAAGCCGCCGCGCATCAGCTCCTCCATCGACTCGCCGCCGGTGCCGGTCTGGTGGAAGACGAGCACCTCGTAGCCGAGCTCCTCGAGCCGCTCGCGCGCGGCCGTCACGCACGGGCGTCGTGACGCCGAACATCGACGCGCCGACGAGCGGCTTCGCGCTCGCCGAGTCGGCGGCGCCGTCGCCTTCGCCATCCCGGCGATCGCCCCGGCGGCGTTCGACGAGGATCCGCGCCGAGATCTGGTTGATCCCGGCGATGTCGACGACCGAGTACATCATCGTCACGTCGACGGCGCCGACGTACGGCCGCGTGTCGCCCGAGGCGACCGTCGAGACCATCAGCTTCGGCACGCCGACCGGCAGCCGGCGCATCGCGTACGTGGCGAGCGAGGAGCCGCCGGAGCCGCCGAGCGCCGGCGATCGCCGTCGAGCCGGCCCTCCGCGTGGAGGCGCTCGACGACCTCGCCGCGCCGCGCGCCATCGTCTCGACGGCCGCGCCGCGGTCGCCGGCGCCGGCGAGCGCCGCCACGTCGGCGCCGGCCGCGCGCGCGCGACCTCCTCGCGCGTCGACGTCCGGCTCGACGAGCGGCTCGCCGAGGACGCCGGCGTCGACGAGCACGACGTCGCACGCCGTGCTCGCGCACGCGGTCGCGCAGGTACGCGTACTCGCTGCCCTTCGTGTCGAGCGTGCCGACGAGGACGACGGTCGGCATCGGCTCCCTGCCGTCGTGCGGCCTCGGACGGCCCTGACTCATGCGTGCTCGACGCGGGTGACGCCGAGGAAGCGCTGCTGGAGCTCGGGGTCGGTCTGGAGCGCGGTCGCCGTCGTCTCGGTGAAGATGCTGGCCGGCGACCATGACGAGCTGGCGCTCGGCGACCGCCGTCGCGACGCCGAGGTTCTGCTCGATCAGGAGCAGATCCATCCCCTCGCGCGACGAGCGTCCTGAGCGTCTCGATCATGCCCTCGACGATCGTCGGCGCGAGCCCCTCCGACGGCTCGTCCATGATCAGGAGCTTCGGGTTCGTGCAGCAGCGCGCGGCCGATCGCGAGCATCTGCTGCTCGCCGCCCGAGAGCTGCATGCCGCCGTTCTTGCTTGCGCTCGGCCAGCCGCGGGAAGAGCTCGTAGATCGGCGTCGATCGTCCAGCGCCGCCGCCGTTCGCCGGCCTGATCATCCGCAGGTGCTCGTCGACGGAGAGCGACGGGAAGAGCCGCCGGCCCTGCGGCACGTAGCCGATGCCGGCGCCGCGCGATCTTGTACGACGGCTTGCCCGACGAGCTCCTGCCGCCGAAGCGGACCGAGCCCTTCGCGCGCGGCGGGAGCGATGCCCATGATCGCGCTTGCAGAGCGTCGTCTTGCCCATGCCGTTGCGGCCGATGATCGCGACCGGCTCCGCGCCGCATCTCGAACTCGACGCCCTGGAGGACGTGCGACGCGCCGTAGTAGGCGTCGAGGCCGCTTGACGGCGAGGACGGGCTCACTCGTCGCCATAGTGACCCCTCCCGAGGTAGAGGTCGTGGACGAGCTGGTTCGCGCGGATCTCGGCCGGCGTGCCCTCGACGATCACGCGGCCGTCGTGCATCATCGTCACGTACTCGGCGACGGTCAGCGCGACGTCCATGTCGTGCTCGATCAGGAGCAGCGTGATCGACGCGGTCGAGCGCGATGAGCATCTCCGTGAGGCTGACGCGCTCGCCGCGCGAGAGCCCGGCGGCCGGCTCGTCGAGCATCATCAGCTTCGGCTCGCCGGCCAGCGCCATCCCGACCTCGAGCTGGCGCTGCTCGCCGTGCGAGAGGTTACGACACGAGCGTGCGCGAGCCGGTCGGCGAGCCCGACGCGCTCGGCGACCTCGCGCGCCTGCGCACGCAGCGCGGCCGTCGCGGCCGCGCAGGCACGACCGGCCGCAGGTGCCCGCCCTCGACGCCGACGACCGAGAGGTAGAGGTTGTCCTCGACCGACAGGCCGAGGAAGAGCCGCGACGTCTGGTAGGTGCGCGTCAGCCCGAGCCCGACCCGCGTGCGGGCGGGCAGATCGGTGACGTCGCTGCCCGAACAGCTCGATCGTCCCCGCGCGTCGGCGGGAACTCGCCGGCGATGACGTTGAAGAGCGTCGTCTTGCCGGCGCCGTTCGGGCCGAGGATCGCGCGCGCGCTCGCCGGCGACGACGTCGAGGTCGACGTCGCGGACGGCCTGCACGCCGCCGAAGCGCCGGCCGACCCCCCGCAGGCGGAGGATCGGCTCGGCGCTTTCGGTCGCCGTGCGCCGCTACGGACACCGGCGCCTCTCGGCGGCTCGGGCTCACTGCCCGAGGTCCTCCTGCGTGATCTCCGCGGTCCACGGGCCGGGCTGCCCTGCCGTCGCACTCCGGGTTCTCGCGGTCGGGGGTCGGCGTGTCCGCGTCGAGAAGGCGCCGCCGAACGTCTGGTCGACGTTCCGGGATCGTCGCGATCGTCTTGACCTCGATCGTGCCGTCCCCGTCGCTCGTCCGTCGAGCTGCTGGAGCGTAGTTGTTGGCGATCGCCTGGCGGTTGTCGTCGAGCTTGATCTGCCCCGAACGGGCGTCTGAAGCACGACGTCCCGCCAGCGCGGCCTGCGAAGGCCGCCTGACCGTCCGAGAGGTCGCCGTCGACGGCCTCGAGCGCCTCGAGGATCGCCTCCAGTGTTGTTGTAGTAGTTGTAGAGGAACACGCTCGGCCGCGTTGACCGCCGAAGTCGGGCCAGCCGCCGTTGATCTGGTCGACGAACTCGCGGTACGCCGGCATCCGTCGAGTCGCCGGCGGTCGGGCCGGCAGTGACGACGCCGACGATGCCGGTCGCCGAGCGTCCTCCTGGATGATCGGGTCGGTCATGAACGACGCCGCCCATGATCTTGTCGGCCGAGGTTGCCCTTGAGCTGCGTCGTACTGCTTCACGAAGGCGACGCGTGCCCGTGCCGCCGACGCCGAGGAAGAAGCCGTCGACGTCGCTCGGGATCTGGGCGATGAAGGACGAGTAGTCCTCCTCGCCGAGCGGCGGCCAGAGCCGCTCCGGCGATCTTGCCGCCGAGCGAGCAGAACTCGGCCACGAAGCCCGCCGACCTGCGTGTACGGGAAGTCGTAGTCGTCGCCCGATCGTGACGACGTTGCGCCAGCCGAGCGACGTTGTACGCGTAGTCGCCGAGGCCGGCCGTCCACTGCGCTCCGTCCGTGTTGAAGCGGAAGAAGTTCGGGCGACTGCACCTTGAGCGTCGTGTCCTGCGCGCCGGAGGTGCCGTTGACGAACGTCACGTCCGGGACTCTCCTTCGAGTAGTTCGCGACGGCGATGCCCTCGCTGCCCGAGAGCGGGCCGATGAGGATCTCGACGCCCTCCTGCTCGACGAGGCGCTTGGCCTCCTCGAGCGCCTTCTCGGGCGTCGCGTCCGAGCAGCCGTAGACGATCTCGATCGGGTGCCCGGCGACGACGGCGTCCGTCGACGCCGTCGCTCGGATCTGTCGGGCCGACCGGCGGTCGCACCGCGCTCGATGAACGGCAGGCCAGCGCGCCGGCGACGGTCTGCCTCGTAGAACGGCCCGAACGCGCCCTCGCAGTTCGAGAGGATGCCCGATCTTGATCGGCGTCGCCCTCCTCGCCGCCGGCTGCGCCGGTCGTCGGCGGCCGGCTCCGCGGGCTCGCGCCGGCGGCTCCGCGGTGCGGCCGGCGCGGTCTCCGCCGGCGGCGCCGCCGGCGGTGCGGCCTCCTCGTCGCCGCCGCCGCACCCGGCAGCGACCGCGACGAGCGCGAGGACGAGCAGCGGCAAGCCAGCAGCCAGAGCCTGCGTCTTGCCGTGCTCGTCACGTCGATACGATCCTTCATCCGTCCCCCCTTCTCTCCCGTCTGAGCACGGTCACCGCATTGCCTAGGACGGCCATGCGCTCGTCCCTCCCGTGGGTCTAGCCGTCGCACTGCCTGTCGCGCCTACCGTCCGACTCCGGCTGCTCGGCTCGCAGGGCCCGGCGAGCCGCGCCGCGACCGCCGCTTCGCGTGAGCCGCGTCGACGCGAGTCCCAGATGCCGACCAGTCCGCCCGGCGAGAGCAGCACGATCACGAGGAAGATGCACGCCGATGACCGTGTTGAAACGCGCGCCGATGAAGTCGATCTTCCGCGTCGCAGTTCTCGAGCACGACGAAGACGAACGCGCCGATCCAGGCGCCCTCGAGCCGGAAGAGGCCGCCGATGACGGCGATCACGAGGACGTCGAGCGTCGCGCCGAGGTTGATCGCGCCCGGCGAGATGCTGCCGTTCCACCAGGTCGAAGAGAATCCCGCCGAGTGCCGGCGATGAAGGCGCCAACGCCGAACGCGAGCGTGCGGTGGAGCGCGACGTTGTAGCCGAGCGCCCGCATCCGGGTCGGGTCGTCGCGGATTCCCTGCAGCGCGATGCCGAACGGCGTCCGGACCAGGTAGCGGATGCAGGAGGTAGACGGCGACCGCGACGACCAGCGCGACGTAGTAGAGCGGCTCGGCTCTGACCCGGGTTGCCGACGAGCCCCGGGCGCGTCGACCTGGTTGACGCCGCCGAAGCCGGAGAGCTCGGTCACCTTCCCGAAGAAGACGCTCGTGAGCACGGCGAACGCGAGCGTGATCATCAGGAAGTAGATCCCCTCGCTGCGGCTCGCGATCGCGCCGATGAAGAGGCCGACGACGGATCGCGGCGACGATGCCGATGATCGACGCCCAGCCACGGGTTCAGCGCGAGTCGAGCGCCTCCCTCGGCCAGGACGAGGTTGCGCCATCGTGAAGCCGGCGATGCCGTACAGCGCCGTCTGCGCGAGCGACGACCATGCCGCCGTAGCGCGGCGAGGAAGATGAGGCTCGAGCGCCGCGATGCCGAGCCAGAGCGCCTTCGTGAGGATCTGGTTGAGATAGAAGTCGGTGAAGATCAAGGGGTGCGAGCGGCACCGATCAGCAACTACGATGGCGGCGACGCCGAGGCCGCGGCCCCGACCCGCAGGGCAGCTCGGTCATGCGGGCCTCCCGAAGAGTGCCGTGCGGCCGGACCGCGAGGACGAGGACGAGCAGGGCGAAGGTGAGCGAGGACGGAGTAGTTCGTGTAGCCGGCCGGCAGGTAGACGTCGCCGAACGAGTCGACGAGGCCGAAGAGGAGCGCGCCGACGGCGGCGCCGCCGAGGCTGCCCATCCCGCCGATGATCACGACGATCAGCGACGATCGAGGAGGTACTCGGCGTCGTTCGCCTTGTCGACCGACGATCATCGTGCCGCCGAGCACGCCGCCGAGGCCGGCGAGCAGCGAGCCGATGAAGAACGCGATCGCGAAGACGACCTGGATGTTGATCGCCGAGCGCCGAGACCATCTGGCGGTCGTCGACGCCGGCGCGGATGATCATGCCCGAGCCGCGTCCGCTTGATCATCGCCCAGAGCAGACAGGCCGACGACGACCGCCAGAGCGAGGACGAAGATGCGGAAGAACGGGTAGCTGATCCCGTAGACGCCGAGCGTGACGCTGTCGGGAAACTGCTCGGGCGTCGAGGATCTCGTCGGCGATCCCGCCGAAGTGAGCCGAGCATCTGGTCGGCGATGATGATCGAGATCGGCGATCGTGATCAGGGCCTGGCGGAGCTCCTGACCCTGGTTCCAGCGCAGGAAGACTGCTGCATGACGAGGCCGATCACGCCGATGACGAGCGAGGCGATGACGAGCCCGAGGATCCACGCGCCGAAGCCCGGTCGACGTGAGCCCGAGTCGCTCCGCCGCCGAGATGCTTCTGGACGACTCGAAGGCGATGAAGCCGCCGAGCATGTAGAACGACCCGTGCGCCATGTTGACGACGCGCATCAGCCCGAAGATGAGCGTGAAGCCGCTCGCGACGACGAAGTAGAGCCCCGCGAGCGTGAGGCGCGTTCAGGCCGACGAGGACGAAGAGCTGCGGGCTCTCGCCGCCTTGTAGGCGACCCAGGCGAGCACGAACGCAACGACGAGCACGAGCAGCGATGCGGCGAGGTAGCGCCCGGCCTGCGCCTCGAGCACGGCCGTGTCCGCCGCACCGCGCCGCGAGCGCGGTCGTCGGGCGGTGCTCGACCATCAGCTGCCTCGGCGTCACGCGATCATCGATTACCGCCACGGGCGCGCGGAACGGTAACACGGCTCCGATCGCGCCTTTCAATGCGCCAGGCGGCCGCCGTCGAAGGCGGGCTCCGACCACGGATCGCGGCCGCTATGATGATCGGCCTCGGCCGCGACGCGCGGCTGACGAACGAAGGAGGAATGCACATGGCCGAGATCCGCGGTGCCGACCTCGTCGTCGAGTACCTCGATCAGGGAGAAGGTGCCGTACCTGTTCGGCTACGCCGGCCACGGTGCCGTCGGGCTCCTGGACGGCGTCTACGACCGCCAGGACGAGCTGAAGATCGTCTTCCCGCGGATCGAGTCCGGCGCGGGCTACATGGCCGACGCCTACTTCCGCGCCACGCGGGCAGGTCGATTCCCGTGTACACGTCCACGGGGCCCGGGCCGATGCTGCTCACGGTCGGCGATGGCGAACGCGTTCTACGACTCGTCGGCGTTCGTCGCGATCACCGGCCAGGTGGCGACGAGCCAGTACGACTCCGGGCGCGCTCCAGGAGGAGAACCGCCACTACCAGGCGGACTTCCCGTCGATCGCGAAGGTGATCACGAAGCGGAGCTTCCAGGCGCATTCGGTCGACGATCTCGCGAAGTTCCTGCCGAAGGCGTTCAAGCTCGCCCGCACCGGCCGGCCCGGGCCCGTCCACGTCGACGTGCCCTACGACCTCTGGGTCCGAGAAGGCCGACGTCGAGGTGCCCGAGCCCGAGGAGCGCTCGCGAGATGCTGAACTGGCGGACGCCGGGCTCACCGGAGGCGGTCGAGAAGGCGCTCGACCTGCTCCTGAAGGCGCGCCGACCGCTCGTCCTCGCCGGCGGCGGCGTCATCTGCTCGGACGCGAGCGCCGAGCTCGCCGCGTTCGCCGAGCACGTGAACGTCCCCGTCTACACGTCGTTCATGGGCAAGGGCGCGCTCTCGGCGCGGCACCCGCTCCATCTCGGGATCGCCGGCTGCTGGGGCGAGTATCCGGCGCACGGAAGCGGCCCGCAACGCCGACGTCATCCTCGCGCTCGGCTGCCGCTTCTCCGACATCCACTGCTCGTCCTGGGTGCCGGGCTACACGTACAACATCCCGCCGACGAAGCTGATCCACGTCGACATCGATCCGCAGGAGATCGGTCGCAACTACCCGACCGAGCTCGGCATCGTCGGCGACGCGCGCGAGGTGCTCCGGCAGCTCCTCGAGATCGCCGAGCAAGCGCGGGCCCGAAGCGCGAGCGCTCGCCGTGGCACGACCAGGTCGAGGCCTACAAGGAGGAGTGGTCGAACTTCATCGAGCCGGAGAAGGCGTCCGACGCGGTGCCGATCGACCCGCGGCGCGTGATCGGCGAGCTCCGCGCGGCGGCTCCCGAGGACACGCTGATGATCACCGACACGGGCAACCACCAGACGTGGGTCGAGCAGTACTGGGACGTCTACGAGCCGCGCTCGGTCTTCACGCCGGGCGGCTTCGCCGGCATGGGCTTCGGCACGTACGGCGTGCTCGGGATGAAGCTCGCGCGGCCCGACCGGCCCGCGCGTCTGCGTCACGAGCGACGGCAGCTTCATGATGTTCCCGGGCGCCGTCGCGACCGCGACCGAGTACGACATCCCGGCCGTCTGGGTGCATCCTCAACAACTACACGATCGGCGTGATCCGCGACCTCCAGCGCTTCTACATGGACGGCCGCGAGATCGGCACGAGCTTCGTGAAGCATTCGACCGGCGAGTTCTGGAACCCCGACTTCGCGAAGATGGCCGAGGCGATGGGTGCCGGCGGCATCACCGTCGAGCAACCCGGCGACCTGGCGGACGCGCTTCGAGACGGCGCTCGCGTCCGGGACGCCCGTACGTCGTCGACGTGAAGGTCAACCGCGACACGGCGGTGCCGCTGATCGGCACGTGGAAGTTCCCGCCGATCCCGCAGGCGGAGCCGACGTTCGGCAAGCGGCTCGCTGGGCACGCCCGTTCGGGGGCGGATCGCATCGCGCCCGCGGTGCCCGCGCCGGCGTCCTGACCGTGATCCACTACCCCTTCACCGCGATCGTCGAGCAGGAGCGCCTCAAGCAGGCGCTCCTGGTCAACGCCGTCAACCCGGCGATCGGCGGCGCTGCTCGTCGAGCGGGCCGAGCGGGACCGGCGAAGTCGACCGCCGTCCGCGGCCTCGCCGAGCTGCTCCCCGAGATCGAGGTCGTCGCCGACTGCCCGTTCTCGTGCTCGCCGGCGGCATCCGTGCTGCGTCGTGCCGAGAGCGCCTCGCGCGGGGCGAGGCGCTGCCGCGCGTCACGCCGGCGCCGTGCGGATCGTCGACCTGCCGCTGAACGCGACCGAGGATCGGGTCGCGGGCACGATCGACATCGCCCGGGCGCTGCGCGAGGGCGAGAAGGCGCTCGAGCCCGGGCTGCTCGCCGAGGCGAACCGCGGGCATCCTGTACGTCGACGAGATCAACCTCCTCGACGACCACCTCGTCGACGTGCTGCTCGACGCCGCCGCGCTCGGCGTCAACGTCGTCGAGCGCGAGGGCGTGTCGGTCGCGCATCCGGCGCGCTTCCTCCTGGTCGGGCACGATGAACCCGGAGGAGGGCGAGCTGCGGCCGCAGCTCGCCGACCGCCTCGGGCTCGCAGGTCGAGGTGGAGCCGCTGGCCGACGTCCGCGTCGCGCGCCGAGGTGATGCGTCGCCGCGAGGCGTTCACCGCCGATCCGGCCGCGTTCGCCGCGGCCTGGCAGGCGACGCAGGACGAGCTCGGCGGAGCGGATCGCGCGGCGCCGAGGAGCTGCTCGCCGCGTGCGACGGTGCCGGAGCGAGCTCTACGCGGCGATCGCCGGTCTCGTGCCTGAAGCGTCGGCACCGGCAGCCACCGCGCCGACGTCACGATGCTCCAGTGCGCGAAGGCGCTCGCGGCGCTCGACGGCGAGCGCGAGGTCGAGCCCGACGACGTCGTCGATGCGGGCGAGCTCGCGCTCGGCCACCGGCTGCCGGTCGACCCGTTCGCCCCGACGCCGCAGCTCGACGCGGGCCGACGTCGAGCGGGCGCTCGAGGACGTCGCTCGACGCTCGGGATCGAGCCAAAAAAAGCGCCGAGCCCGGCGAGGGCGGCCGCGGCGCGAGCCTCGAGCTGATCGACGGCACGCCGGCGCGTCGCCGACCTCGACGCCGACGCGCAGCGTCCGTGTTCGCGGGCGACGGCACCGCATCGACCGCGCTCGAGCGAGCCGCGATCGGCCGGCGCGTGCGCTCGCTCGTCAGCCTGCGCCGCGGCAAGTACTCCCGCCACCGGCTCGCGCGTCGCGGCGGCGCACGACCTCGCCCTCGACGCGACGCTGCGCGCCGCGGCGGCCCGCGCCGGCCTGGCACGGCCGAAGCCGCATCGCGGTGAGATCGGACGACCTGCGCCGCAAGGTGCGCGAGCACCGCTCGCCGCTTCGCCGTCGTGCTTCGTCGTCGACAACAGCTACTCGGTGCACGCCGAGCGGATGGTCGAGCAGCGTCAAGGGGCTGACGCTGCGCCTGCTCGAGGACGCGGCCCACCGGGGCGACCGGGTCGCGCTCGTCGCCTTCAAGGGCGGCGTCCCGGAGGCCACCGTGGCGCTGCCGCTCACGCGGAGCCTCACGCTCGCGCGGCGCCGGCTCGAGTCGATCCCGCTCGTCCGGCCGGACGCCGCTCGCCGACGCGCTCGCCCGCGCGCGGCGCCTGCTGCGCCAGGAGCTGCGCAAGCACCCGAACGCCGTGCCGCTCGTCGTCTGCGTGACGGACGGCCTGCCCACGGTGCCGCTCGCGGCCGGCGGCGACCCGGTCGCCGACGCGCTGGGCGAGGCGCGGGCGCTCCGCCGGGCGCGGATCGCCTGCGTCGTCGCGGACGCCTCTTCGCCCGGGCAGCGGCAGCGAGCATCGGCCCGGCCCTCGCCGAGGCAGCCGACGGCCTGCACCTCCCGTTCGAGGACCTTGTTCCCGGCACGTTCGCCGAGCTGCTGGCCCCGGCTTGACGCCGGCCGTTTCGATCGCGTACGTTCGCGGACCTGATGGGAGTCCGGTGAGCGCTCCGTCCCAGCTCGAGCTGACGTGGCCGGTGGACCGGTCGCTGTGCACGGAGCGTGGCGGTGCGCATCTCCTGTCGACACCGAACCTCGTCCTCCTGATGGAGCGAACCGCCGTGCGGCTCGTCGAGCCGTTGCTCGGCCCGAACGAGACGACCGTCGGAACCGAGATCCGTGTCTCGCACCGTGCACCGACGCCGGAAGGCTCCACCGTGCGGGTGCGAGCGACCATCGTCGGCCGCGAAGGCCGCTTCATCTCGCTCGAGCTTGAGGCCTTCGACGAGGTCGACCAGATCGCCGTCGCAGAGCACCAGCGCGCGGTGGTCGACACCGAGCGCTACGCGGCCCGGCTCGCATCCAAGCTCCAGCAGCTACGCGAGGTGGAGGGCTCCTAGATGAGCTCGCTCTTCCGCATCGCCGAGAGCCGCGACGACGGCATCGCCCGGATCATCCTGGGAGCCCCAGGCGAGCTCAACATCTTCCAGAACGCCGACCGCTACGAGCTCGGCGACGCAATACAGAGCCTCGGCGAGCAGCAGTGGCTGCGGGTCCTGATCATCGAGTCCGCCAGCGAGCGCGCGTTCTCGGCCGGAGTCGACGTGCGCGAGTTCCCGGACATGACACCTCTCTCGATGTCGCGTCTCTACGATCCCCTGTCGGCGCCCGAGCGCATTCCGCAACCCGTGATCGCCGCGATCGACGGTCACTGCTACGGAGGCCCGTTCGAGCTCTCGCTCGCGTGCGACTTCCGCATCGTCGCCGAGACGGCGTCACTCGGCCTCCCGGAGGTGACACTCGGTCAGATGCCGGGCAGCGGCGGCGGCCAGCGCCTGCTGCGCCTCATCGGGCTTACGCGCGCGAAGGACCTCTGCATGACCGGCCGGCGGATCGACGGTGCGACCGCCGAGGCCTGGGGCATCGCCTCCCGCTGCGTTCCTCCAGACGGACTCGCGTCTGCCGTGGACGAGCTCGCGGCGCAGCTCGCGCAACTCTCGGCGCAGGCGCTGCGGATGATCAAGCTCGCTCTGAACGTCGGAGCCGACGCGCCCCTGCGGGCAGCGCTCGAGCTCGAAGGTCATATGTACGCGACGCTGAGGACGACTCCGGAGTACGACGAGCACCTCCAGCGCTGGCTGGACCGGCGCTCAGCGGGCTCGTGACGATCGGCCTGACCGTCGATGCCTGCATTCGCCGGGCGTGCGCACGCCACGGACCGGCGATCGCGCTCGTCGACGGCTCCCGGTCGCTCACCTACGGCGCGCTCGACAGCCAGATCGACGCCGTCGTCACCGAGTTCGTTGCACTCGGGCTTGGGCCGGGAAGCACCGTCGTCGCGTGCATGCGCAACCGCCTCGAGCTCGTCGTCTCCTACCTCGCCCTCCAGCGAATCGGCGCTGTCCATGCTCCGGCCAACTTCCGGCTCAGCCTGCCCGAGCTCCAGCACTGCGTCGATCTCGTCAGCCCAACGGCCGTGCTCTTCGACACCGAAACGGACTCGTCACTCGGCGCCAGCGTCGGGCTCGGGCCCGCCCAACGTGTGCGCATCGAGGACGGCGGCGATGGGCGGCTGCGTATCGCCGCCTCGGCGGAGGCGCCGATCCCTCGGCCGGCCGGCGCTCCCGGCGGGCCACGGCCCGAGGATCTCAGCCTGGTCCTCTTCACCTCGGGTACGACCGGGAAGCCGAAGGGAGTCGCACGCTCGCATGGAGCCGAGGTGGCGGCGACGCTCTTCAACCTCGCCGCGCTCCCTTGGCGGCCCGGCGAGCGAACGCTCGGCGTGATGCCGCTCTACCACACGATGGGGATCCGCATCCTGCTCAGCTCGCTCCTCCTCGGCGGCACCTGCGTCCTGCAGCAGAAGTGGAGCCCAGACGAGGCGCTGCACCTCATCGAGTCGCATGAGGTCTCGGGCCTGATTCCTCGTGCCGACCATGTACTACGACCTGCTCGCCTGCGCCGACGCCGGCGAACGGGCCGTCCGGTCGGTCGCCAGCCTCGGCTTTGCCGGCATGGTGCTCAGCGACGAGATCGCGCACCGGCTCGACTCCCTCTTCCCAGGGCGAGCGATGGTCAACGTCTACGGCTGCTCGGAGCTCTACTGCCTCAGCTACTCGGACCGGGTCCGGGCGAAGCCCGGCGCCGTCGGCCCGGGAGCCGTCCACCAGGAGCTGCGCGTGATCCCCGAGTCGGCCGATCCCGGCGAAGATGCGCCCGTGGAGCCCGACGCGATCGGCCAGATCGTCGCCCGCGCGGACGCTCCGGACGCGTTCGAGTGCTACTGGAACGCCCCGGAAGCGACCGCCAAGGCTCGACACCACGGCTGGTACTTCACCGGCGACCTCGGCTATCGCGACGGAGACGGGGACCTCTTCGTCGTCGGACGCGCCGACGACACGATCATCACCGGCGGCGAGAGTGTCCACCCGATCGACGTCGAAGTGGCGCTCGCTCAGTGCCCCGGCGTGGCCGAGGCGTGTGTGGTCGGCCTGTCCGACGAGCGTCTCGGCAATGCGGTGTCGGCCTTCATCGTCCGTTCCGACCCCGCGCTGACCGAGGGGCGCGTCCTCGAGCATTGCGCAACGGCCGGCACGCTCGCGAGCTTCAAGCGGCCCCGTCGCATCGTGTTCGTCGACGAGATCCCGAAGAGCTCTGTCGGCAAGGTGCGGCGGCACGTCCTGCGCGAGGCGTACTCGCCGGCCGGCGTGGACTCGCGCTGACCGAGGAGCTGCGCGCTGGCGAGCTCCGACCCCAACCCGTACCGGCTCGCGGCCCCGCAGGCCTGGCAGCGCCGGCTCGCCGACGTGCTCCTTGCCTGCGACACGAGCGCCGCGGTGGTGGTTCCTGACTCCCGGCTCGACGGGATCCTGCAATGCCTCAGCGAGCAGGGCTTGCCTGTCCGGCAGCTCACGCGGGAGGAAGAGTGCGTCGCCTTCGCGGCCGGACACCGCATCTGCGGCCGCAGGCCGGTGCTCTTCATGCAATCCTCCGGGCTCGGCAACGCCGCCAACGCACTCGGCTCGCTCGCCGTTCCCTACGGGCTGTGTCCGCCGCTCTTCATCTCGATGCGCGGCACCGGCGAGGAGCAGAACCCGTCGCAGGTCCCGATGGGGCAGTCGACCGAGCCGCTGCTGACGGCGCTCGGCGTCCAGGTCTTCTCGATTCGCTCCGACGCAGACGTCGAGCCCGTCGCCCGACGAGCGCTGACCGCCGGCTTCGACGAGGACACCGCAGTCGCGGTCCTGCTCGAGCCCGCTCTCGGTGGAGGACGAGATGAACGCGACTGAGGTCGCGAGGACGCTCGTCGAGCGGTCTCCCGACGCACTGCTCGTCGCGTCGCTCGGCACGGCCACCTCGGCGCTTCGTTCCGCGTCCGACGACGGGCCGCATCTCTACTTCGGCGGCGCTATGGGCTCGGCCGCGGCGACCGCGCTCGGAATCGCCGACGCCGTGCCCGAACGGGAGGTGATCGCGCTCGTCGGCGACGGCGACCTGCTCATGGGAGCGAGCACGCTCTGGTCGATCTCCGCGCTCGCGCCCGCGAACCTTCTGCTCGTGGCCCTCGTGGACGGGCACTACTCCATCACGGGCGGGCAGCCGATCTCAGCCGAGACGCGGTTCGTCGAAGTGGCGCGCAGCCTGCGCCATCTCGCCGCCGCCCGGGCACACTCGACGGACGAGCTGGCGTCGCTCCTCCCGACCCTCAGCCGCCCGGGTCTCCTCGAGGCCGTTTTGGCCGAGCGGACCTGGCCGGGCTCGTCGCCCTTCGTCGACCCTCATCACGTGCGGCGGCGCTTCGCCGCACGCGTCAACGGCGGTAGCAAGCAGGACGGATCTCGGACGGAAGGAGCGGAACCATGAAGACTCTCGTCGTCGGTGCCGGGCTCTCGGGTCTCGTCTCCGCGCGCCGCCTCCAGGAGGCCGGACACGAGGTCACGATCCTCGAAGCGCGCTCGCGCGTGGGTGGTCGCGTCCTGACCGCGCGGGACCCCTTCGACGACGGCCAGTACGCGGACGTCGGCGCGATGATCCTCTACGAGGGCCAGAACGCGATCCTCGAGCTCTGCGGCGAGGTCGGGATCGAGCTCACATCGACGAAGACCGTCGGGGCCGAGCTTCCCGTCGTCAGCCTCGACGGCCGTCTCGTGGCCCCCGACGAGATCGGGGCCGGCTTCGGCGAGGTCGTAGGAGCGAAGGAGGCGAATCCCCCCGAGCCGTTCGAAACCCTCGCGGCGTGGATGCGCCGCTGCCGGCTGTCCGCGACCGCGACGGCGCTCGTCGACTCCCTCGTGCAGATCCAGCCGTCGATCCCGCTGCGCTTCGTCGACGCCGGAAGCCTGCATCTCGGGCCCGAGCAGTACATGCAGATCGTCGGAGGGAACGACTCGCTGCCGCGCCGGCTCGCGCAGGACGTCGACGTGCGGCTCGAGCACGTCGTCCGGCTGATCGACTGGTCCGGCTCGTCGGTCGTCGTGGAGACCGAGAAGGGTCAGTTCGAGGGAGACCTTGTCGTGCTCGCCGTTCCCGGCCCGCTGACGACAGACATGGGCTGGAATCCCGCGCTTCCGGCCGAGAAGGTGCGCGCTCTGGTGACTCTGCGCTACGGCACCGGCGCCGCAGTCGCCGTCCAGTACCGGGAGCGCGAGCTTGTGAGTCAGGGTGTGCGGACGGCGTACTTCAGCGATCGCATCCCGCGGTGGCTCCTCGACCTCTCGGTCGACCAGGCCGGCGACGCCGTGATCGTCACCTCGATCCTCAGCGCGGAATCGGAGCCTCACGGCCTCGCCGAGGAGGAGGTGCTCGCGCAGGTCGACGCGGCGGTGGCCGAGATCGCCGGGAGCCCGGTGACGAGGCTCGGGGGCGCGGTCATGAGCTGGAGCGACGACCCCTTCGCCCGCTGCATCGCCCGCGCCCCAATCGGCGATCAGCGAGAGACCGTGCTGCGCGAGATCAAGCGACCGCTCGGCGACCGGATCTTCTTCACCGGCGAGCACACGGACGAGCGCCCCGGCCCCGGCGGCATGGAAGGAGCGATCCGCTCGGGCGTCCGCGTCGCCGACGAGATCATGAGCACGGTGCCCGCGTAGATGGATTCCGAACGGACGCAGACGAGCTGGGTCGGGAGGCCGCTCCCGAGGATCGAGGACGCAACCCTGCTGCGCGGAGCCGGGCAGTACATCGACGACCTCGGCACGCCGCCCGGTACGTGCGATGCCGCGGTCCTGCGATCACAGTACGCACATGCCCGGATCGTCCGGGTCGACGCGACGGCGGCGCTGGAGCTGCCAGGCGTCACCGGAGTCCTGACGGGCGCCGACGTCGCCGCGATGTCGCAGCCGTTCCCGGCCGGGGTCGAGAGCCCGATTCCCTACCGCGCTGCGGCGCACGAGGTCACGCGCTACGTCGGCGAGCCTCTCGCGGTCGTCGTCGCCCGCGATCGCTACACGGCAGAGGACGCGCTCGAGCTGATCGAGGTCGAGTACGAGCCGTTGCCACCGGTGCTCGATCCGTTCGCGGCCGCGGAGCTGCCGGAGCTCGTGGCCTCGGACCGCGAGTTTCGCTACGGCGATCCCGACGCGGCCTTCGCCGCCGCCCACCTCGTCGTCTCCGGACGCTTCGACTTCCCCCGCTGGAGCAGCACCCCCGTCGAGTGCTACGGCGTCGTGGCCGACTGGGACGAGGCGTCGGGCACCCTGACCGCGCGGGCCAATTTCCAGGGCCCCTTCACGCTCCACTCCGTCGCTGCCGCCTCGCTCGGTCTGCCTGGAGCCAAGCTGCGCGTGATCACGCCGCAGAACTCGGGCGGCAGCTTCGGTATCAAGTCGACCGTCTACGTCTACGTCGTGCTCATCGGCCTTGCCTCCCGCAAGCTTGGCGTGCCGGTCCGCTGGATCGAGGACCGCCTCGAGCACCTGGCCGGCAGTTCCGCCGCGACGGCGCGGAGCACAGGTGTAGAAGCCGCGTTCTCGCGTGACGGAGAGTTGCTCGCCCTGCGCTATGACGCGGTGGAGGACGTGGGGGCCTACGTCCGGGCACCGGAGCCCGCAGCGCTCTACCGCATGCACGGCTCGCTGTCCGGCGCCTACCGCGTCCGGCACGTCGAAGTCCGCAACCGTCGTCGTCCTGACCAACCGCTGCCCGACCGGGCTCAACCGCGGCTTCGGCGGCCCCCAGCTCTACCTCGCGCTCGAGCGCACGATGGCGACGGCGGCCCGCAAGCTCGGCATCGATCCGGTCGAGCTGGCGCGGCGCAACCTTCTCGGGGCGGATCAGTTTCCCTACCGCACCCCCTCCGGGAGCCTCTACGACTCCGGCAGCTACGAAGCCTGCCTGGACGACGCGATCGCGCTCGCCCGCTACGAGGAGCGTCTGGCCGAGCGGACGCGAGCACGCGACGAGGGTCGGCTCTTCGGGATCGGTGTGGCCTGCGTGGTCGAGCCGTCGATCTCGAACATGGGCTACATCTCGCTGGCGAAGACCGCGGAGGAGCGCGCCGCAGAGCTGCCGAAGTCGGGCAACTCGGAAACCGCAACCGTGATCATCGGGCCGGGAGCGGGGATCACCGTGCGGGTCGCCTCGACGCCGCAGGGCCAGGGTCATGCGACCGTGTGCGCCCAGATCGTCGCCGATCGTCTCGGGGTGCATCCGGACGCGATCGAGGTCGTTACGGAGATGGACACGCACAGCTTCCCGTGGACGGTCTCCTCGGGCAACTACTCGTCGCGCTTCTCGGGAGTCGTCGTCGGGTCGGTGATGCACGCGGCGGAGCGGGTCGCCGACAAGCTGCGGGCGATCGCGGCCTCGGAGCTCGAGTGCGACCCCGAGGACATCGAGCTGCGCGACGGCCGCGCGAGCGTCCGCGGCTCGCCCGACCGCGCCGTGTCGTTGCGGCGCCTGGCAGGCCGGGCCCACTGGAACCCTGAGTCGCTCCCCCAGGGCATGGAGCCGGGACTGCACGCGACGGCCGTCTACAGCGCGCCGAACCTCGAGCCGCCCGGAGAGGACGACACCGTCGGCGCGTCGGCAGCACACGCCTTCTTCGTCGACATCGCGGTCGTCGAGGTCGACCGTGCGACCGGCGAGGTGCACGTGATCGACTACGCGACCGTCCACGACGCCGGCACGTTGCTCAACCCGCTGATTGCCGACGGTCAGGTGCGCGGCGGCTTCGCCCACGGCGTCGGCGCGGCGCTCTTCGAGCGTACCGTGTACGACGAGGACGGCAACCTGCTCACCGGGACGTTCATGGACTACCTCTGCCCCACGGCTCCGGACATTCCTCGGCTGACGATGGCCCATCGCGAGACCCCCTCGCCGTTCACCCCGCTCGGCGCGAAGGGAATCGGGGACAGCAACTCGATCAGCGCCCCGGCCGCGCTCGCCAACGCGGTCGCAGACGCGCTCGGCCGCGAGGACGTCACGCTGCCGCTGACCGCACCGCGAGTCTGGGACCTCCTACAGACGCCAGCGTGAAGCCGGCGCGTCCTCTCGTACCCCCTCAACGTGGCAGCGATCGCCGGCTCGTCAACCGCAGCGGTCGCGACCGCGCCAGGCGATCTCCGCGACGCGCGACCTCCTTCAGCGCCCACTTCCGCCACCCGCTACGACGTCCGCGGAGCCTCGAATGTTGACGGCCGTTCAGGCGGCGGCGCTCGAGGCCGCCCTCGACCCGCGTATCGGGCCCGAGCACGCGCCGGACATCGACGTCTGCCGCGCACGACGCCGCCGAGCTGGCGCCCTTCACGACCGACCGCCCGATCGAGTGGGCGGCGCGGACGATCTCCCAGGGCGAGATCCTCGAGGCGTTCACGCGTCACTGCCGCGACGAGCTCGCCGACGTCGAGATCGTCGAGTCCGGCGCGGCGCTCCTCGTCGCCCGCTGGAAGCGCGAGACCGCGCGCATCGAGCTGCGCGCCGGCCTGGTCGGCTTCGAGCGGCTCGCAGCCGAGAGCCCGACGATGCTGCTCGCCGACCTCGACGCGGCCGACCTCGAGACGCTCGCCGACCGGTTTGCCGCGGAGCCGTCGCTGCGCGCTTCGCTCGCGATCTACGACCTCGGCCGTCTCGAAAAGCTCGGCGCCGTGCGTTCGAGCGTCTTCGTCTACTTCGAGTGGTTCCTGCGCGACGAGTACGGCGTCAAGCTGCTCTCTTCGGCGGCGTTCACGCAGGGGCTCATCAACCGCGGGATCATCTCGCTGGGATTTGGCTAAGCAAGCGAAGCGCGCAGCGGCCGCGCGAAGGCGCCGGCTCGGTCGCCGGGCCGCCTGCACGGCTGATGTGTCGTCCTCGTGCGGCGCGGACGAGCGCGGGCGAGCACGGCCGCACGGCGGGAGCCGCACACGGCGACGCCGGCAGCCAGCGTGCGCCGGCACGAGCAGGTCTCCGATCACCGCGGCCGGAGTCGTGGAGAAACCCTGGGTCGCGGCGAAGAGCACCGTCAGCCCGATCGCGGCCGCGATGATCAGCGGGACAGCTCGCGCGAGGAGACCCACCGTGACGCCTGCGGCTGGATCGAGTCGCCAGCGTAGGACGGCGCTCACGGCTGCAAGCACGCCTGCGTACGTGACGAGCGCCGCGAGGACGTAGACCGCCAGTGCCAGCCACGCGGGAGGAGTCCAGGCTTCCGACGGGTCCTCCGAAACGTAGCCCCTGGCGATCTGCTGCAGGTTCGAGAGGGCATCGCCGTAGGCGATCAAGAGCCCGATCAAAACCCCGGGAAGGGCTCCCACGAGAGCTGCGGCCGCGGTCGATGTCAGCCAGAGCCTCGGCCCGGCGACGCCCTTCGCTCTGGCCCAGGAGAGCGCAAAGCCGCGCGGATCGTTCCCGACGAGCTCGGATGCCGGTACCCCTTCGGCCGCCGCGGCTTCGAGATCGGCTTCGAGCTCGGCGGTCATGTCGGCGACCGCCGCTCGAGGCACGCCGAGCCTCCGCCAGCTCCGCCGGCACGCACGCACGACATCAGTCACTCCGCACCTCCGTCTCGATCGTCCCGAGTACTCCGTCGACGGCGGAGCGAGTCGTCCGCCAGTCCTCGACCCATCGCGTCAGAGCCGAGCGGCCGGCCGGCGTCAGCCTGTAGTACTTGCGAGGCGGCCCGCCGTTGCTCGCCTCCGCGAACGCCTCGACGAGGCCGTCGCGCTCGACCCTGGCGAGCGCCGGGTAGATCGAGCCCTCGCCCACGATGTCGAGCCCGCGCTCTGCGAGGCGTTTCGTCATCTCGTATCCGTACGTCGGCTGCTCGGCGATGACGGCCAGCAGGCAGATGTCGAGGACTCCTCGCAGGAGCTGGCTGCGGCGGCTCGATGCAAGTACCATGCGGTGCATAATAGCGCGGCTCTACCTTGCGCCGCAAGGGTCCCTCGCTAGCTCACGGCGCCGCGCCGACCTCGTAGCGGAGAAACAGGTGATCGCCGTCCCGCCTGGCTGAGAGCAGGCGTCCCTGGACCGGACGGTCCGGCAGGAGGGCGACGCCCTCCACGAGCCCGAGCCGCTCCTCGCCGCCCGGGCGCCCCGCGAGTCGCGGCGAGATCGTGAGAAACAGCTCGTCGGCGATGCCGGCATCCAGAAGCGAGCCGAACATGGTCGGGCCCCCCTCGCTGAGGACGACGCCGTGCCCCCTCGCGCGGAGCTCCCCGACCACCGCGGCCAGATCGACCGCGCCGTCACTGTCCGTGACGAGCACCTCCGCGGCACCGGGCACCGAGCCGCGTAGCCGGGCGGCCCCCCGCTCCGTCGTGAACACGAGCGCGCCGGCCTCGAGCGCCGGGTGGGAAGGATCGAGCGCACCGCTCCCTGTGACGACGGCGAGCAGCGGCTCGGGGTCGAGCTCGAGGCGACGGCGGAGCTCGGCGAAGTCATCGGCCGCGGGCGCGTACAGGCTCGCAGCTGCCCAGCGGGCCTCCGACGAGCCGCGAAACGTCGACGCGCCGATGAGCAACGAGCCCGCACAGGCTCGGAGGAGCGCCATGACGAAGCGGTCGGCATCGGTTCCTCCGCCCAGGAGCCGCGGCGACTCCGCCTCGGCGGGAATCGCGACGACGCCGTCGAGCGACGAGACGAAGTTCATCAGCAGACGCGGCTCCTCGAACCCGAGCGGGCCGCCGTACCGGGCGGCGAGCGGCTCCGGCAGCGGGAGCTCGGGCAGGCCGGCCGCCTCGTAGAGCGGCGCCAGCGGGGCGGCGGCCATCAGCCCTTACCGGCTCGGCACACCACTCCGGCTTCCGCGTCCCAGCGCCACTCGGCCTCAGACCCGGCCAGCTGTACGCCGCCGAGCCAGCGGTCGATGCCGTTGAGGCGGACATGATCGGCCCGGCCGGCCAGGACGTCTTCACCGGCCGGCGTCAGCGCGAGCTGCCCGTTCTCGGCGAGCAGCGGCACGGGCGCGCTGCACGAGGCCGTCGACCCGCTGCCAGAAGACGGTGTCGCCCATGAACGGTCTCTCCTCGCGGCGCTGGAACGCACCGAAGGCTTCGTGGCGCCCGTTCGCGCCGCCGGACACGGCTTCGAGCAGCTCCCGCTCGCTGCGGGCGAGCCCGTCGCCGACCGCGGGCAGCTCCTCGAGCAGGCGATGCAGCGCCTCGGGCAGGAACGGCAACGCTGCCCCATCGGTAGCAGCCAGCTCGGCGAGCGCACGTGGATCGGGCTCGCGGAACGCCGACCACGCCCGCTCCGCGAGCGCCCGCTGCTCGGGCCCGACGGGATTCCGGTCGAGGAGGGTGAGATCGACGGGCTGTTCGGTCGGCTCCCCGAGGTCGACGAGCGTCGGCCGGCGTTTCGTCGAGCCCGGCCAGGATCTGCACGAGCTGGAGCTGATCGAAGAGGTCGCGCTCGAACCAGACGACCACCTCGTCGGCGGCCGCGACCGCCGCCTCCTGGGCCTCGAGGGCCGCGAGCGCCTCGTCGTAGGAGGCCCATCCGCACGACGCGAGAAACCGCGCCCGGGTCTCTTGCAGATCAGAGCCCGCCGGCACGGGCCCCTCGTGCAGAACCTCCCGCCACGGCAGCACATCGGCGAAGCCGGCGGCCCGAAGCCGCTCGGCGACGACGTCGCCGTTCGTGACGTGGAGCAAGGCGGCCGTCAGGCCTCGACGGCGGCTCGCAGGAAGAGCTTCGCGCGCAGGTTCTCCTCGTCCTGAGGGAACACGTCGACGAGCTTCTTCAGGTCGTCGCCGAACACGGAGCGGTCGAGCGTCGTGACGTCCGGCCAGTCGATCTCGAGGAAGTTGTCGGCGGGGTCGCGGAAGTACATCTGCACCTCGCCGCCCGGCAGCTCGAAGAGAGGTCGGAACCGCTCGCTCTTGTCGAACGCGTCGAGCTCCTTCAGCCTCCGGTAGGCGCCCTCGAAGTCGTCGACCTCGAAGCCGAAGTGCTGGTACGTGTGGGCGGCTGCTCGTCGACCTGGAAGAGATGGAGCTCGAGATCGCCGAGCCGCAGCCAGCGCACCGGCGCTCCGAAGTTCGGCGACGGGATGCGCTCCATGCCGAAGACCTCCTCGTAGAAGCGGCAGGAGGCATCGACGTCGGTCGCCGGGATGCTGACGTGGTTGATCGCCGTTGCTCTCATGCCCGCCATGATAGAGCGGCTGCTCGTAAACGCGGCCCTCCCGGGCGGCTCCACGGGCGATAATGACGCTCCGCGTCATTCGCCCGATCGGAGGAGCGATGGCCGACACCTACCGCGCAGTCATCCCGTACGAGTCGCTCGATCCGCTGACGATCGGAGCCTCGGGCGACGAGGAGAAGGTCAACCGGGAGACGCTCGAGCTCGACATCCCGGCCGCGAACCTGCTCGCCGCCATCTACCCCGACGAGCCGCGACCCGGTCGCCGACGCGACCGAGGCGGCGACGCAGGCGCTCGAGAGCCCCGTCGCGGGACCGCGCTTCTCGGAGCTGCTCTCGGGCGCCGGCAGCGTGGCCGTGATCATCGACAACCAGTTCCGGCCCACGCCGTCGTCGAAGCTCCTCCCCGCCGTGCTCGACGCACTCGAGGCGGCGGGCGTCACGGATGCCTGCGTCGTCTGCGCGAACGGGAAGGTGTTTCCGATGTCGGAGTCCGACATCGAGCAGAAGCTCGGCCGCGACAACCTCGCTCGCATGGAACGGCTCGGCATCCCGTTCTTCCAGAACGAGCCGCGCAACGCCGACGCATACACGTACGTCGGCGTGTCCTCGCGCGGCACGCCGGTCTGGCTCCACAACGAGGTGGCGAAGCGCGAGGTCAAGATCACGATCGGCCAGGCGCAGTCGAATCACTGGGGCGCGGGCGGCGGCGGCAAGCTGATCCTGCCCGGCGTCGTCTCCGACGAGACGATCGAGTCGAACCACTGCGCGTTCGTTCCGTCGCCGCAGACGCACTACGGCGCCTACGCGGGCCCGATGCGGTCGGACATCGACGAGGTCGCGACGATGTGCGGCCTCAGCTGCACGATGAACGTCATCCTCGACACGCACGGACGGGTCATCGAGTGCGTGTTCGGCTCCCATCCCGAGGCGCACCGGGAGGCCATCCAGCGCTTCAACGAGATCTACACGTACGACCATCCCGGCGCCGCCGACATCGCGATCTGCGGCGTCTTCGCGCCGACCGACCACCTCTTCTTCCACACGGGCTGGGGCTGCATGTCGTCCGACCTCGTCGTCAGGGAGGGCGGGTCGATCGTCTACTGCAGGCCGTCGCCCGGCGTCTCGACGGCGGTCGGCGACTTCCCGGGCCTCGCGCTCATGGATCTCATGAAGCCGTACATGCCGCCGACGCGGGAGAACTACCAGCGCGTGCTGAAGGACATCCACGCGCGCGCGATCCAGATGTGGGCGGGCTGCATCTGGGTGCCGATCTACGAGGTCATGACGCGCAAGCGGCTCGCCATGGTCACGCTCGAGGACAACCTCGAGATGGCCGCCGACATCGGGATCGAGGCCACGACCTCGCTCCGGAATCGGCCTTCGCGGAGGCGCTCGAGCGGCACGGCCCCGAGGCGAAGGTCGTCGTGCTCCCGTTCGCGCGCTACCAGCTGCCGCGCAACGCGATCCGCATGGACGCCGAGGAGATCCGGGCGCTGGAGGAGATCCGGCTCTGAGGCGGGCTACCCTGTAGGACGACGACCTGCTCGCCCTACGGAGGCAGCGTGACGGAGGCCCGCAACGGCGAGATTCGCGGCTCGACCACGATCGTCGAGCTGCTGCGCCGCTTCCCGAACGGGGAGGCGGCGCGGCTCATGTCCCGGCTCTCGTGGCCGTGCGCGCATTGCGGCGGCGCCTTCCACGAGCCGCTGACCATGGCGGCGAAGCGCCACAAGAACTCGCCGCGGGCGGTGCTCGAGGCCTTCCGCGCGCTCGAGCAGCCGGGCGGGCCCAGCGAGGAGCACGTCGCCCGGGCCGCGGTCAAGCACCGCTGAGAACGATTCCGTCTCGACCGCGCGGTCTACGATCAGCGGCGACCGTGTCTCTGAAAGGCGTCCTCTTCGACCTCGACGGCACTCTCGCCGACACGGCCCGCGCCGAGCGCGAGGCCTGGGACGCGCTGGCGGCCGTGATCGAGACGCACGTGCCGTCGCTCGACCGCGACGAGCTGCGGCGCCGGTACGACGGCGTCTTCGAGCCGTACTGGACGGAGTATCTCGAGGGTCGAATCGACTTCGGCGAGTACCGCTGGAATCGCCTGCGCGATGCGATCGCGCCCTGGGCCGACCTCGACGAGGCGCTGTTCGAGGCCTACCGGCCGGAGAAACGCCACACGGTCGAGCGCCTCCGACTCTTCGACGACGCCGTCCCGACGATTACGAGGTGCGCGGCGCGAGGCCTGCGCGTCGGGCTGCTGACGAACGGCCCTTCCGAGCTCCAGCGGCGCAAGCTCGCCGTCACCGGGCTCGAGCCCGAGCTCGAGGCGATCGCGATCTCGGAGGAGATCGGGGCCGCGAAGCCCGACCCGAAGGCGTTCTTGCTGGCGGCACGATGCTCGACCTCGAGCCGGCCGAGACGGCGATGGTCGGCGACTCACCGATCTACGACGTCGCCGGAGCCCATGCGGCCGGCTGCGCGCTCGCCGTGCTCGTCACGCGAGGGCTCGACGTCGCAGCCGACGGTGCGGTGCCGATCGAGACGCTGTCCGAGCTGCCCGCGGTGCTCGAGCTCGACGACAACTAGACCGGCGTCGCGGGCACAGGCCGGTGCGGCACCCGCCGGCTACCTGGCCGGGAGCCGACCCACGAAGACCGCGTTGAGCGAGCCGGAGCGGAACGGCTCCGGGTCGATCTCGACCTCGGCGTAGCCGGCGGCGCGAACGGCGTCGACGACGGCCGCCGGCCCCGGGCGAGAGCGCGCGGGGCAGCTCGTCGCCGGCGAGCTCGACGCGTGCCGAGCTCGCCGTGAGTGACGGACGCGCAGCACGCGGTAGCCGAGCGCCTTGAGCGCCTGCTCGGCGCGGTCGACCCGCGCGAGCGTCTCGGGCTCGACCGGCGTCCCGTACGGGCAGCCGCGAGGCGAGGCACGGAGAGGCCGGCTTCTCCGCGCTCGGGACGCCGAGCGCTCGGGCGAGCTCCCGTGACCTCCTCCTTGCCGACCCCGGCCTCGAGCAGCGGATGGACGACGCCGTGCTCCTCGGCGGCGCGCAGGCCGGGCCTCCAGTCGCCCGAGATCGTCGGCGTTGGCGCCCGAGAGCAGCGCCTCGTAGCCGCGGCGGGCGGCGAGAGCCGACGAGCTGGGAGTAGAGCTCGGTCTTGCAGTGGTAGCAGCGGTCGTGATCGTTGCGCCGGTACTCCTCCCGCTCGAGCTCGGCGGTCGTGATCGTCTCGTGGCGGATCCCGATCGCGGCGGCGACGAGGCTCGCGCCGTCGAGCTCGCCCGTCGCGAGCGCCGGCGAGACGGCGGTGACGGCAAGCGCGCGGTCGCCGAGCGCGCGCGCGGCGAGCGCGGCGACGAGCGACGAGTCGACGCCGCCGGAGAAGGCGACGACGGCGCTCCCGAGGAGGCCGATGCGATCTTCGAGCTCCTCGATCCGGGTCGCCTCGCAGGTCTGCATGGGCCGATTGTAGGCGCCGGTCGTCACGAGGTCGCGGGAGCTTCAGGGAAGAGATCTGGCCAGCGCCTCGGCCCAGACCGCCTTCACCGGGCGCCCGCGTGCGGCGCGCGAGCTCGGCGCAGTCGTCGTGCTCGGGCGCGACGTTGACGACCCGGCCGTTCAGTCGGCCGAGCTTGACCCGCACCGCTCCGCCGTCGAGCTCGACGACCCGCTCCTCCCGCTCGAGCTCGTAGCGGCGCAGCGCGGGAGACCCGCACGCCGAGCGCGCTCGTCTCCTCGAGGACGGCGGCCGCGACCGCTCGTTCGTCGGCCGGACGGGCGAGCGCCGAGAGCACGATGCCCGGGCGTCCCTTCTTCATCAACACGGGCGCCGTCCAGACGTCGAGGGCGCCGGCCGCAAAGCACCGCTCGACGGCATCCGGCACGAGCTCGGGGTTGAGGTCGTCGAGGTTCGTCTCGAGCAGCGCGACCTCCGACCCGACGGCGCCGGCTCGGCCGCTCCGAGCAGCACCCGGAGCACGATTCGGGCGGTCGGGAGAGTCGTCGGTGCCGGCCCCGTAGCCGATCGACTCGAGCAGGAGCGGCGGCAGCCCGCCGAAACTCTCGGCGAGCGTGGACGGCGAGCGCGGCGCCGGTCGGCGTGACGAGCTCGCGCCCGCCGTCGGCGCTCTCGAGCTGGGCGCCGCGCAGCAGCTCGACCGTCGCCGGCGCCGGCAGCGGCAGGACGCCGTGCGCCGCCTCCACGAGGCCGCGGGTGTACGGGCAGCGGCGAGCAGTGGATCCGGTCGACGCCGAGGTTCTCGAGGAGGACCGCGGCGCCGCAGACGTCGACGAGCGTGTCGACGCCGCCGAGCTCGTGGAAGTGGACGTCGTCGACGGGAACACCGTGCACCGTCGCCTCGGCCTGTGCGAGACGGTCGAAGACGGCCAGGGCGCGCGCCCGCGGGCGTTCGGGCAGGCCCGCCTCGTCGATCAGCGCCCGCATGGCGCGCCAGGTTCGCGGCGGCGGATCCGGCGGCGGCTCGACGCGCACGAGGAGCGCGGCGATCCCGTGCCGCTCGGTCCGTTCGACGGCGATCTCGACCGCGCCGAGGCGCAGCTGGTCCGGAATCGCCTGCAGTGTGGGCTCGTCCGCGCCGGCGTCGAGGAGCGCCGCCAGCAGCATGTCGCCGGCGATGCCGCCCACGCAGTCGAGATAGGCAACTCGGCTCAAAGCCGGCACCGAATCGGCACAGAGCGTGCGCCTTCCGCGCGGATTTCGCGGATAGGCTGGCACCGGGTGGAGGGTGGAACACTCCCCACCCGGGTGGGGCTATGGGGCGTCGCTGCGGCTCATTCGCGGCGACCGGCCGCGTCGGGCGATGCGGGCGGCGATCGTGCCGGCGCCGAAGCCGTCGTCGATGCCGACGACGGCAAGCCCGGCGGCGCAGGAGCAGAGCATCGCGTTCAGGGCCGTCTCGCCGCCCCTCGCGGAGCCGTAGCCGACGCTCGTCGGCACGCCGATCACGGGACAGGCGACGAGGCCGCCGACGACGCTCGCCAACGCGCCGTCCATTCCGGCCACGACGACGACGCAGTCGGCACGCGCGAGATCGGGGAGCACCGACGCCGAGCCGGTGGATGCCCGCCACGCCCACGTCCTCGTGGACCACGACCTCCGTGCCGAGCAGCTCGGCGCGGATCCGGGCCTCGTGGAGGACGGGGCCGTCCGACGTGCCCGCCGAGACCATGACGGCGAGGCCTTCCGTCTCCGGCACCGACCGGGCCGACCCAGACCGCCCGCGCCCGCGCATCGTCCTGCGTACCGGGGAGCACCTCGCGCACGGCCGCGCGCGCCTCGGCGTCTGCCCGCGTGACGAGCACGCTGCCGGCGCCGCCGTCGTACAGCGCCTTCGCGATCGCCGCCACCTGCTCCGGGGTCTTGCCCTCGGCGAGCACCGCCTCCGGCGCGCCCTGGCGCAGCTCCCGATGCAGGTCGACCCGGGCGAAGCCGAGATCGCGGTACGGAAGCCCGGCAAGCCGCTCGAGCGCCTCGGCGGCGTCCACGTCCCCGCGACGCACCTCGTCGAGCAGCGCCTCGAGCTCTGCCTGCAGTCCACCCACCGCCCTGAAGTATGGGCGCGCCTGCCCGCGCCCGGCCGACTCTGCAGCGCAAGCGCCGGTCGCATGCCTTCGGGAACCGCGTGTATACGCTCTCCGCATGGCCGGAACCGACGCTGCGGACACCTGGGTCGGGCAACCCCTCCCCCGGCTCGAGGACGAGGCGCTGCTGCGCGGCGAGGGCCGGTACCTCGACGATCTCGACCCGGTTCCGAACGCCCGTCACGCTGCGATCCTGCGCAGCCAGCTCGGCCCACGCGCGCATCGGCCGGCTCGACAGCTCCGGCTGCGCTCGACCTCGAAGGAGTCGTCGGCGTGCTGACGGGGGCAGACGTGGTCGCGAGCTTTCGCGCCCGCTTCCCGGCCGGTGTCGACAGCCCGATTCCCTACTACGCCGCGGCGGACGAGGTCACCCGATACGCGGGCGAGCCGCTCGCCGTCGTCGTGGCGGCGCGACCGCTACACGGCCGAGGACGCGCTCGAGCTCGTCGAGGTCGACTACGAGCCGCTCGAACCGGTCATGGACCCGCTCGTCGGCCGCCGAGACACCCGGGCCTGCGTCGCCTCCGACCGCGAGCTTCCGGCTACGGCGACCCGGACGCCGCCTTCGACGGCAGGCGCACCTCGTCGTCTCGGAGCGGTTCAGCGTTCCCTCGCTGGAGCGCCACGCCGGTCGAGTGCTACGGCGTCGTGGCCGACTGGGACGCGGCGCCGGCGACGCTCACGGCCTGGGCGAACTTCCAGGGGCCCGTTCACGCTGCACGGCGTCGCCGCCGCCGCGCTCGGCGTGCCCGGCGGCGAAGCTCCGCCTGATCACGCCGCCGGACTCGGGCGGCAGCTACGGCATCAAGGCGTCGGTCTTCGCCTACGTCGTGCTGCATCGGGCTGGCCTCGACGAAGCTCGGCGTGCCCGTGCGTTGGATCGAGGACAGGATCGAGCACCTCGCCGGCGAGCGCGGGCGCGACCGCGCGCGTCACCGACGTGCAGGCGGCGTTTGCAGCGGACGGCGAGCTGCTCGGCATCAGGTACGACGCCGTCGAGGATGTGGGCGCCTACGTCCGGGCCCCCGAGCCGGCCACGCTCTACCGCATGCACGGCTCGCTCTCGGGCGCCTACCGCGTGCAGCAACGTCGCCGCGCGGAACCGCGTCGTGCTGACGAATCGCTGCCCGACCGGCCTGAACCGGGGCTTCGGCGGGCCGCAGCTCTACCTCGCCCTCGAGCGGACGATGGCGATGGCGGCCCGCCGCCTCGGCCTCGATCCGGCCGAGCTGGCGCGCCGGCAACCTCGATCTCGTGCCGATCAGCAGCCCTACCGCACTCCGTCGGGCGGGCTCTACGACTCCGGCGACTACCCGGCGTGTCTCGACGACGTCCTGCGGCTGGCCCGCTACGAGCGAGCGGCGCGCCGAGCAGGAGCAGGCGCGCGCGGACGGTCGGCTCTTCGGCATCGGCCTCGCCTGCGTGGTCGAGCCGTCGATCTCGAACATGGGCTACATCACGCTGGCCCAGACGGCCGAGGAGCGGGCCGAAGGGCCGCCGAAGTCGGGCAACGCGGAGGCCGCAAGCGTGCTGGTCGGCGCCGCACGGAGGCGTCAGCGTTCGCATTGCGACGACGCCGCAGGGACAGGGCCACGCGACCGTCTGCGCGCAGATCGTCGCCGACACGCTCGGCGTCGCACCGCCGGACGTCGAGGTTCGGACGGAGATCGACACGGCGACGAGCGCCTGGACGGTCGCGTCCGGTGCCTACTCATCTCGGTTCTCCGGGGTGGGCGCCGGGGCCGTTCTCCGCGCAGCCGAGCAGGTTGCCGACAAGGCGCGCCGCATCGCAGCGCACCAGCTCGAGTGCGCGCCCGAGGACGTCGAGCTCGCCGCGGGCAAGGCGCAGCGTACGCGGCAACCCCGAACGGTCGCTGTCGCTGCGCCGTATCGCCGGCATCGCCCACTGGAACCCCGAGTCGCTACCCGAACGGGATGGACGCCGGGCTCCAGGCGACCGCCTTCTACGCCGCGCCGAACCTCGATCCGCCCGACGAGCAGGACCGGGTCGCCTCGTCGGCGGCGCACGGCTTCATCGTCGACGTCGCCGTCGTCGAGGTCGACCGTGCGACCGGCGAGGTGCGCGTCCTCGACTACGTCGACCGTGCACGACGCCGGCAGGCTGCTCAACCCGCTTGCTCGTCGACGGCCAGGTGCGCGGCGGTTTCGCGCACGGCGCCGGCGCGGCGCTCTTCGAGCGGACGGTCTACGACGAGGACGGGAACCTCCTGACCGGCAGCTTCATGGACTACCTGTGCCCGACCGCGCCGGACTCTCCCGCCGCTCACGTCGGCCCACCGGGAGACGCCGTCGCCCGTTCACGCCGCTCGGCGCGAAGGGCGCTCGGGGAGGGCAACACGATGAGCGCGCCCGCCGCGATCGCCAACGCCGTCGCCGACGCGCTCGGCCGCGACGACGTCGAGCTGCCGCTGACGCCGCCGCGGGTCTGGGCGGCTCCTGGGCTCGAGCCCGTGAAGCCGCGCGCCGTTTCTCGTACGTGCGCCCGGCGACGGTCGCCGAGGCGCTGGCCGCGCTCCAGGAGCACGGCGACGAGGCGAAGGTGCTCGCCGGCGGCCAGAGCCTCGTGCCGCTGCTGAACATGCGCTTCGCGCGGCCCGACGGTGCTCGTCGACGTCAACCGGGTGGCCGGTCTCGACCGGCTGAGCGAGGTCAACGACGTCGTCCGCGTCGGGGCTCTCGTACGGCAGGCGGCCTTCGGCGCCTCGAGCGCTCATCCGCGAACGGGCTCCGCTCGCGGCCGAGTGCGTCCCGTTCATCGGGCACTTCGTGACGCGCAACCGCGGCACGGTCGGCGGCTCGATCGCCCACGCCGACGCGCGCGCCGAGCTGCCGCTCGCGCTCACGGCTGCTCGGCGGCAGAGTGGTGATCGACTCGCCCGGAGGCGGATTCCGCGCGGTGCCGGCGGAGACGTTCTTCGTCACGCACTTCACGACGATCCTCGAGCCCGACCGAGCTCGTCGTCGAGACGATCGTGGCCGGCCGCAGGCCCGGGCTCCGGCTTCGCGTTCGAGGAGTTCGCGCAGCGAAGAGGCGACTATGCGCTCGGCATGGCCGCGTGCAGCCTGCGGATCGAGGACGGCAAGGCCGCCGGCGACGCGGATCGCGGTCGGCGCGGTCGGCGACCGCCCGCTCCTGCTGCCCGAGGTCGCCGCGCTCGTGGACGGCGAGGCCGTCGGCGACGAGCTCGCGCGCGAGGCCGGTGCGGCGGCCGCCGCGGCCGTCGATCCGGCCGACAGCGCTCCACGCGTCCGCCGCCTATCAGCGGCACCTGACGGGCCTCCTCGTCGAGCGGGCGCTCCGACGCGCCTGGCGACAGAGCGACCGCGAGCGCCCCGTCGTGATCGAGCTCGCCGTCACGGTGAACGGCCGCCGCTACCGCGAGCACGGTTGCGCCGCGGCTCCTGCTCTCCGACTTCCTGCGCCACACGCTCGGGCTGACCGGGACGCACGTCGGTTGCGAGCACGGCGTCTGCGGCTGCCTGCACGGTGCTCCTGGACGGCGTGTCGGTGCGCTCGTGCCTGCTGCTCGCGGTGCAGACCGACGGAGCCGAGCTGCAGCACCGTCGAGAGCCTCGCGCAGGCGGACGGGCTCAACCCGCTGCAGCGGGCGTTCCGCGAACGCCACGCGCTCCAGTGCGGCTTCTGCACGCCCGGAATCCTGATGGCGGCCACCGACCTGCTCGCCCACAACCCCTCGCCGACGCGGGAGGAGGTGGCCGACATGCTCTCCGGGCACCTCTGCCGCTGCACGGGCTACGAGCCGATCGTGCAGGCGATCCTCGACGCGGCGGCCGCCGAGTGAACCTCGCGCTGTCGCTTCTCTCCGCGGCCGAGCGCACACCGGACGCCGAGGCGGTCGTCGACGGCGACGATCGTCTCACGTACTCGGAGCTGCGCGAGCGGGCGGCGAGGCTCGCCGCCGGCCTCGCGGGCGAAGGGATCGGGCAGGGAGATCGCGTCGCCGCGGTCGCCCGGAACACGCCGCGAGACGGTTCAGCTCTTCTGGGCCTGCCAGTGGCTCGGCGCCGTCTTCGTCCCGCTCTCGCACCGCGTCTCGCGAGAGGACGTCGAGTACTGCGTCGACGACTCGGGCGCCTCGCTCTTCCTCGACGACGGCTTCGACCTTTCGCCGCTCGTTCGCGAGAGCGAGCACGCGGGCGCGCTCGACCTGGACGAGCGGGCGCCCGCGATCATGCTCTACACCTCCGGGACGACCGGCCGCCCGAAGGGCGTGCCGCGCTCCCATCGCGCCGAGCGCGCCGGCGGGCTCTCGCAGGCGCTCCAGCACGGGTATCGCTTCGGCGACCGCACGCTCGGCGTGATGCCGCTCTACCACACGATGGGCGACCACTCGCTGCTCGCGATGAGCCTGATCGGCGGCTGCTACGTCTGCCAGGAGCGCTGGGATGCCGAGGCGGCGCTGCGGCTGATCGAGTCGGAGCGCATCACCTCGCTCTACCTCGCCCCGACGCTCTTCCACGATCTCGTCCACGCCTCGGCGCGCGGACTGCGGGCAGCACGTCGGTCGAGGCGATCGGCTACGCGGGGGCGGCCATGACGCGGGCGCTCGCGGAGCAGGTGCAGGACGCGTTCGCGCCGCGGATCTTCGTCAACCACTACGGCTCGACCGAGATCTACACGTTCTCGATCCACCGCGACCAGGCCGCGAAGCCGGGTTGCGCCGGCCGGCCGGCGCTGAACGCGCGGCTGCGCCTCGTCCGCCCGAGCCCGGACGCGGGCCCGGACGACATCGTCGGCCCCGGGCGACGACGGCCAGATCATCTGCCACCTGTCCTCGGACGAGGCGTTCGACGGCTACTGGAACCGACCCGACGCAGACGCGAAGGCGATCCGGGACGGCTGGTACTTCACCGGCGACCTCGGCCGGCTCGACGAGGACGGCGACCTCTGGATCGTCGGCCGGGTGGACGACATGATCATCTCGGGCGGAGAGAACATCCATCCGCTCGAGGTCGAGGACGTCGCTCGCGCGCCATCCGAAGGTGCTGCGAGGTCGCGGTCGTCGGCGCCGCCGGACGACCGCCTCGGCCAGCGCGTCGTCGCCTGCGTCGTCGCCGATCCGGGGACACGACCGCCGAGGAGCTCGACGCGTTCTGTCTCGAGCTCACCGGCGCTCGCGCGGTTCAAGCGGCCGCGCGAGTACCGCTTCGTCGAGGAGCTGCCCGAAGAGCCCGTCGGGCAAGATCCTCCGCCGCATGCTGAGAGAAGGGAGCCAGGGTTGACGACGTCCTACGACGGGTTCCGCGTCGAGCGCGACGAGACGCGCGGCGTGGCGACCATCACGCTCGACGTCCCGGAGAAGATGAACCGCGTCTCGATGCCGGCGCGGGAGCAGCTCGCAGCCGTCTTCGACGAGCTCGGCGCCGACGGCTCGATCCGCGCGATCGTCTTCACCGGCGCCGGCGAGAAGGCGTTCACGGCCGGCGGCGACATCCCCGGCTTCCTCGAGCGGGAGCCCGGAGCACCTCTCGCGGCTCGCCTGGAACGTCGCGGCGCCCGAGCGCTGCCCGAAGCCCGTCGTCGCCAAGCTCCGCGGCTTCTGCCTCGGCGTCGGCCTCGAGCTCGCGCTCGCGTGCGACTTCCGCGTCGGCCGCCGACGATCTCGCAGCTCGGCCTGCCCGAGGTCGGGCTCGGCATGATCCCCGGCTCCGGCGGAACGCAGCGCCTGGCGCGGCTCATCGGCCTCGGCCGGGCGAAGGACGTGATCATGCGGCGCAAGCGCATCTCCGCGGCCGACGCCCTCGCGTGGGGCCTCGTGTCGGAGGTCGTCCCGCCGGGCGAGCTCGACGCCGCCGTCGACCGGGTCGTCGACGAGCTGCTCGAGCTTTCGCCGCTCGCTCTCGCGATGGCCAAGCGCGTCCTCAACCACGCCTACGACGGCCCGCTGCACGTCGGGCTCGAGCTCGAGGGCCTCGCCTACGGCCTCCTGCGGTCGTCGCACGACTTCCGCGAGGGCGTCGAGGCCTTCGTCGAGAAGCGCAAGCCGGAGTGGGAAGGGCGCTGAGCGCCCGCGCGGCGCTCAGGGTGTCGTCTGCGTCTCGGCCGTCGTCGCGGGCGGCGGCGCCAGGCCCGTGCCGACGAGATCGACGCGCGCCGCGAGACCCCCGCGGGTCCCGATCTCGAGCGAGGCGCTGCGCTCGCCGTCCGCTCCGGGGGCGAAGGCGACCTCGATCGTGCAGGTGCCGCCCGGCTCGACCCTGAGCTCCTCGCCGCACGTTCCCGTGTCGGTGATCGCGAACTCGCCGGCCGCCGGGCCTGCGAAGCCGATGGAGGAGAGCACGAAGTGGGCGGTGCCCGTGTTCGTCACCGTGACGCTCTGGGGCCCGCTGCTGTCGCCGAGCTCGAGCTCGCCGAACTCGAGCGAGTCCGGCTCGACCGCGAGCTGAGCCTCCCCCCGGCCCCGGCCGCGGAGCTCGACGCCGCTGGGGCTCCCCGGCGCATCGTGAACGATCGCCAGCGTCGCCGTGCGCTGGCCGCCCTCGCGCGGCCTGAACGTCACGGCGATGACACAGCTCGCGCCCGCGGCAACGCGCCCTTCGGTCGGGCAGTCCGTGGCCTTCCCGAGCCGGAAGAAGGGCGCTCCCGGGCCGTCGATGAGGATGTCCTGGATCTGAAGCGGGACGTTGCCCGTGTTCGTCAGCGTCACCGGGCGGGTTCGCGACTTGCCGATCAGCACCGTGCCGAGATCGAGTTGGCTCGTATCGAGGGCGACCGTCGCCTCGCCGGCCCCGATGCCGCGCAGATCGATGCGCAGCGGCGCCTGAACGCCGCGCAGCCGGATCACGAGGACGGCCGTGCGATCACCCCGGCGCGCGCGGCCGGAACCGCACGCCGACGGTGCACTGCGCGCCCGCAGCGAGCGCGCGCTCCGGGACGCAGGTCGACCCCTCGGTGACGAGGAAGTCGCGGGCGTTCTCGCCCTCGATCTCGATCGAGGAGATCTGGACCGGGTCGGCGCTCTGGTTGTCGAGGCCGACGTTCTGGACGGCGCTGCTCCCGCCGAGCTCCTCGTCGCCGAAGTCGACGGCGGTCGTCGAGACCTCCAGCTCGCCCTGCTCGTCGCGATCGACGACGACGAACCAGATCACGGCCGCCGCGATCACGCCCGCGAGCAGGAGGAAGAACGCGACCATCCAGCCCCGCCCGGAGCCTCCGCGCCGCGGCTCCTCCGGAGGCGGCGGCCGCTCGTAGCCGGGCAGAGGCGTGCCGTACGGACGCTCGGTGGCCGCAGGCTCGGGAAGCTGGCGGGTATCGCCTATCGGGTCGTACGGGTCGTTCGGAGTCATCGGGCGCCCCTCCGGAGGCGGGCTGAGTGTAGTTTCCCGCCACATGGGCGACTCCCTGCACCTGGGAGCGGATTCGGCGCGCGGGTACGCCGAGCGCGTGCTCGCCGAGGCAGGCTTCGGCACCGAGGACGCGACGATCTGCGCCGATCTCATGGTCGCCAGCTCGCTGCGCGGCATCGACTCGCACGGTGTGGTCGCCCTGCTCCCCATGTTCGTCGAGCACGCGAAGGCGGGTGTCGGCCGCGAGGGGACGGCGCCGGCCGTCGTCGATCAGGAAGGCGCGCGTCGCGGTCGTGACCGGCGGGGGCAGCAGTGGGCCACGCACGGCGCAGCTCGCGGTCGAGGCGGCGACGGAGCGGGCCCGCCGGCTCGGCGTCGGTGTTGCCGTGGCGCGCGAGATCGGGTACTTCGGGGCGCTCTGGTGGTGTGTCGCACCGCCCGCCGAGTCAGGCCTGATCGGAGTGGCGGCCTGCAACGCGATGGCGTTCGTCGCCCCGCACGGGGGACGCGAGGCACTGCACGGGACGAACCCGATCGCCTTCGCGTTTCCGAACGAGCCCGAGCCGCTCATCGTGGACATGCGGACGAACACGCTGCGCATGGGCGACGTCTGGCGCAGCGCGGCCACCGGGGAGCCGCTGCCCGACGGCGCCGTCAGGCTCGAGGACGGCACGCCGGTCACGGACTACGCAAAGCTCGAGAGCGTCGGCTGGGAGGGCGCCGTCTCCATGCCGGCTGCCGGCGTCAAAGGCTACGGGCTCGCGCTCGCCGTCGATCTCCTCTCTGCCGGACTGGCCGGCATGCCCATCGGCCGCGAGATCGCCTGGGAGACCGAGCAGCAGACCCTGGCCGCCTTCTTCCTCGTGCTCGACCCCGCAGCGTTCGGCCCGGCGGAGCGCTTCTCCGACGCAGCGGCGCGGCTGAGCGGGCAGGTGCACGAAACGACGCCGATCGATCCGGCCTCACCCGTGCGTCTTCCCGGTGAGCGCGGCGCCGCCGAGCGAGAACGGCGGCTGGCCGAGGGAATCCCGGTCGACCTCGTGCTCTGGGAGCGGATGGAACGGCGCCTCGAAGAGCTCGGCGTCGAGCCGCCGCCGCGCCCCTGGCACAAGCCGGGGAAGGTCACCGATGGCGCAGAGTCGTGACGCTGTGAAAGGCCATTGCGCTATGCGTTTGCTCGTTGTGCGCAGCCAGGCTCGCCTGGCTGCGCGACCTCGCGAGCAACGCGTCAATCCTCAAGGAGGGGGCCCGTGGGGGAACCATGGGTTCCCCCACGCTGATGATCATTGACTGTCACACGCACCTCTGGGCCCCCGAGCACCTCGGCGCCCCGTTCGTCGACGAGGTGAAAGGCCCGGGCGGCTCGAGGCCCGACCTGACGAGCGACCCCGAAGCCCACCGTGCAGGCACAACCGCCGCCGACCGCGTCTGCGTCTTCGCGTTCTGGGCTCCCCGCATCGGCGTGCGGGTGCCGAACGACTACGTCGCGGCATATGTGGCTACCGATCCGCAGCGGCTGATCGGCTATGCCAGCCTCGATCCGACCGACGGCGGTGCGGTGACCGAGCTCGAGCGAGCGGTGCAGCGAGCTCGGCTTGCGCGGGCTCAAGCTCGTCCCGACCTACCAGGGCTACCACCCGCTCGACGAGCGGGCGCTTCCCGTCTACCGGCGCGCCGAGGAGCTGGGCGTGCCGGTCACCTTCCACTTCGGCACGACCCCACACCCGCTCGCCGAGCTCGAGTACGCGCGGCCGATCCACGTCGACGAGCTGGCGCGGGCATTCCCCGGGCTGCGCGTCGTCATCGCCCATGTCGCCCATCCCTGGGAGACCGAGGCGCTCGTCGTCTGCCGCAAGCACCCGCACGTCTACGCCGACGTCTCGGCGCTCGTCTACCGGCCCTTCCAGCTCTACCACACGCTGCGCCTCGCCTCGGAGTACGGCGTCGACGGAAAGCTGCTACTCGGCTCCGACTTCCCGTGGCTGACGACCGCCGACGAGATCGCGGGCTTGCGCCGGCTCTGCTCGCCTGACACGGACGTCGGGCCGCCGCTCCCCGAGGAGCTCGTCGAGGGGATCGTCAACCGCGAGACGCTCTCGCTGCTCGGATTGGAGCAACCCTGGGCCGGATGAGATCCGGCCCCTACGAGCTCGACGAGTCAGCGCTCAGACGGGCCAAGCCTCGCGGCGGTAGCCCATGTCCCAGAACATCCACTCGTAGCGGCTCGTCTGGACGAAGTGCTCGCGCATGCGCCGCCTATCGGCCTCACCGAGCTCCGCGGCCACGCGCTCGGCGAGCTGCAGGACGTCCTCGACGATCGCTCCGTACTCCTCGCCGCCGTAGGTCTCGATCCAGCGGGCGTAGAGGGGCTCGGGCGAGCCGCGCTCGAGCAATGTCCTACCGACCTCGCGGTAGATCCAGAAGCAGGGCAGGAGCGCGCCGAGGCCCTCGGCGAACGAGCCGCCGTGAACGGTCGCCAGCAGGTAGCTCGTGTACGCGAGGTTCGTCGGTGCCGGCGGCGTTGCCCGCACCTCGTCCTCGGAGAGCCCGAAGTCGCGGAAGAACTCCTCGTGGAGCGCGCGCTCGACCTCGATCGCCCCGGCCGCGTTGCGGGCAAAGAGCAGGATGCCGTCGGCGTCGGGCGCCCGGGCCGCCGCCACGCTGAGCGCGCGCGCGTACTCGACGAGGTAGAGGGCGTCCTGGACGACGTAGAAGCGAAACGAATCGCGGCCGAGGCTTCCATCCGTGAGACCCTGGATGAACGGATGCGCGAGGATCTCGCCGTAGACCGTTTCGATGGACGCCCAGAGCTCGTCCGTGTGACGCGCGCCGCTCACGGAGGTAGTACGTACCACATGACCCCCCTCCACGTCCTGTGACCGACACGTCTGCCCTCGACCTCGACGCCGGCCGCGATGCGGTGCTCGCCCGCGCGGCCGAGCTCGTCGGCGCCGCCTGGCGCAGCTTCGACCGCTACCGCGAGAGCGAGCCTCCGATCGACGACCGCGTGCGAGCGCTGCTTCGGGCTCCCCTGCCGGAGGATCGCACTCCGGTCTTCGAGGCGCTCGACGACGCCTACCGCATCCTCGACGAGTCGATCGCGCAGCCCCGTCCTCGGTACTTCGCGTTCATCGGCTCGTCCGGCCTGCCGATCGGCGTGATCGCCGACGCGCTCGCGTCCTGCTTCGACGTCAACCTCGCACGCTATGCCGCCGCCGCAACCGAGGTCGAGCGGCAAGCGGTGCGCTGGCTCGCGGAGTTCGTCGGCTATCCGGCGGGCGGCGGCGTCTTCACGAGCGGCGGCACGGTCAGCAACCTGACCGCGCTCGCCGCGGCCCGGGAGCGCGCGCTGCCGGGCTCACGGCAGCACGGAGTCGCGACGCACCCGGCCGCGTTCTACGCGTCCGGGGAGGCGCACTACTCGGTGCAGCGGGCCGTGGAGCTGCTCGGGCTCGGCTCGGACGCCCTCCGAAAGGTGCCGATGGACGACGGGCACCGGCTCGATCCCGCGGCGCTTGCCGAGGCGCTCGACCGCGACCGCGCCGGAGGCATCACGCCGATCGCGGTGGTCGCGAGCGCCGGCACGACGCTGACGGGCGCCGTCGACCCTCTCGATGCCGTGGCGGAGGTCTGCGCCGCCCACGGGGTCTGGCTCCACGTCGACGGCGCCTACGGCCTCCCCGCGGCGGCGACGCGGTCCTGCGGGCCGCTCTTCGCCGGCGTGGAGCGCGCGGACTCGGTGGCGATCGACGCCCACAAGTGGCTGTACCTGCCGAAGGCGTGCAGCGCGGTGCTCGTCCGCTCTGCCGGCGAGCTCGAGGCTGCCTTCGCGCACGAGGAGGCCTACATGCCGCACGAGGAAGGCGAGCCGCACGCCGCCGACCTCACGCTCGAGTACTCGCGACCCTTCCGGGCGCTCAAGCTCTGGCTCGCCTTTCGTGTCCACGGCGCGCAGGCGTTTCGCGAGGCGATCGATCGCAATCTCGGGCAAGCTCGGCTGCTGGCCGAGGAGGTGCGCCGCCACGACGACCTCGAGCTGGCGCTCGAGCCGCAGCTGTCGATCGTGCCGTTCCGCCACCTTCCCGGCGGCGCCGTGGACGTCGACAGACACAACCTCGCTCTGGCCGAGTCGCTGCAGGCCGACGGGCGCGTCTATCTCGCCTCGGCCGTGATCGGCGGCCATGCCTTTCTTCGTCCATGTGTCGTCAACTACCGCACGACGGACGACGACGTCCGTGCGCTCGTCGAGATCGCGAGAGAGGTCGGCGGCCGGCTCGCGCTCAGGCGCTGACTGTGCTCGTCTCGGTGCCGGTCTCGCCGTCGGCGCCCGGCTCGGTCTGCGGATTCAGAGGAAACGCGCCCGCGCTCGCGGCGTAGGCCGTCCGGGCGAACGCAACGACGACCGCGTCGGCCGCGGGCTCTCCAGGCAGCTGCCCCTCGACGACGAAGTTATCGCGCTGTCCCTCGACGTGCGCCGGCAGCGCCTCGCCGTCCAGCCAGAGCCCGGCGGCCTCGATCGGGCCGCCGGCGGACATCTCGACTGCGATGGTGCCCGGAGCGGCGTCGGCGAGCCGCTTCAGCTCGAGCGGCGCACCGAACTCGAGGAGCCACCGGTTGCCGTCCTGCCGGACGGCGGCGCCGTAGGCCGCGAACTCCTCCTGACCGTCTCGGACGCGGTTCCCGGCGATGGCGGCGACACCCCAACCGCCGTCGTCCCGCCTGGAGATGACCGTCTCGTACGGCGTTCCCGCGAAGGTCCCCACCCCCTCGCGGAAGCCCTCGCCGTACTCGCGCGCGAAGTCCGCGCGGGTCGGGCCGAGCTGCTTTCGGCTCAACGGCGTCAGGAGCCCCCAGAGAGCGTCCGTGTCTCCGGCGCCCGCCGCCTCGACGAACGCCCGCAGAGCATCTCCGGGGCCGGCGTCGTCGATCGTCAGGCCGGCCGTCGCGAGTGTGACGCCCTCCTGCTGCGTCGTCTGCGTCGTCTGCGTCGTCTGCGTCGTGGCCGGCGGCGCGGCCTGCTCAGACTTCGAGCCGCCGCAGGCTGCGAGTACCAGGGCAGCGAGCCCGAGCAGGACGACGACGCGAACGGGCATCGCGACACCGTAGCCGCCGGGCTGACTCGCCCGGCGCAGCTCTGACCGCCGCCTTCCCGGCATCAAGGAACCCGCGCGACGGCCTCGATCTCGATCTTGATCCCGGGGATCGCGAGCCGGCTCACCTCGATCAGCGTGCTCGCGGGCCGGGCGTCGCCGAAGATCTCCTGTCGCACCGGATTGATCTTCGGGCGGTCGTCGATGTCGGTGAGAAAGACGGTGACCTTCACCACGTCCGCGAACGTCGCGCCGGCGCGCTCGAGGATGACGCCGATGTTCTCGAGCGTCTTGCGGGCCTGGGCGGCCACGTCGTCCCCTCCCACGACGTTGCCGTCGGCGTCCGTCGGCACGCAGCCCGAGACGAAGAGCAGATCGCCGGCGCGAACCGCGTCCGTGTAGTGGCTGATGGGCGTGCCGAGCTCCGGGACGCGGATCTCCTCGCGGTCTGCCATCGAGTCTCCTCCTTGATCGAAACGGCCGCCGAACCCTATCCTCGGCGGGTCACCCGAGTCCGGGGTACCACCCAGCAAAGGAGCGTCGATGGCCGCCTATCCGCGCCTGTTCTCGGAATGGCAGATCCGCTCGACGACGATCGCGAACCGCGTCGTCTTCGCGCCGACGTGCCCGACCTGGGTCGCCGATCCGCTACGAGGGGATCTTCACCGACCAGGCCGTCGCCTACTACGAGGAGCGGGCGCAAGGCCGGCTGCGGGCTGATCATCATCGGCGGCACGATCATCCACCCCGAGGCGCTCTACTCGGAGTTCAACTTCCCGGGGCTCTGGAAGGACGAGCAGGTCGACGGCCTCGCGCGCGTCGCCGAGGCGGTGCACCGCCACGGCTGCAAGCTCGCGTGCCAGCTCCTGCACGTCGGGCCTGCGCGCGATGCCGGTGCTGAAGAAGGACCCCGCGTACGACTTCGACGCGGAGTGGTACATGGTCGCGCCCGAGCCAGGTGCCGCCCGGCGAGTACCCGAACGCGCCGATGCCGAAGGAGCTCGAGGAGCACGAGATCGAGGACATCCTCGCAGGCCTACGCCGACGCCGCCCGCCGCGCGCGTCGCGGCCGGCCTCGACGGCGTCGAGTTCCACATGTCGCACGGCTACCTGCCCTGGCAGTTCCTCTCGCCGCTCTACAACCACCGCACCGACCGCTGGGGCGGCTCGTACGAGAACCGGCTGCGCTTCCCGGTCGAGGCGCTGCAGCGCGATCCGCGACGGCGATCGGCGACGACGCCGTTCCTCGGCTACCGCATCAACTCGACGTCGTTCTGGCCCGGCGACCTCGAGATGGACGACGTCAAGCGATCGTCGCGCGACCTCGAGGCGCAGGCCGACGTCGACTACGTCAACCTCTCGGCGGGCGTCCACCACTCGTTCATCCACACGCCGATGACGTACGAGCCGGGCTGGGAGCGCGGCTACACGAAGGCGGTCAAGGAGGTCTCGACGAAGCCCGTGCTGCTCGTCGGGCGCATCACGCACCCGGAGGTCGCCGAGGAGATCCTCGAGGCCGACGAGGCCGACGCGATCCTGCTCGCGCGCCAGCTCTTCGCCGACGCCGAGTGGGCGAAGAAGGCGCGCGAGGGCCGCGAGGACGACATCCGCCGCTGCGTCGCCGCCAACTACTGCTGGCGCAGCGTGATCCGCGGCGGCCGCGTGCAGTGCGTCTACAACCCGGAGGTCGGACGCGAGCGGCAGTGGGGCGCCGGCACGCTCGATGCAGGTCGCGGAGCCGAAGAAGGCGCTCGTGCTCGGCGGCGGGCCCGGCCGGCTCGAGTACGCGCGCATCGCGGCCGCCCGCGGCCACGACGTCGTCGTGCTCGAGCGCGAGGCCGAGATGGGCGGCCACGTGCGCCTGCAGTCGCTGCTGCCCGGGTCGCAAGGAGTACGGGCAGATCGGCGCTCTGGCTCGCCGCGCAGGCGGACGGGCAACGGCGCCGAGATCCGGACGGGCGTCGACGGTCGACGAGGCCGCGCTCGACGCGCTGCTGGCGGACGAGCGGCCCGACCACGTCGTCGTCGCGACCGGCTCCACCTACCGCGAGGACGGCTGGCAGGGCCAGACCGCCCCGCCGCTGCCCGGCTGGGAGACCGGCAACTGCGTCACCTGGGACGACGTCGTCACCGGACGAGGCGTCGCCGTCGGGCTCGGTGCTCGTGCTCGACGACCTGCAGGACGCCCCGGCGCCGCTGACGGCCGTCAAGCTCGCCGAGGACGGCTGCACGGTGCGCCTCGTCACCCGCTGGCCGATGATCGGGATGGAGACGATCCCCGAGGTCTACTACCTGTGGGTCCGCCAGCAGCTCTACGAGGCCGACGTGGAGATCGTCCCCGACCTCTTCGTGAAGGAGATCCGCGGCGCGCCGGTCGACCTGCTCAACGTCTACGTGCCCGGATCGCGTCACGACTGTCGACGCCGACTGCGATCGTCATGGTCGACCGGCCGCCAGTCGGAGAACGGCCTCTACCACGCGCCTGCAGGGAGCGGGGCGTGAGCGTGCGAGGCGATCGGCGACGCCGTCGCCCCGCGCGGCACCTACGAGGCCGTCTACGAGGGCCACCGCCAGGCGCGGAAGCTCTGACGCGGGCTCGGCCCGGCGCTCGGGGCCTACGCCACGACTTCCCTGTCTATAGTCAGGATCTCCAAGGTGGGGCCAGCGTAGTACCGGCCTCCTGGAGGACGGAAGGGGGCTGTAGCTGTGACCGAGACAACTCGTGGCGGCGTTGTCCGGCTGCGTGAGGAAGGCGAGACCACTTCGCTCTTCGGCGACACCTATACGGTCAAGGCGGCCGGCGAAGAAACCGGCGGAGCGCTCGCGGTGATCGAGGCCGACCTTGCTCCCCACAGCGGCGGGACGCCGCTCCACGTGAACACGCTGGAGGACGAGAATTACTACGTGATCGAGGGAACCCTCACCTTTCGGCTGGACGAGCGCACCCTCGAAGCCCCGGCGGGAACGTTCGTCCACATTCCCAAAGGCATGGTTCACACCCATTGGAACGCCACCGCCGCGCCGGTCAAGTTGTTGGCCTTTCCCGCTCCGGCCGGCTTCGAGAGGTTCTTCGCCGACCTCGCCGAGCTCATGTCGACCATGCCCCCTGGCCCGCCGGACACGAGCCGGATGGCGGAGCTCTACGAGAAGTACGGTCTACGAGTGGTAGGCCCTCCTCCGAGCAGCGAACGCTGAGCAAGGCCCGCTGCCGGCTTGGTCGCGTTGTAGCCTCGTCAGGCCACACGTCGGCCGGAAGCCTCGAACGGTCAGGCCTGCGCCTGCTCGAAGAGCTCTTCCCAGCGCTCGAGCAGGGCCTGGAGCTCGCTGCGCTCGCGGCGGTGAGCGGCGATGACGTCGACGTTCGACCAGTCGTCGGCAAGCGAGCGCTCGAGCTCGGCGATACGGGCCTCCCGCGCTGCTATCTCCGCCTCGAGCCGCTCGAGCTCGGAGGGTTGCCTGCGCTTCCGGGCCGGCTGGGGCTTCGGACCCGGGGCAGGTCCCGTGCTGGGGGCCGGATGAGATCCGGCCCCTACGGCAGGCTCGGCTTGGCGTGACGAGGTCGCTGCGTCCTCGGCTTCGGCGCGCAGGCGGACGAACTCGGCCCAGCCGCCGTCGTAGGAGCGCACGGTGCCGTCCTCGACGGCGAGGATGCGCGTCGCGACCGCATCGAGCAGCGCGCGGTCGTGCGAGACGAGCAGAACCGTCCCCGGGAATGCCTCGAGCGCCGCCTCGAGCGCCTCCCTGCTTTCGAGGTCGAGGTGGTTCGTCGGCTCGTCGAGAATGAGGAAATTCGCGCCGGAAGCGACGAGGAGCGCGAGCGACAGCCGGCGGCGCTCGCCGCCCGAGAGCGCCGAGACGGCCTTCTCGTGCGCCTCCCAGCCGGAGAACAGGAAGCGCCCGACGAGCGCCTGGGCCTGCGGCCTCGGAAGGCCGGTTCGCGCCTGCGCGACGCCGAGCACGGTGCCGCGCTCGTCCAGGTCGAGGCTGTGCTGGCTGAAGTAGGCGGGCACCACCCCGTAGCCGAGGCGGCTCGTGCCGGCGAGCGCGGGACGGCGGTCGAGGAACGTTTCCGCGAGGGTCGTCTTGCCGCTGCCGTTCGGTCCGACGAGGCCGACGTGCTCGCCGCGCTCGAGCGCGAACGTGACGTCGGTCAGGAGCCGCCGCTCGCCGGCGGACACGCCCAGGCCTTCGAGCTCCAGAACGGTGCGCCCGCTCCTCGGCGGCTTGAGAAAGTCGAACCCGAGGCGGCGGCTGCGGCGGGTCAGAAGCGCGACCTCGCCTCGCGCCGCCCGGCGCTCCTCCTCGAGTCGCGCGATCTGGGTCAGCTTCGCCTGTGCCTGCTTCGCCTTCGACTTCTTGTAACGGAACCGCTCGACGAAGCGCTCGAGCCGGGCGATGTCATCCTCTACCCGCTCTGCCGTCTTCTGCGCGTGGAGCGCACGCTCGGCCTTCTCACGCCGCCAGACGTGCCAGGGACCGGGGAAGAATGTCGAGCGGCCTGCCTCGAGCTCGAGCACGGCCGTCGTCACCGACTCGAGGAACCAGCGGTCGTGGGCGACGAGCAGGACCGCGGCGTCCAGCGAGGCCAGCTCGCGCTCGAGCCACTCGAGGCTCTCGAGGTCGAGGTGGTTGGTCGGCTCGTCGAGCAGCAGCAGGTCCGGATCGCGGGCAAGCGCGCGGGCGAGCGCCGCACGCGTGAGCTCACCGCCGGAGAAGGTCGCCACCGCCCGCCCGAAGTCCGGCTCCTCGAACCCGAGGCCGCGCAGCACGCCGTCCACCCGCTCACGCCAGGCATAGCCCCCGGCGTGATCCAGCCGGTGCTGCGCGTCGGCGTACAGGCGCAGCGTCTCCCGGCCGTGATCGCCCTGCTCCATCGCGCGCTCGAGGCGGCGTAGCTCCTCCTCGGCGTCGGCCCCCGAGGCGCCCGAGAGGACGTAGTCCCGCAGCGCTTGCGAGCCGCCTGCCGGCGGGCGCTGGTCATGCAGGGCGACGCGCGCGCTCTTCTCGATCACGAGCTCGCCGCCGTGCAGCTCGGTCTCGCCGGTCAGGCAGCGGAGCAGCGTCGTCTTGCCGGCACCGTTCGGGCCGGAGAGCGCGACGCGGTCGCGCCGCTCGAGCTTGAACGACACGCCCTCGAACAGACAGGGACCCGGCGATCTCCTTTCGCAGGTTGGAGGCGATGACGACGGCCACGGGCCAAGGCTACCGACGGCCGGCTCCGCTCGCCCCGGGCGCCGCAGGGCTGAAGGAAACCGGCCCGTCCGCCGATACGTGTGCTGTGGCACGATCCCCCGCCGCACGACCTGGGCGCCACCGCATGGCGAGCGACGCGCGCGCGACCGTCCGCCGTGATGTGGCGACGGTCGTACGGCAGGGCGAATCCTTCGAGGACCCGAACGCCGCCGCGCTCGCCGCAGTTCACGCCTCGAACGTCCTTCGCCGCTTCGATCAGGGCAGCGCAGGGTGGCCGTTCGGCCGCGATTTCGCGCTCGTCGGCGTCGTCGCGGTTCTGCTCGTTCTCTTCACCGATGCGAGCTGGCTGGCCCGTGCTGGGCTGCTCCTCCTGACGCTTGCCGTCCTCGTCGCCGTCGAGCTCGCCGTCGACGCCTTCATCGCGCGCCGGCGGGAGAACGCCGCGAGGGCCGAGCGGGACAACGTCGCCGTCCTGCTCGATGCGATTGCCGAGCGACATCAGGGCCCTCCCGCCGCACGGCCGCGGGCGCTGCCGCCTGCCGGGCGTAGCCCCGAATGGCGGCCCTGAGCGCTGCTGCACCGTCCCTAGACTGACCGCGTGGAGATCTCGGCGCTCGAGCTCGCCGACCGGGCGGTCGCCGAAGCCGTCATCGCGGTGCAGCGGAGGGCCTACCGCGTCGAGGCCGACCTGATCGGCTCCGACGGCATCCCGCCTCTGCACGAGACGCTCGAGGAGCTCCTCGACTCGGGCGAGACTTTCCTCGGTGCGCGCCTCGAGGGGAAGCTCGCCGGCTTCGTGTCGTGGAAGATCGCCGGCGACACGCTCGACCTCCACCGCCTCGCCGTCGACCCGCGCTACTTCCGGCGCGGCGTCGGACGGGCCCTCGTACGCGCGGCCGAGGCGGCCGCCCCGGCCCCGAGCCGCGTCGTCGTCCAGACCGGCGCGGCGAACGAGCCCGCGAAGGCGCTGTACCGCAGCGAGGGCTTCGTCGAGGTCGGCGAGCAAGAGCCCGCGCCGGGCATATGCGTGACGCTCTTCGAGAAGAGGCGCGGCCGGGCCAAATGAACGGCCCGCTCCCGCGGGCCTCCGCTGTCACGGCTGAGCCGGCTACGCCGGCTCGTTGCGTGACGCCTCAGACGCCGTAGAGCTCGGCGACCTTGCCCTTCAGGTAGCGGAGGTACGGCTCCGGGTCGATCGTCGACCCGGTGCAGCGCTCGAGCGTCTCCTGCGGCGTGAACTTGCGGCCGTGGCGGTGGATGCGGTCCCGCAGCCAGTCGCGCAGCGGTGCGAAGTCTCCCGCCTCCACGCGGTCGTCCAGGTCGGGCAAATCCCGGCGCACGGCCTCCCAGATCTGCACCGACATCACGTTGCCGAGCGAGTAGGTCGGGAAGTAGCCGATGACCCCCGCCGACCAGTGAACGTCCTGGAGCACGCCTCTCGCGTCGTCCGGGACGTCGATGCCGAGGTACTCGTCCATGCGGGCGTTCCAGGCCTCGGGAAGGTCCTGCAGCTCGACGTTGCCGGCCAGGATGTCCTGCTCGAGCTCGAAGCGCAGGATGACGTGCATGTTGTAGGTCACCTGGTCCGCCTCGACGCGGATGAGAGACGGACGGATGCGGTTGACGGCGCGGTAGAAGGCATCGCCGTCCACGTCGCCGAGCACTTCGGGAAACGCGCTCTGGAACTGCTCGTAGTAGCGCCGCCAGAAGGGTCGGCCGCGACCGACCAGGTTCTCCCAGAGGCGGCTCTGCGACTCGTGCAACCCGAGCGACACACCGCCGGAGAGCACCGTGCGGTCGAGCTCGGGAGCCGACTGGTGCTCGTAGAGCCCGTGACCGAACTCGTGGATGCCCGCGAACAGCGCCATCAGGCTTCCCTCGAGGTAGCGGGTCGTGATGCGGATGTCCGTGAGGCCCGAGTACGACGCGAACGGGTGGGCCGTGGGATCGAGCCGCCACTGCGCGTCGTCGAAGCCGAGCGGCCGCAGGATCGCGCGCAGCGCCTCCTCCTGGCGCTCGACCGGGAAGGGGCCGGAGAGGCAGGACTCGTCCACCGGGGGCGCGTCTGCAACGGCCTTGACGAGCGGAACGAGCTCCTCCTTCAGCCGGTCGAAGACGGCCCGTACCTCGGCGGCGGTCATCGCATGCTCGTAGTCGTCGAGCAGGATGTCGTACGGCTCGTCGGCCGGGTCGAAGCAGTCGATGTACTGCTGCTTCAACTCCAGGTTGCGCTCGAGGGCCGGCAGGAACTTCGCGAAGTCGTTCTCGGCCCGGGCCTGCACCCAGATCTGCTGCCCGAGCGACGCGGCACGCGCCAGCTCGGCGGCGAGCTCCGGCGGCACCCGGCGCGCTTTCTCGTAGTCGCGCAGCGCCACGCGCACGAGGCTCGCTTCGTCGGAGTCGTACGGCAGGCTCTCGCCGTACGGCCGCAGCTCCTCGAGCAGCTGACCCACCTCGTCCGAGATGAACTCCTCCTGGATGGTGCGCCCGAGCGTGGCGAGCTGCTCCGCCCGCGGCTGCGAGCCGCCCGGAGGCATCATCACCTGCTGGTCCCACGAGATGACCCGCGCGATGCGGCTCAGATCGACGACGCGGGCAAGCCGCGTCTTGAGATCGGCGTAGGACTCCTCGACTGCCGCAGGCATTGCGAGCTGCCATGCTATCCGTCTCGTGGCGGCGGTCGATTCGATGCAGCGTGCCTCGGCCTTCGTGCGGGAGGCCGCCGTCGCCACCGCCGAGCGCGTCGAGGAGCTCGAGGGAGGCGTCGCCCTCTTTTGCGACCGCCTGCCGGATGTCTGGGACCTCAACTACCTGTGGCTCGACGCGGTTCCCGCGGATGCCACCGCCGAGAAGCTGGCGAGCCTGGCGGATGCGCTCCAGGAGCCGGCCGGCCTCGAGCACCGGCAGATCGTCCTCGCCGACCGGGAGGAGGGCGCCCGGCTCGCGCGCGAGTTCTCCGCGCTCGGCTGGACGGTGTCGACGCTGCTCCACATGGAGCACCGCCGCGCTCCCGATCGGCAGAGGCAGGCGGACGTGCGCGAGCTGGACGAGATCGGGCAGCGCGCGTTCCGCGAGCGGCTCCTGCGCGAGGCGCCGGAGAGCTACGACGAGGATGTCGTCCGCCAGCTGCTCGAGGCGGTGCGCGTGGGCTCAGCGGCAGTCCCGACGCGCTGGTTCGCGGCCTATGTCGAAGACGAGCCGGTCTCGATCTGCGAGCTGTACGCCGTCGGGAGCACCTCGCAGATCGAGGATCTCAACACCCTCGAGCAGTACCGGAACCGCGGGCTCGCAAGCGCGGTCTTCCTCCACGCCGTCGAGGAGGCGCGCTCCGCCGGGGCCGAGTTTCTCTTCATCATGGCCGAGGAGGACGACTGGCCGTGGCACCTCTACCAACGGCTCGGCTTCGACCCGATCGGACGCACCTATTCCGCCCTGCGCAAGCCGGACGGCCCCCTGCCGGGAGCCGTCGACGCCTCTGCGGCCTCGCGCCGCGCGCGTGTCGAGGCCTCCGGCCTCGACGAGCCTCCGCGGCCGCCTTCGGCGTCCGCTGGGCGGGCTTCGCCCTTGCCGGCCTCCGGCCTCGACGAGCCTCCGCGGCCGCCTTCGGCGTCCGCTGCGCGGGCTTCGCCCTTGCCGGCCTCGCGGCGCGTTGCGCCGGCTTCGCCCTTGCCTCAGTCGTCCTTGTCGAGCTCGAGCGCGGCCGAGTTGATGCAGTAGCGCAGCCCCGTGGGTGCCGGCCCGTCCGGGAAGACATGACCGAGATGGCCCTCGCAGGCGGCGCAGAGCACCTCGGTGCGAGGCACGATCATGCTCCAGTCGCGCTCGGTCGCGACGGCGCCCTCGGTCACCGGCTGGGTGAAGCTCGGCCAGCCGGTCCCGGAGTCGAACTTCGTATCCGAGCGAAACAGCTCCGCGCCGCAGCCGGCGCAACGATAGGTGCCGGCGTCTTTCGCGTCGCAGTACTCGCCGGTGAAGGCGCGCTCGGTGCCCTTGTCGCGCAGCACCCGGTACTGCTCGGGCGTCAGCTCCGCCCGCCACTCCTCGTTCGTCTTGTCCACTCTCGACGTCATGCAGGCAACCTCCTTCGAAGAGAGCGTAGCCGTCGACCCTCAGCGGCGCGGCCGGGCGCGGGCGCGAGCCTCCTTGGTCATCGCGCGCCAGCGGCGTCGCTCCTCCGCCTCCGCGCGCTTGTCGCCCTTCCGCTCGAGATAGGCAAGCTCCCGGGTGAGCTTGGCGAAGCTCTCGAGCCGACCGGCGTCGAGCGCCCCGGACGACACGGCCTCGCGTACCGCGCAGCCCGGCTCCGTCTCGTGCCTGCAGTCCGAGAAGCGACAGCGGGCGGCGAGCACCTCGACGTCCGAGAATACGCCGCCGAGGCCGTCCTCCTCCCAGAGCTGCAGCACGCGCAGGCCGGGTGTGTCGAGCAGCAGCCCGCCGCCCGGGACGAGGAAGAGCTCGCGCGCGGTCGTCGTATGGCGGCCGCGGCCGTCGGACCGGACGGCGCCGGTCGCCTGGGCCTCACGCCCGAGCAGCCGGTTGACGAGGGTCGACTTCCCGCTTCCCGAGGGGCCGAGCAGTGCCGCGGTGCGGTTGCCCGCCAGAAGCGCCTGAAGCGCGTCCACCCCCTCGCCCGTGGCAGCCGAGACCGCATGCACCGGAACGCCGATCGCAACCGTCTCCGTTTCCGCCACCCGTTCCTCGACCACATCACACAGATCGAGCTTCGTGAGGACGATCACCGGCTCGGCTCCTGAATCCCACGCCGCCGCGAGATAGCGCTCCAGCGAGCGCGGGCCGGCCGGGAGAGACAGATCGACGGCGAGCAGGGCGACGTCGACGTTCGCGGCGATGACCTGCTCCTCGGCGACGTGCGAGCCGCGGGCAAGGTCCCGGCGGCCGCGGCGGACGCAGGTCCGGCGCGGGAGAACGGCCTCGATCAGGGCGTCGCCTCCTTCGAGCGGCCTGAAGGCCACCCAGTCGCCGACGGCCGGGGTTTCTCCAGCAGGTGCCGACCTCGAGCGGCCAGGCAATATCCCGTGCAGCTCTCCGAGCTCGCTGAAGATCACGTAGCCGCCGCGATGGTGGGCGCCGATCCGGCCGGCGGCAAGCCCGGCGGCGCCGTAGGGCTCGAACGCGGTCTCCTCCGGAGACCCATATCCGAGCGAGGAAAGATCGAAAACGTGACTCAACCTAACTCCTTTGACGCATGACAACAACAAGGACGCTGTGCCACGCGTGCGCCGATAACGGCCCGGGCGGCTGAGCGGCCGGCTTAGCCGGCCGCGACCCGCCAAGGAGCGGCCCGGAGGGCCGCGGTCACAACGAAGCTGAGCTCAGGCCCAGAATCAGGCCAAAGCGGCGCCGCGGGGCGAGAGGCTCGTGAATCGCTCGGTCATCTCTCGTCCTCCTTTCGCGGTCGCCGAATCGAACCCGGCAAGGGTAGCTGACCGGTCGGCCGGCTGCAACCGCGCGTTATCGTTGGTTCGAGCACCGGTCGAGCAGGCCGCGCGACGAGGAAGAGTGCCACCTCCCCCGAATCGGAGCAGCACGTGAGCCGGCAGACCGCAGTCGTGATCGCCGCAGTCATCGGCCTGCTCGCAGGCCTGGGAACGCTCGCGGGCGTCGTGCTGGCGCTTCGTGACGAGAGCCCCGACAGTGCCGCGACGCCCGAGACCGCGACCGACAACAGCGACACGGGCACCGGCGAGGTCGTCATCACCGAGGAGCCCGAGGGGCCTCCGCTCGAGACGATCGAGGTCGGGGGCTTCCCGAACGCGCTCGACGTGGGCGCGGGCGGCGTCTGGGTCGTACGGGACGGCCGCCGGCTGCTCCGCATCGACCCGGCCACGCGGGAAATCGCAGCCAGGATCGGCGCCGGCGACGAGCTCGGAAGCGAGCGCCCGTGCGGCGTTGCCGTCGGTGCGGGCGCCGTCTGGGCCACGACCCTCTCCGGGAACGTCGCGCGGATCAACCCGGCGACGAACCGCGTCTCGACGGCGATCGAGACGGAGGAGGCCGCCTGCGTCGCGGCGGGCAACGTCGGCGTGTGGGTGACCCGTCCCGATGCCGGCGAGGTCGTGCGAATCGATCCCTCGACGAACGAGATCGTGGCCGAGATCCCGCTCGAAGGCTTCCCGCAGGGCGTCGCGATCGCCTTCGGCTCAGTCTGGGTGGCGGTCTCCGACCCGCCGGACGGGGCCAACGGCGGCGTTGTCCGGATCAACCCCCGCACGAACGAGATCGCCCGCACGATTCTCGTCCCGAACCTGCCGGAGTTCGTCGCGAACGGCGCCGGCGCCGTCTGGGTGACGTCGAACAACGGCACGATCTCGGAGGTCGATCCACGCTCCAATCAGGTTGTCGAGACGATCCGGATCACGGAGGGCGGCAGGACGACGGTGACCGTCGGCGGCGGCTCGGTCTGGGCGGCGGAGATCACGGGCCCCGGCGAGGAGTCCTCGGTCGTGCGGATCGATCCTCAGACCGCGCAGGTCGTCGGCGACCCGATCGATGCCGGCCGGAACCCGCTCGGCCTGGCCTTCGGCGCAGGAGCCCTCTGGGTCGCGAACTACGACGACGGCACGGTCACGCGCTACCAGCCCCCCGCTCCTAGATCATCTAGCGCAGGTGCGCCCAGCGGTCGAGGTCGAGCACCTCGGGGTTGACCACGTGCTCGGGCCTGCGGCCCGTGAGAATCGCCGCGACGTTCTCCGCGGCCTTCACCTCGAGCTCGAGGACCGACTCCTCCGAGTAGAAGGCCACGTGCGGCGTCGCGATCAGGTTCGGCTCCCGCAGCAACGGGTGGTCGGCGGGCAGACGGTCAGGCTCGAAGACGTCGATGCCGGCGCCGGCGATCCAGCCTTCCCGCAGCGCCTCGAGCAGCGCCTCGTGGTCGACGACGGCGCCGCGCGCGGCATTGACGACGAACGCCGTCGGCTTCATCTGCCGGAGGAAGTCGCGGCCGACGAGGCCGCGGGTCTGGTCGGTGAGCGGTACGTGGACGGACACGTAGTCCGAGCGCGGCGGCGAGCTCCGAGAGCGTCACCGCCTCGGCGCCCGACGGCCGCGAGCTCGTCGGGCGGCGCGCTCGGATCGTGGACGAGGAGGCGGAGCTCGAGCGCCGCGGCCTTGCGCGCGAGCGCCTGGCCGATGCGGCCGAAACCGACAATGCCGAGCGTTCGTCCCGCAACCCGACGCATCGGCAGGCCCTGGGTCAGCGTCCAGTCGTCGTCGCGGACGCCCCGGTCGAAGCGGCAGATGCCGCGCTCGTGGGCCAGGATCAGCGCGAGCACGTGCTCCGCGACCTCGTGTGTGCAGTAGCCGGGCACGTTCGTCACCGGTATGCCGTGACGCGTGGCCTCGTCGACCGCGATGTTGTCGACGCCGATCCCGTACCGGCCGATGACCTGAAGCCGGCGGCCGGCTCTGACCACCGCGGGCGAGACCTGCTTGAAGCAGGTCAGGATCGCGTCGGCGTCGGTGACCAGCTCGAGGAGCTCGGTCTCCTCACCGGTCTTCGCGACGAGCAGCCGCGCGCCCGCCGCTGCGAGCACCGCGGCCTCGGGCTCCACGCTCGGCCAGGTGAAGTCGGTGACGAGAACGACGCGCTCGGTCACCGGCCGCGCTGGAGCAGACGAACGACCTCGTGGTGACGGTTCTCGATCGCGAAGTCGAGCGGCCGGGTCCGGTCGTCGCTCATCTGCGTGCGCTCCGCTCCGCGCTCGAGCAGCGCCTTGCAGAGCACGAGGTCGCCGTTGGCGGCGGCCTGGTGGAGCGGAGTCCAGCCGCCGGGCTGCTCGGCGTTCGGGTCGGCGCCCCGGTCGAGCAGGAGCAGCGCGGCCTCCGTGCGATGACCCGCGGCGGCGCTGTGCAGGGGCGTCACGGACCGCAGGCGCGTGTTCTTCGAGCGAGCGTCGATCTCGGCGCCCCGGTCGAGCAGAAGCGCGACGGCATCCGTGTGGCCGAAGAACGCCGCCAGGTGGAGCGGCGTGAAGCCGTCCGACGAGTACTCGCGCGCGCGCTGCTTACTGCGCCCGACGAGCCTGCCGAGCAGCTCTGTGCGCCCGAGCGCGGCCGCCTCGAACAGATCGAGCTCGGCGCCCTTGGTCGAGCAGCACCTCGACGATGTCGGGCCTGGCCTCGTACACGGCGCGCATCACCGGCGAGAGCCCGTTCTCGTCCCGCTCGCCGAGGGCGGCGGGGTCGCGCGCAAGCTTGCGCCGGACCCTGGCCGGGTCCCCGGTGGAGATCACGTCGAAGATCGTCTGCTTGCGGGCCACGCCGGCTCCCCGGGTCGCTACCGTTCGCGCGGCACGATACCCGGCGCAAGAGGTGGCGAGTGAGAGAACCGGCGGAGCTCGAGAGACCCGTGATGCAGCGACGAGGACGCGCTGGAGCGTGCTCCAGGAGGTTGCCTCCTGGCGATCCTGCCGGCGGCCGCGCTCGTATTGCTGCTCCAGACAGCCGGCCAGGCGGCCGCGATCTCCGCGGCGGGCAACGCCTCGCCGCATCGGCTCAAGGTCGAGATCGAGGCCCGGACCGTCACCGTGACACGCGCCGAGCGGACGGCGCTCGGCGTGAAGCCGTCGACCGTCTCCACCCAGCTGCGCTGCGGGCCCGGCGAGGTTGCGCTCGCCGCAGGCGCTGCGGTCGACACCCCCGGCGTGAGCGTCCTCTCGTCCCTCCCGACCGGCCCGCGCACCTACAAGGTCGAGATCGGCAACCGGAACCCGGCGAGCGCGACTGCGAGGCTCAGCGCGCTGTGTGCCCGTGTGACGGGGGAACCACAGTTGCCGGTCGGAACGGGAACGGGCGCCGTGACGGTGCCCGCCGCGAAGGTCGGAGACGACGGCCTCGTCCCGGGACGGACGACGGTCACCGCCTCCTGCACGGGCGCATCGGTGCCGGTGAGCTCCGGAGTGGACCTCGGCAACGACGGCGCGCTCACCCTCACGCAGTCCTTTCCTTCCGGCCGGCGAAACCTCGTCCTCGTCTTGCTCAACACGGCCCTTACCCCGAAGCCCGCGTTTGTCGCCGTCCGCTGCGTCGAGCTGCCGCACGGATTCGGGCTGGCGCGGCTGACCGTCCCCGTGACGGTCCCGGCCGCCACGGGCGCGGGCGCGTCGCTGCAACCGCGTGAGCGGCAAGGGGCGGCGAAGTGCCCGGCCGGGAAGGCGCTCGTCGGCGGCGGCTACCGCGCGCCCGAGGGCGGCTTCGGCAACGCGTTCCCCACCCTGCGCGGCGGCCCGGCGCTCGGCTACCTCTTCCGCAACGTCTCGCAGCAGGCCGAGACCGCGAGCGTGGCGATTCTCTGCGCGCCGAAGGTCGTGCGTTAGAGCCGCAACGACGTCTCGGACCTCGGAGTTGCCGTCCGACGTACTTCGAGCATGCGCGGCTGGATGGTCGGACTGGCGCTCGTGCTCGCGGGGTGCGGTGGAGCATCGCAAGCCGAACAGCCGGCCGGCGCGCCTCCTCAACTCCCCGCGCAGCCGTCGACGGGCGCCGAACGCGATCTGATTGTCATGCCGGTCACCTTCGCGGACGGCGTGACAGTCGAGCTCGTCTATCCGCCCGAGCTGGCGCTCGAGCGCCTGGAGGCGACGAGCGAGGTGATCCTGACGGCCGAGACAGGTGGTCGCGACGTGCCCCGCGACGTCCGCCTCGCGCGCGCCGGAGAGCTACCCCGCCCGGAAGGCTTGGAGGGCACCGACTACCTGCTGCTCTCCTTCGGGAACTGGGAGGCGCGCGTCAGCGCAGCGACCGAGCACGGCGCACCTCCGTTGAGCTCGGCAGAGCGGCGCGCGTTCATGGAAGACCTCGCGGTCGAGCAAGCCGAGACGGGGTTTCCGGTCGTCGTCAACGGGCCCCGGCTGCGTATCGCCCGGAACCCAGATGAAGACGTGGCGCCGGTGATGCTCTTGTTGGATGCCGGCGATCTCGACCCCGGGCTGGCCCTGACCCGTCCAGACTCCTGCGCGGCGGCCGCCCTCGAGGAGAACTGGCGGTGCGACGAGGCCGCCTCCATCGTCATTGCGCCCTACGGCGAGCCGGCGTTCCAGGACGCAGTGCTGAGGCAGGTCGAGGTCAGGGCTGTTCCGGCCCCCTGACGGCCCGGTGCGCGTCGCGCCGGATCTCGCCCGCCCCACCGATCTCGTAGACGATGCCCGGCTCGTTCTCGTACTCGACGGGCGCGGCGGCGGAGGGGAAGACGGCCACGGTGTGGAGGATCCCATCGCCCACATTGCGGAATCCGTGCCAGCTCTCCGCCGGCAGGAGGATCGCTTCGCCGGCGCCGACCGCCCGGTGCTCCCCGTCCGTCCAGAAGTCCGCGCTCCCCTCGACGACGAGGATCGCCTCCTCCACCTCGAAATGGGTGTGGGTAGGAGCGCCGGCGCCCGGCTCCGACCATTGCTCCATGAGGCAGAGCTGGGCCGCCCCGGTCGCGGCCGCCGCATGCAACACCGTTCGCACGCCGGCGCGCCACTGAACGGAGCGCTCGTCAGCCTCCACGGCGCGCCAGGACGTACGTCCGGTACAGCTCCTCGCAGGCCGGGCCGCAGAAGCGCCGCTCCTCGCCGCCGACCTCGACCACCCACAGCTGCTTCGCGACGACCTGGCCGCAGCAGTCGCACGGAGTGACGACCGTCTCCCAGACCTGCGTCACGATCGGCTCCCAGTGTCCCGCGCCCACCGTCAGCCCCCCGGATTCCAGCCGTAGCGCTCGGCGGCCGCCGCGGAGGAGACGAAGCCCTCCTCCACGTCACGCAGGACGCGCTCGCGGTCGCGCTCGAGCGGGTCCCCGTAACCCCCGCCTCCGGGCGAGTCGATCAGCACCTCGTCCCCCGGCAGCAGCTGGATGTTCGTGAACTTCGACGGCGAGACCGTGCCGTACACGTCCGAGAACGTGCGGAATTCGGAGTCGCCCCGGCGCTTGACCATGATCGCTCCGCGGCCACCCTTGCCGCCGCCTTCGAGACCCCAGGCGCCGAAGCCGGGCTTCGTGCGGTCGAACAGCGCGTTGCAGGTCACCTCGGCCCCCTCCTCGACCCGCATGATGCGCCGCGTCCCGAGCCCGCCCCGCATCCGGCCGGCGCCGCCCGAGTCCGGGATCAGCGAGTACTCGATCGTGCGCAGCGGATACCGCGTCTCGAAGATCTCGACCGGGGTGTTCCTGCAGTTGCCGTTCGTGACGATGATCGCGTCGTTGCCGTCGTCGTAGGTCTTCGCGCCCCAGCCGCAGCCCTCCAGGTGGTAGTTCGCGTAGTAGTCGCCCGTCTTCGGGTGGACGCCGCCGAAGAGGAAGTTGCACGCGGAGCCTCCCTCGGCCGCCGCGACGCGATCGGGCAGCGCCGGTGCGAGCGCGCCGACCACCATGTCGGCCAGCTTCGGGTGGGTCTCCGTGTTGCCGCCGACCGACGGGCCCGGATACCGGACGTTCGCCACCGTCCCGGGCGGCGCGATGATGTGGATCGGCCGGTAGGCGCCCGAGTTCTTCGGGATGTTCTGGTCGGTCACGTGGAAGATCGCGTTGTAGGTCGCCCCCGACGTCACCCCGAAGGTCGCATTGATCGGTCCGCGCACCTGCGGTGACGTGCCCGTCCAGTCCACGATCAGGCGATCGCCGTCCACGGTCACGGTGACGTGCAGGTCGACCGGCTCGGCGACCACTCCGTCGTCCTCCATCACGTCGCTGAACTCGTAGACACCGTCGGGGATCGCCTCGATCTCGCTGCGCATCCAGCGCTCCGAGTAGTCCATCAGCTCGTCGGCAGCCTGATCCACCAGCTCGCGGCCGTAGCGGTCGAGGAGCTCGACGAGCCGCCGCTCGGCGACGCGCAGCGACCCGATCTGCGCGTTGAGGTCCCCCCACGTATTCCTCGGCGTGCGGTGGTTCGCCATGATCAGCCGCCACAGCTCCATGTCGTTCTCGTCGCGCTTGACGATCTTGACGGGCGGGATCCGCAGGCCTTCCTGGAAGACCTCCGTCGCGTCGGCGGCGAAGCTCCCGACGGCCTTCCCGCCGATCTCGGCAAGGTGGCCCACGTTCGCGAGAAAACCGAACAGCTCGCCCTCGTGGAAGACGGGCCGGATCACCGAGTGCTCGGGAAGGTGCGCGCCGCCGCGGTACGGGTCGTTGTGCAGCACGACGTCCCCCGGCTCGAAGGAGTCGACGCCGAGCTCCTCGACCGTCCAGCGCACGATGAACAGGCTCGCACCGAGCTGGGCGGGGCAGAACTCGGCCTGCCCGATCATGTTGCCGCGCCGGTCGAACAGGACGCACGAGAAGTCGAGGCCCTCGTTGAAGATCGGCGAGAAGGCGGTGCGCATCATCGTGACGCCCATCTCGCGGCAGATGTTCACGAAGGCGTTGTTGAGAATCGTGAGCGTGACCGGGTCGATCGCCATTTAGATGGTTGATCGGAAATTGTGGTGCCGTCGGGGACGGCAGAGACCGAGCCCGGGGCCGCGATCATTCGCTCGCCCGTACCTGGGGTACGGGCGAGCCACGAGCGTGGTCCCGGGCGACGGTAACGGCCGCCATCCGGCGGTGCCACGGTTTGCGATCAATTTTCGATCAATCATCTAGTCCTCCCGCACGAGCTCGAGGATGTCCGCGTCGGCCACCGTGAGCTGCCACTCCGGGGGCACGACGATCGTCGAGTCCATCTCCTCCACGACGAGGGGGCCGCGACCACCGTGCCGGCCGCGAGGGCCTCACGGCGGTGGATCGGCGCGGCCACGAACCCGTGCTCCGGAAACCAGACCTGCCGCGACGGGCCTTCATCGCCCGCAGCCTCCGGCGCCCCGGCCGGCCGCCCGTCGAGCCGGAAGGCCTCGCCGGCAAGGACGACCTGCAGCCGCACGAGCTCGATGGGGATGCCGTCCAGGCGGTAGCCGTAGAAGCCCTCGTAGAGCCGGGCGAAGCCCTCGTACACGCCCGCGAGATCCTCGTCGGTGAGCTCGCCGCCGGGCACCGACACGTCCTGCTCGTAGTTCTGACCCTGATAGCGGAGCGCGGCGGAGCGCCGCGGCTCCTGCTGAGCACTGGCTCCCGCCTGGACCTCGAAATCGGCAGCGGCCTGCTGCTCCAGGTCGGCGAAGAGCGCGGAGAGCTCGCCGGCGGTCACCCGCGCATCGGTGAGGTGGACGCTCCTGACCGCATCCACGCGCACGGGCGCGACCAGCGCGCCGAACGCCGAGGCCAGGCCCGGGCTCGGGGGCACGACCACACGCCGGATGCCGATTGCGTCGGCGATCTCGCAGGCGTGCGTCGGCCCGGCCCCGCCCATTGCGACGAGCGCGAACTCCCGGGGGTCGATGCCCTGTTCCACCGTGACGATACGAATTGCATTCGCCATGTTCTCGTTGGCAATTCGCACCATCGACGCGGCAATGTCGACGTCGTCCTGGCCGAGCCGGCCGCCGAGCCCTTCGAGGGACGCCTTCGAGAGCGAGGCGTCGAGCGCGAGGCGCCCGCCCAGGAAGAACTCGGGATTCAGACGGCCGAGCGCGAGGTTGGCGTCCGTGAGAGTCGCATCCTTCCCACCCTGCCCGTAGCAGGCAGGCCCGGGATCGGCGCCTGCGCTCTGCGGGCCGACCTGGAGGAAGCCGCCGGGGTCGACCCAGCCGATCGAGCCGCCGCCGGCGCCGATCGTCTTCGTCGAGACGGACGGCACGCTCACCGGGAACCCGTACTCGATCTCGTAGTCCGAGGAGTACAGGGGCTCGCCGCCGACGATCAGGCACACGTCGCAGCTCGTGCCGCCCATGTCCAGCATGATCGCCTGCTCTGCGTCCGCGAGCCGCGCGTACCAGGCACCGCCGATCGCACCCCCTGCGATCCCGGAGAGCAGCAGGTGGGCGGGACGGGCGCCGGCCTCAGCGGCGCGCGTATGCCCGCCGTTCGACTTCAGCAGCGAGCAGGGCGCCTCGATCTCCCGCGTGCGGAGCGCCTCCGTGAGGCCTTGCACGTATCGCTCAACGAGCGGCTTGAGATAGGCGTCGACGATCACCGTCGAGCCGCGCTCGTACTCACGCCAGATCGGAGCCACCTCGTGCGAGAGGGACACGCGCGCCCCCGTCTGCTCGAGCGCCTCACGCGTCCGCAGCTCGTGCTCGGGGTTGAGGTAGGAGAACAGGTAACACACGGCGATCGCCGCTCCCCCGTCGCTCTCCGACACCGTGCTTACACGATCGACCAGGGAGGCGATGTCCTGCGGGTCGAGCGAGACGAGGATCTCGCCCTCCTCGCCCGTGCGCTCGGCGACCCCGACGCAATCGCGGCGGTGCACCAGCGGCGTGGGCTTGCGCCAGCGGTAGTCGTAGTGGTACTTGCGCGAGATGCGCTGGATGAACGGGATGTCCTCGAAGCCGGCCGTGGTCAGGAAGAGGACGCGGGCGCCCGTTCTCGTCAGCACGGCGTTGATCCCGAGCGTCGTGCCGACGACGACGAACGACACGCGGGCCGGGTCGAGCTGCGCCGCCTCGAGGGCGGCCAGCACCGCCGCGACCGGGTCGCCGGGATTCGACGGCACCTTGGAGACGAAGAGCCCGCCCGTCTCCTCGTCGACCGCAACGAGGTCGGTGAATGTGCCGCCCGTATCGATGCCGACCCGGATACCCACCGCTACGCAGCCATCGTGACGAGAACACGCCCCGGCTCCCCGGCGAGCGCCGTCTCGACCGCCTCGTTCGCCCGCTCCAGCGGGAACGACGGCCCGAGGGCGCCCACGAGGTCGAGTCTCCCGGCTCGAACGTGAGCCAGTACGGAAGGCAGCGCGACGGCCGGATCCTCTGAGCCGTAGAGAGAGCCGGTAAGAACCTTCTCCTCGTTCGTCAGCTGGGCAGGCTCGAGCTCGTACTTGACACCTGCGGCCGGCATTCCGACTGCCACCACGGTGCCGCCGCCACGGGTGGCGCGAACGGCGAGCGCGAAGGTCTCACTGCCGCCGACTGCGTCGAGCGCGCAGTCGAACTCGCCCGTGCCGACCTCACCGGGCTCGACCGCCTCGGTGGCGCCGAGCCGCAAGGCTTGCTCGCGCCGCCCCGGCAGCGGATCGGCGGCGACGATGCGCCCGGCACCGGCGATGCGAGCGCCCTGGACGCAGAACTGGCCGACACCTCCGGCGCCGACGACGAGGACGCTCGCGCCGGCCTTGATGCGCGCCCGGTGTACGGCGGCGCCGACGCCCGTGAGCGCCGCGCAGCCCACGAGGGCGGCATGCTCGAGCTCGACGTCGTCCGGAAGCGGCAGCGCCGCGTTGGTCGGGACGACGATGCGCTCCGCGAGCGCGCCGATCGCGGTCATTCGGTACACGGGACGGCCATCTACCGACATTCTCGTCGTGCCGTCCGGGAGCGTGCCGGCGGAAACACCCGCCCGTAGCGGCGCGCACGCCACGGGGCGTCCGGTCCGGCAGGGAAGGCACTCGCCGCAGGAGGGCGCCCAGGAGAGCAGCACGCGGTCGCCGGGCGCGCGGTCCCTGACGCCGTCGCCGACGGCCTCGATGACTCCCGCGCCCTCGTGGCCGAGCACCATCGGCTTCGGTCGCGTCCACTCTCCGCGAATGAGATGGAGGTCGGACCCGCAGACACCGGTTGCGGCCATGCGAACGAGCACGTCGCGCGGGCCGGGCTCCTCGAGGTCGATCTCGCGGACCTCGAGCGGCGTGCCCGGTGCATGGAAGAGCGCCGCGCGGGTCTTCATGGCACGGGCCGGAGGATCAGCGTGGGCGCGGGCCGGGGGATCAGCATGGGCGCGGGCCGGATGAGATCCGGCCCCTACTTCTTGGCCGGCGCTTTGCGTTTCGGCGGCCGGCCGGCGCCCGCTGCGGGTCTTCAGGACCGCCAGCACGTCCTGCGGTCGACGCCCGCTCGGCGATGTTGACAAGGGCGTAGTTGAGCGCGGCGTCCTGCCACTCGTCGTTGATCGTCGAGGTGCCGTCGGTCACGACGACGGCGTTGTAGCCGGCGTCGGCGGCGTGGCGCGCGGTGTGCTCGATCGAGAAGTTCGTCCACGCGCCGGTGATCACGACCGTCTCGGCGCCGAGCCCTCGCAGCAGGTTGTCCAGATTCGTGCCGTGGAAGGCGTTCATGCGGGTCTTCTCGACGACGTGGTCGCCCCGCTTCGCCTCCAGTCCCTTGACGGGAGCGGCTCCGCGGCTGCCGCGCACGAGGCCGTTCGTCGCCTTGACGGCCTGGAAGAGCGGCGCGTTCTGCTTCAGCCCGGCCGCGCCCTTCTCGACGACGTACCAGACGTGCACGACGGGCATCCCCGCGGCGCGCGCCGCCGAGGCGAGAGTCTTGACGTTGCCGACCACGTTCTGCTTCTTCGCGTGTTCCGCAGGGGACGCGTCGGGCTTGGTGAACGCCCCGCCGGGCATGATCACGTCGTTCTGGAGGTCCTGGATGATCAGGGCGCTCTTCTTCGGATCGAATCTTCAGTGCCACCTGCTCTCCCTTCGGGCCCGGGCCGGATCAGATCCGGCCGCTACACCATGTAGGCGAGCCGGTTGCCGCCCACCTTGCACTCGAACCGGTAGACGGACGTCGAGGCGGGGACGTAGAGCACGTTCCAATTCGGGCCGCCCCAGTTGAGATTGCCCGTGTGCTCGGCCACCTCCACGGTTCCGAGGTGCTCGCCGTCGGGCGCCACGACCCAGACTCCGCCCGGGCCGGTGACCCAGATGTTGCCGCTCCTCGTCGCACTTCATCCCGTCGCAGATGCCGCCCGCGAAGTCGTCGGGATCGCCGATGCCGTCGAGGATCACCTCGCCGCCCGAGATCGAGCCGTCGTCCGGCGACGTCGAAGCGCCGGAGGTGCAGGACCGCTGGAGTCGTTCACGTACAGCGTCCGCTCGTCCGGTGAGAAGCAGAGCCCGTTCGGCTGCGTCGAAGTCGTCGGTGAGGAGCGTCAGACGTCGCCGCCGCCCGGGGGGATCCTGTAGACGCCCTGGAAATCGAGATCCTGCTCGCGCGGGTTGCCGAAGCACGTCCATCCGCCCGTAGGTCGGGTCGCTGAAGTAGATCGAGCCGTCGGACTTGACGACGACGTCGTTCGGCGAGTTCAGCTCCTTGCCGTCGTAGTGCGAGGCGATCGCCACCCGGCTCGCCTCGGTGCCGTCCGCGTTCAGCGTCGCTCGGACGACCTGGCTCGTCCAGTGCTCGCAGACGATGAGGTTCAGGTCGGCATCGAACGTCATCCCGTTGCACTTGTTCGCCGGCTTCATGACCTCGACGATGCCGTCGGCCTCGCTCCACTTGCGGCGGACGTCCATCGGCATGTCGGAGAAGAGCAGGTAGCCGTCCGGGTGCCAGACCGGCCCCTCGGTGAAGGTGAATCCTGTCGCGAGCTGCTCGACCTTGACGCTCGAGGCGACGAGGTCGTAGACCTTCGGGTTGTTGGCGACGACGCCCATCGTGCTCGAGCTCCTTTCGCGGGGTGCGGGCGCGCCGAAGCCTACCGTCGCGCTCCTTGTAGCGTCAGTCCCGCACGCCGAAACGTCGAGAGCGCCGTTTCCGGCGCTCTCGACCTCTCGCGCGTGCGCGACCGGGCGTGTGCCGTCAGCTGCCTTGGCGGGCTCGCGCCGCATCTGAGCCCGCGAGCACCTCGGAGAGCCGGAGCGTCGGAATCACGACCGTGTCGCCCTCGCGCCGATCAGGCACGATCTCGGCCGGCTCGGGCCGGCCTTTCGGCAGATGCCGCGCGACGGCGCTCGTGCCCCTCGCTCCTCCTGCTCCTCGCATGGCTCCTCCTTGCCTCGGGTCACCCATATGGTCGGCCGACGAGCTTGGAGGCTCCTTGGCTCACGCTTGAGCCCCGCTGGATCGCGCAAAACGGCCGTCGGTCCGGCGGCGCTATCCTCAGTCCGAGCGAAACCGAACCCGCCAGGGAGGAACTCATGAGCACGACCCTGCCCCACGAGGCGGAGCGCTCGACCCCGCCGGCGACACGCATCAGCCACTGGATCGGCGGCCAGATCGTGCCCGGAACCTCGGGACGGAGCGGCCCTGTCTTCAACCCCGCCACCGGCGAGCAGACCGGCGAGGTCGACTTCGCGTCGGCGGAGGAGATCGACCGCGCGGTCTCCGTCGCGAAAGAGGCCTTCCCCGCCTGGCGCGCGCTCTCGCTCGCGAAGCGCGCCGAGCTCATGTTCTCGATCCGCGAGCTCGTGCACGAGCACCGCGAGGACATCGCACGCATCCTCACGGCCGAGCACGGCAAGGTGCTCTCCGACGCGCTCGGCGAGGTCGCCCGCGGCCTCGAGGTGATCGAGTTCGCCTGCGGCGTCCCGGCGCTGCTCAAGGGCGGCTTCTCGGAGCAGGCCTCGACCGGCGTCGACGTCTACTCGATCCGCCAGCCGCTCGGCGTCGTCGCCGGGATCACGCCGTTCAATTTCCCGGCCATGGTGCCCATGTGGATGTGGGCGCCGGCGCTCGCATGCGGCAACTGCTTCGTGCTGAAGCCGTCCGAGAAGGACCCGAGCGCCTCGCTGTACGTCGCCGAGCTGCTCAAGGAGGCCGGGCGTCCCGGACGGGGTCTTCAACGTCCTGATGGGCGACAGGGTGGCGGTCGAAGGGCTGCTCGAGCATCCCGACGTCGTCGCGATCAGCTTCGTCGGCTCGACGCCGATCGCCCGCTCGATCTACGAGAACGGCACGAAGCACGGCAAGCGGGTCCAGGCGCTCGGCGGGGCGAAGAACCACATGGTCGTCCTCCCTGACGCCGACATCGACATGGCCGCCGACGCCGCCGTGAGCGCCGCCTACGGATCCGCCGGTGAGCGCTGCATGGCTGTCTCCGTCGTCGTCGCCGTGGGTGACGCGCCGACCCGCTCGTCGGCGCGATCAAGGATCGCCTCCCGAACGTCAAGGTCGGCCCCGGCCTCGACCCCGACTCCGAGATGGGGCCCCTCATCACCCGCGAGCACCGCGACAAGGTCGCGTCCTACATCGACAAGGGCCGCGACCAGGGCGCGACCGTCGTCGCCGACGGCCGTGAGCTCGACGTGGAAGGCGACGGCTTCTTCGTCGGCGTGTCGCTGCTCGACAACGTCACGCCCGAGATGGAGTGCTACAAGGACGAGATCTTCGGCCCGGTGCTCTCGGTCGTCAGGGCGAAGACCTACGACGAGGCGGTCGCGCTCGTGAACGACAACCCGTACGGCAACGGCACGGCCATCTTCACCCGCGACGGCGGCGCCGCCCGGCAGTTCCAGTTCGAGGCCACCGCCGGCATGGTCGGCGTGAACGTCCCCATCCCGGTTCCGGTTGCCTACTACTCGTTCGGCGGCTGGAAGAGCTCCCTCTTCGGGGACTCGCACGCCTACGGCCCCGAGAGCATCCACTTCTACACGCACGGCAAGGTCGTCACGAGCCGCTGGCCCGACCCGGCCACGAGCAAGGTCGACCTGGGGTTCCCCCAGACGCGCTAGGCGGCGAATCGTTGCCCGGGCCGCACAGCGGCCCGGGCCGATATCGCTGCGATCGCGACGCCGACAGGCGTCA
>CAWGBR010000007.1:0-77881 GCA_963820875.1 uncultured Thermoleophilia bacterium
CCCGTGAGGCGTAGGCGGACGTAGTCCTTGAGCAACAACACATGGGCGATCGACGCGTACACCTCCGGCTCGTGCCGGCGCACCCAAAGCAGCTTGGGAGCTGTGAAGCCCGTCAGCGCGCGGTTCCCGGTCAGCGCGATCAGGCGCTCGAGCCCCACTCGCTCCTCGATCTCCGTGCACTCGGCCCCGGTGCGCTGATCGTTCCAGAGGATCGCAGGGCGCAGCACCTGCTCGGCGCGATCCAGGCAAACGAGGCCGTGCATCTGGCCGGACAGTCCGATCCCTGCGACGTCGCGTGCGCCCAGCGCGGCGAGCGCCCAATCAGTCGCTCACGCCACCAGTCCTCCGGGTCCTGCTCCGACCAGCCGGGGCGGGGCGTCGAAAGCGGGTAGCCCTCCTCGGCCTTGGCCAGGACGTCGCCGGCCGGCGAGATCGCCACGGCCTTGACGCGGTTCGTCCCGACGTCGATCCCGATGAGTGTAGGCTCAGCGGCCATGGAGGTCACGGAGCTCGCGGCCGGCCTCTGGCGCTGAACGGCTACCACGAGGAGTGGAAGCAGGACGTCGGGTGCGTCTACGTCGAGGCGCCCGACGCGATCGTCCTGATCGACCCGCAGATCCCCTCCGAGGACGAGGCGCGCTTCCTTGCGGCCCTCGACCACATGGTAGAACAGGGAACGGAAGCCGGTGCACGTCGTGATCACGATCTTCTGGCATGCGCGCAGCGCCGGCGCCCTGGCCCGTCGCTATGACGCCCGCCTCTGGGCGCCGAGCGGGGGCCGCGCGGCCGTGGAGCGGCGGACGGAGGTCGTCACCGACGTCTTCCGGCCGGGAGATGCACTGCCGGCCGGCCTCGAGGCGTATCCGTCGGGCCGCAACACCGAGCACGTTCTCGATCTGCTCCATCGCACGCTGGTGCCCGGTGACAGCATCCTCGGCGACGACGAGGGCGGCGTACAGGCTGTGTCCCGAGTCGTGGCTGCCCCAGAGCGTGCGCCACCCGAAGATGCGCGCGGCGATGCAGCCCCTGCTGGAGCTGCCGATCGCGAGGATCCTCGTCTCGCACGGTGAGCCGGTACTCGAAGGGGGCCGGGACGCCCTCGCACGGGCGCTTCAGGCCCCGAGCGCTGCGTAGACGGCCTCGTACGCGGCCACCGCGTCCTTGCCGAGCTGCGCCCGCCGAAGGGCGCCGTCGTCGATCCTCGCCGCAACGGACTCGATGAAACGCCACTGGACGATGCTGCGGCGCACGGCGGCGACCGCGTCCTCCGTGTACGGGTAGAGATCGAAGCCGAGCCGCTCGCCGCGCTCCCCGTAGCCGCAGCGGCGCAGCTCCATTGCAAGCTCGAGCGTCTCCATGAACGCCGTCGCGCCCACCATGTTGTCGTCGTCGAACGTGCCCCACCCGAGTTGGCATGCATGTGGCCGAGCAGGCCCTCGGCGTCGAGTAAAGCCGCGCATTCCGCGAGGCTCTCGCCGTTCATGATCAGGTGCTGCCAGTCCATGTTCACCCGGATGTTGTCGAGCCCTCGGGCGCGCATGGAATGGATGACGTGCAATGTCATGCCGATGTCGCGCATCAGGATCTTCATCGCCGGCTCGGAGTTCTTGTGCTCGAGGAAGACATGATCCCGTGCTCCGCACAGGCCCGCGCGGCCAGCTCGATGCCCTCGAGAAACCACGCCCAGCTCTCGGCATACGGCGTCTGGAACGGGTAGTTGTACCCCTCGATCCCGGGCCAGATGATGAAGTTGGCTCCGAGCTCGCCGGCGAAGCGCGCAGCAGCGACAGTACGCCGCTGCGCCTCGGCTCTGATCTCCGCGTCCGGCGAGCTGAGACCCCCGCGCCCGAACAGCGGGTCGAGATGAAGCCCGGTGGCGATGCAGTAGATGCCGTGACCGCCGAGCGCCTCGCGCACCTGGTCGAGGTTCTCCTCCGAGAGCTCCTGCGGGTAGTGGAACTCGTAGTCGTCCACGAGTTCGCCGAGCCCGTCCACCGCCCGCCGCACCCGCTGCGCTGTCGTCTCGCCGGCCCACTGCGGCTGATAGCCGCCTGGGACGAAGCGCGTGACCATCGGCCCCAGGGCCCAGATACCGAGGCTGGTCCTCACGTTGCGGGCACTACCTCCGTCTCCTCGTAGACGACATCCCCCGAGAGCCGGAAGCGGTGGTGTACCGCGCGCACGGCATGCTCGACCTCGGCGCGCGGGACGACGCACGAGATCCGGATCGCCGAGGTCGAGATGATCTCGATGTTGATCCCGGCCTCGGCGAGCGCGTCGAACATGTCCGCCGCGACGCCCGGATGCGTGCGCATGCCGGCGCCGACGAGCGAGATCTTGGCGATGTCCGGGTCGTGCGCGAGCCCGCGCGCGCCGACCTCGTCGGCCGCGGCTCGAGGATCGGCTCGGCCCGCCGCACTCGTCGACTTCGGCAGCGTGAACGAGATGTCCGTGTGCCCCCTCGGAGACGTTCTGGACGATCATGTCGACGTTCACGCCCGACGTCCGCCAGCGGGCGGAAGACCGGGCCGCGATCCCCGGCCGGTCGGGGACGCCGAGAATCGTCACCTTCGCCTCCGAGGTGTCGTGCGCGATGCCCGAGATGATCGGCTGCTCCATCAACTCCTCCTGACTCACGATCCAGGTGCCCTCGTTCTCGGAGAACGACGAGCGGACGTGGATCCGGACTCCGTGGTTGCGGGCGAACTCGATCGAGCGCAGCATAGCACCTTGGCGCCGGACGCGGCCAGCTCGAGCATCTCCTCGTAGGACAGCTCACGCAGCTTGCGTGCGGCCGGAACGATGCGTGGGTCGGCCGTGAAGACGCCCTCGACGTCGGTGTAGATCTCGCAGACGTCCGCCTCGAGCGCGGCCGCGAGCGCTACCGCGGTGGCGTCGGAGCCTCCGCGGCCGAGCGTCGTCACCTCGTCCTCGGTCGAGACGCCCTGAAAGCCCGCGACGATCGCGATCTTGCCGGCGGCGATCCCCTCGCGGATCCGTCGTGCCCGGACCTCGATGATCTTCGCTTTGCCGTGGCTCGTGTCGGTGACGATCCCGGCCTGCGAGCCGGTGAACGAGATCGCCTCGCGCCCGAGGTCGATGATCGCCATCGAGAGCAGCGCCATCGAGATGCGCTCCCCCGCCGTGAGCAGCATGTCGAGCTCACGATCATGGGGTCGGTCGGAGACATTCGCTGCGAGCTCGAGCAGCTCGTCGGTGGTGTGCGCCCATCGCCGAACGACCACGCAGACCTGGTTCCCGGCCGCGGCCGCCTGGACGACGCGGCGTGCCACGTGCTTGACGCGGTCGGGGTTGCCGACGGACGTGCCGCCGTACTTCTGGACGACCAGGGCCACGCGAGACACCCCGTCACGCAACGCGGCCGAAGGCCGCAGCCCAGCGGCTGAGCGGCCGGCTCGGCCGGCCGCGACCCGCGATCGCCGAGCCCGCCAGGGCTCGGCACTCCCACGTGGCCCTGTACCGGTCCGGCTCGCCGGGACCGGTGAAGCGTCGCGGCCTGGCGCCTTCGGCGCGGCCGCTGTGCGGCGCGCGCTGCGCGCGCGCCTTACGTCGCCTCGTGCTCGGCTTCCTCGTCAGCCGGCCGCTGAGGCCGCCAGTCGGCGAGAAACTCGATCTCGAGCTGCTCGATGCGCGGCCCGTCGGTTTCGACAACCTCGAAGCGCAGGCCGTCCCACGTGATCTCGTCGCCGGCCTCCGGCGCCCGGCCCGAGCTCGCCGAACACGAAGCCGGCGAGGGTGTGGTAGTCCTCGTGAGGCAGGTCCTTGGCGAACTGCTCGTTGAAGTCGTCGATCGGGAACGTGCCGTCCACCCGCACCGTCTGCTCGTCCACGCGCTGGATCGAGTCGTCGGGCATGTCGAACTCGTCCTCGATCTCGCCCACGATCTCCTCGAGCAGATCCTCCAGGGTCACGATCCCGTGTGTCGAGCCGAACTCGTCGACCACGATCGCCATGTGCTGGTTCGTCCGGCGGAACTCGGTCAGCAGCGGCCCGAGGTCCTTGGTCTCGGGGACGAAATGCGCGGGGCGCAGGATGTCCTCGATCCGGACGTTCTCGATGCCGTTCGCGTACAGCGCGGAGAAGAGATCGCGAACGTGCAGGATCCCGACGATGTCGTCGAGGCTCCCGCGGAATGCCGGGTAGCGCGTGTACGGGGAGTCGATGATCGCCGCCAGACACTGCTCCGCCGGCAGCTCGACCGATACGCCGACAACCTCGGGCCGGGGAACCATCACGTCGTGGACTTCCTTCTCGGCGAAGTCGAAGACCTTGTAGATCATCTCCTCCTCCGCCTCCTCGATGACACCGGTCTCCTCCGCCTCGGCGAGCATCGAGCGGATTTCCTCCTCGCTGCGGACGACCATGCCCACCGAGGGATGCCGCATGCCGAACAGGCGCAGGATGCCCTTCGCGGACCCTTGCAGAACGATCACCAGCGGATGCGCGATCCGCTGCAGGATGTCGACGGGCCTCGCGACGATCGTGGCGATCCGCTCGGCGTGCGAAAGCGCCAGGGCCTTCGGCACGAGCTCCCCGATCACGAGCCCGACGTAGGTCAGGATCGAGAAGGCGAGGACGAACGACAGTCCCGGCGAGAGGTACGGCTCGAAGAACTCGGAGATGAGCGGCTGGCCGACCGCACCGAGCAGGATCGAGAGAAGCGTGATCCCGATCTGCACGGTGCTGATGAAGCGGACGGGCTCCTCCATCAGGCGGAGCGCGATCGCGGCACCCTTGCGCCCGTCTCGCGCCATCTCCTGGAGCCTGCCCCGCCGCGCCGTCACGAGCGAGTACTCCGCGACGACGAAGTACGCGTTCCCGACCACGAGCAGGATGACGATGAGGATGCGGAGCCCGTCGCTCACGCGCGGCTCCGTTCTCCGACTGCGGCTCCCGCCGCCTCGTCTCGCTCAGGGCGGCCCACGGCCGCCCGTGTACTCGGCGGGATCTCGCCGTCCACCAACACGCCGAGTATAGACGTCGCCTCGGGGGGAACCGCACCTCGACTCCTACGAACGTATGTTCTATACTACGTCCCATGGCACGCGCGCAGTACCTCGAGGACACGTGCAAGACGGCGCTCAATCGGGTCCCCGACGAAGCGCGCCTGCCGTTTCGCTGGACGGTGAACCCGTACCGTGGCTGCTCGCACAGCTGCCATTACTGCTTTGCCCGCGCCTATCACGCCTATCTCGACCTCGGAATCGGCGAGGACTTCTCGACAAAAATCGTCGTGAAGACCAACGTGGTCGAGGTACTTCGTGCCGAGCTCGCGTCGCCGAAGTGGACCGGAGAGCCGGTCGCGATGGGAACGGCTACGGACCCGTATCAGCATTGCGAGGGCCGCTACCGCCTCACCCGCGGGGCGCTCGAGGCGCTCGCCGACTTCGAGAACCGGCTCTCGATCCTCACGAAGTCGACGATGATCCTGCGCGATCTCGACGTCCTCCGGCGCCTGGACCAGGCGGCCGGCGTGACCGTCTCGATGAGCGTCGGCACGCTCGACGAGGACGTGCGCCGGGTCGTCGAGCCGGGCACTCCGCCGGGTCGCAAGCGGCTCGAGGTCCTCGCACGCTTCGCCGACGCCGGCATCCGCACCGGCGTGCTCGTCGCGCCGATCCTGCCGGCTTTGACCGACGACGACGAGCACCTGGACGAGCTTCTGGCCGCCTGCGCGGCCGCAGGCGTCGGGTCGGTGTCGCCGATCGTGCTGCACGTGCGCCAGAACATCCGCGAGCACTTCATGCCGTGGCTGCGTGGGGCCTATCCGTGGCTCTATCCGCGCTACGTGGAGCTGTACGGGAAGCGCGCCTACGCACCGAAGGCGTACCTCGAGGAGGTCGGCGAGCGGTTTGCCCGGCTCCGGCGACGCCACGGCCTCAGCGCAGGCCAGGGAAGACCGCGCCCGGGCCGTGAGGCGCCTGCCCAGCAGCGGGAACCGCCCCGAGAGAGCCGGAGCCGGCCCGCGCAGCTGGCGCTCGCGGTTTAGCCGCGGCCTTCGGCCGCTCTTAGGCGGGTCGCGGCCGGCCGATCCGGCCGCTCAGCCGCCGGTCCCTGCGAGGCCGTCATGGCCGGCCGCGACCCGCCCGGGAGGGGCCGGAGGCCCCATTTACCCCGATCGGGCGGCTCCATCCCCTAAAGCTTTGGCCCGGATCACCCGAAAAGGGAAGGGAAGGCACATGACTGCGCTTTCCTTTCACCATGGCTTCTGAGATCACCTGCCTCATCGCCGACGACCACGAGGTCGTGCGTGAGGGGTTGCGGCTCTCCCTGTCCCGAACCCCCGCACATTCGCGTCATCGGCGAGGCGTCCGACGGCGAGGGCGCCATCTCGCTCGCGGAACGTCGGCGGCCCGACGTGGTGATCATGGACATTCGGATGCCGGGCCTCGACGGGCTCGAGGCGACCAAGGAGGTCAGCGAGCGGCTCCCGGGCACCGAGGTGCTGCTCTTCACCGCGTTCGGCGAGCGCAGCCTGCTCGGTCGCGGGCTCGACGCGGGCGCGCGCGGGTACCTCCTCAAGGAAGCGTCCAGCGACACGCTCGTGCGCGCGATCGAGAAGGTCTCGAACGGCGAGGCGTATGTGGATCCGGCGCTGATGCCGACCTTCCTCACGCGCGACAGCCAGGACCTCCTGACGCCGCGCGAGCGACAGATCCTGCAGCTGCTCGCCGACGGCATGTCGAATGCGGAAGTTGCTGCCAAGCTGTACATCAGTCAGGAGACCGTGAAGAGTCACGTGCGGCACATCCTGGCCAAGCTCGAGGCAGACACGCGCACCCATGCAGTGGCGATCGCGATCCGCGACTCGATCATCGATTAGGCGGCAACGTCGGCGCAGCCGACACGCAGCGGCCGCTGTCACGCAACGCGGCCGTCAGGCCGCAGCCGTGACAGGGAAGCGGCCGAAGGCCGCGGTCACAGGGCGCCAGGCCGCGAAGGCCCGCCGCGCCGCAGGCGCGGCGCCAAGAGGACGAACCGGTCCTTGTCGGGCGGCGTCGTGAAGCGGAGCCCCCTGCCTCTGCTCGGGCTCGCGGCGGGCGCCGGCGCTCTCGTAGCGCTCGAGCGTAGGCGAAGGCGCGCCGCTGCCGAGCGCACCCGGCTGGCCGCACAGCTCATTACCGCCGAGCAGGACGAGCGGCGGCGCCTCGCTGTTCTCCTCCACGACGGCCCGCTCCAGTCGCTGTCCGGCATCGCGCTCATGCACGACGCCGCCATCAACTCGCTGCGCGACGGGAGAGCGGACGAGGCGGCGAGCCTGCTCGAGGGCGCCGTCGAGCGGGAGCGGGCCACGATCCAGGAGCTCCGAGACCTTTCCTTCGCCATCGAGCCGGTGATCCTCCGGGACCGCAGCTTCGAGGCGGCGGTGCGGCAGCTCGGCGACCAGCTGGAGCGTTCGCGGCGCATCCGGCTGGAGATCGAAGCCGCGGAAGGCGACCGGCTCGGCGAGAAAGCCCAGGTCGCTCTGTACCAGATCATTCGCGAGGCCCTCAGCCAGGCGGCGGGTCGCAGCCCTGCGCGCATTGCCGTGCGCGTCGCCGGAACGCCCGGCGGGGCGTGCGAGGCGAGCGTCCACGACGACGGCGTCGCGGAGCGCCGGCGGGCGAGCATCGAGGCACTGGAGGAGCGCGCCCAGGTGCTCGGCGCGAGGGTCAACGTCCGCACGAGCCCCGACGGCACGACCGTCTCGGTCCACATTCCTGCCTACGTCGCGACCTTCGCGTAGCCGCGCGGCGGGGCGCGAAGTGGCCTAGGCCCTTTTCCGGGGGCCTGGCCTAGGGTCCGGCCCCTCCGCGGCTGCGGCGCGAGCTCTCCAGCGCCCGCTCGGTCAGGCTCGACCGCTCCGTATCGAAGTGCCCGGCCATCGCGCGGCAGTACGGCCCTGCGATCCGTCGAGCGTAGGCGGTGATTCCCTCGTCGCGGAGGGGCCGCCAATCCTCGCCGTAGGGATTGATCACGTGGGCGCGTCCGAGCCTGCGCGCCGACGCGAGGAACGCGAGGCCGATGCTCGACGAGAGCTCGAGCAGCGAGGCATGCTCAGCGGCGGCCTCCCTGCGCAGGCCCTCGAGCGTGGCCGCCAGTTCCGACGGGCTTGGCAGCGAGCGGACGTCGTCGCGGAGCTCGGCGAGCGAGCGCCGCAGGCCGGCCAGCTCGACCGGTGGGACGTCGATGAGCCCCGCCGTATGGCTCGAGCCCTGCTCGAGCGCGCCGAGAAGCTCGTCGACGGATCGTGCGTGCGCGTCCTGCGCGAGCACGCCGGCGCCCTTGAGCTCGGCGATCAGAACGTCAAGGTAGACCCTGGAGCCGTGCAGGAGATCGGCCGCGGCCGCGAGGAGCCAGAGTGGCGAGAAGCCGAATGCCGCGATCGAGCCGAGCTCTGCGGCGTTCCCCGCCGCCTTGCGAACGGCGAGCTCGCGCGCCCCGACCTCGGCCGGCTCCCGTGCAGTCCCTTCCACGCCTCCGACGAGCTCGATCGCGATTCGCAGAGCGTTCTTCGCCGTCGCTTCGTAGAACCGCGATCTGCGCAGGAGCCGAGGCAGCAGCAGATGCGCCGACTCGTAGAGCGCCCCGCCGAGCACGGCCGCGGCTGCACGCACGCTGCGCTCCGGCAGCGAGGCCGCGTACCGCGCCGTCCGTCCTCGCTTGGCTGGCATTCCCGAAGCCTGCCAGACCGGCCGCGCCCCACCGAGCCGCTGTGTTCCGGGCTCCGGCGACCAGAGGCTCTAGACTTTCCCGCGGGCGCACGTGCAGGAACGCCGCCGGGGGAGCAGGAGACAACGATGGATTACAGCTTGTGGGGAAGTCCGACCTCGCCCGAGTTCGAGCGCTTCGCCGCAGAGCTCGGTGCCGCCCTGGAGCGTGCCGGCTTCGACAAGGCTGCGGATCCGACCGAGGCCGCGCTCGTCATCAACCTGATCGACGCGGGCGATCCGAAACCCTTCCGTCGCCGGGCGCGCGGCACGTTCGTCGCCGCCATCCACGAGCTGTCCGAGGTCCCGGCCGACGTCCTGCAGACGAACTATCCCCTCCTCGTCCGCGCCCTCGCCAACATCGTGCTGTGCTACGTGCCCGAGCACGGCGTGTGGTTCACCACGATGGAGCGTGGTCACTACGGCGTCGAGGCGCAGAACGGCGAGCCCGCTCTCGCCGACTCGGTCATCGAGCGGCTGGCGCCGCTCGCCCGCTCCAGGCTCGTCATCGACAACGAGTTCACGACGGATCTCGAGCCCGAGCTATGGGACGGCGACGAGGTCGTCGAGGAGATCAAGGAGGCCGGCCAGCGGCTCGGCGACCTCGACCTCCTCCCCGCTCCGTTCCCGATCGAGGACCTGCTCGACGAGCGCGACCTCCGCCAGGTCAAGCGCCTCTACGGCATTGGTGGTCTGTCCTACGGCAACCTGTCCATGCGCAAGGACGCGCGGCGCTTCTGGATGAGCGCCAGCGGCGTGGACAAGTCGAAGCTCGAGACGGCCGGCCGCGACATCCTGCTCGTCTCCGGGTACGACGAGGAGAACGGCCGGATGCTCCTGAGCGTGCCGCCCGGCGTCGAGCCCCGGCGGGTCTCGGTCGACGCGATCGAGCACTGGATGATCTACCAGGCCCATCCCGACGTCGGCGCCATCCTCCACGTCCACGCGTGGATGGAGGGCATTCAGGCGACGGACGTCAACTACCCCTGCGGGACGCACGAGTTGGCGCTCGCGGTCGCCGACCTGCTCGCACGCGAGCCTGACCCGGCCCATGCGGTGATCGGGCTGCGCAACCACGGCATCACGGCGACCGGCGACGGCCTCTTCGAGATCCTCGATCGGATCGAGCCGAAGGTACTGCGCCAGGTCCCGATGACCTAGGAAAGCGTCGGCGAACCCCTCGCTCTCGCTAGACGGGCTGCACGACGCCGAGGCTCGCGGCGACGGGATCGATGCTGAGCTCCATCAGGAACTGGAGCTCGTCCGTGGGGAGAAGGCGCGTCATCCGCTCGACGACCGCCGCTCGGGCCGCGTCCGGTTGCGACCAGTCTGCGTTGCGAACGGCGTCGACAAAGGTCTCGATGTACTCCCGGTGCGCGTCGAAGTGCGCCGGCGTGACCGGTCCGCCGTGTCCGATGTGAAGGGCGTGCGTCAGCGGGCAACTCCCGCCGGAGACGCTCGAGGTTGGCCAGCCACTCGTGGAAGAAGCCGTCGGCGAGATAGGCGTGCTTCCGGTCGTACACCTGGTCGCCGAGGAACACCGTTTGGCGCTCGTCGCCGAGGAACCAGATGCTGTCGTGAGGCGACTCGCCCGGCCCGAGGTCGAAGCACGGTAAAGCTTGCGCCACCGAGCTCGAGCCGCTCTCCGTCTGACGCGGTACGCGTCGGGAACGTGCGCTCGAGCGGCCACTCATCGCCGAACATCGGGCGCAGGATCTCCTCCTTGAGCGCATCGTCGCGCCGGATCACCGCATCGACGCCGGCCGTGGCGACGACGGGCACGTCGTCGCCGGCGACCAGCTCGACGATGCCGCCGTAGTGGTCCGGGTGCGCGTGCGTGACGAGCACCGCCAGCAGTGGCTTGCCGAGGCCCTCGAGCTGCGCGCGCAGGGCGCGGCCGTCGGAGACCGTGAGAGTACCGTCGACCGCCACGATCCCCTCCTGCGTCTCGACGAGGTATGCGTTGACGAGCGCACCTGCGGGCCCGGTCGAATGGCGATGGATGCGGATCTCCGTCATGCCGCGGCCTCGGTCGGAAGGCCGTGCTGTGCGACCACGCGGTCGTAGTTGAGGCGCATCAGCGCGATCACGTCGTCGACGTCCGCCTCGGTCTCGATCGCGCGGGCTCCGAAGCCGGGCCTGCCCGGGAAGATCGGGTGGTAGTCGATGCGCCCCTCGTCGAAGAGGACCTGCCAGACGCCCTTCGGAAAGCCGAAGTGGGCGACGCGGTCGCCGTGCAGATGGCCGATCTCCCGCCCGCCGACCTTGAAGGCGAGCTCACCCCGGCGGCCGGGCCCCGCCAGGACGCCCGGCCAGGAGCTGACCTCCTCCGTGATCCGCTCGCTTGCCCGCTGTTCCATCGTCGTACACCTCCTGGAAAGGTTCTGCCGTGACAGCAGCCAGACTACTAGTTAAAGTTAACTTGAAGTCAAGTCCGAATTCAGCGAATCCCGAGATGCCGGATCTGATCCCGATCGGCGAGGTCGCGCGCCGCAGCGGTGTGGCGTCGTCGGCGCTTCGCTTCTACGAGCAGCGGGGCTTGATCAGCTCCGAGCGGGAGGGCTCGGGCCACCGCCGGTATCCGCGAGCGGTGCTCCGCCGGATCGCGTTCATCGTCTTCGCCCAGCGACTCGGTCTGACGCTCGAGGAGATCGGTGCCGAGCTCGCGAAGCTACCGCCCCACGCCGTGCCCACACGCCGCGACTGGTCACTTCTGTCGGCCACCTGGAGGTCGAGGATCGACGAACAGATCGTCGAGCTCGAGCGCCTCAAGCTCGGCCTGACCGAGTGCATCGGCTGCGGCTGCCTGTCCCTCGACCGCTGTCAGCTCGCGAACCCGGGCGACCGGGCAGCCGCACTCGGGCCCGGGGCGCGCTACTGGATCGGCGACCGGCCGGCACGCTGACACGAGAGTCACGCCCGGTCTGGGCGTCGGCGGAGAACGGGCCAGACAGATCCGGCCCTACAGGAACTGCGCCGCAGTGTCGGCGATCGTCTCGTCGATCGGCCGCGCGGTGAAGCTCAGCTCCCGCTCGGCCTTCGCCGGGTCGTAGAACCACCAGTTCGCGACGGCTTCCACCTCGTCCGCGTGCGCGACCCACGGCGCCAGACGGGCGAGCGGGACGGCCGACTCCGACCGGCACCAGCACCTGCCTTCGCGATACGCCGCTGACCTGACCGACTCTCGCGTAGAAGTCCCGGAGCGGGAGGTTCCCGGCCCGGTTGGTGAGGATCGTGCGCTCGCCCGCGCGGCCTCGCTCCTCGAGCTCGACGAGACCCGCGGCGGCGTCGCGAACGTCGAAGAACGACAGGCCGCCCTCGACGACGAAGCGGATCACCCCTTTCAGGTAGCGCTCGACCATCCAGCCCGTAACCCGCTCGTCGTCCTCCGGCCCGATGATGAAGCCGATGTTGGCGACGACGACGTCCCGGCCCTGGGCCGCGGCGTCGAGCGCCAGCCGTTCACCGTCGCGCTTGCTGCGGTGGTAGACGAACCGCTCGGCGAAGGCCGGGAACGGAACGGACTCGTCCGACGCGTCGTCCGGGCCTCGTGCCGGGCCGATCGTGGAGATGCTCGAGGCGTGCACGAATCGCGCGCCCGGATCGCTCGCGGCCAGCGCGATCCGCACGCCGTCCACGTTCACGGCCCTCGTCTCCGCCTCGTGACTGCGCCGGTGGTCGACCTTGCCGGCGAGGTGGTAGACGCGCTCGCACCCGGTCGCGGCACGGCGGACCGCGTCCTCGTCGAGGAGGTTGCCGCGCATCACCTCGACGCCGTGCGCCTCGAGCCGGGACGCGTCGGTGCCGTCCCGGACGAGGGCCCGCAAGGCGTCCCCGCGCGCGGCGAGCAACGGGACGAGGTGCCGCCCGAGAAATCCGGTTGCGCCCGTGACGAGCGTGGGCAAGGAGCGCTATCCCGTCTCGGGCATGAAGGTCGGGAAGCTCACGCCGCGGAACGGCTGCGAGTCACCGCGCACCTGGGCCGCGTGCAGCTCCGTGTTGCGACCGCCGAGCCGGTACGCAAGCCTGACGAGCTCGGAGCATTCCACCGGCACGAGAAAGAACGGGGTGCGTCCGCGGTAGCGATCGAGCTCGGAGACGAGCAGGGCCGCGCCGGCCTTCTCGTCGCGGGCAACACCGGGGCCGAATTCGAGGAAGAGCGGATGGCCGATCGAGGCGAGGTAGCCGTCGAGCCGCCCCTTCTTGTTCTCGTAGACGGAGACGTGCCAGAAGCCTTGCTCGTTCTCGATGAAGTACCGGTAGTCCTTGCGGCGGCTGATGCCGCTGACGTCGAGCTCGAGCTCCGCGAGCGCCTCCACGTCGTCCGGGGTCGCGTCACGGACGCATTCGGCGCCATCGACCTGCACGCCGAGGCCCGACTCCGGCACGTCGAGCACGAGATCCTGGTAGACGAGCCGCGGCACGAAGCCGGCCTTCGTATAGAGCGAGAACGAGTCGAGATTGATGAGGCTCGAGACGAGCCGGAGCGGGACGGCGTGCTGCTCCTGGAACGCGACGATGTGATCGAGCATGTCCTTCGCAACGCCCTTGCCGAAATGGTTCGGGTGGACGTTCATGATGCCGAGCGAGACGTGCGTCTCCCTGGCACGGTAGAAGCACGAGCCCATCAGACGGCCCGTCTCCGCGCTCTCGGCGACGACGCAGTGGCCGGGGTCGAGGGTCTCGTATACCTGGTTGAAGACGTCGGTCTGCCCCGGGCCGGAGAACATGCCGGCGGGTATGCCGTGGAGAAAGCACCAGGCATTCATCGAGATGCAGATCAGCTCGGCGACCTCGGCGCGATCGCCCTCCGCCATCGTGCGGAGACGGTACTCCGGCATCGCCGGATCATAGGCGCCGGCCGGCAAGGGACTCAACCCTCGCGATAGTTGCATCGGAGGCAAAGGGGCGATAGCGTTCGCCTGGGAGTGAGGAGAGGTGTTGCGGCGGCCTCTCCTCCCTCCCGAGACACCGCGACCGGGAGGCGCATGGAACCGCCGATCCGCATCGAGTCGCTCGAGGGCGGCGACGCCGCGGACCTCGTCCAGGCGCTTGCGGTGCGGGGCCTGATCGGTAGCTCGGAGCGCGAGGGCAAGCTCTCCGCGGTCGTGATTCCCCATCCTCACGAGGACACCGAGCGCCTGCTTCCTGACGTCGTCGAGGCGCTCGAGGGCTGGCTCGCGGATCGTGGGAAAGACAGCGCCGAGCTCTGCGTGGGAGCGGACCGGCTGACCGTCCGGGCGCGAGGCCTGCCGGACACGCTGAAGGCCCGGGTTCCGGAGAGCAACCAGGACGCACAGGCGCGCTCGTAGCTCCGCGTAGAGCGGCTCGACTAGGATCACGGCCGTGGCCGGCGGGGTCGGTGTCGAGGTTCTGGGAGCCGCCGAAGGCCGTGCCGGCGAACTGCTGACGCCAGACGCCCTCGAGTTCGTCGCGTCGCTGCAGCGGGAGTTCGGCCCGCGACGCGCCGAGCTGCTGGCGGCGCGGGCGGCGCGGCAGCAGCGGATCGCGGCCGGCGAGCTGCCCGATTTCCTCTCGGAGACGCGGTCCGTACGCGAGAGCGCCTGGAGCGTGGCTCCGGTCCCCGAGCCCCTCCGAGACCGGCGCTGCGAGATCACCGGCCCGGTCGAGCGGAAGATGATGATCAACGCGCTCAACTCGGGTGCGCGCGTCTTCATGGCCGACTTCGAGGACGCGAACTCGCCGACATGGGCGAACTGCATCGAGGGCCAGGTGAACTGCCACGACGCCGTACGGCGCACCATCGAGCTCGAGACGCCCGACCGCTCGTATCGGCTGAACGACGAGACGGCGGTGCTGCTCGTACGGCCGCGCGGCTGGCACCTGCCCGAGAAGCACGTGCTCGTCGACGGCGAGCCCATCTCGGGCAGCCTCTTCGATTTCGGCCTCTACCTCTACTGGAACGGCAGGGAGCTGCTCGAGCGAGGGCTCGGCCCGTACTTCTACCTCCCCAAGCTCGAAGGCCACCGGGAGGCGCGCCTGTGGAACGACGTCTTCTGCGCCGCTCAGGACGCGCTCGGCATCCCCCGCGGCTCCATCAAGGCGACCGTGCTCGTGGAGACCATCCTCGCCGCGTTCGAGATGGACGAGATCCTGTACGAGCTCCGCGAGCACTCGGGAGGGCTCAACGCCGGCCGCTGGGACTACATCTTCAGCGTCATCAAGACGTTCCGCGACCGCGAGGAGTTCGTGCTTCCCGACCGGGTCGACGTGGCCATGACCGTGCCCTTCATGCGCGCCTACACCGAGCTGCTCGTCTCGACCTGCCATCGCCGCGGCGCGCACGCGATCGGCGGCATGGCGGCCTTCATCCCGAGCCGGCGCGACCCCGAGGTGAACGAGATCGCGCTCACGAAGGTGCGGGAGGACAAGGTGCGCGAGGCGGGCGACGGCTTCGACGGCACCTGGGTCGCCCATCCGGATCTCGTCCCGGTGGCGACCGCCGTCTTCGACGAGCTGCTGGCCGATCAGCCCAACCAGCTCGGGCGGCTGCGGGAGGACGTCTCGGTTGATCCGTCCGCCCTCCTCGACGTCGCCGCCACGCCCGGGCAGGTGACGGAGGCGGGGCTGCGCCTGAACGTGAACGTCGGGATCCTCTACATCGAGTCGTGGCTACGCGGGACGGGCGCGGCGGCGATCTACAACCTCATGGAGGACGCGGCGACCGCGGAGATCTCCCGCTCCCAGGTCTGGCAATGGGTCCGGCACGGCCGCTTCACGCGCGATCAGGTCCGGGCCGTCCTCGACGAGGAGCTCGAGAAGATCCGCGGGCTCGTCGGCGCGGAGGCCTTCGACGGCGGACGGTTCGGCGAGGCCCGGCGCGTCTTCGAGGAGGTTGCGCTGGCCGACGACTTCGCCGACTTCCTGACGCTGCCGGCGTACGAGCTGCTCTAGGCGAAACGGGCGCAGCCCGTTATCCCGAGAAGCGGCCCGAGGGCCGCGTTTCGGGCCGCCCGAGCGGCCGAACGGCCGTAGCGGTCACCGTGCGGAGCAGCGGCCGGAGGGCCGCGCTAGTCGGAAAACGCGGCGCGCAGCGCGCCCGCGCACTCGTCGAGCGCCTCGTTGCCGCGCGCCATCGTGCCGGGCATCCGGATGAAGCCGTGCACGACGCCGGGGTAGCGCGAGCAGCGTCGACGGGCACGCCCGCCTGCCTCGAGGCGGCGCGCATACGCCTCGCCTTCGTCGCGCAGCGGGTCGTGCTCGACGGTGAGCACGAAGCGCGGGCGCGCACACCTGCGAGGTCGCCCGCGCGCAGCGGCGAGGCCTCGGGGTGGACGCGCGTCGCCGTCCGGCCCGAGGTAGTGATCCCAGAACCAGCCCATCGCGGCGCGCGTCAGGCCGTACCCGGCCGCGTTCTCCTCGTACGAGGCGGTCTCGAGGTCGTGGTCGCACACCGGATAGATCAGCAGCTGATGGACGAGCGGCAGCCCGTGGTCGCGGGCCCGCAGCGCGACGACCGCGGCGAGGTTGCCGCCGGCCGAGTCGCCGCCCGACGGCGACCTTCGCCTGATCGACCATCAGCAGGTTGGCACGCTCGTAGACCCAGGCGGTCGCCGCCCAGGCGTCGTCGACGGCGGCGGGAAAGCGGTCGTCCGGCGCGAGGCGGTAGTCGACGGACACGACGACGCACGGCGTGCGGGCACACAGCGCCCGGCACGTCCCGTCGTGGGTGTCGATGCTCCCGATCACCCAGCCGCCGCCGTGGAGGTAGACGAGCCCGGGGAGAGCCCCCTCGGCGCCGGGCGGGCGGTAGATGCGGATCCGGATCGGGCCGTTCGGCCCGGGATCGCGCGATCCTCGGTGGACGCGACCTCGTCGACGGGCCCGAAGAGCTCCGCCGCGCGCGCCTCGGTGCCCGCGCGCGCCGTCCTCGACCGAGAGCGTCTCGAGCCCCGGGCAGCCCGGCGAGCGACGTCGAGGTAGGCCTGCGTGTCGGCGTCGAGCGGCACGGCGACAAGCACTACAAGCGGCGGCTGCCGCAGGCGGTAGTCTGGAAGGCGGGATGACGAACAGCTTCGGGGCACGCGCAACGCTTTCCGCAGGCGGTCGCGAGCACGAGATCTACCGTCTGGACGCCCTGCAGGCCACGTACGACGTCGCCCGGCTCCCGTACACGCTGCGGGTGCTGCTCGAGAACGTGCTGCGCCTCGAGGACGGCGTCACGGTGACGGGGGACGACGTCGAGGCCGTCGCGCGCTGGGTCGCCGACGAGGAGCCGAGCCGGGAGATCTCGTTCACGCCGGCACGCGTGCTGCTGCAGGACTTCACGGGCGTCCCTGCGATCGTCGACCTCGCCGCCATGCGTGACGCGATGCGTGACGCCGGCGGCGATCCGGCACGCATCAACCCGCTGCTGCCCGTCGAGCTCGTCATCGACCATTCGGTTCAGGTCGACGTCTTCGGGACCCGGTTCGCCTTCGAGCGCAACGGGGAGCTCGAGTTCGAGCGCAATCGCGAGCGCTACGCGTTCCTGCGCTGGGGCCGCGACGCGTTCGCCGACTTCAAGGTCGTCCCTCCGGAGACGGGCATCGTCCACCAGGTGAACCTCGAGTACCTCGCGCGAGTCATCGAGGCCCGCGAGGCCGGCGGCCGTCTCCAGGCGTTCCCCGACACGCTCGTGGGAACCGACTCGCATACGACCATGGTCAACGGGCTCGGCGTGCTCGGCTGGGGCGTCGGCGGCATCGAGGCCGAGGCCTCCATGCTCGGCGAGCCGATCTCGATGCTCGTCCCGCAGGTCGTCGGCTTCAAGCTGACGGGACAGCTGCCCGAAGGCACCACCGGCACGGATCTCGTGCTCACCGTCACGGAGCTGCTCCGCCAGGTCGGTGTGGTCGGGAAGTTCGTCGAGTTCTTCGGCCACGGCCTCGACGGGCTGCCGCTGGCCGACCGCGCCACGATCGCGAACATGGCGCCCGAGTGCGGCTCCACCTGCAATTTCTTCCCCATCGACGCCGAGACCCTTCGCTACCTGGAGCTGACCGCCCGTCCGGCCGAGCGGATCGCGCTCGTCGAGGCGTATGCGCGGGAGCAGGGGCTCTTCCACGATCCGGATGAAGAGCCGACCTACTCGCAGGTCGTCGAGCTCGACCTCGGCGATGTGGAGCCGAGCCTGGCCGGTCCCCGCCGGCCGCAGGACCGGGTGCCCCTCACCGAGGCGAAGGCGGCCTTCGAGGCCGCGCTCGCCGGCTTCGGCGTCGAGCTCGCGAACACTCACGACGAGGCCGTCGAAGGCTCCTTCCCGGCCAGCGATCCACCCGCGGACATCGCCCCGGGGCACAAGCCCGAACAGGCGATCGCCCCTGTCGCGACCGCCGCCGCCGAGCCGGCGACGGTGTCCGTCAGCCTGGACGGCAACCGCTTCGAGCTCTCCCACGGCGACGTGGTCATCGCCGCCATCACGAGCTGCACGAACACGTCGAACCCGGCCGTGATGGTCGGGGCGGGCCTGCTGGCGAAGCGCGCCGTCGAACGAGGCCTGAGCCGGCGTCCCTGGGTGAAGTCGAGCCTGGCGCCCGGCTCCAAGGTCGTGACGGAGTACCTGGAGCGCGCCGGCCTCACGCAGTATCTCGACGCGCTCGGCTTCAACCTCGTCGGCTACGGCTGCACGACGTGCATCGGCAACTCGGGCCCGCTGCCCGAGCCGATCTCCCAGGCGATCTCCGACGGCGACCTGATCGTCTGCGCCGTGCTGTCCGGCAACCGCAACTTCGAGGCCCGCATCCACTCGGAGGTCAAGGCGAACTACCTGGCATCGCCCCCGCTCGTCGTGGCCTACGCCCTCGCCGGGCGGATGGACGTCGACCTGACGAGCGAGCCGCTGGGCCAGGGAGCCGACGGGGCCGACGTGTATCTCCGCGACCTCTGGCCGAGCCCGGCGGAGATCCAGCAGGTGATCGAGGAATCGCTCCAGCGCGACATGTTCGAGCGCACGTATGCGGATGTCTTCGCCGGCGACGAGCGCTGGAACGCGCTGCCGATTCCCGAAGGCGACCTTTACGCGTGGGAGCCGGCCTCCACGTACGTACGGCTGCCGCCCTACTTCGACGGCATGCCACCCGAGCCGCCGGGCCTGGCAGACGTCGAGGGCGCCCGCTGCCTCGTCATGGTCGGCGACTCGGTTACCACCGATCACATCTCCCCGGCCGGCTCGATCAAGCCCGACAGCCCCGCCGGCCGCTACCTCCTCGACCAGGGCGTGGAGCCGGCCGACTTCAACTCGTACGGCTCGCGCCGCGGTAACCACGAGGTGATGGTGCGCGGCACCTTCGCGAACGTGCGGCTCAAGAACCAGCTCGTCCCGGACGGCGAGGGCTCGGTCACGCTGCATCTGCCGGACGGCGAGCGAACCTCCATTTACGAGGCGTCGCTGCGCTACCGCGACGAGGGCGTCCCGCTGGTCGTGCTCGCCGGCAAGGAGTACGGGTCCGGCTCCTCCCGGGACTGGGCGGCCAAGGGACCGGCGTTGCTCGGGGTGAGGGCGGTGATCGCCGAGAGCTTCGAGCGGATCCACCGGTCGAACCTGCTCATGATGGGAATCGTCCCTCTGCAGCTCGCGGCCGGGGATACCCTCGGCTCGCTCGGCCTGACGGGTCTCGAGACGTTCTCGGTCACCGGGCTCGAGAACGGCGAGGCGCGCGAGGTCTCGGTTACCGCGACGCCCGACGGCGAGGATCCAATCCGGTTCACCTGCCGCGTGCGGCTCGACACGCCCAGAGAGCGCGACTACGCCCGCCACGGCGGCATCCTCCCGTTCGTCCTGCGCCGCCTCGCCTAGCGCCCCGGCATCTGGGGTTTCTACCGAGCCGGATCGGGGCGACGCCGGATGCGCCCGGCGAGCCGCGCATCGACACTGGGCACATGTCCGTGCATTCGCCTAGCTACGCGGTCGTCTGGCGCGAGGGCGAGGGGCCCCGCTACCTCGGACGTCTAGAGCTGTCCGGTGAGAGGGCCCACCTCGAAGGCAGATCACCCGTCGACCGCTGGCGGTCGCGCTGGATTCGCCTCGAGGACATCTCGAAGGTGAGGATCGGCCGGTCGGAGCCCGAGCGAATTGCCGGACGCCGGAGCCTCGTCGTCGAGCTCTCGCACGGCCCGCGGTTCGTCATCTCCCACCTCGGCGGCGATGACGCCCTCCATGAGCTCGCGGACGCCCTGTCGGCTCCGACCGACGGCGGGCGTGCGGCATGACGGCACGTCGGGCGTGACAGACAGCGCGCCGCGGCGCGCCCTGCAGATAATGCAGCCGTGATCGACGAGCAGGATCGGCTTCGGCGGCTCGTCCAGGCCGGGATCCTGCTGACCTCGGAGCTCTCGCTCGACGCCGTGCTGCAGCGGCTGATCGAGACTGCCGCCGACCTCACGGGCGCGCGCTACGCGGCGCTCGGCGTGATCGCGCCCTCCGGCGAGGCGCTCGAGCGCTTTCTCACAACGGGAATCGACGAGGATCAGGCCCGGGAGATCGGTCACGTGCCGGTGGGCAGGGGGATCCTCGGAGTCGTCATCCGCGAGGCGAAGGTCCTACGCCTGCACGACATCGCAGGCGATCCCCGCTCGGTCGGCTTCCCCCCGGGGCACCCGGCAATGCGCACGTTTCTCGGCGTCCCCATCCTGCTGCGGGGCGTCGCCTACGGGAACCTGTATCTCACCGAGAAGCGCGACGACTCGGATTTCACGGACGGTGACGAGGAGGTCGCGGTGGCGCTCGCGGCACAGGCTGCCGTGGCGATCGAGAACGCCCGCCTCTACGAATCGGCGACGCGCTGGCTGCGCCAGCTCACATCGCTGGCGGAGATCAGCGACGCCCTCGTCGGGAAGCTCGAGCTGCGGCCGATGCTCGACCTGATCTGCCGCCGTCTGTGCGAGCTCGTTCGTGCCCGCAGCGTGTTCGTCGCGCTCCCCTCGGCGACCGGCGATCTCGAGATCGCGGCGGCCTCGGACGGGCACGACATCGCGCACGCCGTCGGCCTCACCCTGCCTGTGAGCGGCTCGAAGAGCGGTAAGGCCTTTCTCCAGCGCCAGACGTACCGGGTCGACTCGTTTCTCGACGATCCCGAGATCGATCACGAGCTCACGGAGCGCTTCTCCGAGCTTGCCGGGGTGCCCGTGCCGAGAGCGGGCATCTTTGCGCCGCTGATCGTCCGCGACCGTGCGATCGGAGTGATCGTGGTCCACGACCGGATCGAGGGCGAGTCGCCCGACGTCCGCTTCGGCGACGACGACGTGCGCCTCGTCGAGGCGCTCGCCGTGCGTGCGGCGGTCGCCGTCGACCTCTCCCACCGCGTCGAGCGCGAGGCGCTCGGCCGGGTCGTGTCCGCACAGGAAACGGAGCGCCGCCGCATTGCCCGCGAGCTACACGACGAGACCGGGCAGGCGCTCACGTCGATGCTCCTCGGCCTACGTGCGGCCGAGGAGGCGAAAGACGACGGGGCCCGCCGAGCGGCGCTCGCATCGCTGCGGGAACTCGCTACCGCGACCCTCCAGGACGTCCGCCGCCTCGCCGTGGAGCTCAGGCCGAGGGCGCTCGACGATTTCGGCCTCGAGCCCGCGCTCGAGCGCCTGATCGAGGCGTTCCGCGAGCGCAGCGGCCTCGAGGCTCAGTTCGAGGCGCGCATCGGCGAGCGTCTGCCGTCCGAGGTCGAGACGGCGCTCTACCGGATCGTCCAGGAGGCGCTCACGAACGTCGCCAAGCACGCTCGTGCCACCACCATCAGCGTGCTGGTCGCCAGGAAGAGCAGCTCGGTGACGGCGGTGATCGAGGACGACGGCGTCGGCTTCTCCCCGGACCAGCCGTTCGACGGTCTCGGGCTCGTCGGCATGCGCGAACGTGTCGAGCTGCTCGGCGGACGCCTCGTCGTCGAGTCCAGACCCGGCGCAGGTACTACCGTGGCGGCCGAGGTGCCCGTTCCGTGATCCGAGTGCTGATCGTCGACGACCACGCGGTCGTTCGTTCCGGCCTCCGCCTGCTGCTGGAGCAGGAGGACGACATCGAGTGCGTCGGCGAAGCGGCTGACGCCGAGGCTGCGATCCGAGAGGCCCGGCATGAGCGGCCCGACGTGGTCGTCCTCGACCTCGTGATGCCCGGGAAGACGGGAATCGAAGCCGCTCCGGCCATCCTCGACGCCGCGCCCGAAGCGAAGCTGCTCGTGCTCTCGATGCAGGACGACCCCAGCTACGTGCGAGAGTCGTTCGCCGTCGGTGCGATGGGCTACATCCTGAAGGAGGCGGCCGAGTCCGAGATCGTCCAGGCCGTTCGGGAGGTCGCCGGCGGCGGACGGTACGTCCACCCGTCTCTCGGCGCACGGCTCGTCGTCGCCGAGGCGCAGGCACGGGCGCAGGCGGACGCAGATCCCCTGTCCGACCGCGAGCGCGAGGTCCTCCGGCTGCTGGCGCTCGGCCATACGAACCAGGAGATCGCGAAGCTGCTCTTCATCTCGGTCCGGACGGCCGAGACCCACCGGGCGCACATCATGCAGAAGCTGCGGCTTTCGACCCGGGCCGAGCTCGTCCGCTACGCGATCGCGAACGGGCTGCTCGAGGACGAGGCCTGACCCGGGACGCCGCGAGGCCCGCCGTCCGTCCGGACGACGGGCCGCACCGGTTCGCGCGCTACCCGCTAGCGAACGACGAGCACGTCACACTCGGCGTGATGCACGACCTTCGTGCTCACGGAACCGAGTAGGGCGCGCTGCGCGGCGTTCAGCCCGCGGGTGCCGACCGCGATGAGATCCGCGCCCGCTTCCTTGGCCTGCTGGACGAGCATGTCGGCGGGATCTCCGTGTGCCTCGATCGTGCGAGCGTTGAGCCCCTTCTGCTGCAGCTTCGCCTGAGCCTTGTCGAGGCTTCCCCGGGCCTCCTCCGCTTCCCCCGGATCCACGTCGACCGTGCCCGCCATCCCGCCCGACCTGGTAAGACCTGCGGCGCTGACGATGATCAACTCTGCGCCCTCGTCTGCGAGCGCGATCGCGCGGTCGAGCGCGCGATCGGAGTGCTCAGAGCCGTCGTAGCCGACAACGATGGTCTTCACGATCGCTCCTTTCCCTCGTACTGGTGGAAGGCCCTGCTGCTTCGTTCGCGTAACGCTACATCGGTTGAGGCCAGGATTCAGCCGCGGGTTCAGCCGCGGCTGAACCCGCGGTGCCTAGTGGCTGGCCGAGCCTGTGGGCTCACCGACCTTCAGCAGCCCGACCTGCCCCAGGTCGACGCTCGCGAAGGAGTGGCTCAGGAACGGGTAGAAGCCGGGCTCGTCGATCTTCACGTCGAAGATGGCGCCGCCCCCCGCCGGAACGCTGACCGTCTGGACACCCTGCTGGTACTGGGTCACGTCGCCGTTGACATACGCTCGGTCGAAGATCGTGCCGACGACATGGAAGTCCGTGTCGAGGCTCGGACCGGCGGCCACGACGTAGAAGCGCACGACCTCGCCCGGATCGGCGGGCAGCGGGTGCGTCACGTACTGGCCGGCGTATCCGTTCCACGTGACCCAGTCGGGGTTCGCCGCGTGCGCCTTGTCGGCGTTGTAGGAGGCCGGCTCGTCCAGGCCGGGGCCGTTGAGGTACCACTCGCTCGAGACGAGCACGTACTCTCGGTCGGCCTTGGGCAGCGGCTTGGCCGGATCGACCACGATCGCCCCGTACATGCCGTTCGCGATGTGGGCGAGCACCGGCTTCGTCCCGCAGTGGTACATGAAGACTCCGGGGTCGGTGGCCACGAAGGAGTAGGTGAAGGACTCGCCCACCGCGACGTCCCGGAACGCGACGTTCGGAGCGATGCGGGCCGCATGGAAGTCGATCGAATGCGGGATCGTGCCGCCGTTCGTGAGCGTGATGTTGATCTTCTGGCCCTCGCGCACGTGGATCACTGGCCCCGGAGCGCCGGACGCGAAGCTCCAGGCGCTGTACTTGATGCCGGGCGCGATCTCGATCGTGACGTCCTTCAGCGTGATGTCGATGTCGACCTCGTCGCCCTGCGCGACAGGAGGCAGCTCGGCCGGGTAAGGCTCGTGCGCGGCTGCCAGCTCCTCCGCGTTCTCCGGCGCCGCGCCCGAGTAGCTCTGGAGCGCCACCGCGGGGTCCCCCGAGGCGCCGCCGTTGTGGACGTGGCCGGCAGGCTCGGAGCCCGTACCCGTCGGCGTCGGCGTCGGCGCTCTGCCCTCCGGTGGTCTCGACCTGCGAGAGCGCGCTCGCGGCGTCTTTCTTCGCCGAGTTCGCGGACTCGGCGACGAAAAGCGCCGTAAGGAGCAGCCCGGCAACCGCAATACCGAGAAAGACTGAGAGGACCTTCCACATGGTGAGCACCCACCTTCGATGTCGTACGTGTCCTGTCCGTAGCATCGAGGAGAGCGCGCGCCGGGTCATCGGTGCGGATGCTGAACTTGCGGTGTGGCGTTGCCGCGAGGGGACGCGGGAAACCCGCAATCCCGGCGACCGGCTATCGCTCGAGCTTGAAGGGCGGATACTCGTCCCGCATGAGCGCCGCATACGCGAGCACACGCAGCGACCAGCGGTTCATCCCGAGCACGAAATCGAAGATCTCGCGGGGATAGCGGGCGGTGAAGAGGAGCACCACGCCGGCGATGAGAGCCAGGAGACCGATCAGGCCCGGCCCGCTCCACCACTCGTAGCTCACATCGCCGCCCCACTTCCAGGGGCCGAGCGCCAACGGGATGCCGGCGAAACCCCAGCCGCCCTGGAAGACGGCCACGATCAGGTACTGCGGGATCGCGAGCAGCCACCATTTGACGAGCACGAGCCCGCGGGAGAGCCGCTCCGGATAGTCGACCTCCAGCTGGGCCGGGTAGTCGGCGACGCGATCGAGCGTGAACGGCGGGTACCGGTCGGTCGCAAGCGCGCTGTAGCTGTAGAAGGCGACACGCCAGCTCCAGCGCATGACGCCCACGTTGAAGTCGAAGATGCCGCGCGGATAGCGACCCGTGATGAGGATCGCGAAGAACGCCACGATCGTCATCACGACGAACGCGATCCAGAGGAAGAAGAGCACCAGATAATGCGGAATCGCGAGCAGCCACTTGGCGAGCCAGAGCCCACGCGAGAGCTCCGAGTCGAGCTCTCCTTCGACGGCGACCGGGTAGGACCGCCCTGCGAGCGCGGCAGGCGGAGCTTCCGCCGCGGGAGGGAGCGTCCCGGCGCCTGTCGTCACCGCCGCGCCGGCCGCGACCGGAGCCGCGCCGCCGGCCGGGACCGCAGCCGGCGGCCGCGACCGTGCGCCGAAATAGAGCATCGTGGCGCCGGCGAGCAGCAGCAAGGCGCCGCCTGCGAGCAATCCGATGGCGAGACCGAGGATGAACGGCACCTTCGCGCCGAGCGTCATGTCGACCTCGACGTCGGGGGCCGCGTCGGCGTTCATGACGACGATCGTCCAGCGCCCGTCCTCGAGATCCCAGTCGAGGGTCTGCGACCCCGCCCCCGAGACCGAGGCGGCCCAGAAGGACTGCTCAGCCGGCGGGGAGGGAGTGTTCGACCCGGGGCGACGCCTGTAGTCGACGGTCGCGTCGTCGAGGCTCCCGCCGAAGTTGAGGTCGATGACCTCGTCGTGCTCGACACCCGCGAGGTAGCGCCGCGCGTCCAGCTCGGGAGCGATGCCAATGAAGATCTCGTGCGCCGGGTCGACGCTGGCCCCCTGCAGGCGCACCGTGGCGAAGGTGCCCTCACCGAACGGCCAGTCGTCCACGTCCGCGATGTCGAACCCCTCCGAGGAGAGCGCGGAGGTCGGCGTCGACAGCTCGGTGCGCGTCGTGTAGAAACCGTCCGAGTCGCGCTTGGTCTCGTGAAGCCACAGCCCGAAGGCTCCCGCGGCAAGCGCCCCGAGGGCGACGAGCGTCGCGAGGCTCCCGAAGACGAGAAGTGCGACGCGGCCGGCGCTCACAGGCGCTCTCCGCGACAAGCGGATCGGTGTGCGATTGGCATCACGAAGACAGAGCCTGACGAGCAGGGTAGCCGCCCGCATCCGAGAGCGCGCTGAGCCGGTTGCGGCGAGCTACCGATTGGACGTAGCCTCCGGCGTCGGGTTCCTGCTATCACGGTCTCGATGGACGCGCTGCTCATCGTGGACTTCCAGCGGGACTTCTGCCCGGGCGGAGCGCTGCCGGTCGTCGGTGGGGACACGATCGCGGCCGTGCTGAACGACCTCGCGTCGCGCTTCGACCTCGTGATCGCCACCCGGGACTGGCACCCGCCCGACCACGGCTCGTTCATCGGCGTCGAGGTCGATCCGTCCCGCTGGCGCGGCAGCGATCCACCGTCGGTCTGGCCCGTTCACTGCGTTGCGGGCACGCCCGGCGCCGAGCTCCATCCGGGGCTGGATCGGAGCAGGATCGACATCGTGGTGGACAAGGGTCAGGATCGGTTCAGCCAGGGGTATTCGGCTTTCCACGAATCCGGGCTCGCCGAACTGCTGCGCGAGCATGGCGTCGACCACGTGTACATCGGCGGGCTCACGACCGACTACTGCGTCAAGAACAGCACGCTCGACGCGCGCCGCCTCGGCTTCGAGGTCACGGTGATCGAGGATGCGACCCGTGCGGTGAACGTGGAGCCGGGCGACGGTAAACGCGCGCTCGGGGAGATGCAAGCCGCCGGCGCCCGGCTCGTCCTCGCGGACGAGGTCGCCCGCGCGCGGGCTACGCCGCCCGGCGGTCGGATCGGGCCGCCTCGGCCTGCCGGTTGAGCTCACGCTCGAGCCGCTTGTCGCGCTCCGCCCTCTGCAGAATCGGCTCGGGCGATCCGAACCGCTCCCGGACGCGCACGGTACGGAACTCGTCCCACAGCTCGGCGATGCGGGCGTTGAGCCGCTCCAGCTCGTGCTTCGCATCGCTGTCCGCGCCGTGGCCGAGCTGCTCCCAGAGCTCGACGCGCCGGCGCGTGGCAACGTCCAGCTCTTCCTTGATCTCCGGCAGGGATCTCACGGTCGTTCCTCTCTCGAATGTGTGAGTGCCCACTTCAGGTAGGCGAGAAACCGGTGCAAGCGCACCCGGCGCTCTGGCTACCGGCCTCGACTGTATCGTAGCAAGAAGCACGAGCCCGTCTGAGCGCCCTCATCAGGGCAAGCCGGGCCCCGGGAGCTCCACGTCGACCTCGACCCGGACCGCGCCGGGCGGCACGGCCGCCTCGCCGACCAGCCCCGCCAGGAACGGCGCCAGGTAACGCCCCGCGACCTTGCTCGGCGGCCACCAGAGCGGGTCGACCGCGATGCTCGAGGTCTCGCCCTGCCCACCGCCTAGCTCGGCCCGCAGGTACCGCGGCACGCCTCCCGTCAGCAGCAGGCCGCGGAGCACCGGCCGGAACGGGCGCGGCACGAGCGGCACTCCTACGCGCGCGGCGATCGCCTCGGCAACGGCATCGGCCTGCTGCGTCGCGATACCGCCCTGCTTGATGGGAAACACCGTGGCGTCCCCTGCCGCGTAGACGTCGGGAGCGTCGTGAACGGCCCCGTGATCGGTGATTGCGAGAAACCCGTCGCGATCGCTCGGCAGGCCCTGAATGCCCGGGCCCACGAGCCTGGGGAGCGTGACGACACGGTCCGCGGGGATGATTCGGCCTTCCGTTGTGCGCAGAGCGCCGGCTGCGACGTCGACAGCGTAGGTGTCGGGGATCACCTCGATGCCGCGTTCGACCAGCAACGCGGCGACCGCGTCGCTCGCCGTCGTTCCGAACTGTGCCAACGGAGCCGGCTCCGGCGTCACGACGGTGATGCCTACGTTCGACCGTCCCCGTCCGTCGAGCCACGCGGAGGTGAGCAGGGCAAGCTCGTAGAGCGGCAGCACCCATCCCGAGTCACCGGGCACGGCGAACGCAACCAGCCGCGCGCTGCCGGCTTCGAGCTCGTCGATCAGCGATCGAAATGCCTTGCTGTCGTCGCTCCCCTTGAACGTCAGCGCGCCGGGGAGCGCCTCGACCGGGCGGCCGCCGCAGGCGACCACGAGTGCGTCGTATTCGAGCACATCGCCCCGGCGGGTCGTGAGCTGTCCCGCCAGGGGATCCACTGCGGCCAGAGCATCCCGGCGGTGCCGAGCGCCCTGTCCCCCGAGCAGCTCGCGAAGAGGGAACCTGTAGAGCGGCCCTGCGGTGAACGGCTCGATCACGGCGAGCGGGCGATAGACGAAGTCGCCTTCGGGAGCGATGACCTCGACGTCCACGAGATCGTGCGCCAGCTCGCGCAGTGCGAGCACCGTCTCGAGACCGGCCACGCCGGCGCCGGCGACGACTACGCGATACGGCCGGTCCGTCATCGAAGCTCCCTTCGTCGACGAAGCGTATGTACCAAATCGTCGAGCGATGAGCGCCGCAGGTCATCCGCGGAGGCGCTGATCCGCGTGCGGCCGACTACGGAACCGGGGGCGAACCGTGGTGCAGGAGAGCCTCGGCGACAGCCTGCTGCCGGAGCTCGGCGAGGCCTGCGCTGAGCTCGACGTCGTAGCGCTCTGCGTCGAGCGCTCGATGCCGTTCCGGAAGCAGCGCACGCTGTGTCGCGCACCGCGCCCGGGCGTCTCCCAGCGAATCGAGCCCGACGCGTTTCCCGCCGCGCATGACCTCGACGAGCATCGGCTCACCGCCCTGGGGGCCGTCCTCGCCGGCCAGGCCGAGGACGTCGCGCGCGTAGGCGCCCTCTGCCGCCAACCGCCAGACCTGTTTGGCGCCGGGCCACATGGCCGTACTGCCCGAAAGCTTCAGCGTCGGACGGCCGTCGAAGGCAACAAGCTTGTACGCCATGTCCAAATAGGGCGAGTCGGCCACGGTGCCGAGCCGGCTGCCGATGCCGAACCCGTCGATCGGCGCGCCTGCTGCGAGGAGCCCCTCGATATCGCGCTCGTCCATCCCACCGCTTGCGAACACGATCGCGTCCCTGAGGCCCGCCTCGTCGAGCACGGCTCGCACGTCCCGCGCCAGCTGTGCGAGATCGCCCGAGTCGAGCCGCACGCCGAGCAGCCGGTGGCCCGACTCGGCCAGCTCGCGCCCGACCACGGCGGCGCGACGAGCGCCCTCGACGGTGTCGTACGTGTCGACGAGCAGGATGGCGCGGTCGGGGTAGGCGCGGCAGTACGCGCGAAACGCCTCCAGTTCATCCGGGAACGACTTGATGTAGGAGTGCGCCATCGTCCCCGCGGTCGGGATGCCGTACCGGAGGCCGGCAAGCACGTTGCTCGTCGCGTCGAAGCCGGCGAGGAAGCTCGACCGTGCCACGCGCATCCCGGCGTCGGCTCGGTGCGTCCTCCGCAGGCTGAAGTCGACGAGCGTGCGCCCGGCGGCGACGTCCACGCAACGGGCTGCCTTCGCCGCGACGAGCGACTGGAAGTGAATCTCGTTGAGCACCATCGTCTCGGCGAGCTGGGCCTCGAGAATCGGGCCGGCTACCTCGAGCACGGGCTCGTCCGGAAAGAAAAGGGTGCCTTCCCGCATCGCCCGTACCACGCCGCTGAACCGGACACGCGCGAGGAAGGCGAGGAAGTCCGCCTGGAAGAGCCCGGTGCCTCCGAGATACTCGAGCTCGTCGTCGGTGAACGCGAAGCCCTCGAGGTAGGCGAGCGCGTCGTCCAGGCCGGCGGCGACGAGGTACCCCCACCCCGGCGGCAGACGGCGCGCGAAGAGGCTGAAGGTCGCGAGTCGCTCGTGCATGCCCTCTGCGAAGTAGCTCTGCGCCATCGTCAGCTGGTAGAGGTCGACCAGCAATGCGGGCGGCCGGGTGCCGGGCCCGGTCGTCCCATGCAGGTCGTGCTGCGGGTTGTCGGCCTGGTTCGAGACTCGGCTGCCTCCCGGCGGGCAACCTACCGCGCGGGGTCAGCGAACGACGAGCACGTCGCAGGGCGCGTTGTGGATGACCTTCGTCGAGACGGACCCGCCCAGCGCCCGGGCCGCCACCCCGCGACCGCGTGTGCCCACGACGATGAGATCGGCCCCCGCTTCCTTGGCGGCTTCGCAGATCGCGTCGGCGGCGTCGCCACGACCCTCCACGAGCTCCACGGTGGCGCCCTTGCCCTCGAGCATGGCCTTCGCCTCCGCCAGCTCGCGCTCGGCCTCCTCCTCGTCTTCGCCAATCGACGGGTTCGTCGAGCCGTGCACCGTCGTAGTCGCACCGACGCCGGCGCCCGTGACGACGATCACGTTGCCCAGGTTCGCGAGCCCGGCCGCCCGGGCAAGAGCCCGCTTGGCGTCCTCCGACCCGTCGTACCCGATCACGATGTTCATGCCGCCCTCCTCCTCCGTTCGCCGCTGGTGCCCCGCCGTCTGCGCGACGGCTTGGCGGTCCAGCCCATCCTATGACGCCAGATCGAGTCTCACCACGTTTTCGCGCGTGGCACCGGCTCCCTCGTCGCCACGCGCACCCGTGCGTCGACCACCACGCAGCCCTCGGCCAGGCCGAGCACGGGATTGAGGTCGAGCTCGGCGACCTCGGGCAGGTCGTCGGCGAGACGCGAGAGCCGGAGCAGCAGCTCGGCGAGCGCGGCGGGATCCGACGGCGGAGCGCCCCGGAAGCCGTGCACCAGCACGGCCGCCCGTCCGGCGAGCACGAGCTCGTCGGCATCGGCGTCCGTCAGCGGCACGATCGCAAAGCCCGCCTCGCCGATGAGCTCTGCGAGGCGACCGCCCGGGCCGAATGCGACGAGCGGCCCGAACACGGGATCCTCCACGACCCCGGCGAGGAGCTCGGCATTGCCGCGAAGCATCGGCTGGACGACGACCGGGAATCCGATCCTGTCCGCGGCGGCCCGGACCTCGGCCTCGTCGGCGAGCTCGAGGGCCACTCCACCCACGTCCGCCTTGTGGATGCCCGGCACAGCCGTCTTGACGACGGCGGGAAAGCCGAGCTCGTGTGCCGCAGCAGCCGCCGCATCTGGAGTGTCGGCGATGAGCTCCGCAACGAGCGGAAGGCCGTACGTCTCGAGCAGCCGGCGCACCTCCGCCGGTGCCAGCCATGCGTCGGTCGACCCCCGTAGCGCATCGGCCACGATCGCCGCCGCCTCGTCGCGGCGCACGCCCGGCAGCTCGGGAACGGCCCCGGCCGGGCGCCGGAGCCACTCCGCACGCTCGACGGCACGGCCGAGTGCCCGCGCCGCCGATTCTGGGTACGGGAACGCGGCGACACGCGAGCCGGCACGCCGGAACGGTCCCGGAACGCCGTCTGCCGTCACGATCGACGCGAGGATCGGCTTGCCGCTCGCATCCACGTCCGCGCATCGCACTACGGCCGCGGCGACGGCCTCCGCCTCAACTTGCGCCGCCGGGACGAAGAGCACGACGACCGCGTCGATCCGGTCGTCCCCGAGCACGAACGGAAGCGCCTGCTCGTAGGCCGCGGCTGTCGCCGAGCCCAGCATGTCGACCGGGTTGTCGAGGCTCGCCTCGGGCGCCAGCAGGCGCTCGAGCGCGCGTCTTGTGGCGGCCCCGAGCCGCGGCAGCTCGAGGCCGGCCGCCGCGCACGCGTCTGCACACAGGATCCCGAGCCCTCCCGCGTTCGTGAGGACGGCGACCCGGCGGCCGCGCGGTGCGGCTCCGCTCGCGTAGAGCGCCGCGACGTCGAGAAGCTCCTCGAGCGACGCCGCGCGGGTGACGCCGGCGCGGCGGAACACCGCATCGACCGCCGTTTCCGAGCCCGCGAGGGCGGCCGTGTGAGACGCGGCGGCCCGGGCGCCCGCCTGCGTGCGGCCGCTCTTGACAGCGAGCAGCGGTTTTGCACGTGCGACGCGCCGGGCGACGCGCGCGAACTTGCGCGGGTTGCCGAAGGACTCGAGGTAGAGCAGGACGAGCTTCGTCTCGTCGTCTTCCTCCCAGTACTCGAGCAGGTCGTTCGAGGAGACGTCGGCCTTGTTCCCGATCGAGACGAAGGCCGAGAAGCCGAGCGCCCGCGAGCGGGCGGCCTCGAGCAGCGCGAGGCCGAGAGCGCCGCTCTGGGACGCGAACCCGATCGGCCCCTCGGGGAACGCCGCCGGAGCAAACGTCGCGTTGAGCCGGGATCGGCTGACGGCGATCCCGAGGCAGTTGGGCCCTACGAGGCGCGCGCCGTGGGCACGGACGAGAGCGAGCAGCTGCTCCTGGCGTCTCGCGCCCGGCTCCCCCACCTCGGCGAATCCAGCCGAGATCACGCAGAGGGCACGCGTCCCGTGCCGTAGCGCCTCCTCGGCGGCCTCGAGCACCGACTCCGCGGGAACGCAGATGACCGCCAGGTCGACCGGCTCCGCGAGCTCGGCCAGAGACCGCACCGCGGAGACGCCCGCCACGGCATCGCCCGAGCGGTTCACGGGGTAGGCGGCGCCCGCGAAGCCCGCACCGACGACGTTGCGAAAGACCGCGCCTCCGAGCGAGCCCTTGCGCGCCGAGGCGCCGACAACGGCCAGGCTTTCCGGCGAGAAGAACGGGCGCAACGAGGCGACGACGGCGACGTGATCGCGCTGGTCGACGTGCGCGCGGTAGCTCTCGCTCGGCTCGATCGGGAAACGAACCTCGACGGTGCCTCCGGCGACCGACCGCGTGACGTCGAAGCCAGCGTCCTCGAAGACCCGCAGCATCGCGCGGTTCTCGTAGAGCACCTCGGCCACGAAGCTCTCGATGCCAGCCTCGGCTGCGGACAGCGCGAGCTGCTCGAGGAGACGGGTGCCGACGCCCCTGCCCTGCATCGGGTCCTCGACGGCGAAGGCGGCCTCCGCCGTTCGCGGGTCGCGGAGGCGTGTCCAGCTCGCGACAGCCACGATCCGCTCACCGCCGGGCTCCGCGAGTGTGCCGACCAGCGTCCCGCGTTCCACGCCGTCCGGCTCGAGGAAGGGCGCAACGAGGGCCGGCCCGACGCTGGGGAACCCGTGAAAGCGGAAATACAGGCTCTCCTGCGACAGCCGCGAGAAGAAGTCGAGCAGCGCGTCGGCCTCCACGGCCTGCGGCGGATGGAGCCGCAACGTCGTCCCGTCGCGGAGGATGACGTCCCGCGCCTCGCGAGTCTGTCCGCGTCCGTGCGTCTCAGCCGTCATGCGGGCTGGGCACGACAACCACCGGACAGCTCGCATGGGAGACGCACTGGCGGCTCACCGAGCCGAGCAGGAGGCGGCTGAACCCACCGAGACCGCGGCTGCCGACGACGAGCAGGTCGGCGTCCGTCGACGCTTCGATCAATACCGCGGCGGCGTTGCCCTCAGTGACGCTGCGCTCGACCTCGATTCCCTCGGCCTCGGGGGCGACCTCCTGCAAGGCCCGGTCGAGGCGCTCCTCCGACTGGAGCGCGATAGCCGCGGTCACCTGGCCGAGCGTGTCCACGTGCGGCCCGGGGTACTCCAGCAGGAACGGCTCGGGCGCCTCGGCGAGCGGGAACACCCACGCGTACACGGCGACGACGGTCGCGCCGCGAAGCCGGGCCTCGGCCAGAGCGAAGCGCAGCGCCGCCAGGGAGCCCGGCGAGCCGTCGACCCCGACCACGATCGTGCCCACGTACGGAAAGCCTAGAGGTGACGCGCGCCCGGCGACCGCCGGGTGGGCGACGGAATCGTCACGACGCTGCACTAGGGTGCGGCGCCATGCCCGACGAGAACGGCGACGGCGCGGATCCGGGCCTTCACGAAGGCGAGCGGCTCTCCCCCGCGCCGCCGGTCTTCCCCGGCAAGGGGCCCGGCCCGATCCGGCGCAGCCTCGGGGTTGCCGTGCTCGACGTCGGGCCGCTGCGGCGGCACCGGGAGTTTCGGCTGCTCTTCATCGGCCAGACGGTCTCGTTTCTCGGCTCGATGGTCACGTTCGTCGCCGATCCCCTTTCAGGCCTACGAGCTCAGCGGCTCCTCGCTCGTGGTCGGCCTGATCGGGCTGGCCGAGCTCGTCGCCGATCCTCGGATTGCGTTCGTCGGTGGAGCGCTCGCCGACGCGATCGACCGCCGGCGCATGGTGCTCTTCAGCGAGCTCGGGATGATGGCCGCCGGCGGCATGCTGCTCGCGAACAGCCTCCTGCCCGATCCGAAGCTGTGGGTGCTCTTCGCCGTCGCCGGGCTGGACGCGGCCTTCTACGGGATCCAGCGGCCGTCGCTCGACGCCCTCGACGCCTCGCCTCGTCGAGCGCGACGAGCTGGCCGCCGCGAGCGCGCTCGACGTCGTTCCGCTTCACGTTCGGCGCCCTCGCCGGCCCGGCGCTCGCCGGCGGCCTCATCGCCGCGATCGGGCTGCCCGCGACCTACGGCTTCGACATCGCCACGTTCGCGATCTCGCTCGTCGTGCTCATGCGCATGCGCGCGGTGCCGCCGCCTCCGGACGCCGAGCAGCCGAGCCTCCGGGGAATCGTCGAAGGGCTGCGCTACGCACGCGGCCGCCCCGAGCTGCTCGGCACGTACTTCGTCGACATGGCCGCCATGTTCTTCGGGATACCGGAGGCGCTCTTCCCCGCCTTCGCGAAGGAGCTCGGCGGCGGCCCCGGGGCCCTCGGGCTGCTCTACGCGGCGCCTGCGGCGGGAGCCCTGGTCGCGAGCGCGACGAGCGGCTGGGTCGGGCGGGTGCACCGGCACGGCCTCGCGGTCATCCTGGCGGCCTCGGTGTGGGGACTCGCCGTCGTCGGCTTCGGCCTGGCCGGCTCGCTCGCGCTCGCGCTGACGTTTCTTGCGCTCGCGGGGTTCGCCGACATGGTCAGCGGCATCTTCCGGACGACGATCTGGAACCAGACCATTCCCGACCACCTGCGCGGACGTCTCGCGGGCATCGAGATGGTCAGCTACACGAGCGGCCCGTTGCTCGGCAACGTCGAGGCCGGCTTGGTCGCCTCGTTCGCGGGGATACGGGCGTCCGCCGTCTCCGGCGGCATCCTCTGCGTGGCGTCGGTCGCGCGCCCTCGCAGCCGGCCTCCCCGGCTTTCGCCGCTACGACGCGCGTCCCGGGGGAGCCCTGGCGAGAGGGCTACAGTAGGCGCAGTGCGCGCCGTCGTCATGCACGAAACGGGCGGGCCGGAGGTGCTGCGCCTGGAAGAGGTGCCCGATCCGGAGCCGGGGCCGGGCGAAACGCTTGTCCGCGTCGAGGCGGCCGGGGTGAACCACTACGACGTGAACCAGCGGGCCCGCGAGGCCTCCAGGTTCCCGGCGATCCTCGGCAGGGACGCCGCCGGCACCCGCGCCGATACCGGCGGGCGTGTGCTGGTCACGGGAGCCCGCGGCTGCTACGCGGAGCTCGTCGCAGTCGCCGAGGAGCGGGCCTGGGCGATTCCGGACTCGCTCTCGGCCGCCACGGCGGCGGCGATCGGTGTCCCGTACAGGACCGCCTGGTGGGCGATCGTCGAGCTGGCCGGGCTCGCGGAAGGCGCCCGCCTCCTCGTGCAGGCGGCCTCGAGCGCCACCGGTCAGGCGTCCGTGGACATCGGCCGGGCGCTGGGCGCGACCGTCTTCGCCACGGCGAGCGCCGGGAAGCTCGACCGGGTGGCGGCGCTCGGGGCCGAGGCATTCGCGTACGACGACCCTCGTGTGGGCGGGCTCGAGGCCGACGTGGTCTTCGACCCGGTCGGCGCCGAGACGTTCGCCACGAGCGTCGCCGCGCTCGCCAGGGGCGGCCGGCTCGTGACCCCCGGCGCGGTCGGCGATCCCACGGTCTCCTTCGACGTCTGGAATCTCGTCGACAGGCAGGCGCGCATCATCGGCATCGGCTCCGCACCCGCTGCTCGCGCGACGCTCGAGCGCCTGATCGCCCTCGCAAGCGACCGCCGGCTCCGGCCCGTGATCGACCGCGAGCTGCCCCTCGAGCAGGCCGCCGAAGCCCATCGCCTGATCGAGGCGCGCGAGGTCTTCGGCAAGGTCATCCTGCGCCCGTAGCCGGGCCGCGCTCTCCCGGTCAGGAGGGTGGGAACCCACGCAGGACCGCGGCCGCCGTCCGACGGACGAGCTCGTCCGGGTCGTCGCGGCGCAACCGCTCGAGCGGCTCGGTCGCCAGCGCGCTCTTCAGCGTCCGAGCGCGGCCGCCGCCGAAGCTCGCAGTGCAAGGTGTCGAGAGTCGTCCTGCGCACGCCGGAGGACTGAACGAGCCAGACAATCTAGGCGGCTGCCAGGACGGCCAGCCGCGCGACGCAGAACGCGCGCTCTCCGGGCGCCTTCACCGCCGGCGGAGCTTCCCGCTCGAACGCGCGTGGGCGGAAGCGCTCGCGCCGCTCGGTCGCGCCGCCGACGACCGTCAGCAGCGTGCCTTCCGGCACCTCCGAGGCCTCGATGGGCTCGACGGCCGCGTAGCGCTCGAGCAGGTCGAACGCGTCCCGCGTGGAGGCGAAGAAGAGGCCGTCGGCGCTCGACCCGATCCACAGCGGCCGCCCGATGCCCCGCGCCAGGAAGAGCGCGTCCGGCTTCCGCTCGTCGAGCCAGGCGGCGGCCATCGTGCCGTGCAGGTCCTCGAGGGCGCGGATGCGTCGCCGCGATTCGGCACGGTCGACGAGCGCGAAGATCGCTTCGGAATCGACGCTCATGCACGGGTGAGCGCGGTCGAATCCGTCCCGGGCGAAGATCTCCTCGTCGTTGACGATGATCCCGTTGTGAATCCCGACCACGGCACCGTGCCGGATCGGGTGGTTGTTCTCACCGACGCTCGGGTGGCCCTTCGTGTAGTCGCGGACGTGGACGAGGACGCTCACGGCAGACGCGGGCACGTGCACGCTGTCGAGCATCGCGCGCGCCCCGCCTCTGACCTTGTGCGTGACGGTGGGAAGGCCGGGCCCGGCAGACGCGACGCCGACGGCGTCCGACCCCCGCTCCGCGATGCCCGCGAGCAGCGCCTGGGCCGCACGGGTGCGGTCGACCCCGCTCCGCGCGCACAGGCTATATCCGGCGATCCCGCACATCCGGGCGCACTTCCTTCCCAGGTCTCGAAAAGAGAGTGCGCGGGCAGAGGGCCCGCGCACCGCCTTCCAAACCTAGCGAAACCGTCGGCGCAGCCGCGCCGGACCCGTCGCTCAGGCCCGCGCCGCCGGAACCTCGACCGCAGCGCTTCCCTTCAGCGCCAGCGTCGCGAGCGCCTTGCAGGCGTCGAGGTCGTGCTCGCGGTACATCTGGATCATCTCGGCGGCAGGGGATCCGGAGCCGTGGATGATCTCCGTGTACCAGTAGCCCCCGTATTCGGACGCGACGAGGTCGCGGATCAGCTTCATCACGCGCAGGCGCTCCATCGCGTTCCCCGGCTCGGCGCCGCGGTAGTACTTCTCGACATAGGGCCGGAGGTCCGGATGCAGGATGTCCTCGGCGTAGGGCGCAGTCATGACCGAGCCGCCGGCGATCTCCAGCAGGTGGCGGGCGGCCATGTAGTGGCCCTCCATGCAGATGTTCTTGCCGGCGTTCGTGATCACGGGATCGGGAACCTGGAAGCCCGGCGCGCGGCTGTGGCTCTCGAGGGAGGCAGCGAGACCACAGGCCCAGACGGCGCGCTCGAGCCGGATCATCTGGATGATCTTGTCCCGGATGTGCGGGACGTTCGCGACGCCGTTCAGCTCGGCGACCAGCTGGGCGGCGCCGATGAACAGGCGCAGCTTCCCGACGTCCGCGCCGAGGTAGCCCTGGCGGTTGACGTTCGCGAACGTGTTGGCCACGTCGCCCGCGAACTCCCATTCGCCGCAGAGGAAGACGCGCTCCCACGGCACGAAGACGTCGTCGAAGATCGTGAACGACTCCATCAGGTCGTCGTGGCACGACACCGGTGCCTCGAACTCGTTCGTGTACTCGCCGCTGAAGCCCCGGCAGACGAGCTTGAGGCCGGGCGTGTCCACCGGGATCGCGAACGACGACGGCGTAGTCGCTGTCCTCCTCCCGCATCGCCCGCGTCGGGATGATCACGAGCTCGTTCGAGACGACCGAGCCGGACGTGTGGGCCTTGGCGCCTCGCACGACGATGCCGTCGCTCGAACGGTCGACCACGTGCAGGTAGAGGTCCGGGTCGTCCTGGTCGGCGGGGCGCTTGCTGCGATCGCCCTTGACGTCGGTGACGGCGGCGGCGGTCATGATCTGCTCGCGCTGGAAGCGCTTCACGTACTCGAGGACACGCGGGTGGTAGTCCGTGCCTTTCGCCGCGTCGACGTCGTGGGAGACGATGAGCAGCGCCTGGAGCTCGTCGCGGCCGATGCTCGCGTAGCCCGAGAGCGGCGACCGCTCGGACAGCAGCCGCGCGGCCCACAGGTTCTGGACGAGCTCGTCGCGCGTCGGTCGCCATGTGCCAGAAGACGTGGCAGGGCTCGCCGATGAGGTCGGACTGCGCGACCATCGTCTCCGCGAGCTCGGGATCGTGAGCTGCGCTGAAGACCCACCGGCCCCAGCAGGCGAGCGTCGACGAGAAGAGCGGGTGGTCGGCGACGTTCTCGATCCGCTGGCCGCGCGCGTACACCTCGGGGTGCTGTTGGCGCAGGCTCTCGACGTACTCCTCAGGCGTTCGCAGTCCCATCGGGTCCTCCGTTCCGAGCGGTCTCCGTGTGGAAGGCGCGCGCGGCCTCGGCCAGGCCGGCGACGACCTCGCGGCTGATTCGCGCTCCCCCCGCGAGCCGGAGCGCGAGATTGGCGTGGATGTGTGCGATCTCCTCGAGCGACAGCCTGCCGCCGTCACGGAACCAGATGCCGACGTTCGTGCATTGCGCGATGACGGCGTAGGCGGTCAGCTTGAGGTCGAGCGGGTGGAACAGCCCTGCGGCCGCGCCCTGATCGAGCACCTGCACGACAAGGCTCTCGTACTCGTCGCGCAGCCGCAGCACCTGGTCACGGCGCTCGCCGGTGAGGCTGCGCAGCTCCGTGTCGCCGAGCGTCGTCTCCCTCGGCCGCAAGGCATGCATCACGACGTGGTGGACGACGAGCGCGGCGAGCTGCCGCTCCGGGTCGGGCTCGCGGTCGACAGCCGTTCGTACCCCGGCAGTGAGCTGCTCCATCGTCGAGCGGATGAGCTCGAACAGGATCTGCTCCTTGCTCTCGTAGTGGTAGTAGATGCTCGCGGACTTGATCTCGAGCGCCTCCGCGATCTCGCGCGTCGTCGTCGACTCGTAGCCCTTCTCGAAGAAGAGCTCGGCCGCGACGCGCAGCAGCTCCTGCGCGCGCTCCCGCTCGGGCGCCTCGCCGACCGCCTTCATGGCTCGACCGCGGCTTCGGAACCGGCGACGGCCGCCTGGATTCGCGGCCGGTCGAGCTTGCCGGCGGCGTTGCGCGGCAGCTCGTCGACCTGCTCGAAACGCTCGGGAATCGCGTAGTCCGGCACCCGCTCGGCGAGGTGCGCCCGGGCGGCCTCCTCGTCGAGCTCGTGGCCGTCGCGGACGACGACGCAGGCGACGACGCTCTCCTGGAAGATCGGGTGCGGCACGCCGACGACCGCCGCTTCCGCCACGGCGGGCAGCCGGCTCAGCGCATCCTCGACCTGCGCGGCGTGGACCTTCTCGCCGCCGCGGTTGATCACGTCCGCGGCGCGGCCGCGCAGCACGAGGAAGTCGTCGGCATCGATCTCACCCACGTCGCCGGTCCGCAGCCACTCGCCGCGAAAGACCTCGTCCGTCGCGGCCTCGGCCTCCCAGTAGCCCTGCATCCGCGTCGGCCCGGCCAGCTCGATCTCGCCGGTCCGGCCGGTTGGCAGCGCTCGACCTCGCTCGTCCACGATCCGGTGGTGAACGCCTTCGACCGGGTGCCCGACGGAGTCGGCGTGCGTGCGTGCGAGCTCCGGCGCCAGCAGATGGCTGACCGACGTGAACTCGGTCAGCCCGTAGCAGTTGAACAGCCGGAGCGACGGCCAGCGGCGGGCAAGCTCCTCGATCCAGGGCGTGGGCATCGGCGCTCCGCCGTAGACGGCGACGCGGCAGTGCCGGAACGCGTCGTCGGCGCGCTCGTGGAGCATCAGGAGCCGGAAGATGCTCGGAACGGCGATCAGGTAGCTCGCAGGGCGCGCCGCGAGCGCGTCGAGCGCCGCCGCCGTCCCGAACTCGCGCAGCAGGTCGACGGCGCCGCCGACGAGCAGCATCTGGGTGAGCTGGTCGGCGAAGCCGGTGTTGTGGAAGAGCGGCACGAGCACGAGCGTCGAGTCCGCCTCCGACGTCTCGAGGTGCGGGACGAACGACGAGGCGCTGCGAACGAGAGCCTCGTGCGTGATCACGGCGCCCTTCGGGGCCCCGGTCGTTCCCGACGTGAAGCTGATCAGCGCCGCGTCCGGCCCGGAGACGCGCGCGTCGACCTCTCCCCGGGGCAGGCGCCAGACCGATTCCGCTTCGGCGTCGCGCTCGAGCGCCAGGGTCGGATACGAGCCCGTCGTCCCGGCACGCTCGAGCGTGCCGCGCTCCGCCTCTCCCGCCGCCACGAGCCGCGGCCGGCACAGGTCGATCTGCCTGCCGAGCTCGAGCGGGCTGAGCCGCCGGTTGAGCGGCACGACGACGGCACCGAGCCGCAGGGCTGCGAGGAAGCAGGCCGCCCATTCCACCGTGTTCTCGCCGACGAGGGCCACGCGCTCCCCCGAGCCGACGCCGGCCTGCCCGAGTCGGCCTGCGAGATCCTCGACGACCGCCGCGAGCTCGCGATACGTGAGCTGCTCTGCGCCCTGGGCGAGCGCCGGCGCCTCGGGCTGCGTGCGCGCCCAACGAGCCAGCGCCCCGGGCAGCGTGAGCAGGTCGGTCCGGGGTATCGAGGCGGGAGCGGCCGTCATTCCACGAGCCGTGCGCGGAGCGCGCCGGTCGCCTCCTCGTCGATCTCGAGCTCGCCCTCCGCAGCCCCGGGCCGCAAGACGACGCCGTACTCGGACTCTGCCCGCTCCCGGCTCACCCAGCCCTCCAGCACGTCGTCGAGGACCAGCGCCGGGTCTCGCTCCGCGGGGTGGCCGTAGCCACCGCCGCCGCTCGTCACCGAGACGATCCGCTCCCACGGCGCCAGCTCGACCGCCGCCACGCGCGGCACCTCGGCCTGTGTCCCGTCGGCCTCGTGCTTCCAGACCGCCGTCGGGGCACCGGCGCGCCCGCCGCGCACTCCACGCGGAGGGTTGTCGCAGCCCTCGAGCGAGTAGGCAACGGTCATCGGCTCGTCCTTCGGCCCGAAGACGACTCTGCAGCCGAGCCCGCCACGCTGCCGCCCGGCGCCCTCCGAATCGCGGATCAGCGTCTGCTCGTAGACGTGGAAGGGGTACTTCTGCTCGTCGACCTCGATGCTGTCGTGATAGAGGAGAGCGGCGACGACGGGCAGCATGTAGGTCGGCCAGCCGTCCGCCTCCGGGCCGGCCGGCCCACCCGATGACCCGAGGAAGATCTGGTTGACGTACGGCGCTCCGCCGAGCCGCGGATCGCGTCCCGAGACGACGCGAGTAGGCAGGGCCGAGGCCCATCGCGCCTTCGGCGAGCCCGAAGCCTTCCCCCAGGTCGGCGAACGCGGCCTGCGTGATGCAGACGAGCCGATCGGCGACGTTCGTGGTCGCCATCGAGCACGAGTGCGGGAAGAGCGGGATGCCGGCGATGCACCCCTCGCGCAGCACGACCTCGATCCGCCTGAAGCTGCCGGCGTTGTGCGGGATGTCGGGATCGATCGAGTTGAAGACCCCGATCACGACGTTGTTCGTCGCGCAGGCCCGCGACTCGTTCAGGCCCGCCGGCATAGTTGTCGGGGTTGTCGCGCAGATCGAGCTGGATGCGTCCCTCCGTGCGGATCGATCTGCACCTTGACCCGCAGCGGGATCCCGTCCGGCAGGCCCGGGTACGCGTCGTGGGTGCCGAGGCCCTCGAGCGACGCCGGCCGGCAGCTGCCGCAGCGCCTCGATCATGCGCCGCTCGCTGTAGTCGAACCACTCCGCGACGAAGCGCCGGATCGTCTCGAGCCCGTACTGGGCACACAGCTCCTTCAGCCGCCGCTCGGCGATCCGCGCGGCGCCGAGCGCCGCCAGGTAGTCGCCGTACCACTGCTCGGGCACCCGGATGCGGCGCCGGCACATCCGGATCACGTCCTCGATGTCGCGGTAGTCCTTCTGGATGCGGACGCACGGGAAGTTCAGCGCGCCTTCCTCGTAGATGTCGCGCGCGCCGGGGTAGTACGTCGTCGGCAGCGAGTTGCCGCAGTCCGCCTGGTGCGCCTTCGCGCAGGCGGTGAAGAGGTGCTCGCCGTCGACGAAGACCGGCACGAGGATCGCGTGGTCGGCCGAGTGCGTGTTGCCGAGATAGGGGTCGTTGTGCAGGAACGCGTCGCCCTCCTCGAGCCGCGGATGGAGCTCCGTCATCGCCTCGGCCAGGAACTCCATGCCGATGACGTGGACCGGAAGCCCCTCGGCCGAAGCCAGCAGCTCGTTCTCGGCGGTGACGAGCGCGCACGAGAAGTCGCGGGCCATGTTGAGCACCGCCGAGCGCCCCGAGCGCAGCAGCGTGTTCGTCATCTCCCGGCAGATGCCGTCGAGGCGGTTCGCGAGCACCGCCAGCAGCACCGGATCGAGCTGTTGCCCGGCCTCAGCCTTCATCGCTCTCCTTCTCCAGCAGGTAGTCGCCGGTAGCGGTGACGGTCAGCGACCAGCCAGGGTGGACGACGACGGTCGTGGTCGGCTCCTCCACGATCGCCGGCCCGCCGATTCGCTGGCCCGCCGCGAGCATCTCACCGAGATACGCAGGCACTTCCGCCGTGCCGCCGGGCCCGAACGAGGCCTCCCGCGTTCCCTTCGGCTGCGGCGGCGTCGCGCCGTCGAGGGCCAGCCGCGGCGCTGCTCGGCTTGGGCAGGCGCGCGGTGGCACCGCCCCTTCCAGTACAGGCACTCGAGCCGCTGGCCCGGCTCCTTGACGGCGAAGACCCGCTCGTGCACGACGTGGAAGGCCTCCTCGAGCGCCCGCACGTCCTCCTCTCCCTCGAACCGGCTGTTCGGCAGGGGGACCTCGAGCTCCCAGACCTGGTACGGGTAGCGCGCCTCCACGAAGAACTCCTTGCCACGGGCGTCCGCGGGAGCCTGCAGCCGGTCGAGGAACTCGTCCATCTGGCGCTCGAGCTCCGCCAGGCCGTCGTTCACCGCCGCGGCTTCGAAGCGGTCGGTGTCGGCCCGGCGGCTGACGCTGAACTCGGCGACGACGTCCGAGAGTAGACCCCCGCACGCCGAAAGCGCGGCGGCGGTGCGCGGCACGAGCACCCGCGCGCAGCCGAGCTCCTCGGCGATGCGGGCGATCGTCAGGCCGCCCGCGCCGCCGCCGGCGACGACCAGCGACTCGCGCGGGTCCAGGCCCTCGTTGACGGTGATGTCGCGGATCGCCGTCACCATGTGCTCGTCCGCGACCGCCAGGATCGAATACGCCGCCCTCATGAGGTCGACGCCGAGCGGGTCGGCGATCCGGCTCCGGATCGCCTCGCGGGCGCTCGCCGAGGTCGAGCTTGATGCGGCCGCCCAGGAAGTAGTCGGGGTCGATGAAGCCGAGCGCGAGTGCCGCGTCGGTCACCGTCGGCTCGGTCCCGCCGCGGCCGTAGCAGACGGGCCCTGGTACCGCGCCCGCGCTGTCGGGCCCGACGCGCAGGAGGCCGCCGGAGTCGATCCAGGCGATCGAGCCCCCGCCCGCCCCGATGCTCTTGACGTCGACCGACGAGAGCCCCGTGATGTGCCCGACGAACCTCTCCCCCAGCCACGTCTCGCGGGTGAACTTGATGTAGCCGTCGCGGATGACGCTGACGTCGAAGCTCGTCCCGCCCATGTCGCAGACGATCACGTTCCGGTCGTCGTCCGCGTATGCCTTGCCTGCGACGGGCGCCACCGCCGGCCCGGAGTTGACGGAGTAGATCGGGCGGCTCGAGACGTCCGCGACGTTCAGGACACCGCCGAAGGACGTCACGACGAGCAGCTCGCCCGAGAAGCCGCCTGCGCGCAGGTCGGCATCCATCTCGTCGCAGGTGACGCTGCATCAGCGGCTTGAGGGACGCATCGATCGCCGCCGACGATGCGCGCCGGTACTCCCGAATGATCGGGTTGAGCCGATGCGAGAGGGTGTAGGCGACGCCCGGGAGCTCCTCCTCGATCAGCTCCGCGACGGCCTCCTCGTGCCGCGGGTCGACGATCGACCACAGCAGCGACACGGCGATCGCCTCGATGCCGCGGTCGCGCAGGCCCCGCAAGGTCTCGCGTGTCGCCTCGACGTCGAGGGGCACGAGCACCGTCCCCTCGGAGGTCACCCGCTCTCGCACCTCGAAGGTCAGTCGCCGGGGGACGTACGGCGGCGGGTACGCGGCCCGAAAATCGAACGGATGCAGCTTGCCGCCCTCGCGCAGCACGAGCGTGTCGGCGAAGCCCTCGGTGGTGAGGAAGGCCGTGCGCGCCGTCCGGCCCGTGATGATCGCGTTCGTCGCGGCGGTCGTTCCGTAGGTGAAGAGCTCGCTCTCGCCCAGCAGCTCCGGCAGGGTGAGGCCACGCTCGGCGGCGCCCTGCGCAAGCGCCTCCGAGATCCCGCTGAAGATCCGCTCGGGCGTCGTCGGAGCCTTGCTGAGGGACAGCTGCCCCTCCTCGTCGACGACCACGACGTCGCTGAACGTGCCGCCGGTGTCGACGGCGATGCGGTACGGCATCCCACCTACCTATCGGTCGCTAGGTAGGTTCTTGTACCACACCCCGCTCCGGCGATCAAGTGAGCGGGTGACGCGCGAAGAACGCAGCCAGCCCTTCAGCCGTCTCGCGTGGCCGCTCGAGGTGCAACAGGTGCGTCGCGCCGGGCACGTCGAAGGTCTCCGCGTTCGGGAGCCAGGCGAGCAGCAGGTCCCGCCGTTCGGGGAACGTCGGCACCGACCGCTCACCGAGGACGAGCAGAACCGGCTGGGTGATGCGGCTCGCGTCCTCCTCCGTGAGCTCCCATTGCCGCAGGGCGGGCAGCTCCTGCTGGAAGAATGCGTCCGCCTCGGCCACGGTCTGGTCGAACGCCCCGGGAAGGGTCTGGTCGAGCGGTGCCCGGTAGTCCGGCCCGAAGACGCCCCGGGACCAGGTATCGACGGCGCCGACCGTGTCCCCGGCCCGGTACAGCTGTACCGCGGGCTCTGCCACGCTCCGGAGGAACTCCGCCTGTATCTCCGTCGACGGCACCGGACGCGCAGCTTCCATCGAGACGAGGGTGTGCACCGCTTCCGGGGAGTCGAGGGCCAGTTGGAGCGCCACGACGGCGCTCGACGAGTGGCCGACGATGTGCGCCCGCTCGATCCCGAGCTTCCGCATGAGCAGGCGGCAATGCTCCGCGTGCAGGGCCATGCTGACCGGCCCCTCGACGCTGCCGCTGCCGGCGTAGCCCGCACGGTGGTAGCTGAGCAGCCGGTACCGGTCGGCCAGGGCGGCCTCGGCGAGGAGCGGCTCGGCCCACGCCGTGCCCACGCCCCAGTGGATCAGCACGACGGGCTCGCCGTCCCCGCGCAGGTCGTACTCCAGCTCGAGACCGTCGACGATCGTCCGTTCCATGACCGCTCCTGCAGACCACAGGGTACGGCGTCGCGCCGACTTCGAGCTCCTAGGCGAAGCGGGCGGCCAGCACCGAGAGCATCAGGCGGCGCAGGCCCGGCACCCGGGCGACCGCCGGCAAGAGCGCTCCGTGCACGACCCCTCGCCCGCGCGGCAGGCGAAGCGTCCGCAGCTCGGCAACGTTCGGCAGAGCCCGCAGCCGCTTCTCCTCCTCCCCGTCGAAGCCCCAGTGCCACGGCGGCGGCTCGTATCCGGATTCCGTCTTCAGCTGGCCGCGCCGGCTTCGCTCGACGAGCCAGCGCGGGACGACGTCGAAGACGAGGCCGCCGCCTCGGAACCTCTCGGCACAGCTCGAGACGAGGCCGCGTGCCTCGTCCGGCGCGAAGTACATCAGCAGACCCTGGGCGGTCACGAGGACAGCGGCCGCCGGGTCGACCTCGTCGGCCCACGCCGCGTCGAGCGCGGAGCCGGCAAGCGCACGCATGCGAGATTCCCGGGGGAGCAGCCGGTCTCGAAGCTCGACGACCTCCGGCAGGTCGACGGTCAGCCAGCGCACGCTCCCGTTGTCGACCCGCCAGAACTGCGTCTCGAGCCCTTCGCCGAGGGCGACCACGGTCCCCTCCGGATTGTCGGTGAGGAAGCGCAGGACGGCGTCGTCGAAGCAACGCGCCCGCAGCGCCTGCCACTGGGAGAAGCCCTCACCCGAGCCGAACCGCGTCTCGAACGGGTAGTCGATCCGCTCGACGAGCTCGACCGCCATCGGATCGCGCAGGACGGCATCCTCCCGCCGCGCCTCGACGGCACGGTGGTACAGCGTCCACAGCAGGGTCTCGGGCACGCGTCCCAGCTCGGCGGCGACCTTCTCCACGCCGTGGACCGTAGCGACCGGCCGGTCGGCCACCGTGCAACCGGGGCTGCCGAGGCGCGATGCGGTTGCCGACGGACAGCGGGAAAGTACCGAGAGGGTGCGCGGCTTTCTGCCGTTGTAGCTAGAGCCGAGCGGAGCTAGCGTGTACTAACAATCGTTCTATCTGGAGGAGAGTTCTGTTGAAACGCACTGCTATGCCCGCCCTGCGGCTCGCCGGGCTCCCGTTCAACGCACTGAAGACCCGCGTGAACAGCCTGGACCGGCACGCTGCGCTCCGCTCTGGCCGAGTTGGACGGCCTCGACGGGCTGCCCAACGGCAGCATCTACGCGACTACCGCGATTGACCGGTTGGCCGAAGGCTCCAGCCTGGCACCTGGCACGGATTTCCCCTGGATGCCGCCATACTCCGACGGTTACCCCAGCTCTTCGCTGCGTTGGCGCCCCGTGACCGCCGCTCGCGAGGCAAGCCGCCTCCTCCAACCATCTGCTCGCCAGGCAGGCGGGCCGATGGGCTCGGCAACGGCAACGCCCTAGCAGGCCCGAGCTGCGGCGAGCCGCGCCCTACGACGCCGGCCGGTACGCGCAGACCTGAACGCCCGTCGCGGCCGTGATGGACTTGACGAGCTGCATCGGCCGGGCGGCGCCGTCCTCAGGGAAGATCCGCTTGCCCCCGCCGAGCAGGATCGGCTCGATCATCAGATTCAGTTCGTCGACCAGGCCCTCGGCCAGCAGGGTCGTGACGAGGCTCGCGCTGCCCCAGACCACCAGGTCGCCGCCGGGCTCGCCGCGAAGCGCAGCGATGTCCGCGACGGCGCGATCGCCCGGAAGCAGCATCGTGTTGTTCCAGGTCAGGTCGTCGTCGGTCAGCGTCCGCGAGACCACGTACTTCTTGACCGCGTTCATCCGGTCGGCGTACGGGTCGCCGGCCCGCCCGGGCCATGCCGCGGCCATTCCCTGCCACGTTCGGCGGCCGAACAGCAATGCGTCGGTGGTACCCATGCCGTCGTTGATCGCCGTGCCCATGACGTCGGGGTCGAAGTACGGCACCGACCACCCGCCGTGGGCGAAGCCCCCGTCGGTGTCCTCCGACGCGCCGCCGGGGGCCTGCACCACGCCGTCAAGGCTCATGAACTCGTTCACGACCAGTCGCATCGCTCGTTCCTCCGTCTCGGGTTCCGACCGTTAGACGGGATCCGACTCGCGAACTCATCGGGAAGCCTCGCCGAGATTGGGCGCGCCGATGACGAGGATCTCGAGGCCCTTCGGCCCGGCCTCGTAGCCTCGCCACGTACCGGGCGGGACGCGCACCGCGTCCATTCCTTGAGCTCGACGATCTCGTCGTCGGCCTTCATCCGCCCGCTCTCGCGCAGGACCACGTACACCTCCTCTTGCTTCTTGTGCGTGTGGCCGTACGGAAAGCGATAGCCGGGCGGGACGCGCTGGTAGCTCAGGCCGGATTTCTCGAGCTCGAGCGCCTCGGTCGCCGAGCGGACTGACTCGGCCGTGTCCCTGATCGCGGCAAGGGGACGTGAGGAGGGCCCCAGGACCGATCAGGCTCGCACGGCGCCGCGATTCGCCCGGGGACGACCGTGTGGTGCTCGCTCTCCGAGGCGGCTTCGCGGCCGGTTAGGCGGGGGACCGGCCCCAGGCCTGGACGATGCGCGGGAAGCTGAGCAGCGTCGCGGGATCCGCGGCCAGCCGATGGAGCTCGCCCGCGACCGCCTCGAGCTCGCCTCGCTCGGCGACTCCCTCGGCAACGGCGGCGTCGGCAATGTTCTCGAGCGTCAGCGGGATCGCGAGCTTGACGTCAGCGCCCGCGCCAGCCGGGTCATGCGCCGCCGGTTGGACAACGTGCACGCCGACGTCCACGCACCCCGCGGCGGCGAGGAGGCTCGGGAGCCGGGGGCCGATGGTCGGATCTCCGCCCCGTGCGCGGGCGGTACCCATGTAGATGTCGCGGTAGCGGTCGTGTGCCCGACTCTCGGGATAGGCGAAGCTCCCCCGGTAGTCGATGTCCTCGACCGCCACGATCCCCTGCGGCCGCGCAGCGCCCACCAGCATCGTCGTCGCCCCGGCGGGATCGGCGAGGTGGCTGAGCAGAAAGCGGGCGTACACGACGTCGAAGCGCTCATCGAGCGCGCCCGCGAGGACGTCTGCGTTGCGGTACTCGACGTTTCCCAGGCCGGCGGCCGACGCCTCGTGGCGGGCCAGCTCCAGCTTCGCGTCGTCGATATCGACGCCGAGGACCCGGCCGCTCGGCCCGACGCGCCGCGCCAGCTCAAGCGCGACGTCGCCGCCACCGCAGCCCACGTCGAGACAGCGCATGCCCAGATCGATGCCCAGGCGGTCGAACAGGTTGCCGGTCGTCGCGCCGAGGGCGCGCGCGATGAGCCGCAGCCGTTCCCGGCCCTGGATTCCACCCCGCAGCATGTAGCGGCTCGTCACGCCGACCTCCTGCGCACGAGACTAGCGACCGGCTGTGCGCCCTGCCACGGGGGCGAGCGATAGGCGCCTCGAGCGTCGTCCGACCGGGCGAACTTAGCTTGGGGGCCGGGGTTCCCGCCCGTCGGCGGGCAGGGTCCCGACGGGCCCGTGGACTTAATCGGCAGTTCCGTAGCAGTTGGTCGACGTGGCGCCTCAGCATTCGACCTGGTATCCCTGCGAGGCCGCGTACTCCGCGGCGACGCGCTTCGGCACGCACATGGCCCAGGCACCCTCGACGAGCTCACGCATCTCGTCGGCGTCGATGGCGGCCAGGCGCACGTGTACCCAGTTGAAGCGCATGTCCGACTGGCTCGGCAGCGAGAACTTGTGCGGCTCGGACTCGACGAGCGCATCGCGCAACTCCTTCGGGAAGGCGAAGCCCATCGTCCCCTCGTCGTGGGAGAAGGCCAGGTAGACGATCTGGCCGATCCTGAACTTCACGCGCTCGCGCACGACCGCCTCGTAGCTGCGCGGAAGGCTCAGCGCGAGCTCGCGCACATCGTCGAGCGTCACCGGCACCATCGCCCTCAGGGTACGGGCACCCTTACGGGCGGCTGGCACTCGCGACGATCTTCATGGCCGCTTCGCCCAGCCCACCTGAATCGCACACGCACTACGCGACTGCACCCGAGCACGTGGGTCGGCTCCCGCGTGCACGTTGTTTTCTGGGCAGGAACGTGCAGGAACCCCAGCGACGAGGCACGCCCGTCGAACGAAAAAGGCCCCGCCTTGCGGGGCCTTTCCGAGTAGCGGGGGCAGGATTTGAACCTGCGACCTCCGGGTTATGAGCCCGGCGAGCTACCTGACTGCTCCACCCCGCGGCGTGGAAACAGTATAGCGCCGATCGGCACACAAACTCGGCGCCGCAGCAGGCGGTCAGGGGCGGTCGATCTCGGCCACGAAGCGCCTCGCGAGCGTGCGCAGCATCGTCAGCGCGACCGTCGGCTCGTTCTCGAGCAGCTCCTCGAACTCCGCGCGGCCGAGAGCAAGGCAGAGCACCGGCGTGACCGTGCGCACCCTGGCGCTGCGCGGCGCATCGTCGACGAGCAGGCTCAGCTCGCCGAAGAACTCCCCGGGGCCGAGCTCGATGGACGTGTCGCGATACTCGACTGCCACCGTCCCGTCGACGACCACGTAGAGGCCCGTGCCGGGCTCCCGCGCCTGTACGAGCACGTGCCCCGCGGGCGCCTCGACCTCGGCACACTCGTCCAGGAGCCGCTCGAGCGCCGCCTCGTCGAGCCCGGCGAAGAGGGGAATCGCCCGTAGCCGGTCGACTGCAACCGCGTCGCTCATGACGGCTTCATATCACGCGGCGCCCCCGGGAGGCCGAAAGCCCCGCTGGTACGATCGGGCGCGTGCCGGTCTGGGCCCTGGTCGTGGTGTCGGTCTTCTTCGCGGTCGCGATCGTGGCAACCTTCTACGCGCTCTTCGCCAGCGTCCGCCTCTTCCTCAAGCTCAACCGGCTGAGCAAGGCGCTGACGCCTCTCGCGGATTCACTCGCCGTCGGAACCGCCCGCCTGTCGGAAAGATCCGAGGCCACCGCTCTCAACCTCGCCCGCCTCGAGGAGTCCCTGGCGAGGCTTCAGGCTTCACGGGATCGCCTCTTGGTGCTGCGCTGGGCGTTCGAAGACGTCCTGCGCCTCGTGCGCCTCGCACGCCTGGCCGTGCCCAAGCGGTGACCCGCGTCGGCGTCGTCGATCTCGGTACGAACTCCACGAGGCTGCTCGTCGCGGACGTGGAGGACGGCCAGGTCCACGAGATCGAGCGCCGGATCACGATCACGAAGCTCGGCGAGGGCGTCGACGGCGGCCGACGTCTCGTGCCGCAGGCGGTCGAGCGTGTCTACGCGTGCCTCGCGGACTACCGCGCCAGAATCGACCGGCATTCGCCGGAGCTCCAGCTCGCGTACGCGACGAGCGCGGTGCGGGACGCGGTCAACGGCGAAGGCTTTCTCGACGAGATCGAGAGCCGATTCGGCCTTCCGACGAGGCTCTTGAGCGGCGACGAGGAAGCGCTGCTGACCTTCGGCGGTGTCGCGGCCGGCCGCGAGCTCGCCGATCCGACGGCGATCGTCGACATCGGCGGCGGCTCCACGGAGATCGTGCTCGGCTCGAGCGCCGGCATCTCGTTCCACACGAGCCTCGATTTCGGCTGTGTGCGTCTCTCGGAACGCTTCGCCCTGGCCGATGCGGGCGGAACACCCGACGTTCCGGCCCTCGTCGAGCACGTCGCCACGCTGCTCGACGAGACCGTGCCGCGCGAGCTGCGCCCCGCGGAGGGGATCGGCACCGCCGGGACCGTGACGACGCTCGGGACGCTCCACCTCGGGCTGCCCGAGGAAGACCCGGCGGCGCTTCACGGTCACCGCCTACCCGCGGCCTGGATCGAGGCCGAGGCGCAGCGCCTCGCCGCGACCCCGGTCGCGGAGCTGCGCCGCCGCCCGGGCATCGCGCCCGAGCGCGCGGCCGTCATTGCGGCGGGAGCGCTCGCTCTCGCCGAGATCGTCCGGTTCTTCGACCTCGACGAGCTCGAGGTCTCGGAGACCGACGTCCTGCACGGCGTCGCGCTCGAGGCGGCGATTCTCGACGCGGCGCGCGACGCTTAACCCGGCGTTCACGTCGCTTAATCCGGACATTGCCCGGCTCAACAGGCGGGCGGGTATCACTCCAGGCATGACAAAACGACGCCTGTTGACACTTGCCCTTGTTCCACTCGCAGTGGTTGCCGCGGGGTGCGGCGCTGCGGCCACTCCGTCTGCCTCCCCCTCCTCGCCGCCGGCGGCTGCCCTTTCGGCGCCCCTGGTTGCCACCGGGGGCAACCTCGACCTCATTCCTTCGCTCGTCGATCGCCTCGAGCCGTCCATCGTGTCCGTCCTCGTGCAGACGCCGGAGGGCGGAGCACAGGGCTCCGGCGTCGTCTGGGACGGCCCCCGTGGGCTCATCGTGACGAACAACCACGTTGTCGAGGGGGCCGAGGACGTGCAGGTTCAGCTCGCCGCGGGAGATCAGATTCCCGCCCAGGTTGTGGCCACCGATCCCAACACGGATCTCGCCGTCATCCGGGTCGACCGGACCGATCTGCCCTCCGCGGAGTTCGCTTCCGAGCTGCCTCGCGTCGGCGAGCTCGCCGTCGCGCTCGGCAATCCGCTCGGCTTCGAGAACACCGTGACGGCCGGCATCGTGTCGGCGGTTCACCGCAACCTCGATCAGAACGGCCCCTACATCGACTTGATCCAGACGGATGCCCCCATCTCCCCCGGAAACTCGGGCGGCGCGCTCGTCAACGCCGCCGGCCAGGTGATCGGGATCAATTCCGCCGGCATCCCGTCGACGAGCAACGCCAACTCGCTCGGATTCGCGATCCCCTCTCCGACCGTCCGCTCGATCGTGGGTCAGCTCATCGACAACGGACAGGCCGGGCTCGCCTTCCTGGGCGTGTCCTCCGAGGACAACGACGGCGCGCGTCGTCACTTCGGTCACCCCCGGTTCCGCGGCCGAGGCCGCCGGGATCGAGACGGGCGACGTGATCGCCGGGGTCGACGGCACGGAGATCGGCTCGACCGCGGATCTCGTCTCGGAGCTCCGCTCGCGAGCCCCCGGCGACGAGATCACCATCGCCGTCGTCCGCAACGGCGAGCAGCTCGAGCTGCACGCGACGCTCGGCAATCGGGCGGACGCCGCCTAGCCGGAGCGGCCGGCGACGAGCCGGAAGACGCGGCCGGTGCGCGAGACGAGATACAGCTCACCGGCCTCGTCTTCCCCGAACGACGCGAGCGTCGTGCCGAGCTCGAGCTCGACGCGCACCTCGTCCGGTCGCTCGGGACTGACGCTCCAGACCCGGCCCGTGCAGTAGTCGCCGTAGAAGTACCGGCCCCGCGCCGCGGGAACCTGGCGCCCCCGGTAGACGTAGCCGCCGGTGACGGCGCAGCCCTCGTCGTGTGAGTACGCGGCCGCCGGCCAGACGACTTCGCCCTCGCCGCGCGGCTCGCTGTGGTCGGCCCCCTCCCAGGCGAACTCCTCGAACCCCTCGTAGGCGTCCCAGCCGAAGTTCGTCAGCCCGAGGTCGGCCGCGGGAACGCGGTCGACCTCCTCGTAGCGGCTCTCCCCGACGTCACCGATCCAGAGGTCGCCGGTCTCCCGGTCGAACGAGAAGCGCCAGGGATTCCGCAGGCCGTAGCCGACGACGGTCCAACCGGCGCCGTCGAGACGCAGGATCTTGCCGTACAGCTCGCCGTCGCCGAGCGCCTGCGCCGGGCTCGGAGACGCGGCGTCGTCCCCGACGCTCGCGTAGAGAAGCCCGTCGGGGCCGTACTGCAGCTGGCCTCCCTGATGACGCTGGCTGCGCTTGCGGACGTGGAGCAGGCGCCGCGCCGTGGCCGGCAGAGCCCGGCCCTTCTCGGCCCTGTACTCGACGACGTTCACGTCACCGCGCCGGTCCGTGTAGAAGACGACGAAGCGGCCGCTGTTCGCGTAGTCGGGCTCGAACGCGATCGAGAGTAGCCCGCGCTCCGAGGCGTACTCGCCCTTCGGGCTCGTCAGTACCTGGTCGGAGATATCGAGAAACGGTCTGGGTGCGACGACGCCGTTCTCGACGACTCGTACGACGCCGGCCTGTCCGACGACGTACAGCCGACCGGGCTCGCCCGGGGCGGCGGCCACATACACGGGGCGGTCGAGACCGCTGACGATTTCGGTGACACCAATGCCGTCGCCCGCGACAGTCGTCCCCGGCGAGCCGTCCTCGCCGCCGCAGGCGCCGGTCAGGCAGACCACCGTGGCGAGAAGAAGCAGCCACGGTCGACCCACCGAGGCGGTGCGCGTGCGCCGCCGCCGAGCCGTTCCACGCTCGGGCGCAGCCATGCCGGCGACCCGCGCGCGAACGAGAAGACCTGCGAGGCGGCGGGCCTCCATCGACAAGCGGCTCTCTACCGTCAGCCGGGCACCGGCTACGAATCGTAACTCCGCCTGCGGCGGGCCTGTCGAAAACGGAGTGAGAGCCGCGGACGGGCGGCGAGCCGTAGCATGCCGGCGTGGCGCGGTTGACCGGGATCTCGCCCGTGTTGCTCGTCTCCGACCTCGACCGCTCGGTCGCCTACTACCGTGACCGGCTCGGCTTCGATTGCGAGGTCTTCGGCGATCCACCCGACTTCGCAACCGCCGGACGCGACGAGGCGACGATCCTCCTCGCGCTCTGTGACGAGCCGACGCGAATCGTTCCCAACTGGCGGATCGTCGACAAGATCTGGAACGCCTATATCCGCGTCGACGACGTCGAGAGCGTCTACGCGGAGGTCCAGGAGCGCGGCGCTCCCATCGACTACACGCTCTACGACGCACCGAGCGGCTTCCGCGAGTTCGGCGTGCAGGATCCCGACGGCCACGACATCGCGTTCGGACAGCCGCTCCGGCGGGCGGACGGCTAGCGTCGGTCCGGGTGCATCCCGCGCGCTCGCACAGCCAAGCCGAATCCGTGCAACCATGCACTGGATGGCGACCGTGCCCAGCGCTTGGCTGGAGCACGCCGTCGAGCGTCAAGGTGACCTGAAAGGAGACGGTGATGGCAACGAGTGAGACTCCGGTTCTCGACCTGCTGGCGAACATGACTGCGGACTCGATCGAGGCATCGGACCTCGATCCGCAGACATTGATGCTCGTGCGTTTGGCTGCGCTTGTGGCGGTTGACGCGCCCCCGGTGTCGTACGGGCTCAACCTTCGTGCGGCCGGGGAGCTCGAAATCGAGGCTGACCAGGTGAGAGGTGTCCTCGCGGCGGTGGCGCCGATCGTGGGCACGGCCCGGGTCGCTGCGGCGACGGGCAATATCGCGAGGGCGCTCGCGCTGGCGATCGAGGTCGCCGAGCTTGAGGAGGAGTCCGGGGCCGCGTAGCTCTCGGCGGAGAGGGTCCCGCTTTAGGGCCCCGGCGCGCGGATCGCGTTCAAGGGGGAGGCCGGTCCGCGTTTTGCCCGGCGCGATCCGATGCGTACCCTGGGCGATGCGCCACTGACCGGCGTCTCCGTCGTACCGGGGTCGAGCGCTGCTCGGCTCGGGCTCGACGTCGTGCTCAGACGGTGACGCTGACGGGCGAGGTCGCGATCCAGATAGCGGTGAGGAGGAAGACGGCACAGCCGATGGAGAGCATTGCGACGCGCAGCTTCGGCGACGTCAGCTTGGTGCTCATGCCTGCGAAGAACAGCGCCGACGCGAACAGGACGACGCCCAGCACGTAGTTCGATGCCCGCTGGATGTTCTCGCGCACCTGCGCGGCATAGACCTCTGCCTCCGCGTCGAGCCGCTCGGCCTCCGCGCGGGCCGCGAGCTTGTACTGCGGCATCGCGAACGGTGTCAGCGGCGCGTTCGCGTTCTTGAGCGGCGTGGTCGCAACCCATGCGTCGACGGCGGGCCTGAACTCCTCGCGGAAGCGCCTGAAGTAGAAGTCCGCGAGCTCCGTCTGGTCCTGCGCGTAGGCATTGACCCACTGTGTGAAGGTCGCCACGTCGACCTCTGTCTGGCTGTTCGCGAGGCCCGCCGCCTTCGCCGACTCGATCCGCAGCGCGTTGGCACGCGCCCCTGCCTTCGCCTGTTCTCCGTTCCACCTGGTCGACTGATAGCCGCTCCACGCCGTCGCGATGGTTGCGACGGCGAGGAGTACGGTCGCCACGAGCTCGACCCAGTTGCGCCCCGCGCCGGCGGTCGTCACGCCGGCACCGGCCTCCCGAGCTCGTCGCAGGGAAGCTGCACCTGGGCCTCGACCGCACCCAGAGCCTCGTCGATTATCCGCAACGACCGCTCCATGGCGACCGGTTGCAGTCCGCCCACGCCGGCATGGAACGGCGTGTTGAGCCCGTTTAGCAGGAGCAACAGCGCGGCCATTACCGCAACTACCGATCCGATCAACATGCCCTGCACGACGGCGCGCTCGCCGCGGTCGGCGAAGAAGAGCATGAACACGAAGATCACGGCCGCGATGAAGAACAGCACGATCCAGAGGGTCGTCGGGATCACGCCGACGGCGCCGTGGACGCGATCGCGACGTGCTTCTTCCCGGGCGGATGTCTGGTCGAGCCACTTGTCGTAGGCAGACTGCTCGGTCGCCGTCTGCGGTTGCACGTTTTGCAATGTGCGAAAGAGCGCCACACCCCACGGGTTGATCGCGTCTCCCTGCGTGCCGGCGCGCATCCTGTCCCACTCGTCGTTGACGACCGATCGTCCGTAGCAGACGAGCTCAGCGGTCAGCGCGCTGCCGGCCGACTGCGGGAAGAACTGCGCGTTCTCGACCTGCTGCACGAGGACGAGCGCCTCCGCCTCGGCGCCGCTGCGAGACTGGTCGAAGCTCTCGAAGGCGAGGAAGATGATGAACCCGAGCAGGACGGAGAACCCGGTGGCCAGCACGCCGAAGACCCCGGCTGCGCGATCGCCGTCCTCGAAGTAGCCGCCTTCGGGTGCGCGACGGCGCACGAGCAGCAGTGCCGTGACCGCCACCGCGCATACGCCGGCGATGATGAGAGCCGCCCAGACGACGTTCATCGCCGCACGCCGGAGCTATTCGGCCGCCATCGAGATGCTGCGCTGGAGCGGTGGACAATCAGGGCCGAGGAGGTGCTCGGCGTCATCGCCGTCGGCCGCGAATCCACCGTGGCCTCGCCTGCTGTAGACTCGGATGACGGCGACTCACCCTCGATTCGGCGACGAGCTCGATCTCGCTCGGCCGCCAGCTCTTGTCGAAGAACGGCTCGAGCGGGCTGTAGAGGCGCAGGATCGGGAACCAGCCCTTGCCCTCGGTCGTCTGGATCCAGTTGCCCTCCGGACTGTCCGCGGGTCGCTCCGGGCCGAACGTGACGGTCGTCGAGCCGTCGTCGTTCGCGATCGCCGCCGGCGTCGGGAAGGACTGACTCCCGGCGCGCGGGAAGCGCTGCGGCGTCTGGAGCATCGAGCGCGTCTCGTTGTCGTACAGGGTGATCGACCAGAACCGTGCCGCCGGGATGTCCGGTGGCAGTGTCACCCGGTAGGTCTTCGCGCCGTCGAGGCGGTTTCCGTCGGCGTCCTTGACGGCCATGAGGTACTGCGACCCGATCCCGGTCAGCCGCATGCACATCGCGGGCGTGACCCCGGTGGCCGCGTACAGGAACGCTGTCCGAGAGTGCAGCTTCCGGACGCCGGTCGCGGGGAACGGCTCGATCCCATCCTTCGTGACCAGCGGCGGTGGCGTCTCGAACGTGTAGCCGCCGACCCAGAGCGGGTTGAACCACGCCGAGTCCGTCGTAGTACGTGAACCCTTCCGATGCTCGCGGAGTCGAAGAACAGCGCCCGCGAGGTCGGCGTTGCCGACGGCGGCCGCGTCCTCGAGGGTGCGCCGCATCCGCTCGTCCGGCTCGAACGGCTCGCCCTTGACGATCCCGATCGCGGCCAGCTGTCCCATGAGCTCGGGGTCGCGTGCTGCCCGCAGGCTCGTCCTGCGACCACCTCGTTCATCAGCTCGAAGAAGCCGAAGTCGCTCGGCGGCACCGTGTTGAACGACTTGCCGCTGCCCTCGACGAACACGGTCTCGGGAACCTCCGCCGGTGCAGCGGGCGGCGCGCCGCCCTCGAGCAGCGTCGCGACGCTGGTGCCGGCGCCGCCCTGCGCGTAGGGGTAGACCTTCGTCGTGCTCTTGATCGTCTGCGACTGTCGGCGCCGGGTCGTCGTTCGTCAGGAACGACCGCCCGAGCAGCGAGCGCCCTCGACGTGCGCGAGTGCCCCACGTGGTAGCCGCTGTCCGGCAGCGGTCCGTCGTAGCCGGGCGGGACGAGCAGGAAGCGGCCACCTTCGCCGCGATCCGGGCCCGACAGGCCGAAGTCGATGATCCACCCCCACCACATGTCGTCGATCACCCCGAGCGCCTGCGGAGGCGTCTCGACGACCATCGGTCCCGACGTGAGATCGACGATGCCGAGGAAGTAGACGGTGTCGGCGTTCGCGGTCAGGAACACGCGACTCCGAGCCCATCAGCTCCGAGAAGATGAGGATCGCGTTGTCGTCGACGCCTGCCTCGTGGAAGCCCTTGCGGATCGCGTACGTCGACGCTCCCGCGAAGCCGTCCAGATACACGTTGAGGCCGTGCACGAAGTCGAGGTGCTCGTACACCTTCTCGGCAGCCTCGCCGGTCGGCACGCCGTCGACGAACTCGAGCGTGCCGAGCCGGGTCTCGAGCCGCTCGGGCGCCGCGATCGAGCGAAGTATCTCGCTGGAAACGGTCATCTCTCTGTCCTCCGTTACGTCAGCGCGCGGCGTCGGGGCCAAGCGCGAACTGCCGATGTGAAATTGTGGAGCGGAGTATGGGCGTGGGCCCGCCCATCTTCCTCATACCGATGGCATGAAATGGGACGGCGCGATCTCCTGAGAGCCGAGAGGGCGCCCTGCCGCCCGTGAGTCGCCGGCGCGCGACAGTCGCGGGCGTTGCCGCGAAGGTCGTGCGGGTGCCACGGCCTCGTCGCCCGGTCGGACACTGCAGAGCGTCCGTGAGCTGCTGCGCCCCGTCTGCCGCCTCGCCGGCGAGCGCGCGGGCATCCTCCCCGCCGGACGTGGAGAGCGACTGCCAGGCGGGATGCAAGGTCTTCGGCGGCGGTCGCCGCGTCGTCGGCCCCGGCCGTCCTGAGAGTCGCGGCACCGGCCTCGAGAGCTGCGGCGCCGGATCCGAGGCGCTCGAGCACGTCCTGGCCGGCCTCTGTTCCGCTGGTGGAGACTTCAGTGAGATCCGCCTCGAGGTCCGACACCTCGGAACAGAGCTGCGCCTGGGCCTCCTGGAGGCTGTCGATCCCCTCAGCGGTGGCGGTACCGGTATCGGCGCTGCCTGTAGCCGCCGCGGTCGTTGCGTTGCCTGTGGCCGCCTCGGTCGGTGCGTTCCCTTCATCGGAACCGCAGCCGAGGGCCGCGACCACGATGAAGGCCGCAACGAAGGCTGCCGCGAAGCAGCGGGTCACGATGCGATTCGAGCTCACTATCCGCCTCCCTGTTCGCATTTCCGATGCTGCGTCCCAGCGTCGCCGCACGCTGGCTTGAACTGGCGCACGCGGCCAGAGGAGCCGCCCCTCGTCGAGGGGCGGCTCACGGCCGTGCGGCGGTTACTGGTCGCTCTCCTCCTCGAGCTCCGCGACCTCGATCGCGACGTCGAGCGCGTCGACGATCTTGCCCGTCGCGGACGCGACCCGCGCTGTGCCGACGATCGGCGCGACCGCGGCAAGGACACCGCGGACCTGCTCGGGGCCGATACCGATCTCGCTTGCCGCTTCGAGGTTCAGCAGATACGAGGCCGCCGGGGCATCGACTGCGACAAGCGCAGCGATGCGAACGAGCGCGAGCGCCTCCGGATCGAGGCTCGATGCGGCGATCGAGTCCGCTGTCATGCTTGCCAGCAGGTCGAGAACCGGGGTTTCGCTGGTCGATTCAGCCATGGTCCCTTCCTTTCGTTCGACGTTCCGGACGAGAGTTACGTCCGGTGTCTGCAGTCGCGCGAGGTGGGGCCGGCGCGATCTGCCGATGTGAGATTGCGTGGGGAGTATGGGCCTGGGCCCGCCCGTTCTCGTCATACCGATGGCATGAAATAGCGCCTCCGGGAGCGGCGATCGGTCGCCAGGCGCCTCGCGTGGGCCAGTCTGGGCGGCCCTGTCCTAGCATTTCGCCTTGCGATGGGCGTTATGGAGGTACCCTTCGACCTCGCGGAGGTCAAGCTCGCTGCGCCGTTGACCCGGCCCGGCACGGTGGCGAAGGCCGGACCTGATCGAGCGGCTGTGCGCGGCGAGCGCGCCTTTCGCGACCGTGGTCGCGCCGGCCGGGTACGGCAAGACGACGCTTCTTGCGCGGTGGGCCGAGGTTGATCCGCGTCCGTTCGCGTGGGTCGCGCTCGACGGGCGAGACGACGACGCCGTCGTGCTCCTGCGCTACATCGCGGCCGCGATTCACCGTGTCGAGCCGCTCGCGCGCGAGGTGTTCGACGCGTTGTCCGGCCCAGGGGCATCGAGCTGGTCGACACGGGTTCCGCGTGTCGGGAGAGCGCTGGCTGCTCTCAAGCGCTCGCTGGTGCTGGTGCTCGACGATCTGCACGCTGTCGCCAATCGGTCCTGTCTGGACGCGCTGGCGGAGCTGTTCCACTACGTTCCGGCGGGCTCGCAGGTCGCGGTCGCGAGTCAGGGAAGAGCCGCCGCTGCCGCTGGCCCGCTGGCGGGCGCAGGGATGGGTGCACGAGGTCGGGCGTGGCGGACCTGCGCCTGGACGAGCAGGAGGCGGGGTTGCTGCTGGAGGCTGCGGGAGTCGAGCTCGACGCGAGACGAGGTCTCGGAGCTGACCGAGCGGACGGAGGGTTGGCCTGCCGGGTTGTACCTCGCGGCGCTGTCGCTACGGGCCGGTGCGACAAGCGCGACGGGCGCCGAGACCTTCAGACGGCGATGACCGGTTCGTGTCCGAGTACTTCCGCCTCGAGCTTCTCGACCGGCTGCCGGCGGACGAGGCGCAGTTCCTCAAGTACACCTCGGTGCTGGATCGCATGTGCGGCGGTCTTTGCGACGCCGTGCTCGAGACGACGGGGTCGGCACGCATGCTCGAGACGCTCGCGCGTGCGAACGGCTTCGTGGTGCCGCTCGACCGGCGGGGCGAGTGGTATCGCTACCACCACCTGTTCGGCGAGCTGCTGCGGAACGAGCTCGAGCGCACGGAGCCCGAGCTGGTGCCTGCGCTCAACGCTCGTGCGATGGCCTGGTGCATCGCCAACGACCTGCCCGAGGAGGCGATCGGCTACGGGCAAGCAGCGGGCGAGACGGACACCGTCGCCGGCTTGATCGACGCCCTGAGTCCGCCGCTCTACTACGACGGCCGCTTGCAGACCGTGGAGGAGTGGCTCGGGTGGTTCGGCGACGACGAGCTGGTGCAGTACCCCGCGCTCGCCGTCTTTGGAGCCTGGTGGCGTGCGCTGACGGGGCGGGCCGAGGATGCCGAGCGCTGGCTCGCCCTCGCCGACGGGGCAGCCTCGAAGATCGAGCTCTCGGACGGCAGCGCCACGATCGAGCCGTGGGTCGCCACGCTGCGTGCGCACATGATGCCGAACGGTGTCGAGCAGGCGCTCGCCGACGCCGATGTGGCGCTGGATCAGCTCTCGCCAGACAGTTTTTGGATCCCTACCGCACTCCTCGGCCGGGGAGTCGCGCACGCCCTGCTCGGCGCGGCCGATCGTGCAGAGGTGGAGCTTCTAGCAACCCTCGAGACGCGGGTTGGCCGCCGGCAGCGTCGAAGAGGTCTTCTTGGCGCAGGCGCAGCTCGCGCTCCTCGCGGCCAAGGGAGGAGCCTGGGGCGAGGCAGGGCAACGCGCACGGGCGGCAGAAGCGCTCGTCGAAGAGTCGGGCCTCGCCGACTACTCGTCGAGCGCACTCGCGAGCGCGGCGACAGCACGCGTTGCAGTCCACGAGGCGAGACACGAGGACGCACGCACGGCGCTGACACGGGCACACCGTCTGCGACCACAGCTCGACCACGCCATTCCCTGGGTCACCATCCAGGTGGGGCTCGAGCTCACGCGCGCCCATCTCGCCCTCGCCGAGTCGGGCGCCGCCCGCACGATCCTCGCAGAGACCGAGCGGGTGCTCGAGCTGCGCCCGCGACATGGGCTTCCTCGTCGAGGACGCGCGGGAGCTGCACGAGCGCGTGGCCGCGACCTCCGAGCCGGCCGGCGCCTGGGCGATGAGCCTGACAGGTGCGGAGCTGCGGCTGCTTCCCTACCTGGCCACCCACCTCACGTTCCCGGAGATCGCGACGCAGGCTGTTCATCTCGCGCAACACCGTCAAGACCGAAGCGGTCTCGATCTACCGCAAGCTGGGTGCCTCGTCGCGCAGCGAGGCGATCGACCGTGCCGTCGAGGTGGGCTTCCTCGAACACTCGATCTTCCCGCCGCGGGCAAGTCTCACCCAGGAATGACCAGGCGTCACGCTCGCGGACGTCGAAGCCGCGCTCGAGCGGCGCGGTCTTTGACGAGCCCGTCAAATTCATGCCATCGGTATGACGAAGGCCGGCGCATCCGCGCCCATAGTTCCTGGAACGAACGAGCCGGACACCGGAGAGGCGGAGCTCGAGACGCTCGTTGCGCTCCGCTCAGACCGAAGGAGGAGTGATGAGTGCCGCACCCGTAGACCTGTATATCGCGACCTATTCCGATCCGGACGCTGCCCAGCAGGATTGGGACGACATCAAGCAACTTGCCCGCGACGATGTCATCACGGTGGACGGCCTCGTGCTCGTCAGCCGCGACGCCGACGGCAAGATCGACGTGAAGGACAACGCCAACGATGTGGGCAGGGGAGCCGCGCTCGGCGCGGTGGGCGGTGCGGTCGTCGGCCTCATCTTCCCGCCGGCGTTCCTGGCGTCGGCCGCTGTTGGCGCCGGGATCGGCGCCGGCGCCGGCGCGATCGTCGACCGCGGCAGAAGAAGGAGATCAAGGCCGACATCGAGGACGTGCTCCCGCCGGGCAGCTCGGGCATCGTCGCGCTGTTCGAGGAGCGCTGGGTCGAGGACGTCGAGAAGGCGCTTGCGAAGGCCGACAAGGTCACCAAGCACGAGGTCGACGCCGAAAGCGCCGAGGACGTCAAGACAAGCGCCCCGAGCGAAGAGTAGTAGCGACGAACCAGGCGTTCTGCGGCGGCGTGGCCGTAGCTCCGCCGCCGTCGGATCGCCGAGACCTCTCGAGCTGGAGGTCCCGGGTGCTCATTCGACCGTGCCGCTGCCGACCCGCGGCGGCACGACTCGACGCTGCCGCGCGACCGCGCCGGCGCGAATCGACGAAAGGTGGAGGAACTTGACGATGGGAACACGACGGATAGGGGTCTGTGCTGCGCTGGTCGCGGCGGTGGCCCTCGGGGCAGCAGCCTGTGGCGAGAGAGAGCCAGGCCGAGGCTGAGCAGAACCTGTGCACGAGCCTGGCGAGCTTCGCCACGGCGGTTGTCGACTTCCGGCAGCTGGATGCCGGGAGCACGAATGAGGACATCCAGGACTCGGCTGACGACGTCCAGAGCGCCTGGGATGACGTGAAGAGCAATGCGCAGGATGTCGACGGAGGCGGATGACAGCGCGCTCGAGAGCGCTCAGGACGACCTACAGAGCGCCGTCGAGGACCTGCCGGACGATGTGACGGCTGAGCAGGCACTTTCGGAGCTCCAGCCGCAGCTCCAGGCGGTCGACGACAGCCTCGCCGAGATCTCCGGCGGCCTGAATTGCGCCGTCAGCGCGGAGCCCGGTGCGACCGGGACCGGCTGAGCCGCACCCGGGACTCCAGCCTGTCACGCTGAGACAGGAACACGGATCCGGACAGCGCGGAGCTCTGCTCCGTTCTGTCCGGATCCGGGCGTCGGGCCCTCACAGACGTCGAGAGGTGCTCGATGCCCTCGAACGCAGCCATGCGCGCCGGCCCGACATCTGCACGTCGGTGTCGTTACCGGCGGAGTGCTCGGTGATGGCTGTCCACAACCAGCGGTAGTCGCGTTCGGAGGCGGCCTTCGACGGGGGGCGCCTCGGCCATCTCCGCCAGCCAGCCAAGGTCGAAGTCGAGCTAGATCGGCATCGGATCTTCGCACCCAAAAAGGTGCCGTCTGCTACTGCCGGGCCATCGCGATGCGGAGGCGTTCCTCGGGATCGATGAAGTGGTCGTGGTCGTCAGTGCCGACGTCGAGCTGCACCCAGTTGATCTTCCCGGTGAACCGGCTGTCCTTGGCGGTGTAGTCGGGTGTGACGGTGGTGCCCGTCTCCTGACCGATGTCGGTCGTCTCGTCGGCGGAGAAGATCATCGGATGGGTGTTCTCCACTCGCCCCGTGCCGACCGCGTTCCCGTCGTAGTAGAGAGTGACGTCGCCTTCCTTGGCCAGCCCGCCGCCGTCGTAGGCGAACTCCATGCGCACCTGGTGCGTGCCGCTCGGGATCGCGGTGTCCGCGGCGGTGGCGTACGCGTGGATGCCGAGCGTGTTGTAGACGAACTTGGCCTTGCCGTCCTTGAAGTAGACCGTCCAGCCGCCGAAGCGGCCGCCCTGGGCGATGATCACGCCGTACCGTGGGCAGGGCGCGGGACGGCGTGATCATCGCCCAGGGTGGCCGCTTCGGCGGCTGGACCATCTTCAAGGACGGCAGGGCGAAGTTCGTCTACAACACGCTCGGCATCCACGCGTACGCCACCGCCGCGGACACCGCGATCCCGAGAGGCACGCACCAGGTGCGCATGGAGTTCGCCTACGACGGCGGCGGGCTGGCCAAGGAGAGCGAGCAACTAGCTTCTCTACTACGACGGGAACGCCGTCGGCACGGCGAGTGGAGAACACCCATCCGATGATCTTCTCCGCCGACGAGACGACCGACATCGGTCAGGAGACGGGCACCACCGTCACACCCGACTACACCAGCCGGTTCACCGGGAAGATCAACTGGGTGCAGCTCGACGTCGCTGACGATCACGACCACTTCATCGATCCCGAGGAACGCCTCCGCATCGCGATGGCCCGGCAGTAGCAGAGGCGCACGGGTGCGATGCCGATGCCGATCTAGCTCGACTTCGACCTTGGCTGGCTGGCGAGAGCACCCCCGCGAAGGCCGCCTCCGAACGCGACTACCGCTGGTTGTGGACAGCCATCACCCAGCACTCCGCCGGTAACGACACCGACGTGCAGATGTTGGTCCGGCGCCGCATCGTGGCTGCGTTCGAGGGCATCGAGCACCTCTCTACGTCTGTGAGGGCCCGACGCGCGGATCCGGACGGACGAAAGCTCGCGCTGTCGGATCCCGCGTGTTCCTGTCTCAGCGTGACAGGTTCATCCCGGGTCCCGCTCGGCCGGTTCCGGTCAGCACCCACTCGCGCTAAGGCGCAGTTCGGCCGCCTGAGATCTCGGCGAGGCTGTCGCCGACTGCGCTGTGGCTGGAGCTCCGAAAGTGCCTGCTCAGCCGTCGCATCGTCCGGCAGGTCGTCGACGGCGCTCTGCAGGTCGTCCTGAGCGCTCTCGACGGCGCTGTCGTCGCCTCAGCGACATGGTCGCATTGCTTTTCACGTCATCCCAGGCACCTCGATTTGGCGCAGAGTCCTGGATCTCCTCATTCGTGTGCCGCTGCCGGAGGGAATGGACGAACCGCCGTGGCGAAGCTCGCCAGGCTCGTACACGCGCCGGTTCTGCTCAGCCCTGGCTTGGCTTTCCTCACCACAGGCTGCTGCCCCGAGGGCCAACGCCGCGACCAGCGCAGCAGAGGCCCCAATCCGTGGTGTTTCCATCGTCAAGCTCCTCCACCTTCCATCCGATTCGCGCCGGCGCGGTCGCGCGGCAGCGTCGAGTGGTGCCGCCGCGGTCGGCAGCGGCACGGTCGATGAGCATCCTCTTGACCTCCAGCTCGAGAAGGTCTCGGCAATCCGACAGCAGCAGCCTATCGGCCCACTGCCGTCGTCAGAACGCCTGGTTCGTCGCTCCTTACCCTCTTGACCTCCTCGGCGCTTTCGCTATCGAGCTCGTGCTTGGTGGCCTTGTCAGCATTCGCAAGCGCCTTCTCGACGTCGTGGACCAGACGCTCCTCGAACAGTGGCGGACGATGCCCGAGCTGCCCGGCGGGAGCACCTCTTCGACGTTCGCCTTGATCTCCTTCTGCGGCGGTCAACGATCGCGCAGGCACCGGCGTCCGGCACCGACACAGCCGATCCAGGAACGCGGGCGGATGGAGCCAACGATCGCACCGCCAACCGCGCGATTACTTGGCTCCACCACATCGTTGGCGTTGTCCTTCGTCGATTTTCATCGGCTGTCGCGGCTGACGAGCGCGAGCCCGTCCACCGTGATGACCTCGTCGCGGGCAAGTTGCTTGATGTCGTCCCCAATCCTGCTGGGCAGCGCCAGGATCGGAATAGGTCGCGATGTACAGGCACTCATCCTTCCTCCTTCGGTTGGCGAGCGCGACGAGCGCTCTTCGGCTCCGTACTCTCGGTCCGCTCATTCGTTGCAGGAACTATGGGCGCGGATGCGCCGGATCCCTCGTCCCGATGGCATGAATTCGACGAGCTCGTCGAAGACCGCGCCGCTCGACGCCGCTTCGACTCCGCGAGTGTGGCGCCGGGTCATTCCTGGGCGAGGCTTGCCGGGGGTATCAACAGAGTGTTCGAGGAAGCTCACCTCGACCGCACGGTCGATCGCCTCGCTGCGCGATGAGGCGCCCAGCTTGCGGTAGATCGAGACCGCTTCGGTCTTGACGGTGGTGTTGCGCGAGATGAACAGCCTGCTCGCGATCTCCGGGAACGTCAGGTGGGTGGCCAGGTAGGGGAGCCGCAGCTCCGCACCTGTCGTACAGCGCCAGTCAGAAGTCGGGTGAAGAGGACGGGACGCGGTTGCAGGTCTGGACGAGAAGCTCCATGTGCAGGCTGACCACTCAGGCACCCGCCACGGTCTCTTGCGAAGAAGGACCTTGGGCGGCGCCGGCTGAGCGCCGGCGGGGGTGGAGGAGCGCGCGTGAGCTCAAGCCCCACCTGGATCGTGACCCAGGGAATGCCGTGGTCAAGCTGAGGTCGCAGACGATGTGCCCGTGTCAGCGCCGTGCGCGCGTCCTGGCGTCTCGCCTCGTGGACGGCAACGCGTGCTGCCGCCGCGCTCGCGAGTGCGCTCGACGAGTAGTCGCCGAGGCCCGACTCTGCGACGAGGCGCTTCTGCCGCCCCCGCGCGTTGCCCTGCCTCGCTCCGAGCTCCTCCCTTGGCCGCGAGGAGGGCGAGCTGCGCCTGCGCGAGTAGAGCCTCCTCGACGCTGCGGCAGGCCGAGCTCGCATTCGAGGAGTTCCGACGGCTCCACCTCTGCACGATCGGCCGCGCCGAGGAGGGCGTGGGCCGTGGATTTCCCGCCGATGCGGTAGGATCCAGAAAACTGTCTGGCGAGAGCCGATCCAGCGCCGCATCAGCGTGGCCGCCTGCTGGAGCAGCCGTTCGGCATCATGTGCGCACGCAGCGTGGCGACCCGCGGCTCGATCGTGGCGCTGCCGTCCGAGAGCTCGATACTCGAGCTGCCACGTCGGCGAGGGCGAGCCAGCGCTCGCCGTCCTCGGCTCGGCCCTATCCAGCGCACGCCACCAGCTCGAGCGGCGAGCGAGGGGTACTGCACCAGCTCTTCGTCGTCGCCGAAAGGTCTTCAGGCCAGTGCTCTACGGTCTGCAAGCGGCCGTCGTAGTAGTACGGCGGACTCAGGGCGTCGACGGCGACGGGTATCCGTCTCGCCCGCTCCTGCCCGTAGCCGATCGCCTCCTGGGCAGGTCGCTAGGTGACACACAGTCCATTGCACGAGCGTTGAGCGCAGGCACCAGCGTGGCTCCGTGTGCTCGAGCTCGTTTCTGAGGGACTCGCCGAAGAGGTGGTGGTAGCGGTACCACTGCGCCCTCGCCGGTCGAGCCGCACCACGAGAGCGTACACGCGAGCGTCTCGAGCACGCGTGCCGACCGTCTGCGAGCACTGCATCACAAAGACCGCTGCGCGTGCAATGCCCCAGCACCGAGGTGCTCTTGAGGAACTGCGCCTCCGCCCGCCGGCAACCGGTCGAGAAGCTCGAGGCGCAAGTACTCGGATACGAACCGGTCGTCGCCGCTGGCGAAGCTGCAGTTGCCGGTCGCGCTCCAGCCCGCCGTAGCGACAGCGCCGCGACAAACCGGCAGGCCAACCTTCGGTCCGCTCGGTCAGCCCCGAGACCTCGCTCGCGTCGAGCTCGACCCCCGCACCCTCCAGCGACGATCCCTTCCCTCCTGTCGGTCTAGGCGCAGATCCGTCACCCCGACCTCGTGCACCCACCCCTCGCCCGCCAGCGGGCCAGCGGCCACGGCGGCTACCCCGACTCGCGGAGCCCACGACCTCAGAGCCCGCCGGGATGTAATGAAGCAGTTCCACCACGTCCAAACACGACCGATTGGCGACGGCGCTGGTCCAGCACCAGCACAAGGGAGCCGCTTTGAGCAAGCCACGCTCTCCGAGACGCGGAATCCGCACGAACCGCGCTCATGCCCCTGGGCTGGACAACGCGTTGAACGCGTCGGCTGCGAGCGGCTCGATGCGGTGAATCGCGAGACCGCGCGATGCACCGCAGGAACACGAGGGGATCGTCGTCCCGCCTATCGAGCGCGACCCACGCGAAGCGGAACGACCTCGGCCCACCGGGCAAGAAGGGTCGTGCTTGCCGTACCCGGCCGGCGCGATCACGGTCGCAAAACGCGCGCTCGCGTCGGAGAGCCGTGCGATCAGGGTATTTCTGGCCACGGTCGCGCCGGTGAACGGTGCGGCCAGCTTGACCTCCCAGGAGATCAAATTGTACTCCCTAACGGCCATCGCGAGCACATGCTAGGGCAAGACCCAAAGACTAGCCAGCCGAATGCCCCTCGGCGGCGGACTCAGTCACTCCCCGGAGAGCGCTATTTAGTGCCATCGGTATGACGAGAACGGGCGGGCCCAGCCCATGCTCCCCACGCGATACCCCATCGGCAGATCGCGCCCGGCCCCACCTGGCACGAACTCAGCACCCGACAGTACCTCTCGTCTGGAACGTCGAACGAAAAGGAAAAGGTAGTCGCTAAATGACACGAAACCCGGTTCTCGACCTGCTGGCAAGCATGACAGCGGACTCGATCGCCGCATCGAGCCTCGATCCGGAGGCACTCCTGCTCGTTCGCATCGCTGCGCTTGTCGCAGTGGATGCTCCGGCTGCCTCCTATCTGCTGAACCTCGAGGCGGCGAGCGAAGTCGCATCGGCCCCGAGGCGGGTCCACGGTGTCCTTGCCGCGTGGCGCCGATCGTCGGCACAGCGCGGGTCGCGTCGGCAACGGCGAGGTCGTTGCCGACGCGCTCGACGTCGCGATCGAGGTCGTGGAGCTCGAGGAGCAGAGCGACCAGCTGACCGCGCCGCGCCGCCGGGGAGCCGCCCCTCGACGAGGGGCGGCTCCCCTGGCCGCATGCGCCGGTTCAAGCCCAGCGTGCGGCGACGCTGGGACGCGCATTAAAAAGCGGAGCAGGAGAATCGTGAGCACGACTCGCATCGTGACCCGCTGCTTCGCGGCAGCCTTCGTACAGCTTGTATCGTGGGGCTCGGTTCCAATGAAGGGAAGTACGCAAAGGCCACGACCGCGGCGGCCACAGGCAGCGCCGATTCCGGTACCGGCACCGCTGAGGCCATCGACAGCCTCCAGGAGGCCCAGGCGCAACTCTGCTCCGAGGTGTCGGACCTGGAGCGGATGCTCAGCAAAGTCTCCACCAGCGACAGACGCCGGCCAGGACATGCTCGCAAGACCTCGGATCCCGTGCAGCACTTTCTCGAGCCGTGCCGCGACTATCAGGACCGCCGGGGCCGACGACGCGGCGACCGCCGCTGAAGACCTTGCATCCGCCCTGGAGTCGCTCTCCACGTCCGGCGGGGAGGATGCCCGCGCGCTCGCCGGCGAGACAGGACGGTGGCACGACACTCACGGACGCTCTGCAGCGTCCGTGACGGCACCGCAGCCTCGAGCCGGCGCGCCGGCGCGGGGGCGCGCTCCAGGAGGCGCCATTTCGTGCCATCGGTATGAGGAGGACGGGCGGGCACACGCCCATACTCCGCTCCACAATTTCAGCATGGCGGAGATTCGCACTTCGGCCCCGACATGTAACGGAGGATAGAGATGACGTTTTCGAGTGAGATCTTCGCTCCATCGCGGCGCGACAGCTCGAAACCAGGCTCGGGACGCTTGAGTTCGACGACGGCGTGCCGACCGGCGAGGCTGCCGAGAAGTATACGACACCTCGACTTCGTCGCCTCAACGTGTATCTGGACGGCTTTGCGGGAGCGTCGACGTACGCGATCCGCAAGGGCTTCCACGAGGCAGGCGTCAACGAACAACGCATGTCGTCTTCTCGGAAGCTGAATGGGTTCGGAGTCGGTGTTCCTGACCGCGAACGCCGACACCGTACTTCCTCGGCATCGTCGATCTCCTGGTGCCGGTCGTCGAGACCCCTCCGCAGGCGCTCCGGGGTGATCGACGACGTGTGGGGATGGATCGTGGAAGCTCGGTCGGCGGGGCCGGATCAGGCCGCCGCTTCCTGCTCGTCCCACCCGGCTACGACGAACACTGCCGGACGGCGGCTACCACGTGGGGCACTCGCGCACGTCGGAGCGGCTTTCCTGCTCGGGCAGTCATTCCTGACGGATAACGACCCACCCGACAGTCGCAACGATCAAGAGCACGACAAAGATCTACCCCTACGCCCAGGAGGCCACGGAACCAGCGTCGGCCGTGACGCTGCTCGAGGGCGGCGCGCCGCCCCTCCGCAGGCGGAGGTTCCTCGACCGTGTTGGGCAGCGGCAAGTCGTTCGACAGCAGCCAAGCGACTTCGGCCGCTTCTTCGAGCTGATGAACGAGGTGGTGCAGGACGAGCCCGCCGGCAGCACCAACCCGGAGCTCATGTGGCCGCGATCGGGATCGTCGAGGCACACCGGTTCAGCCGGACGAGCGGATGCGGAGCACCCTCGCGGACGCGGCCGCCGTCGGCAACGCGACCTCGCGGAAGCGCTGTACTTCGACCCGCGAGCATCGGAAGGGTTCACGTACTACGACGGCTGGGCGTGTACAACCCGCTCTGGATCGGTGGCTACACGTTCGAGACGCCACCGCCCACTGATCACGAAGGATGGGATCGAGCCGTTCCCCGCGACCCAGCATCCGGAAGCGGCGCGCTCGAGGACAGCATTTTTGTACGCGGCCACCGGGGTCACGCCCGCGATGTAGTGGGCTCGCCGGGATCAGGTCGCGCTGCTCCATGACGTCAAGGAGTCCGACGGAAACCGCCTCGACGTGGGAAGACCTACCGGGTGATACTGCCACCGGGCGCATCCCGGCGGCACGGTTCTGGCATCAGCCTGTACGACAACGAGACGCGCTCGATGCTCCAGACGCCGCGGCGCTTTTCCGCGCGCCGGGGAGTCAGTCGTTCCCGACGCCGGCGGCAGTCGCGAACGACACGACGGCTCGACGACCGTCACGTTGGCCCCGGAACGACCCTCGGACAGTCCCGGAGCGACTGGATCCAGACGACCGAGGGCAAGGGCTGCTGCCGATCCTGCGCCTCTACAGCCCGCTCGAGCCGTTCTTCGAGCGAGAGTTGGCGGCCGACGAGATCGAGGTCGTCGCCGAATGAACGGTCAGCCGCCGTCATCCGAGTCACAGCAGGCGAGGCCACGGTGGATTCGCGGCCGACGGCGATGACGCCGAGCACCTCCTCGGCCCTGATTGTCCACCGCTCCAGCGCAGCATCTCGATGGCGGCCAATCGGTCCGGCGCGCGGCGATGATCAACGTCCTCTCGGGCCGCTCTCGTCGTCGCCGGGGTATGCACGGTGGCGGTCACGGTGCTGCTGCTCGTGCGCCGTCGCGCACCCGAAGGCGGCTACTTCGAGGACGGCGATGCCGCCGGGCACCTGGTGTACTGGCCACCGGGTTCTCCGTCCCCTGCTCGGGTTCGTCGTCTTCCTCGCCTTCGAGGCTTCGACCGTCTCGCGCAGCGGCGCGAGGCGGAGCGCGTCCTCGTGCAGCAGGCCGAAGAACGCGCGGTTCTTTCCGCGGCCGGCCGGGAGCGTGCTGACCGCGGCTCGTCTGCTACGGACGATCGGTCGTCAACGACGAGTAGGAAGAGGATGCGCGCGGGCACGCAGGGAGAAGCAATCAACCCGTGGGGTGTGGCGCTCTTTCGCACATTGCAAACCGTGCAACCGCAGACAGCGACCGAGCAGTCTGCCTACGACAAATGGCTCGAGCAGACATCCGCGCGGAAGGACGCATCACAATGGCATCCACGGCGCCGTCGGCGTGATCCCGACCACGCTCTGGATCGTGCTGTTCTTCATCGCGGCCGTGATCTTCGTGTTCATGCTCTTCTTCGCCGACCGCGGCCGTCGTTCAGGGCATGTTGATCGGATCGGTAGTTGCGGCCGTAACCGTGATGTTGCTCCTACTAAACGGGCTCAACCGTCCATTCCATGACGGTATAGGCGTGCAACCGGTCGCCATGGAGTCATTGCGGTAGTCGACGAGGCTCTGGGTGCGGTCGATGCCCAGGTGCAGCTTCCCTGCGACGCACTCGGGAGGCCGGTGTCGGCGTGACAGACCGCCGGCGCGGGGCGCAACTGGGTCGAGCTGCGTGGGCGACCGTGCTCCTCGCCGTCGCAACCATCGCGACGGCGTGGAGCGGCTATCAGTCGACCAGGTGGAACGGGGGAGACAGCGAGGGGCGCGTGCCGACGCGCTGGGGATTCGAGTCCGCGAAGGCGGCGGGGCTCGCGAAGCACCAGACGAGGTAGACGTGGCGACTTCACACAGTGGGTCAATGCCTACGCGCAGGGGCAGGACGGGAGACGCAGACTACTTCAGGCGCTTCCGCGAGATTCAGGCCCGCCGTCGACGCTTGGGTTGCGACCACGCCCCTCGAGACCCGAACGCGCCGCTGACACGGTTCCGCGATGCCGCAATTGCCCACTCGCGGCACGCGCGGAGGCCGAGCGGCTCAAAGCGGAGGCAGAGGTCTATGCCGGGCAGGTGCGCGAGGACATCCAGCGGCCGTGAACTACGTGCTGGGTGTCGTATCTTCCGCGTCGGCGCTGTTCTTCGCAGGCATGAGCACCAAGCTGACGTCGCCGAAGCTGCGGCCCGCCATCGGCTGTGCTGTCTTCCTCCTCGCCCGCAATCTGGATCGCGACCTCGCCCGTCAGCGTCACCGTCTGACACGACGTCAAGCCCGAGCCGAGCAGCGCTCAACGGAGACGCCGGTCGTCAGCGCATCGCCCAGGTTGCGCGTCGGATCGCCCGGGCGAGACGCAGGACCAGGCCTCCCCTTGAACGCGATCCGCGCGCGCCGGGGGCCTAAATGGGACCTCTCCGCCAGAGCTACGCGGCCCCGAGACCTCCTCGAGCTCGGCGACCTCGATCGCCAGCGCGAGCGCCCTCGCGATATTGCCCGTCGCCGCAGCGACCCGCGCATGCCCACGATCGGCGCCACCGTTCACCTGGTCACCTTCGATTTCGAGCTCCCGGCCGCGCGAAGGTTGAGCCCGTCACACCGGGGCACGCATACAACCGCCACAAGCGCAGCCAAACGCACGAGCATCGATGTCTACGAATCGAGGTCCGATGCCTCGATCGAGTCCGCCGTCATGTTCGCCAGCAAGTCGAGAACCGGAGTCTCACTCGTTGCCATCACCGTCTCCCTTCAGGTCACCTTGACGCTTGACGGCGTGCTCCCAGTCAAGCGCTGGGCACGGTCGCCATCCAGTGCATGGTTGCACGGATTAGTGGCCGTGCGACCGCGGGTGACCCCGGACCGGCGCTAGCCGTCCGCCCGCCGGAGCGGCTGTCCGAACGCGATGTCGTGGCCGTCGGGATCCTGCACGCCGAACTCGCGGAAGCCGCTCGGTGCATCGTAGATCGTGTAGTCGATAGGAGCGCCGCGCTCTAAAAGTCGGCCTTCCGCGTAGACGCTCTCGACGTCGTCGACGCGGATATAGGCGTTCCAGATCCTGTCGACGATCCGCCAGTGGAACGATTCGGCGTGGGCTCGTCCGCGGCACAAGGAGGATCGTCGCCTCGTCCGCGTCCGGCGGTTGCGAAGTCCGGTGGGTCCGCAAGACCTCGCAATCGAAGCCGAGCCGGTCACGGTAGTAGGCGACCGAGCGGTCGAGGTCAGAGACAGCGCGACACGGGCGATCCCGTGCCAACCGCGCCACGCCGCTACGGCTTCCGCGTTCCAGGCCCAGGCTCCGTGTCGACGGGCCGGCGCAGGTGGAGTTAGGATTCGAACCGGTGCCCGGCTGACGGTAGAGAGCCGCTTGCTCGTGGAGCCAGCCGCCTCGCAGGTCTTCTCGTTCGCGCGCGGGTCGCCGGCATGGCTGCGCCCGACGTGGAACGGCTCGGCGGCGGCGCACGCCCGCCCCGCCTCAGTGGGCCGACCGTCGCTGCTCTTCTCGCCACCGTATGCCTGACCGGCGCCTGCGGCGGCGAGGACGGCTCCGCCCGGGACGACTGTCGGCGACGGCATTGGTGTCGCCGAAATCGTCAGCGGTCTCGACCGCCCCGTGTTCATGCCCCGCGGCAAGCCCGGTCGGCTGTACGTCGTCGGACAGGCCGGCGTCGTACGAGAAGTCATCGAGAACGGCGTCGTCGCACCCGAGCATGCCTGCTGTACGAGCCCGAAGGGCGAGTACGCCTCGAGCGCGGGTCGCTTCTCGATCACGTTGCGACCCCGACTACGCGAACAGCGGCCGCTTCGTCGTCTTCTTTGCACGACCGCGCGGTGACGTGAACGTCGTCGAGTACGGGCCGAGGGCCGGGCTCTGCCGGCCACGGCGCGGCGCCTGCTCCACGTCAGCAAGCGCAGCCAGCGTCATCCAGGGAGGCCAGCTGCGGTACGGCCCCGACGGGCTTCTCTACGCGAGCGTCGGGGACATGCCGAGTCTCCGAGCCCGCGCGGCGCTCGGCGGCGGCGAGCTGTACGGCGGAGTACCTCGACCTCGACGGCGCCGGTTGGACGTCGTCGGCTACGGCCTGCGGAATCCCTGGCGCTTCTCGTTCGACCGGGAAACCGGCGACCTCTGGATGGGTGACGTGGGAGAGCCGCTACGAGGAGGTGGACCGCGGTAGACCACGAGGCCGACCTCGGGCTGACGAACTTCGGTTGGGATGCCTACGAGGAGGGGTTCGAGGAGTTCACCTGGGAGGGGGCCGACCACAGCGAGCCGCGCGGCGAGGGCAAAGTCGTCTGGCAGGCGGCCGCCTACTACACGACGAGGGCTGCGCCGTCACCAGCGGCTCGTCTACCGGGGGCGCCAGGTTCTCGCGGCGCGGGGCCGGCTGCTTCTACGGCGACTACTGCACCGCGCGGGTCTGGAGCGTCGTCCGACCGACCGGACGAGGTGCGGCATCGAGCTCGAGCTCGGCACGACGCTCGCCATGTTCGGGGAAGACGAGGCCGGTGAGCTGTATCTCGTCTCGCGCACCGGCCGCGTCTTCCGGCTCGTCGCCGGCCGCGGCGGCGTCCGCCCGATTGCCGAGCGTCGCATGTGCAGCTCGAGCTGCTCGCCGTTGCGGACGACGGCAATGGTGATCTCGTCACCGGGGGCTCGCGAGCGGAGGCTCCGAGACGAGATCCGCGGTCGAGCCCGATCTCGCTGCCGCCGGGGATCGCATTCAGCCGTCTCGATCCCCGCGGCCTCGCGGTGACCGAAGTGACGACCGCGCCGTCGGCCAGGAACGCGCCCGGCCTGTCCAGTTGTCGATGAGCTGACCCACGATCGAGCGGACGGTGAGGGGATCGCGAATCCGAGCGAGTTGGCGTTGCTCGTCGACGGGATGCCGGCGGAATTGATCCCGATCACCTGGCCGGCGGCGTTGACAAGCGCGCCGCCCATTTTCCGGGGAATGGGGGCATCCGTGCTGATCAAGTCGATGTAGGGGCCGTTCTGATCGAGGTTACGGTGAACCGCCGACACGATGCCGGCCGTCACGGTGTTCTCGAAGCCAAGCGATTGCCGAGCGCGACGGCGAGCTCGCCGACGCGAGGGTTTCGGAAGCGAACTCCGCGGAGGGCAGATCGGTCCCAGGTCGACCCGGATGACGGCGAGATCCGTGTTGGGATCGGTGGCCACAACCCGGGGCGGGAATCTGATCTCCCGCGGCCAGCTGAACCTGCACATTGCCCTCGGCCCCCTCGACAACGTGGTTGCTCGTCACGAGATGAGCGCGGGGGCGTCCCAGACGACGCCTGAGCCCTGTCCTCCGCCCTCCGGCATCTGCACGAGGAGCAAGACGATGGACGCTCGAGGCGATCGACGAGCGAAGGGATGAGGTCGACCCCGGTGGGCAACCAGGGGCGCCGAAAGGGCAGCCGCCGGCGCGTCGAGGAGGGACGACGGAGTGGCCGGCGGCGCCGCACCCCGCGGCAACCACTGCGAGTGGAACAAGGGCAAGTGTCAACAGGCGTCGTTTTGTCATGCCTGGAGTGATCCACCGCCCTGTTGAGCCGGGCAATGTCCGGATTAAGCGACGTGAACGCCGGGTTAAGCGTCGCGCGCCGCATCCGAGAATCGCCGCCTCGAGCGCGACGCCGTGCAGGACGTCGCTCTCCGAGACCTCGAGCTCGTCGAGGTCGAGAACCAGACGACGAGGAGCAGGAGCGCTCCCGCCGCAATGACGCCGCGCGCTCGGCGCGATGCCCTGGCGGCGGCGCCGCGCGACCGGGGTGGCGGCGAGGCGCTGCGCCCTGGCCACGATCCAGCCCGCGGATAGGCGGTGACCGTGAAGCGCCGCCGGGTCTTCCTCGGGCAGCCCGAGGCGGAGCGTCCCGACCGTCCCGCAGTGCGGGATTGCGCAGTTCAGCGGCACGGTCTCGTCGAGCAGCGTGGCGACGTGCTCGACGAGGGCCGGAACGTCGGGTGTTCGCCGCATCGGCCAGGGCGAAGCGTTCCCGAGACGCACACAGCCGAAATCGAGGCTCGTGTGGAACGAGATGCCGGCGCTCGAGGCCGAGCACGATCTCCGTGGAGCCGCCGCCGATGTCGACGATCGCCGTCGGATCGGCGAGAGGAGAGCTCGCGGCCGGCCGCGACACCGCCGAAGGTCAGCACCGCTTCCTCGTCGCCGCTCAAGAGCCTCGTCGGAAGGCCGATCGGCTCTCGATCTCGTCGAGAAAGCCTTCGCCGTTGACCGCGTCCCGCACCGCGCTCGTCGCGTACGCGAGCCTTAGCTCCGGCGAATGCCGTCGATTCTCGCGCGGTAGGCACGCGTAGACACGCTCGACCGCCTGCCGCCCCGAGACGTCGCCGCCGTCGACGCCCTCGCCGACTTCGTGATCGTGATCCGGCGCTCGATCTCGTGGACCTGGCCATCCTCCACGTCCGCGACGAGGGCGGCCTCGTGGAGTTCGACCCAGATCGACGACGCCGACGCGGCACCCGCTTGGGCACGGCCGCGGTACAAGGCGCCGCGAGGCGCAGGACGTCTTCGAACGCCCAGCGCGCCAAGAGGCGATCCCGTGAAGCCTGAAGCCTCGCCAGGGACTCCTCGAGGCGGGCGAGGTTGATGGTGGCCTCGGATCTTTCCGACAGGCGGGGCCGGTCCGACGGCGAGTGAATCCGCGAGAGGCGTCAGCGCCTTGCTCGGCCCGGTGAGCTTGAGGAAGAGGCGGACGCTGGCGAAGAGCGCGTAGAAGGTTGCCACGATGCGCGACCGCGAAGAAGACCGACACCACGACCAGGGCCCAGACCGGCACGCGCCCGATCGTACCACGGGGCTTCGGCCCCAGGGGCGCCGCGTGATATGAAGCCGTCATGAGCGACGCGGTTGCAGTGGACCGGCTACGGGCATTTGCCTTCGCCGGGCTCGACGAGGCGTCGCTCGAGCGGCTCCTGGACAAGAAGTCTGCCCGAGGTCGAGGCGAGGAACATGCTCGAGTCCAGGCGCGGAAGACCGGCACGGGCCTCTACGTGGTCGTCGACGGGACCGTGGCCGTCGAGTATCGCGACACGTCCATCGAGCTCGGCCCCGGGGAGTTCTTCGGCGAGCTGAGCCTGCTCGTCGAGGATGCGCCGCGCAGCGCAGGGTGCGCACGGTCACGCCGGTGCTCTGCCTTGCTCTCGGCCGCGCGGAAGTTCGAGGAGCTGCTCGAGAACGAGCCGACGGTCGCGCTCACGATGCTGCGCACCCTCGCAAGGCGCTTCGCAGCGAGATCGACCGCCCCTGACCGCCTGCTGCGGCGCCGAGTTGGTGTGCCGATGGCACTATGTCTGTTTCCACGCCGCAGGGGGTGGAGCGGTCAGGTAGCTCGCCGGGCTCATAACCCGGAGGTCGCAGGTTCAATCCTGCCCGCTACTCGGAAAGGCCCCGCAGGCAGGGCCCTTTTTCGTTCGACGGGCGTGCCTCGTCGCGGGGGGTTCCTGCACGTTCCTGCCCCAGAACAACGTGCCACGCGGAGACCGACCCACGTGCTCGGGTGCAGTCGCGTAGTGCGTGTGCCATTCAGGTGGGCTGGGCGAAGCGGCCATGAAGATCGTCGCGAGTGCCAGCCGCCCGTAAGGGTGCCCGTACCAGGGCGATGGTGCCGGTGACGCTCGACGATGTGCGCGAGCTCGCGCTGAGCCTTCAGCGCAGCTCTACGAGGCCGTGCAACGCGCGAGCGCGTGAAGTTCAGGATCGGCCAGATCGTCTACCTGGTCTTCTCCCACGACGAGGACGATGGGCTTCGCCTTCCCGAAGGAGTTGCGCGATGCGCTCGTCGAGTCCGAGCCGCAAGAGTCCGAGCCAGTCGGACATGCGCTTCGATCAATTCTTAGCGTGCCGGTCGCCGGGTTTGCGACCGCCGACGAGATGCGTGAGCTGGTCGAAGGAGGGTGCCTGGGCCATGTGGCTGGCCGAGAAGCGCGTCGCCGCGGAGTACGCGGCCTCGCAGGGATACCCGGGATGATCAGGCGCCACG
>CAWGBR010000008.1:0-113199 GCA_963820875.1 uncultured Thermoleophilia bacterium
AGCTTGCCGTCCGGGCTGAACGCGTTGCGCAGCCCCAGGAACGGCGGCAGCTCTATCGAGGACGTGAGCGAGCCGGGCCTCGTGCTTGCCACCAGCTCGTCGCCGTAGCCCAGCCCTGTGGCCGGATCCCACAGCCTCGTCCCACCGAAAATGCTGGTCGTTGCGAGGAACGAGCCGGTCGGGTCGAAAGCCACCCCCGAGACCGGCCCCGTGTGGCCGGAGAGGGGAGGAAAGGCCGGACGCTGATCGGCCACGCGCCACACCCGCACCGGTCCGACTGCCCCGCCGCCGGCAACGAGTCTCCCACTCGCATCGAAGGCGACGCTCAGGACGCCGTCGTCCGCCACCCTCATCGGGTTGCCCTGGACGGCCTGGGTGGCCACGTCCCACAGGTCGAGGCGCCCGAAGTAGCTGCCGGTGGCCAGCAGCGTGCCGTCCCCGTTGAAGGCCAGGGAGAGGACCGACCCACCGCCCGGCGCAATCGCCGTCCCCACCGGACGTCGACTGGCCACGTCCCAGAGCTGCACCTCGCCCTGCCGCTGCTGGGCGTAGAAGCCGTCGACGCCGTTCGGGTCGACTGCCACCGCAAGCAGCCGACCGTCGGGGCTGAAGCCGACCTGCCAGACGGCCGAGCTCCCGACGTCGAGCCCGGAGCCGACCCCGGCCCCGCTCCTCGGATCGAAGAAGCGCACGTGCCCGTCGATGGTTCCGACAGCGATGAGATCGCCTTCGGGGTGGAAGGCGACTGCGGTGACAGTCGAATCGCCGTCGATCCGACGAACCTCTCGCCGGGTCGCGCTGTCATACACCACCGTGCCGCCGTCGAACTGCCCCGCGGCCAACCGGGCGCCGTCCGGGCTAAAGGACACGTCGGTCGTCAGGTCCGCGGGGCCGCCAAGCGGCTCTCCGATCGCCTGTTTTCCGCTCATGTCCCAGACAACCGCCGAACGTAGGTGCGCGCTCACCAGGGTCCTGCCGTCGGGGCTGAATGCGACATCGTTGATCGGGCTCGAATCGGCAGTGACCGGCTCGCCGTACGGCGAGCCGGTCTTGGTGTCCCACACGAAGACCGACCCGCCGAACGACGCGGCCGCCAGGAGCCGTCCGTCCGGACTCAGATCCAGCGAGGTGGCAGGTTCGTCGCCGACCGACAGCGGGGGCCCGGCCAGTCGTCCCGTCGCGATGTCGATCAGCGACACCGACCCGGAGTCGTCGCTTGCGATCAGCGTCCGGCCGTCCGCCGTGAAGATCGCCTCCCCCACGTCCTCGCTCCCGATCTCGAGCGGCTCGCCGACCCGCCGTCCCGTCGCGACCTCCCAGATCCCGACGGTCCCGGGAGCGCCCGGGACGGCGATCCGCTGCGAATCCGGACTGAAGGCGAGTGATTGCGCGCCCGATCCCGGGGGGTTGGTCGTGATCGGACTGCCGATTACGTCGCCGCTCGCAGTGTCCCACAGCGTCACGTGGTTCATCGCCTTCGAGCCGGCGGCGATCACACTGCCGTCAGGGCTGAAGAGAACGGCCGCGAGCGCGGGCTCATCCGACGTCACCGCGACCGGGTCGGCCAGCTCTCCGACCTGTTTCGCGGTCGACACGTCCCACAGCTCGACGCGACCCTGTACGCCCGCGATGGCCAGCGTCCGTCCGTCGGGACTGAAGTCGACCCCCTCCTCCCAGCCACCCTGCGACGATCGTAGGGGCTTTCCGAGCGGGCGCCATGTTGTCGTGTCCCAGAGAGTGACCTCCCCCAGCGTCACGGTCGCCAGGAGATCGCCGTCCGGGCTGAACGCCGTGGCGATGACGGGCGCGTCGAATCCCTGGAGCCACGAGCGGATCCGCGAGCCGTGCTCGAGCGCGCCCAGGAGCGCGCCGCGCGTATCGATCGAATCGTCGAGGCGGCCCGCCTCCAGCGCGAGCAGGAGAGCGAGGTCCGGATGCTGCCCCGCCGCCTCCCGGGACTGGGCAGCGAGCGCGGCCGGCCTGCGCGACGCGCGCCTTGTCCTGCGCATCCGAGCGCTGCACGAGCGCGAATCCGCCCGCGGCGAGCGCGCCGAGCAGCAGGAGCGCGAGCGCTGCGACGAGCATGCGGAGCCGCCGGTTGCGCCTCCTGGCCGCCTCGATCTCGCTCAGCTCGGCCCCTCGGGCGGCGCCGAGAAACTCGCGCTCCAGCTCGTTGAGCTCGTCGTCGTGCCGCTCCGCCCATTCGGCCGCCGCGGCGAGCCGCGTTCCGCGATACAGCGCTCCCGGCTCCTGGCCGAGCGTCTCCCACTCCTGCGCGGCCTCGGTCAACCGCCGGTGCACGAGCCTTCCCTCGCGATCCTCGTCCAGCCAGGCCCGCAGCGTCGGCCAGTGCCGGATGAGAGCCTCGTGCGCGACCTCGACCGTGCCCTCACCGACGGTCACGAGACGAGCGTCGACGAGCACGCGCAGCACCTCGTCGACGTCGCCCGCCTGCTCGGGTCGAGGTGTCAGCTCGCCGACGCGGACCCGGCGGCGAGTGTCCTCGGTCCCCTCGCCGAGCTCGGTCAGCCGCAGGAAGATGTTGCGCGCCAGCGTCTTCTGCTCGGGCGTGAGCGACTCCTGGTACACGGTCTCGGCGGTCTTCGCGATCGCCCCGCGGACGGCGCCCGACTGCAGATAGCCGAGGATCGTGAGCATCCGACCGCTGCGCCGCTTCCAGGTCTCCAGCAGGCTGTGCGAGAGCAGCGGCAGGGCGCCGGGCTCGCCGGCGATGTCGCGGACGATGCTGTCCGCCAGCCCCGGCTCGAGAACGAGCCCGGCCTGCTCGGCCGGGCCGCTCGATCGCCTGCCGTAGCTCCTCCTCCGTCATCGGGCCGATGAGCGCCTGCCGGTTCTCGAGCGCCGCAGCCAGGCGCGGGTGTGCGGCGCAGTGCCCGTAGAAGTCGGCGCGCAGCACGACGACGACGCGGCTCCGTTGTTCTGCGGCGTCGAGCAGACCGTCGACGAACGCAAACCGCTCCTCCTCGTCGCGGCAGAGCGTGAAGATCTCCTCGAACTGATCGACGACGATCGAGATCGGCGCCCTGCACGGCGACGATCTTCTCGAGCGGGTGCTCGCCCGGCTCGATGATCGCGATGCGAACTCGTTTCTCGCCACATCGAGCTGAGGCACGACACCGGCGCGGACAAGAGAGGACTTTCCACTCCCGGACGGGCCCACAACCGCGAGGAAGGCCGACTCCTCGAGCCGGCTGACGAGCGAGGAGACGAGCTCTTCGCGGCCGAAGAAGAGCTCGCTGTCTTCGGGCTCGAACGCGACGAGCCCCTTGTACGGACACGGGACGTCGGCCGGCGGCAGCGAGTAGTCCGGCAATCCCGCAGCCGCCGAGCGCCTTCTCGTGAACATTCGGCGGCGGGAAGCTGCGCGGGCAGACCTGTCGATCACGAGCTGAAAGAGACGCTCCGGCTCGGGCAGATCCTTGAGCGGAGATGCGCCGAGCTCCCGGAGCGTTGCGGTGGCGTCGACGCCGTTCTCAGCGCGCGAGCTGCGCATGCCGCGCCGAGACCAGCACCTGACCGCCGTGCGCAGCCGCGGCGATGCGGGCCGCTCGATGGACGTCTATGCCGCACGTAGTTGTCCGGCCACGATCAGCGGCTCGCCGGTGTGAATGCCCATCCGCGACGCGCAGCTCGGTTTCTCCCGGCCACCGATGCGCGGCGAGCGCGCGCTGTCCGGTCGCCGCCGCCCGAACGGCGGCACCGGCATCGGCGAACGCGACGAAGAAGCTGTCGCCCTGCGTACCGATCTCTCGACCGCTCGAACTGCTCGAACGCCTCGCGGAGGAGGCGGCGATGATCGGTCAAAGCATCGGCGTAGCGGTCGCCGAGCTCGTAGAGCAGCCGTGTAGACCCTTCGATGTCCGTGAAGAGGAAAGTGACGATGCCCGCAGGCAGCTCAGTCATCGGCCGCTCGATGAGCATAGGAGGCCGAACCGCCCGCGTCTATCGGCCTCGGCGCCGCGGATACGATCGAGCGCCGGGCTCACACGACGCGGCCGACAGAAAGGACGGGATGGACTACATCAGGAAGCTCGACGTCGCGGCGCTCGCGGCCACCGACGGCCGATTCACCCAGATGCTGCTCGGGCGCGACTCCGGCGGGTCGACCTGCGAGATCAACTGCATCAAGACGCCTGTGGGCGACGGGTCGCCGGCCGGCCTGCATACCCACCCGTTCGACCAGGTCTTCTACATCCTCGAGGGCACCATGAGCCTCGAGATCGACGGCTCCGCCCATGAGGCGGGGCCGGGAACGCTCGTCGCTTCCGCGAAGGCGTGCCCCATCGCAACTGGAACGCGGGCACCGAGCCGACGCTGCACCTGGCCATGAACGTGCCGCTGCCCGATCCGGCCGTCCCGTTCGCCACGACGATCGAGCCCTGATCGAAGCCTAGATGATTGATTCCACGGCGATAGCCGTGTTCAAGGGGTTTGTTGCAGAGAGGCCGAAGTCGGCGGTGTCTAGAGCACCGTCGACCAGGAGGCCACGATGCGCGCCGACCTCGACACTCTCTGCATCGCCGTTTATTGCACGGCTGACGATCTCCTGCCTGCGAGGGCTAGCAACACCAGACGCAAGGTCAGTGACGCCGAGGTCGTCACGCTTTGTGTGGCGCAGGTGCTGATGGGTCTCCCATCCGACCGGCGTTTCCTGGCGGTGGCCGAGAAGCGGCTTTGCCATTTGTTTCCCAGGCTGCCCGGCCAGTCTGGGCTGCATAAGCGCCGGCGCCGGCTGGCCGACACGATCGAGTGGTTGATCGGGATCTTCGCGAGTCAGAGCCCCGGTTTTGAGGACGAGTTGCTGCTGCTCGATTCCACACCGGTTGAATGCGGCCGCTCGCTTGAGACCGCCCGCCGTTCCCAGCTGGCCGACTTCTGCGGCTACGGCTACTCGGCCAGCCACTCCCGCTTCTTCTGGGGCATGCGCCTGCATCTTGTCTGCGCTCCCGACGGCACCCCGCGAGCGGCCAGCCTCTGCGCCGCCGACCGGCCCGAGCGCGATGTCGCACTCGGCCTGCTGGCGCGCGCGCTGCGCGGCGGCGAAGCAATCGTCTGCGACAAGGGCTACGCCGGGCGTGCCTTCGCGCTTGCAGTCCAAGCTATGCGCGCCCGCATCCTGCGGCCGGCCCGAACCGACGAACCCACCAGCAACCCTCACCCCTCCTCGCTGCGGCAACGAATCGAGTCCGTCTTCTGGACCTGCAAAGACCTGCTCAGCCTCGAACGCCATGGCGCCCGCACGATCGAGAACCTCAAAGCCCGCATCGCCACACGGCTGCTCGCGCTCGCCGCCTGCATAGCCCTCAACCACCAACTCGACCGCCCCAGCCGCGCAATCGTCGACTACACCGCCTAACCGTGGAATCAACCATCTAGATGGTTGATTCCCAATTCACGCACCCGCGGATGGCGCCCGATACCGTCGCATCTCGCGACGATCGCCCTTGCCCAGATCGCCTCCGGATATGGGCTGCGGTCGATCGTCACGACCTGCTCGGTCTCGGACACCCCCTCGGGCACGCCAATTAGGAATCGACCGTCTAGCCGCCGGATGCGCCGATCCTGCGCCGACACGGCTGTTAGCGTTGCCCTGCCTTGAGGTGGGCTGCAGCCGTTGCCGTCGCGGTCGTCGCGCTCGTCGCCGCCACGCCGGCGCGGGCGGAGGCTCCCGGGCAGTGGGGCGGCGGAGGCCCGCCCGCGGGAGTCGTCAATCTCCTCTCGGTCGATCCGGTCGACCCGCAGATCGTCTACGGCAGCGCGTTCGCGACGCTCTACCGAAGCCGTGACGGCGCCGCGTCCTGGGAGTCCCTGCCGCTGCAGCCGGGCATGCCGAACCCGGTCGGTACGCTCGCCGTCGACCCCGCCGCTCACGAGCGGGTCTATGCCCAGGCCGGCACGGATCTCTTTCTCTCAGCCAACTTCGGGGAGGCCTGGACGCCGCTCAGCGGGGTCCAGTTCGTCGGTGCCTTCGTGCTGCTTCCCGGCAGGCCCGTCGGCCTGCTTGCCGCCACGTTCGAGTCCGGCCTGCAGCGGTCCAACGACGGAGGCGTTACCTGGGAGGACTCGAGCGAGGGGCTCGCCGATCCCAACTCCGTGTACGGCCTGTCAGTCGCGCCCTCGGACCCGAGAGTCGTCTACGCGCTCGCCGGCGTCAGCCTGTACCGCTCCACGGACGGCGGACGGAACTGGACGCAGGTGGGCCTTCCCGCGGGCGTCGACTTCATTCCGCTGCTGGCGGTCGACCCTTCCAGCCCCGACACCCTGTACGCGTCCGCTGCGAACACCGTCTTTCGCAGCACCGACGGCGGCCTCTCGTGGGCCGAGCGCAACGACGGCCTCGACCTGGGAGAAGAGAGCTTCGTCACCGCCCTCGCGGCCGCCGACGGGCAGCCCACGACGCTGTATCTCCTGACCGACCGCGCGCTGTGGCGCTCCACGGACGCCGGGGGGGAGTGGCGCGTGGTGAACGACGATCCCTTCAACCAGATCGGCCCGTGGTCGATCGCCGTCGATCCGTTGGATCCGGACCACCTCTACCGGGCCAGCGGCAGCGGGGTGTTCGTCTCGACCGACGGCGGCGTGACCTTCGCGCCCGCGAGCACCGGGCTGCCGGGCCTGGCCGTTCAGGCCGTTGCCGCCGGCCCCGGGGCCGTGCACGCGAGCCTGTACGCCGGCGGGATCGTCTCGAGCTCCGACGGCGGCGTCACGTGGCGGCCGGGCACGGGCGACGACATCGAGTTCGAGTCGCTGCAGGCGCTTGCGGCAGACCCGAAGGGCGAGCGCGTGTACGCGGGCAGCTACACGGGCCGCTTCTTCCGTTCCGACGACGGCGGCGAGAACTGGAACGGCATGGGCCGCCACCTGCCTCACGCGACGATATGGAGCCTCGCGCCCGATCCGGGCACGCCGGATCGCGTGCTCGCGGCGACGGAGGTAGGGGTGTACCGAAGCAGGAACGGCGGCCAAGCGTGGAGCCGATCGAGCCGTGGCCTGCCGAACACCGGCGTTCGCGCTCTGGCGTTCTCGATCTCAGCGCCCAACGTGGTGTACGCCGGTCTGGACCGGCGCGGTCTCTACCGTTCCGGCGACGGAGGCCGGACCTGGAGGCGGGCGGGTCTCGGTCGCCTGACGGTGCTCTCGCTCGCGGTCGATCCCCGGGCGCCGAACGTCGTGTACGCGGCGACTCGTTTGCACGGCGCCTACCGCTCCGACAACGGCGGCCGCACGTGGGCGCGGCTCGCAGCCACCCGACTGACAGGCTCGGTCGTCCTCGATCCGGCGGCGCCGGACACCGTGCTGCTGGCGACCGGGTCGCGCGTGCTCCGGTCGACCGAGCGCGGCGCGGCCCTCGCCCCGTACGACGAGGGGCTGCCTGCCCTGGGCGGAACGCCGATCGACCCGGAGGCCGGCGCCGCACGGACCGTCGTTTCGCTCGCCGCGGTCCCGGGAGGAGCGTATGCGGCGACGTGGGCCGGGACATTCGGGGTGACGTTCTCGTGAGGAGGCCCGGGCTCGTTCTGCTCGCCGTCGCCGTCTCGCTGGTCGGCGCGGGCGGCGCTCTCGCGGCGGGGCCCGAGCAGGGCCCGTACAGGACGACACGGCAGACCTACGACCTGGGGCGGCAGACCCTGCTCGTGGAAGCCCAGCGCTTCCGCCTGCATGCGCTTCCCACGCGGCTGGCCGGGGAGATCACCGTTCCCGTCGGCGCGAGGGGCCGTCGCCCCGTCGTCGTCTTCCTCCACGGCGCGCACCAGTCCTGCGACATCCCGGACGAGTTCTTCCCGACCCAGGAGTGGCCGTGCCGGCCCGGGTTCCTGGACGTCGAGAGCTTCGAGGGCTACCGCTATGTCACCCAGCTCCTGGCCAGCCACGGCTTCGTCGTCATCTCGCTCGACGGCAACCCGGTCGCTCCCGCCGACGGGTTCGTGCTGACCTTTCCGGACGGAGCCCAGTTCACGCCGCGGACCTGGATGGACCTGCGCGCGAAGATCGTGGACACGCATCTGCGCCGCCTGGCGCGCGCGAACGCCGGCGAGCGGGGGGAGGAGGTTGCGTTCGGCCCCCGGCTGAAAGGCCGCCTCGACCTGGGTCGGGTGGGGCTCGTCGGGCACTCGCGCGGCGGCGAGGGCGTCGTCTGGACGTCGCTGCTGCCCGGCCCTCACCGGTACCGGTTGCGCGCCGTCTTCGCGCTGGCGCCCGTGGACTTCTTCCGACGGCTCGTCCCCGACGTGCCGTTCGGGGTCGTCCTCCCCGCCTGCGACGGAGACGTCTTCGATCTCGAGGGCGGCTGGTTCTACGACGACGCGCGCGTGGGGCCGCGGCGCTCGCCCGTCTGGCAGGTCGTCGCCCGCGGGGCGAACCACAACTTCTTCAACCGCGTCTGGGAAGACGAGCTCGGCTTCTTCCCCCTCTCGCTCCTGGGCGGCGAGCCGGTCCCGGTCGATCCGCTGCGCACCCGACCAGATCGGGAAGACGCGGCTTTCCCGGTCGGAGCAGGAGCACTTCGCGTCCGCGGCGATCGTGCCGTTCATGCGCGCGTTCGTGGCCGGCGCACCGGGCGCGCGCTCGCTGCTGGCGCCGCTCGGTTTCGACGCGGCTCCGCCTCTTGAGATCGCCGGGGCCGACGTGAACGTCAGCTACCAGCCGCCGAGCGCGGAGCGCCTCGACGTGATCCGGCCGACCCCGGGCGTCGGGCTTCGCCGCAATCTGCTCGGGGGCGCGCAGCGTGTCCAGCACGTCGACGGGTTCAACCTCTGCACGCACGAGCCTCCGTCCTTCGTCAACAACGGTGAAGGCCATATCACCGGCTGCGGGAGGAGCCCCGCGATGCAGGCTCACGCCCTGACTGAGCTGCGCGTCGCCTGGAGCGATCGCCGCGCCCGCCTCGTGAGCGAGATCCCGGCCGGGGCCGGCGACGTGCGTGGGTACGCGGCGCTCAGCCTTCGCGCCGTGCTCGACCCCGGCGACCAGACCCGGAACCCGGTCGGAGCCGCCAGGCCCTTCTCGGTCGCTCTGCGCGACCGCGCCGGGCGGATCGCGCGACGTCTCCGTGCCGCGCTCGCATCCGGCTGTGCTGTACCCGGTGCGGGGCCTGGCCGTGCTGGGAACGATCCGCATCCCCCTGTCGGCGTTTCGCGGAGTCGATCTGGGCGCGATCGCCGCCGTGGAATTGCATTTCGACCGCTCCCCGCGCGGCCGCCTCCTGGTGACCGATCTGTCCTTCCTTCGCTAGGCCGGATCGGGTGGCGGTGCGGTGCCCCGAAAGGGGCACGAGAAGGCCTTGCGGCGTGACCGATAAGGGTCACATGGCTGAAGCTCGGGTCGAATGTCTTGGTTGCGGGCACGTTCGCACCGCCGAAGGTGCGGAGCACGCGCTCGGGACCGGAGCCTGCCCGCGCTGTAGCTACGTTGGCTGGGCGTACGCGACGGCGCTCAGCGAAGAGGATCGCCGGCTGCTGCGCGAGGTTCCCGTCGAGCTTCGCCCGCTGGCGAGCCCCCTCAACCGGCTCGCCTGGCGCTAGCGTCGCCGCCTACGCGCCCGTCCAGGTCGGGTCGCGCTTCTCGAGGAAGGCGCAGATGCCCTCCTGCGCATCGCCCGCGAGCGCGTTCATCGCCATCACGGTCTTCGTGACGTCGTAGGCCTGCCGCTCGTCGAGGTCGATCTGCGCGTAGAAGGCCTCCTTGCCGATTCCGACGGTGAGCGGGCTCGTGCGCGCGATCCGCTCGACGAGCTCTGCGACGGCGGCGTCGAGCTCGTCGTCCGGGACCACGCGGTTGACGAGCCCCCAGTCCAGCGCCGTGCGTGCGTCGATCAGCTCCCCGGTCAGGAGCATCTCCATCGCCCGCTTGCGGCCGACGGCGCGAGAGATCGGAACCATCGGCGTCGAGCAGAAGAGACCGATCTTGACGCCGGGCGTCCCGAAGCGCGCGCTCTCTGCGGCGACCGCGAGGTCGCACGCCGCCACCAGCTGGCAGCCCGCGGCCGTCGCCACACCGTGCACCCGCGCGATGACGGGCTGCGGCACGACGTGGATCGCGTTCATCATCCGCACGCAGGTGTCGAACGTGTCCTGGTAGTACGCGAGCTCGCGTCCGACGAGCTCGGCGAGGTCGTGGCCCGCCGAGAAGGCCTGTCCCGCGCCCTCGATGACGATCGCGCGCACGTCCTGATCCCGGCCGAGCTCCTCGAGGGCGTGGATCATCTCCTGCATGAGCGCGAGCGAGAGGGCGTTGCGCTTCTCCGGGCGGTTGAGCACGATGTGGGCGACGCTGCCGTGGCGGCCGACCTCGATCTGCTCGAACGTGTTCAGCGTCCCCGTGACGACGTGCTCCATGCCGGTCTCCTTTCCGCGAACCGCTCGGACAGCTGCGGCGCCGCGTTGACGAGCGCTACACCCACGATAGCGAGGCCCATGCCCGCCAGCACGATCGCGCTCGGCGTGTTGCCGTAGACGACCTCCGTGATGACCGCGACGACCGGCACGAGGAACTGCCAGGCCGTGACCGTCGTCGCGGGCAGCCGCTTGAGGGCGCCGAAGAAGGTGAGGGTGGCAATGGCCGACGCACCGAGCGAGAGCCACACAACGGCGGCCCAAAGATCTCCCGAGCCCCACGAGGTGCTGCCCGTTCCCTCGATCGCGAACGCGAGCCCGACGACGACGGCGCCGCCGATCACGAACTGCGCCGCCGTGAAGCCGAGCATGTCGATGTCGGCGTGGCGGGTGAACAGGATCTTCGTCATCAGCACACCGACGGCCCAGCCGATCGCACCGGCGAGGGCGAGCCCCATGCCGAGCAGGAAGTCACCGGTGTCGGCAACGTCCCCGAGCTGCGACGACACCATGACGACGATGCCCGCGAACCCGACCATGAGGCCGGCGAGCCCGAGGCCGCTCACGCGCTGCCGCAAGAAGATCCGCTCCAGGACGAGCACGAAGAACGGGGCCGAGTTGATAAGGATCGCCGCGTTGCCAGCGCCTGCGCGTGCCGCTCCCTCGGAGATCCCCTCGAGCGTCAGCGTGACCATCAGCAGGCCGGTGATGACCGTCCAGAGCCAGAGCTCCCGCTGCGGGAACCGGCCGCGCAGCACGAGCGTTGCGAGGACGAGGGCGACCGCCGCGGGCGCGGCACGAAGCGCCGTGACCATGATCGGCGAGGCGTGCTCGGCGGCGATGGCGGTGGCCCGAAACGCGGTCCCCCAGAAGAAGATCGTGACGGTGAGGTAGAGGGCCGGCAGTGCCACGGGTCGATTATCGCGGAGCCCTGCCCAAGGGGCCTGTCCAAGAACCCCACCACGCCCGGAGGCGGCGCGTAACCGTGCCTGGCTGCGTCCTCGGAGGCACCGTTACTTGCCCAGTAGCGGCGCCTCCGGCGTCCTTCCCAGGCACGGTTACGCACGAGTCCCGAACGCATCGGGGTTCTTGGAAAGGCCCCAGAATCGCGCGGCATCCCACCAGGAGGAGCCGTGGAGAGCTGGCGCAACCGCAAGACGCTGATCCTGAGCCGCACGGACATGATGGGCCTGCTCACGCCCGCCGAGTACAACGACTGCGTCGAGCACGCGTTTCGCATGCACGGCCTGGGTCGCGTGTACATGGAGCCGAAGGGCCATATCGTGCTCGACCGCTACAAGGGCGAGTGGGAGGTCATGCCCTCGTATATCGAGGAGCCCGAAGCCGCGGCCTGCAAGTGGGTCTCGATCCGCGAGGACAACGCGAAGTACGACCTGCCGACCGTGTTCTCGATCCTCGTCTACACGCTCCCGAGACCGGGTTCCCGCTCGCGATCTGCGACGGATCGCACCACACGATGATGCGCACAGGCTCCTCCGCCGCGGTCTCGGCGAAGTGGCTGGCACGCAAGGACTCGAAGGTGCTCGCGTCGTCGGCGCCGGCACGGTCGGCCAGGGCGTGCTCGCGACCTGTGAGCCGGTCTTCCCGTGGCAGGAGGCACGCGTCTGGAGCCGCTCACAGGAGGCGGTCGACCGGTTCCTCGAGAGCCAGGCGCCGCTCTATCCGGGCCTGAAGATCACGGGATCGACCGATCTCGAGCAGGTCGTGCGCGGCGCCGACGTCGTCGTCACCGGCACGCACGCCCGCGGTTGGATCGTCGACGACGAGTGGATCTCGCCCGGCACGCATCTCGCCGCTCTGGGCGCCGACCTCGAGGGAGAGCAGGAGCTCGACCCGCGGATCCTGCAGCGGGCGCGCGTCTTCGTCGACGACATCCGCCAGTGCCGTGCGGACGGTGAGATCAACGTCGCGCTCCGGGAGGGCCTGCTCCGGGAGGAGGACATCGCCGGTGAGATCGGCAAGGTGATCTGCGGCGAGCTTCCGGGACGTCAATCGGACGACGAGATCACGGTCTTCGACTCCACCGGGATCGCGCTGCAAGACTCGGCCACGGTGCCGCTCGAGTACAGCGGGCGCTGGCCGCCGGGGTCGGCGTCGAAGATCGGGGCATGATCGCGGACCCAGACGGTCGATTCCTAATTGGCGCGCCCGAGGGGGTGTCGGCCGACCGGCGCTGGGCGCGCCGAGGCGAGTCGCAGGCCAGGTCCGGCGCGCTGACCCGGCGCGGGGGCGTATCGTCGACGCGATGCGCCGGGATCGGGCGCATCCGCGGGCGCGTGAATCGGGACTCAGCCATCCAGGGGTTTGGCTGGGGGAGGCGCGTCGGGACAGGTTGACCGCTGCCCAGCGCGGGGCGTATGTTGACTCCATGCTCCGCTCACCTCGGGGCTGCCGCGATTCTCGCCATCACGGTCTGGCTCGCGAATGCTCTTGTGACGCGAGACCACGTCGGCGCTGGCGAGTACATCGTCGGCGCCGCTCTGCTCGGGGCGGTGGTCCTCTCCTGTTCCGAGTGACGCGCAGAGCCATCCGGCGCGCGTAGGGCGGGGTTCCAGCCTCCGCGCGCGGGCATTCGCGGCCGCGTTCTGGTGGCACCATCCTCGCGTGCCCGTCTTCCCGGTTCTCCTGGTGAACACGCTGGTCGCGGTCCTGCTCGTCGTCGTCGCGAGCTGGAAGGGGCTCGACACCGTCACTCCGTCGCCGGTGGGAGATCGTCGCCGCTCTTCCGCTCCTGCTCGCGGGCTTGCTCGTCGCGTACGTCTTCGGTGAGGACACCTACCGAGACAACGGAATCAGCCGTTGGGACGCGTACCGCTCGCCGGGAGGCGCGCTCACGCCGATGTTCGTGCTCTCGATCGGGTTGATGGCCGCTGCAGCGGCGCTGATCGTCTATGCGGGCCTCACGGCGCGGACGGGTCTCCTGCGGGCCACGGCCGGCGGCGCCGGGCTCGTCGCGTTCTTCCTGCTCGGAACGACGATCATCGGCTTCAGCTTGAACTAGCGCAGCAGAGACCGAGGCTCGGGAGACGGGTGTGGATTCGGGTCGACCGGGGTATCTTCGAGCACGGCCTTCCGCTCGCGTGGCGCTGCCGCCGATCGCGAGCGGGGCCGTACCCGTTGCAGGGGAGCCGCCAGGCGCTCGTCCGCTGCTCTGGTTGGGCGGACGACGATGAGCTTCCTTACGCCAGCGGCCGCTTCAGGAGCACGATCGGCCACGCAACGAGATCGCCCTGCTTGAGAGACAGGCCGACTGCCTCCCATCCCTGCGTGCCAAGCTCATTCAGGTCGCTCGGCGGCACTCCACCAGAGTCCTTCTTGAGCTTCCTGGCATCCGCCAGGGGGACGACCAGATACTCCCACTTCTGCATCGGCATGCCGACAGCATCGCGCACGCGACCCGCGCCCACATCGGGGGATGCGCCGAACTTCTCTTCGGCCTACTACCGAAACGATCTCGGACTTACGCGCTCGTCGGCTTGATGTTCTGGTTGAGCCGGAAGAAGTTGGTCGGGTCGTACGTGTTCTTCAGCGCGAGCAGCCGCTCGTACTTCCCGTGGCCGTAGGCGGCGTGCACGCGCTCGTCCCCCTCGTCCGTCATGTGGTTGACGTACGCGCCGCCCGTCGACCAGGGCTTCATCTCGGCCCAGAGGTCACGCGCCCAGGTCACGTGCGGCTCTCGGCTCCTCGTCCGGGGACTCCCAGACCGAGATGATCGTCACCATGTACTTCGCGTCGCGCCCGTCGAACGCCGTCGCGTCGTCCGGCACGCGCGCCACGGCGCCGCCCATCTGGTGGAAGAGGATCTGGGACAGCGGCGTGTCGAACCGCTCGGCGCCCTCGATCGCCCTTGTCGATGGCGCCGTCGTCGAGACCGCTCAGCCACTCGGACTTCACGTAGAGCCGGCGGCCCGGCGGGTACGTCTCGTCGATGAACCGCTGGAGGGCGACGTAAGGCGTCGGCTCGACGAGGTCGGCCGCCGGCGGGCCGTACTCGCGCAGCGGCCGGAGCGCGCGCTCGCCGTCCTCGATCGGGCCGACGTAGCACGGCACGACCGCCAGCACGGGCTTGTTGTGAAGCGCGTCAGGCACGAACGGCGCGGCGGGCGCGGTGATGATCGCGGAGGTCACGGTGACCTCGTCCGGCGCCTCGTCGGCGAAGTCTCGCGTGAAGCGGAGCACGTCGGCCGCGCGGTCGAGCGGATAGAGAATGAAGCCCGCCAGCAGCGGCCCCACCGGGTGCAGGCGATACTCGAACTGGGTCACGACGCCGAAGTTGGCCCCGGCTCCGCGGACGCCCCAGTAGAGCTCGGCATTCTCGTTCTCGCTGGCGTGGACCAGCTCGCCGTCGGCCGTGACGAGGTCGACCGACAGCAGGTTGTCGCAGGTCAGTCCGTACATCCGCTTCAGCCAGCCGATGCCGCCGCCGAGCGTCAGGCCGGCGATGCCGGTGTCCGACACCTCGCCGCCCGTCACCCCGAGCCCGAACGCCTGGGTCTCGCGGTCGAGCTCGCCCCAGAGCACGCCGGGTTGCGCCGTCGCTGTCCGCGAGGCGGGATCGACGCGGATTCCTTTCATCGGGGAGCAGTCGATGACGATCCCGCCGTCGATCATCCCGTGGCCGGCGTTGCTGTGGCCGCCGCCGCGAATCGCGACGTCCTGCCCGTTCGCCCTCGCGCATTTCACCGCCGCGATCACGTCGGCGGTTCCGGTGCAGCGGGCGATCAGCGACGGCCTCTTGTCGATCGCCCCGTTCCATACGAGCCGCGCTTCCTCGTAGCCCGCGTCTCCGGGAGCGATGAGCTCCCCTGCGAAGTCGCGGCTGAGCTCGTCGCGAACGTTTTCCTGAACCGTGAGCGCCATTCCCCGCCCCCTTCATGCCGTAGCGGCTCGATACGCCGCATCGAAATCGAACCCTGGGCCGCATGGTAGAGCGCTGTCTCGAGGAATGACGCGCCCGCGGTGGCTCGGCGGCAGCGCCGGGCTCAGGTCAGGCGAAGATCCGTACCGTGGTCCCGACCGGCCAGCGGTTGAAGAGCCCCAGCGCGTACCAGATCGGAACTCGCACGCAGCCGTGGCTGGCGGGATACGTCGGCACCGGGTTGTAGCCGTGCATCGCGAAGCCCCGCAGGAAGTAGAGCGAGTAGTACATCCCGAGCGAGTTGTAGCCGGCGTCCTTCCAGTAGACGCGCCACGTCCCGACGGGCGTGTTCCCCGTCGCCCCGGTGGAGACGTGAACGGCGCGCACAACCTGCCCGCCCCGCACCTCGAACAGGACCTGCCTGGCTCTTGTCGACCTCGATGTGATCGCCGCCGCGCACCCGCGGCTGCGGCGGCCGCGCGTTCATCAACGCGCGCCACATCGCGCGGTCGACCGAGCTCACGCGGGCGAGCCCGCGGACCTTGCGGAAGGCCAGCACGGCATCGGCCGTGTCGACGCCGAAGCGGCCGTCGACCCGGAGCAACGCATAGCGGAGCTGCGCCAGCCGCCGCTCGAGAAACTGCACCGCCGCGCCGTGAGATCCCACGCGTAGCGTCGGCCCGGCGACGCGAGCCCCGACGTTCCGGGTTATCGCCTCGAAGCCGGGCATCGGCGCCAGGCGCACCACGACCTTCAGCCGCCCGATCCTCGTGGCCGGCACGGAAATGCGAAAGCTGCCGTTCGCGCCCGGATCGACAACCTGTTTCGTGCCGTTCACGGTGACGGAGAGCGTTCCGGCCTCTGCCGGCTCGAGTCTTCCGGACAGGCGAAGGGTCGCGCCGATGACTCGTTGCCCGCGCAAGCTTGCGGTCAGGCGCGGGGTGATCGTCAGCGAGACGGGCTCCGACACAACCGCTCCCACGGTCGCCCGGTAGTTGCCGGGTGCCGGTGCCGGAAGCTCGAGGCGAAACGCGCCGTCGGGACCGGTGATCGCCGTGCCGACCGGCTGCCACGTGTCTCCAGCCTGTACCGCGATCTCCACCGTCTCCCCCGCAGCCGGCGGGGTGACGCTGCCGGTCAGCTCGACGGGAGTCCCGTAGGCGGCGACCGAGGGCGTGACGACGAGCGTCACGCTGTCGACGGCCGACCAGGCGCTCGGCGTGGCCGCGAGCGCCGTGCCGGCGAGCGCGAAGACGACGGCGAGGAGGCGCAGAGCCGGAATCCCTCCTATCCGGCCCGACGCGGCATTGCTCGTAGCACCAGCCACGTCCATGGCTATTCTCTTTGACGACAGCATTGCCTTCCTCGCGGCGCGCGCGCCGGCCCAGTCCACGACGCACTTCCGGGCGATACGGCGCGTGCGTAGGGCGGCCGCGATGCGGGTAGTGCGCAAGCTGTGACCGTGAGGACCCCTCAGTTCAGTATCAGGAGCCTGCGAGTGTCGCTCAGCTCCGCCCGCCTACCGGCGCGGCCGCAAGTCAGCCGTCTGGAAGCGATCGAGCCTCCGTGGCGACGGCCGGCAACCCCGCACGACGAGGCCGTGCGAGACGCGAAGCGCGCGCTCAGGGCCGCGCTGAGCAGGCATCGGGCGCGGGTGCGCGCCAGGCGCCGCGACCTGCGCCGGGCCGAGCGGGCGTACAACGGCCGGGTGCGCCAGGCTCAGCGCGAGGTGCGAAACGCCGAGCGCACGGAAGAGAAGGCGATCGGCGCGACGGAGCGCGCAGTCGTGAATGCCCGCCGAGGCGCCCAGCTGGGCCGCTACCGCCGCTACAGCCTCTACGAGGATCACGTGGAGACGCCGGACGGCATCCTCCCCGTCGTGCCGGAGTTGCGCGCCGTCGTCGCCGACGGCGAGCGGATCCGCTCGGGCGCGCTTCCCCAGACGCTGGCACGCATCGAGGGTCGTAGCCAGGAGGGGCGTCATCTCGGCGCCGGGAAGATACGGTCGAGTCGGACGTATCTCCTCATCGAGACCGCCGACGTGTCGTTTCTCCTACCCTGCGAGCCCGAGCTCGAGGCGCGGGAATTCGCGCAGGCGATCAACGTCGCCGCCTTCAACGCGGGCAGGTTCGCCGCCAAGCGGGCGGACGCGACCGTGGACATTCAGGCGTCCTTGATCGAGCTGCGGGAACGGCGCCGCTCGGCCGTGGCCGCAGCCCAGCAGGCGCTCGAGGCAGTCGAGGCCGATACCGCCTCGGTCGTCGCAGCCCGGCAAGCGCTGGCCGAGGTCGAGGCCGACGTCGGAGAGATCGAGCGCGCCCGAACCGCCTTCGAGGCACTCGAGCGCCAGGTCGTAGAGCCGCGAGCCTAGGCCGGCGTCCGCCCGGAGGCGGTCGTGAGCAGCAGCGCGTTGCCGGACGGATCGTGGACGACGAGCCCCCCGTCGCCCGCCTCGGGCTCCTGACCGCCCTCGGTCACTCGCTGCGCCACGCGGTCGAGCTCGCCGTCGTCGGGGAGGACGATGGTCGCCAGGCGCAGGGCCGCCGCACCCGGGTCCGGCGGCGACGCGCCGCGGCTGTTCCAGACATTCACGCCGACGTGGTGGTGATAGCCGCCGGCGCTCAGGAATGCCGCCTGATCTCCGAGCGTCGCCATGAGCCCGAACCCGAGCCGGTCGCGGTAGAACCCGACTGCTGCCGGAATGTCGGCGACCTGAAGGTGGATATGGCCCATCACCGTTCCGGGCGGGAGGCCGTCGAAGACCTCGCTCGCCGGGTCGCCGAGCTCACCGAGCACGTCGTTCAGATCGAGAGGCAGCGTCGTCAGGATCTTCCCCACCTGGTTCTCCCAGGTCTCGCGCTGGCGATCTCGGTAGATCTCGATCCCGTGGTGGTCGGGATCGTGCAGGTAGAGCGCCTCGCTGACCAGATGGTCGGAAGCACCGGTCAGGGCGACGTGATCCTGCGCCGCGTGCGCGAGCCAGCGGGCGAGGTCGGCTCGCTGCGGCACCCGCAGCGCGAAATGGAACAGGCCGGTGTTGTTCGGCGCCGGCCGGGCGCCGGGCACCTCCACGAGGACGAGCAGCTCGAGACCGGCGACGCCGAGCGACGCACGGCCGTCTTCTTCTTCCAGCACCTGCAGCCCGATCGCTTCCCGGTAGTAGGAAAGCGAACGAGCGAGATCGCCGACCGTGAGGTGGACTGCTCCGACCGTCGTGCTCGGTGCGATTACGCCGTTGTCTTCGCCCGCGGAGGTGCTCAAACCGGTTCCTGCGAGTACGGCCGGCATGCCGGCCCGGTCGACCAACGATAGCTGGGGCCGCTCGTCCTCAGGAGCCGAGCGGCGGCACCGAAGCGTTCGCGGGCACTCGATCGGGGTCTGCGGTCTCGCCCGCCAGGTAGTGGCCGTCGGCGGGCCACGGCGCGAGCAGGAGCAGCAGACGAGAATCCTCCAGCGCGCGCACGGTGTGACGTTCCCCGGGGGTGAACGTCGCCAGCGTGCCCGCGCCGCACTGGGTCTCCGCGCCTGCGATGCCGAGGGCGACCTCACCGCTCACGACCTCGAGGACGGCTCGCTCGCGCACCTGATGCTCGCCCATCTCCTCGCCCGCCTGGAGGTCGATCACGACCGCCCGGCACGCAGGCGTGGAGAAGAGCACGCGCGGCTCGCGTTTGCCCGTCGCCTCGATCGACGGCAGGTGCCAGCGCTCCACGGCGGGCACGCTAGCAGGTGGCGGACGAAGCGGTTCTTGATGCTTGATTAGCCCAGCAGGCCCGCGTAGCGCTCGCGCCACTCCCCGTCCGACACCGACCGCCGGAAGAAGCGCTCGAGCACCGTCCGGGGCGTGACTCCGTCCGCGTGAGCGCGGAGGCAGACCGCCGCAAGCAGCAGGCAATCGAGCAGCTCGTCGTCGACGCGCGCGACGCGCAGCGCCTCCTCGAGCGCATAGACGACCTTCTCCGCCTCCGCGGGCGGCAGGGTCGCGCGGAGCTCCTCGTTGAGGGCCCCGAGATCCACTGCGTGCCAGTCCATCGCGCCTGCCACTATCGCGCCTTCGCCGGTCGGATGTGCGGTCGGCCAGGGCCGCCCGCCACGGCACCGTGCGCCAGTTTCGGCGCGCTTCCGACTCTCTTCCGTGACAGGCCCGAACCCCCGGGGGCAAGGCTACCGAAGGAGTTGCGACGAAAATGGAGCAAGTTCGTGCCGCACGTGTCGCCGTGCAGCCGACGGTGAGCCCTGCTCACGCTTTCGCCCCGGGGCCGACGCCGGACAGCTGCCAGATCGCGGGAGGAATCGGTCGACGCCGGCCGAATCCGCCAAGCAGAGCATCCGTGAAGTGGCTCGTTGCACTTGTTGGGCTGGCGGCGGCCCTTGCTCTCCCCGCCGTTGCCCGCGGCGGTGATCAGGCGTACCTGTCGTGGACGCTGGACGATCAGCAGGGCAGGCCCACCGTCACGTGGAAGATCACCGGCTCGACGAAGTGGTACGTCGGGGTGATCCAGATCGCCACCGGCCGCAAGGTCACCAGCAAGGGCGACTTCGTGCCGGAGAACCTCGTCGTCTACAGGGTCCTCAAGCCCGACGCGGGAAAACAGACCTGGGTCGCGCCTCGCAGGCTCCCGCCGGGCACCTACTACGGGCGCCTCAAGCTGCGTTACGACGGCCCGTGTTCGAAGAACTGCCAGTCGGTGACCTCCATCCGGTCGTTCACCATCGCCGCGGCGGCGCTGAAATCGCTGCCGTGGCGGGTAACCGCGAAGGCGGGCAGCGTGAAGGTGACCTGGGCAAAGCCGAAGAACGGCTGGTTCGTCGGCATGGTCACGGTCGACGACAACCGCAACTTCTCGAGCCCCGAAGCCGCCGCTGTGTGGCCGACGCCCTTGAAGACCGGGCGCTGGATATCGGGGGTGTTGCCTCGCGACACCTACTACGTCCGGATCCGCGCCCGCCATTCGACGTGCAGGACGTGCACCTGGACGTCGTCGGCGAAGACCGTCTCGGTGACGCAGTCCAACTCGCCGCCACGGCTCAGGCCCGCGCGCATCGCGATCACGCGGCGAAACGAGCAGACCAACCGCCACTGGTGGAAGGCGACGTTCAAAGTGTGCGATCGGACGCCCGGCAAGCTCAGGATCCAGGTGCTCGAGGAGACGGGCCCGGCGGGCGGATCGGTGCAGAAGAAGCGTGTGTCCATGCCGGTCGTGGTCGCGCCCGCAGGCTGTCGCTCGTACACCCTGACGAAGAAAGCCGCTTTCCCGCTCGCGCCCGGGAAGTTCGTCCGAGTCGCGATCCGGGTTCGGGACTCGCTCGGCGCCTGGAGCGAGCGCACCCGCAAGGTGACCTGGGTCACGAAAGCCTAGAAGGGTGAGGGGGCCGGATCGCTCCGGCCCCCCAAACGCTCTACGGAACAAGGGTCACCGGTATCTCGACGACGTGGGGCGGCGTGCCGGTGCCCGCTGCGTCATCGTCGTGGACGACGATCGTCCCCGGCTGCTCTTCGCTCACGTCGAAGGCGAGGTCGAGCGCGTAGTCGCCGAAGCACCCGGTGCCGCACGTGGCCGTCGTGAAGTCCTGCGCGATGACGTTGCCTGCTGCGTCGAGGATCTCGACAGTGACGTTGGCCTCGAAGACGTTCGCGATGCCCTCGACGTGCACCGGGCTCTCGACGCGAGCGCCGATTGCCGGCTCGGAGACCAGGATGACCGGGAGGAGATCCTCGTAGTCGTCGCGGTCGACCGGCTCGTCGAGCACGATCCCCTCGCCCGAGAAAACCTCGACGGGCTGCCCGTCGAGCTCGAAGCTGACGGTCTGCACGGTCGGGAACTGCGTGAGCGTGTAGACGACCTGAGCGAGCCGCATCATCATCGACAGCGTCCCGCCGCCGGACTCGTATTCGGCGCTGAGATCGACGGTCGCGATGCCGTTCTCGACCGTCACGCCGAGCAGTGTCGTGTCGTCCGGAATGGCGCTGCCGATGCCGGAAGCGGCCTCCGAGGCGGTCGGTCCTTCGAGCAGCGACTCCATCGCCATCGTCGCGACGGCAGGCACCTTCGGCTCGGTTCGGTGGACGACGAAGAGCGACTCGCCCTCCGTGAACCAGACCTCGTACGTGAACGGCTCCGCTGCGGGCTCGGGTTGCTCCGGCTCGCTGCCGTTATCCGTCTCTGTGCCCGGGGGTGTCTCGGCCGGCGCCGGATCGGTGCTCGGGGGCGCCGGCTCGGCGGGCGGGGTGGCGGGCAGGTCGACGGTCGGTACCTCGCCCGCCGATGTGGCCTCGCCACCGCCGCCGCAGGCCGCGGCGAAGGCGGTGACGGCCAGGGCGAGCACGACGATCGGCAACAGGCGTTTCATGGCATCTCCTCGGGTTGTCCTCGTTCGCCATGTTCTCGCCCGTCTGCAACGCCGGGCTCACCGTTGCGTAACGGTTCGGTTACAGGGAGTCTCACCGTGAAGCGGGTGCCGGCCCCCGGGGAGCTGGCGACGGCGATATCGCCTCCGAGCAGCCGCGCGTTCTCGCGGGCGATCGCCAGGCCGAGGCCGGTCCCGCCCTTCGTGCGCGCCTGGTCTGCCTTGTAGAAGCGGTCGAAGACGTACGGCAGGTGCTCGGAGTCGATGCCGGGCCCGCCGTCGGCCACGGCGATCTCCGCCTCCCCGTTGTCGAGCGCGATCCCGACCGAGACCTCGCCTCCGCCGTGCTCGAGGGCGTTCTCGACGAGGTTGCCGACGATTCGCTCGAGACGGCGCGGATCCGTGTCGAGCACGACGTCGTCACCGGCGAGCGCCACCTTCGAGTCCCAGCCCCGCGCGCGGATGATCGACCCGACCAGCTGGGCGACGTCCACGCGTGTCCGCTCGACGCTCTCCCGGCCGGCGTCGAGGCGCGAGATCTCGAGCAGCTCGTCGACGAGCCGCCGCAGGCGTGCGACATCGCGGACGAGAAGCTCGCCGGCGCGCCGGGCGTCGGGAGGCATCTGGTCGAGCTGGTCTCCGAGCAGCGTCGCCTCGTTGACGAGCGCCGTGAGCGGCGTCCGCAGCTCGTGCGCGACGTCGGCGGTGAAGCGCCGCTCGCGAGCCTGGGCCTCCGACAGCGCTTCGATCTTCTCCTCGAGCGCATCGGCCATCTCGTTGAACGACGCAGCCCACACGCCGAACTCGTCCTGCCGCTCGACCGGGAGGCGCGTGTCGAGCAGGCCCTCCGCGAGCGACTGCGCCGCTGCGCTCGCCTGAGCGACGGGACGCAAGGCCCGCCGGGCGAGCAGCGCGCCGACGATCCCCGCGAGGGCGACGAGCACGCCGGTACCGGCGGCGAGGACGATCGCGAGCTCGCGCAGGTCGGCGTAGAGCTGCTCCTCGGAGAAGAAGAGGTACACCTCGGCCTGCGAGCCGAACGGCTTGCCGCCGACGATCAGCTCATGCTCGCCGTTGATCTCGGTTCGCTCGTAGGCGAGGCCGCCGCCGTCGACGAGCGTCTGCAGGTTGTCCGGCACCTGCGCCTCGCCGAGCGAGAGGCTCGTCGACGTCGCCTCTCCGTCGGTAATCACGACCGCTTCGAAGCCTGCTCGTCGCTCGAGCGCTCCGATCAGCTGCTCGGCGGCTGCCGGGTCGGACGTGCCGTTCAGGATGGTTGCCGCCAGGACGAGCGTGGCGCGGGCCTGCTCGAGGCGAGCGGTCCAGAGAATCGTCCAGCCGCGAGTCGCGCACGAGGAGGTAGGAGCCGGCCGCGAGCGCCGCCGCGGAGAGGCCCGCGGCGAGCATGAAGGCAATCGTCAGGCGCCGCCGGAGGCGGCCGCGGGGCACGATGCGCCCGAGTCTCACGGGGACTCGAGCCGGTAGCCGACACCGCGCACGGTGCCGATGAGGCGCGGCTGCGCCGGGTCGTCCTCGACCTTCGCGCGCAGCCGCTGCACGGCGACGTCCACGAGCCGCGAGTCGCCGAGATACTCGTAGCCCCAGACCCGCTCGAGCAGCAGCTCTCGCGTGAAGACCTGGCCCGGGCCGGCGCGCGAGCTCCAGCAGGAGGCGAAACTCGGTGGCCGTCAGCGTCACCTCGGTGCCCGCCTTGCGGACGCGGTGCGCGGCCGGATCGATCTCGAGATCGCCGACGGCGAGGCTCCGCGTGTCGGGCGCCGGAGCCGCGCGCCGGATGGCCGCGCGCATTCTCGCCACGAGCTCGGCGAGCTCGAAGGGTTTCGTCACGTAGTCGTCGGCCCCGAGCTCGAGCCCCACGACCACGTCGAGCGTGTCGCTCCTCGCGGAGAGCATCACGACCGGAACCTGGCTGTCGCGACGGATCGCCCGGCAGACCTCGAGGCCGTCGAGCTCCGGGAGCATGACGTCGAGGACGACGAGGTCGTACGGACGGCTTCGGAACTCGGCCAGGCCTTCACGGCCGTCGGCCGCTCCCGTGACCCTGAAGCCCGCAGCCTCGAGCCCGAGCGCCGTCGTCTCTCGGATGGAAGAGTCGTCCTCGACCAGGAGCACGCGCTCGTTCACGAACTAACTGTAGGGCCTCGGACCTGTCCGGCGCCGTGCGTTACCTGCTCGTCGCGTGACCGCGGCCTGCGGCCGCTTCCCTGTCACGGCTGAGCCGGCCTGCGGCCGGCTCGTTGCGTGACCGGGCCGGATGAGATCCGGCCCCTACACCTGCAGGGGCGGGGCGAGATCGAGACCGCGGCCTGCGGCCGCTTCCCTGTCACGGCTGAGCCGGCCTGCGGCCGGCTCGTTGCGTGACGCCTAGATCCGCTCGGCCGCCTCGTCCGCGACGGCGACGGCCTCGATCTCGATCATCAGCTCGGGCAGCGCGAGCGAGGTGACCTCGACGATCGTGTCCGCGGGATACGGCGGCGTGAAGTACTTGCCGCGCAGCTCGACGATCTTGCCGAAGTTGCGCCATGTCGGTGAGGAAGATCGTCACCTTGACGACGTTCTCGAGGCTCGAGCCGCCGGCTTTCAGCACCCGCTCGAGGTTGGCGAAGACCTGCTCGGCCTGGCGGTCGAAGTCGCCGGCGCCGACGACCTCACCCTCCGGGCTGATCGCCGCCTGGCCCGAGATGTAGAGCACGTCGCCGACCCGGTAGCCGAGGGCGAGCCGGAAGGGCTCGTACGGGTCGGGGTCGGTCGTGATCCGTTGGATGCGGAGCTTGCTTGCCACATTGCCTCCTCGTTGAACCGCCTGGATGCGGCGTCACACTTTCTTCTCGGGCCGGATGAGATCCGGCCCCTACAGCCAACTTGACTCGGTTACCAGGGCAGCGCGGGCTCGCCGGCCGTCCAGCCGCCGTCCACGGGCAGGACGACGCCCGTGATCGCGCTCGCGAGCGGGCTTGCGAGGAAGAGGATCGCTCCCGCGATCTCGTCCGCTCCGAGGATCCGCCCGAGCGGGATCCGCCGCGTCGCCGCGGCCGTGAAGACGGGGTTCTCGAAGAAGGTCTCGGTCATCGGTGTGAGCGTGAAGCCCGGAGCGACCGCGTTCACGCGCACGCCGTGCTCGGCCCAGTCGATCGCGAGCGAGCGGGTCAGCGCCGCAACCGCACCTTTCGCAGCCGTGTAGGCGGCCTGGTGCGGCAGGGAGACGAGCGCCGCCTGCGAGGCCACGTTCACGACGGCGCCTCGGGCCTCCCGCAGGAGCGGTGCGAACGCCTGGCACGCCTGGAAGACGCCGAGCAGGTTGACCTCGAAGTTGCGGTGGAAGTCCTCCGGCGAGAGCTCGTCGACCGGCTTGTTGGGCGTCAGCACGCCGGCCGCGTTCACGAGCACGTCGAGCCGTCCGTGCCGCTGTCGAAGGTCGGCCGCGACAGCGTCGAGCGCGGCGCGGTCGGTCACGTCCCGCGGCGGGTCGGAGGCCCGGTCGATCACCTCCACCTCGACACCGCAGCGCTCCAGCGCGTCGGCGGTGGCCTTGCCGATCCCCGACGCACCGCCGGTCACGATCGCGACCCAGCCCTCCATCCCGTCGATCATGGGCGGCACGGTATCTACGGCCTCGTGTCTCCGACCAGCTCGAGCAACCGCAGCGCGTAGTGAGCGCCCCGTGGGTCGTCCTCGTGCCGCAGGTAGCAGAAGACGTCGATCCCGTCGGCGAGCAGCGGCCTGACGCGGTCCGCCACGTCCGAGAGCTCCGCCTCGTCGTAGGGCGGCTCGCGCAGTCGCAGGTAGCGAAACGGCGCCGAGCCGTCGAGCTCGCCGACCCGCGCTACTCCTGCCGCCGCAACTGCCTCGTCGACCTCCCCGGCCTGCCAGGTCTCGTGCTCGAGGTCGAGTGCGTAGCGAAGCTCCGGGTCGAGCGAATCGAGCAGCAGGCGCAGGAAGTCGTCGTCGCGACGCCGGATGATCTGGATGCGGATCGGGCCGAGCCGGTCGCCGAAGGCCCGCATCAGGGCCGAGAAGGCCGGCATCAGCCCGAGCTTGCCGCCGTGGCTGATCTGCCCGTTGAGCTTCGGGGCAAAGAGGAATCCGGCCGGTGTCTGCTCTGCCCAGCGGCGCACCTGCTCCTTCGACGGCATCCGCCGGTAGGTAGCGATCAGCTCGACCGACGGCAGGCGCTCGGCGTACGTCTTCAGGAAGTCCTGCTGGCTCGTGCCGGCCGGATAGAAGCCGCCGCGCCAGCTCGGGTACGAGAACCCGGAGGTGCCGGCATACAGCGTGCCGCTCACGACACCTCCTGCAACATGCACTTCACTTTCAGTAGTATCATCGCTTCACTCTTGAAAGCGACTGAGGGAGGACTCATGCCGGTTGTCGACGAGATCCTGGAGGCGAACACGCGCTACGCGGACGGCTTCACGAAGGGCGATCTGCCCCTGCCACCCGCACGGCAGTTCGCGATCGTCACGTGCATGGACGCCCGGCTCGACCCGGCCAAGTACGCCGGTCTCGCCGAGGGCGACGCGCACGTCATCCGCAACGCCGGCGGCGTCGTTTCCGAGGACGCGCTGCGCTCGCTCGTCATCTCGCACTGGCTGCTGGGCACGCAGGAAGCGCTCGTCATCGGCCACACGGACTGCGGCATGGAGACGTTCACCGACGACCAGTTGCGGGAGAAGCTGGCGACGGAGGCGGATGCGGATGCCAGCGACATCGAGTTCCACGCGTTCCCGACGGTACGCGATCGCGTTCGCCAGAGCGTCGCGACGATCGCGGAATCGCCACTGCTTCCGGATTCCTTCACCGCCCGCGGCTTCGTCTACGACGTGCGGACGGGCCGGTTGGACGAGGTCGCCTAGCAGGGATCGTTCCGGGCGAGCCGGTGCGTGCGCGCGCAGGACGCAGCGTTCCGCCGCCTGCTCGTCACGGCTGTGGCCCGACGGGCCACGTTGCGTGACGCGTCAACAGTCAAGGAGGGGGTTCGTGGGGAACCATGGGTTCCCCCACGTCTACTTGCCGATCGCCTCGAGCGCGCGCCTTGTCAGCACCTGCGCGAGGTGACGCCGGAACTCGGCGCTCGCGTTCGTGTCGCTCGGCGGCGAGGTGCCGTCGGCCGCCTTCTCCGCCGCCGCTGCGGCATCGGCGCCCCCGGCGAGAGCCTCCTCGACGCCCTTCGCCCGCACGGGCGTCGGAGCCATGTTGGTCAGCGCCACGTTGGCGCCGCCGTTCGAGGCCACCGCCGCGACGGCGACGGTCGCCCAGTCCTGGGCGCGCCGGTTGAACTTCACGTAGGTCGAGGCGGCGGAGCCGAGCTTCGGCACCCGGATCTCGGTCAGCACCTCCTGCGGGGAGAGCGCGGTCTCGAGGAAGCCGGTGAAGAAGTCCGCTGCCGCGATCGTGCGCTCGCCGTCGGGCCCCCGCGCGACGAGCTCGGCGTCGAGGGCGAGCAGGACGGTCGGCATGTCGGAGGCCGGATCACCGTGAGCGACCGAGCCGCCGATCGTGCCGCGATGGCGAACCTGTGGGTCGCCGACCTCGGCCGCCGCCCGCGCGAGCACCGCGCACTGGTCGGCGGCCAGCTTGCTCGTGGCGACGTCGTGATGGCGCGTGCCGGCGCCGATGAGGATCCGGTCGCCCTCCTCCTTGATGTACGAGAGCTCCGCGATGCGGCCGATGTCGACGAGGAGCGCCGGACGGGCGAAGCGGAGCTTCATGAGCGGCAGGAGGGAATGACCGCCGGCGAGGATCTTGGCGTCGTCGGACTGACCGAGCAGCCTGATCGCGTCCTCGACCGACGACGCGACCTCGTAGTCGAAGGCAGCCGGAATCATGCTCCACCTCCGTGAATCGCCTTCCAGACTCGCTCGGGCGAGGCCGGCATGTCGATGTCGGTGACTCCGTACGGGGACAGGGCGTCGATGACGGCGTTGATCACGGCGGGAGTCGACGCGATCGCGCCGGTCTCTCCGACGCCCTTTGACGCCGAGCGGGTTGGTGCTCAGCGTCTCCGTGCGGTCCAGCTCGTACGACGGCAGCTCGGCCGCGGACGGGACGAGGTAGTTCGTCAGCGAGCCGTTGACGAGGTTGCCGTCCTCGTCGTACACGGCCTCTTCGAAGAGCGCCTGCGCGACGCCCTGCGCGATGCCGCCGTGCACCTGGCCGTCCACGACCATCGGATTGATGACCCGGCCGACGTCGTCGATCGCCACGTAGCGCACGAGATCGGCGTTCCCGGTCTCCGTGTCGATCTCGACGACCGCGATATGACAGCCGCCGGGCCAGGAGAAGTTCGTCGGATCGTAGACGTGCTGCGCCTCGAGACCCGGCTCCATGCCGTCCGGCAGGTTGTGGGCCGCCCATGCGAGGAACGCGGTCTCCTTCACGGTCATCGACTTGTCGGTCCCCCTGACCGTGAAGCGGCCCGTCTCGTACTCGAGATCCTCCTCGGCGACCTCGAGCGTGTGGGCGGCGATGCGCTTCGACTTGGCCACGATCTTCTCCGCCGCGTGCCAGAGTGCGACGCCGCCGACGGCAAGGCTCCGGCTCCCGTAGGAATCAAGCCCGAGCTGAGAGACGGCGGTGTCGCCGTGGAGGAACTCGACCTCGTCGACCGCGACGCCCAGCCGATCGGCAGCGATCTGCGAGAAGGTCGTCGCGTGGCCCTGGCCGTGAGGCGAGGTGCCGGAGACGACCTGCACCGTTCCGGTCGGGAGGCAGCGCACCGTCATCGCCTCCCAGCCGCCGCCCCCGAACTTGAGCGCGCCGAGGATGCGGGAGGGCGCGAGGCCGCACATCTCGACGTAGGTGGAGAAGCCGACACCGAGCTGCTTCGTGTCGCCCCGCTCCCGCCGGGCGGCCTGCTCGGCCCTCAGGCCCTCGTAGTCGAGGAGCTCGAGCCCCTTGTCGAGCGACGCCTCGTAGTCGCCCGAGTCGATCTCGAGCCCCGAGGCGATCGTGGCCGGGAACTCCCTGATGAAGTTCATCCGGCGGATCTCGACCGGATCCTTGCCGACCGCGGCCGCCAGCTTGTCCATCGTCCGCTCGATCGCGTACGTGGCCTCGGACGGCCGGCGCCGCGGTAGGCGTCGGTCGGGGTCGTGTTCGTGAACACGCCGGTGCAGTGGAAGTCGTATGCGACGGCGTCGTAGCACCCGGCGTAGAGCCAGGCGCCGAGCAGCGGGATCCCGGGCGTGACGGCCTGGAGGTAGGCGCCCATCGCGGCCGTGAGCTGCACCCTGACGCCCGTGATCTTCCCGCTCTCGTCCGCGGCGAGCTCGATCTCCTGGATGAGGTCGCGGCCGTGGACCGTGGCGAGGCAGGCTTCGGAGCGCTCCTCGATCCACTTCACCGAGCGGCCGAGTCTCCGGGCGCAGGTGATGACGAGCATGTCCTCGGCGTACACGTCCATCTTCGAGCCGAAGCCGCCGCCGACGTCCGGCGCGATCACCCGGGTCTTGGCCTCGGGGATCCCGAGCACGAGCGTGTAGGCGGTGCGCATGATGTGCGGCGCCTGCGTCGACGTGACGACCGTGACGTCGCCTGTCGCCGGCGAGACCTCGCACACGACGCCGCGCGGCTCCATCGGGACCGGGATCAGCCTCTGCTGGCGGTACCGCCCCTTCACGGTATGGGCCGCCTCGGCGAAGACCTTGTCGGGCTCGCCGCCCTGCAGCGACCACGTGTAACAGCGGTTCTCGGGGACGTCGTCGTGGACGAGCGGGGCGCCGGCGTCGAGGGCCTTCTCGACGTCGGTGACCGCGGGAAGCGGCTCGTAGTCGACCTCGATGAGCTCGACCGCATCCTTCGCCTGCGCGCGGCTCTCCGCGACCACGACGGCGACACCGTCGCCGACGTACCGCACCTTGTCGATGGAGAGGGGCAGGTGCGGCGGCATCTTGATGTCGTCGGACACCGGCCAGATGCACGGCAGCCCGTTCGGCCACGCATCCTTGAGATCCTCGCCGGTGAGCACCTCGACGACTCCGGGGGCCGAGCGGGCCTGCGAGACGTCGATGCTCTTGATCCGCGCGTGGGCGATCGGGCTTCGGGCCATGACGAGATGAAGGAGGCCCGGCGCCGCGTAGTTGTCGACGTAGGTGCCTTGGCCGGTTATGAGCCGCGCGTCCTCGCGCCGCGGGACGGCTTGCCCGATGTAGACCTGCTCCTCGGTGGCAGCCATCTCGACCTCCTACGCCGTCGCGGCGGCCTGGACCGCCTTGACGATGTTGTGGTAGCCGGTGCAGCGGCAGAGGTTGCCCTCGAGCGCCAGGCGGATCTCCGGCTCGGTCGGCTTGGGGTTCTCGTCCAGCAGGCTGACGACGGCCAGGACCATGCCCGGCGTGCAGAAGCCGCACTGGAGGCCGTGGTTCTCGTGGAAGGCCTGCTGCACGGGGTGCAACGTGCCGTTGTCGGCGAGGCCCTCGATCGTCGTGATCTCGAGCCCGTCGGCCTGGACGCCGAGCATCGTGCACGACTTCACGGACTCGCCGCCGACGAGCACCGTGCAGGCCCCGCACGACGACGTGTCGCAGCCCACGTTCGTGCCGGTCAGCCCGAGACGCTCCCGCAGGACGTACACGAGCAACTCGCGCGGCTCCAGGTCCAGCTCCCTCGGCGTGCCGTTGACGGTGAAGGAGACGTGTCTCAAGCCGAGCCCCCCTTTCTGCCCTCAGCTCTTCGAGCTGCCGCCGAAGAGTCCCTTGAAGAACCCGGTGACCGACCTCCACATTGCTCCGATCCCGAGCGACAGGCCCGAGACCGGTTTCGCCGCCTGCTCCTGCGCGGCTACGGCCGCGACGGCTGCCTCGGCCTCGGCTTCCGGCGCCGCCGCAGCGAGCTGCGCCTTGAGGCAGTCCGCGAACCTGGCCACGAGCTGCCCCGAGACGTCCGCGACGATTCCGCGACCGTACTGCGCCACGGCGCCCGACAGCGTCAGGTCGGTGACGATGTCGACGCGCGTTCCGCCGGGCACGTCGCTGAGGCTCGACTGGATTGCGGCCTGCGCTCCGCCGCGGCCCCGCTTCTCCCGCGCTTTCGCGTTGAGGACCACCGAGCTGCCGGTCTCGTCGACGCCGTCGCGCGTGATGTCGGTGGCGAACGTGAGCGAGATCGGTCCGAGCTTGACGTTCATGTCCGCCTTCCAGGCCGAGTCGCTCACCGTCTCGGTCAGCTGCGCGCCCGGCATGCACGGCACCACTCGTCCCACGTCCATGAGCAGGTCCCAGGCCGCCTCCTTGGACGACGGCACCTCGAAGCTGTTCTCGAGCTTCATGCCGCCGCTTTCGCCGAGACGCGCGCCGACGTGGCGTTGAAGACCGAGATGATCTCGGCCGCGATCGCGACCGCGACCTCCTCCGGCGTGCGTGAGCCGATTTTCAGGCCGATCGGCGCGTGAATGCGCGCCAGCTCGTCGTCGGTGACGCCTTCCTCGCGGAGGCGCTCGGCACGGCGCTCGGTGGTGCGCCGCGAGCCCATCGCGCCGATGTAGCCGGCCGGGCTCTTGACGGCCTGCTTGAGGATCGGCACGTCGAACTTCTCGTCGTGCGTCAGTACGCAGATCGCGGTCCGCTCGTCCACGGGCGCCGCGGCGAGGAACCGGTCCGGCCAGTCGACGATGAGCTCGTCGACGTCGGGAAAGCGCTCAGGTGTCACGAACTTCGCACGGGCGTCGCACACGGTGACGTGGAAACCGAGGTAGCGGCCGACCGAGGCCAGCGCCGACGCGAAATCGATTGCGCCGAACACGTACAGGTGGGGCCGCGGCGCGAACGAGGAGACGAAGACCTCGTCCTCGCCCACGGTCACGAACCCGGTCTCTCCCCGGGCGAGCAGCTTCCGCGCCTTGCTCCCGAGCTCCCCGTCGTCCGTCGAGTCGGAGTAGACGAGATGCTTCTCGCCGATCTCCGCGCCGGAGGTCTTCATCGTGAGCGCGACGGGCCGCTCGGCCTCGACGGCCTCCGCGATCGGCGCCACGAGGGCGGGGTCGAGCGCGTCGACGAAGATGTGCACGGTGCCGCCGCACGGCAGGCCGACCTCGAAGGCCTCGTCGTCGGCGATGCCGTAGGTCACCAGCCTCGGCGGGCCGCCTGCCAGAACGGCCTGAGCCTCTTCGTAGACCGCGGGCTCGACGCAGCCGCCCGTCACGGAGCCGGCCACCTCTCCTCGCTCGGAGACGGCGAGCACGGCGCCCGGGTCGCGCGGGGCCGAGCGCTCGGTCTGGACGACGGTTGCCGTCGCGGCCCGTAGACCCTCGGCGACCCAGCGCTCGAGGGTATCGAGAACGTCCTTCACGTGGCTGTCACCTCTGAGACATAGCGAGCAGGATCTGCTTCGAAGCGCCGCCGGCAGCCGGCGCCGCAGAAGTAGTACATCACGCCGGCGTGGACTGTCGTCTCGGTAGCGCTGCCGACGTGCACGGTCATGCCGCAAACGGGATCGACAGCCTCCGTCTGTACGGCGGCCGAAGCGGGTGCCTGCTGCCTGTGCCGCCACGCGACGAGCTCCGCCAGGATCGCGACCGCGATCTCCTCCTGGCTCGAGGGGCCGAGATCGAGACCGGCCGGAGAGCGGACCCGTGCGAGCGCTTCCTCGTCGAGCCCGGCTTCCCGCAGCTCGGCGAGGACTGCAGCCCCGCGGCGCGCGCTGGCGACGAGGCCGACGTAGCCGGCGCCCGAAGCGAGCGCCGCCTGGAGCGGCCCGTCGTCGTCGCGGCCCATGGTGGCGATCACGACGGCGTCGGCCCCGGCCGGGTCGTCCGCGACCCGCCAGCCGATCCGGCGCGCGAGGTCGGCGAGCGTCGAGGCCGCCGGGCTCTCGCCGAGCACGGCCACGAGCGGATCGGGGAGCTGCGGCTCGATCAGCACCTCCACCGTGCCTTCGGACGCGCATGCCGTCTCAGCGACGACGACGCCCTCGGGCACGTCACCCGCCGCGCCGGGGCGGCAGACCCGGACGAGCCGGGGACGGCCGTCCGCGAGCGCCCTGGAGGCTTCGAGGACGACGGCGGGCTCGGCGCACGCCCCGCCGATCCAGCCGCTGAGCCGGCCTTCCGCGGTGACGAGCGCGCGATCGCCGGCTCTCGCGGAGGCCGGTCGCACCACCCGCACCACGGTGGCCAGCGCGTAGGCCTTTCCCTCGCCGGCGAGGCGGCCCGCCTCGACGAGCACGTCGGTGTTCGAGCTCACTCCGCAAGATGATTGGCCGGGAATTGTGGTGCGTTGCCACGGTTCCCGGGCAATTCCCGGTCAAGCATCTAGACCGACCTCCGCGAGCGCCTGCCACACCTTGTCGGAGGTCACGGGCATGTCGATGTTGCGAACACCGGCGTGCGCCAGCGCGTCGATGACCGCGTTGACGTAGGCGGCCGGCGAGCCCACCGTGGCGGACTCGCCGACGCCCTTCGCCCCGATCGGATGGTGCGGCGAGGGCGTGACGGTCTCGCCGAGCTCGAACTCCGGGGTCTCCCAGGCGGTCGGCAGGAGGTAGTCCATGAAGTTGGCGCCGATGCAGTTGCCTTCCTCGTCGAAGGTGATCAGCTGCATGGACGCAGTGGCGAAGCCCTCCGTGAGGCCGCCGACGATCTGGCCCTCGACGATCATCGGGTTGATGCGCACGCCGCAGTCGTCGACCGCGACGACCTTGCGGACCTTCCACTGCCCGGTGCCGCGGTCGATCTCGACCACGACGGCGTAGGTTCCGAACGGGAAGGTCATGTTCGGCGGGTCGTAGTAGTGGACGCCCTCGAGGCCCGCTTCCATCCCGTCGGGCAGGTCCGAGTAAGCGGCGAACGCGACGTCCTGGATCGTCTTCGACCTCTCCGGGGCACCCTTGACGAAGAAGCGGCCCCGCTCCCACTCGAGGTCGTCGGGCGCGCACTCGAGCAGGTGGGCGGCGAGCTCGCGCGCCTTGTCGCGCAGCTTGCGCGAGATGACAGCCGTCGCGGCGCCCGCGGTCGGCGTCGAGCGGCTCGCGTACGTGCCGAGGCCGTAGGGGGTGTTGTCGGTGTCGCCCTCCTGCACCTCGATGTGGTCGTACGGGATGCCGAGCTCCTCCGCGACGATCTGGGCGAACGTCGTCTCGTGGCCCTGACCCTGCGACCGGACGCCGAGCTTGAGGATCGCTTTGCCGGTCGGGTGGACCCGCAGCTCCGCCGAGTCGAACATGCGCAGCCCGGCGATGTCGTACTCCTTGCCGTGGCCGGCGCCGACCACCTCGGTGAAGGACGCAAGGCCGATTCCGAGCAGCCTGCCCTCCTTTCGGGCCTCGGCCTGCTCGCGCCGCAGGTCCTCGTAGCCGAGCTTCTCGAGCGCGAGGTTCATCGCTCTCGGGTAGTCGCCCGAGTCGTAGACGAAGCCGGTCGCGGACTCGTACGGGAACTGCTCGGGCTGGATGAAGTTCGCCAGACGTAGCTCGGCGGGGTCCTTGCCGATCTCCTGGGCCGCGACATCGACGAGGCGCTCGATCAGGTACGAGGCCTCGGTGACCCGGAACGAGCACCGGTAGGCGACGCCGCCGGGCGCCTTGTTCGTGTAGTAGCCGTCGGCGACCACGTGCGCCGCCGGGATGTCGTAGGAGCCCGTGACGATGTGGAAGAGCCCGGCGCGGCACTTGCTCGGCTGGGCATCGGCGTAGAACGCGCCCTGGTCGGAGAGCAGCGTGCGCCCGCAGGCCGACCATCCGGTCGCCCTTGAGCGCGAGCTCGCCCTTCATGTGGTAGTCGCGGGCGAAGCCGGTCGAGATCAGGTTGCCGGTGCGATCCTCGATCCACTTGACCGGCCGGCCGATCAGCAGCGACGCGGCCGTGGCGACGACGTAGCCCGGGTAGATCGGGACCTTGTTGCCGAAGCCGCCGCCGATGTCCGGCGACACGATCCGGATCTGGTGCTCGGGCAGCCCGGCGACGATGGCGAACAGCGTGCGATGCACGTGCGGCGCCTGGGAGGTCATGTAGATCGTGGCCTTGCCGGTCGCAGAGTTGACGTCCGCGACGCAGCCGCAGCACTCGAGCGGCGCGGGGTGGGAGCGCGGGTAGAACGTCTCGAGGGTGACGACCCGGTCGGCGTCCGCGAACGCCTGGTCTGTCGCCTCCTTGTCGCCCGCCTCCCAGTGGTAGACGGAATTGCCCTCCTGCCCTTCCTTCTCGTCGCGGATGACGGGGGCGTCGGGCGCCAGGGCCTCCTGAGGGCTCGTGACGGCCGGGAGAGGCTCGTAGTCGACGTCGATCAGCTCGAGGGCGTCCTTGGCGATGTACGCGCTCTCCGCGACCACGGCGGCCACTTCCTGGCCCTGGAAGCGCACCTTGTCCGTCGCGAGCACGGCCTGGGTGTCGCCGGAGAGCGTCGGCATCCACGCCAGGTTGTGCTGGGCCATGAGCTCGCCGGTCACGACGGCCACGACCCCGGGCAGGGCCGCGGCTCTCGACGTGTCGACCGAGTTGATACGCGCGTGGGCGAAGGGGCTACGCAGCAGCTCGAGGTGGAGCATCCCCGGCAGCACGATGTCGTCGACGTAGTTGCCCCTGCCCCGGATGAAGCGCGCGTCCTCCTTGCGTCGGCGCGGAGTAGCCGAGACCCTTGACCTCTTCCGTTGCCGCCATCACGCGCTCCTCAGCTTCGCCGCTGCGCTTTGCACTGCCTTCACGATGTTCTCAATCGCGGGGGAAACCATGTTTCCCCGCGGGCCCCCTTCTTCAAGACCATCAGGAGCTCCTCAGCTTGTCGGCCGCGCTCTGCACGGCCTTCACGATGTTCTGGTAGCCCGTGCAGCGGCACAGGTTCCCCGAGATCGCCCAGCGAATCTCCTCGGGCGTCGGGTCGGGGTTCTCGGCGAGCAGGGCAACCGACGTGAGCATCATCCCGGGCGTGCAGAAGCCGCACTGGAGGCCGTGCTCCTCGTGGAAGCCCTCCTGGATCGCGTGCAGCGTGCCGCCCTGGGCGAGGCCCTCGACGGTCGTGATCTCGCGGCCGCTCGCCTGGACGGCGAACATGGTGCAGGACTTGACCGGGACGCCGTCGAGCAGCACGGTGCAGACGCCGCAGCTCGAGGTGTCGCACCCGATGTGCGTGCCCGTGAGACCGAGCGTCTCGCGCAGGAAGTGCACGAGGAGGAGCCGGGCCTCGACGGCGGCCGAGCGGGAGGCGCCGTTGACGGTCACCTCGACGGTATTGAGGCGCGGAGCCTCGACTGCGACCTCTGTCATTTTTCCTCCTCGACGGCCTGGGCGGCGCCGATCGCCTTCTTCAGGCCGCGCTCGGTGTACACCCGGATTACGTTCCGTTTGTACTCGGCGGATCCCCTGACGTCGCTCGACGGCGAGGCCGCCTCCGCCGCAAGACGCGCGGCTTCTGCGATCACCTCGTCGCTCGGCTCGGCGCCGCGAAGCGCCTCCTCGGCCTCGGCGGCACGCAGGTTTCTCGGCCCCACCGCCGTCAGGCCGATGCCGGCCTCCGCGATCGTCCCGTTGTCGAGCGAGACCTGGACGCCGACCGCTGCGGTGGCGAAGTCGCCCACCTTGCGCTCGAGCTTCAGGTACGTGCCGCCGCGCGTGGGCCCGGATCGGGCACGCGCACCTCCGTGAGGATCTCGTCCGGACGCGAGCGTGGTCGTAAACGGGCCCTCGAGGAGGTCGTCGATCGAGATCGTCCGCGTGCCACTCGCGCTGCGCGCTGTGACCTCGGCGCGCGCGGCGAGCATCACCGCGCCCCAGTCACCCTGTGGATCCGCGTGGACGAGCGACCCGCCGACCGTCCCGCGGTTGCGCACGATCGGATCGGAGATCTGCGGCGCGGCGTCACCGAGAAGCTGGTAGCGACCGCGCAGGAGCTCGGATCGCTCGCACGCCGCATGGCGGACGAGAGAGCCGATCCGCAGGCCGCCCTGATCCTCTTCGAGGTGGTCGAGCCCGGCGATCCCGTTGATGTCGACGAGCGCCTCGGGCGCCGCGAAACGGAGCTTCATCAGGGGGATCAGGCTCTGGCCACCGGCGAGGACCTTCGCCGCGTCTCCACGCTCGCCAAGGAGCGAGAGAGCTTCCTCGAGCGTCCCTGGCGCGAAGTATTCGAAGCTGGCGGGGTACACCAACTCCTCCTCTCCGGCGGAGGGATTGGCCCAGGCAGGTGGGGGCCGCACCGTCTGCCTATTACGGGTGGACGGATGCAGCATAACGCCGTGCCATCGCCTCGGGCCGACGCCAGCCTCTAGGATTGAACGGATGCGCTTCGACGACGTCAAGCAGGTCGAGCAAGCCCTGCAGGGAGCCTCGTATCTCCCCGATCACGGGCTGGCGACGGCGATCTACCTGGCGCTGGCGATGCGCCGGCCGCTGCTGCTCGAGGGCGAGCCGGGCGTGGGGAAGACGGAGGTCGCGAAGACGCTCTCCCGGATCATGGAGTCCGAGCTGATCCGGCTGCAGTGCTACGAGGGCATCGACGCCTCGCAGGCGCTCTACGAGTGGGACTACTCGCGACAGCTGCTCTATGCCCGGGCTCTGCAGGGCGGCGAGCTCGACGTCGACGAGCGCGTCAAGGAGCTCTACGGGCCGGAGTTCCTCCTCGAACGGCCGCTGCTCAAGGCGATACGCGCCGGAGAAGGCTCCGTGCTGCTGATCGACGAGCTCGACCGGGCCGACGACGAGTTCGAGGCCTTCCTGCTCGAGGTGCTCTCGGACTTCTCGGTCACCGTCCCCGAGCTCGGCACGATCGCTCCGGGCGACCCGCCGGCGGTGGTCATCACGTCCAACCGGACGCGTGAGCTCCACGACGCGCTCAAGCGGCGCTGCCTGTACCACTGGATCGACTTCCCCGATCTCGCCCGCGAGATCGAGATCATCAAGCTTCGCGTCCCCGGGGTCTCGGAGCAGCTGGCGCGCGCGGTCGCCACGGCCGTCGCTGCGCTACGCAGCCTCGACCTCATCAAGCCGCCGGGCGCGGCCGAGGCGATCGACTGGGCGCAGGCTCTCTCGATCCTCGGCGCCGAGTCGGTGAACGGGGACGCCGGGGTCGACACGCTCGGCTGGGCGCTGAAGAACCACGACGACCTGCGCCGCGTCGAGAAGATCCTCCCCGACCTCGCGCGTGACTGAAACCCAGGCCCTCTCGGGGGGAGAAGAGCGCCTTGTCGAGTTCGGGCGCGCTCTCCGCGGCGAGGGGATGGCCGTGGGCACCGGCCGTATCAACGACTTCTGTCGCGCGGCCGTGCTCTTGCCGCCGGGAGACCTGTACTGGGCGGGCCGGGGGACGCTCGTGGCGCGGCGGGACGACATCCCCGTCTACGACCGGGTCTTCCGGGCCTTCTTCGGCGAGCTGCCCGTCATCCCGAAGGAGGAAGAGGGCCAGCCGGTGAAGCTCAAGGCCGGCGAGTCGCAGGGCGAGGACAGCAAGGACGGCGGCGAGCAGGAGCCGGAACCGGAGCTGCTGCTCGCGAGCGAGATCGAGATCCTGAAGGAGAAGAGCTTCGCCCGCTGCACCCAGGAGGAGCTGGCGACACTGGCCGAGCTCATGGCGCGGATCAAGCTCGCCGTGCCGACCCGCCGCTCCCGCCGGCGCGAGCGCTCGCGGTCGGGCACGCCCGATCTTCGCCGCACGATCCGGCGCTCGTTTCGAACCGGTGGCGAGCCGCTCGAGCGCCACTTCCGCGAGCGCCGTCGCCGCCGTCGCAGGCTCGTGCTCTTCCTCGACGTCTCGGGCTCGATGGCGTCGTACTCCCGCGCGCTGCTCGTGTTCGCGTACGCCGTGCTCCGGGCGGACGCGCGCTGGGAGGCCTACGCCTTCGGCACGCGCCTCACGCGCCTCACGCGCGTGCTCGAGCCGCGCGACCCGGACGAGGCGCTGAGGGCGGCCGCGAGCGAGGTCTTCGACTGGGACGGCGGCACGAGGATCGGAGAGTCGCTGAAGCGGTTTCTCGAGACCCAGCAGGAGATCGCCAGGGGGGCAGTCGTGATCGTGTGCTCGGACGGGCTCGAGGTCGGGGATCCGTCGGTGCTCGCTGCACAGATGGCAAGGCTTTCGCGTCTCGCCTACCGCGTGATCTGGCTGAATCCGCTCAAGGAAGACCCGGCCTACGAGCCGCTGGCACGCGGCATGGCGGCCTGTCTCCCGTACGTCGACCTCTTCGTGAGCGGTCACAACCTCGCCAGCCTCGAGGTGCTCGGCGAGGAGATCGAGCGCCTTTAATCGTGGGGGAACCCATGGTTCCCCCACGAGCCCCCTCCTTGCCTGTTGACGCGTTCCTCACGAGGTGGCGCCGCCGGGCAGAGCCCGGCCGCGCCGAACCGGCGCCGGAGCAAGCGCGTCGAGCTCAGCGAGTTGCGCCACCAAGAAGGGCTACCCTCTCGCTGATGCGGAGCCTCTGGCTGCAGGAGGCGCTCGGGAGCGCCGAGGAGGACGCGCCTCGACTCGGAGGCGACGACAAGGCTGACGTCTGCATCGTCGGCGGCGGCTACACGGGTCTCTGGACGGCGCTGCGCTTGAAGGAGCACGATCCGGCGCTCGACGTCGTCATCGTCGAGGCCGACGTCTGCGGCGGCGGCCCGAGCGGGCGCAACGGGGGCTTCGTGCTCTCGTGGTGGGCGAAGTTCGCGAAGTTCGAGCACATCCTCGGCGCCGAGGAGGCGCTGCGTCTCTGCCACGCCTCGGCCGCGGCCGTGGCCGATGTCGGCGAGTACTGCACCGCCAACGGCATCGACGCCCACTTCCGCCACGACGGCTGGCTCTGGGCGGCGACGAGCCAGGCGCAGATCGGCGCATGGGACGAGACCGTGCAGGCGATCGAGCGCCACGGCGTCGAGGCGTTCGTGCGGCTCGAGCCCGAGGAGGTGGCGCGCCGGGCCGGCTCGCCGACGCACGTCGCCGGCGTGCTCGAGCCGACCGGCGCGACGGTGCAGCCCGCCCTGCTGGCGCGAGGGCTCCGGCGGGTGGCGCTCGAGCGGGGCGTGCGCATCTTCGAGCAGTCGCCGATGACGCGGCTCGAGCGCTCGCGTCCGCTTCGGGTTCACGCGGGCGACGGCGTCGTGACGGCGGAACGAGTCGTGCTGGCGATGAACGCGTGGCTCGCCCAGGTCGGCGAGCTGTCGAGGTCGCTGTTCGTGCTGGCCAGCGACATCGTGGCGACCCCGCCGATCCCCGAGCGCCTCGCCGAGATCGGGCTGAACGACGGCGTCGCGATCTCCGACTCGCGGCTGCTCGTCAACTACTACCGCACGACGCTCGACGGTCGCATCGCGTTCGGTCAGGGCGGCGGGCTCATGGCACGGGGCGGCAGGATCGGGCGAGACTTCTCCGGCGCTGCGCCGCCGGACCGGGCGGAGGAGGTCGCGGCCAGCTTCCGCGAGCTCTACCCGGCTCTTGCGGGAGTCGCCACGCCGCAGTCGTGGACCGGCCCCATCGACCGCACGCACGACGCTCTGCCGCTGTTCGGCCGGCTGGGCGGCCGTCCCGACATCGTCTTCGGCGGCGGCTACTCGGGGAACGGCGTCGGCCCCACCTATCTCGGGGGCCGCATGCTGGCTTCGCTCGCCCTCGGGCTCGACGACGAGTGGTCGCACTCGGCAGAGCTCTTCAAGCCGCGTGGAGGCTTCCCGCCGGAGCCGATCCGATACCTGGGGGCGCACGTCGTTCGTGCCGCGGTTGCCCGGAAGGAGCGGCTGGAAGATCGTGGGAAGACGGCCAATGCCGTCACGAGTTTTGTGGCAGGGCTTGCTCCCGCGGGCCTCGTTCCTGTCAAGAAGAAGGGAGCGTAGAGCCGGCCTCACCGGCCTCTACGCCGCCCGGCGTGCTGTTCATCCTCGCCGTCGTCGCGAAGCTGCTGTGGGTCGAGGGTGCCTGGGGCTGGGTGCTCGTCGGCGTGGCCGCGGCCGTCGAGATCGGAGAGTCGTACGCCTGGCTTCACTGGAGCCGCCGCAGGCGCGTGCGCGTCGGGGCTGAGGTGTTGAAGGGGCTCGAGGGGGTGGTGGTCACGGCCTGTTACCCGGACGGCCAGGTTCGCGTTCAGGGCGAGATCTGGGGCGCCCGCTGCGAGGAGAACGCTGCGCCCGGTGACCGGGTCGTCGTGGACGGCCTCGACGGAATCACCCTTCGCGTCCGGCGCGTGGGCTGAACGCCGTCCGCCGCCTATCGCGGGCCCCAGGCGCCTATCATCGTCCCCGTGACGCGTGTTGCGTTTCTGGGCCCGCCCGGCACCTTCACCGAGGAGGCGCTGCTCTCCGACCCCGACCTCGCAACCGGCGAGCTCGTGGCGATCGACTCGATTCCCGAGGTCGTCGCGGCCGTCGAGCGCGGCGAGGCCGACTGCGGCGTCGTTCCGGTCGAGAACTCGATCGAGGGGTCGGTCAACGTCACGCTCGACCTCCTGGCCTTCGAGAGCGACCTCCTGATCCAGGGCGAGATCGTGCGGCCGATCTCGCTGAGCCTGCTGGCCCGGCCCGGGACGAAGCTCAAGGACGTTCGCACCGTCATCTCGTTTCCGACCGCGACGGCGCAGTGCCGGGACTGGCTCGACCGCAGGCTCCCGAAGGCCGAGGTTGCCGCCGCGAACTCGACCGCCGGCGCCGCCGAGCAGGTCGCGCGCTCGCGCGCACAGGGCATGGCCGCCATCGGGACGCAGCTGGCCGGCGAGCTGTACGGCCTCGCGGCACTTGCCTCCGACATCGAGGACCACCCGGAGAACGCGACGCGCTTTCTCGTCGTCGGCCGCGGCGTTCCCGCGCCGACCGCCTACGACAAGACGACGATCGTGTGCTACCAGCGCCGCAACCAGCCCGGATCGCTCGTGTCGATCCTGCAGGAGTTCGCCGCCCGCTCGATCAACCTGACCCGGCTCGAGTCGAGGCCGACGAAGGAGGGGCTCGGCAGCTACTGCTTCGTGATCGACTGCGAAGGCCACGTCACGGACGAGCTCGTGGGCGATGTGCTCCGCAACCTGGCGGCCAAGCAGGGCGGGGTGAAATTCCTCGGTTCCTACCCCGCCGCCTCGACGGAGGCAGGCAAGGCACGCCGGCACACGGCCGGCCAGGCCTGGCGCGAGGCCGTTCGCTGGGTCGAGGAGCTGCGGGCCGGGGTCCGCGCGGACGACGGGAAGGACGGGCGGGGAGCCGAGGCTCCTAGGGCGCCACGCGCTGGTTCGCCACGAACGCCTCGTACGTGACGGGCATCAGCTCGGCGAAGAACGGCTCGATCGCCTGCGCGTAGCAGCGGATCTCGTACTGCGCGGTCTCCGCGTTTCTCAGAGACAGGAAGTTCATGAGGCTGCGCGCGTTGACCGTCCAGAAGAACTGCGTGAACGTGCCCATCGGCAGCACCGAGCGTGCGAGCTCCTTGGCGATGCCCTGCTCGATGAGCTCGCGGTAGAGGCCGTACGTGCGCTCGTAGAAGTCCGTGAGGTCGGCGCGGAGGCGCTCCGCGGTCTCCGGGTCGACCGGCTCGAACGTGTACGCGCCGGGCTTGCCCACCTGCGAGCGGACGTCCTCGGCGGCCGGAACGTAGAAGTGCCCCTCGAGCTCGTGGTATCTCGCCGATTCCTCGTTGAACGAGTTGTGAACGACGATGCCGTTGGCCACGAGGTTGTGCCACCGGCCGTCCACGCTCAGGTCGTACGTCTGCTGAAGACCTCCGTACTCGACGGCGATGACCGGCACCGCGTGCGCCGTGAGCTTCATCCCCTTTCGAACCGGGAGGTCGCCGATGTCCTGCGCACGGCCGCTGTGCCGGCCGAGCTCCGCGAGGAGAGCGAGCTCGCCGCGGAGCGTGCGGTGAATGCGCCGATGACACTCGTCGCAGACCGTGACGAGATTGCCGATGTCGCGGGCGAGCGTGGGATCCAGCCAGACGGGGACGATGTGGTGGGCGTGAAGCCTGCCCCCGCGCTTGCCGCAATCCTGCACCTGGCATGTGTAGTCGTATTGCAGGTGAATCTTCGGCGCCTGCTCGGTCGTCCACCGGCCGATGGACGCTCGCTCCGAGGAGACGCCGCCGCGCCAGAAGTTGCTTCGCTCGCCCGATCGCGCGGCCCGAATCGCGTTTTTCTGCTCCTCGCTCCACCGGCGATTGAGTCGGTAGCCGGTGACCCCGACATTCCACGGGGTGTGGCCGGGGGGAAACGAGCGCTCGTGCGGCTCGAACTGGAGCCCGTGCCGGCGCAACCACGCGCGGATGGTGTGGTAGCTGCAGCCGGCTGCGTCGGCTATCTCCTGCACGCTGAGCTGACGATCCCGCTGCGCCTTCATCCAGGCGCGGTCCTGGTACACGGGAATGCCGTTGACGAGCAAACGGCAGGTTCGCGTCGTCGTCGCGCTCGGCCCGGCGCCCTGCAGCCCGACGGCATCCCGCAGAGTCATCCAGCCGCGATCCGTGAGCAGCCGGTGGTCGTCCGTCGCCGTGACTTGGCGCCCGTCAGCGAGCGTCACTCGGTAGACCGGCTGAATCCCCTTCTCGAAGACGGCGTCGACATGTCCGGTCTCGAACTCCCGGGTCTCCTCGTTGAGGACCCGCAGGCGCATGCCGCGAAGCCGCCAACGCGCGTCCCGGTATGCGTTGCCTTCGCCGGAAAGATGCCGCGCGACGGATCTGTAACCGAGCCCGGTGGCCCGGCGGATCGCCCGGCCGCTGTTTCCTGCGGCCGCGAGCAGCTCGATCTCGGCCGCTTGCTCAGGTCGCAGCCCCTGACCGTTGCGTTCCCCGCGCGACCACATGAGCCAGAGCTCCTCCATCGTCTTGCTCAATCGGGCCGAGGCGCTGCCGTTGACGTTCACGAACGTGACTGTTGTGTCCCCGGTCAGGCAGCCCACACGGTGTCGGAACCATTCGCGGGCGACGAAGAGCGGGCAGCGGATGTGGAAGCGGAACGCGTTGTGCTCGAACGGTGTCCCGTGCCGATCCCGCATGAGGAAGCGGATGAGACCGGCGTCCGAGTCGTCCATCGCCTCCTTGCGCTTCGCGAAGCTGACGCGCGCCGAGTTGACGACCGAGAGATCGCTCGCCATGGCGCCGTCGAGGCGCACGAAGCCGTGCTCGAAGAGTCGGGTCTCGTCGCCGACGGCCACGGACGGCAAGCGTAGGCTTCCCCGCGGACGGCTCCGAAGCCGCGTGCGCGTCAGGCGGGCGTCGTCACCGGGCCGTCGAGCAGCCAGCGTGAGGGCGGCTGTCCAGGCAGCACGGCGACCACGACCCAGCGGTCGTATTCCTCGAACTCGTACGGCGCGTTGAGCCAGAAGTCCTGCGCCGTGCCCTTGTCGTCCACGACGAACCGGCCGCACGGCGAAGTGAGCTCGTCGTCCTTCGTCATCCAGACCTCGTAGTAGCCGCCGTCCGGCAGCGGCGGGAGGCCACCCACGTCGGCCAGGATCGCCCAGTTCCCGGCCTGATCCTTCGGAAACACGTCCATCGTCATCCAGGCCTCGCGCGGCGCGCCGGCCGTCGCGTTCAGCCGAATCTCCTCCGCAGGCGGCGATGAATCCTCTCCGCCGACCCATGTGCCGACGGCGAACGTCAGCCCCGCGAGCGCCGCGGCGGCCGCGATCGCGGCCACGACCTTGTAGCGGCGGGTGGGGCGTGACCTGGGGATGGCGAGCACTGCGGCGGTCAGCGACTCCGGCACCTCGGGCGGGCGGTCGGCTGCCCGCAGCAGCTCGTCGGCTCGGCGCAGCCGCTCCAGCTCCGGCTCGGGAACGTCGGGGCCGACGAGATGGCGGATGTCCGGCCGCTCGGTCACACGCGCACCTCGTCGAGCACCGTGGCGAGCCGGGCCAGGCCGGCGCGGGTGCGTGTCTTGACCGTCCCGAGGGGCACGTCGAGGTAGCTTGCCACCTCGCTCTGCGAGAGCCCGCTCCAGTAGGCGAGCTCGAGCACCTGTCGCTCGCGCTCGGGCAGGCGCTCCAGGCCCGCCTGCACCTGGAAGGTGAGCCAGTCCTGCTCGGCGAGCTCCGCCGGGCCCGCCTCGGCCGACGCGGTCTCGACGGGCTCCTCGACGACCGCGTCGACGCGCTGCCGGGCACGATCGACGATCGCGTGGCGCGCCACGGCGTAGAGCCACGCCGAGCCGCTGCCGCGCTCGGGCCGGAAGCTCGTTGCCGATCGCCAGACGGCCGCGAACGTCTCCTGCGTCGCGTCCTCGGCGCGTCCGTAGTCGCCGAGACGCCGCAGGGCGAGCCCGAGCACCGGCCGCGCGAAGCGGTGGTACAGCTCCTCGAACGCGGCGCGGTCGCCGTGCCCGATCTTGACGATCAGATCGGAATCGCTCGTGCGCGGCCCCAGGCCGAACGGCCCATGCCGCACGGTCTCGACGGCCATGATCCCCATCCCATTGCCATTACGGACGACCCTCTGCTCCGGATTGTTGGTACTTCCGCCGTCGTCCGAAGTCACCGCTTCGGCGACGCGATCAACCGCCCGCCGTCCACGAAGATCGTCGAGCCGGTCACGAAGCGGGCGTCGAGCAGATAGACGACCGCGTCGGCGACGTCTTGCGGCGTGCCGATACGTCCCAGGACCGTCTCCCCGGCACGCTTCTCCTCGAGCTCGGCCGCCGTCGCGACCGTCCCCGGGGCGATGCCGCAGACGCGTATGTCAGGTGCCAGCGCCTTGGCGAGCACCCTCGTGAGCATCGCCTGGGCCGCCTTGGCGGCGCAGTGCGCGGCGAACGACGCCCAGGGCTGAAACGACGCCACGTCCTCGATCATCACCACGAGCCCCACGTCCGAGCGGCGCAGGTGAGGCGCGGCTGCCTGCGTCACGAAGAAGCTGCCCTTGGCCACGGCGCCGAAGGCCGAGTCCCAATCGTCCTCGGTCAGCTCTTCCACGTCTCGCGGGGCGAAGCCGTTCGCGGCGGCGTTGACGAGCACGTCCAGGCGGCCGTGCTCGGCGACGCAACGCTCCACGAGGGCTCTTGCCTGATCGGGCCGGGAGACGTCGCCGTCCTTGCGGCCCGCGGCGAGGACCCTGTAGCCCTCCTGCTCGAGCTGTCTCGCGACCGCGCCGCCGACCCGGCCCGTGCCGCCGGTGATGAGCGCGCAGGGCGCCTCGGCCGTCACGGCCGGAACGATAAGCTCTCGCCGCAGGTGGCGCGCGCGATCAGCGAGAGATAGGAGTGGGATGGCATCGCTCGTCTACAACATCGAGGAGATCGCCCCTCGTGAGCTCCGGCCCGAGCTGCTCGAGATGGACGGCATCTCCAGGGCGTCGGTCGAGGCGCACCACAAGCTCTACCAGGGCTACGTCAACAAGCGCAACGAGATCCTCAAGCGCCTCGAGGAGGTCGACGCGGACGCGGCCAACCAGGTCTACTCGGAGATTCGAGCGCTGAAGGTGGAGCTGAGCTTCGCAATCGGCGGAGTGAAGAACCACGAGGTCTACTTCGGGCACCTGGGCGGGCCCGGTGGGGATCCGGGCGGCGCTGCGCGGGACCTGATCGAGCGCGACTTCGGCTCGCTGCAGGCCTGGCGGGCGGACCTCAAGGCGTCGGGCATGGCCGGCCGGGGATGGGCGTGGACCGCCTATGACTGGGACGAGGGACGGCTCTTCAACTACGTCGGCGACGCCCAGAACACGTTCCCCATCTGGAACGCCACGCCGATCGTTGCGCTCGACGTCTACGAGCACGCGTACTTCCTCGACTACCAGACCGACCGCGCCTCGTACATCGATGCGTTCTTCGCCAACCTCGACTGGGGCGTGATCAACGACTGGATCGCGAGGTACGGGGTCCGGACCTAGGCGGCCGGCTCCGGTCTGGAGCGCCCGGTGGAGGAGGGCCTGCTCATCGCGGCCGGCTACATCCTCGGCAGCCTGCCGTTCGGCTACTGGCTGCCGCGCCTGTTCCGCGGTATCGACATCCGGAAGTTCGGCTCCGGGAATGTCGGCGCCTCGAACGTCTGGCGCGTGTGCGGCGCCCGCCTCGGGATCTCGGTCGCGCTGCTCGACATCGGCAAGGGCCTCGCGGCGGGCCTGCTCGGCCGCCTCGTCGGCGACGAGCTGATCGGCGTCCTCGCGGGAACCGCGGCGCTCGCAGGCCACTATCGACCGCTTTTCCTCGGCTTCGCTCGTGGCGGCAAGGTCGTCGCGACGACCGGCGGCGTGGCGCTCGCGGTTGCCCCGCTCGTCAGCCTGTGCGGCGCCGCCGTATGGATCGTCGTGTTCCTCGCGACCCGCTACGCCTCGATCGCGTCGATCGCCGCCGGCTGCTCCCTGCCCCTGTTCGCGTTGGCTTTCGACAGCTCGTGGCCGGTGCTCGGCTTCACGATCGGCGCCGCGTTCGCGATCGTCCTGCTCCACCGGGCGAACATCCGGCGGCTGCTGCACGGGGAGGAGCGGCGGTCGTCGTTCTCCCTGTCGCGGCAAGCGGCGCGGTCACGCAACGAGCCGGCGTAGCCGGCTCAGCCGTGACAGGGAGAGGCCGCGGCCGAAGGCCGCGGTCACGCAACGAGCCGGCGTAGCCGGCTCAGCCGTGACGGAGCGGCCGAGGCCGCGGTCACGCGAGCCGGCGAGCCGTGCGGAAGCGCCGAAGGCCGCGGTCACGCAACGAGCCGGCGTAGCCGGCTCAGCCGTGACGGGCGCGGCCGAGGCCGCGGTCCGCCGAGCCGGCTGCGGGCCGCCGGCCGAGCCGTGCCGGCCGCTGCGCTCAGCCGGCCGTACGGCCGCTTGCCCCGGCCAGCCAGTCCCTGAGCTCGACGTAGCGGCCTGAGCGAGCGCCGCTCGACAGCTCCTCGCGGAGGTCTCCGACAGTCCCGGACCGCTCCGCGACCACGTCGTGGTTGTGGATCGTCTCGAAGTTGACCTGGCGGGCGTGCACGAAGTCACCGTCGCCGAGCGACGTCCCGAAGCGGGCAAGCACCTGGCCCACCATGAGGCGGACCGAGTCCTCGACGAAGCGCGGCTGCAGATGCGCATGCTCGACGACGAACAGCTCGTCAGGCCGCTTCAGCAGCGCGTAGATCGGAGAGCTCATCGAGCTCTCCACCACCTCGACGAGCTCTTCGCCCTGCAGCCGGGCATCCGTTCCGATCACGAGCGTCCCGCGGCCGCGCTGGTTGTGGGTGGCGAGCGGGACGAGCTCGAGGATGCGCTCGACGTCGCCCCCGTCGAAGCCCGCCTCCTCGAGACGCCCGGCGGCCCGCTCGCGGACGAGCCCCTGCGCGCACGGGCACGCGTTGATGCCGGTGGCCTCGACGCCGATGGCGCGACGCGTTCCGGCCGGTGAGGCGATCGCGAGCCCCATCAGCGTCACGAGCTCCTGGGTACGCAGCCCGGTGACCGGCGTGGTCCGTTCCAGCGGGTATCGGGCGGTGATCTTCACCTCGGCGCGCAGCGCCTGCTGGCGCTCGAGGATGTGCTGCGCGATGTGGTCGGCGAGCCGCTCGACCAGCAGCTTCTCGCCCATCACGACCTCGTCGATCGCCTCCTCGAACAGCTCCGGGAAACGCGACATGTGGACGCCCTTCTGGGCCGGATCGAGATCGACGTAGCAGTCGATCTCGGACGCGACGAGCGCCTCGTCGCCGTTGTGCCGCATGCGCACGGCCTTCTGCACGCCGGTGACACCGGCGCGGGACAGGCTGATGCGGACGTCGGGCGCTTCCGCCTGCAGGTCCTGGTCGAAGAGGATTCGCTCGCTCACGGTGCTCCCCTCACTCCGTGACTGGTCGGATACCGGGTCGTGGCACGGCCGCAGCCCACCGCTCGCTCACCTGAGCAACCGCGACAGCCGTCTGTCCTTCAGAACGCGCCCCGACGTCTGGCATTCCGGGCAGTAGTAGATCGTATGTTCCTCGAAATCGATGCGGGCAATCGCGCTGCCGCACTGGGGACACGGCTCCCCGAGCCTGTCGTGGACGCGATACACCTTCGCGTCGCCGAGGCCGCGCTCGCGCAGGGCGAGCCCGCGTTCGAGCTCCTCGTCGATGGCGTCGGAAAGGCGCTCGATCTCATCGGTGTCGAGCTCGGTCGAGAGCGCGTACGGGGAGAGGCGTGCGTGGTTGAGGATCTCGTTCGACCACGCGCGCCCGATCCCGGCGATGGCCCGCTGGTCGCGAAGAAGCGGGTGGAGGCGCCGGGGCTCGGCCGCCAGCACGGCGGTAAGGCGCTCTTGCCCGATACCCAGGGCCTCGGGGCCCAGGTGGGCGAGCTCGGCCTCGATCGCCTCGGCGTCGTAGAGCCCCACGCGGGCCCGTTTCTTCGAGCCTCGCTCGGTGAGGACGAGAGCGCCGCCGTCCGCCAGGAGCAGCTTGAAGGCGGGCTGCTTCGGCTGCTTGCCGTTTGCCTCGAGGAATGCGAGCCGCCCGGCGGACATGAGGTGGATGTGCAGCACGAGCTCGCCGTCCTCGGTCGGGAACAGGAGGTGCTTGCCGCGGCGGCGTGCTCCTGCGAGCTGTCTGCCGTCGAGAGCGGCGAGCGGGGGCTCGAAGGTCTTCAGGGTGGCAACGTGCGCCGGTCCGGCCTTCTGCACCGGCGCCGCGCGCACGCGCGGGTCGAGCATCCGCCGGTACGCCTCCATCTCGGGCAGCTCAGGCATGCCGGGCTCCAGGCCGAGGCGAGACGGAGGCGAGGGAACGCGAGCCTGTGGAAGCCATGGGCCCGATCAGGGTAAGGCTACACACGGCAGGCGGCCGCGAGTGTCCCGGCGAGGCCGGACGCCCGAGCCCTACCGGCCGGGATCGTCCGTGATCGAGGAGACGGTCATGTCGCCCGTGAGGGGCAACTGGGTGCCGTCGGGCAGCGTGACGGACGGGCTTTCGGCAGCCGTGTCGGGCGGTGGTTCGGTCGTGGCGGGATCGGTCGGGGCGGCGTCCGGCCCGTCCGGCTGCGCGGGGTCGGGCACGCTTCCGTCGGGCGACGGGGCGGCCGGCTCGTCCGCAGGCACCGGCTCGCCGGAGGCTCCCGGCTCGACGGCTCCGGCCGGGCAGTCCAGCACCGGAGCGGCGGCGGTGCTTTCCTTGCCCGCCTCGGCTGCCGAGGCGGCGGGCTCCTGCCCCTCCTCGGCGGTGGTCACGGCGGGCTCCTCGGGTGCCGGCACGCACTCGACCGTCGGCAGGACAACCCCGGGCGCGGCGCCCGGAACGCCCGAGTTGATGCGCCCGGGATCGGCGTCGGGGGCGGGCGCTTCGTCCGCCTTGCCGGACGACGCCGAAACAGCTTCCGGTGCCGAGGACGCCGACGTTCCGCCGCCACCGCTGCTCGAGGCAGCCGGCTCAGCTGCGGGCGCCTGCTGCTCAGACGCCGGCTGCGGTGGATCGACGCTGCGCTCCGACGAGCCGGCGCCGGCGCCGGCATCGGGCTCGGCGACGCGCACGACTGCCGCCGGGGCGGCAGCGTGGTGGGTCGGGGCCACCAGCTTGGGCGCCACCACCGAGCCGGTCGCCACGACCGCGACCGTTGCGGCGATCTTGACGGACGCAGGTATCGAAAGGACCTTTGCGACGCCTCCCGCCGCGGCGCCTGCCACACCGGCAAGGCCGAGGCCGAACCCTATGGCGTCGAAGTCGGGCACGTCACGCGCGACGGATGCGCGGAGAGCGAGCGGCACGACCACGAGACCGGCCGCGTAGCGCGGCACCGTGCGCACCGTGTCCCGGAGCCGCCTGCGCGCCCGGAACAGGAGCGATTCGACGACGGGCACGGACACGCTCAGCGTCGACGCGACCTCCTCGTACGACAGCCCCAGGAAGTCGCGCAACGCCAGAGCTTCGCGCTGACGGCTGGGCAGCTTCGCGATCTCCGAGGCGAGCTGTGCGAGCTCCTCCCGCTGGTCGGCCAGCTCGGCGAGGTCGGAGTTGTCCGCGAGCTCCAGCTCGAGCTCGCCGTCGAGCGCCAGCGGCGCCTTCGCGCGCCGGCGCAGTCGCGCGCGGCACTCGTTGCGCGCGATGGCGGCGAGCCAGGGTCCCGGCTCGCGCGGCTCGGTGCCTCGCAGCAGGCTGCGATACGCCGAGACGAACGTCTGCTGAGCGGCGTCCTCGGCCTCGTGGTGATCGCGGAGCAGGAGACGGCAGAGCCCGAGCACCATGCCCGCGTACTCGTCGAAGAAGGCAGAGACCCGGGAGCCGACGACCCGGCGGGAAGCTCGGCTTGGCGCAGCGGGTGCTTGAATCGGCCCTGGGGTCACGCGGAGCTCACGGATCGATGGTCGTCACCGGGGAGAGTAGCGGACTGGAGACTAATTCAGGGTCGCAGGCGTTCATCCTTCCTGACGACGGTATCGGGCGCGCGGGCTGGAGCCACCCTTCGGAAAGAGCGGGAACACGGCCAGAAACCTGCGTCTGCGTGCGCCGAGAGAACATGCGCAAAGACCGACAATTTCCGTTCCCGTACCTGTCACCACCCCTCAGCAACCTGTGTACAATGCCGCGCATTCTGAGCCGGGGGCAGGACGATCTCGTCGGCTCTTTCGTTCGAAGCAATCGATTGTTGTTGCGTCGGTAACGAGAAGAAGGCGAGGTCAATGCTCACGGTCGACATCTCTCTGCCGGACGTCGAAGAGATCCAAAAGCTCGTCCAGGAAGGGCAGGAGAAGGGGTTTCTGACCTACGACGAGATCGTCTCCGGCCTCGAGGACGTCGATCTCACCAAGGAGCAGGTCGAGGACTTCTACACGTACCTGATCGACCACGGCATCGACCTGGTCGAGGGCGAGGAGCACAAGGCGCCGCCGTACGAGCAGCCGGTGGTGCCGGAGGAGAAGACGACCCCCCAGCTCGACCTCACCGTCGAGCCCTCGCTGGACTCGCTGCGCCTGTACCTGCGCGAGATCGGGCGCGTTCCGCTGCTGACGGCGGAGCAGGAAGTGCACCTCGCCAAGCGGATCGAGCGGGGTGACATGTGCGCGAAGACGCAGATGATCGAGGCGAACCTGCGCCTCGTCGTCTCGATCGCGAAGGGGTATCTCGGCCGCGGCCTCTCGTTCCTCGACCTCATCCAGGAGGGTTCGCTGGGCCTGATCCGGGCGGTCGAGAAGTTCGACTACCGCAAGGGCTACAAGTTCTCGACCTACGCGACCTGGTGGATCCGCCAGGCGGTCACTCGCGCGATTGCCGACAAGGCGCGGACGATCCGCATCCCCGTGCACATGGTCGAGAAGCTCAACAAGGTCGTCCATGTGGAGCGCCAGCTCGTGCAGCGGTTCGGCAGAGAGCCACGTCCCGAAGAGATCGCCGCGGAGCTCGATATCGCCTCCGACGAGGTGCGCGAGATCCTGCGGATGGCCCAGCTCCCGGTGTCGCTCGAGAAGCCGATCGGCGAGGAGGAGGAATCGGAGCTCGGCGACTTCGTCCAGGACGAGCTGGCCGAGTCTCCGTTCGACTCCGCTTCCCTGAACCTGCGCCGCGAGGACATCGACCGTGCGCTCGAGTCCCTGCCGGAGCGCGAGCGGAAGGTCATCGAGCTTCGTTTCGGCCTCAGGGGCGAGCCTCCGCGGACGCTCGAGGAGGTCGGCCGCGCCTTCGGGGTGACGCGGGAGCGCATCCGCCAGATCGAGAACAACACCCTGAAGAAGCTCGAGTGCCTCCCCGAGGCACAGTCTCTTCTCGACTGCGTGTAATACATGAGGGGGGCAGGCCCCCCTCATGGGCTCCCCCCGCGGCTCGCTGCGCTCGCCGATGTTGACTTGCGACATGGCGAGGCACAGCCCCGCCATGTCGCTCTGAAACGACCCAAGACCCGGGGGTTCCTTTCCGTCGGGCCTCGCGCCGTACGCTTTCGGCATGTCGCCGCAGCGGCGCACTGCGCTCGTCTCGGTCGGCGCAGCGTGCCTGCTGATCGTCATCAAGCTGGCCGCCGGGCTGGAATCGAGCAGCCTCGGCCTCGTGGCGGAGGCCGTGCACTCCGGGACCGACCTCGTCGCAGCGCTGCTCACCTTCCTCGCCGTCGGCGTCGCAGTGCGGCCTGCCGACCGATCGCACCCGTACGGCCACGGGAAGGCCGAGCATCTCGCGGCGCTCGCGGAGGCGGCGATCCTGGTCGCAGTCAGCCTCTTCGTCGCGGGGCTGGCGATCCGGCGGCTCACGGGGCCGCATCCGCCGGTGGAGACCGACTGGTACGTCTTCGCCGCGATCGGCGTCGTCATGGTCATCGACGCGAGCCGCACGTCCGTCTCGCGCCGCGCGGCGCGCCGCTACGACAGCGACGCTCTGGCGGCGAACGCTCTCCACTTCGCGGGCGATCTCATGGGCTCCCTGGCGGTTCTCGTCGGCCTGCTCGCCGTGCGGGCCGGCTACGAGGGCGCCGACTCCGTTGCGGCCCTGTTCGTGGCGGCGCTCGTGCTCGTGGCTGCCGGAAGGCTCATGAGGCGGAACATCGACGTGCTCATGGACCGCGCTCCGGCCGAGGCGCAGGCGGCGGCCCGGCAGGCCATCGCGGCGCTCGACCCGCCCGTTGAGCTGCGACGTCTGCGCCTGCGGCAGGCAGGCGGGCGCCACTTTGCCGACGTGGTGATCGGGCTCGCGCCGGGCGCCGCGGTCGCACAGGCACACACGGTCGCCGATGCGGTCGAGGCGGCGGTCGAGGATGCGCTGCCGGGCAGCGACGTGGTCGTCCACGTCGAGCCGCAGGACGGCTCGGCGGCCGCCCTGCGCGAGCGGGCGCTCGCGGCTGCGCTCCGCGTCCCGCGGGTGCGCGAGATCCACAACGTCACCGTCATGCGCGTCGGCGACCGGACCGAGGTGTCGCTGCACCTCAAGCTGCCGGGAGCGATCTCGCTCGACGAGGCGCACGCCGTCGCCTCGAACGTCGAGGCGGCGATCGAGGAGGCGCTTCCCGGCGTCGACTCCGTGAGGACGCATCTCGAGCCTCTCGCCGAGACCGGAGTCGGCACCGCGCCGAAGCCCGCGGACGTCGAGGCCGAGACGCTCGCGGTTCGCCGGATCGTTCGAGAGGCAACGGGAACGGAGCCGCTCGAGCTGCGCTTCCTCGAGACCGATTCTGGGCTCGTCGCGTACCTGACGCTCGGCGTCGATTCCCGGCAGCAGCTGGCGGACGCGCACGCTCGCGCGAGCACGGTCAAGGCGAGAATCCGCGATGCGCGCCCGAGCATCGTCGACGTCCTCGTGCACACCGAGCCCGAATAGGCGCTCCGCTCCGGGACCGTCCGGGGCCGGCGTTACCTTTGAGCGGCATGGCCGGGGAGACCATCCTCGTTGTCGACGACGACGTGCTCGTCAGGACGTTCGTCTGCGCTGTTCTCGAGGACGACGGGTACACGGTCGTCAAGGCGGCAGGCGGCAATCAGGCGCTCGAGGCCGCGCGCTCCTATCCCGGGCGGATCGACCTTCTGCTCACCGACGTGATGATGCCGAACATGCGCGGAACGGAGCTCGCGCCGCTGCTCCTGGCCCGCAGACCTGGCATCCCGGTTGTGTACATGTCCGCGTCGCTCGGCGAGCTCAAGCCGACTCCGCAGCCCCTGCTCGAGAAGCCGTTTTCGGTGCGGCAGCTCTCGCAGGCGGTCCGCGCCGCGCTCGCGCAGCGGCAGGCGGCCTGAGACCGTCACGCACCGTGGCCCGCCCGTGTCGGGCCGGCTCACAGTTCCTTTAAGAAATCCTCACCGAATCTTTCGCTGCAATTCCTTGCAGCTGATGCTGCGGTTTGTTCTGATTGCTTCGGCGAATCTCCGATCGACAATCGGGAGAGAATGGAGGCAGGAATGAAGCGGCTTCGTCTGGTTCTCGTTCTTTCCCTCGTTGCAGCGGTGGCGGTCGGCGTTCCGCTGGCGATCGCCTCGACGGACAAGAATCGTTCCGGGGGCTCACCGGAGCGGCGGGCGGCGCTCGAGGGCGTCAACTTCGTGAGCGTCTGCGGCTTCAGCCACCGAAATCAGGACGACCTCATCGTCTTCCCGGGACAGCCCGGGAAATCGACGCACGATCACACGTACTTCGGCAACACGACGACGAACGCGGACTCGACGCTGGCGACCCTCTTGCTGGGCGGGACGACCTGCCAGCGGCCTGGTGACACCGCGGCCTACTGGGTGCCGACGTTGCTCGCCCCCGACGGACAGGTCGTCGAGCCGCTCGGCGCCACCATCTACTACCGGCGGCGCACGCTCGAGCCCGTGCAGCCGTTTCCGCCCGCCTTCCGGATGATCGCGGGCGATGCGAAGGCCGCGAGCCCGCAGGGACGGCGCGTGACCATATGGAGCTGCGGTCTCGCGAGCGGCCTGCCGCCGTCGAGCGAGATCCCCACCTGCCCGCTCGGGCGGGGAATGGGGCTGCGTCTCCACGTGCGGTTCCCGGACTGCTGGGACGGCCGGAGCCTCGACAGCGCCAACCACCAGAGCCACGCCGCGTATTCCATGAACGGCCGCTGTCCGCGCACGCACCCCGTCGAGCTTCCCGCGGTCGCGCTGATCGTCCGCTACGGCGTCGCAGGAGGCGCCGGCTTCGAGCTCGCGTCCGGCGGCCAGTACTCGGCGCATGCCGACTTCTTCAACGCCTGGACGCAGCCCGCCCTGCGGCGCCTCGTCGGCGTCTGCCTGAACGGCCTGCGCCACTGCGGGCGCGGCATCTAGCGGGCGCCTCTCCCGGCGGCTCGGCGCCCGCAGACCCTCAAGTGAGGGATAGACAGCTCCGAAATATGCCTTGTGGAGCTCGTTCTGCTCGGCTACCTGCACCTGCTGCGGGATCTCGTCCACCTCCGTATCGAGGGACGGGACGATCTCGTGGCCCGGATCCTCGAGGTCCGTGACGAGGGACTGCTGCTCTCGTCGCCCTGGGATGCCGACGGCGGCCAGCTGATGCCCGAGGCCGGCACGCCGATCGAGATCGGCTGCCCGGTCGAGGGCGGCACGCAGTGGCTGAGCGTCGTCGCGACGGGTGCCGAAGAAGGCGAGCGGCTCGCCTTCGGCGTCCGCTATGAAGACGCTCCGATTCGCCGCGAGCGGCGCCGGGAGCCGCGCGCCAGGGTCGATTTTCGCGTCGCCGTGTCGAGCGCAACCCGGAGACGCCGAGATCGAGGGCGCGCTCGTCGACGTCAGCGAGGGAGGGATGCGCGTCTCCGCGCCGGTCGAGCTCGAGACGGGCAACCTCGTGCACCTGACGATCCACGTCCCGGTGGGCCCGCCGATGCAGCTGACGGCGAGCGTCCTGCGCGCCGACCCGGGCGGCGTCTACGCGTTCACGTACGGCCTGTTCAGCGCCGGCTCGTGCCGGCAGCTCGTCGAGCTGGCCTTCCAGTCTTCGGCCCGGGCCGCCTGAGCAGCCTCCGCCGTTACGGATCGAGCGCCGGCAGCGGCTCCGGGTCCATGAACCGCCGCAGGACGTTCGCGGTCATGCGCGAGACGTTGTTGTCGTACCCGTTGTGCGACAGGCTCCCGCACCAGGAGATGGAGCTGGTGGAGAACACCGCTCCGCCGTTCCTCGTCGTGAAGTAGGTGATGTCCGCACGCACCAGGGAGTCCATCGTGCCGCCCAGGTGCGGAAAGTTGAAGTAGATCTCCTCCACGCACCCGCGGGTAGTTGTCGGAATGCCCCTCGCTGTAAGCGAGCAGCCGCGTGTTCGGCGGTGTGCCGTGCAGCAGCTCGTAACGATCGAGCTCGTACCCGGCGGCGCCCCCTCCGACGAGCCCGAAGTCACCGATCTTCTCGTCGGGGCCGATGCCCTCCATGATGAACGCGACCGCCGGGTCGCGGGCATCCGGCATCTGGACGTAGTACGAGGAACGGTCGAAGCCCTCGGCGGTGAATCCGGTGCCGAATACCTTCTGCGGCGGCCGGCCGCGACCCCTCCACAGGCCCGAACGCTCGGCGTTGCTCTGCATGTAGTACTCGCCGGACTTCGCCTGCCAGCTGCGCGAGCCGAGCTCGGCCTTGCGTACCTCCATCAGGTGCGGCTTCTCCGGATGCAAGGCGATGATCCAGTAGAGGCCGTTGGCGCCGAGGTACATCGCGCGTCCCCCACCGGCGAGGTAGCGCTCCCACGCGTCCAGCATTCGCGTGGAGCAGTACTCGGGGTGGGAGCCCGTGAAGACGACGTCGTAGCGCTCGAGCAGCTCCGTGCCTTCGTCGTTCAGCTCCCGGTCGGTAGCGACGTCGTACTCGAAGTCCATCGCATCGAGCCAGTCGACGAGGTGCAGGTCGGCCGGCAGCTGCCGACAGCGTTCCGGCCGCCTGGCGTGCTTTCGGCCGCATGCCGGGGATCGGCCGCCGCGACGAGGAGTAATGCACGCCGCTCTTGTCGGAGTGCAGAGTCGTAGGTCGAGAGCCCGAATTCGGAATGTCCGTACAGATAGGAATCCTGCTCCGCGATCGTCGAGGTGTGGCCCAGGATCGCCTGGGAGACCGGAAAGTCGTGCACTTGCCGCTCGTTCGCGTAGGCCAGGTAGCTCGCAGTGGGCACGAGGAAGAGAGCCTTCGCGGTCGCCTGCCCGCGCGGAGGCAGGACGAAGAACGGCACCCAGTCCTCCGCCTCGCCGTGCTGCAGTCGCAGGGCGTACACACCGCTTCGGAAGCCGGCCGGCACCGTCCAAGTGATGTCCGTCTCCCAGCGGCAGTCCTCGAGATCGTCGTCATGGAAGTGGATCGCCCCGTATTGGGCCGGGGCATGGACGAAGTTCTCCTCCATCCCGTCCCAGCTCCAGCCGGTCATGCCACGCGCGGGAAAGTTGACGCAGGTCCCGTGCAGTTCGTTCGGGCCGCGGTCGGTGACCTCGTCGCCGGGGATTCCCTCGGGCCCGATGCCGTCGGCGAAGTCCCAGGCGGCGAGCAAGGCCGACCTTCGAGGGCCGCTTGCCCGGTCGCGAGCGCGTCGAGCTGCGCGCGGGACAGGACGCGGCTCCAGACCTTCGGGCTGTCGATCTTGCCGTTGAAATGCGAATCGACCCAGGTGCTCCCGGCCTCACGAGCGAGGCCGGCGATCGTGAACGCCGTGCCCGAGTCGCCGGGCGCGACGTCGACCGAGCGGCGGAGGAAGCCCTCGCCGCTGACCGGCACGATCGGCGAGAGCAGGCTGTTGACGGAGTTGACGACCGACTTCGAGTACAGCGTCACGCGTCCCGATTCGGGGTTGAAGGTCGCCGCGACGGAGTACCAGCAGCCGGGATAGAACGGCTCCTTCAGCGACACCGTCGCGGTCTTGCCGCCGCCGCCGAGGACGAGCGTGAGCGCGCCGCCTCGATCGTCAGCGCATATCCCGTCTCCGACGCCGGTCGCGTAGCGCCCCATGATCGCCTGACCGTCCTTGCCGGGGGTCGTCGGCATGACGAAGGCGTGCAGGGTGAACGGGCCGGCGGCGCCAGCGCGCCGCCGTCCTCGACGACGACGCAGGAGCCGGCGTCGGTGGCCTGGAAGCGGCCCTCGTACTCGCCGCTTGCGCCGGTCTCGAGCAATTCCTCCTTGAAGCCGGGGCCGGCGGGGTTCGTGTCGCCGTGGATGAGGCGCACGACGTCGGCCCGGTAGCTCCCGGGCTCCTCGCAGCTGACCTTGAACTCGATGCGCTCTCCAGGTGCGACCGACAGCCGGTCGCCGTAGCCGTGGATTGTGGTTGGCCGCAGCTCGGGCATCTCAGGAGCCCCGGAGGTCGCGGACGCGGCGGAGGAAGACGCCGTGCATCGCCGCCTCCTCGGTGGGATAGGACTCGCTGTCGTCGAGGATCCGCGCCGCCTGGCCGCGGACGCCCGTGAGCGCGCCGATGCGGTACTCCTCCCAGGGCCGGACGGCGACGATGATGTACTTCCCCTCCTGCGGCTGGCGCCGGAAGTACGCGAGCACCCGCTCGAGGGCGTCGGAGTGCTGTCCGAGCGGCCTCGCCGCGTGCTCCGCGATCAGCTCGTCCGTGATCAGCGCCTTGATCCGCTCGCGCTGCTTCGCGTCCCAGTCTGCGTAGACCTGCAGCTGCCTGTCGACGACCGCCACCATCTCCTCCTCGTTCGCCATCAGTCCGCGTCGCACGGCACCCTATGCGGTATGTGCACTTCCTACATACCCCAGCTGAGAGAAGCGTGGATGTCTGTGGCCGCTCCAACCCGCAACAGAGCGTAGAATTCGCCCTACGGGCCGATACGCGGCGTGCTGCACGCCGGTGTAAAGAGCCTCCACCACGACCGACGAGGTTCGAGACATGTGCGGGATCGCCGGGGTGCTGTACAAGGAGAACGGCCACGACCGGGAGATCGGGCAGGCCCTGATCACGATGCTCGACGGGTGTCAGCATCGCGGCCCGGACTCGACCGGCTTCGCCCTCTATCACGAGATCCGGGACGACGACGAGTTGCGTCTCCGGTTCCTCGTCGCCGAGGGTGAGGAGGGAGACCGGACGATTGCCGACATCAAGGCGCGCCTGGCCGAGTTCGAGGCAGCGGTGACGGAGGAGGAGCGAATCGGGAACACCGTGAGGTTCACGGTGCGGTTCGACGGCGACCTCCAGAGCCTGGCCTACGCGATGGAGCACGTCGCCAAGGTCGTCTCGATCGGGCAGAGCCTCGACATCGTCAAGGACGTCGGCGGCGCCCACGACGTCGACGACACCTACCACGTCGCCGGCTTCGCCGGCACGCACGGCATCGGCCACGTCCGCCTCGCCACCGAGTCCGACGTCACGCCGGACCGCTCGCATCCTTTCTGGGCCACGGGCTTCGCGGACGTCGCGATCGTCCACAACGGCCAGATCACGAACTACTGGAAGATGCGCAGGCGCCTCGAGAAGCGCGCGATGGAGTTCCACACGGACAACGACTCGGAGCTCATCGCGGTGTACCTCGCCGACAAGCTGGCCAACGGCTCGACGCTCGAGGAGGCCCTCCGGTCCTCGATCGACGACATGGACGGCACGTTCTCGTTCCTCGTCTCGACGAAGGACGAGATCGGCTACGCGAAGGACCGGCTTGCAGCGAAGCCGATGGTCATGTACGAGGACGACGACCTCGTCGCCATCGCGTCGGAGGAGGTCTCGCTCAACAAGCTCTTCCCCGGGCGGGCACTCCAGACGATCGAGCCTCCGCCGGGGACGTTCCGCACGTGGCGACGATCGATCTAGCCGAAGTCTCGGTCACCGACGCGAATCGCCTGCTGCTCTCCTACGGAGAGGCGGGCGAGGACGTCGACGTCGTCAACCCGGACGCGCGCCATCACATCGGCGTCGGGCTCACGCATCCGATCACGCTGCGGGTGCACGGCTCGGCCGGCTACTTCTGCGCCGGGCTGACGGACGGGCCGCGAGTCGAGGTCGACGGCAACGTCGGCTGGGGCCTCGCGGACAACATGTACGAGGGCACCGTCGTCGTTCGGGGCAACGCGGGCGCGATCGCCGGCGTGGCGATCCGCGGCGCCGACGTCGTCGTCCACGGCAACATCGGCTCGCGGGCCGGACAGGTCATGAAGGCCGGCACGCTCTGCTGCGCCGGCAACGCCAGCTTCATGGCCGGCTACATGATGTACGGCGGCCGGCTCGTGATCTGCGGCGACTCGGGGCAGCAGGTCGGCCAGGACATGACCGGCGGCACGATCTACGTCGGGGGCAGCATCGAATCGCTCGGCACCGACGCGATGCAGGAGGACCTGCCGGTCGAGGAAGAGGAGGAACTGCTCGCGTTCCTCGACCGCTACGAGATCGCGTTCACCGGCAAGCTCCAGAAGATCGTCAACGCAGGGAAGAACCTGCGCTATCCGCGCACCGAGCCGCGCGTCCGCGTGATCCCGTTCTTCGTCGGCTCCGGGCGCACGGACTACTGGAACTCGAAGGTGCAGGAGGACATCGCCGTCAAGGCGCAGATCGGCCGCTATCGGATCCGCGGCTACGGCGCGGGACGCCCCCTGCCGCATCTCAACGACATCGCGTTCAAGCGCGACCTGACGAGCGTGCCCGCGGATTCCGAGGTCGTCTCCAAGGTCGACCTGCGCACCTCGCTCGGCGGCCGGTTCGGCGCCAAGCCGATCGAGCTCTCGATGCCGGTGACGATCGCGCCGATGAGCTACGGCGCGCTGTCGAAGTCGACGAAGATCGCGCTCGCCAAGGCCTCGGCTCTCTCGGACATCTCCGATGGGACCGGGGAAGGCGGGCTGATCCCCGAGGTGCGCGCCGCCGCCAAGCGCGTCGTCGTCCAGTGTCTGGGCGGGCGGCTCGGCTGGAACGTCCACGTCATGCGGCAGGCCGACGGCGTCGAGATCTACATCTCGCAGGGCGCCAAGCCGGGGCTCGGCGGCCAGCTGATGGCGAAGAAGGTCACGGAGGACATCGCGCGGCTGCGCGGCATCCCGGCCGGCATCGATCTCCGCTCACCGTCTCGCCATCCCGACGTGCTCGGCGCCGACGACCTCGTGATCAAGGTCGAGGAGTTCCGCGAGGCCACGGGCTGGGAGAAGCCGATCTCGATCAAGCTCGGCGCCGGCCGCGTCCGCGACGACATCAAGATCGCCTACAAGGACGGCTTCGACTACGTGGGCCTCGACGGCCTGCAGGGCTCGACGGGCGCGGCCAGCAACGAGGTGCTCGAGTTCGTCGGCATCCCGACCCTCTCGGCGATCATGGAGGCGCTCGACGCGCTCGCCGAGATCGGCGCCACCGGCATGCCGGTCATGCTCATGGGCGGGATCAAGGACGGGATCGACGCCGCGAAGGCAATTGCGCTGGGCGCGCACGGCGTCTCGGTCGGGACCTCCGCGATCATCGCGGGCGGCTGCATCGCGTGCCTGCAGTGCGCCGTCGGCCAGTGCGTCGTCGGTATTGCGACCCAGGACCCGGAGTACGAGCAGCGCTACGACATCGACGTCGAGTCCTGGAACATCCACCGCTATCTCGAGTCTCTGCGGTGGCAGCTGGCGTCGATCGTCCACACGCACGGCTACGCATCCGTCTACGAGCTCTCACGCGACGACCTCGTCGCGCTGACGCCCGAGGCCGCCGACATCACGCGTCTCCCGTACGCGCCGGAGTACGCGGGCAACACGCTCGCCAAGGTGGCTGCCGCCTCGTGAGCGAGCGCGAGTTCACGAGCCCGCCGGAGCCGGACGTCTACGGCCCCGATCGGGTCACCTGGCCGGCCGTGCCGGAGGAATTCGTGGAGGCCGACGACACGGGCGACACCAATTTCGTGCCGGCGCCATGCCAGGTCGCGTGCCCGATCGGAACCGACGCGCCTTCCTACCTGGCGTACATCTGGGAAGGGAAGCTCGAGGAGGCCTTCGAGGCGATCACGGCCACGAACCCGTTCTCGTCCGTCTGCGGCCGCGTCTGCGACGCGCCCTGCGAGCCGGCCTGCCGCCGGGCGGAGTCCGACGGGCCGCTTGCGATCCGCAACCTGAAGCGCTACGTCATGGACAAGCTCGGCGCCACCCATCGCCTGCCGCCGGTGCCGGTCACGAAGACGGAAACGGTGGGGATCGTCGGAGGAGGCCCGGCGGGCCTGACGGCGGCGCAGGACCTGGCCGAGGCCGGCTACGAGGTGCACGTCTACGAGCTCACGGACATGCTCGGCGGCTACATGACGTGGGGCATCCCGGCCTTCCGTTGCCCGCCGGAGGTCTTCCAGGAGGACATCGACCGGATCCTTGCCCGCTGCCCGGGTATCCACGTCCACCTCGGCGTAGGGCTCGACCGCGGCGTCACCCTGGAGGAGCTCAAGGGCCGCCACGATGCGGTCCTGCTCGCGATCGGTGCGTGGTGGGCGAAGGGCCTGCGGATGGCCAACGCCGACGATCCTCGGGTCGAGGACGGAGTCGAGTACCTCCGTCGGGTCAACGGCGGGGAGCGGCCCACCCTGCCGTCGTCCGTGATCGTGGTCGGCGCGGGCGACGTGGCGATGGATGCCTGCCGGAGCGCCAAGCGGCTGCCCGGCTGCGAGGACGTGAAGATCGTGTACCGCCGCGGCCCCGACGAGATCCCGGCGCGCAAGGACGAGCTCTGGGGCGCGATCGAGGAGGGGATCGAGATCCTCTACAACACCCAGCCGGTCGGCTTCTACGAGGTGGGTGGCCAGTTCGTGCTGCGCTGCGTACGGACTGAGCTCGGCGAGCCCGGCGACGACGGACGCCGTGTCGCCGTCGACGTTCCGAACTCCGAGCACGACGTTCCGTGCGGAATGGTGATCCTCGCCACCGGCCAGAAGACGGTCTCGGCGCATCTCGACGAGCTGGGGATGATGGCCGGCGAGAAGGTCCACACGGACTGGGACTCGATGCTGACCAGCGATCCGAAGGTCTTTGCAGCGGGAGACGGCGCCTTCGGGCCCTCGACGATCGTCACGGCCATGTACCACGGCCACCGCGCTGCCTACTACGTCAAGCACTTCCTCGAGGGCGATCCCAACCCGCTGCCCTACCGCACGCCGTACAAGACCCGGCGCGTGCCCGTCGCGCAGGACTCGCTGTGGGAGGTCTACGAGCGCGAGCACCAGGAGTTCCACGGGCTGGGCGAGAACCCGATCGAGTTCCCCGAGATCGAGTCCGGCTACACCGACGAGACCGCCAAGCGCGAGGCGGCGCGTTGCTACCGCTGCGACGCCGAGACCGGCTCGTCCGACTACAACGTCCGCACGCGCGAGGACATCTTCGTGATGGCGCGCTCGAAACCCGACGACGCGCGCAAGCAGCGCGCGGTCTTCACGAAGCGGCTCACGGTCTCGAAGGCGGACCCACTTCCACCCGGAGGTCGCGAGCCTCGACGACATCGTCTTCCTCCCGGCCAACCTCTCGCGCCTCGTCATCGACCCCTACCGCGACGCCTGCCGCGTCGAGACCGAGCTCGGCGGCGGCCGGTCGACGCTGCGCTCGCCGTTCCTCGTGGGCGGCCTCGACGAGGCGCCGGAGGCGGTACGCCGCGCCGCGACGCACGCGGTGACCGAGTGCGGGCTCGCGTACGTCGGCCGGAGCTCGCCCGGTGAGGGCGTGCCATGGCTGCAGCTGCTCGCCGAGGGTGACGAGCCGGACCCGGCTGCGGCGGCGGTGATCACGCCGATGGCCCGATCGGCGCGTAATGCCCGGGCCGGATGAGATCCGGCCCCTACAGGGGATCGCGGCCGCTGCCGCCGAGCTGCCGGAGGCCATTCCGTTCGCGCTCGAGGCGGGCTACGACCTGCTCGTGCTCGAGGGCTCCTCGCCCGATCGCCGGCGCCTGGCCCGAGCTCGCCGGGGCGCCCGACCTCTCGGTCATGCGCGACGCGATCCGGATCCTGCGCGAGCTGAACCGCGAGGAGGACATCGAGCTGCTCTACTTCGGCGGCGTGCGGTCCGGCACCGATGCGGCGAAGCTGATCGGGCTCGGCGCGAACGCGGTCATCGTCGGGATGTCCCTCGCCCTCGCGGTCGGCGGCCAGATCCAGAACGGCTCGATCGCCTTCTACGGCGACATCGAGCAGGCCGACCGCAACGAGAAAGCGGAGCTGTTCCTGAACGCGCTGCGGACCGAGGCGTCGATCATGCCGCGCTGCACCGGCAAGACCGTCATTCACAACCTCGAGCCGGAGGACCTGCGCTCGATCTCGGTCGTGACCGCGCAGGCCTGCGGCATTCCGCTCGCCGGCTTCAACCCGAGGCTCGCCGCCGCGGGCTCCTGACCGCTCGTGCGTCCGGGGTAAGCTCGCGCGGTGGAGCTGACCCCCGTCGAGGTCCGGGTCCTCGGCTGCCTCGTGGAGAAGCAGGCGACGACTCCGGAGGTCTATCCGCTCAGCACCAATGCGCTGCGGCTGGCGTGCAACCAGCGCTCGAGCCGCGACCCGGTCGTCGACTACGACGAGGGCACCGTGACGGCAGCGCTCATCTCGCTGCGCGAGCGCGGGCTCGCGCGCACGGTGAGGGGGGAAGGGAGCCGCGTGTACAAGCACGCGCACCTGGTGCCGGAAGCGCTCGAGATCGACCCGGAGGCGGTCGCGGTCCTGTCGGTGCTGATGCTCCGGGGCGCCCAGACCGCCGGCGAGCTCCGGGCGCGAACCGAGCGTCAGCACCTGTTCTCCGTCGAGGAGGTGGAGCAGACTCTCGACCGCCTGGCCGAGCGGGAGCCGCCGCTCGTCCGCCTTCTTCCCCGACAGCCGGGCCAGAGAGAAGCCCGCTGGACGCACCTGCTCGGAGCGCCGAGCGCAGCCAGGGCCGCTCGACGCGCCCCAGCCCGAGCCCGACGAAGCGCCGACCGGCCTGGCGGCCGAAGTGGCGGCGCTCCGCGACGAGCTGGCCGAGCTCCGCGCGCGCGTCGAGGCTCTCGAAGCGCGGGAGTGACCGGCGGCTACGATGCCGTCATGTGCCGAAGCATCAAGACACTTCGCAATCTCGAGCCCGCGGCGACACCCGAGGACGTCGAGGCGGCTGCCCTTCAGTTCGTCCGCAAGGTGAGCGGCTACCACAAGCCGTCGCGGGCGAATGAGGAGGCGTTCGACCGCGCGGTGACCGAGGTCAGCGCCGCCGTCCACCGGCTGCTCGAGTCTCTGCCCGCCAAGGCGAAGGCCGCTTAACCGGCCTGCCAGCCCACGGGCCTCTTTCCTCGTGGGTGGCTCGACCTGTACCGAGCCCTGACGGGCTCGGTGAGGCTTCGCGGCCTGGCGCTGTGACCGCGGCCTTCGGCCGCTCTTTGGCGGGTCGCGGCCGGCCGAGCCGGCCGCTCAGCCGCCGGGCGCGGCCGCTGCACGCGGCGCTGACGCGCCGCTTGCCGCTAGGATCCGGGCATGGCCGGAGGCGTCGTTTTCATCGACGGAGAGTTCGTCGCGCCCGAAGAGGCCCGGATGTCGATCTTCGACTACGGGTTCACCTGGAGCGACTGCGTCTACGACGTGACGTCGGTCTGGCGCGGCTGGTTCTTCAAGCTCGACGACCACCTCGAGCGCTTCGAGCGCTCGTGCGAGGGTTTCCGGCTCACGCTTCCGTACACCCGCGACGAGGTCGCATGCGATCCTCGCAGAGTGCGTCGATCGCGCGGGCCTCGAGGACGCCTACGTCAAGATCGAGGTCACGCGCGGCCTGACGCCGAACCAGTCGCGCGACCTTCGGCTCGCGCAGAACCGCTTCACGGCCTACGCGATCCCGTACGTCTGGATCTGGGGCGAGGAGAAGTGCCGCGACGGCGCCAGCCTCCATCTCTGCCGTCGCTTCGAGCGCGTGTCGTCGAAGGCGATCGACCAGCGCTTCAAGAACTACAACCGCGCCGATCTCGTCCAGGGCCGGCTGGACGCCTACGACGCCGGCTGCGACGACGCGGTGCTCGTCTCGCCGGACGGCGCGCTGAGCGAGGGCTTCGGCTGGAACATCCTCCTCGTGAAGGACGGCAAGGTTGCGACGCCCGACTGGAACGTGCTCGAGGGACGGACGCGGGACGCCGTGGAGGAGATCTGCCGAGACGAGGGACGTGCCCTACGAGCTCCGTCGCGTCGAGCCGGAGGAGCTCGACACCGCGGACGAGGTCTTCGCGGCGACCACCGCCGGCGGAGTCATGCCCGTGATCCGGATCGACTCCAAGACGGTCGGCAACGGCACACCGGGGCCGATCACGCGCCTGTTGCAGGAGCAGTACTGGTCGCGGCGCGAGGCGGGCTGGCACGGCACGCGTACCGCCGACCTCCTCGCTTCTGCCAAGCGGTAGCGGAGCCGGGCTCTACGAGTAGTCGTATGACTCCGGGCCGCCTGCTTGCCCTCGCCGTCCTCGTGCTCGCGCTGGCCGCGGCCTGCGGCGGTAGCGGCGACTCCGAGCCGGCGGCTTCGCCGGCCGAGCCGCCGGCCGAGACCCCGGCAGAGCCACCTGCGGAGGCGCCCGGCCGAGCCGCCCGCCGAGGCAGGGCCTGCCCCGACCCCGACCGAGGGCGCCGCACCGTGGCCGGTGCCGGACGAATCCGGCCGAGCTCGCCGAGGCAGCGGGCCTCGAGCTGCAGCGGCAGGAGTTCCTCATCTTCCACGTCCACGCCCATCTCGACGTCTTCGTGAACGGCGAGCCGCGTCGAGGTACCCGCCGGGATCGGCATCGACATCACCGACCCCGGCGTCAAGAGCGGCGAGGTCAACGGCGCTCCCGCGTACGGTGGCATCGAGATGTGCGACGAGCCTTGCATCTCGCCGGTGCACACGCACGACAACTCGGGGATCATCCACACGGAGTCCACGGAGCGCAGGCTCAACATGCTCGGGCAGTTCTTCACCGAGTGGGACGTGCGCCTGGACGACGACTGCGTCGGCGGCTACTGCCGTCCCGAAGCGAACATCGCGGTCTACGTCGACGGCGAGCCCTACGAGGGGAATCCCGCGGAGATCGAGCTCAGGGACCTGCGCGAGATCGCGATCGTCATCGGGACGCCGCCGCGCCGAGGTCCCGTCCGGCTACGACTGGGGCTCGGCCCAGGCCTGATCTTCAGGCCGTGAGGTGCGTTCTCGTCTGGAGGTCGCGGAGACGTCCGGCGAGCTGCCTCAGGAGCGCCACCGCGATCTCCGGCTCGCTGCGAACCATCTTCATGAACGGGCGTCCGGGCAGCAGCAGGCAGTAGACGTCGGTCTGCGCCCTGACGGTCGCCGTGCGCTCGGCGCCGTCGATGAGCGCGATCTCGCCGAAGTAGTCGCCCGGGCCGAGCTCGATGGCGGGCAGGCCGCCGGGCCGGATGACCGCGGCCGTCCCTTCGAGGATCGACGAAGAAGGCATCGCCGCGGTCGCCCTCTCGCACGATCGACGAGCCCTTCGCGAAGCGCGTCTCCTTCGTCAGTGACGCGATCTTGCGGACATGGCGCTTCGGCACCTCCGCGAACAGCGGCATGCCCTTGAGCACGTCTCCCCACAGCGCGCCCATGTCGGCGCGCCTGGGAGCTGAGAGAGCCTTGCTGATCTCGAGGGCGGCCTGCGTCATCCCGTACCTCCTTCTGCGAGCGAGCGACTATAGCGGTCGGGCTAGGCCGAAACGGCGGCGAAGCCGCTGTTATCGGCCGCGGAGGGCTCCGGAGGGCCCGGTCATGGCAGACTCGGGCCGGTGTTCCGGTACGACCCGGCCGTACTCGAGCGGTTTCCTGCGATCGTGGGCGGGATCCTGGAGGCACGGGGCGTCACGAACGGGCCGGCGCCGCCGCAGCTCCGGGCGGAGTTCGTCCAGGAGCAGCGCGCGGCACTCGACCGGATCGGCGACGCAGGGGCTCGGAGACGCTGCCGAGCCTCGCGGCCTGGCGACGGGCCTTCACCGCCTTCGGCGTCGAGCCGACGCGCTACCGCAGCGCCGCTGAAGCGTTGCTGCGCCGGCTGACCAAGCAGGGCGAGCTGCCGAGCCTCGGGCTGCTGGTGGACATGGGCAACCTCGTCAGCATCCGCTACGGCCTGCCGGTCGCCGTCCTCGACCTGAGAGCCGTCGCGGGTGGGATCACGGTGCGCTTCGCCGCCGGCGACGAGACGTTCACCGATCTCGGCTCGGGCGAGACCCAGCGGCCCGATCCGGGCGAGGTGATCTTCGTCGACGATGCCGGGCAGGTCGCTGCGCGCCGCTGGTGCTGGCGACAGAGCGCGGAGAGCGCCACCCGTCCCGACACGACGCGACGTCCTCGTCACGGTCGAGGGACACCACGAGCGGAGCGCCGGATGACGTCACCGCCGCGGTCGCCGATCTCCGCGACCTGCTCGCCGTGTACACGCCCGCGGCGACAGTCCGCTCCGAGGTGCTCTCGGCGGCCCGGCCTACGTTCGATTGACGCAAGGGTCATTCCCCGGCGTCGATCGCTACCTGCGCGCTACGATCGTCTCGACATGCCCCTCTACCTGATCGAACGGAATTTCGCGGATCGGCTCGATCTGACGCGCGAAGACGTCGAGCTCATCGACGAGATCAACGCAGGCGAGGACGCTCGCTGGCTCTTCTCGTTCCTTTCCGCCGATCGCAGACGCACCTACTGCCTCTACGAGGCGCCCTCGTCAGACGCGATTCTCACGGCCGCACGGCGCGCCAACGTTCCGGCCGACAAGATCGTCGAGGTCGGCACCGCCAGTCCGGTACTGGTGGATCGCCTCCGCGACTGGGCCGAAGCGCAGCTCTAGGCCGAAACGGCGAGCCGTAGGCCGGAACGGCGGCGAAGCCCGGTTATCGGCCGCGAAACGGCGCGTTAGGCCGACGGCCACGGGCGCTATCGGTCAGGCTTCGGCCAGGTCGCGGTCATCGGGGTACGGTCAGGCTTCGGCCAGGCCGTGGCGGTGGGCATAGGTTGCCGCCTCCGTTCGATTCGCGCAGCCGGTCTTGCGCAGGATGCTGCGGATGTGGTTCGCCGCGGTGTGCTCGCTGATGAAGAGCGCCTTGCCGATCTCCTTGTTCGACAGCCCTCGCGCGACCTGCCGGAGTATCTGAGCCTCGCGTGCGGTGAGGCCGTCGGGCAGGCTCGACCGAGGCGCGGGCATCGCGTCGAGCCGACGGATGCGATCGAGCAAGGAAGGCATGCCGATCCGCTCGCTCAGCGCCGCTGCCTCGCCCAGCAGCGCCGCAGCGCGGCTGCGGTCTCCGCCGGGGGAGGCGAGGAGCACCCGTCCGTACTCGTATGCCGTATGCGCAAGCCACGTGGTCGCGCCCATGCTGCGATTCAGCTCCATTGCCTTCTCGAAATGCCCTTCGGCCAGCTCGCGCTCGCCCAGCGTCGCGGCAGCATGCCGAGGTAGCGGTCGGCCGAGCCGTAGCAGGCCACGCCGTAGCCGACCATCACGTTCGTTCCGGCGTGGGCCTCGAGCTCGGGATAGAGGAGGGCGGCCATCCGTTCGTCGCGGACCGCGGAGCAGGCGTCGGCGAGGTACGTCAGCGACGCGAGCCAGAGCGACTCACGCAGCGATGCCAGGCCCTCACCGGCGATACGGTCGAGCTCTCGGTGGACGTCCTGCTCCATGCCGAGCTCGGCGAGCGTCGCGGCGAGGCCGGGCCGCCAGGCGCCGATGTCCCGCTCTTCTGCCGCGAGCACCCGTATCACAGGTGCCAGCTCGGCCAGCCGCCCCTGCTCTCGCCGGATGCTGAACATCTGGATCCCGTACACGCCTGACGCGTCCCGCCCCGTCATGTGCCGGCTCCACTCGTGCGAGCGCTCCGCAGCGCCTTCGGCATCCGCGAGCCGGCCCTGGGCAAGGGTGATCGCGGCCCCGTAGTGCTCCGCGACATGGAAGATGAAGGGCTGGCGCATCTGCTCGGCGAGCGCCAGCACGGTGTCGAGATCGCGCTGCGCCGCGTCGAGATCTCCGAGGGCGATCAGGACAGCCACTCTCCACTGGACGCTCTCCGCCTGGATCTCGATGTCGTCGAGCTCCTGCGCGAGCTCGTGCGCCTCGCTCAGCATTTCGCGGATCTCTTCGAGCGTGCTCGAGCCGCCCGCCCAGTGTGAGCGCATCAGGATGGTGGCGAGCCCGCGGCGGTCGCCAAGGCGCCGCGCCATCGCGATGGCGTTCGTTCGCACGACGCCGGCGCGCTCGTGGTCACCTCGGTTGGCGAGCGCCCGGGCGAGCCCGGAGAGCGCCCCGACCCGAAGCTCGGAGTCGTCGTCGCCGAGCAGCGCAACCGCCTCCTCGAGCAGCTCGACGGAGCTCGGCTCGGTGATCCCGGGACGCCAGCAGGCGTCCTCGTACCCGATCGCCGAGCGCGCGAACAGCTCGGCGTCACCGAGCTGCCGGGCGATTCCGGACGCGGCTTCGTACGCCTCGAGCGCGTCCTCCGACTTGCCCGCGAGGTGATTCGCGCTGCCGAGCTCGAGGTACACGGAGGCCCGCGTCTCCGGCTCGTCGATTCCGAGCGCGATCGCGGTGCGCAGCAGGGTCACCGCCTCGTCGAACGCGAGCGATGCCTGGGCGGCGCGGGCCGCACGCACGTTGTAGTCGACGGCGCGTCCCACGTCCGAGACCGGCGCCGCAGCCGCGTAGTGGTAGGCGAGGTCGCCGAGGACGCGCTCGATGTCGCGCTCGTGGACCTGCTCCAGCGTCTCTCCGACCCGGAGGTGGAGCTCCGCACGCCGTGCCGGAGCAAGCCGATCGAGGAGCGCCCTGCGCACGAGCTCGTGGGTGAAGCGGCGCGCGAGGCCGAACGCCGACACCTCCTCCGCCAGGCCGGTTCGCGTTGCCTCGTCGAGGGCGCCGAGCAACTCCGCTTTGGGGAGGGACGAGGCGCGCTCGAGGATCCTGACCTCGAACACCGGCCCTACGACGGCGGCGAGCTCGAGGAGCTCGGTCGTCGTGGGCGGCGAGCCGTGTGAGCCGCTGGCTGACGACCTCGCGTACTCCCTCCGGAGTCCCGAGCCCCGCGAGCGGCCGCGTGAGCCGGATGCCTGCGGCCGAGAGCTCGAGCGCGCCGGTCTCGACCAGCGTGCGCCAGAGCTCGGTCATCAGGAAGGCGTTGCCGTTCGTCAGCTCGGCGATCGCGCCGGCGATCCCCGGAAGCTCGGCGCCGGCCTCGCCGCCCGCCGCGTTGCGCACGAAGTCCGCGATCTCGTCGCTCGTAAGCCCGTCGAGCCGCAGTCGGACGACACCTTCCGATCGGCGAAGATCTGCGAGCGCCTCCGAGAGCGTCTCCGGAACCTCTGCCTCGGTGTCCCGGAACGTGGCGAGCAGCAGCATGCGCGACTCCGAGGCCGCCCGCGCGAGATGCCGGAGGAGCAGGAGCGAGGAGGCGTCGGCCCAGTGGCCGTCCTCCAGCACGAGCAGCAGCGGCCGGTCACGGCTGACGCTGGTCAGCAGGTCGGTGACCGCGGTGTGAAGGCGATGCCGCTCGGTGTCCGGATCTGCGGCGATCGGCGGCGCCAGCTCGCCGACGCGAAGCCCGAGGTCGGGGAGGAGCCGCACGAGCTCCCCGCCGGCCGAGCCGAGCCCGTCGCGCAGCTCCGCGGGATCCGTGCTGCGGGCCAGGTGGTCGAGGCACTCGGCGAACGGGCCGTAGGGCGTGGGCACGACGGCGTCGCAGGCGCCGTAGAGGACGAGCGCGCCCTCCTCCGCCGCCATGTGCGCGAACTCGCGCACGAGCCGGCTCTTGCCGGAGCCCGCCTCCCCCGCCGACGAGAGCCACGCGCCGCCCGTCGGCCTCGGCCCGCGGCAAGAGGCCTTGCAGCGTCGTAAGCTCGCGCGACCGTCCGACGAACGGATAGGACGGAGTGAGGCGCAGCGGGCCTGGAAGCGGTGGCATCCGAGCTCTGCGACGAGCATAGTCAGATCTGATCAGTGCCGCCCACGCCTTCGTTCTGCGACGGAACAAAGAAGGATCAGGGCGCGTCATGACACGGAGACAGACGGTTTCTACCCTCGGAGAACCGACAAGCACAGGAGGTAGCGTGAGCACGACGGCAACACCTGCACAGGCAGCACGCGAAGAGCTCTCCGCCACGTTCAAGGGGCAGCTGATCGGGCCGGAGGACCTCGACTACGACGAGGCGCGCAAGCTCTACAACGCGATGATCGACAAGCGCCCGGCGCTGATCGCGAGGGTGACGCGGCCCAGAGGACGTTGCGGCGGCGATCGCGTTCGCACGCTCGCATGACCTTCCGATCGCGATCCGCAGCGGCGGCCACAACGGCGGCGGACTGGGCAGTGTCGACGACGGCGTGATGATCGACCTGTCTCTGCTCAAGGACGTCGAGGTCGACCCGCAGGCCGGCACCGCCCGGGTCGGCGGCGGCTGCACCTGGGCCGAGGTCGACGCGGCGACGCAGCCCCACGGGCTGGCCGTACCGTGCGGGATCATCTCGACGACCGGCGTCGGCGGGCTCACGCTCGGCGGCGGGATCGGTCACTTGACCCGCAAGTACGGGCTCACGATCGACAACCTGCTCGGGGCGGAGGTCGTCACGGCCGACGGTGAGCTCGTGAAGGCCAACGCCGACGAGAACCCCGATCTCTACTGGGCGCTTCGCGGCGGCGGCGGCAACTTCGGCGTCGTGACGTCGTTCCTGTTCCGGGCAAACCCCGTCGGGAACGTGATCGCCGGCCCGACCTTCTGGCCGGTCGAGGAGGCGGCGGAGGTGCTGAGCTTCTACCGCGACTTCATCGGCGAGGCGCCGCGCGAGCTGAACGGCTTCTTCGCGTTCCACTTCGTGCCGCCCGCACCGCCGTTCCCGGAGGAGCTCCACGGGCGACACGTCTGCGGAGTCGTCTGGAACTACATCGGCACCGAGGACGAGCTCGCGAAGCTGCTCGCTCCGATCCTCGCGGTCGGAACGCCGCTGATGCACGGCGTCCACGAGATGCCGTTCGCGACGCTGAACGGCGCCTTCGACGGCCTCTATCCGGCCGGCGACCAGTGGTACTGGCGCGCCGACTTCGTCAAGGAGATCTCCGACGAGGCCGTCGCGCGGTCACGTCGAGTGGGGCGAGAGGCTGCCCACGGGCAAGTCGACCATGCACATGTACCCGATCGACGGCGCCGCGCACGACCTCGGTGCGGACGAGACGGCCTGGGGCTACCGCGACTCCAACTGGGGCAGCGTCATGGTCGGTGTCGATCCTGACCCGGCGAAGAAGGACGTGCTCCGCGACTGGGCGGTCGGCTACCAGGAGGCGCTGCATCCGTACTCCGCCGGCGGTGCCTACCTGAACATGATCATGGACGAGGGGCAGGAGCGCGTGCAGGCCAGCTACCGCGGCAACTACGCGCGCCTCACCCAGGTGAAGAAGCAGTACGACCCGGAGAACGTCTTCCGCGTCAACCAGAACATCCGGCCTGCGGCCTAGCCGCTGCCGGGTACGCGCGCCGGAGGGCGGCCGTCGGCCGCCCTCCGGCTTTCTGAGCACCCTCGGTCACTAAGCTGGGCCGGATATGGGTCGGCCGCCGGTGAACCCGCGCTTCCACTACGCGTGGGTCATCGTCGCCGTCACGCTCCTCGCTCTCGTGATGAGCGCAGGCTTCCGCTCGACGCTGGGCGTGCTGATCAGGCCGCTCGAGGACGAGTTCGGCTGGAGCCGCTCGGCGATCTCCTTCGCCATTGCTCTGAACCTCGGGCTCTTCGGCCTCGTCGGCCCGTTCTCGGCGGCGCTGATGGCGCGCTTCGGCATCCGGCGGGTCATGCTCGTGGCTCTCGCCGTGGTGGCCTCGGCGTCGGCGCTCACGACCGTCATGGACAACGTGTGGCAGCTCGCGCTCCTCTGGGGCGTGGTCATGGGCCTTGCCACGGGCTCGCTCTCGGTGCCGCTGGCGGCGATCGTCGCCAACAACTGGTTCACACGTCGCCGCGGCCTGGCCGTGGGCATCATGGGCGCGGCCAGCGCCACCGGCGCGCTCGTGTTCCTGCCCGGCATCGCAGCCCTGGCAGCGGCGGCGGGGTGGCGCTACGCGTCGTGGACGGTGACCCTCACCGCGGCACTGCTCGTGATGCCGCTCGTAGCCTTCTTCATGCGCGACCGGCCGGCCGACATCGGGTTGCGCCCGTTCGGCGCCACGGCCGCCGATCCCGTACCGCCGCCTCTCCGGAATCCGCTCAACGCAGCGATTCGCGGCCTCGTCATGGGCCTGCACTCGCGGTCGTTCTGGTACCTCGCGGGCAGCTTCTTCGTCTGCGGGCTGACGACCAACGGGCTGGTCGCCACCCATTTCCTGCCCGCCGCGCACGACCACGGCATCGGCTCGGTGACGGCGGCGGGCCTGCTGGCCGCCATCGGCGCCTTCGACCTCGTCGGGACGATCGCGTCGGGCTTTCTCACCGACCGCTTCGACAGCCGCTGGCTGCTGTTCTGGTACTACGGTCTACGGGGGCTGTCGCTCCTCCTCCTTCCGGTCGTCTTCGGCTCGTCGGAGGCGGGGTTGCTCGTGTTCGTCGTCTTCTACGGGCTCGACTGGGTGGCAACGGTCCCGCCCACGGTCGCGCTGACCGCGTCGACCTTCGGGCGCGAGAACGTCGGAATCCTGTTCGGGTGGGTATTCGCGGCGCATCAGCTGGGCGGCGCCACGGCCGCGGTCGGCGCCGGTGTCCTGCGCGACTGGCTCGGCTCCTACACGGTCGCATTCCTCGTGGCCGGAGGCCTCGCCGTGCTCACCGCTCTGCTCGTCCTGCGTATCAGGCCCGGACCGACGCCCGACCTTGCTCGGCCGCACGTCGAGCCGGGCGCGAGAGCCGCCGCCGAAGCGGCTATGTGAGCTCGGCGTCGAGCACCTCGTCGAGCGTCGGCATCGCGGCCGCACAGAGGAGGCGCGAGGCCACGATCGCCCCGGCCGCGTTGGCGAAGCGAACGGCGCGTACCTCGTCCCAGCCGGAGAGGAGGGCGTGGCAGAGCGCGCCGCCGAATGCGTCGCCGGCCCCGAGGCCGCAGACGACGTCGATGGGCACGGGCGGCACGAGGGCACGGGTGCCTGCGGACGTGGCGACGTAGACGCCGTCGCCGCCGAGCTTGACGATCGCCAGCTCCAGGCCGCGCTCGAGCAGCCTCTGTGCCGCTTGCTCGTGGTCGCCGGTCCCGACCGCGATCTCGCACTCGACGCGGTTGCCGATCGCCGCGGTCACATGGTCGAGCGCCGCGCCGATCTCACGGCCGCCCTCCTCCGGGGAGGGCCAGAACATCGGGCGCCAGTCGAGATCGAGGATCGTGTGCTCGCGCCGCCCGCGGGCATCGAGGCCGGCGTGCACGGTGGAGCGCGTCGGCTCGTCCGAGAAGCACGATCCGGCGATCCACAGGATCGGCACGCTGCGGACGGTGTCGAGGTCGAGATCCGAGAGCTCGAGGTTCATGTCGGGCGCCTTCGGCTCGCGGTAGAAGATGAGCCGCGGATCCTCGGGCGGATCGAGCTCGCAGAACACGATCGGGGTCGGAAGCTCCGGATCGGTTCCGACGAACCGGGTGTCGACGCCGAACTCCTCCTCGAGCGCGAGCCGCACGTACGTCGCCGAAGGGGTCGTCACCGACGCGGGTGGCGACCGCAGCCCGCCGGCCGAGCCGCGCCGCGGCGACCGCGACGTTCGTCGCCGTGCCTCCGATCGACTTGGCGAACGTCTGCACGCGCGCGATCGGGACGTTCGACTGCTCCGGGTAGAGGTCGACCCCGATGCGGCCGATCGTGAGGAGCTCGAGGTCGGTTGCGGCCGCGTCTGGCACCGGCGCACTGTAGATCGCCGGTGCTCGACGACGAGCGCGCGCCGCGTATCGTTCCGCCGGCATGAGCTTCGGCCGTCCCTCCTCGACGATGATCGACACCCCGCGACGAGTGGACATTCGGTGAGACGATGAATTTCCTCTGGGCGGCGCTCATCGTCGTGGGCACGACGTCGCTGGCAATCGCCGTCATGCTCTTCGTCCGCCGACGGGCGCCGGAGGGCAGCTACTTCGAGGACGGCGATCGGGCCTCGGGTGTCTTCGGCGTGATTGCAACCGGGTTCGCGGTGCTGCTCGGCTTCGTCGTCTTCCTCGCCTTCGAGAGCCTCGACGCGTCTCGATCGGGCGCCGAGACGGAGGCCAGGGTGGTGGCGCACCAGTTCGAGACGGCCCAGTTACTGCCGCCCGCGGTCGGTGCTCGACTGTCCGGCGAGCTGGTCTGCTACGCCCGCAACGTTGCTCGGGACGAGTGGGAGCAGCTCGAAGCCGGCGGCAAGGCGGCCGCCGATCAATCCCTGGACCGTGGCGATGTTCCACTCCATACGCGCCGGCGAGCCGCGTTCTGCTTCCGAGCAGGCTGCGTACTCGAAGTGGCTCGACCAGACCTCCGACCGCGAGGACGCGCGGGCAGATCGGACGCACGGCGCCGAGGGTGTGATTCCGCCGTACCTCTGGATCGTCCTCTTCCTCACAGCCGCGGTGATCTTCGGGTACATGCTCTTTTTCGCGGATCGCGCTGAACGTAAGAAGGTGCAGGCGATGCTCATCGGCGGGGTGGCAGTCGTCATCTCTTCCACGCTTCTGCTCTTGTGGTTCCTCGACAACCCCTACCACGGTGGCTTCGGCGCGCTCCGCCCTGTGGCGATGGAGCGTACGATCGGATTGCTCGAGCAGGAGGCCGACCTGGCCGGCAGTGACTTCACGATCCCGTGCGACGAGCAGGGCGCCCCGCGGTGAGTGAGAGTGGCGCCCGTGGGCTCCGAGAGCAGTCTGATCGCGCTGGCCTACCCGAGCCGGGAGGTCGCCGAGGCTGCTGCGGCCGAGCTCGACGCGCTGCGCGACGAGCACAAGGTCAAGGTCCGGGACGCGGCGATCGTCGTGAAGGACGCCGGCGGCCGGATCGAGCTCCACCAGACGGAGGAGCTATCGGTCGGTGAAGGGCTCGTCGCCGGCGGTACGGTGGGCTTCCTGCTCGGGCTCGCGGTCGGGGGACCTATCGGCGCCGCTGTTGTCGGCATGGTTGCCGGCAGCGGGTATGGGGTGTTCGACACGGGTATCAGGAACAAACGGCTGCGCTCCCTGGGTGAGAAGCTCGAGCCAGGCCACGCGGCACTCGTGCTGCTCGTCGCGAAAGCCGACTGGACGGAGCTGCGCACCAGCCTCGCCTCGCATCACGGAGAGGTGCTGCTCGCCGAGCTCTCGGACGAGGCACTCGCGGCGCTGGGACCGGACGCGACGGGCTCGGACTCCGGCACCCGCCCGTAGCGGCGCCGGAACAGCCACCAGGTCACGAGACCGATCGGAAGCGGGAGCCAGAACGAGACCAGACGGTAGGCGAGTGTCGCGAGACGCGGCGTCGCCGGCATCGATTCCGGCCGCCGTCAGCAGGCCTGTGAGTCCGGCCTCGACGAAACCGAGGCCCCCCGGTGTCAGCGGGATCGTCCCGAGGAGCTGGGCCGCGACGTAGGCCAGCAGAACGAGCGACGGGTCGGGGTCGGCGCCGACCGCGCGCAGACAGGCAAGCAGAGCAAGGTAGTCGAACACCCAGCGGCCGACGGCGGCGACCAGCGCCATGCGCCAGTGCGGCCCGACGGCGAGACGGATGGTGTCCCGCTCCCTGATCAGCTTCTCCCGGAGGCCGGGTGCCTTCGCCCCCTTACCGATCCGTCGGAAGATCCAGCCGACCGCGCGCGCGACCAGGGTCAGCGGACGGTCGGAGAAGAGGACGGCCGCCCCGGTTCCCATCATCAGGACGAACACGGCCGCTCCGAGATAGGCCGACTGGAGAAGGCCTTCCGGCGCACGTAGCCCGCCGAGCACGGCCGGGATCGCGAGGACGGGCAAGGCGAGCATCGTCGCGAAGCCGATCACCGAGGTCGCCGTCAGCCCGGACGCCGCCCTCGAGCTCGGTATGCCGGCCTGGACGAGCATCCGGTACTGGAGAGCGCCGGCAGCCGCCATCCCGCCGGGGATGATGCGTCCGGCCGCATTGCCCGTCAGCTGCGACGTGCCGACGGCGAACCAGCTCGGGGTTCGCCAGGACGATCGCTGCAGCTCCCAGATCGCGAGGAAGCTCGCCGCCTCGAACGGGAGCGCGACCGCGACCCAAACCATGTCCAGCCGCCGCACGTCGCGCCACGAGGTGAACACCTCGAGCAGACTCGGGAAGAGGAAGTAGATCGAGACGCCGGTGATGAGGAGGAAGACGCCGCGGACGAGGATCTTGCGGCGCAGCTCCCTTCGCTTGCCGGCAGCCGGCTTTGGCGACGTGTCGTGCGGGCCGGCAGCGGGATCCACGAGCGAAACCTAGACTCTTCACGCCGGACGGGCCACGTCGTGTCGGTGATGTTCGAGAACCGCTCCTTCGACAACCTGCTCGGCCATCTGTACGAGCCGGGCGAGGTCGCCGTCGTTCGAGGGCGTGGTCGGCAAGGACCTGTCGAACCCGATCCCGAGCTACGCGCCCGGCGCCGAGCGTGGCGTGGTGCCGCTCCACGTGGCGACCTCGATGGACGCGCCGAACCCCGACGCGGGCGAGGAGCACCCGCACACCAACACGCAGCTGTTCGGGACGGTGGCCCCGGAGGGCAACCGGTTCCTGTCCTACGAGGCGATGCAGCCGCCGTTCAACGCTCCCGACGACCCGGCGCCGTGCGCCGACGATGGACGGCTTCGTCCTCGACTACGTGAACACCTTCCGCAGCGAGATGGGCCGCCTGCCCGAGTACGACGAGTACGCCCAGATCATGTCCTGCTACACGCCCGAGCAGGTGCCGGTGATCTCGACCATCGCCAAGGGGTTCGCGACCTTCGACCACTGGTTCTGCGAGGTGCCCTCGCAGACGTTCACGAACCGCTCCTTCTACCACGCGGCCACCGCGTCCGGCCTGGTGGTCAACGCCCCCTACGACAGCTTCCCGCGCCACAACGACGCCGAGACGATCTTCGAGCGGCTCGATGCCGCCGGGCTCTCCTGGCGGGTCTACGTCGACCCCGGCATGCCGTTCTCGATCACCGGGATGATCCACACGCCACGGCTCTCCAAGCAGTTCGCGACCCACTTCTCCACCCTGGACGACTTCTTCGCCGACGCCGAGCAGGGCAGGCTGCCCACCTACTCGTTCATCGAGCCGAACCTGCTGCACGCCCACAACGACTACCACCCCGCCTTCAACGCGATCATGCCCGGCATGTCGGCCGACCCGCCCTCGTCGATCCTGGGCGGCGAGGAGCTGCTGGCCCGCATCTACTCGGCGATCCGCGGCTCCTCCACCGCGGACGGGTCGAACTTCGCCAACACCCTGTTCCTGGTCGCCTTCGACGAGCACGGCGGCACCTACGACCACGTCCCGCCGCCCCAGCGTCCCACCGCCCGACCCGGCGGCCCCGGCCGGACAGATGGGCTTCCGCTTCGACCGCTCCGGCATCCGCATCCCCACGCTGGCGGTCTCCGCCTACATCGACCCACGCACCGTCGTGACCAGCGAGTACCGCAACACCTCGCTGATCCGAACGCTGCGCGAGCGCTTCTCGCTGGGCCCGCCCCTGACCGGACGCGACGCCGTCGCCGCCGACATCGCCCCCGATCCTCACCCGGACACCCCCCGCGCGCAGGAGGACTGGCCCGAGGTCACCGCCCGCCAGGTGCCGCCGACTGCCCGACCCGCTGGTCCCGATGGACCAGCCACTGCCGCCGCTCGGCAAGTACCTCCTCGGCACGGCCATCGCCCTGGACACCATGTACACCGGACACGTGCCGGACATCGACCCCAAGACCGCAACCGGCCAGCAGGCCCGCGCGCGAGATCTAGGCGAACACATTCACGGCCCGTGCGATGACCAGCCCAAGGATCCCGAGCGAGACGAGCGCTTGCACCGCCATCGCGATCTTGGCCCAGGGCACGAGTGGCATGACGTCGGTCGGGCTGAAGGCGGTCGCGTTCGTGAAGCCCAGGTACAGGTAGTCGATGAACCGGGGCCGCCAATCAGGAGGCGCGATCCTCGGGTTCAGTTGCTGCGGGAATGCGAGGTCAGGGTGGCTCGGGAATCGGTGGGCGCGCGCTGCAGCGCCGCCCCCGTCGAGCTCCCAGTAGAGAAGTGCGAACGCGATGTTGTTCGACACCCAGACGATCGTTCCGGCCTCGAGCAGATCACCGGCCGAGTTCGTCTCCGAACCGCCGTGGATAAGGTCGTCGATCAGCAGGACCGTTGCCCACAACGCGCCGAGAACGAGCACCGCCACAAGCACGATCGAGAGCGCTCGAAGCAGGCGCGAGCGTCGGTCGATCTTCCCAGGATCGCTTGCAATCACGGCGACGAGCAATACCCCTTCGATGACCAGGAGCACCCACGGCGGTCCCGGCCGCAGTTCGTCTGGCAGGAGAACCGTGAGGACCATCGCCGCGACCACGGCGCCGGCCATGTGCCAGCGCGGCTCGCCGACAACGACGTCGTCGTCAACCTGCTGGGGAGGCTGAACGGTTCTCGACGCGTCGTTCGCGGCGTCGGGATCAGACGTCATCCGTGAGCATCCTATGAAGTCCCGGCACTGCTAAGAGCGGCTGCGCCGCCTGAGCGACTTACGCGGGAGGGCGCTCGTAGCTGACTCGACGGCGCAGATTGCCCTCGTCGGTCGGGTCGAACCAGATCGAGATCAGCACCGCGCCACGCGTCGCCGGGGACTCCACCAGCTCCGCATACTCGAGCGCAGCAGTGCTGCCGCGATCCGCAATGGCAGCGAGGGCGTCGGAGTTTGCCGACCGTTCGGCAGCAACCTGAGCCTTTTCCCAACAGCGAACCCCGGCGTGGAGCTCCTCGCCGTCTTCGCGCCGGATCCGATAATCCACCGCCCAGCCGTCCTGTGAAGGCGCGGTGAGGTCGTGTGTCTCGACCACGACGGCCATCGGCGCCACCATACCCAACGGACAAGCACTAGCACGGTCAACGGCGGAGGGAGCCGTGTCGGCGTTAGAAGAGCTCCACGAGCGCATCGGCGCAGAAGAGCACGCCGACCCCGAACGTGATGTAGAAGGTCACCCTCGTGCCGTTCGCGGCGAGCCAGCGCTTGGCGCCGTTGATCAATACCCCGGCGTGCTCCCCGAAAACGAGGTAGAGGGCGACGGCGGGCCACACCGACAGGCTGGCGACCACGATGTAGAGCGCGACCAGGAGGGTCTCCTCGCTCGCGTCCAGTTGCGCGGCCGAGATGGTCGTGGCCGCGAGGAGAGTGATGATCAGCCGCTTGACCCCGATGCCGAGCGCGAGGCCCGCTGTGAAAGCGGTCTTGGCGCTCAGTTGCTCGAGTCTCGCAAGCAGGGCCTCCGTCCTCGGCGAGGCGCCGGACTCGCGCGTCGCGGGGCGCCGTTGTCCCATCCGTGCCGCGGCGATCAGCGCCACTCCGAGCACCAGCTTGAAGACGCTCACCCCCGTGTCGTCGTGCCCTTCGAGCCTGTTCACGGCCGTCGCGCTCACGAACAGGCCGGCGACGCAGACACCGATCTGGCCGATCAGAAAGCTCGCGAGAAAGACAGTGCCATTCAGCCGTCCTCGCCCGCTCGTGAGGACGATGAGCGTCGCGAGGACGGTGATCGGGCTCGCCGCCGCGAACAGGGCGTAGGCGAACGTGCGGAGCGCGGCCTCGCCCATGAGGCATCTTCCCACGGGGTGGGGCGCGAGGGCAGGCGTTAGGCCACTCGCATTTTCGTTTTCGCCTCAACCCGCCGCCGTGCCGACTCCGCTGCCCTATCCAACAGTGCCCGCGTGCTTCGATGGCGGTCGGTAGCTCCCCGCGGGCGGCCATGAACGTCGTCTGGGCGTTGCCGTAGGTTGTCCGCGTCATGAAGCTCCGCCCCCGTGTCGCTACAACGTCGATCGCCGACTGGTCGAGCCTCGGGCTGCGAGCTCAGGGCGCCTGCTGTGCAAGCCCCGTGGCAGGTGTGGTCACCGTCTCGCGAAGCTGCCTGGCCGGGCGACTCGTCGGAGGAGACTGAGGCTTGGGCGGCTCGGGTCTCGTCGCGCTCTCGCTTCTCGTTCTCGCATATGCGGCGGTCTCGCGACGGCTCTCGGCGTCCGTGGTCACCGCTGCGATGGTGTTCGTCGTCGGCGGCATCCTGGCGAGCGACGAGGTCCTCGGCTGGCTCGATCCGACGATCGAGAGCGACACCGTTCGCTGGGTCGCGGAGGCGACGCTGACGCTCGTGCTCTTCTCGGACGCGTCACGGATCAACCTCGGAGCGTTGCGCCGCGAGTACGTCTTGCCTGCTTCGCCTGCTCGCGATCGGGCTGCCGCTGACCATCGTGGCGGGCGCTCTCGCGGGTATGGCCTTGTTCGGAGAGCTCGTGCTCATCGAGGCGGTCTTGCTTGCGATCGTGCTCGCTCCGACCGATGCTGCGCTGGGGCAGGCGGTCGTTACCGATCCCCGGGTTCCTTCGCGCGTCCGTCAGGGGCTCAACGTCGAGAGCGGGCTCAACGATGGCATCTGCGTGCCGCTTTTGCTGATCGCGATCGCGATTGCCGAGGCTGAGGAGGGCGCGATCGGAGACGGCGCGGCGGTGCGACCTCGTGTTCGAGGAGATCGGCTACGGCTGTCTCGGGGGCGTCATTGCGGGACTCGCGGCCGCAGCCGTGGTCAGGGTGGGCGTCCCGCGCCGCTTCGTCGATTCGATCTGGCTCCAGGTCGTCCCGGTCGCCGGGGCCGCGCTCGCCTACGGGCTGGCCGTGTGGATGGGCGGCAGCGGGTTCATCGCCGCCTTCGTCGGAGGTGCGGTCTTCGGCGGCTTGCGTCGCGAGGTCGGGGGCGAGGTGACACTCTTCCTGGAAGAGGCGGGCGGCCTGCTCGGCGCCGTCACGTTCATCCTCTTCGGCGCCGTCATGCTCGTGCCGATGCTCGATGACCTCTCCGCAGACGTCGTTCTGTATGCGCTTCTGAGTCTGACGGTCGTTCGCATGATTCCCGTGGCCCTGGCCATGCTCCGATCCGGTGCCCGGCTGCCAACGGTCGCCTTCGTCGGCTGGTTCGGGCCGCGGGGACTGGCGTCGATCGTGTTCGCGGTGATCCTCGTCGAGGATGCCAACCTCGTGAACGAGTCGGTGCTGGTGAACACGATCTTTTTCACGGTCGGCCTCTCGGTGCTCCTGCACGGCCTGACCGCAACGCCGCTCGCTGGGCGCTACGCAGCCTGGTTCGCGGCTCACCCGCGCGACGCGGCGCCCTCGTTCGAGAGTGCGCCGGCCACGGAACACCGCCCGCACCGATGGACAGCCGGGCTGCGGCAAGAACATCGGGACGTCGAGGACGCCTCGACCGAGACGACGGCCGGTTCGACGCGGCCGTGAGACAGGACCAAAAGGGGACCCGGATCAGCCGAGATAGGCGTAGTTCGCGGCCTGGGGCAGACCTCCGAAAATAGGGGCCAGAGCAGCGAAATCGCCTGGTCGTCTCTACGATGATCCCCGCGAGGCGGACGGCTCATAATCCGTCGGACCCTGGTTCGAATCCAGGCGGGCCCATTCTCCAAGCTGCTGCACAGACCGCAGATTCGCGCTGGGGACTGATGCAACGGCGCAGGGAGGGGGTAACGCAGGGGGTACCGAACCACCACGGGGTCCGCCACAGACGCCGGTGACTGCTTCGCCACCTCGCGGTCCGCTAGCTCCTGCCAGTGGCACTTCTTACGTGCCCTAGGTGCGGGAACGCTGGATCCGGTAGGCGCGATCTGCTCTCACGCCGCGCGTAGGCTGGCCTCACGGCAGTTGGCCCGACTCCTGGGACGTGGTGCAGAGGGGTCGGGGAGAGGGCGGGACTCGGCGTCCCGGGGTGTCCTCCCCCACGCGACCCACAACGCTTGGATCGGCCGCCTTAGCGCGCAGGAGATCACTGAGATCGCGCGGACGGGGTCGGTGGCAGGAAGGGAGTCAGTCCGGGTAGACGCCCCTCACGCTGATGACGACGCGCTCCGGCGGATCGTCGCGGATGAGGAAGGGTTCGATCGCCGACTGACCTCTGGTTCGGATCGCTGTCGCGGACTGTTCGGGCAGCGACGTGCTGTCAGCGGCCGTCTCGGAAAGCTCGGCGCGTATCGTTCTTCGCCTGGGGACTCGATCTCGTACGCCCACCCGAGCGTGCGGTCGCTTGTGTCCGGGCTGTACTCGCGTGGCCCGGCAACGATCGTCCACATTGCTAGGCCATGCCCCCGAGGGGCTGCTCTGATCAGCTGCGTCTGCCGGGCCGGGGTCTTTTCGGCGATCGCGATCAGTTCCGTGCGACCATCCAATAACGATGCGCGGCCCGCTGGCCGCCGTTGTTACTTGCCGCGCGAGGTCTTCTTCGGTCGCTTGAGCTTAGTCGGCGTCTTCTTCTCGGTCTGGGCCAGCGACTTCGGACGCTTCTTCCCGGCCACCTCGGGCTCCTTTCCGGTGTCCTTTGCCGCACCCTAGCGAGCCAGCGGCTGCCCCGCCCGTCTTCCTATCAACCGGCTGTGCGCGGCGACTGGGATCCGGAAGAACTGGGCTCGGCCCCGACCAGCTCCCCGCAGCGCGCGTCGGCCCGGGGGGGCGCCGAGGGGCGGGAACTGCGACGCGCTCATCTCGCTGCGCGACAAGTGGGCCGCGCACACCGATCGGGAGAGCGGCCGCGATGTCGGGGAGAGAGAGTCGACGCGGAGAGCAACGCGCCAACCCTGTAGGCCGGCGGGATCGACGGCGAGCTACTCGCGATGATGGTGCGCCTGTAGGAGTCGCAGCGCCGCCGGTTCCGCGATCGTGGCGGCCGAGGCGCGGCTTCACGATCAAGCCTGATCCGCCCTGTGTCATCCCCAGTGATACGGCCTGGCACGGGATCGGCTGTTCGGCTAGTCGCAGGTCACCGCCGTGCAGAGGATGCCTACGGGCTGGTCTCCGTGCGGCGGATCGCGCCGGCGTGCCGGAGCCGTAGTGTAGTCGGTGCCCGGGTTCGCCCCGCGGCTACCGAGTGCCTGGGGTTTCTGCGGCGTTTTCGGCCTCCACGAGGGAGGACGTACGTCAGCGCGATCAGGGCGACGATGATCGCCGCAACGATGGCGACGATGGCGACGGTGGACACGGCCAACGGCACGCGCCCATGTTACCCCTGTGGCGTATTCGCCGAACATCCGAAAGGGTCTACGCACCACGCCTAGCGGGGCACCCCAATGCATGAGAGCGGGCTGTCTACAAGGAACACGACGTGGCACGTCGACGGCGGCGACGGCGTGATCCAAGACCACGCCAACCGCGAGGAAGCCGAGTCGGCTGCCGACGGTCGCCCAGGCCGAAGAGACGCCCTCCGTGCCTTCGCCGGCAGACGAGGTGATCGTGGTCACGCGCCCCGACGAAGAAAGCGGCCTGGCTCGAAGAAGGCAGCCCCGAGGTCATCGCTCGACGGCTCCGAGGCCTGAAAGTCACTCACCTCGTCGTGCGCAGCGACAGCAACCAACCGTCGCGACGCCGCACAGCAAGGGAAAGAGGAAGAAGTCGACCGACGTGTTGAGTGGGTCCGCGTGGAGCCTCCCGTTGCGATGTTGGCACGAACCGGCTCGAGCTCGCCAGGCCGAAGAGCACTGCGGGCGAACCGGACGGGCAGGCTTTCCGGCCACCGTCGCTCAGTCGGCGGCTAGGCAAGCGTTTTGCAAGCTCGGCTACGTCACGCGTGAGACCATCGCCGTTGTTCCGCGTCCACGCAGGCGCCGATACCGTTGCGCTGTGTTACATGGCTGGGAGACGAACGAGCGTGTGCTGGAGTCCGGGGCGTTCGAGTCCCGGCAACGCGTGCTCGCTCGCGTGCCCCTTGTTGAGCATTCGGAGTCGGGCGCTCGCTGGCTCGGGTTGGCGTACTGGCAGGCCGTCGGCGGCTTCACGCACGGTGGCGTTGCGCGCGCCGGACGCGGAGGTGGTCGGTCTGGTGGCGGGCGCGAGCCTTCTCCTGTTCGGCTCCGGCCGAGCTCGCGTGGTCCGACGAGCTCGTTTCGTGTCGGTACTCGATCCGGGGAGGTCTGCTCGCGTTGCGCGCCGGCGGATCGGTCACGCTCGCGCAACGCCAGGCCGGCGAGGAGGTCGCGCTGAACGTCGTGGTCGAGGAGTACCTTCCTCGTCTCGCAGCACGGGCCGGTGCGCCCTGGTGGACGGGTGCGGTCTACGCCAAGGGCCAAAGCCCGTTCCATGCCGCGGTCAGCCGCCGCTACTTCGAGCTGCTCGCCTCGAGGGCAGGCACGTGAGGATTGCGGTCTTCGGCGCGACGGGAGTCGTCGGCCGCACGCTGGTGCGGCTGCTCACGGCCGAGCACGAGCTCGTTGCCGTTTCGCGCTCCGCGCAGGAGGCGGAACCCGGCATCCGCTGGGTCGAGGGCGACGCGAGCTCCGCCGAAGACGTCGCGCGCGCCGTTGAGGGTGCAGAGGTCGTCTACTACCTCGTCCATTCACTGGGCTCTCGAGATTTCGAGCGTCAGGATCGTGTGGCAGCCGAGAACGTCGCGACTGCCTCCGAGCATGCCGGTGTTGGACAGATCGTCTATCTCGGCGGGCTCGGCGACGATGACGCGACCGCGTCACCGCATCTGCGTAGCCGACGAGAGACGGAGAGCGCCTGGCTGCGGGATCCGTTCCAGTCACGACGCTGCGCGCCGCCATGATCGTCGGCAAGGGCAGCGCGGCCTTCGAGACGATCGTCGCGCTCGTCGATCGGCTGCCGGCGATGATCATGCCGAGCTGGGTCTCGACGCCGACCCAGCCTGTCGCACTCGACGACGTCGGCCGTTACCTCGCCGGGGGGTCTGCGGGACCGCGGCCGCTCTCGGCCAGAGCTTCGACGTCGGCGGGCCTGAGGTGATGAAACCTACCGGCAGATGATCGATGAATCGCCAAGCTGCGCGGACGCCGGCCGCGGCTCCTCGAGCTGCCGGTGCTCACACCGCAGCTCTCGTCGCTCTGGCTTCATCTCGTCACCCCGGTCAACGCCTCGGTCGCCCGCCCCTTGATCGAGGGCCTGAAGAACCCGACGGTCGCACGCGAGGAGCGATTGCGCAGGCTCCTGCCCTTCGAGTTGACGCCGTTTGACGAGGCCGCCCTGAAGCAGGCCTTCACCCGGTGACTGGGACTTCCTGATCGCCTTACCAACGCCCGCAAGACGGGCTTAAGCAGGGCTGTGCTCGACCGCGATCTAACGGGGCGCGGGCGGCGAGGAAGAAGAACATGAACTCGACGAGACCGTTGCTCCACAGTGCGAACGGCCAATAGCCCTCGCCTGCATGGTCGAGCGGGGGTACACAGAGCTCCTCAGCCTGCCACGACCCCTGATCGAGGCCGCGAACCTATCCTCGTCATGCCGTGGCGAGGGACACCGGAAGGGGGTCGTGATGACCGGCACCGTTCAACTGCCGGACGAGCAGCAGTATCGGGCTGTGCTCGGAATCGTCCAGGAGGCTCGAGATGCGGTGGAGTCGCTCGCGTTGTGTTTCGAGCAGGACAAGCCGACCGGGCTGGCGACCGCTGCCGATGTGCGCTCGCTGTTGCGCTTCACCGAGGGGCTACTCACGAACGTGCGAGGGATGAGGGCGTATGCCGAAATGCTCGTGCACGAGTTCGCTGGCGTCGACATCGCCCGGTTAGATCTCGTCTGAGGCTCGGGATTGCTGCTGGTGTGGTCCCGGTGTGGCCTGGGCTAGGCGCCACGAAGGCTGCTGTTGCGTTTGTTGTACGTTTCTTGGCCTCGCACGGCGGGGTAGATCTTGCCCACGGTGGACGCGGCGCAGGTCGGGCAGCTGGACATCGAGCGCCTGGCAGAGGTCGCCGTCGTCAGGCTACTTGGCGAGCACGACCTGTCTTCGGCATCGTCGCTTCGCCAGACGCTGTGTGCTCTTGCTGACGAAGGAGGCGGCATTGTCGCTGACCTGGGGGACGCAGAGTTCATCGATCTCGCTGTTATTCGTGCCTTGCTCGCCGCCGACGAGGCTCTCGACGGTAGCGGTCGCCGCCTGGCGCTGCTCATCGGCCCGCAGGCCGGGATTCAGAGACTGTTTCGACTGACCGGCCTCGGCGCGCAGTTCGCACTCGCGCAGGATCGGGTAACAGCCATAGAGCTCGCCCGCGAACGACACCATAGAGAAGGGCAGCCGCAATGAGGTCGAGACGTCCGAACCAGAGCTCGCGGTGACCGTTCCTGCCGATGCCGGCTACCTCAAGCAGCTGCGCGACCTCGTTCGCACGTTCGCGGCCTCATGCGGCGCTCCCGAGGAGCGCATCCTTGACATGGTGCTGGCGGTGACCGAGGCGTGCGGCAACGTCGTTGTCCACGCCTACGGCGACGCACGAGGGCCGCTGCGCCTGCGCGCCTGCTGCACGGAAGCCGGTCTTGTCCTCGAAGTCAGTGACAACGGCACGCCGGTCGCCAAGCCACGACCCGGCCGCCTTGGGGGCCTCGGTCTCAAGCTCATCCGCCAGGTCTCCGACTACGTCGAGATCGAGGGTCCCGGCGAATACGGCACGCGCCTCGAGATGACGTTCAACTTCGAGGTCGACTGACACGGTCGGAGTCCGGGCCCCGCACCTCGATCGCGTTGCGAGGGGAAAGGGGCGGGTTGCTCTTGATGTCCCTCCCGAAACGCCTTGATCGATACAAGCGACGGCGCTCAGGTGTCGTGGCAGCAGATCCGGGCAATCGCCCGGGATGGCACCCAGCCTCGTCTCCGACCAGCGCTGACGTTCGGGTCCCTCCGAACGACGGGCGCGATGCTCACGTCGCGGGTCGGTGCCCCCTGCCAGTGACACTTTTCGCGTGTCCTAGTCCGGGAACACTGGCGGGATCGACTTCGAAAGCCCCAGTTCGAGGTGAGAGGCCGACTCAAGGGAAGGCCAGTCAGGCGATGCCGGGAGTGCGGCTGCGGATTGCTCCTTGGGCGGGCTGGCCAGTTGGCGCTGGCCTGAGGTTCGCCCGAGCCGGAGCGCGGTTTCGAAGGCTCGCCGGCTGCCGCAGCGGCGGTGTCGACAGCCGCTGTCGGCCGGAGGAGCCTGCCGCCGAAGATGGCGGCGCAGAGAACGAACCATCCCCACCCGAGCGCGAGGCCGCCGAGCACGTCCGTCAGCCAGTGAACGTCGAGCAGGACTCGACTCGCGGCGACCGCGACGGCGACGGCGACGGCGAGCCCGACAAGAACGGCCCGGCCACGGGGTCCGGCGCGTCTTCCGAGTATGAGCGCCGCCGCGGCGTAGAAAGCCGCGGCGGTCGCTGAGTGCCCGCTTGGATACGAAGGACCGAGGGTCGCAGCGACTGCGTCCAAGTCCGGCCGCACGCGCCCGACCAGATCCTTGACGCCGAAGTTGAGGAGCGCCCGCCCTCCCAACACGGCAATCAAGAATGGCGCGCACCAAGGATCGCGAGTGCGTATGAAATCGACGACGACGAGTACGACGGCGAGCAGAAGCACTACCTCAGCGCTCCCGAGATCCGTGATGAGGTGCAGCCCTTTCGTTGACGCCGAGCTTCGATGGTCGAACGCCCACGCCGCCACCGAGTCGTCGACGTGCTGAAGCGCCGGGACCGATCGGACCAGGACGATGAGGATGCCGACGAGCACCGCAGCGGCGAGCGCGGAGGACAGCGCGAGTGTGAGCAGGAGACCGGTCGCGACCCCGCGGTCGAGCCGGGTCGCGATCAGTCGCCGCAGCCGTCGATGCGGGCGGACCGACTGACCGACTGCGCGGGCCACCTCGAGCGAAGGCCGGGCCGGCGTGGCGCTCGACCGCGCGTACAGGATCGTCATGAACAGCGCGGCGGTACCGGCGGCCAGAGCAGTCGTGACATCGATCAAGAGTGGCATAGCTCGAAGAGATATCCGGCAACCGGCCGATTGTTCGGGTCGGGGTCGGTTTCCCTCACTCGGATAGAGGGAAACAGGGCGGGGTCTTTTTCCACTCCAAGGAGGAGCCGCCAGCTGATGTCCACGGGCCTGTTGCCGCTGAAGGATCAGCTGGGGCGCGAGGGCTCGGGTGGGCCGATCACCGATTCGCCGGGCCGCCCGCCTCCGTCGCTGGCCCCGGTCCTCGACCCTGGCCGTGGCGCAGCGGTCCGCCTGCTCGCGGCGCTCGCCGCCACGGGCCACCCGGTGCGTACGTTCCTCACCGGCATCGTCGTCGCATACGTCGCCGTCGCCGGTCTCTCGATCTTGCTGGGTCTGCTGGTGACTCGTGTGATCCTCGCGGACGAGGGCATCGCGAGCAACGACAGGAGCGTCGTCGGATTCCTCTCGGATCATCGCTCGGCCGGCCTGACCGACGCGTCGTTGGCGGCGTCGATGATGGCGGGTGGCGTCGTCCTCCCGATCCTCGTCGCCGTCTTCGCGCTGGCGATGGCCATCCTCAGGCAGTGGCGAGTAGGCGCGTTCCTCGTCTTCGCGCTGGCGGTGGAATCCGCGTCCTATCGCACGACAACGCTCGTGATCCATCGGCCTCGCCCGAACGTCCTGAGGCTGGAGAACCTGCCTGTCGACGCGAGCTATCCCTCCGGCCATACCGCCGCCTCGATTGCCGTCTACTGTGGCCTGGCGCTGCTCGTGACGTCGCGAATCGCGAGCCGATACGTGCGCGCTGCGATCTGGATCGTTGCGGTGGCCGTGCCGCTCTTCGTCGCGTTCGGCCGGATGTACCGGGGCATGCACCATCCGCTCGACGTTCTCGGGGGCGCTGCGGTCGGCATCACGGCGCTCGTCGCGCTCGTGCTCGTCAGCCGGGTGACGGCAGCTGCGGCGGCTCGCGGGCGCGAATGACTCGACGCAGGGAGGGGCGAATGTCCAAGGTGGCGGTGATCGCCCATGCCGGCAAGACCTTCGGCGGCGGTCTTCTCGAGCTACGGCGCGAGCTCGAGCAGCAGGGAATCGCCGATCCGCTCTGGTGCGAGGTCGCGAAGAGCTCTGAGGCGCCCCGACACGTCGAGCGGGCGCTCGATTCCGGCGCCGAGCTGATCTTCGTCTGGGGCGGCGACGGAACCGTCCAGCGCTGCCTCGACACCGCAGCGGGCTCGGCCGCGGCGCTCGCGATCCTTCCGGCCGGGACGGCGAATCTCTTCGCGTCCAACCTACAGATCCCACGGGACATCGAGCGGGCGGTCGGGATAGGGCTCCGCGGCGATCGGCGCAGGCTCGACGTCGGACGGTTCAACGGCGAGCGCTTCGGCGTCATGGCCGGCGCGGGCTTCGACGCGACGATGATCCGGCAGGCCGACGGGAACCTCAAAGACCGCTTCGGACGCGCCGCCTATGTCTGGACGGCATCGCAAAGCCTCAGGGTGAAGCCCTTCACGGCGAGGATCGCGATCGACGGAGCGACGTGGTACAAGGGCAGGGCCAGCTGCATCCTGGTCGGTAACGTCGGCCACCTGTTCGGCGGCATCGAGGTCTTCGCCGACGCGAAGCCCGGACGACGGACAGCTCGATATCGGCGTCGTGAACGCCGAAGGGATCGGCGACTGGGCCCGGACGCTTGCCCGTACCGCGATCGGCCAGCCCGACAAGTCCCCGTTCGTCCGTGTCACGAGCGCCCGGAAGATCAACGTCAAGCTCGATCGCAAGGTCCTGTACGAGCTCGACGGCGGCGATCGCGGAAAGGTCAAGTCCTTCAAGGTGAAGGTGGAGCCGAAGGCCGTCACCGTGTGCGTCCCGGCGGCATGCGAGGACCATCGCCACCAGCGCCCGAGCTCCTTCTCGGGCCGCTACTCCGCTACGCGGGAACGGAGAACGCGACGTTCTGGGTCGAGACCAGCGCGCCGTGCGACGTGGAGATCCTCGGCCACAAGGCAAGGACATTCAACGTCGAAGGCCATCACTACGCGCTCGTGGTCGCGAATGATCTCGAGCCCGCGTCGGTGACGCCCTATGACGTGCGGCTCGACGGCCGACTCGTCTGGCCGCCTCGAGACGGGCGGCCGCAACCCGTCGTCCATACGCGCAACCACGAACATCGGGCCCGGCTCGTCTTCGGCTCGTGCCGCGTCGGCGGACCGCAGCCTGACGCGGCTCACCGAGCCGTGGCCGGAGGACTTGCGGGAGATCGGCATCGACGCCCTCTGGACGTACTCGAAACAGCTCCAGCGCGGCGAGGTCGAATGGCCCGACGCGCTTCTTCTGCTCGGAGATCAGGTGTATGCGGACGAGGTGTCCCCTGCCACCCTCGAGTTCATCGAGAGCCGCCGCGACACGACCGTGGCTCCGGGCCAGGAAATCGCCGACTTCGAGGAATACACCCGCCTCTACCGCGAGTCGTGGGCGGATCCCGAGATTCGCTGGCTCTTCTCGACCGTGCCCACAGCGATGATCTTCGACGACCACGACGTCCACGACGACTGGAACATGTCGTGGCGTTGGGTGCAGGAAATGCGGTCGAAGCCCTGGTGGGAGGCCCGGATCACCGGCGCCTTCATGTCGTACTGGATCTACCAGCACCTGGGCAATCTGTCGCCACCCGAGCTCGCAGAGGAAACGATGTTCCAGCTCGTGCAAGAGGACGAGGACGCCGGCCCCCGGCTCCGCCGATTCGCCGCAGATGTGCGACCGCGAGTCCGCTTCATGCCGGTGGGCGTACTTTCGCGACTTCGGCGACACCCGCTTGCTCGTCGTCGACTCGCGGGCGGCGCGCGTGCTGGCCGACGACAGACGGGAGATGGTGGACGCGGAGGAGTGGGACTGGATCGTCGATCACTCGGCCGGCTCCTTCGACCATCTCGTCATCGCGAGCACGCTGCCGGTCTTCCTTCCGCACGGGCATTCACCACCTCGAGGCGTGGAACGAGGCCCTCTGCGACGGCCGCTGGGGTCGGTGGGTCGCGTCGATCAGCGAGCGACTCCGACGCGCGGTCGACCTCGAGCACTGGGCGGCCTTCAACGAGTCCTTCGAGCGCCTCTGTGGCTGGCTGCGCACCGTTCGCGCGGGCGCAAGGGACGATCTCGCCCCCGCCACGATCCTGCTACTCGGCGGCGACGTCCACCACGCATACGTCAGCGAGATCGAGTTCGACTCGAACCCGGGCAGCCGCGTCTACCAGCTCGTGTGCTCGCCATTCCGGAACCCTCTACCACCAAGGGAGCGCCGCATCGTGCGGGTGACCGGGTCACGCGCGGCCGGGGTCGCTTTCGCCGCGCTCGCCCGGATCGCCGGCGTTCCCGTCCCATCAGCAAGCTGGCGCTTCGTCCGCAGTCCGACGTTCGACAACTCGATCGGCGAGCTGGTGCTCGAAGGACGCTCTGCCCGCGTGACCGTGCGACGGAGCCCTCACGAGGACGAGGACGTCGACCGGCTCGTCGTTCTCCACCGCACCGACCTCGCCCTCGAAACGCTCTCGGAGGCGACCCCAGATCCTAGAGAAGGAGCCCTAGATGACGCGCACGCACATGGTTGATACCGGGTCTCCGGTCGTGGAGGCCCGCTCGGCCGGAGACAGTTTCGTCAACTCGCGGGCCTTCGAGGTGCTCGCGAGGGCCGGCTTCGTGGCGCGCGGGATCGTCTACGGCATCATCGGCGTCCTCGCGCTCGACGTCGCTGTCGGCCACGGCGGCAAGCTCACGGACCAGCAGGGTGCGCTGCGCGCCGTTGAAGACCAGCGCTTCGGCCACGTGCTCCTCACGCTACTCGCAGTCGGCCTCGGCGGGTACTCGCTGTGGAGGCTGTTCCGCGCGATTCTCGGCCACGGCCCCGAAGGCGCGGACAGAGGACTCGACCGTCTCGGCGCCCTCGGCAGCGGCATCGTCTACGGCGTGATGTGCATGATCGCCATCCAGTTGCTCGCCGGCTCGAGCGGAGTCACCGGCAGTGCCGAGAAGACGGCGAGCGGCGCCTTCAGCTGGCCCGGGGGACGTTGGCTCGTGGGAATCGCGGGCCTCGTGCTGATCGGAGTAGGCGTGTACCAGCTGATCCGAGGCGTGCGCCGGAAGTTTCTCGATGACTCGAAGACCGAGGAGATGTCGCCGAGCACGAAGACGTGGATCACCTGGATCGGCACCGTGGGCCACGTCGCGCGTGCAGTCGTGTTCGGACTTGTCGGCGTCTTCCTCGTCAAGGCCGCGGCGGACTACTCGGCGAAGGAAGCGATCGGCCTCGACGGCGCGCTCGCCAAGCTCTACAACCAGGCGTACGGCCCCTGGCTGCTGGGCGCGGTCGCCGCGGGCCTCGTCGCGTTCGCAATCTTCTCGCTGAGCGAAGCGCGCTACCGCCGAATCTAGCGACCCGTGTCGTCAGGCCGACACCGCCGCCAACATCCGCGAAGGCTCTCCCCTCGCCGGCCGCCTCGTTGAGGGGTACTCGGGCGCGTTCGGGAGTGGTGTCTACGTGGATCGCGCATCGAGTCGATCGCCCGTGCTAGGGATAGTGACGCGATGGAGCGCACGCTCGACCCCGCCCGGCTCGGAGACCACCTCGACCGGCTCTACCGGGCCGCGTGGGCGCTCTGCGGCTCGCGCGAGGACGCCGAGGACCTCGTCCAGGAGACCTACGCGCGCGTGCTCGCCCGCCCGCGCCTGCTCCGCAACGAGGACGACCTCGGCTACCTCCTGCGCGCGCTGCGCAACACCTTCCTGAACCAGAAGCGGACCGAGAGCCGCCGACTCCGTCCCGACCCGCTGCCCGAGCAGCTCGACCTCGTCGCCGACCCGCAGGCGCGCGAGCCGCAGGCCGCGCTCGAGGCCGGCGAGCTCTACGCCGCGGTCGCCGCGCTCCCGGACGACTTCCGCGACGTTCTCGTCGCCGTCGACGTCACCGGCCTCTCCTACAAGGAGGCGGCACGCGCCCTGCGCATCCGCGAGGGCACGGTGATGAGCCGCCTCTACCGCGCCCGCCAGCAGGTCGTGCGCCGGATCGAGGGCGGCTCGGCCTGACGGCGCTCAGCCGCCGGTGTCGACCGTCCCGACGAGCACCTTCTCGCCCGACGAGGCCTGATCGCCGTCGGCCTGCTCGCGCGTGACGGTCAGCGTCGCGAAGTCCTTCGGCGACACGCCCGCCCAGAGCGTGACGTTCTGGCCCTCGTTGAACGTCCCGATCGGCACGAGCACGCCGGCGGCGTTGCGCAGCCAGGCCTCGTAGAAGCGCCCGTCCGTCGAGGCGGGGAAGCCCCGTGGCATCGAGCTCGATCCGCCAGCCCGACGTCGTCTTGGTGAGCGTCGCCTCGCCCGCGGCGCCGGGCACCAGGCTCGGTCGGCGCGAGGGCGGCGTGGAAGCGCTCGGCCGGAGGCTGCCCGAACCGAACACGGCGAGCCCGATGCGCGACGGCCAGCGCAGCGGTCCGCAGCGGCGCCGATCAGGACGAGACGACGCGGCGCTCGGCACGCGGCCGCACACGTCGTTGCGCGTCGATGCGCGCCCGCAGGGCCGCCGGCGCCTCGACCCCGTCCGCGGCGCTCCGCGCGAGCGCGACCGCCCGCTGTTGCTCGGCAAGCCGGTCGGCGAGCTCCGGAGACGCCGCGACTCGCGCCTCGAGCGCGGCGCGGCGCTCCGGCGCGAGCGACCCGTCCGCGAGCGCCGCCAGCTCGGCGATCTCCTCGACCGCCGGCCTCGTCTTCGATGACGTCTCATCGACACAGCAACACGAAAGGTAGCTCCGAGCGGGCAGCGTCGCGCCGCGCCCCGAAGCCGGCGCGGAGACACGCGCGTCTCGAGGGCAAGCGAGCTCGACGCCGCGAAGCCGCTGCAAGCGCGGGCGAAACCCGTGCAGCCAGACCCACGAGCTCCGATGCACCACCGGTCTCGACCCAGCGGCGGCGACACCGGCTCGCGGTCGCCGCCGCAGCAGGTCCCGATCGGTTCGCCGCGACGGCCACTGCGCGCTGACGACCAACGGCCACGGGAATAGACGCCGCGCTCGCCGGTGTCTTTAGCCGCACGAGAGGTCAACTACTCCGAAAGGAACACCATGAAGAACCTCATTCGAGCCAAGCAGTCGCGCACCGTGCGGCCGGCGGTTGGTGGGCGGCTGTCGGCCGCTGCGCGCGCCGTCGCAGCCGGGATCGTGGCCGGCCCGGGGAATGCCGCGCCCCGCAGCCACGCCGACAAGGCCTCGCACGCGCCAGGCGAAGCCAGGTTCAAGCACCCGAAGCTCAAGCACGGCGTGCTGACGATCAAGGGCACCGAAGCGAGCGACAAGATCGCGCTTCGCCTGCAGGCCGGCGAGCCCGGCATTCTCGAGGTCGACGTCGGTGACGACGGCTCGGCCGACTTCAGCTTCAGCGCGCAACAGCGTCGCCAGCGATCGCCGTCGACGCCGCGCGCCGGCGACGACCTCGTGCGCATCGACGAAAGCAACGGCGTCTTCACCGACAGCATCCCGACGACGATCGCCGGTGGAGACGGAAACGACACGATCGCCGGCGGTCCGGGGCGCGAGACGCTGCTCGGCGGCGACGGGAACGACTCGATCGACGGCAACGGCGGCAACGACCTGGCCCTGCTGGGTGCCGGCGACGACACGTTCGTCTGGGATCCGGGCGACGGCAGCGACACGATCGAAGGCCAGGACGGCACCGACACGATGCTCTTCAACGGCGCCAACGTCCCCGAGCACGTCGACCTGTCCGCCAACGGAAACCGGCTCACGTTCTTCCGCGACCCCGGCAACATCACGATGGACACCGCCGGCGTCGAGCGGGTCGACTTCAACGCCCTCGGCGGCGCCGACGTCGTCACCGTCAACGACCTCACCGGAACCGACGTCACCGACGTGAACGTCGACCTCGCCGGCACCCTCGGCGGGGCCACCGGCGACGGCGCGGCCGACCGCGTCATCGTCAACGGCACCGACGGCAGACGACGCGATCAACGTCAGCGGAGACGCCTCCGGTGTCACCGTGTCCGGCCTGTCAGCGCTGGTGGCGATTCAGCACCAGGAGCCGACCGACGAGCTCGCGGTCAACGGGCTCGGCGGCAACGACGCGATCTCGGCGGCAGCCCTCGCAGCCCAGGCGATCGCCCTGACCCTCGACGGCGGCACCGGAGACGACACGATCGCCGGCGGCCAGGGCGTCGAGACGCTGCTCGGCGGCGACGGGAACGACTCGATCGACGGCAACGGCGGCAACGACCTGGCGCTGCATGGGTGCCGGCGACGACACCTTCGTCTGGGATCCAGGCGACGGCAGCGACACGATCGAAGGCCAGGACGGCACCGACACGATGCTCTTCAACGGCGCCAACGGCGCCGAGCAGGTCGACCTGTCGGCGAACGGAAGCCGGCTCAGGTTCTTCCGCGACGCCGGCCAACATCACGATGGACACCGCCGGCGTCGAGCGGGTCGACTTCAACGCCCTCGGCGGCGCCGACCTCGTCACGGTCAACGACCTCACCGGAACCGACGTCCGCAGACGTGAACGTCGATCTCGCCGGCACCCTGGGCGGCGCCACGGGCGACGGCTCAGCCCGACCGCGTCGTCGTCAACGCCACCGACGGCGACGACACGATCAACGTCAACGGCGACGCGACGCGGTGTGAACGTGCGACCGGTCTCGCCGCGACGATCGCGATCCTCCACGCGGAGGCCGCGAACGACCGGCTCGAGATCAACACCCTCGCGGGCACGGACACGGTGCGACTCCGGCGGGCTGGCCGCCGGTGCGATCCAGCTCTTCGTGGACGGCGTGCTCGTCCCGTAGAGGAACGTCACGCTAAAGCGAGTGCGGGGCCTCCGTACCGGGGGCCCCGCGGCAAGTCGGTGAACCCCAAAAATGTCCGGGGTCTACTGCTCGGGCTGGGGCAGGTGGGCCTTGGCGTCCTCGTAGCCGGCGTCGCCGGGCGACTCGGCCGGGGCGTAGACGAGGTTCAGCACGCCGGTCGTGAAGGTCTCGGACGAGATCAGCTTCAGCGGGATCGGGGTCTCGCCCTCGTCGAACAGCCGCATGCCCTTGCGGACGGCGATCGGGTGCACCAGCAGGTGCAGCTCGTCGAGCAGACCCGCGGCCAGCAGCTGGCGGACGACCGAGACCGAGCCGCTCATGCCGATGGTGCCGTCGCCCGGCTCGTTCTTCAGGGCGGTGACGGCCTCGACGAGGTCGCCCTGCGAGCTGCTCGGAGTTCCGCCAGGTGAACTCGAGCTTCTGGTTCGACACGACGATCTTGCGGGCGTCGCCGAGCGCCTTGGCGAAGCCGGCGTCCTCCTCGCCGGCCGCCTCGCGCTCGGGCCACGCCCCGGCGAAGCTGTCGTAGGTCTTGCGGCCGAACAGCATGGTGTCGGCCGCGCCGAGGGTGGCGTCGACGGCCGCGCCCATCTCGTCGTTGAAGTACGGGAAGTGCCACTGGTCGGGCGCCTCGACGACGCCGTCGAGCGAGATGAACAGGCCGGCGATGATCTTCCTCATGATCGCCTCCCAGGTAGTCGCTGAACGTTTCGTCCATCGAGCAGAGACGACGCAGGCCCGATCAACTCATCGGGCCAACCCGTCCCGGCAGCGTATGTCGCCTGGTGACCTGCACTCCTTCGTCGCGGGCGAATCCCCGGAGAGGAGGTGGTCGTCCGACGGAGAAGTCCTCGACTCTGACCAGCGAGACGTATGTGTATGCGGGGCGCGGTCGCGAGCCTCGCGCGGCGATCGTTTTCAGCCCGCCGCTGGTTCCCGGACGGGTGCACCAGACGGACGGGCGCTCCTTTCAGGCGAGCCTGGCCTCGCTGCTCGACCTCGATCTCGACGACCTCCCTGACCTCGACCCGCGCCGCGGCTGCGTTCTGGAGCGCGCGCAGGAATGGGTCGCCGTCTTCGGCCTCGGCCTCCTCGTGCGCGAGCTTCGCCCCCCACGGCTCGTCGAAGTCGGCGAGGCCGTCGCCGGAGCGCCCAGCGTGATCCTGGTCACACCCCCGGTGGGGCCACGGGAAAGCGCCTCACGCGGCGGTCGGTCAGATTCAGCGAGGGCGTCTCGTCGCCGTTCACGATCCGCTCGCCGGCGCGACCCCGCTCAGCGGCTCTACGCGAGTCGAGTTCGTCGTTGCGCTCGTCTCGCGGTGGCGAGCCCGCGAGGAGATCGAGTGCCCGTTCTGCGGCTGAAATCGGGAGCTGTTCGGAGACCCTAGGTCCCCGCGCTCGGGAGTATCGGCCTACGGGAATCCCGCGGGCATGAAGCGATACGGGGCCTGCTGGAACAGGCTCACCTTCACCGGTGCGACCTCCGACGTCGTTCGCCGTGCGAGTGAGCAACTCGGGATCGCGTTGCGTATCGCTTGGGCCGAGGCCGGGCGACAGCTCGACTAACGGCTACGCGGCCGTCGGAACCAGAACGGCCCGGTAGCGCGTAGTTCCGCTTCGCACGCGGTCGTAGGCGTCGAGAGCGTCATCGAGCCCGTACGTCTCGGTCTTGGTTTGGGCGCCGCTGCGAGCGTGAAGTTCCAGGACCTCGTGGAGCCGCCGTCTGGGTCCCTGACTCGAGCCCATGATCCTCATCTTCTTGAAGATCATCTCGCGTGGAGTGGTCTCGACGACGGATTCGCTGACGCCCATCATCGAGAGCCGGCCGTAGTTCCGCAGCCCTCTCATGATGTCCTTTCCGACCCGGTTGCCGGTGTGCAAGATGCCGTCGACGCCCCCGGAGCCGTCGAGCTCGGCACCCACCTCCGCTGCGTTTGCCACCACTACCTGGGCAGCTCCGAGCTCCGCGAGCTCTCCTTGCTTGTCCACGGCGCTGGTTACCGCGAGCACCTCGGCACCGAGCGCGGCGGCGTATTGGATTCCGAGGTGGCCCAAGCCCCCGATGCCCACGACAGCGCAGCGTTCCCCGGGGCACAACGCCGAATCGCAGATTCCCGAGTACACCGTGAATCCGGCGCAGAGAATGGGTGCTGCATCGATCGGGTCTAGGGCGGCCGGTATGCGCACCGCCGCTCCGGCGTCCATGACCATGAGCTCTGGGCATGGCCGCCGTCGACCGTAATTCCTGTCTGCGAGATCTGGCCGCAATGCTGGAGCAGCCGCCCGTGCAGTGGTGACAGTATCCGCACCACCGCGGGGCGTAGGCAACGCCGACACGCTCGCCGACGCTCCATTCGCTCACATCGTCTCCGACCGCGACGATCTTTCCGACGGGCTCGTGGCCCGGGACACGTGGGAATGCTCCGGAGTACGCCGGGTTCTCAAGCTGCTGCACGTCCGTGTAGCAGATTCCTGACGCCTCGACCTGCACCAGGAGATCACGTGGTCCAGGAGTCGGATCGGGGACCTCACGAAGCGCCCAGGCCTCACCGAAGCCGTCGGCGACGACGGCTCTCATGACGGAACGCCTGCCGGCTGAGCGCGAGATGCGCTGTCCTTGAGCGCGGCATCTGTCCGTCGCGCCCATTCGAGGTGACGAGTCACGGCAGCCTCGGCTTCGTCTTGTGATCGGGCCGCGACTGCCTCGAAGATCGCCGCGTGGTGCACATACACCGTCTCCATCTCCGTCATGGAAGGACGAGTCAGTAGCCAGCTCGTGAGTATCACCTCGTGGATGTCACGCACGATTGCGCGAAGGACACGATTTCTCGAAGGCATCCGCGACGGCGAGATGGAACAGTCGGTCGTGCTCGAGGAACTCGGGCAGGTCTTCGGCGGCAAGGCTATCCCGCATGTCTTCCAGATGCCCTTCAAGGGCCTTCATGTCGTCCGGATGGCCGTTCACGCAGGCCCATCGAGCTGCCTTGGGCTCGAGCACTATCCGAACGGCGTAGAGCTCCTGGATGAGCTCCGGTGCGAGGCCTTCGGTCCGGTACGCCACCTGGCCGAGCGGATGGAGGAGGTTCCAGTCCTCCTCGCCCAGACCGACGGTTCGCTTGCCATGCTGGATGCGCACGAGGCCGGCGGCCTCTAGCGCCTGCACCGTCTCGCGCGCCACGGTCTTGCTTACGTCATAGGTGGAAACGAGCTGCGGCTCGGAAGGAATCGTCGAGCCCGCCGGAATTCGGCGCGAGACGATGTCGCGCGCGATCTGCGGGGAGATCTGCTGGTGGAGCTTGCTTGTGCGGACGCGCATCTGGGCTACTGACAAAGCAACCCGCCATCGACTGCGAGTGAGGCACCGGTGACCCAGGTCGAGTCGTTCGATGCAAAGTAAAGGGCTGCCCCGGCTACATCATCGGGGGTCCCGAGCCGCCCCATCGGATGCAGCGCGACGACCTCCTCCATGGCGGTCTCGGGCTTCGGTTGCGATCGGCAGTACTGGTCGAGCATCGGCGTATAGATGAACCCGGGGCAGATTGCGTTCACCCGCACGTTCTGCTGTGCGAAGTCGAGGGCCGCCTGGCGCGTCAGCATGAGCACGGCGCCCTTGAGGTGCAGTAGGCAGCGTCGCGCGGAAACCCCACGAACGAAGCGACGGACGCGATGTTGATGACGCTTCCGCCGTTCGGAAGCATCGGGGGAATTCCAAATCTCATGCAGAGAAAGACTCCCCGCACATTGGCGTCCATGACCGCGTCATATTCTTCATTGGTGGTATCGATAACGCTTCGGATCAAGCCGACGCCCGCGTTGTTGCAGAGTATATCGAGACGACCGTAGGTGGCAAGCGAGGCATCCACCAGCCGTTTGACGCTCTCTTCGTTTCGCACATCGGTGACGAGCGAAACAGCCTTGCCGCCCTCCGCCTCGATCTCCGGCGACCAGTTCGTCTCCCTCCTCGCGCGAACGCTGCGCCGCGACGACCGCAGCTCCTTCGCGCGCGAAGCGGACGGCGATCGCCCGGCCGATCCCGCGCCCAGCCCCGGTTACGATCGCGACCCTGCCTTCGAGGCGGCCAGCCAAGTCAGCCTCCGCGCGCCGCGTTGCAAAGCTGCACAACAGCCGACTGAGCCCTCCGGCAGCGAGCGGCAGCTCGAAGGTCAGCCGGCCGTCGTCTTCAGAGCCGGGTAGCTTCGTGATCGTCTTGCCATCGGCGGGATCGAGCAACTCGCCGACCGTCCCGAGCGATCGCTCGTCGAGTTCCACGGTGACCGGAATCTTCGAGCGAGGAACGCCGGTGTTGACGACGGCGAAACGGAAGGCCGACGGGTTACGCGACAGGAACACGGACTCCATCGCAGGCGGATCGCCTTCGAACGTGACGGCCAGACCTCTTGTTTTGCCAGGGCGCGACCCAGGCGGAGAAGCCGCGATAGATGGAGGTCCAGTTGTCGGGGTCGGCGAAGGAGATGCGGCAGGTTGAAGGCGTAGCGGAGGTCGATCTCGCCCGCCGCGATCCCGAACGTCTTCACCGCGTACGAGCGGTAGGTGTAGACGCGCTCTTCACGCTCGGCCCGCCACCAATAGTTCAGCGCCCGCGCGCAGGCATCCTTCGACCACCGGATCGCCGGCGACGCGATTGGCGACAAGCAGGCGGAAGGCCGAAAGGACGGTGTAGACGCCCTCGATTTCCGGAATGAGTTCGTCTGCAGGTATGGCGGGTCGCCGGGCCGGTCGTAGCGCGGATCGATCTGCGACAGCGAGTAGAGGAACAGGCCGTCGGAGCGCTGCAGGCCCTCCGCGAGCCCGCGCTTGAAGGCGTTGATGCCGTTCAGCATCCCGCGCTTCGCCTCCTCGTCCGTCCACGCGCGACCAGAGCAGGCTGAAGATCATCAGCACGCTCGCATGCGTGTTCAGCGCATGCCGCTCGTCGGTGTAGCCGGCCTCGTTGATGTAGCCGCCCCAGCGGTACCACCAGGCATCCGTCGCGTCGACGCTGTGGCTGTTTGCGGGCGGGCGGACCGAACCAGAACTCCTTGCTGCGCATCGCGGCGTCGAGGAACGGCTGGTGGCCGGTCACGTCGTAGCAGTCGATCAGGTACACGAAGGCCGTGTAGGAATGGTAGTGCTGGTGGTGGCGCGGCGGCAGGTTGTAGAACTCGATGCCCTCGAACCAGCCGCCGTACTCGTTCTGCGCGCCGAGCAGGCCGTAGGCCTTCTTCACGGCCACGTCGCGGTAGATCGACTTGCCGGTGATGCGCCAGAGCGAAAGGTCCTCGTTGTTCCAGGAGAAGCGTCGGCGCGCGAGAATATCCATGCCGAGCGAGCGCGTCATGAGCTGGTCGGCGGGCCGGTTGGAGCAGCCGCCGAGGATCGGCGGGCCGAGCCAGCGATCCTCGACCTGCCGGGACAGGAACTGCTCCCACTCGGAGGCCGGGATGTAGCGCAGCTCGCGCGGATCGTCGTGCACCGCCTCGCGTCGGAGCGCCTCCGGCGCTCGTCGAGCGGCCCGGAGGAAGAACGCCATCTTCGAGCGTATCGCCGGCGGCCGCCTGCGAACGGTCCGACGCCCGCAACGCGCGCCGGCTCCCCGGCACGACGCGCAGCCGGAGGTTGCTCAAGGTGCGAGTAGCCGGTCGGCGCCGATGTCGTTCCACCGCGCCGCCCACGGCAGCTTGGTGACGCCGACGCCGAGCACGGTGTCTTGCCGCGCAGCTGGAACCACGGCTCGGCGAGCTTCAGCGTCCGCCGCGGCTCGACAGTCCCTGCGTTGGAGTCCCCGCATCTGCACGCCGCCGAGTCTGCAGCCGCGGGAACTCGACCGATCGAGCTTCGACGTTCTTGCCCCAGCCGAGCCGCACATAGACATGCAGGTTCTCGGTCTGGTGGACGTCGTAGGTGATGCGGAGCGAGTGGCCGTCGGGCGATTGGCCGGTCGCCACGATACGGGCGAGCAGCCCGTCGTCGACGGCGACCTTTACTCCTTCGCCGAGATCGTCGTCTCGCGGCCGTTCTCAACCAGAACAATGGTGGGCTCGACACGCACCCGCCGACGTTCACCGCGCCGTCTTCGAAGGAGGCGCTCCAATGGCCGTTGGCGAAGGTCAGCGCCCTTCCCGCGCCGCTCGACTTTCTTCATGGCTCATCGTCACCACTGCCGAACGCTCCCGCAGCTCGGCGAGAAGTTCGTTGCGACGCGCGAGCGCCGCGTCGATCTGCGCCGGATAGCTTTTCCGCGTCGTACTCCTCGTCGTAGAATCCCTCGAGGAGATCGACTGCGATCGGATCGTTGGTCGCGCTCGCCGGCTTGCCGTAGCCTCCGCCGCCGCCGACCGTGAGCTTCAGCATTGCGCCCTCCGGCAGATGGACGTTCGTGAACTTGCCGGCGCAGCGGACGCCGTAGCGCTCTTTGAAGTTCTGGTAGCCTGAGTCGCCTGGCGCCTTCACCTGGAACGAGGACAGCGTTCCCTCATCGCCACCGAAGAGGCCCCAGGGATAGAGGCGCTCGCTCGAGTGGTAGCAGGAGAACGTCATCGGCTGGCGCAGCTCCAGACGCGAATGCTGCCCAGGCCGCCGCGCGAACGACCCGCCCCGCCGGAGTTCTCGTTGAGCGAGAACTCGTGGTGGAGCAGCGGGTAGCGTGTCTCGTAGACCTCGATCGGCGTGACGACGCAGTTCGAGTTGGGAACGGTGATGACGTCCCATCCGTCGCCGGCGCTGCTTGCCGCCCCAACCCTGTCCTTCGAGGATGAGGTTGCTGAACAGCTCGCCGGTGCGCGGATCGACACCGCCGTAGGTCACGAGCATCGCGGTCTCGGAGCCGGCGGCCGCCGACCCGGTCGGGCACGGCCTCCGCCATCGCCTTCCAGATCAGCGTCACGAGATGCGGATGCACTTCGGAGTTTCCGCCGACAGTCGCAACCGGGAAGGTGGCGTTGACGAGCGTGCCCTCGGGCGCGATCACCTCGATCGGGCGGTAGCGACCGGCGTTCGCCGGGATGTCCGGGTCTGTCATGTGCAGCACGGCGTTGTAGACCGCCGAGACGGTCGCGACGAGCGTGCAGGTTGCACGAGCCGCGCCGCTGCGGTTCGGTGCCGGTGAAGTCGGCGATGATGCGGTCGTCCTCGACCGTCATCGCGACGCGGACCCGGCCGGCTCGTCGAGCCAGCCGTCGTTGTCGATGATGTATTCGTCCGCCACGTAGGTGCCGTTCGGCAAGCTCGCGGATCGCGGCCCGCATGCGGCGCTCGGAGTAGGCCTTGATCTCGTCCTTGATTTCGCCGGAAGCGCTTGAGCCCGTGCCGGCGCACGATCTCGAGCAGTCGCCGCTCGCCGACGTAGAGCGATCCGATCATGGCGCGGAGATCGCCTGCGGTGACGCGCGGCGTTCGACCGTTCGCGAGGATGAGGCGCCAGAGGTCGTCGTCCTCGACGCCCGGCTTGACGATCTTGACCGGCGGAATCCGCAGGCCCTCGTGGAACACCTCCTGTGCGTCGCCCGGGAAACCACCCGGCGCGAGCCCGCCGACCTCGGCCATGTGCCCGATGCAGGCGACGATGCCGACTCGTTCGCCCGTCGTCGAAGACCGCCTTCACCACCATGTGCTCGGGCAGGTGGTTCATGCCGGAGTAGGGGTCGTTGTGCAGAACGACGTCGCCGTCTCCGAGCGCGTCGAGACCGAACTCGTCGATGATCCAGGGGAGCGCCATCGTCGTCGCACCGAGCTGCGCCGGGCAGAACTCGCCCTGCCCGATCATCTCGCCCATCTCGTCGAAGACGGCGCACGAGAAGTCGAGCGCCTCGTTGAAGATCGGCGAGTACGCGGTGTTCTGCATCGCCTGACCCATCTCGCGCGAGACGGTGACGAGATAGTTCGCCGTGACTGTCATCGTGACCGGGTCGACGTTCCTGGATCGTGCGGCGACCGTCACCTCAGTCCTCCTCCGCCGAGCGTGATGACCAGGCTGCCGCTTTCGTGCACCTGAGCTGGGCGCCCGGCGGCACGACCGTCGTCGACGAGCGCCTCCTCGACGATTAGCGGGCCCTGCGAACTCTGCGCCGGCATGCGAGCGATCCTCGCGTGGACGATCTCGTCGCGGAAGATCCCGTCGGGTGGAAGTAGACGTCGCGCGTCGTCTCCGGCGCGCTGCTTGCGTGCGTTCTGGCGGAAAGTGCGCTGCGGGTCCCTGTACGCGTGACCGATCGCCGTGACGATGAGGCCGACGACCTCGACGACCTCACCGGGCTGGTCGTAGCCGTAGAACGCGACGTAGTCTGCGTGGAACGCCTGCGAGCGCTGCGGCGAAATCTTCGTCGCGTCGATCGGCGCGTGCGAAGCGATCGGGATCTCGCGGTGATAGTTCTGCCCGAAGTAGCGCATCTCGAGCCGCTGCTCGATCTCCGGCTCGCCCTCGAAGCCTTCGCGGCGGAGCGTCGCGATCGTGCGCTCCCGCAGCGGCACGAGCGCCTCGTTGAGCCGCTCACCGCCTCCGGATCGTCGGACGCGAAGGAGCAGCGTCGTCGAAAGGTCGGTGCGCAAGCCCGGCGGTCAGCAGTCCATAGGCGGACGTGTTGCCCGGGATACGGCGGCACGAGCACCTGCGCGCATGCCGACGATCGCGCGATGTCGGCCGCGTGAAGCGCGCCCGCGCCGCCGAAGGCGACAAGCGCGAACTCGCGCGGATCGATCCCGTGTTCGACCGAGATGACACGGAGCGCGTCGACCATGTTGTGGTTCGCGAGCTCGATGATCGCGTGCGCGGCGTTTCTCGACCGTCTGCCCGAGTCCGTCGGCGAGTCGCTCGACCGCGTCGCGTCGCGAGCGCTCGCCTCGAGCGGGATCTCGCCGCCGCAGAAGTGGTCGGGTTCAGCCGACCGAGGACCAGATTGGCGTCGGTGAGGGTCGGCTTCGGTTCCGCCCTGCCCGTAGCAGGCCGGGCCCGGGGTCGGAGCCGGCGCTCTGTGGGCCGACGCGCAGCAGGCCGCCAGCGTCGATCCAGGCGATCGAGCCGCCGCCGGCGCCGATCGTCCGGATGTCGACCATCGGCGCCTTGACCGGCATGCCGAACTCGATCTCGAAATTCGCGCGCGCGCGGAATCTCGCCGCCGGCGATGCAGGCTGACGTCGCAGGAGGTGCCGCCGATGTCGATCGTCATGATCTTGATCGATGCCGGCCAGCGAGGCGAAGTGAGTGCCGCCGAGCACACCGCCGACGGGGCCGGAGACGAGGTAGTTCACCGGCCGTTCGGCGGCCGTCTCGCCGTCGACGACGCCGCCGTTCGACTTCATGACTAGCAGGCGCGCCGGCGAGGCCGGCCTGCCTCGAAGCCCGCTCTGCGAGGTTGGCGATGTAGTCGCGGAACATCGGCTTCAGATACGCGTCGGCGATCGTCGTATGACCGCGGTCGTTCTCGCGCCAGCGCGGATAGACCTCGTGCGACAGCGAGATCGAAACGTCGGGCAGCGCTTCGCGCAGCCGCCGCGCGAGCTCGAGCTCGTGCGCCGGGTTCAGGATACGAGAACAGGAACGAGATCGCGACGCTGCGGATCTTCTCTCGCTGCGCAGATGCTCGATAGCGCGCTCGACATCGTCGTCGTCGACGGCTCGGAGCTCCGCTCCCGTCGGCGTCGACACGACAGTCGATCTCGACGCAGTCGTAGCGCGAGGCAAGCGGCCGTGGCTTCTTCCACGACGAGGCTGTAGAGATCGCGGCGATTGGCGTTCTGGATGAAGATCACGTCGCGGAAGCCGCGATTGGTGACAAATGCGACGCGGGTGCCTCGTCGCTCGATTAGCGCGTTCGTGGTCACCGTCGTGCCGTGGACGAAGAGCTCGATCTCGGACGGCGGGATGCCCGTCTTTCGATGACGCGCAGAACGGCCCTGATCGGATCGTCGGCAGGCTTGCTCGACTTGTGACCGGAGCTCGCCGGACTCGTCGTCGAGCGCCACAAGGTCGGTGAACGTGCCTCCGATGTCGACAGCCAATAGGTACGTCACGACGAACGCGGTTCCCTTCCTGCCATATGGTCTGAGCGTTTGATAATGTGAGCCGTCATACGCTGAGATGACGAATCGTCCGACTCGGGCCATGAGGCAGGATGACGTTCGCGTCAGCAGGTGCTTCGCCCGCGGCGCAGGGCGTGGACCGACACGCTCCGGACGGCGGGCGGGTCCGGCCCGCCGCGCGGCCGCCACCGCACGCTGCCTCGTCGACGCGAGCCCGCGCGGCCTCGACTCTCACGGCGTCGTCTTCCTTCCTTCTACCTGCCGCGCCTGCGAGCCGGCCCACCCGGCGCCGCGACGCCGCCCGTGGCGGTCGACGTGCCCGCGCTCGCGGTGGTCGACGGGCGACGCGCTCGGCGCCCACGTGGCGACGTTCGCCATGGGGCTCTGCTGCGCCACGGCGCAGGAGCGCAGCCGTCGTCCTCGTGCGCGACTCGAGCCACTTCGGCGCCGCGTCGTACTACGCCGAGCTGGCGGCCGCGCGCGGGATGATCGGGCTCTCGCTCGGCGACAGCGACCCCGGCATGGCTCCCGTCGGCACGCTCGGCCCGCTGCTGGGCACGAACCCGTTCGCCTTCGCCGCACCGGCCCCCGCGGGCGTCGTCGCCCCCGACGCTGGACATCGCCACGAGCGAGGTCGCGCAGGGCAAGGTGATCCTGCACCAGCGTGCCGGCCGGCCGATCCCGGAGGGCTGGGGCATCGGTCCCGACGGGCGCCTACGACCGATCCAACCGCGGCTCTGCGGACTCCGTTCTCCCCTTCGCCGGTCACAAGGGCTTCGGCCTCAGCTTCATGCTCGACGTTCTGTGCGGTGCCTGCCGGGCGCTCGGGTCAGCCCCCACATCGAGGCGGGGCCGATGCGGACGACCCCGGGCATCGGCCCTTTCCGGTGGCCGTCGACGTCGCCGCGTTCTATCCCGAGGGTACGGGACGCGTTGGCACGGCTCGCGGACGGGGTCCACGACCGCGCCTCGTGCGGCCGGTCCGCGGCGCTTCTGGTTCCCGGGGAGCTCGAGGCGCGGGCACAGTGGAGCGCGCCGACGGGATTCCACTGGACGCCGAGGTAACGCGCCTGCTCCGACAGCTCGGCGACGACTACGGCGTCCCCTTCATCGCCTAGCTCATGCGCGGATCCGGATCCGAGCTTCGCGTGGCGCTCCCCGGCGGGAGTACGAGAGGTATTCCGTGGCTCCGCGAGCGATCCCGGCGGCCGAGCTCATGACGATCGCCGAGGGCGATTCGGGAGGCCTTCGGGCCGCGCTTTCCGAAGCCGACGCGGTCGTCTGCGCGAAACTCACCGCCGAACACACGGCCCACGCCAGCCGTCTCCGGCTTGTTCAGGTCCTCGGTGCCGGCTACGACGGCATCGAGCTCGACGCGCTCCCGCCGAGCTGTGCGTTGTGCAACGTGTTCGAGCATGAAACCGCGATCAGCGAGTGGATCGTGATGGCGATGCTCGCCCTGACGCGGCGCCTGCTCGTGTACGACCGGGATTTGCGGCAGGGACTGTGGCACGAGGCCGTCAGCTTCAGCGGCACCCCGGAGCGGGACCTGCGCGGGACAACGGCCGGTCTGATCGGCCTCGGGCACATCGGGGCACGGACGGCGACGTTGTTGCGCGCACTGGGAATGCGACGATCGCCGTGACCCGTCAACCCTCTCCCTCGCGTGGCGCCGAGCACGGGCTCGACTGGCTCGGCGGCATGGGCGATCTCACAAGGCTGCTCGACGAGAGCACCTTCGCGATTCTCTGCGTTCCGCTGACCGACGACACGCACGGGCTCATCGGCGAGGCCGAGCTTCTCGCCCTCGGCCCGGAGGGCTATCTCGTGAACGTCTGCCGCGGGCCGGTCGTCGAGGAACAGGCACTCTTCGACGCCCTCGACTCGCGCGGGATCGCCGGGGCCGCGCTGGACGTCTGGTACCGGTATCCGGCCGAGGGTCGGAGAACGCGTCTATCCGGCCTCGCTTCCGTTCTGGGAGCTGGACAACGTCGTGATGACGCCGCATTCGTCGGGCTGGACGGCGAGCACACTGGACGGCCGGTGGCGCTTCATCGCCGGGCAGATCCAACGTCTCGGCGCGGGCTTGCCGCTCGAGAACGTCGTGTACACGGCCGTCTCGCACGCCGCGGCACGAGTCCGAGTGAGTCCGCGAACGCGTCGAGCACCGCCTTCGCGGATGCGGTGAGTGCGGGCGCGGGAGCGCGCAAATGCGTCTCGAGCGCCACCCCTCGGCGAGCGAGAACGTATTCGCGCACGCGTTGTAGTGGTCGATGTCCTGGATCTCGAAGACCATCAAGGGAAGAAACTCGCTATAGAGCTGCTCCGCACGAGCCTGGTCGCCGGCGACCTCAGCGTCGTGGATGGCGACCAGGAGGTCGATCACCTCGAGGCCCGGCGCCAGGCCGACCGCGCCGGCTCGCATGCATTCGAGGATGTGCCTGCCGCCGTTGCCTCCGAACACCCCGATCCCGTCGCCCAGCTCCTCCCGCCACGTCGCGAGACCATCCGGACCGGTCTCGAGCTTCACGTACTCGACGTTCGGTGTCGAGTCGGCCAGCCGGCGGACGAACCCCCGGTCCTAGCGCAACCCCGAGATACTCGGGGGCGTCCTGGATCATCACCGGGATCTCAGCGCTCTCTGCCACGCGTGAGAAGAAGCGGGCGACTCGTCGCGCGAAGGGTGCGAGGTCACCGGCGGAGCCACGACGACTCCCGTAGCCCCTCCTGCGGCCGCATGCCGTGCGAGCTCTCGCGCCGTATGTTCGCTCTCCGCGCTGACGCCCACGAGAACGGGGAGACCGGCGGCCTCGGCGAGGATCACGTCTGCGAGGCGCCTTCGCTCCTCGGCGGTGCGCTTGAACACTTCGCCCGCGAGGCCAAAGCACATGATTCCGTGCGCGCCCTGTTCGACGGCGAACCGGACCACGGCCCGCTCGGCGCGGAGGTCGACGTCACCGGCGCTCGTGAACGGCGTTGGAATGCTCGGGAAGATGCCCCGCCAGCTACTTGCCATGTGACTGCACTCCGATCCGCAGGATTACCACCCTGTCAGCCATCCCTCCAGGAGTCCCGCCGGAAGCTCCTCTGCGGGCGTCCCCGGCTCGTTGCGTAGGAAGTCGAAATCGCATCCCGCATCGGCCTGCAGGACATGCGTGAAGTAGAGGGCCTGATACCCACGTGTAGCTGCCGGCACGGGCGGCACGGTCTCCGCCAATCGTCGGGCGACCTCAGAAGCCGGAACACGAAGCTCAGCGAGCCACGAGGCGGTCGACGTCGAGCTCGATCACGTCGCCGTCGCGGATGGCGCGCAACGGGCCGTCCGTGCTGGAGTCGGGTGTGACATGGACAACCACCGCCCCTGAAGCGGTTCCGCTGATCCGTGCATCCGAGACGCGCACCATGTCCCGGACGCCGCTTTCCAGCAGCCGCCGCGGAATCGGGAGTTGGCCCCACTCGGGCATTCCGAAAGGACCCTTCGGCCCTGCTTTCTTCAGTACGAGCACCGATTCGGGCGTCACGTCGAGGTCAGGGGCGTCGATCCGCTGGAGGAGATCGTGAACGTCCTCGAACACGAGCGCCGGTCCCGCGTGGTGCCGCAACGACGCGGACATCGCACTCTGTTTGATGATCGCGCCACCGGGCGCCAAGGACCCTCGAAGAACGGCGATGCCGCCTTCGGAGGCCAGCGGCTCGTCCACTGACCGGATGACTTCATGGTCTCGCACCGGCGAGACCGAGACGTTCTCGCGAACGGTCTTGCCCGTCACGGTGACCGCATCGCCGCTCCAGCTGGTGGAGCATGGTCGACATGACCGCCGGGATTCCGCCGGCTCGATCGAGGTCATCGAACAGGTACCGGCCCGACGGCTTGACGTCCGCGAGAACCGGCGTTCGGCGTGAGATCTCGTCGAAGATCTCGAGGGGAAGCTCGACCCCCACACGTCCAGCAAGGGCTATGAGATGGAGCACCGCATTGGTTGAGCCTCCGATCGCCATCAACACGGTGATCGCGTTCTCGAACGCTTCGCGTGTCAGCACCGTTGTGGCGGTCTGAGCCGTTCCCAGGCGAGTTCTACGGCCCGCCGGCCTGCCGCCTCGGCGGCAACCGCGCGCCTCGCGTGCAGGGCCGGGATCCCGGCGGTGCCGGGAAGAGCCAAGCCCAGCGCCTCCACAAGGCTCGCCATCGTCGAGGCCGTGCCCATCTCCATGCAGTGTCCGCTGGTCGGCGTCAAGGCGAGCTCGAGCTCCGCGTACTCCTCCTCGGACATCGCGCCGGCGCGCAGCTCATCGGTGTAGCGCCACAGATCGCTTCCAGAGGCAAGCGACGCGCCACGAAAATTGGACGCACCCATCGGCCCGCCCGTCACCATGATCGCGGGGACATTGGCGCTCGCCGCGCCCATGAGCTGGGCCGGAACCGTCTTGTCACAGCCGGCGAGGAGAACGACGGAGTCGATCGGATTGGCTCGGATGGTCTCCTCGACGTCCATCGCCATCAAGTTGCGATACATCATCGTCGTCGGCTTCATGAACGGCTCACCAAGCGACATCGTCGGAAACTCGAGCGGCAGGCCGCCCGCGTGCAGCACACCGCGCTTCACCGACGCCACCAGACCGCGCAGGTGGAGATTGCAGTTGACGAGCTCACTCCACGAATTGCAGATCCCGACGATCGGACGGCCCGCCAGGGCTTCCGCCGAGAATCCTTCCGACCGGAGATAGGCACGATGGATCAGACCGCCCACGTCACGCGGGCCGAACCATGCTGCGCTTCGCAGTCTGCTCACGTTCGGCGCACTTGGCCGCGCGGACGTCCGCTCGCTCACGACCCGGCGCCGGCGCCGGCCACCTGATCGCCGCCCGGGCCAGACATCGGGCTCCGATCGACAGTTGCGCCGTCCTCGCCGATCGCCTGACCTTCAGTGGTGAACAATCGGATCGCTCCGGGATCCGCGCTCAAGCTGAGCTGAGTGCCGGGCTCGTACCACACGCTCGCGGGGGTCTCAACCTGGATTGCGTCCTGCTCGTGCAGGTAGTTCGTGTCCTCCAGCGGCTGACAGACCACGAAGTTGTTCCGTCCGAGGTGCTCGCTGAACGCGACCGAGACCGGGATGCCCGTTCCCTCCACCACCCGCAGATCATGCGGGCGTACTCCTGCCAGCACCTCGACCCCGGACTCGATCCTCGCCGTGGGCGCCGGCAGACACGCCCTCGGATGCTCCACACCGCGCAACCACCCATCGTCCACCCGCATTCGGAACACGTTCATCGACGGCGAGCCGATGAACCGCGCAACGAACGTGTTCGCCGGCCGCGCGTACACCTCGTCGGGCGTCCCCACTTGCTGAACCCTGCCCGCCTCCATCACAGCCAACCGCGTCGACAACGTCATTGCCTCAGCCTGGTCGTGCGTCACGTACACGGTGGTAATGCCGAACTCCTGATGCAGTCGTCCCAACTCGAGTCGCATCGCCTCACGCAATTTCAAGTCAAGATTGGACAGCGGCTCGTCCAACAAAAACACCTTCGGCTGACGTACCAAGGCCCGCCCCAGCGCCACCCGCTGACGCTCGCCGCCGGACAGCTGACCCGGCTTCTTCTTCAGCAAGTGCGAGATTCCCAGCGTCTCCGCCACGTCACCGACACGCTGGCTCACCACACGGCGCGGTACCCGCTTGTTTCGCAGATTGAACCCGATATTCTCGGCGACCGACATGTGGGGATACAAGGCGTAGTCCTGAAACACCATTGCAATATCCCGGTCTCGCGGCGAAAGTGCCGTTACATCACGCTCACCAATCAGCACTCGGCCTTCAGTAGGAACCTCGAACCCCGCCAGAATCCTCAGCAAC
>CAWGBR010000009.1:0-140868 GCA_963820875.1 uncultured Thermoleophilia bacterium
CAGCGCACGAGCGCGCTGAGCGCGTCCTGACACGCGGACCTCGAGTGGGATAGGCTCGACCACCTTCGGGAAGGCGGGTCAAGACGGGAGGATGGGTCGACATGCGGCGAGCCGGCGTGCTTCTGGTTTCCCTGGTAGGGGCGCTCCTACTGGCGTCGACGGCGAGCGGCGGTACGTCTCTGGCGCCATGTGGCGAGGAGGCGCCGGGCGCGCTGTGCGGGTTCGTGGACGTTCCGCTCGACCGCAAGGCCCCGGACGCCGGGACGATACCGATCGCGTTCGAGCTGCACGCCCGGCGAGACCAGTCGGCGCCGTCGCTCGGGACCGTCGTCGTCGTCGAGGGAGGGCCCGGCGGCGCGTCGACCGAGCTCCGGTTCTTCTACGACATGCTCGGCCCGCTGTTCGACAGGCGCGACCTCTTGCTCGTCGATGTCCGGGGAACCGGGAAGTCCCGAGCGATCGATTGTCCGGACGCGCAGGCCGCGTTCTCTCCGACGCTGGAGATGGTCTCTGCCTGCGCCGCCTCCCTGGGTGACGCGTCGGACCTGCTACACGAGCGTCGACTCGGCCGACGACATCGACGCCGTGCGCAAGGCCCTCGGGATCGAGAAGCTCGACTTCTACGGGGTCTCCTACGGAACCCAGGTCGGCCAGGTCTACGCCGTCCGTCACGGCGACCGGCTCCGGACGCTCGTGCTCGACTCCGCCTATCCGCTCACGCAGCGGACCGATCTCTTCGATTTCGACCGGATCTCGGGCAAGGCGCTTCTCATCGCCGTCTCCCGTCTCTGTGATCGGAGCTTCTTGTGCCAGAAGGTCGGCGGCAACATCGACGACAGGATGCGGTCGCTCATCTCCCGTGTTCGGAACCAGCCGGTTAAGGGCAAGAGCTTCAGCCCCATCGACGGGAGCAAGGTGCCGGTGACCTTCGACGAGACGGCGCTGATCGAGGCTCTCTCCGGCTACGGCTTCGAGCCCGGCCAGGTCGAGATCGACGGTGCCCATGCGGCGCTCCGGCGCGGCGATGCGAAGCCGATCCTGCGGCTCGGCGCGGAGGCGATCTGCTGCCCGGCGCCGCCGGATCCCACGTTGCTGTCCGTCGGAGACTTACTTCGCCGTCACCTGTACCGAGACGAGCTTCCCCTGGGACGTCGCCGACTCGCAGGACGTGAGGCTTGCGAAGTGGGACGCGGCGTTCGACGCGATCGCGGACGGGCTGTTCGCGCCCTTCTCGGTGCCGGCATGGCGTGAGGCGTCGCGCGGCGGCTTCATCGGGCTGCTCCGGAACCCGCAGTGCGCCGCCTGGCCGGCTCCGAACCGCGACGTTCCGCCGCTCGTCCCGCCGAACGCCTCCCGTACCACCGCTCCGACGCTCGTGATGAACGGCGACCTCGACAAGGTCACGCCCGTCGATGCGGCTCGTGGCGTTGCCGGCGGTTTTCCCAACGGGACGTTCGTCGAGTTCGCCAGTGTCGGGCACGGCGTCGCAGGCAGCGGGCCGTGCGCGCTCATGATGATCGTCACGTTCATGGAGTCCATGGACCCGGGTGACACGAGCTGCGCGGCGGAGCCGCCGCCGTTCTACGGCTACACGACGTTCCCGCTCGATGCCGCGGACGAGGTCCGTCCCGTGAGTCGTGCGAGCGGCGACCACTCGACCGGCCGCGACCGCAAGGCCGTCGCTGCGACGGTCGACACGGTGTTCGACACACTCGTGCACGGTCCGACCGGACATGGGCTGCGGGGCGGGTTCGTCTCTCCGTTCCCCGAGTTCATCGAGGACCTCAACGCCCTCCGGGTCAGCTTCGAGGGTGCGCAATTCGTCCGGAACGTCGCGGTCACGGGCTTCGTCCAGTTCTCGTTCGACACCGGCAACGTCACCGGCACGCTCGACGATCGAGGGCAAGGGCACCGACCGCGGCAAGCTGCGCTTCTTCGACCCGCCCGATCCGGCCGCGCCCATCGAGGTGCGCGGCAAGATCGGCGGCCGAACGATCGCCCTGGACCTTCCGGATGTGACGTAGGCGAGCGGAATCCGGCTACGCGGCAGCCTCGCCCGCACCACGCCGACGGTACCAGCGCCCGCGTGAGCGGCATCCCCGTATGCTGGGTTGGTGACCCGGCGTCCCACCCCGGTTCACGCACGGGCATACGAGCCCGGCGACGAGCAGCAGCTCCGTGCAGGCCTCCGCGAGGCCATCGTCGACGGACCGCTCGGACGAGGCGTGGCGGTGGTGGTTTCTCGAAAACCCGTGCGGCCAGGCGACGATCTTCGTCCTCGAGACGCGAAGGGACGATCGTGGGCCACCAGTCGCACGTGCCGGGCGAGATGTGGGTCGACGGACGGCGCCTGCACGTCGGCATCGGCGGCGACAGCTGGGTGAAGCGCGGCTTCCAGGGGCCGGGCGGCATGCGCCGGCTCGTCGAGGCGTTCCTGGCAAGCGATCACGGTCTCGACGTGCGAATCAACTACCCCGGTGAGCGCTCGGCGCAGGTCTTCGAACGGTTGGGACTCGGAACGGTCGTCGGCGAAGCGTCGATATGGGCTCGAGCGCACAACCGGAGCTTCTTCGCTCGGCAGTCGCCTGCGGCGGTGCTCCCACTCACCTTGACGGCACGGGGCGCATCGGCCGTGGCGTCCGCCGGCCCGGATCGGGTCCGTATCGAGCCGCTACGCGAGATCGGTTCCGAGATCGACGACCTCGCGCAGGACTCGGCGGAGTTCGCACGTTGCATCCGGATCCGCGACGCCGACTACCTCCGGTGGCGCTGGGCCGAGCAACCCGGGGGGCGGTGGACGATCCGTGCCGCTCGTCGGCGGGACGGTACCCTCAGCGGCTGGATCGTCTTCGGCCGGGAGCCCGGGTCGTCACGTGGATTGATCGGCGATCTCCTTGCTGCCGATGCCCGCTCCGCGCGGGCGCTGCTGCTGGAGGCGTCGCGCTCCCTCCGTCGCGAAGGCTGCAGCGGAGTGCGGCTCCTGCTTCACGATCCCCGCCCATGGGCGTCGCGGGCGCTCCTACGGTCGGGGTTCCTTCCCACGCGCAGAGGCGTCCTCGTGATGGTCGGCACGCTCGGCGACCGCGCGGGCACCGCACCGGGCAGCCTGGCGAACTGGTACTTGACGCTGGGAGACACCGACAATTCGGCCGGGACCGCGGCCGGTGAGCTCGGTACGAGCGCGCAGATGGGCACAGCCACGCCGCTCGCGCTCGTCCTCAGCTGACAACCGGTAGCGGCGAACAAAAACCCCGCCTGAGCGGGGCTTTTCGAGGCTGCGGGGCAAGGATTCGAACCTTGACTACCTGATCCAGAGGCGCTGGAACGGCTCTCGGCCGAGTTCGGCTGATCTGGAAAAGTGCTGGAAACCGGCCGTTTCTTAGTGATCCGCGCCCGCTGCTTTCACGGCCGTTCTCGGCTGCTCGGGTTGATCCACGGGGTGATCCACCTCGCGCCCGACGAGGTCGTCGATGAACGTCGGCTCCGGGAGGTCGTCAGGCAGGAGATGTACGTAACGGTCGAGCGTCAACGCCGCCGCGTGATGACCGAGGAAGCGTTGAACCTGCTTCGCGTTCCAGCCGTTGCGAAACAGGTTCGTGGCACAGGTGTGCCGGAGCGTGTGCCAGCCGGCCCACGGGACGCCAGCGCGCCGCGCCGCCGGCTTCAGGACCCGGTTGAAGCCGTTGACGGAATCGAGCGGCGCTCCCTTCGCACCCGCGAACACGTAGGCATCACGCGCGCCGGGCTGCCCGATCTGGAACGCGTGCTCGGCCGCCGCCCGCCCTCGCCGTAACTGATCGCCGAGCAACGCTGTCACCGTCTCGGGATACCGGTCTGCCGTCATCGCGTCGGGTGCCCACACGATCACCTCGGCGGGCTCGAGCCGCTCAAAGGGCAGGCAGCGATGCTCGTCCGGGGGTTTCGCGACCGGGCTCGGAGGCAGACTGAGACCGTCGGCGGAAGTTGGACGCGTCCCTCCCCTTGACCGAGCGCCGCTCGAACGGTGGACGACGCCCGGTTGTGGATGAACCGCGGGCGTTCGTTGGGATAAGCTCGACCAAGGTTTCGGGATGGCGGCGCCACCTCGGGAGGACGATCAACATGCGGCGAGTCGACATGCTTCAGATTTCCCATGAAGGGCACTCGACTGCGGCACGCTGCGCGCCCTCGACCTTCCGGGTGTGACGTAGTCGATGCCCGAGGGTCGAGCCCCGTTTCACGTGCGCGCATACGAGCCCGGCGACGAGGAGCAACTCCGTACGGGTCTCCGCGAGGCCATGTCGGCGGACCGCTCGGACGAGGCCTGGCGGTGGTGGTTTCTCAAGAACCCGTGTGGGCACGCCACGATCTTCGTCCTCGAGACGGAGGGAACGATCGTCGGCCACCAGTCGCACGTGCCGGGTGAGATATGGGTGGACGGACGGCGCCTGCGTGTCGGCATCGGCGGCGACAGCTGGGTGAAGCGGGGTTACCGAGGGCGCGGCGGCATGCGCCGGCTCGCCGCGGCATTCCTGGCCAGCGAACATGGTCTCGACGTGCGTATCAGCTACCCGCGTGAGCGCACGGCGCAAGTCTTCGAACGGTTGGGACTTGGCAGGGTCGTCGGTGGGGCGTCGAAATGGGCTCGAGCCCACAACCGGAGCTTCTTCGCGCCGCAGTCGCAAACGGCGGCGCTCCCGCTCGCGTTGACTGCACGGGGCGCGTCGGCCCTGGCTTCCGCCGGCCCAAGCCGGGTCCACGTCGAGCCGCTAGGTGAAATCGGTTCCGAGATCGACGAGCTTGCGCACGAGTCGGCGCAGTACGCGCCTTGCATCCGGATCCGCGACGCCGCGTACCTCCGGTGGCGCTGGGCCGGGCAACCCGGCAGAGAGTGGGAGATCCGGGCTGCTCGTCGGCGGGACGGCACTCTCGGCGGCTGGATCGTTTTCGGTCGAAAGCCCGGGTCGTCACGTGGTCTGATCGGCGATCTCCTTGCCGCCGATGCTCGCTCCGCACGAGCGCTGCTGCTCGAGGCGTCGCGCTCCCTCCGTCGCGAAGGCTGCGACGGAGTGCAGTTCGTTCTCCACGATCCTCGCCCGTGGGTGTCGCGGGCGCTCGTGCGGTCGGGGTTTTTCCCCACGGGCAAGCGAATGCTCGTGATGGTCGGCACGCCCGGCGAGCACGCCGGCGAGGCGCCCGAGAACTTGGCGAACTGGTACTTGACGCTCGGAGACACCGACCTCGCGTCCGCCACCGCCGCTCGTCGAGTCGGCAGGGGGGCGGAGACGGACGAGTCCACGCCGCCTGGACTCGCCTCGTCTGACGACCGCTGAGGCAACAAAAACCCCGCCTGAGCGGGCTTTTCGAGGCTGCTCTCGACGCGCCCTTCGAGGAGCGTAAACGGTTGCTCGGTAGATCCGCGGGCTGATCCACGGCGGGGAGATGTCCGGTGCCGAGTTTGCATGCCAGCACCGTGCCGCTGTACGAAATCGACAGCACCGGTGAGCTCGTTCCGTTCCGGCGTCTGCACGGCGGCCAGGATCTCTACGAGCGCGAGATCGAGGATTTGGCGTGGGCCAACCCTGAGGAGATAGTCGGCGAAAGCCTTTTCTTGATTCAGCGGCAGCCCGATCTCCCGGAGGGGGGAAGGCCCGACATCGTGGCGCTCGACCGCGAGGCCCGCGTCGTCGTCATCGAGGTCAAACGCGACGTTGGGGACAGCTCGCCCAATGCCTGGATCTCCAGGTTGGGCGCGTAAGACGAGTCTCGACGAACTCGCGAGGATGTATCGCCGAGGGGCCGATGATTTTTTCGCTGACTGGCTCGAGTTCACGGGTTCGTCGGCTCCGGTCGTAGTAAACCGCTCTCCCGTCTGGTACTTCTTGCAGGCTCCTTTCACGGCCGAACAGCCTCGGCTTTCGACTTTCTGATCGAGAACGGACTACCAGTGAAGGTTGTTCCCGTCACGGTTTCTCGAAGATCAACAGCAGAGGAAGTTCGTTGCCATTGGCGGAGGCGTCAAGCGGAATTTCCAACAACAGAGCCGGCCGCGGAGATCATCGATCACACGAAGATTGACGGACGACGAGTCCGGTTGACCGACCTTCTGGACGCGGGGCTACTTCAGCCAGGCGATGCCTTGGTCTGGGATCGGCCCCAGTTGGGTCAGCGTTTCGAGGCAACGCTGACCGAGAATGGTGCCATCCGTCTGTCGGACGGTCGCACCTTCTCCGCGCCGTCACGGGCAGCAGCAGAAGCCACGTCCGTTCCCCGCTGTCGATGGCTGGCACGCGTGGCGGGTACCACGACTCGGCGACAAAACACTCTATGAACTACGGAAGGAACTAACCCGAGGCGGAGGCGACTCGGAGCCGGGCTAGGTGTAAGACCCAGGGACGTTGTTCATGAGCTGGAGTAGTCGGCTCATGGGCGGTTGGTGGCTGAGGCTGCTGTGGGGTCGGCGGCGATTGTAGTAGTCGAGCCAGTTGGCTAGGGTGGCGTTCCGTGCTTGTGAGTTTGGGTGGACGGCGCTGTATGCCCAGCCGTTGAGCAGGGTGCGGATGAAGCGTTCTGCTTTCCCGTTTGTGCGCGGCCGGTAGGGGCGGGTGCCGGCGGAGGTGGCGTAGGCCGAGTGCTCGGCAGGCGAGGGTGTGCGTGAGCGAGCGGTAGCCGTTGCCGTTGTCGGTCATTACCTGTTCGACGCGGATGCCGAGGGCGCTGAAGTGGGCGACGGCGCGACGCAGGAAGGGCGACGCAGGGTCGAGGGCTCCGCTCGTCGGGGAGCACCTCGACGTAGGCGAGCCTGGTCGCGTCGTCCACGCATACGTGCACGAACTCCCAGCCGACGCCCCGTGCCCGCTGCCTGTGCGGTTTTCGCCGGTGCGCGCGGTGGCCGGGACAGCCGATCTTGCCCAGCTTCTTGACGTCAACGTGCAGGGAGCTCGCCCGCACGGCGGCGCTCGTAGCGATTGGGTGGCTCAAGCGGCTTCCAGGCGCGAGCGCTTGCCCAGGCACCGTCGTTTGCAGCACAGCAGAGACGGTCGAAAGCGGCATCGAGAGCAGCTCGGCGATCTCCGCCGCCGTCATCCGCAGCCGGCGCAGAGCCAACGATGGACGGCCACCCGCTCCTGGGCAGTGCGGGCCGCGACCCGCGTGAGGGGCCGAGGCTGCGATCGAGCAAGCTCCTCGATGCCTCCTGCCCGGTAACGGGCAAGCCACTTGGCCACCCGTTCGCTCGCTCACCCCCGCCGCCACAGCTGCCTCTAGCCCAGCGACCAGCCCTCCCTCACCCCACCCGATCAACGATCAGCCGGCGGCTATGCGGGCACGTCTTGGCGTTACCGTGAAGCTTCATCCGGTGACCTCCTTGGGTCTGGTGGCTTCGACACCCCCAGCCTCCAAGGAGGCCCGGATGAACAACGTGCTTCAGGAATTACAGCTAGAGGGCCAACGTCGAATCGGTCTTCGCCGCCACGTGTACGGCTTCTTCGCTGTGCGACGGAGCGATTAACTCGTCAACGAATGTTGGCTCGGCAAGTCGTCCGAGAGGAGATGGACATAGCGATCCAGGGTGAACGCCGCCGCGTGATGACCGAGGAAGCGTGCTTATCGCCGCGGTCATCAGCGAGCGGCTGCTTACGACGAGCGCGTCTTGGACGCCCCTGCCCCGTCGGCTCGCTGAACGGCTCGGCTTCGAGCGAGCCCCTGCCGAGCCTGTACCTCACGGTGCCCGAGGCCGCCGGCCTGCTGCGCTGCAAGCGCCAGCGCGTGGATGACCTGCTCTCGCAGCGGCGACTAACCCGCGTGAAGGACGGCCGGCGCACGCTGCTTCTGCGAGCCGAGGTCGAGCAGTACCTCGCCGCGAGCGCCGTGCCTCGGCGCAAACCCCTCCGAGTCTCAGACCGGCCCGCGGGCTCGGGTTGATCCACAGGGTGATCCAGACCTTCTCTGGGTGCAAGTCCTGGAACAAGAAAGCCCCGTTTCCGGGGCTTTTCCGAGGCTGCGGGGCAAGGATTCGAACCTTGACTACCTGATCCAGAGTCAGGCGTCCTACCATTAGACGACCCCGCAACGGCCTGGCCAGTGTAGCGCCAGCCGCACGGCCGGCCAACCCGCCTAGGCCGGGCAGGGACCCGTTTCGGGCGTTCTCCGCGAGGACTGGAGGTGAGCGATCTGCGCGCCCTGACCGGCCTGGACGCAATAGTCCGTCGCACCGGCCCAGATCACCGCGAGGCCCGGGTCGACGGTCGGGTCGACCGCGCGCATCGCGTCGACCGTGAGCCCCGCGAAGGTGCCGTTCTGGGCGTAGTAGACGTTGCCGGCCTGCGCGGCCTGGGTCAGCCGGGCCTGCAGCGCGACCGCCTGCGCCTGCTCGATCGGCCCGGCCGAAGCGTCGACGACATCGGCGGGAGCGGGAGCGTCGCTCTCGACCTGCTCCTTGTCGTCCACGTACGCGGACAGCTTCCACGCGCCGAGCATGAGGGCGAGCACCGCGGCGAGCATCACGAAGAAGACGCCGTACCGACCGATCATCCCTTCCGTTATCGGCGCCCGGCGAGGCCGGGATGAGCGTGTGCCCTCAGGCCTCCAGCCGGTAGAGCGGCACGAGGCGCTTCTCGGCCTCCGTGTCGATGTGCGCCACGACCTCGAGGTACGGCTCGAGGCCGGAGCCCCGGAGCTTCGCCCTGAGCAGCTGGTCGACCTGGAAGATGCCGGAGGAGTTGTTCATCTCGATCTCGATCAGCACGGGCCGCTCGGTGCCGTCGGTGATCGAGACGGCCTCGATCGCCGCGGCGGAGAGCGCGTGGATCGTCACGCGGCCGCGTTCGAACGGGATGCGCGAGCGCCCCTTCGCCATGTCGAGGGCGTCCGCGACGCGGACGATGCCCGCCTCGATCGTGAGCGGGCGGCCGTCCTCGCGGTGGCTCGTGACCGCCTGCAGCACCTCGACCACGACGACGGTGAGCGCGGGCTCCTCGTAGATGCCGACGAGCAGCTCGCGCGCCTTGCGCTCCGCGAGCAGGAGCGAGAGGTCCTCGTGGTTGTCCCGGTGGATCGACATGCCGACGCAGTGCAGCAGCGCCGCGGTGACGACGACCACTTCGGCGTCGTCGCCCTCCATGCCGTAGTCCTCCACCATGGCCGGCTCGATGTCGTTCTTGACGAGCTGGCGCAGCAGCTTGAGCGCGATGTTCGTGACGATCTGGATGTGCACCCAGGAGTGGTCGTTGATCTCGAGTCTCTTGACCGCGTTGACGTTGGCGACGTGCCACCAGGCGCGCAGCTCCGAGTCGGCATTCGCACGCGAGACCAGCTCGCGGAGCTTGCGGTTCGCCCGCCAGGGCACGCGGATCCGCATCTTGGCGATCGCCTCCGTCGGGGTGAGGCGCGCCTCGCGCTCGACCTCGGGGGCCGGCGGGGCCTCGGGGACCTCGGCCCCCTCCATCGGCCCCGGGGCGTCGTCTAGCTCGTGGTGCTCGTCTGTGGTCTCCACTGCGGGTCCTTGTTCAGCTTGAGGTCGAAGTACGTGATCGTCCAGGAGAGCGCGACGAACGGCATGACGACGGAGTTCGCGATCACACCGGCAAGGTAGAGGTCGAAGAAGCGTGGCAGCGGTGTGAGCAGGGCGCGAATCACGGTGGCGATGATGGTCGAAAAGATCGTCGTGATCGCGATGATCGCAAAGACGCGCAGCCCGTCGCCTCTCACGAGCTGGAAGCTGCGCCCGAACGCCTCCAGCACGCCCTTCCCCTCGAGCACGACGGCCGGCGTCACGGCCATCCACAGCGTCAGCAGGATCAGCCCGGGGACGAAGAAGAGGATGAAGCCTCCTCCCACGCCGATGGCCACCAGGATGCCGGCCACGATCAGGGGCAGCAGCCTCGGCGCCACCCGGTCGAACACCGAGCCCATCGAGTCGATCGTCCGGCCTGCCCGGAGCTCGCTGACCGCGACGGCGAGCGCCCCCTGCAGCCAGAGCAGGCCGACCGTGTACACGACTGCGATGAGCGCGATCAGGGCCGGGTGGCGCGTGGGGCCGATCGCCGCGGCGACGAGGGAGAGGAAGCCGAACACGATCGCGGCCATGAGGATCATCTTCCCGGCATGACGCGTGTAGAGGTTCCAGGCCTCGGCGAACACCTCGCCGATCGAGAGCTTCACCGCGCTGCCTGGAGCTCTCGAAGGCGGAAGTACATGAGCGTCCACGCGAGCGCGGCGAAGGGCGCGAAGATCGCGTTCGAGGTGACGTTCACGACGACCGATTCCAGCCACTCGGGGTCGATCGGCTGGAAGACGAGGCCGAGCACGATCCCCGCGAGGAGGATCAGCACGATCGAGATCGCGACGACGGCGAAGACGCTCCAGCCGTGGCCACGCACGAGCTCCTGACTGCGGCCGAACGAGCGAAAGACACCGGTGCCCTCCAGCATGAGCACGGGCACGACCACCGACCAGATCGTCAGCAGGATCAGCCCGGGCACGATGAAGAGGGCGAGGCCGATCCCGATCGCAATCGAGGCCAGCAGGCCGACGGCCGAGACGACGTTGATCCGCGGCAGCGCGCTTTCGAGCGTCGCCCGCACCGACATGTCGGCGCGCCCGTCGCGGATGTCGTCGATCGCCTTGACCAGCACGGCCTGCAGCCAGAACACGCCGGCGAGCGAGATGAACGCCGACAGGATGCCGATCAGGAACGCGAATGCCAGGACGAGCAGGGAGACCGCGAGGTACACGAGCACCGAGAGGACCAGCAGGTGGCGCCAGTGCGCCGCGTAGAGCCGCCAGGCCTCGGCGAAGATCTCTCGCGGCTGCACGGCGCCAGTCTAGGCGCCGGTCAGGCGACCGCTTTCGCCCAGTCCCCGTACAGCGCGAGGTAGCGCCCGCGGCGTTCGATCAGCTCCTCGTGCGAGCCCTGCTCGACGATGCGGCCGTGCTCGAGGACGACGATGAGGTCGGCCTGGCGGATCGTCGAGAGGCGGTGGGCGATGACGAACGCCGTGCGACCGGCGAGGAGCCGCCGGAGCGCCCGCTCGATGCGCTGCTCGGTCTGGATGTCGACGCTCGAGGTCGCCTCGTCGAGGACGAGGATTCTGGGGTCGGCCAGAAGCGCACGGGCAAACGCGACGAGCTGGCGCTGGCCGAGCGACAACCGGCCGCCGCGCTGTCCGACCTCGGTCGCGTAGCCGTCGGGCAGCTCCCGGATGAACGTGTCGGCCCCGACCGCCGCGGCGGCGGCGGTGATCTCGTCGTCGGTCGCCTCCGGCTTTGCGAACGCGATGTTGTCGCGAATCGAGCCGGCGAAGAGGAAGCCCTCCTGCGGGACGACGCCGAGCTGCCGGCGCAGGCTCTGCTGGGTCACGTCGCGGAGATCGTGCTCGTCGATCGCGATACGGCCCTCGCGCGGGTCGTAGAAGCGGGCAAGCAGCTTGGCGATCGTCGATTTCCCTGCGCCGGTGTGGCCGACCAGGGCGACGGTGGTGCCGGCGGGGACCTCGAGGTCGATGCCGTGCAGGACCTCGGGCCCGTCGCCGTAGCCGAAGCGCACGGCGTCGAAGCGGACGCGGCCGAGCACGGGGGAGAGGAGCACTGCGCCGGGCCGGTCCTCGATCTCGGGCTCCTCCTCCATCAGGTCGATGATCTTGTCGAGCGCCGCGACTGCCGCGAGGAAGGTGTTGTAGAGCTGGGAGAGCTGCTGAACCGGGTCGAAGAAGTTCGTCAGGTAGCCGATGAACGCGAACAGGGTTCCGATCGTCAGGGAGCCGTCGAAGACGAGGTAGCTTCCGAGCCCGAGGACGACCGCGGTGGCCGCCGTCGCCAGCAGGTCGACGAACGGGAAGTAGACGCTGTTGAGCACGACGGTCTCGTGGTTGGCCGCGCGGTAGCTGGTGCCCACCTCGCGGAAGCGCTCGTCGGCCTTCGGCTCGCGCGCGAAGGCCTGGACGACCCGCATCCCGGAGATGTCCTCCTGCAGCGTGGCGGTGACCAGGCCGAGCCGCTCGCGGACGCGGCGATACGCGCGCGTCGAGCGCCGGCGGAAGATCGCCGTGGCGACCGCCATCAACGGGAACACGACGAGCGTGGCGAGCGCGAGGCGCCAGTCGAGCAGGACGAGGATGATCGCCGAGCCGACGAGAACGAGGAAGTTCTGGACGAGGCTCGTGACCCCGTCCGTGACCAGCTGGTCCAGCGCCTCGACGTCGTTCGTGAGTCGCGAGACGATCGCACCCGTGCGGTTGCGCTCGTAGAAGCCGAGCGAGAGGCGGCCGAGATGGCGGAAGAGGCGTAGCCGCAGGTCGGCCAGCACTCGCTCGCCGACCCAGCTCGTGAGGTACGTCTGTGCCATGCCCGCGAGCCAGCCGACCACGGCGACCGCGACGAACACGGCCGCGATGATCCCGAGCACCTGGGTGTCGTTCCCGAGGATCCCCTCGTCGATGGCGAGCTTGGCGAGATAGGGAGGCGCGAGGGCGGCCGCCGTGCCGATGAGCAGCGCCGCCACGCCGCCGAGCAGGCGCCGTCTGTAGGGCGCGGCGAGGCGGGCGAGAACCGCAACGCGACGCATGGTCTGCGCCCAGCTCCAGTCGTTGATCTGGTTCGACGAGACCCGCTCGGAGTAGTTGCCGGCCTGGTGGATCCTCATGTGCGCTGTCCCTCGCGGAGAAGATTCACGCTCTTGGCACGGACCGGCACGCTTTCGCGCGACTTGCGGCGATAGGCTGACGCCGGGTGGCGGGTGGAACACTCCCCACCCAGGGTGGGGAATGCGCGGGTTGCGCGCGCCGCAAGGCGTACCGCGCCGACGGCGTCGTGTCGGCCGGTGAGGCTTTCGGCACCGAAGGGCGCCTCGTTCACAATCCAACCGCTCACGCGCTCACCTCCAGCGCTTCCGCGGAGGGCAGCGCGGCGAGCAGGCCGTGCTCCTCGATCTCCCGGTAGACCGGGCTCGAGCGCCTGAGCTCGTCGGGCGTGCCGCGGGCGACGACGCGTCCCTGCTCCACGACGACGATCTCGTCGGCGAGCGAGATCGTGGAAAGGCGATGCGCGATGATCAGCGTCGTGCGACCGCGCATCACCTCGCGCAGGCCCTTGCGGATCTGCGACTCCGTCGTCGCGTCGACGGAAGCGGTGGCGTCGTCGAGGATGAGCACCCGCGGGTCGACGAGCAGCGCCCGCGCGATCGCGATCCGCTGGCGCTGGCCGCCGGAGAGCGTGACGCCGCGTTCCCCGATCACGGTGTCGTAGCCGTCGGGCAGCTCGACGATGAAGTCGTGAGCCTGGGCGGCGCGGGCGGCACGCTCGACGGCCTCGTCGGAGGCGCCGACGACGCCGAAGGCGATGTTCTCGCGCACCGTGGTCGAGAACAGGAACGGATCCTGGGACACGAGGCCGATCGCGCGTCGCAGGCCGGACAGCCGCAGGTCGCGGACGTCGACGCCGTCCAGCAGCACGCGGCCGCGCTGGGGGTCGTAGAAGCGGGGCAACAGCGCGGTCAAGGTCGTCTTCCCCGATCCGGTGCGCCCGATCAGCGCGACCACGCGGCCGGGTGCGACGTCGAGCTCGATCTCCTCGAGCACGGGCAGCGCAGGGTCGTAGCCGAAGGTGACGCCTTCGAACGTGATCCGGCCGCCGCCTGCCGGGAGATCACGCGCGCCCCCGGCGTCCCGGATCTCCTGCGGCTCGTCCAGGACCTCGAAGATCCGCTCGCCCGCAGCCGTCGCCCGCTGGATCTGCCCGATCCACATGCCGAGCATCCGCAGCGGGAACACGAGCATCAGCAGGTAGAAGTTGAACGACACGAACTGGCCGAGCGAGAGGTCGCCCGACACGACCCGGTGCCCACCCGCGATGAGGACGGCCCCCTGGGCGAGCAGGGGAAGGAACCCGAGCAGCGGCAGGTAGAGCGCCGACTGGCGCGCGGCCCGCACGGACTGCTCGAAGATGGCCTCGGTCCGGCCCGCGAACTTCGACTCCTGGTCGCCTTCCCGCGCGAACGCCTTCACGACGTTCACGCCGACGATCGACTCCTCCGCGACCGTCGTCATGTCGGCCAGGCGCTGCTGGACGTCCTTGAGCACCGGGTGGGAGACGTGGGAGTACCGCCAGGCGACGGCGACGAGCACCGGCGTGATCGCGAGAGCGATCAGGGCCAGCTCCCAGTCGATCACGAACAGGAGGATCGTCACGCCGATGACGGTGAGGATGTGCTGGGCGAGGAAGATCAGCCCGTAGCCGAGGAAGAAGCGGACGTTCTGGAGATCCACCGTCGCCCGCGACATGAGCTGTCCGGTCTGGTGACGGTCGAAGAACCCGAACGAGAGCCGCAGCAGGCGTCCGTACAGCGCGTTGCGGAGGTCGTACTCGACACCGAGCGACTGGCGGCCGGCAATCAGGCGCCGACCGACCATGAAGCCGGCTCTCGCGACGCCGAGGAAGACGACGAGGCCGACGAAGAGCGCGAGCTGACGCGTCTCGTGCTGCGGAATCGCGTCGTCGATGACGAGCTGGGTCAGCCACGGGATCGCCATCGCGGCCGCCTGGGCCGCGACCGCGAGCCCGATCGACACGCCGAGCGAGAGCCTGTACGGGCCGAGGAAGGACAGCAGGCGCGCGAAGGTGCGGAGCCTCGACGGGCCGGACTGCGATGGGGAGGAAGCCACAGATTCGAGTCTAGCCACGTGCCCAGCGGCGACCTCGGGCCTCCCGGAGGCGGCCCTCGGGCCGTCAGTACACTGGACGTCGGGCCATGGCCGGGCCCGCGCTGACCTCCCGGCTGCGGCAGTCGTCGCCACCCGAGTGATCGATCTCCACACCCACATCCTCTTCGGGATCGACGACGGGTCCCGCACACCGGGCGACGCGCTCGAGATGGCGCGCGCGGCTCTCGCCGACGGAACGCGAGTCGTGGCTGCGACGCCGCACGTGCGCGAGGACTGGCCGACGTCGCCCGACGCGATGGAGGACCGGGTCGCCGATCTCCGGCGGTTGCTCGCCGAAGCAGGGATCCCGATGCAGGTCCTCGCCGGCGGCGAGATCGACCTCCACCGCCTCGACGAGCTCCCCGAGGAGGAGGTGCAGCGCTTCGGGCTCGGCGGCAACCCGGACTACCTCCTGGTCGAGTGCCCGTACTACGGTTGGCCGCTCGGCCTGGCCGACCGGCTGCTCGCGCTCCGGGAGCGCGGCATCACGGCCGTCCTGGCGCATCCCGAGCGCAACGGCGAGGTCCAGGGAGACCCGGAGCGGTTGCGGCCTCTCGTCGAAGGCGGAGTGCTCTGCCAGGTGACTGCGGCCTCGTTGGACGGCCGCATCGGCCGGCGGTCCCGCGCGTGTGGCTTCACGCTCGTCGAGACGGGTCTCGCTCACCTCGTGGCGAGCGACGCTCACACGCCCGACGTTCGCGGCATCGGGATGAGCCGGGCGGCCCGTGCCGTCGGCGACGAGGCACTCGCGCGCTGGTTGACCTACGACGTCCCTGCGGCGATCGTCGGCGGCTTGCCCTTGCCGCCGCGGCCGCCCGTTGCGCCACGCCGCTTCTCCCTCTTCGGCCGTAGCGGCTGAGCGGGCGGCTCGGCCGCCCGCGACCCGCCGGGAGCGGCCGAAAGGCCGCGGTCACAGCTGTAGCGGCTGAGCGGGCGGCTCGGCCGCCTGCGACCCGCCGGGAGCGGCCGAAAGGCCGCGGTCACAGCCTCGCAGCCTTCGCACGACGCGTTCCCTCCTTCAAGGGATAGCCGTCTCACCCCGACGGGGGGTACGGTGAGTCCACCGGCCGGGGGAGCTGCGGCTCCCCCGTTCGGGCCAGTTTCCTCACCCCGGGAGGTCCCGTGCACAGGCGACGAGTCGCCCTGCTCGCCGTGCTCGCGGCGTTGTGCGCCGCAACCTGGACGAGCTCCGCGATCGCGGCTTCTGCCCGCGGCTGCGGCCTCCCCGGCTACGGGTACGCGGGCGTTGCCTCGGGCGCGGCCGTGCGCGGGGTCGGCGCGACCGTGAGCGCACTCGTGCGGCCCAGGGTGCAGAGCGGCCATGTCGCGGCCTGGGTCGGCGTCGGAGGCTACGGCATGGGGCCGGGCGGCCGCGACGAGTGGCTCCAGGTCGGGATCGCGACGAGCCCGCAGTTCACGCAGAGGGTCTACGTCGAGTGGGCCCGTCCGGGCAAGCGCCCGAGGCTCGTCGTCGTCGAAATCGGGATCGCCGTCGGCGAGACGCGGCGGCTTGCCGTGCTGGAGCTGGCGGGCCGGAGCTCGTGGTGGCGGGCCTTCGTCGACGGGCGCCCGGTGGGCCCGGCCGTCCACCTTCCCGGCAGCCACGGTCGCTTCCCGGCGGTGGCAACCGCAGAGAGCTGGGACGGCGGCCGCCCCGCGTGCAACCTGTTCGCCTTCCGCTTCTCCGCGCTCGAGCTCAGGCCGGCCGGGGTGGCCACGGGGGCGGCACAGCGCACGGTCGAGCTCGTCGACCCCGGCTACCGGGTCGAGAGACGCGAGCGGGCGACTTTCGTCGCCCGCTCGAATCGCTGATCGTCGGAGGAGCGATCAGGTGGTCAGGTTGAGAGCCCTGAAGGGGATCTCGAGCTTCGAGCTGTTGCCGTCCGGGTCGGTCGCCTGGACGACGATCTTGTAGCGGGCGCCGTCCTCGAGCACGCTGCACGGGATCCGCAGCGTGATCCGGACCGTCCGCGGGACGAGCACGCGGGAGCGGATCGTCTTGGTCTGCTTGCCCTTCTGGGTCAGGACGAGCTTCTTGCCGCCGGGCCCCACGACGCTGACCGCGAGGTCGGCCTGCTCGTCGAGCACGATCGTCGTCGCGATCCGCGCGACCGTTCCGGTGCAGCTCGCGACGAGCGGCGGGGCAAGCTCGCCGCCCTTGCGGCCGATCCCGGGGGCGCCGTCATGGTTGTGACTCGGGTCGCCCCAGGCGAAGCCCTCCTGGTACTGGTCGGCCCCGGCCGTGAGCATGCGGACCTGGATGGGATCGTCGCTCCCGGCGACGAGAATTCCGCCTACCGCGTCGACGGCGTTCTTCGCGGCCGTCGCCGCGTATCCGAAGCCGCCGAAGGCGCCGACGGCGGCGAGCAGCCCTGCCGTGAGCACGCCCGCAAGGGCGAGGCGAGGCCGGGCGCCGAAGCGGCTGCGCTTGCTCTCCGCGCGAACCTGCTCGCTCAGGGCCGAGAGAAACTCGGGCTTCGGCGCGGGCCGCGCCGCGCGGAGCTCGTGCTCGACGCCGCGCTCCTTGCGCCTCCAGTTGATGTTCATGGCTTTCGTCCTTTCCTGCCGTTACGCGCTGAGTTGCGTGGTTGTGATCTCTCTACCGCCGGGTGGGCGGAAACCCTTACGGGCGGCTCATGTCGCCCTGGCGGGGGCGGGCGCCGGCCGGACGATCCCGGGCGCGGTCTCGGCGACGGCGCCCTCGCGGAGTCGTGCGAGCGCGCGGTGGAGCGCGACCTCCACGGCATTCGTCTGCATGTCCAGGAGCTCTCCGATCTGCCGCGCCGTCAGGTCGGCGCCGTAGCGAAGCGCGATCAGCTCCCGGTCGCGCGGATCGAGCTGCTCGACGGCGGCTGCGATCGAGAGGCGGCGTACCGAGTCCTCGGCGAGATCCCCGGGCGCGGCAGGCTCGACCGGGGCCTCCTCGCCGTGAAGCGGGAGCCGCGCGGCAAGCGCCGAGTCGATCTCCCGGCGGGCAATGCCGACGAGCCAGGCAAGCGGCGAGCCCTTGCGCCGGTCGTAGCTCTCCTGGTAGCGCAACGCGCGCTCGAAGACCGCGCTCGTCACGTCCTCGGCATCCGGCCCGTCGCCGATGCGGTACGCCACGTACGCGTAGACGCGCCGGATCAGGGGCTCTGGGTCGGCAAGGGGGTTCATGGCAGCTCCTCCGTGGAAGTGGTCGCATCGAGCTCGATGCCGCTCGTCTCGGCGCGCAGCCGGGCGATCTCCGGGCTCTTCGGGTTCAGGGCGGCCGCACGCGCCAGCGCGGCTTCCTGGTCGGGGCCCTCGAGGACGCGCGCGAGGTCGAACCACAGGTTCCACTCGCTCGGTGCGAGAGCGAGGGCCCGCTCGAAGCTCTCGCGGGCGCCCGACAGGTCGCCGCGCGCGAGACGCGCCTGGCCGGCCGCGCGCCACGGCTCGGGTGACCACGGCGCGAAGCGGGTCGCCCGGAGCGCCTCGGCTTCGGCGCCTGCCCAGTCGGCGCGCCCGGCTGCTGCGCGGCCCGCGGCGAGCGCGCCCGCCGAGAGCAGGCCTGAGAGCGCAAGGGGCACGAGCGCGAGGCAGAGCGCGACCAGGGCGATTCGCACTCGCCGGCCCCGGCTGGGCGCGGCTCCCGTGCGCGACGAGACGAGCAGTGCCGCGCCGCACAGGAGCGCCACCGACGTGACGCCGGTCAGCTCCCAGTCCCAGTCCGCGGCCGCGTGAACGAGGAACACGACATAGGCGCCGAGCGCAAGCGGGACGAGGGGCCTGCGGCGCGCCCGGGCGGCCGCGGCAAGGGGGAGCGCCAGCGCGACGAGGAGGAAGGCCAGGCCGACGGCTCCGAGCTCGGCGAGCGTTTCGAGGTAGAGGCTGTGTGCGTCGCGGACCTTGAGGCCGTTGGGCCGCGCCTCGAGCCAGGTGAGCTCGTAGCTGCCCGCGCCGGATCCGATCACCGGCGCCCGGCGCGTCGCGTCGAGGGCGACGCGCCAGAGCTCGTGTCGCCCGTTGCCGGAGAGACTGAACAGCCGCCCGTTGAGGTCGCTGTCCACCCGGGGCGGAGGTGCGGTGAAGGCGTCGTAGGCGCCGGCGATGGCTCCCGGCGGGCTGCCGAAGCGCAGCCAGCCCGCGGCGAGCGCGAGCACGAGGAGCCCCACGAGCAACGCCGCGAACGCCTGCCGCGCCGTCCGGTTGGGCCTCAGCCGCCGTTCCGCGTAGCCGAACGCCGCCGCGGCGGCGCCGCTTCCGAGTGCGAGCAGCAGCAGCGCGAGGGCAAGGCGGTGGCCGCTCCGGGTCGCGTCCGCGAGCTCTGCTCCCTGGCGCGTGAGCGCGTCCGCCTGCGAGGCGAGAGCCACGGCCGCGGCCGTCGGCACGACGACGGCGGCGAGGCCGGCACAGAGCTGGAGCCGGCGGGGATCCACGGCCACCGCGGCGGCGAGCCCGACGGCCAGGGCGATCCAGGAGCCGCGGCCGAACGTGAAGTAGAGCGTCGTGACGAGGATCGGCGCGCACGCGGCGCTGAGGGCGCGGCTGCGCAGCGTCCTTGCCCGCAACGCGAGCCCGAGCGCGAGCAACGTCCCGAGCGCGGCGAGGACGCCGAGCGCGTTCCAGTAGCCGAGCGGCTCGGCGAGGCGGTAGACGGCGACCGGATCGGCAGTTCCGAGCCGCGCCGGGAACAGGCGCGTGGCGAGGCCGTAGCCCGCGACGAGCGTGACGGCCGCCAACAGGCCCCCGAGCAGGGCCGGCACGGTCGCACGGCGCAGGAGTACGAGGGCGGCGGTTGCGAGCGCGACGTACACGGCAATGCGCTGCGTCTCGAAGCACCGCGCGCCAGCCGCTGTCCGACCAGAAGTACGAGAGCCCCATCCAGGCGGCCAGCGCCGTGAGCGCCCCGAGGAAGGCGAGCTCCCGGCGGCCGAGGCAGAGGCGGCGACGCAGCACGGCGCCGAGCGCGGCGCCCCAGGCGAGCGTGACGGTGGCCCAGCCCCAGCTCGTGGGGAAGTACCCGCCTCGAGCCGCGAGCAGCGAGGTGGCCCCGAGCGTCGTTACCGCAAAGGTGACGGTTGAAGAGCCGCCGACGGCCGTCAGGCGCGGAATCGCGACCTTGCGGATCGCGACGAGGTCACCGACTGCGCTCACCGGGACGACCTCCGAGCCGCCACGGCTTCCCGGTAGACGCGAAGACTGTGCTCGGCGGCGACCTCCAGGAATGGTCGCGACAGAGCGACGTCACCTCGGCGCCGCCGCGGGCGAGCGCGGCGGCCAGACACGCCGTGTACGTCAGGAACCAGTCGCAGACGGGGGCGACGCGCATCAGCCGCCGACCTCCACGGGCGTGGACCGCGAGCCCCCTGCGGCCGGTCTCGAAAGCCGATAGCCGTAACGCCCGAGCAGCGGGACCGTCATGAGCGTCACCGCGCTTCTCTGGACGGCCGGCATCTCGCCGAGCCAGCGGGTGTCGGCGGCGATCTCGATCGAGCCCGTGCGAAATCGCGACGGGTTCCCCGAGACCGTGTGCGTCGGCGCCACCGAGACGGCGTGTGAGCCGGTGAAAGGCGTGAAGGCGCTTTCCTCGCCGGCGAACTCGAGGATGCGTTCGAACGTGCCCCTTGGGCTCGCGACCAGGTCCTCGTACCGAAGCTGCAGGTAGCGCAGCCCGTGCCTGCTCCTCAGCGCCTCGGCTCCGACGTTGAAGAGCCCCCAGTAGAGCGAGCTCTTGCCGATCCCGATGCGCTCGGTGATCCCCGGATTGGTGCCGCTCGCCCACGAGTACGCGACCGCTCTCGGATCGCGGGTCAGGTGGACGACGTAGACCTCGATCCCGTCGATCGAGCCGAGAACCGCGGCGTACGCGGGAAGCTTCGAGGAGTCGACGATCACCCTCGAGCCGGTCAGACGGGCGAGTGACCCGTAGAGCGAGGCGAGGTTGTCCGCGTACTCCTCGAGGAGCCCCGGGCGCCAGCGGCGCCTCAGGCCGGGCGAGAACAGGGCCGGGAGGTGGCGCGTGCGGATCAGGCGCTGCTCGAGGAGCTCCATGCGTCGCGCCACGTCCTGCGCAGGCGACGTGTACGCATCCGAGAGCACCTCGCCCCAGACCGCACAGGACGCGACCGGGGAGCCGCAGCCGCACGTCCAGCCGGCACCGATGCCGCGCGACCACAGGTACACGAGCTCGCCGGCGGAGAAGAAGCCGGGCAGCTGGCCGAGCACGACGTCGAGCAGCGTGCTGCCGCTCCGTCCCCAGCCGGTGACGTACACGACCTTAATCGGTGGCCGCAACACGCTGATTCCTTCCGGGAGGCGGGGCGTAGCGAGGCCGGGAAGCGACCCGTTGCACATGCCCGGGCGCGTCCTGCGACGCGGCCACGGACGTCGTGAGGCTGCGCCACCAGATCGCGGCGGCGACGAGACCGGCGGCGGCCAGCCCGAAGGCGGCTTCGCGGGCTCCGAAGACCGCGCCGACCGCGGCGCCGGAAACGGTGAGCGGCGCCACGAGCACGCGCGCCCGGAGGCTGCGCTTCGTGTCGGCGAGGGAGCGCAGGCCGGCGGTCGCGCCGAAGACGACGCCGGCGAAGGCGAAGGCGAGCGCGAGCGGCACGAGCACGTCGCGTGTTGCGGGCCAGACGGCGCCGAGCAGCGCTTCGCCGACGTGGTCGGGCAGCAGCGAGAGCCCGATCCCGAGAGCCAGGGCCGCCGTCGCGCACGCGACGGCCACGCGCTGCGACAGCTTCAGCACGGAGACGGGGGAGGAGCGGGCGAGCTTCACCCCGTGGGGAACGAGCGTGAAGAGGAGGCCGGCGAAGAGGACGTTCATGACGCCGAGCAGGCTCTGCGCACCGCGCAAGGCTCCGGCGGCCGCGAGGCCTCCGACGACGGCGACGGCCATCGTTGCCAGCTGGCCCGCGAGAGTGAGGGTGACGAACTCCGTCACGAGCCGGCCTCCGAGCGGTCGGACGCGCCTCCACCAGCCGAGCGGGGATCGAACGGCGGGGAGCGCGCGTGTCTGCCAGGCGCCGACGACGGCCGCTGCGCAGCCCGCCGCTCCCCAGGCTCCGAGCGCGGCACGGCCGCCGGTGAGGACGCCGCTCTCGACGAGGCCCACGCCGGCGGCGAGCACGGCGAACCACACGAGATCGTTCACGAATGCGCCTTGCGGCTTCGAGCGGGCGAAGAAGGCCGCTCGCCAGACGTCCTGGACGAGCAGCGCGGGAAGCATCGCGGCGAGGGTGAGCAACCACGGTCCGATCCCACCGGGAGCGAGCCCGCCGGCGACGGCGCACGCGATGGAGAAGCAGACGCCGAGACAGAGCGCCGCGCCGGCGCCACGGGAGACGACGACGCGCCAGCGGGCACCCTCGAGACCCGCGTAGCGGATCAGCATCGGCTCGCACACGAGCGCCCTCGTCACGCCGAGGCTGATCCAGTACGCCGTCCAGGCGAGCGCGAATGCCCCGAACTCCGCCGGAGTCGAGTGCCGGGCGACCAGGATGGCGAGCAGAAAGCTCGTCCCGCTTGCAAGTGCCTGGTCGGCGAGGCCGAGGCCGAGGCGTCGTCCGCCCAGCTTCGTCACGGCGCCTCCGCTCGGACGTCACGGCCCCACGCGGGCGTGTCGGCGGGCGGTAGGTCACGCGGCTCCGTCGGCGGGTAGCGCTCCCGCCAGGCGAGCCCGATGAGCACCGCCAGGAGGCACAGCTGCATCGGCAGGAGCTCGTAGTAGAAGCCCTGGACGAACGTGATCAGGAGGCAGGTCCGAACGCAGAGCGACAGGCGGGTCTCCTCACCTCGCAGTCCGAAGAACGTCAGCACGATCCAGCCGACGATCAGGACGAGCCCCGGGATGCCCTGCGAGAAGAGCGCGAGGAACCACTGGCCGTGAGTGCCGACGGAGGGGAGCCCCGGGCTCACCTCGGACGGGCGAGGCGCGCCGTGGCCGAGAACGGGGCTCTCCATCGACCGGTGGATGGTCTCGCCGTAGAGCTCACCGCGTCCCTTGTCGCTGTGGCCGTGGTCGATGCGATCGGTGATCACGCCGGCGCCGCCGGTCAGGAACACGACTCCCGTCAGCGCCAGGGCGAGAACGACGATGCGGCCGACGTTGCGAAGCCGGCCCGAGATCAGCAGCCGCATGGTGACGAAGGCGACGGCGACGATGAGGCTGACCCAGGCACCGCGGTTGAGCGAGAGGACGAGCGGCACGACCGCGCCGACGAGCGCTGCGAGGGTGGCCCAGCGCCAGGCCGGCGACCGCGAGCTCTCGCGGGCCAGCACCGCGACGGGGGCAAGGAGCGCCACCGTGGAGCCCCACTCGTTCGTGTATGCGAAGAACGGATGCGGCCGTCCGACCTCGTAGCCCATGAAGTCGCTCGGCTGCGAGAAGGTCGGGTGGACGAGCGCGCGCACGAAATCGACGTCGAGAAGGCCTGCCGGCATGACCCGCTCGACCACGCTCGTCCAGCCGAGGTCGGGCGCGAACACTGCGACCCAGCCGCCTACGACGATCGCGATGAAGTAGGCGGTTATGGCATTGACCACCGAGCCGGTGGGCAGGATCGTTCGCGGCGTGTTGAGGACGTAGAGGAGGACCACCGTCGCGGACACGTAGAACGCCGCGCGGAACCCGAAGCCGAGGACGGTGCTGCTGCCCTCCAGCGAGGCGCTCGAAACGGCGACCCAGCCGAGGAACAGAAGCCAGACCGCGAAGTACGGCGGGAGACGGATCTCACCCCGCATGAGCAGTGCGAACGCCAGCGGAATCGCGAGGAGCGGCCACATGAAGGCCCAGGCTCCGAGCGCCCACCAGACCGGGAAACCCAGCAGGAGCAGGTAGAACGGGAGGCGCGCACTGGGGAGCCGGGCTCGACCGCCGCTCCATTCGAGCGCGGTCGCCGTCATACGCCTCGACCTGCCGCCGCGAGCATCCTCCGCACGCCGTTCGGCCTGAGCACCCGGGCCGCGACGCCGAGCGCGAGCAGGGCGCGCGGCTCGGAGACGCGCCGGCCGAGGCTCCGGGCTGCGTAGCGCACCGCTCGCGAGCGCTCGCCGGCGCCTGCGCGTGCGAACGCGATCTGACCGAGGATCCGCGCCGCTCCGCGCCCGTCGGCCAGGAGCTCCGGATGCCGTTCGACGATGTACTCGAGCCCGTCGGCCATGAGCGCCCAGCGACCTTCGAACCACGAGGCGCGGGCCCAGGAGATGCGGACCAGGGGCTCGGCGAGCCCGGCCGCCCCGGTCGTCCGGAGCGCGCGCAGGAGCCACTCGTAGTCCTCCCCGTAGCCGCCCGGGATGCCCTCGTCGACGAGGCCGGCCTCGTCGATCAGAGGCCGCCGCGCGAGCAGCGTCGACGGGTTCAGAGCGATGACGCGCGAACGAAGGAGGTCGCCGTGCGTCGTCAGGCGCGGGATTCGGCGGACGACCCGCCGCTCCTCGAGGACGATCTCGATCGCGCACGCCACGAGCCCGACCCCCGGAGTACGGACGAGGCAGTCGACCTGGCGGGTGAGCTTCTCCGGCAGCCACTCGTCGTCGTCGTCCAGGAACGCGACGAGCGGGGAAGTGGTGGCGAGAATGCCGGTGTTCCGTGCCCCAGCGAGCCCCGGAGCACGGGTGTTCGGGATGACACGGAGGGTGCGCGTGCTCTCGGCCGGCGTCGGGAGGCCGGCGGGGGAGGCGCTCTGGTCGACGACGACGACGCAATCGACGTGACCGGCGTAGGTCTGGCAGAGCACGGAGGCGACGGCCCGGCGCACCAGCTCGGGACGGTCTCGCGTGGGGACGATCACCGAGACGGCGGGAAGGGTTTCGCCCGACGTCGCCCGCCTCGATCCTCCGGCTGCGGCCGTCATCGGTCCTTCCGGCTGCGGAGCAACGGCTCGACGAGCGCACGGAATCGCTCGACGGCCGGTGCTTCCACGGCCGCCGTGAGCGCACGCGGCCGGGCCGGCCTGGTTGCGAGCCCGCGATCGAGAGCGGCGGTGAACGCGTCGTAGCTGTCGGCGAGAACGATCTCGCCGTGCTCCGCCAGGCGTGCGGCGTAGCGAACCTGATGGTCGTCGACGTGCTCGCCCAGCTCCGGGCGCCGGGGAATGACGAGCGGCCGATGTCCGGCAAGCTGCGCCTGGGCGATCGTGGACGAGCCGCCGTGGCAGACGACAGTGTCCGCCTCGGCGAGCGCGGACTGGAACTCGTCGAAGGGGAGCACCCCGGCGCACCCGGCGCGGCGCGGCGACTTGCTGGCCCCAGCCTGGACGACTGCTTCGACCGGCTCGACCTGGCTCGTCTCGTCGAGCCAGCCGTCGAGCCAGTCGATGAGCCGGTCGAACTGGTGGTGGTCCGTGCCGACCGTTCCGAAGATCCTGAATGGCGACGTGTCGGTCATGGCAGCAGCGGCCCGATGACGATCCCGCGCGGATAGAACCGCCGCTGCTCCGGCACCTGGAGCAGGAAGCGGCTCGCCAGCGGGTGGCAGAGCCTTCCGGTGAGCGTCGGTGCGTCGATGCGCTCGTACTGCTCGACGTACACGGACGGGACTCGAAGCAGCTTCGCGGCGACGAAGAACGGGAACGCGACGCCGGCGCCGGTCGAGACCACGACGTCCGGCCGCCAGGAGCGAAGCACGCGCAGGGCGAGGCGGAAGTTCCGCAGCGCGTTGCGCGCGTTCCTCGTCGTCGGCCGGTGGGCGAACGTCATGTCCTCGCCCGCGAGCAGCGATCGAGCGTCCTCCGTGTCGAACGTGACCCAGCGGCGATCGAGCGTGCTCCACCAGGGCTCGAGACGGAAGAGCTGGTAGAGGTGCCCTCCCGAAGAGCACACGAGCAGGGCGCGCGGCGCGTTCGCGCCGGCGGTGCCGTCGGTCATCAGGAGGCTCCTTTCGATCGGCCGACGAGCGCGGGCAGCGTGCGCAGGACGAGGCGCAGGTCGCCGCCGAGCGACCAGCCGGTCACGTAGACGTAGTCCAGCCGGACCATCTCGTCGAAGGGGATGTCGCTGCGGCCGAGCACCTGCCAGAGGCCGGTGATGCCCGGCTTGAGGTCGAGCCGTCGGCGAGCCCAGTCCCGTACGTGGCGGCTCTCGTCGAGGATGAGCGGCCTCGGTCCGACGAGGCTCATCTCGCCGCGGATGACGTTGAGCAGCTGCGGGAGCTCGTCGAGCGATGTCCGGCGGAGCAGCCGGCCGACCCGGGTGACCCGCGGGTCGGCGGGGATCTTGAACATCCGGCTGTCGCCGTCGGCCGCGTGGCGGTTCAGGTGAGCCACCTCGCTCTTGCGGGCATCCGCATCGACCGCCATGGTTCGGAACTTCACGATCCGGAACTCGCGGTCGCGCGAGCCCATCCGGACCTGGCGGAAGAACACCGGACCGGGGGAGTCGAGCTTGATCGCGACCGCCGCCACGGCGAGCACCGGCGTGAGCAGGAGCAGGCCGGGCAGCGCCACGGCGAGGTCCATCGTCCGCTTCAGCAGCCGCGACGACCGCGGAAGCCGTACCGGCGGGACGCCGACCAGCGAGAGCCCCTCGACGTCGTGGACGACCGTGTGCGGCCCGATGACCTCGAAGAAGCGAGGCACGATGTCGACCTGGACGTCCAGCTCGTTGAGGTTGCGGACGAGCTCCAGCAGGTCGTCCTGGGGGTCGCGCGTGAACGCGACGACGACACGCTCGACGTCGAGCGCCCGGACGAGCCGCGGGAGCTCCCCGGTGCCGCCGAGCACGGGCACGGAGGCCAGCCCGTTCGTGAGTGACCGCGGGTCGCTGTCCACGAAGCCGAGCAGGTTGATGCCGTACTCGGGGTGCTTCAGGAACTTGCGCGCGACGAGCTGGCCGACGTCTCCTGCCCCGACGATGACCGTGTTCTGGAGGTAGGTGAGCCGCTGCCGGCAGGCGGCACGTGCCGCGACGCGTGCGAGCGTCACGGTGCCGACCGCGAGCAGCCAGACCGCGATCACGCGGCCGACGTCGGGCCGTGGAAGCCCGGAGATCCATATGACCGCGACGAACACCCAGGCGCCGAGCGTGCTGAGCTGGAACACCCGGGCGAGGTCGTCGGTGGTCGTGGTCGAGGCGCGCTCCTCGTCCCCGTCGTAGAGACCGGCGATCTTGGCCGCGAGCACCCAGGCCGGAACCGTGACGGAGAAGAACATCACGGCCTCCTCGGACGTCCCGAGGCGTTGACCCGACCCGGGGTGGAGGAGCTCGGCGAGGACGAACGCGAGCGTGAGCCCGATGACGTCGGCCGCGACGAGCGCGCGGCGGACGAGCCAGCCTCGTCTGTGGGCGAGCCGGCGTCGATGCTCGAGGATGCTCAGTGTCAGCTCGCCGACCTCGGGCAGCGGCGGGCGTTCGAGCGCAGGCGCCAGCGTGTCTCGTGCCGCGCTCATCGGGCGGGCCCCTGGTCGCGCAGCCGGGCGAGCAGCGTGTTGCGAACGAGCTCCGGCGACAGGTCGCCGGCCGCCTCGTCCCAGCCGCGACCGTTCCACACCTCGAGCGAGCCGCGGGCAATACGGGCGTGCAGGACCGCGGCGCCCCCGGTACCGGCGTAGGTCGCCGCGGCTGCGGCATCCGCCGGGTCGTCGGTGACGACACCCGCGGGGCGAACCGAGTCGAGGAGCCCTCTCAGGTCGCTCTGGCCTCCCGGCAGGGCGAGGACCTCCGCGAACCCGCCGAGCGCCGACGAGAGCGCTTCGGTCACGAGCGGCGCAGCGGAGACGAGGGCGACCACCGGCCGCGGCTCACGCGACTCCGGCGTCATGCAGCCTCCGTCGAATGCCCCGGGCTCCGTCCCGCGTGCAGCGCCGCCGCGGCTCTGCGGGACGGCAGCTCGAGCTTGCGCAGGATGTTCTGGACGTGGCGCTTGACGGTGAACACCGAGATCTCGAGCTCGCCGGCGATCTCGCGGTTCCGCAGGCCCGCGGCAACCAGCTCGAGCACGTGCCGCTCGCGATCGGAGAGCAGCGATTCCCGCGCGCGCTGCGCTTCGTGCGCACGCTGCACGGCCGCCACGAGCAGGCCTGCGAGCTCCGGCTCGAGCGCCGGCTCGCCGATCAGGACGCGGCGCAGCGCACCGAGCAACTCGGCCGCGCCGATGGTCTTCGAGACGAATCCGAGCGCGCCCGCCGAAACAGCGGCGAGGACGTCCTCGGGCGTCGGCCGGAGCGACCACACGAGCGAGGGAACGGGCTGTGCCTGCTTCGCCAGGCGCTCGAGCGCGTGGGGGCCGCCGAGCGGCGGCAGCTCGAGATCGACGACGGCGACGTCGGTGGGCTCGGCCGCCACCAGTGCGAGGAGCTCGTCGAGATCCCGTGCTTCGCGGACGGCGAATGCCCGGTCCCGCTCGGCCACGACGCGCAGGCCGGCGCGGAAGACCGACGAGGGGTCGGCCACGACGACAAGCGGTCGAGTCACGCGACCGGCCCCCCGGCGCCGGCGAAGCTCCGTCCCGGGCTGGCGGCATGGCCGTTGTCCGAGGCGGTGTGGCCGTAGCCGTAGCCGTAGCCGTACGCGTGGCCGTAGCCGTCCTCGGCGCCCGCATCGGTGACGGTGAAGCCCAGCTTCTCGGCCGGGACCGCGTCGAGGATCCGATGCAGCTCCGCGAGCATGCCGCGCCGGATGACCTTGAGGCGGGTAACGATCAGCATGGCGTCGACGCGGGCCGAGAGGGCGAGGGCATCGCCGACGTTGAGAATCGGCGGCGCGTCGATCAGCACGAGGTCGAACCGCTCGCGGAGGTTGCGGAGAATCGCTCCGAGGGCCCTCGTGCCGACGAACTCCCCTGCGTCGGGCGGCACGGAGCCGCACGGGAGCACGGAGAGCTCACCGCCGGCCCTTCGATCGGTGTCCGCGCCGGTCCCGGGCGTGAGCTCGATCGGAACGAGCGCCTGCTCGACGTCGAGCCTGCCGACGGCGACGTCGGTGACCCCGGCACGCCCGTCCACCCCGAAGAAGCGGCCGACGAAGGGGCGACGGAGGTCGAGGTCGACGAGCGCAACCCGACGACCCGCCAGGGCGTACGCAACGGCGAGGTTCGCGATCGTCGTCGACTTGCCCTCGGCCTGGACCGCGCTCGTCACCATGATCGTGCGGGCGCCGCGCTCGAGGTTTACGAACTCGACGTTGGTCCGCAGCATGCGGAACGCTTCCGCGTGGACGCCGCGCGGCTCGCTGAGCATGACCAGCTTGTCCGCCGATCGGAGTCGGCGGCTCGGCTGTGGCAGCCGTGCGAGCAAGGGGAGCCCGAGTGTTGCGCCGACCTCCTCCGCGGAACGGACGCGCGTGTCCAGGGCCTGCCACAGGAACGCGAGCATGATCCCGAGCAGGAGGCCGAGCGCCGCGCCGATGAGCCCGTTGCGCACGGGCGTCGGACGCACCTGGTCGGCGCGCTCCGCGCTGCGCACGAGAAACGCGTTGGACGTCTGCAGCGCCTGCATCGTCCGCAGCTGCTGCTCCTTGTCGACGAGGCTGGCGTACAGGGCCGACGCGTGGTCGCCCTGGGCCTCGAGCTCCGTGATCTGGGCCTCGACCTCATCCTGGGCGAGGCCGAGCGCATGCGTGTCGAGCTCGAGTCGGTACTTGGTGAACTGCCCGGCGTACTCGGTGGCGAGCTGCTCGGCCTGCTCCCGGCTCTCGTTCTTCACCGTGAACTCGATCAGGTCGGCGTTCCGCTGGGCGTCGACGCTCGAGGACTCGAGAAACTCCCGCACGGTGAGCCCCTCGACGCCGACCGCATCGATGGTGCGCTGCGCGACGTCTGGCACGCGGGCGAGCTGCGCCTGGGTCTCGGCGACACGCTCGGCCTGCTGGTAGACGGTCGGGTCCTGTGTCCCGGTGAGCGTGGCGGCGAGGTTCTGGCGGGAGAGCAGCACCTCCGCGGAGGCTTCGTAGAGCGGGGGCTGCCGGAGCGAGAGGAGCACCGCGGCAGCCGGAGCGAGCACGAGGGCGGCCAGAACGACCCACTTGTGCCGCAGAATGACGCGGAGGTAGTCCCGTAGGGTCGCCGCGTCGTTGAGCCTGAGTCGTTGCATGGTCACGCCTCCGAGGTGGGGTGGTCCTCCCATGGTTCGGCTGCGAAGGGGGGTGACTTGAGGGCCGGATTCGCGTAGCTCCGGCCACCCGATCGGGGGAGGCTCTTCGGCGTCCGGGCGAGGCGCTGCGCGGGCCGGCTAGCCGGCCGCGGCGCGCAGGAGCGCCGGCCGCATGGCCTCGATCGTGGCGAGGAACGCGGCCGCAAGGCCCTCGGCAGGGCCCGCATCGCGTCGGCGGATCGCAACGATCTGCCGGCGGACGGGCGGGGCGTCGGCGATGTGCACCGCGTGCAGCGTGCCCGCCTCGAGCTCCTCCGAGGCCGCCGTCTTCGGCACCATCGCGACGCCGAGCCCCTGCCGGACCATCTTCTTCGTCGCGTCGATGTTGTCGAGCTCCATGACGCCGCGCGGCACAACGCCGGCCTCCCGGAAGAACGCCTCGGTCAGGTCGTGGTAGCTCGACGTCCGGTCGAACAGGATCACGCGCTCCCCGCCGATCTCCTCGACGCTTATCTCCGGCCGCTGAGCGAACGGGTGTGGCGGGTCGCAGACGAGCACGAGCTCGTCCTCGTACAGCGCCGTGCTTGCGATGTTCGGGTGCCGAAGCGCCCGGATGAGGCCGAGCTCGACCTCCTCCCGCAGGACGAGCTCGAGAATCTCCTCGGAATGGCCGGTCCGCACCGCGAGCTGGACGTTCGGGTAGCTCCGGTGGTAGCGGTCGAGGATCGCCGGCAGCACGTAGGTCGAGACTGCCGGCGCCGCGCCGAGGGCGAGCTCGCCGGCGCCTCCCCGGGCGAGCTCCGCGACCAGGTGTCGGCCTTCGGCGATCGTCTGCAGCGAGCGCTGTGCGTAGGGAAGAAGGGCGCGGCCGGCCTCCGTGAGGCGGACACCGCGACCGGTTCTGACGAAGAGCTCGGTCTCCAGCTCGCGCTCGAGGCCCTTCAGGCGAGCCGTAAGCGCCGGCTGGGTCAGGAAAAGCGCCTCGGCTGCGCGGGTGACCGAGCCGCGGCGGGCGATCTCGACGAAGCCCTCGAGCTGGGCGAGCAGCATCGCGACAAGATATCAGCAATATCTATGAAACTGATCATTAGGAACAATTGGCGTGATGAATTCACCACTCCTACACTGAGATCGAACCCAACGTTATTGCCGAAGGGGCAACGCTGTTGCCCGACGGTCAACGGAGGAGGCAGACGGTGAGCGCATTGGCCCCCAGCATCGAGAACGAGGCTTCGACGCCGGCGGCGATCGCGGCCGAGATCCCGCAGGGCCTGGCGGCGGGCATCCCGGCGGGCCTGCTTCGCGTCGACGGCGCGAGCCGCGGGGAGTGCACCTGCCCCGGGGACTGTGTCCGCGATCACCCCAACGAGTAGACACACGGAGAAGGAGGCGGGACGATGACCCATGTCGAGGAGCTTCGGAGCGAGAGGACGGTCGAGCTGGCGCCGACGCCACTGCTTCCGGACGGATACGACGTTCCCGCCTCGCGCTGGACGAACCCTTCGACCCGGATGCGCGAGCTGCTCGAGACCGAGCCCTACCTCTTCGGCCCCGGCGTCTACGACCCGATGGGCGCCCAGCTCGCGATGTACCACGGGCTGAAGGCCGTCTACTTCTCGGGCTACTCGTTCGCCATCGGCCACCTCGGCACGACCGACATGGACATCTATGACTCGGTCGAGATCGCAGACGGGGCCCGGCGCACAGTGTCGGCCCTGCGGAAGTTCCAGCTCACGATGGCCGTTGGCGACCCGGAGAAGGGCATCGCGCCGCGCCACCTCGAGATCCCGCCGGTCATCGTCGACATGGACGGCGGCTACGGGAACATCTTCAACGTCATGCGCACGGCCGAGCTGTACGTCAACGCGGGCGTGGCAGCGGCCCACATCGAAGATCAGGTGCTTCCGAAGCGCTGCGGCCACATCGGCGGCAAGGCGCTCGTTCCGGCGAGCGAGATGGTCGGCAAGCTCCGCATGGCACGAGCGGTCGCCGACGACTGCGGCAACGAGGATTTCGTGATCATCGCCCGCACCGACGGCCTTTCGGCGGTCGACGCGCCCGAATCGAAGCGCGGCCTCGACCTCGCGGTCGAACGGGGCCTGCGATACCTCGACACGGGCATTCCAGACCTGCTCTGGTGCGAGTTCCCGACCTCGGAGCGGGCGCCGCTCGAGACGTTTGCCGAAGCGATCTCCCGGCGCTTCCCGGATGCCCGGTTTGCGTTCAACTGGTCGAGCTCGTTCAAGTGGTTCAACGACCCGGACCCGATCACGTTCGCCCAGCTCGGCGAGCTGGGGTTCAAGTTCATCTTCATCACCCTCGGCGGCCAGCACGCGATGGGCCACGGCCTGTCGCAGCTCCTGCAGCGGATGGGCGAGGTCCAGGAGCACGGCTACATCGAGCTGCAGCGCGAGGAGTGGGCAGACGGCGAGGACTTCCCGACCCGCAGCCACCACTTCTTCTCAGGCGTTCCGTACCACCACGTCGTCGGCAAGGAGTTCGACGCCGCACGCCTGGGCCAGGAGTTCGTGGAGGAGCTTCCGGACGATCAGGTCGTGTAGCCGGCGGCACCGCGGAGGGCTCCGAGCGCCGCGAGCTCCTCGCGCACGACGGCGAGCGCCGCTGCGAGCCGCTTGCGATTCTCCGGAGCGTTCAGCCAGCCGCTCGCGCCGGAGGGGTGCGGGAGCGGGATCGCAACCGCGTCAGCGAGAGGGAGACGCTCGCCCACCTGCTCGGTGAGGCGGCGGATTCCGAGCACCTGACGCGCCGCCAGCCCGCCGACGCAGAGAACCAGCCCGGGTCGCAGTAACCGCAGGTCGGCGTCGAGCCACGGCCGGCAGAGCGCGATCTCGGCCGGAGTCGGCGCGCGATCGCCGCGCCCGCCGGGGTCGCGACCCGGGTCGCAGCGCGTGACGGAGCAGCAGTAGAAGGTCGTGTAGAACGTCGGCTCGTCCATCTCCAGCCAGCGGCGCAGCGTCCGTCCGGCGCGCCCTCGCCAGGGGCGGCCCTCGAGCCCCTCCACGCTGCCTGGGGCCTGTCCGACGATCATGGCGAGCTGCCCGAGCGCGGGCTCGACGACCGGCATGGACGCGAGCGGAAAGCCCGCCTCCACGCAGCGCCGGCAGCGCCGGTTGTCGCGAACGAGCGAAGCCGCCGAGCGGTACCGCCGCAACGGAACCGTGGGGATGGCCGTTGGCGTTGGGGACGGCCGCGACGCTTTCGACACGCTTCCGGCGCGCTCCGTCACGGCGGGTCACACACCTGCGCGCTCCCCGGCGCTACGCTCGAAAGCGGGTGGAGGCGTGGGGTGGCCCCGGAGGGCTTCTCGCACAACGCGAGCACCGACCTAGACTAGCCCTCCGTGTCGCTCCCGCTCGAGTCGGTTCCCAATTTCTCGGCCGCCCGCGACGCAGCGACGGTGGCCGAGCTCCGTGACGCTCTGTCCCGGCCGGCGCGGCTCCTCGACACGCACGTCGATGCCGACCACAATCGCTCGGTCTTTACGATTGTCGGCGACGGGGCCGATGTCGTCGAGACGCTTCTGGCGGGTATCCGCGTAGCGGTCGAACGCGTCGACCTTCGAAGCCACGAGGGGGTTCACCCGCGGGTCGGCGCGGCGGACGTCGTGCCGATCGTTCCGATCCGGGCGGATGACGAGCCGCGGGCGCGAGAGGCGGCGCTCACGCTCGCCCGTCGCGCCGCCGCCGATCTCGAGCTGCCGGTCTTCCTCTACGGAGCGTTGACCGACGATCGCCGCCATCCCGCATTCTTCCGCCGCGGCGGCCCGACTGAGCTACAGCGACGGATCGCGGACGGCGAGCTGACGCCTGACTTCGGGCCCTCCGCAGCTGCATCCGAGCGCCGGCGCCACACTTATCGGAGTCCGACCGCCGCTCGTCGCCTTCAACGTCAATCTGCGCTCCCGTCGACCTCGCCGTGGCGAAGGAGATCGCTGCGCTGATCCGCGAGCGCGACGGCGGGCTGCCCGGCGTACGCGCGTTGGGCCTTGCCTTGCCGCGCGCGGGCCTCGTCCAGGTGAGCATGAATCTCGAGGACTGGACGAGAACGGCGCCACACATGGTCGTCGAGAGGATCCGCAGCGAGGCCGCCGCCCGCGGGGTCGAGATCGACGGCAGCGAGCTTGTCGGCCTCATGCCGGCGGGCGCCGCCGTCGCGGCTGCAGGCGAGCAGCTCATCCTCGCCGGCTTCGACCAGAGCCGGGTGCTCGAGCTGCGGCTGCTCGATGAGCTGATGCCGTTCTCCTGACCGGCCGAGCGCTCGACGCGGACCTCGTCTGGCGGATCGGGGTCGAGGGCGTCAGTGTCACGCTCGATCCGGAAGCGCTCGACGCCGTTCGGCGCAACCGGGCGGCGCTCGAGACCGCGATCGAGCGGGGCGACCCGATCTACGGCGTGACAACGGGGCTGGGAGCGCTGGTGCGTGAACGCGTGTCGTTCGACGAGGCCGCGGCGATGCAGCGCGATGTGCTCCGCAGCCATGCCGCGGGCGTCGGTGACCCGCTCCCGCCGGAAGTGGTCCGCGCCGCCGTCGCCATCCGCATCAACGGTCTTCTCCGAGCCCATTCCGGAGTACGGCCGGTCGTCGTCGAGCAGGCGAGCGGCGCTTCTCAACAGTGGAATCGTGCCGCGAGTCCCGCGCACGGGGTCACTCGGGTCGAGCGGCGATCTCGCTCCCTCCGCTCACGCATTTCTTCCGTTGATCGGCGAGGGCGAGGTGCTCGACTCGACCGGCCATGTCCGGCCGGCCGCCGACGCTCTTCGCCAGTCCGACATCGAGCCGCTCGAGCTCGCCGCGAAGGAGGCGCTCGCGCTCGTCAACGGCACGCATTTCATGGCTGCGATCGGCTCGATTCTCACGGTTCGCTGCGCGCGGCTCGCCGATTGCGCGGACGGGATTGCCGCGCTTTCGCTCGAGGCGATACGGGGCGAGGCCGGCGCCTTCGATGCCGACGTCCAGGCCTTGCGTCCCGTGCCCGGGCAGGAGCGCTCCGCCGCGATCGTTCGAGCCCTGACGGCAGGTTCGGAGCGGATCGGGTCGCGGGAGCGCGACCTCCAGGACGCCTACTCGTTCCGCTGCGCGCCGCAGGTACACGGCGCCGCGCGGGAAGGGCTCGCGTTTCTCCGACGACTCGTCGAGATCGACCTGAACGCCGCGACCGACAACCCGCTCGTGTTCGATGAGCCTTCGAGAGTCGTCTCCGCCGGAAACTTTCACGGGCAGAGCCTGGCGCTGGCATTCGACACGCTGCGGATTGCGCTCGCCGATCTTGGCTCGATCTCCGAGCGTCGCACGTTCCGGCTCCTGTCGCCGTCGCTCAACTTCGGGCTCCCGGCCTTTCTCACGCCCGATGCCGGGAGCTCGAGCGGCTACATGGTGGTCCAGTACACGGCGGCAGCATTGCTTTCCGAGCTGCGGGCGCTTGCTCACCCGGTGAGCCTGGACACGGTGCCGACCTCGGACAATCAGGAGGATCACGTGAGCATGGGGATGACCGCGGCGCTCCTCGCGCTCCAGTCGACCGAGCGGCTGGAGCTCGTGCTCGCGATCGAGGCGCTCTGTGCGGCGCAGGCGCTCGAGCTCGTTCCCGGGCGACCGGGAGACGGTGCCGCGGAGGTGCACCGGCTGGTGCGTGAGCACGTGCCGCCGCTCGTCGAGGATCGGCCGCCCGGCGCCGATGTGGAGGCTGTTCGTGCGCTGATCGCCTCGGGCGATCTCGCGCTGGCTGTCGCCCGCTTCGCGGCGAGTAGACTCGCGCCTCCTCGTGGGCACGCTCGCCGTCCGCCGACTTCGCGATCTCTCGCCCGAGGATCGGCGCACCCTTTTCGAGCGCGCGACGGCCCGCGTCTTCGAGCCGGAGTTGACGGAGTCGGTGCAGGTGATCGTCGAGGATGTTCGCGCCCGCGGGGACGCGGCAGTATGCGATGCGTTGGCGCGTTTCGACGGCGTCGAGCTCCCGCCGGAGCGCCTGCGGGTCACGGAGGACGAGATCTCCGCCGCGGAGCGGGACGTCTCGGACGAGTTGCTCGATGCGATTCGAGTTGGGTTGGCCAACATCCGGGCGTTCAACGAGCGGCTGCTCGAGGGCTGCTCCTGGACGGACGAGCTCGCGCCGGGCCTGCTCGTGGGCGAGCGGGCCGGGCCGATCGCATCGGCGGGGCTGTTCGTGCCCGCCGGCAAGGGGTCCTTTCCGTCGGTGCTCATGCACCTGGGAGGCCCGGCCGTTGCCGCAGGCGTGCCGGAGATCGTGGTGCTGACGCCGCCGCTCGCCGAACGCGCCGGCGAGGTCGACCCGGCCGTTCTCGCAGTTGCCGGCGAGCTGGGACTGCGACAGGTCTTCCGTGTCAACGGCCCTGCGGGAATCGCGGCGTGCGCCTTCGGTACGGAGACGATTCCGGCCGTCGTCAAGGTCGTGGGGCCGGGGAGCCCCGCCGTGACAGCGGCACAAATCCTGGTGCAGGCCTACGGCTGTTCAACCGCGATGCTGTTCGGGCCTTCCGAGAGCCTCGTCATCGCGGACGACACGGCGGATCTCTCGCTGCTGGCGGCGGACCTGATCAACGAAGCCGAGCACGGGGACGACTCGGCCGCCCTGCTTGTCACGTGGTCGGAGCAGCTCGTGAAAGAGGTCGACGCCAAGGTGGAACGGCAGCTTGTCGACCTTCCTGAATGGCGGCGGAGGTTCGCGGAGGCGGCCCTGTCACGCTACGGCGGGGCAGTGCTCGTGGGCGACCTGGACGAGGCGTGCGACTTCGCGAACGCGTACGCGCCCGAGCACCTGCAGCTCGCCGTCCGCGATCCGGACGATCTCCTCACACGGGTCGAGCATGCAGGCGAGATCCTGCTCGGCCAGACTCCGTTTGCCGCGGCGAACTACCTCCTGGGCGTCCCGAACACCCTTCCGACAGGCGGCTACGCCCGCGTCTCCTCGGGCGTGACTGCGCGGACGTTCATGAAGGCGAGCTCGGTCGCCCGCGCGTCCCGCGAGGCGCTGGCACGTCTCGCGCCGGGCGTGACAGCGCTCGCTCGGCACGAGGGCTTTCCCGCGCACGAAGCCGCGATTCGAGCTCGCGGGTTGTAGCTCTCCCGAGCGAGGTCCCGCGCTCATCGAGGCGCGTTCGCGCTGAGCAAACCGGAGCTGGGCGCTGCCCGGGTGGGCCTGCTGCCGGTGAGCATCGGAGCCGGACGAGGGTGAGCGCGCGAAGCTGCCGATCGGGCGAGGCGACACGTCGTCTGCGCTGCGAGGGCATCCGGGCGCCCCGGCGGCACTGGGGGCAGATTCGGCACCACCTCGTCACGGAGTCCGCGCATCGTGCGTACCACTCGCGCGTTGCCCGACAATATCCTGGAAGCGGGAGGCGGGCGGGTGCACCCATATCTAGCGCCGATTCCCGGCGCGGAGCTGCGATGGGGCTGCGTTGCCCGAGCCGGTGCAGTGGCGATACCACCCGGGCCCGGACGACGAGCAAGCGCCGGCGGAGGCGGTCATAAGATGGCCGCGTGAGGATCGGACAGTGAGCCGTGAGGCTCGTACCGAGGCGCTCGTCGCGCGGCTGTGCGGCGATCTCTCGAACGTGCGATCCCCACGCGGCACCGACCTCAACGCGCGCTCCTGGCAAACCGAGGCGCCGCTGCGCATGCTTCTCAACAACCTCGATCCCGAGGTCGCCGAGCATCCGGAACGTCTCGTCGTCTACGGAGGCTCAGGGAGAGCGGCGCGCAGCCATGAAGCCCTCAAGGGCATCGTTCGAGCGCTGCTCGAGCTCGCCGACGACGAGACACTGCTCGTCCAGAGCGGCAAGGCGGTCGGCATCTTTCGCACCCATCCGGCGGCTCCCCGGGTGCTGATCGCGAACGCGCTGCTGGTGCCCCGCTGGGCAACGCTCGAGGAGTTCCGCCGGCTGGAGGGGCTCGGGTTGACGATGTTCGGTCAGATGACCGCCGGCTCGTGGATCTACATCGGAACGCAGGGGATTCTCCAGGGCACGTATCAGACGTTCTGTGCGGCCGGGGAGAAGCATTTCGGCACGGCCGATCTGGCAGGTCGGACGATCCTGACGGCCGGCCTCGGCGGCATGGGAGGCGCGCAGCCGCTCGCCGCAACGATGGCGGGCGCAGCCATCCTGTGCGTCGAGGTCGACCCGTCACGGATCGCCCGGCGCCTCGACATGAAGTACCTCGACGAGGCAACCGAGTCGCTCGACGAGGCGCTGGAACGTGTGCGCGCCGCGGCAGAGGATCGCCGGCCGCTATCGATCGGGCTGCTCGGGAACGCCGCGGTGGTGTTTCCGGAGCTCGCCCGCCGGGGGGTGCGCTTCGACCTGGTCACCGACCAGACGGCGGCTCACGATCCACTTACCGGATACATCCCCAGCGAGCTGCCGTTCGAGGAGGCAGCCCGCTTCCGCGAGCAGCGTCCCGACGAGTACCTGAGGCTGGCCCGCGAGTCGATAGCGGTGCACGTCCAGGCGATGCTCGCGTTCGTCCGGTCGGGCAGCTATGTTTTCGATTATGGCAACAACCTGAGAGGGGAGGCGCGCGAGGCAGGAGTCGAAGACGCATTCACATATCCGGGCTTCGTCCCGGCGTATATCCGGCCGCTTTTCTGCCGCGGCATCGGGCCGTTTCGGTGGGCCGCACTGTCCGGCGACCCGGCCGACATCGCGGTGATCGATGCCGAGCTCAGGGAGCTGTTTCCGGAGGACGCTCTTCTCCAGCGATGGCTTGATCTCGCCGGTCGACGTGTGTCGTTCCAGGGGCTGCCGGCGCGCATCTGCTGGCTCGGCTACGGCGACCGCGCGCGGGCGGGGCATGCCATCAACGAGCTGGTCGCGAGCGGACGAGTGCAGGCCCCGGTCGTCATCGGTCGTGACCATCTCGACTCGGGGTCGGTGGCATCGCCCTTCCGGGAGACCGAGGCAATGGCCGATGGCAGCGACGCCATCGCCGACTGGCCGATTCTCAACGCCCTGCTGAACACCGCCGCCGGCGCCACCTGGGTGTCGGTCCATCACGGCGGCGGAGTCGGGATCGGAAACTCGATCCATGCCGGCATGGTGGTGGTCGCCGACGGCACCGCTCGAGGCCGCCGAGCGTCTGGAGCGCGTGCTCACGACTGACCCGGGCACGGGTGTGATCCGTCATGCCGACGCGGGCTATCCCGAAGCCGTTGCGGCGCTCAGCGAGCACGGGCTCGGCTTGCCGTAGGTGGAACTGACGCGCGGGCCCCGCGCCGCTCTCTCGGCGAGCGGCGGGCACCCATCAGGCTCACGGCTCGCTCCTGATGTCCAGGGCCCCCGCGGGGCGCCCACGACGGCGCTCGTTCGCCACCGTCCGGCGCGGGCCACCCCTGCCGAGGCATGGACGCCGGCCGGCGTCGGCAGGCGACGGGTCGCGCGTGAACGCCTGCGATAATCGCTTCTGTGATGGTCGTCGTCGCAGACGTAGCCTGGTGGGCGCCGCTCGCCATCATCGGGGGTGCCGTCGTGGGGCTCGCTGCCGGCTACGCGCTGCTCGAGCTGGCGGGCGGGTCACGCGGGGGCGGTCGAAACACCTCGGACCGGATCGGCTACGAGCGCACCGACAAGACGAACTATCCGAAGCTGAACCTGGCGGCGTTCGTGTTCTTCCTCGGGGTCGTGGCGCTCATCGTCGGGTTATCGATCGGCCTTTCGAACGACTGACGCGAGTCGCGTTCCGCCCCTCGCGGTCGGCGGCCAGCGCCCGCGCGGCGGTAGCGAGGACTGGTCGGCACCGTGACGCCAGCCGGGCTGCGATAATCGAGGCGATGGCCACGAAGAAGCAGCGCCGCCGGCGGTCGAAGCTCCAGCGGCACGAGTACGAGTACGTGGTCGAGACCGACGAGGGCGAGGAGGTCGTCGAGGCGCCCCGGCCCAGCCGCGCGAAGGATGACGCTGGGTCGAAGGTGCCGCCCGGCGCAGTGGTCGATCGCCGGGGCCGGGTGGTCCCGCCGCCTTCCTGGCAGCGCGTGTTCAAGCGAGCGGCGATTTTCGGGCCGATCATGTTCGTTCTGCTCTTCGCGCTCGGCGGCAACAACGTGTCGACGCAGGCAAAGATCCTGAACGCCGTCTTCCTCGTGGCCGTGTTCATCCCGTTCAGCTATCTCACCGACCGTCTGATCTACCGGTCGGTGCAGAAACGCCAGCAGCGCGACTCGGGACGCTGAGCGCCCCGGGGGCAGCGGCTGCGCCGAGCCTCCGAAGCGCCCGTGCCGCGGCGCGCCCCTACCCCTCTAGACTCACGCGGATGAGCCTGGACGTCGTGCAGCTCCCACTCGGCCCGATCGAGACGAACTGCTACCTCGTGCGACTGCCGGGCACGGCGGAGGCTGTCGTCGTGGATCCAAGCGGCCCTGCGACCGAGATCCGGCTCGAGCTGGCGGGCCGTGGAGCCCACTGTGTCGCGATCCTGGTAACGCACGGCCACTGGGACCATCTCGGAGGTATCGCGGACCTCGCCGAAGGCACCGGCGCGCCGGTACACATGGCCGAGACCGAACGCGAGCTGCTCGAGCGTGCCGCCGACTTCACTCCGCCCGGGGTGTACGTGCGTCCGTACTCCCCAGACGTCCTGCTCGCCGGTGACGAAACTCTCGACCTCGCGGGGATCGCGTTCGAGACCATCCCCGTGCCGGGCCACTCTCCGGGCCACGTCGCCTTCGCGGCCGACGGGGCTCTGTTCTCGGGGGATGTCCTCTTTGCCGGCTCGGTCGGCCGCACGGATCTGCCCGGCGCGAGCTGGGAGACGTTGGCGGCCTCCATCGCCGACCTGCTCGACCGGCTCCCGGCGGAGACCGTCGTCTACCCGGGGCACGGCCCGGCTACGACGCTCGGCCAGGAGCTCGAGACGAACCCGTTCCTCGCCGAATTGCGCGCCGCGCGGTCCTGACGGCCGAGCCGTGAAGATCGAGGCTCCGCGCGGGACGCACGACATTCTCCCGGCCGACCAGCCGCTCTGGCAGCGGGTGGTCGGCGAGGCGGAGCGACTCTGTGCGCTCTACGGCTACCGCCGGATCCAGACCCCGGTATTCGAGGACACCGCGCTCTTCGAGCGGACGTCGGGCGCGGGCTCCGACGTCGTGCAGAAGGAGATGTACACGTTCGAGGACCGGAGCGGCCGGTCGCTCACCCTGCGTCCCGAGGCGACCGCGCCCATCTGCCGGGCGTACGTCCAGCACGGCCTGCACCGTGAGCCGCAGCCGCAGAAGCTCTACACCCTCGCGACGATGTACCGCTATTCCGCGCCGCAGAAAGGCCGCTACCGGGAACATTGGCAGATCTCGGTCGAGGCGATCGGCTCCGACGATCCTGGCCTCGACGCCGAGGTCATCCAGCTCTACGACGACGCTGCTCCGACGGCTCGGCGTCACGCAGTACCGGCTCGCGCTGAACTCGATCGGCGACCCGGCGTGTCGGCCCGCCTACCTCGAGCGCCTCGTACGCTGGCTCGACGAGCACGAAGAGCTGCTCGACGAGGACGTGCGCGCGCGGCGCCACACGAGCCCGCTGCGCGTCTTCGACAATCTCGAGGCGAAGCCCGCGGCGGTCCGCCGGGCGCTCTCGGAGGCCCCGACGATCGGCGAGTCGCTGTGCGACGCATGCCGGGAGCATTTCGCGGCCGTGCTCGGTTATCTCGACTCCTACGGCGTTGCCTACGAGCTCGTCCCGACCCTGGTGCGCGGGCTCGACTACTACACGCGCACGACGTGGGAGTTCGTGGGCCCGGCCCAGGGAGCGCAGAGCACGATCTCGGGCGGGGGCCGCTACGACGGCCTCGTCGAGGAGATCGGCGGTCGGCCCACGCCGGGCGTCGGCTTCGGAGCCGGCATCGAGCGGCTCGTGCTCGCGCTGGAAGAGGCCGGTGTCACGGCGGAGCCCGAGCCGCCCGAGCTGCTGGTCCTGCTCGACGAGGGCGCAGACCGGCGGGCCGCGCTGGTCGAGCTCGCAAAGCTGCGGGCGGCCGGCGTCGCCTGCGACACCGAGTACGCGGGCCGGTCGCTGAAGGGCCAGTTCACCCAGCTCTCGCGCAGCGGCGCGCGCGGCTACGTGCTGGTGAAGGCAGACGGTGCGGTGCTGAAGCGAACGCGCGAGTCACCCGAAGAGGCGATCGGCGTCCAGGAGATTGCCGCGAGGTATCTGGGATGAGCGGGCCCGAGAGCGAACCCCCGGCGGCGGGCAGCGGTTGGCGGGACCTTCTGTGCGGCGAGGTGCGCCCCGAGCACGTCGGCCGCCGCCTGCGTCTCGCCGGCTGGGCGGACACGCGGCGGGACCACGGCGGCCTCGTTTTCATCGACCTGCGCGACCGTACCGGTCTGTGCCAGATCGTCGTGAATCCCGAGCGCGCGCCGGTCGCCATGGAGGCGGCCCACGCGACGCGCAACGAGTTCGTGCTCCAGGCAGAAGGCGAGGTCGTCCCCCGCGCGCCCGAGGCCGTCAACCCGAATCTCCCGACCGGCGAGGTGGAGCTGCAGGTCGACAGGCTCGAGATCCTCTCGCGCTGCCCGCCGCTGCCGTTTCAGCTCGACGAGGAGGACGTCGACGAGACGCTCAGGCTGCGCTACCGCTGGTTGGATCTCCGCAGGCCGCGGCTGCAGCGCAACATCGCGATGCGGGCGAAGCTCGTGGCGATCATCAGGCGCGAGATGGAGGCCGCCGGCTTCCTCGACATCCAGACGCCGATCCTCTTCAAGCCGACGCCCGAGGGAGCGCGCGACTTCATCGTGCCGAGCCGTCTGCACCACGGCCGCTTCTTCGCGCTTCCTCAGAGCCCGCAGATCCTGAAGCAGCTGTGCATGGTCGCCGGGTTCGACCGCTACTACCAGATCGCGATCTGCTTCCGGGACGAGGATCTGCGCGCCGATCGTGTCCAGGAGATCACCCAGCTCGACGTCGAGCTGTCGTTTCCCGACCAGGAGTTTCTCTTCTCCCTGATCGAGGCGACGATGGCGGCGATCTGGCGAGAGTGCGTCGGCGTCGAGCTGGCGGTGCCGTTCGCGCGGCTGACGCTACGAGGAGGCGGATCGGCGCTTCGGCTCCGACAAGCCGGACCTTCGGCTCGAGCTCGAGCTCGAAGACGCTACCGCGGTTACCCGTGAGTCACGTTCGGCGTGTTCGCCGGGGCGGAGACCGTCCGGTTCCTTCGCGTGCCGCAGGCGTTTTCGCGCAGCGAGCTGGCCGGGCTCGAGGAGGTCGCGAAGCAGTGGGGCGCGAAGGGCCTTGCGTATCTCGTGTACGACGAGTCGGGCGAGGTCCGCTCCCCGATCGCCAAGTTCCTCTCCGAGCAGGAGCTTGGGCACTTCCGGAGCGACCCGGGCACCACCGTCCTGTTCGCCGCCGACACGTGGCCGATGACATCGAGGGTGCTCTCTGCGCTCCGGCTGCACGTGGGGCGCGAGCTCCAGCTCGTCGACGAGACGGCCTCACGCTGGCTCTGGGTCACCGACTTCCCGATGTTCGAGTGGGATGAGGACGCGGGCCGCTGGTCGGCCGTGCATCATCCCTTCACGCGTCCCGCCGCGGAATGGACGGAACGCTTCGATGAGGACCCCGGGCGGGCGCTGGCCCACGCCTACGACCTGGTCTGCAACGGCAACGAGCTCGGCGGGGGGAGCTTCCGGATCCACGAGCCGGAGCTTCAGGCGCGGGTCTTCGATCTGCTTCGACTCACCCCGGAGGACCAGCGGGCGAAGTTCGGCTTTCTCCTCGACGCGCTCGGCATGGGCGCTCCGCCGCACGGGGGCATCGCGCTCGGCATCGATCGCATGACCATGGTGTTGACGGGTGAGCAGAACCTCCGCGACGTGATTGCGTTCCCCAAGAACCAGGCGGGCCTCGATCCGATGTCCGGCGCTCCGAGCGAGGTCACCTCCGAGCAGCTCGACGAGCTCGGCATACGCCTCAAGCCCGGGCTGTCCTAGCACGGCGGTCTCCCGCTGCAAGCGAGCGCGCCCGCCGCGCGGCCTGAGCTAGCGTGGAGACATGAGGGAGCTCTTCGGCGACGCCACTGCGGGAGACGAGTGGGCGTGGGTTCGGCTCACTGTTGCGGACGGACGCATCGTCGACGTCGCGGGCGAGGGGCCGGGCGTTCGCGCTCTCGTGCGGGACGTGCACGGCCTGACACCTCTCGAGGCAGCCCGCGGTTCCGGGCGGACGGCTGGCGGCGGACGCGCTGGCGACCGCCCTCGAGTCGGCTGTCGAGGCCCCGGACGATCCGAGCCGCGTCGCGGTGGCGATGAGCGGAGGCGTCGACAGCGCCGTCGCGCTGCTTCGTGCCCGGCGGAGGGATACACGCCGGTGGGGGTCACCCTGCGGCTGTGGATCGATCCCGCGGGCCCGGACGCCGACCGGGCGTGCTGCTCGCCCTCCGCGGTCATCGCGGCGCGGGAGCTCTGCCACAGGCTCGGCGTTCCGCACGTGACCGTCGACGCGCGCGACAAAGTTCCGCGAGACCGTCGTCGCGCCCTTCATCCGGGGCTATGCGGCGGGAACGACGCCCAACCCTTGCGTGCGCTGCAACGGGAGTCTGCGGTTCGACGAGCTGCTCGCCTTTGCCGTGCGCGTCGGGGCGCGTCGGCTGGCGACGGGCCACTATGCCCGAATCGTTCGCCACCGCGGGCGCCTGCTCGTCGCCTGCGCCACGGACGCCGCGAAGGATCAGTCGTACATGCTCGGCCAGGTCGACCCGGAGATCGTGCCGCGGCTCTGGTTTCCGCTCGGAGGCCAGTCGAAGGCAGCAGACGCGTGCCGAGGCGCGCGCCGCAGGTCTTGCGGTCGCCGAGCGGGCCGAGAGTCAGGAGGCGTGCTTCCTCGGCGGAGACGACTACCGTGCGTTCCTCTCCCGCCACGGGCAGCCGGACAGGGAAGGGCCCGTGGTCGATCTCGACGGACGGGAGATCGGCCGTCACGCGGGCTACTGGCGTTTCACCCCAGGCCAGCGCCGTGGGCTTCGGGTCGCCGCGGTGGACGGACCCCTCTACGCGGTCGGCACGATCCCGGAACGCAACGCAGTGATCGCAGGGCCCCGCGCGGCTCTCGCGCGCACGCGCGTCGGCGTCCGCGATGGCCGCCTGCACGTGCCCGTGAATCATGCCGACGCGAAGCTCCGGTATCGCTCGCCGGCCGTGCGGGCACGCGTCGAGGCGGGCGGCCGCGGTTTCTCGCTCGAGCTCGAGCAGCCTGTCGACGCGGTCGCCCCCGGGCAGGCTGCGGTGCTCTACGAGGACGGCGCGGTCGTCGGGGCAGGCCTGATCAGCTGGGCCGCCTGATCCGACGCGACCCCTCCGGGCCAACCGCCCTCCGCACGCTTGGGTTTCAGATCGTCTGACGGGGGCCAGTACCATAGGACGATGCTCTTGGCGGAGTTCGAGTCGATCGATGTGCTCTGGATCGTCCTGAGCGTGTTTCTCGTGGTCATCGTCATCCCACTTGCGGTCCTGCTCGTGCGGCTCGGCGGCACGGCGACCCGGCTCGGCCGTCTGCTCGAGGGCCTCGAGGAATCTGTGCCTCCGCTCGTGACGAAGACCGGCGGCACGGTCGACCGCGTCAATCTCCAGCTCGACAAGGTCGATCTCGTAACCGACAGCGCCGTGAGCGCCGCCGACTCGCTCGACACGACTGCCAGGGCAGTCTCGATGGCGGTCGTGACGCCGGTGCAGAAGCTCTCCGGGTTCGCGAAGGGCGTCTCGCACGGCAGCTCGGCGCTGTTCGCGGGCGAAGGCTTCTCGACGGCCGTCGGTGCGGGGAAGGAGGCGGCGCGCCGTCGCCAGCAGGAGATCGCCGAGGAGCTGGCGCGGAAGGACGACCGGCTTGCCCTCCGTCGGCCGCCGCCGAGCGCCGAGCCGGCCGCCGCCGCCGAACCGGTGCCGACCCCGACCGTCACGGCGGAGCCGGCAGCGGCCCCTTCCGGGCCCGCGCCGGGCGACGACAGCACGCTCCCCTAGGGCGCCTCCTCGCGACGAAGGACGCTGCCGGACGCTGCGGCAACGCCGCACGGCACGCCGGCCGCTTCGATCGCGATCTCGACCGGCGCCGAGCTCCGCCCAGGACCGAACGGGCCGCAGCCCACGAGCGGGCGCGGCCGTCGCCGAGCATCGAGGAGGCCGGGCGGGCGGTCCGCGCGCCGGCGTCCTCCACCGGTTCGCGGCGTCGCGCGGCCTAGAATCGACCTCATGCGGACGAGCGACGAGCTGCGCGAGGGCTTTCTCGATTTCTTTGTCTCCAGGGGGCACGTCCGGCGGCCCTCGGCCTCGCTCGTCCCCGCGACATACGACCCGTCGGTGCTGTTGACAACCGCTGGGATGCAGCAGTTCAAGCCCATCTTCCTCGGCATGGAGCCTCCGCCGGGCCCGCGGGCGACGACCGTCCAGAAGTGCTTCCGGACGACCGACATCGATTCGGTCGGGCTCACCGCGAGACACTTGACGTTCTTCGAGATGCTCGGAAACTTCTCGTTCGGCGACTACTTCAAGGACGGCGCGATCGACCTGGCGTGGGAATTCGTGACCGAGCGCCTTCACTTCCCCACAGAGCAGGTCTGGGCGACCGTCTTTGCCGGCGATCCCGAGCTCGGCCTCGGTGAGGACGAGGTCGCCGTCAACGCGTGGTTGCGAGTCGGCGTCCCGGCCGATCGAATCCGGGGCTTGCCGCGGTCGGAGAACTTCTGGCAGCTCGGGCCGACCGGACCCTGCGGACCCTGTTCGGAGCTCTACTACGACCGCGGCCCGGAGCACGGTTGCGACCGCCCGGATTGCGCGCCGGGCTGCGAGTGCGATCGCTTTCTCGAGTTCTGGAACCTCGTCTTCATGGAGTTCGACCTCCACGAAGACGGGAGCCTCACTCCCCTGCCGACGCAGAACATCGACACCGGGCTCGGCGTCGAGCGCGGAGCGGCGCTGCTGCAGGGCGTCCATTCGGTGTACGAGACGGATGGGTTCGCGGCGATCATGGACTGGGTAGCCGCCAGGACCGGCACGCGCTACGGCGAGTCCGAGGAGGCGACGAAGGCCCACCGAGTGCTCGCGGATCACGGCCGTGCCATGACGTTCCTGGCGGCCGACGGCGTCACTCCGTCGAACGAGGGTCGGGGCTACGTCATGCGGAGGATCGTTCGCCGTGCCGTTCAGCAGGCAGGGCGGATCGGTCTGGAGACGCCGTTCCTGTCCGAGCTCTCGGACGTCGTCGTCGAGCTCATGCGGGGCTCCTATCCGGAGCTCGACGACGTTCGCTCCGAGATCCAGCGCGTATTGACCGCCGAGGAGGAGCGATTCGCGCAGACGCTCGCGACCGGCCTGCGGCTCTTCGAGGAGGTTGTCGAGAACAGCCCCGACGGGATCTCGGGTGAGGACGCGTTCAGGCTCCACGACACCTACGGCTTCCCGCTCGAGCTGACGCGCGAGCTGGCGCTCGAGCGCGGTCTCCCGGTCGACGAGGACGGCTTCGAGCAGCTCATGACCGGGCAGCGCGACCGCTCGCGGGCGGGTAAGGCCGGGGAGCTCGAGCGCGCGGCGGAGTTCGCGCGGGAGGCAGGCTTCGTCACGGAGTTCGTGGGCTATGAGAAGACGGAGGTGCTGACGCAGCTCGGCGCGCTCGAACGGCTCGAAGGTGACGTGTACCTCGCGAAGCTGCGCGAATCGCCGTTCTACCCGGAGGGCGGCGGCCAGGTGTCGGACCAGGGCTTTGTCGAGCGCGAGACCGGCGAGCGGGTCGAGGTCCGCGCGGTCTTCCGGCTCGGGGACGACCAGGTGCTGCTCGTCGAAGGGGCCGAGCTCGCAGTCGGCGACCGGGTAAGGGCGGTTGTTCCGTGGTCGGTTCGCTTCCCGACGACGGCGAACCACACCGCGACCCATTTGCTGCACCGCGCGCTGCGTGAGGTGCTCGGCGACCACGTCAAACAGGCCGGTTCCGCAGTGCGGCCGGACAAGCTCCGATTCGACTTCTCGCACGGCAGCCCCCTGACCCAGCACGAGCGCCAGCTCGTCGAGGCGCAGGTCAACGAGAAGATCTTCCAGAACCTGCCGGTGCACGCGTTCGTCACGCCGATCGCCGAGGCGCGACGGCTCGGCGCCGTCATGCTCTTCGGCGAGAAGTACGGCGACACCGTTCGCGTGATCGAGGTCGGGTCCGGAGACGGTGCGTTCTCGCGCGAGCTCTGCGGCGGCGTCCACGTACGGTCCACGGCCGAGATCGGCGCCTTCAAGATTCTCACGGAGAGCTCCGTCGGGGCGTCCACGCGGCGCATCGAGGCGGTGACCTCCGGTACGGCTGCGAGCTTGCTCTTCGAGCGGGAACGCGAGGTCGAGCGGCTGCGGCAGGAACTCGAGGACGAGCGCCGCGCGTTCACGAGGCTCGAGAAGGAGCTTCGCGCCGGCTCCGGTTCGGGTGACAGCGTTGTCGGGGAGCTCATCGCGGGAGCGAAGGAGGCAGGAGGCGTGCGGATCGTCGCCGGCGATGCCGGCGAAATGGACGCGGACGCATTGCTCGAGCTTTCCGATCGCGTCAAGCAGAAGGGCGCGCCCGCAGCCGTCGTGCTGGGCGCCAGCTCGGACGGCCGCGTTCACCTCGTCGCCAATTTCTCCGAGGCCGCGGTCGAGCGGGGGGCGAACGCCTCCGATGTCGTCAAGGCTGCTGCGGCGATTGTCGGGGGCGGCGGCGGCGGGCGCTCGACGATGGCCCGCGCCGGTGGGCGCGATCCGGAGAAGCTGGCCGAGGCGCTCGCGAAAGCGGAGAGCGTGTTGCTCGACGCGCTCTCGTAGGCCCGCGTCGCGTGGGGGGAGCGCCGGCCGAAGCCGGCGCTCCCGCTCGCGTCGGGAGGGGTCCTCCACGAGCCTTCGATCTACTCGCAATTCCTGACGGAGTTGCGCCCTGCGCCGGGATCGCACGTGTCCGTCCCGGCGCCGCCGTCGATGCGGTCGTCGCCTGCTCCGGCGCGCAGATCGTCGTCGCCTGCGCCTCCCTGGAGCGTGTCGGCGCCGTCGCCGGTGTTGACGGAGTCCGCGCCCAGGCCGGCTGCGACGGCGTCGTTGCCGGGGCCCGTGGCGATCGTGTCGCCGCCGGAGCCGCCGCGTACGCCGTCCGCGCCGGAGCCCGACTCGATCGTGTCCGGGCCGGCGCCTCCGACGATGCGGTCGGCACCGCCGAGCGTCGTGATCTCGTCCGCCCCGGGACCGCCGCAGACGACGTCGTTCCCGCCGCCGCCGTCGATGACATCGTTGCCACGCCGCCCGTAGATGACGTCGTTCCCCGGCGTGCCGGTGATGACGTCGCTGCCGCGTGTCCCAACGAGCGTCGGTGTCAGTCCGCACAGGGAGCGCAGCGGTACCGCACGGACGACGATCGACACGGCGCCGGTTGCGACGAGGTCTCCGTCCGAGATGTCGTATGTGAACGTATCGGCGCCGAGGAAGCCGGGAGCCGGCGCGTAGCGGATCTTTCCGGCGTCCGGGCCGGTCGTGACGAGCACGGCCGTTCCGTGGCCCGGGGCTCCGACGTTGACGATCGCAAGTGGTTGCGCGCTCTCGTCGGCTGGACCGGGCGTGTCGTTTGCGGTCACGTCGACCATCACGCTGCCGTCCTGGGTGACGACCCCGCTGTCGGGCTCGGCGCGAGGCGGGTCGTTGACCGGCGTGACGGTCACGACAACCTCCCCGAGCTCGACGCCCTCCTGGCCGTCGGCGACGGTGTAGCCGAAGCTCTCGCTCCCGTTCCAGTTCGGATCGGGTGCGTAGATCACGCCTCGCGCATCCGGGGCGATCGAGGCCGTCCCGTGGTCGGGGTCCTCGACGTCGACGACGAGCAGCGGATTCCCGTCGACGTCGTCGTCGTTCGCGAGGACGTCGATCGTCGAGGGCTCGTCCTCCTCGAGCGTCACCAGGTCCTCCTCCGGGTCGGGATCGTCGTTGACCGGCAGCACGGTGATCCTTACGGCGGCCGTGTCGAAGCCGCCCCGACCGTCGGAGATCGTGTACTCGAAGCCGTCCTCTCCGTGGAAGTCGACGTCGGGCGTGTAGAAGAGGGCTCCCGCAACGACCGAGACGGCGCCGTCGGCGGGATCCGTCGTGCTGGAGACGGTGAGCGGATCGCCGTCGGGGTCGGCGTCGTTGGCAAGCACGCTGATCGAGCTCTCGCCGGCGTCCTCGTCCACCGTGACGTCATCGTCCACTGCCTGAGGCGATCCGTTGGCTCCGCCGCCTCCGCCGCCTCCACCTCCGCCGCCCGTGGTTGAATGCACCCCGAGACCGTCGAATGTGTCGATCGGCAGGCCAGCCCACTGGGCGCTCGGGTCGAAACCGTCCGCGCCGTTCGCATCTCCGGCCTCGACGGAAGGCAAGCGCCGCAGGGTGTTGTCAGTTGTGCTCGCGTCCCCGGAGCCCCACTCGACGCCCGGATCGACGCCGATCTGTCCGATGACGTCGACGATGACCCCGGCCGAACGGAGTGCCAGGGCGTCGTTGCCGTTGAACAGGAAGTTGGTCGTTGTCTGATCGGCAAACGCCAGCAGCGCCGGGCCGGCGGCGCTTCGCACGAGGACAAAGGTCTCCCCGGATGCGACCGTGCCGCTCAGCGGGATCGTGGCCGTCGCGGTTGGGCTGCCGTTCGCGAAGATCTGGATGTCGTAGCTGCCGGTGAGCGATACCGCACCGGGCGTGCCGTTGTAGATCTCGAGCGCCTTGTTCGAGCCGGATCCCTCGACGTACTCCGTCAGAAGGAGCTCGGTCGGAGCGCCCGCCGCAGCCGGGAGCCGGACGGCGAGCGCGACGAGGGCTGCGAGCAGGATCGCCGCTGCGAGGAGCGGGCGCAGAGGGAGAGCGAACCGAGCGGTCACGTTCAATGCCTCCTTGGTCGGGATCGCTATCGACGATCGCGGCCAGAGGCGCACGCGTGGTTCCCGCCCTGCAACAAGAGCTGCGCAGAAGCGCGTCAAGATGCGCAGCCTCGCGACGCGCTGCGGTCAACAGGTGGCGCTGAGGGGGCGCGGAGCGGCGGTCGCCGCTCCCGGAAAGCTCAGACCGAGGCGAGCAGCCAGAGCAGGCTCAGCACGAGAACCGCTGTGAGGCGGTGAGCAGCGGACATTCGACCCTCCCTCTCCTGCTTCTGCCGACATCAGGGTTCTAGCAGCGCCTCGCCCTACCGGGGGAGCGACCATCCCCGGTTTGAGGGACGGATTGCCCCAGAATCACTCGTCCGAGGGAACCCATCCGGGGCATCGGTCGGCCTGGCGGCGGCCCGGTGACCCGAGGGCGCATCGCTAGAATCGCCGCGAGTGAAGGTGCTCGCACTCGACTACGGGTCGGCGCGGACAGGTGTCGCCGTCTCCGACCCAACGGGCACCGTCGCCCGTCCGCTCGACGTCGTCGAGGGCGCGGGCACCCCGACAGGGCTCGCAACGATCGTCGAGCTTGCGCGCCGCGAGGGCGCCGAGCGGATCGTCGTCGGGCTTCCACTGACCTTGCACGGCGAGCGCGGCGCTCAGGCGGAGGAGACGGAGCGCTTCGTTGCGGCGCTCAAGGGCGTGACGGAGCTCCCGGTGGACACCTTCGACGAGCGATTCACCACCCGTCTCGCCGCCCGCCGCCGACGCGCCGAACCCGAGGAGGAGGCGGAGGACGCCGTGGCCGCCGCGTACCTGTTGACCGGGTATCTCACGTGGACGACCGGCCGCCGGTGAGCGCCCCACAGGGGTCGCCGCCGCCGGAGCCGCCCAGGCGAACGCGGCGCCGCGGTGCCGTCGTCCTTCCCGTCCTGGCCGGCCTCCTCATAGGCGGCGCCGCGGTCGCGGTCGCGGTCATCCTCGTGCGCGGCGGCGGGAGCGGCGAGGCTGCCACGCCTGCGGAGCCTCCTGCCGCTTCGGTGGCGAACCAGGGGGGACCCGTTCTCGGAATCGTGTTCCCGGAGGGCTTCACTCGGCAGGAGATGGCGGATCGGATCGGCGCCGTCAACGAGATCGCGAAGGAGGAACGGGGCGTCGGCACCTCGCTCGTGCCTCGGGAGTACCGGGCCATCACCCGTAGGTCGACGCTCCCGGGCGAGTTCGCCGGCGACGGCAAGATGCGAAGCCTCGAGGGCTTCCTCTTCCCGGCCACCTACGATTTCACGCCGGAGACCACGACCCAACAGCTCGTCGACCTCCAGCTCGCCGCGTTCGACGATGCCTGGGCTCAGATCGACCTCAAGCCGGCAGAGAAGAAAAACTTGACGCCCTACGACGTGCTCATCATCGCCTCGATGATCGAGAAGGAGGTGCGTGTGCCGCGGGAGCGCCGGCTCGTGGCGGCGGTCATCTACAACCGGCTCAAGGCGGGCATCCCGCTCGGTCTGGACGCGACGCTCCGGTACGGGCTCGAGATACCGCCCACGCAGGCGATCACCGGGTCCGACCTGGAAAGCGACAACCCCTACAACACCCGCAAGCTGGCCGGCCTTCCTCCGACGCCGATCTCGAACCCCGGGCTCGCCTCGATGAAGGCGGCGGCGCGGCCCGCTGCGGTCGACTTCCTGTACTTCGCCCGGAAGAAGGACTGCAAGTCGCACTACTTCGCCCGCACCCAGGCCGAGCACGACCGGTTCCTCGCAGGCCCGAACTCGTTCCTCAACGGCCCCAACGCCTGCGCGTAGCGAGGGCGGCGCGATGCTCTCCGGATCCACCCGGCTCGTCGGCATCATCGGGAGCCCTGTCTCGCACTCCCTCTCGCCGAGGATGCACAATGCGGCCTTCGCTGCCTGCGGCCTCGACTGGGCGTACGTCCCGCTGCCGGTCGAGGAGGCTCGCGTCCGAGAGGCCGTGCGCGGGCTCGTCGCGCTGGGCTTCGCCGGGGCGAACGTGACGATTCCGCACAAGACCGCTGTGCTGGCGGCCTGCGACGAGATCGATGAGATCGCCGAAAAGGCCAGGTCGGCGAACACGCTGGTCGTCCGGGACGGCCGTGTCGCAGGCTCGAGCACGGACGGTCTTGCGGTGACCGGCGCCGTCGACGCCGAGGGCACGCACGTGCTCGTGCTCGGGGCGGGAGGGGCGGCCCAGGCGGTGGCGTGTGCGCTTGTCGATGCCGGGGCGGCCAGCCTGACGGTGGCGGCGCGGCGAGCGGCCGCGGCGGAGGCGATCACCGCCCATCTGCGATCCGCGTTTCCGACGGCCGACGTGGGGGCGCCGGTCGGGTGGCCGCCGGAGCCGGGTCGAGCCACGCTCGTCGTCAACGCGACGGCGCTGAAGGACGAAGCGCCGTTCGAGCCGGCCGCTCACCAGCAGGTGGTCGATCTCGCCTACCGTCCGGACGGCCTGCCGACGGCGCTCGTGGCCGCCGCGCGGGCCGCCGGCTGTCCCGTGATCGTCGACGGGCTCGAGATCCTCGTGCGCCAGGGCGCGGAGTCGTTTGCGCGGTGGACGGGGATGCCGGCGCCCATCGACGTGATGCGGGCGGCTGTCGGCCAGCCGTCGCCGTCCGGCTGAGTCCGGGCTGGGCGGGCCGCGGGCCGCCCTAAGATTGGCCCCGTGGGACTGACACTCACGACCGCGGGTGAATCGCACGGCCCGGCGCTGGTCGCGATCGTGACCGGTCTGCCGGCAGGGCTGCGTCTGGACAAGGACGCTATCGACCACGACCTCTGGCGTCGCCAGCAGGGCTACGGCCGGAGCCCGAGGCAGAAGCTCGAGTCGGACGAGGTCGAGGTGCTCACGGGACTGCGGCACGGGTGCACCCTGGGAACGCCGCTCACCCTCGTGGTACGGAACCGCGACCACAAGAACTGGCTGTTCGGGATGAACCCCTGGCCGCCGGAGGGAGAGCCCGAAGGAAAGGGCACGAAGGCGGTGACCCTGCCCCGGCCGGGCCACGCCGACCTTGCCGGTGTCATGAAGTACGACCTTGCCGACGTTCGGAACGCGCTCGAACGCGCCAGCGCGCGCCATACCGCTGCGATCGTCGCTGCGGGGGCGGCCGCGAAGGCACTGCTTGCGGAGATCGGGATCGCGCTCGAGAGCTCCGTCGTCGAGGTTGGTGCGGCAAACGGGGAGACCGCGATCGTCGAGGCGATCGACGAGGCCCGGGCCGACCGCGACACGCTCGGTGGCATCGTGGAGGTGAGAGCCCGCGGCGTCCCCCCGGGCCTGGGCTCGTACGCGACGAAGGAAGACAGGCTCGACGCTCGTCTCGCCTGGACGCTCCTCGGCACCCAGGCGGTCAAGGGGGTCGAGGTCGGCGACGGGTTCGCGCTCGCAGGGCGGCGCGGCTCGGACGCGCACGACGAGATCTTCCGCGACGACCGCGGTTACTTCAGGGAGACGAATCACGCCGGCGGAATCGAGGCGGGCATGTCGAACGGCGAGGTCGTCGTCGTGCGGGCCGCCATGAAACCGCTCCCGACGCTGATGCGGCCGCTGCGGTCCGTCGACCTCGCGACCCAAGAGCCCGCGCAGGCGCTCGTGGAGCGGTCGGACGTCAGCGCGGTCGAGGCGCTCGCGGTCGTCGCCGAGGCGTGTGTCGCGTTCGAGCTGGCCCGGGCCGCGCGGGACAAGTTCGGCGGCGACTCGCTCGGGGACTTCGTGACAGCCCATCGCGCCTACCTCGAGCGGATCGACTGGGCGCCGCGGTAGGGCGGTGATGCAGATGCCGCGGCGGCTCATCGTGCCGCTCCGCCCGACGCGAGCTCGGGGCAGCGGGCGGCAGGTCTCGGTCGTTCGAGGCCTCCCGTGCCCCCACCCGGGTGGGGGGTCCCACGGTCCCGGCCGCCACGCTATCCCAGCGGAACGCGCAGAACGCGCGCCGACCGTGCCGACTTCGTCGCGGGACCGGGCCGGATCCCGCGCAAGCGCTGCCCGCCGGGCCGGCTACCGTCGCCACGGCTGCCCTGAGCGCCCCGAGACCGCCCACCGTCCCTGCGGTCCCGCCGGCCGATGACCGCCGACAAACGGCACATCGCCTTGATCGGCTTCATGGGCGCCGGCAAGACGAGCGTCGGGTTCGAGCTCGCGCGGCTCCTCGAGCGGCCGTTCGTCGACGTCGACGTCGAGCTCGAGCAGCGGCATGGGCTGACGATCGAGGAGATGTTCGAGCAGCGGGGGGAGCCGTGGTTTCGCAACGCGGAGAGCGAGCTGACCCGGTCGGCGCTCGAGGCTGCCGAGCCTAGCGTGCTCGCGCTCGGAGGCGGCGCCGTGAAGACGCCCGAAACGCGCCAGGCGCTCGCGCAGCACGCGCTCACGGTTCTCCTGGAGATCGACGCCGACGAGGCCTGGCGACGGGCGTCGGGGACGAACCGGCCGCTCGCCCGGGACGAGGACGAGTTCCGTCGACTCTACGACGAGCGTCAGCCTCTCTACCTGGAGGCGGCGGACGCCGTCGCGCGCGATCTCGACGGCGTACTGCTCGCCCTGGGCGGGATCGTCGTCGAGCGCGGCGCCCTGGCACGGCTCGACGAGCTGATCCCGGGCGAGGGCCCGGTTGCTCTGATCGCCGACGAACGGGTCATCGAGCTTCACCCCCCGGCGCTCGGCGCTCGGCTTGTCTCGACGCATACGGTTCCGGCCGGGGAGCAAGCGAAGACGCTTGCGGTGTGCGAGCGCCTGTGGCAGGAGCTGCGGCTCGACCGGGCGGGGACGATCGTCGCGCTCGGCGGCGGAGCGACGACCGACGTCGCCGGCTTCGTCGCCGCCACGCACCTCCGCGGCGTTGCGTGGGTGCCGGTCCCGTCGACGATCGTCGGGCAAGTGGACGCCGCGATCGGGGGAAAAACGGCCATCGACCTCCGGCACGGCAAGAACCTCGTGGGCAGCTTCCATTTACCGGCTCGGGTCGTGATCGACCCCGATCTGCTCGCAACGTTGCCGGCGCGGGAGCGAACGGGCGGCCTCTCCGAGGTGGTGAAGACGGGCTTGCTGGCCGGGCGGGAGCTCTGGCACCTGCCCGACGGCGAGATGGTGCGCGCGGCCGCCGCGTTCAAGACGGGGGTCTGCCTCGCCGACCCCCAGGAGGCAGGCCGGAGGGCGATCCTCAATCTGGGCCACACGTTCGCGCACGGGCTCGAGGCTGCAGCCGGGTACGAGGGCCTCAGCCACGGCGAAGCCGTCGCGCTGGGACTCAGGGCGGCGCTCCGCCTGTCAGTTCGCCACCTCGGGCTCGCTCCGGCCGTCCTTGCCGAGGTCGAGGAGACGTTGCCGGCCGAGCCGGCCCCGGTCGACGTCGAAGCGGCCTGGGCGGCGATGGCCCACGACAAGAAGACACGTGGAGGCCGCCTGCGTCTGGTGCTCTTGCGCGCGCCCGGCGAGCCGGTCTACGACGTCGAGCTCCCGGATGCGGAAATCCGCTCTGAGCTCGCCGAGCTGATCGAGCCGTAGACTCCGCCCGTGCGCATCGCCGTGATCAACGGGGCCAATCTGGACGCTCTCGCCGACCGGGACCCGGAGCTCTACGGCGGCATCTCCTACGACGAGCTCGAGACCCGCATCTACGTCTGGGCCCGCGAGCTCGACGTCTCCGTGCGCTGCTTCCAGACGAACCACGAAGGCCAGTACATCGATTGGTGTCACGAGGCTCGCAGCTGGGCGGACGGCATCGTCGTCAACCCGGGCGCGTGGACGCACTACAGCTACGCGATCCGGGACGCCCTCGAGCTGTTCTCCGTCCCGGTCGTCGAGGTGCACCTGTCGAACATCACCGAGCGCGAGGATTGGCGCCGCCGGTCCGTCGTCGAGGACGTGGTCGCGCACCGGGTCCTGGGCCACGGCCCGAACGGCTACAAGGAGGCGCTCTCCTGGCTCACGCGGCAAGCCTCGTGAACGATCGCCTCAGCCGACTGCACTCCACGCTCCCCGATCTGGGGGCCTCGGCCATTCTCGTCGCGCAGCCGACGAACGTTCTCTACCTGACCGGCTTCTCGAGCTCGAACGCCGTGGTTCTGCTCGACGACACGGCTCGCCTGTTCACCGACGGGCGTTACATCGAGGCCGCGCGCGCGGTAGACGGGGTCGACGTCGTCCACGCCGAGCGCGACCTGTTCGGCGATCTCGCGAAGCGTCTGCCCGAGCTCGTCGAGGGCCCGATCGCGTTCGAGGCCGAGCACCTCAGCGTGGCCCAGCACACGAAGCTTGGCGGAGGAGGCGCGACGCTCGTGCCCGCGAACCAGAGCATCGAGCGCCTGAGGGCCGTGAAGGATCCCGACGAGCTCGAGGCGGTGCGCCGCTCGGCGCGCCTGCTGAATGAGGCGTTCGAGCTCCTGGGTCACGAGCGCGTGAGCGGTCGGACCGAGGCCGCGCTCGCCTGGTGGATGGAGCGAACGATCCGCGAGCTCGGGGCCGAGGCAGTGTCGTTCTCGCCGATCGTGGCGAGCGGGCCGAACGCAGCGCTGCCGCACCATCATCCCGGCGACCGTGTCATCGAGGTGGGCGATGTTCTGCTGGTCGACGCGGGCGCCGTCGTGGACGGCTACTGCTCCGACTGCACGCGGACGTTCGCGGTCGGCGAGGTGGCGCCGGCCCTCCGGCGCGCCTACGAGGTCTGCCTCGAGGCGCAGCTCCGCTCGCTCGACGCGGTCGTTGCCGGCGCGGCCGCGCAGGCCGTGGACGCAGTCGCGCGCGGGATCATCCGCGAGCACGGGTACGACGTGATGCACGGCCTGGGCCACGGCGTCGGCCTCGCGATCCATGAGGAGCCGCGACTCGCGGAGACGTCCGCCGATCAGCTCGCCGTGTCGAACGTCGTCACGGTCGAGCCCGGCGTATATCTGGCAGGGCACGGCGGCGTGCGAATCGAGGACATGGTCGTGGTCGGCGAGCACGGCAGCGAAGTGCTGACGCCCGTCACGAAAGAGCTGCTCACTCTGTCGTGAGGCCGTGTTGGCTCGCGGCCCGCAAGGTGGCCGGGGGCTAGAATCGGGCCGTGGCCGAGACCATCAGCACGGCGCAGTTCAAGAACGGCATGCACATCGACTTCGACGGTCAGGTCTGGAAGATCGTCGAGTTTCAGCATGTGAAGCCCGGTAAGGGCGGCGCGTTCGTGAGAACGAAGCTCAAGAACGCCGGGACCGGCGCCGTCGTCGAGCGAACATTCCGCGCCGGTGAGAAGATGCCGCGCGTCCATACCGAGACGAAGAGCGTCCAGTACCTGTACGACTCGGGCGACGAGGTCGTCTTCATGGACGAGGAGACGTACGAGCAGATCACGCTGCCGCGCTCCGAGGTCGAGGACGAGCTTTCCTTCCTGCAACCGTCCGGCTCACTCCTGCTTCTCACGCTCGACGGCAGGCCGTCGGGCATCGAGCTACCTGCCGCGGTCGAGCTCGCGGTTGTCGACACTGAGCCCGGCGTCAAGGGCGACACGGTGTCCAACGTCACGAAGCCGGCGACGCTCGAGACGGGTGCCGTCGTCCAGGTGCCGCTCTTCGTGAACGTCGGCGACCGCATCAGGATCGACACTCGGGAACGGCGCTACGTCTCGCGTGTCTGAGGCCTCGAGCGGCGACCCGACCGAGCCGCGGCCCGGGCGGTGTCGTCCGGCAGCCGAAGGCCCGGTCCGGCTCGGCCGCGGAGGGAGACCGTCCTCGTGTCGACCGTCGAGGCTGGACAGGCGCGGCCCAGGGCCGAGCTGTGGGATACGACGATTCGGCTTCTCTCGCAGGAGCCGCTCGCCCGGCATGTGGGTACGGCACGGCTCCTCGAGCTGGCTGGCGTGCTCGATCGCGCCGGGTTCGGCTGTCTCGAGATCTCCGGCGGCGGGTGCTTCGACTGGTGCGTGCACGACGGCGTCGAGAGCCCCTGGGAGCGGATCCGGGCGATCGACAGCCGCTGCGCGACGCCGCTCGCGATGGCGCTGCGCGGGCGGTTCCTCGTCGGGCCCCGGCCGCTCGAGCGCGATCTCGTGCGCCGGTTCGTCTGGAGCGCGGCGGAGAGCGGCATCGACGTCTTCCGCATCCACGACCCGCTCAACGACGTGTCGACCCTCGTCGACGCCGCCGAAGCGGTCCGCGAAGCGGGCAAGGACCTCGTTGTCGGGCTGGTTCACAATCCGGGGCCGAACGACGAGGACGACGAGCTTGTCGACCGGGCCCGGAGCGTTGCAGAGCTCGGTGCGTCCCGCCTCGTCGTCGACGATCCGGCAGGTTCGCTCGACGTCGCGCGGGCCCGCTCGGTCGTCGTGCGTGTCCGAGAGGCGTCCGGCCTGCCGGTGGGCCTCTACTGCCAGGGCGCCGCGGGCCGCGCCCTCGCGGCTGCGCTCGAGGTCGCACGGGGAGACGGAACTCCGATCGCCTGCACGATCTACCCCGTTGCGCTGACGCTCTACCGCCCGTCCGCGGAGGCGCTCGCCCAGTCGCTGGCCGGGATCGGCATCGAAACGGGAGTCGATCTCGGCGCTCTCTGGGAGGCCTGTGAGCTCGTCGACGAGGCGCTCGGGGACATGCCGATCGCACCGCTCTCGCCGCGGGACGCGGTCCGGGCGGCCGAGTACCGGCTGCCCGCCGGGCTCGTAGCGCAGCTCGACGATCGCCTCCGGAGCTTCGGTCAGCGAGATCGCCTGGACGACGTGCTCGCCGAGCTCACGCGAGTGCGGACCGAGTGCGGCTGGCCGCCGCTCCACGAGCCCATCGGCACGCTGCTCGGCTCACAGGCGCTGCTCCACGTCCTCTCCGCGGAACGCTGGCAGTCCGTTGTGGACGAGGTGCGTCTGCTCGTCTCCGGGAAGTACGGCGAGCCGCCGCGCTCGATCGACCCGGCGGTGGCACGGGCCGTGGAGCTGCTCGGCGAGCCGCAGGCGTCCGACCCGTCGCAGCTCGACGCCGTGCGTGAGGCGGCGCAGGGGTTGGCGACGAGCGAGGAAGAGCTGCTTCTGCTCGCCTTGTTCGAGAAGGACGCCGAGCCGCTGCTGCAGACGATCCGGGCGCGGGCCCGCGGCGAGGAGCCGGCGAGGGAGGGGGTCGACGAGGGCCGCGCGGCGCGCATCCGCGAGGTGATCGACCTCGTGCAGGAGTCGGAGATCGGCGAGCTCACGATCGAGGAGGGCGAGCTGCGGATCACGGTCCGGCGAACCGCGGAGCCGGTCGCCGGACCCGCAGATGTCCAGGAACCTGCTCCGTCCGCCGCACAGCCCGAGGAGCCGGCGCGTTCGGCGGCCGCGAGCGAAAACGGCCTCGTCCGGGTCGAGTCGCCCATGGTCGGCGTCTTCTACCGGGCCGCCGACCCCGTCGAGAACCCGTTCGTCGAGGTGGGGGACACGGTCGCCGCCGGACAGACTCTCTGCCTGCTCGAGGCGATGAAGCTCTTCAACGAGGTGAAGTCCGAGATCGACGCCGTCGTGCGCTCGATCTGCGTCGAGAACGCCCAGCCGGTCGAGTACGGGGAGCTGCTCTTCGAGCTCGAGCCGATCGACGGGCGGCCGCTCGACGCGCTGTAGCCGTGGGCTCCGCCGATCCGACGTTGCCGCCGCGCCCCCGGGGCCTCCCACTCGCCTCCTCCCGGCTTCAGCGTAGCCGCGGCGGGCGCACGGGTGGCGCGCGAGATGTGCCAGGGTTGTCTCGAGACTGCGCCGGAACCGGCGCGGCGGGGAGCTGTCGGCTCGAGCAGACGCGACGTCCACTTCGCCGTCCGCCCCGGCACGGCCGATCGCCTCGGCACGGCCGACCGCCCCTCCATGGCCCGCCCCGTCCTGTCAGCTGGCTCACGGCAGTCGCGCACCGGCCCCGCAGCGCGTCGCCCGGCGACCGATGAGCGGCCGCCGGGCGGCGCGGCGCCAGGCCCTCTTCTTGCTCTACCAGTGGGACATCACCAGTCAGCCGCTGACGTCGCTCTTCGAGGGCGAGATCGACCCCTTCGCGCTCACGCTCGCCGAGGAGGTTGTCGATCAGTCGGCCGACCTGGACGAGCGGATCACCGCCGCGGCGCGGGACTGGACGGCGGACCGGCTCGGAGCGGTGGAGCGCAATGTTCTGCGTATGGCCATCCGCGAGCTCGACCGCGGCGAGCTGCCCCTCGAGGTCGTCATCGACGAAGCCGTGCGGCTGGCGAAGCGCTACGCGTCGGCGGAGGGGGCCGCGCTCGTGAACGGCATCCTCGGCAGGATCGTGCGCGAGGCGGCGTGACCGCCGGACGGCCCCGACCGGCCGCTCCGACCGGCGGACGCGCAACCCTCGGTGCCCGCAGGCTGCGGTAGGGTGGGCCGGTGAGCGAGCCCGAGACTGCTGCGCAGCTGCGCAGCCTCCTCGAGCGCCTCGACGAGGCGCGCCGGCGGCTCGAGCAGGCGGAGAGCTCCGAGGCGGCTGTCGACATCCTCCAGGACCTGGCGGAGATCGCGAAGGAAACTCAGGTGACGATCGACCGCGCCCGCCGCGAAGGCCCGCGCCCCACCGGGAGCGATGCATCGGCCTGACGAGCTGCGCGAGGTCGCCGAGGGCTTTCTCGCCGGCCTGCCGTTCTCGGCGGATCTCGGACGGCTCGAGGAGGCACTCCGCTACTCCCTCCTCGGCGGAGGCAAGCGGATCCGTCCGGTGCTCTGCCTGGCGACCGGCGAGGCGCTCGGACGCCCGCCGGAAGAGCTGCTACCGGCCGCGTGCGCCCTCGAGCTGGTTCATACCTTCAGCCTGGTTCACGACGATCTGCCGGCGCTCGACGACGACGACCTGCGGCGCGGCCAGCCGAGCGCGCACGTGAAGTTCGGAGAGGCCGTCGCGATCCTCTCCGGCGACGCGCTTCTCACCGAGGCGTTCAGCCTCATCCTGCGCTATCCCACGACTGAGCCCGCCCGCGAGCTCGCCTTCGCGACCCTCGGCATGATCGGCGGCCAGTACGTGGACGTCACGACCGACGGCGAGCTCGACGGCCCCGGGCTGGCGGCGCTGCACCGGCTGAAGACGGGAAAGCTGCTCGGCGCGACGGTGAGCTGTGCGCTCGCGGTCGCGGCGGTACCCCAGCCCGAGCAGCGCCCCTGGCGGGAGTTCTCGGCCGAGGTGGGTCTGCTCTTCCAGATCGTCGACGACATCCTCGACGCGACCGGCACGGCGGAGGAGCTCGGCAAGACGCCCGGGAAGGATGCGGCGGCAGGCAAGGTCACCTACGTCTCGCTCTACGGCTTGGAGCACGCCCGCACGCTCGCCGACGAAGCGCGCGCTCGGGTCCAGGGCGCTCTGGACACGATCGACGCCGACACGTCCGTTCTCTCGGACATCGTCGCGACGATCCGCGAGCGCCGCGCCTGACGCGGGTCCGCCGAGCCGATGAGCGTGGGCGAATCGTTCCACTTCCGACGCGAAGCGGCAGCCGTGGGGCCGCTCGACGCCCGGATCGACGGCTACGATTTGCTGCGGTGAAGAAGCGGCTGGACGTGCTGCTCGTGGAGCGCGGCCTGGCCGAGTCGCGCTCGCAGGCGCAGGCGCTCGTCCTGGCCGGCCGGGTGAGAGGCTTCTCGAAGGCGGGCGCTCAGGTCGACGATGCCGCCGAGCTCGAGCTGGTCGAGCGCCCGCGTTTCGTCTCGCGCGGCGGTGAGAAGCTCGCACACGCGATCGAGGTCCTGGCCGTCGATGTCCGCAACGAGGCCTGCCTCGACGTCGGAGCCTCGACCGGCGGCTTCACCGACTGTCTCCTGCAGCACGGCGCGGCACGCGTGTGCGCGCTCGACGTCGGGAGGGCCCAGCTGCACGAGCGGCTGCGCGCCGACCCGCGCGTGACGGTGATCGAGGGCGTGAACGCGAGACGGCTTTCCTGCGAGCGGCTGCCGTTCCGGCCGGGTTTCGTAACGTGCGACGTGTCCTTCATCAGCGTCCGTGCGGCGCTGCCCCCGGCGCTCGCCTGCGCGGGTGCCGGCGGAAGCCCCTGGCGGGCGCTGGTGCTCGTCAAGCCGCAGTTCGAGGCCGGCCGCGCCGAGGCAGGCCGCGGCGTCGTGCGCGACCCGGAGGTGCACCGTCGCGTCCTGCGCGAGCTGGCCGGTGAGGCCCAGGCGTGGGGCCCCGGCGGCTGCCGTGTCGTCGGAGCCTGCGATTCCGGCCTCCCGGGCCCGAAGGGCAACCGCGAGTTCTTCCTCCTCCTCGCCGCCGGACTGCCCCCGTGCTCGAGCGACGAGCTCGAGACGATCGTCGGCCGTGCGGTGGGCGCGTGATGGCGGCTCCGACGGCAAGCGCCGTTCGCAAGGCGATCGTCGTCCCGCACGGCCGGCCGGAGCTGATCGGGGACGCGGCAGCGCGAGTCGAGGCGGCGGCCGAGGGCTGCGGCGTCGAGCTGCTGGCGGAGGACGCCCCCGACGTGGATCTCGTCGTCGCCCTCGGCGGCGACGGCACGATGCTCCGGGCCCTTCACCGGTTTCTCGGAACGGGCGTGCCGGTCATCGGGGTCAACTTCGGCCGGATCGGCTTCTCTGACGAGCATCCAGGCCTCGGCGCTCGAAGACGGCCTGGCGCGGGCATTCGCCGGTGACTACAAGGTCGTCGAGCTGGCAACGATCGCGGCCAACGTGCGCGGCGTCCAGCACGAGGCCGTCAACGACGTTGTCGCGACCAGCTCTGTGCCGGGACGGATGATCGAGCTCCGCTCGTCGGTGGGCGGGGAGCAGCTGGGCGACACGGCCTGCGACGGGATGATCTGCAGCACGCCGTCGGGCTCGACCGCCTACAACCTCAGCAACGGCGGCCCCGTGATCATGCGCGGGCTCGACGCAATGGCTCTCACGTTCGTGGCTCCGCACTCGCTGCACGCCAGGCCGGTCGTGGTACCGCCCGGCCTCGGGCTCGAAGTGACGAACCAGACACCCGAGGTACCCGTGACCGTGCTCGTCGACGGCCAGCGGGTCGGCGAGCTGGAGCCGGGAGAGGCGCTCTCCGTCGATGTTGGTGTGGCCAAGGCTCTGCTCGCCCTGCTGCCCGAGGTGACGTTCTTCTCCCGCTACCGAGAGGTATTCCTCGAGCAGCGCTGACGGACGATGCTTCGACGCCTCTTCATCGAGAACCTGGTGCTGATCCGCCGGGCGGACCTTGCGCTCGGCCCAGGCCTCACCGCGATCACCGGGGAGACCGGCGCCGGCAAGACGATCCTTGCTCAGTCGATCGGTCTCCTGCTGGGCGCGAAGGGGGATGCGGCCCTCGTAGGCCCGACCGGCGATGAGGCCTACGTGGAGGCCGAGCTCGATCTGCCCGAGGGCGCCCTCGACGAGGAGGAGTTCGCCACGCTCGCCGAGCTGCGCCCGGCGGACGAGCCGGGCCTCGTCGCGGCCAGGCGCGTCTTCGGGGACGGCCGCAGCCGCGCGTACGCCTGGGGCCGTGCGGTGCCGCGCGAGGAGCTCGCCGCGCTGGTCGAGCGGCTGATCGCGATGTCGGGGCAGTTCGAGCAGCGCAGGCTCGCACAGCCCGCCCACCAGCTCGAGCTCCTCGATGCGTTCGCCGGCGAGGAGCAGTTGCGGCGCCGGAGCGAGCTCGCGGCCGCCTGGCGGGCCCTTCGGGAAGCGCGTGGGCGCCGTGACGACCTCGCGCAGGAGCTCGGTGACCGGGCGGCGTACGCGGCCGAGCTGCAGGCCCTCGCGAACGCCGGAGAAGGCCTCACGCCTGACGCCGAGGAGTCGCTTCGGGGCGAACGCGACCGGCTGCGCAACGCCGCGGGCCTGGCCGAGGCGGCAAGTGCCGCCTCGCAGGCGCTGGCGCCCGAGGACGGCGACGGCGCCGCCGACCTCGCCGCGCAGGCGGAGCAGGCGCTCCGGCCCGCGGCGGCTCTGGACGAGGAGCTCGCTGCGGCGGCGGCCGAGCTTGCCGACGCCTCGGCGCGGCTGCGGGAGACGGCGTCCACGCTCCGCGGGTTCCTGGCCTCGCTCGAGGCCGAGCCGGGCCGGCTCGACCGGGTCGAGGAGGAGCTCGGCCGGCTGGGTGAGGCGAAGCGTCGCTTCGGCGCCGCAACGCTCGCCGAGCTCATCGAGCGAAGCCGGCAGGCGCAGGCAGAGCTCGAGGCGCTCGAGGACGGCAGCGACCCGCTGGCCGCGGCCGAAGCGGCGCTCCGGGCCGCCCAGCAGCGCTACGGCACGTTGTCGGACGAAGCTCGAGACGCGCGCGTCGCGGCCGCGGAGGCATTCGCGGCGGCAGCGCGGACCGAGCTTGCGAGCCTCGGGCTCGGCGACGGCGACCTGTCCGTCGAGCTCTCGTCCCGCGCGGAGGGCCCGACCGGAGGCGACGAGGCGGCCCTGCTCGTGCGGCCGAACGCGGGGCTTCCCTTTGCGCCGGTTGCGTCCACAGCGTCGGGCGGCGAGCTCTCCCGCATCGCGCTCGCGCTTCGAGCCGTGTCCCATGCGAAGGCCGGAGAGGCGACGATCGTCTTCGACGAGATCGACGCCGGCATCGGGGGCCAGACCGCCCACGCGGTCGCAGATTCGCTGCGGCGCCTCGGTGAGCTCTCCCAGGTGCTCACGATCACCCATCTGCCGCAGATCGCCAGCGCCGCCGCCCGGCATTTCCGTGTCGAGAAGGTGCCGGGCGACCCCACGCACACGCGCATCGAGCAGCTCGGCGAGAACGAGCGGCGCGACGAGATCGAGCGTATGCTCGGAGGCGCTGAGTTCCTTTCCGCAGTCCGATGAGCACGACGCTCGAGTTCAGGGGTCCGGCCCGTCTCGACAGGCGCACGAAGCGGCTGGTGACGCGGCTCGCCCCGGATGACATCGCGATCATCGACCACGCCGAGCTCGACCGGGTCTCGGCCGAGGAGCTCGTCGAGTCCGGGGTGCGGGTCGTCGTCAACGTCGCGCCGTCCGTTTCGGGCCGCTTCCCGAACCCGGGGCCGCTCGAGCTCGTCAGGAGCGGCGTGACGCTCATCGACGCCCCCGGCGCGCCGCTGTTCGAGCAGATCCGCGAGGGAGACGTGATCTCCGTGCGCGGTGGGATCGTCTTCCGGAATACCACTCGTCTGGCGGTCGGGCGCCGGCTGACGCGAGGCGGAGCTCGAAGGCGAGCTGCACGAGCAGCAGGGCCGCGTGACGGAGGCTCTGGGGGCGTTCGTGGACAACACGATGCGCTACCTGCGGGAGGAAGGGCGGCTGCTCACCGAGGGGATCGCGCTCCCGCAGCTGCGCACGCGCTTCCGGGACCGGCATGCGCTCGTGGTTGCGCGCGGGCCGGGCTACAAGCGAGACCTGCGGATCGTGCGCCACTACATCCGCGAGTTCAAGCCCGTGCTCGTCGCCGTCGACGGAGGCGCCGACGCGCTGCTCGACGCCGGCTACCGGCCCCACATCATCGTCGGAGACATGGATTCGGTCTCCGACCGCGCGCTCGCAAGCGGCGCGGAGCTCGTCGTCCACGCCTACGAGGACGGGCAGGCGCCGGGCCGGGCGCGGCTCGACCGTCTCGGGCTCGCCCACGTCGCAGTGCCGATGTCCGGCATCAGCGAGGACCTGGCGATGCTGCTCGCGCACGAGAAGGGCGCCGAGCTGATCGTGGCGGTCGGAACGCATTTCAACCTTGTGGAGTTCCTCGAGCGCAACCGGGCGGGAATGTCGTCGACGTTCCTGACCCGGCTCAAGGTGGGGGAGATCCTGATCGACGCGCGCGGCGTTTCGCGTCTCTTCCGCCAGCGCGCCGGCGTGTGGCCGCTGGTCGCGTTCGGGCTCGCCGCCTGCGGCGCGGTCGCCGCCGCGGTGGCCGGGTCACCCGAGCTGCGCGACTTCTTCGCCGCGCTCGTCGACCGCGTGCGGTCGATCCTCGGGATCGGCTGACGCGGCCGTCCGAGGGCCTCTCGGGCCCTCTGCGCCGCAGGCGGTGTCTAACCTGTGACAAGCCCATGTTCGACCTCCGCTACCACGTCGCGTCGCTCGCAGCCGTCTTCATCGCGCTCGCGGTCGGGATCGTCATCGGGGTGGCCATCGCCGGCGGCGGCAACCTCGAGGAGACGACGCAGGGCCTACGGCAGGCGGACTTCGACGACCTCGAGCAGCGTCTCGAGGACGCACAGGCTCGCGTCGACGGCGCCGAGGACGAGAAGCAGGCGCTCGAAGGAGTCGTCACGAGGGTCTACCCGGCGCTCATGCAGGGACGTCTGACCGGCCGGACCGTCGCCCTCGTTTTCGTCGGGCCGGTCGACGGCGCCGTCCGCTCCGCCGTGGAGAAGGCGCTGTCCGACGCCGACGCCGAGACAGGCAATCCGGTGCGCGTGACCGTTCTCCGCTTCCCGATCGACGTCGACGGGATCAACGGCCTGCTCGAGGACGTGCCCGCCTTCGCGAACTACGTCGGCGACTCGCAGCTCGGCGACCTCGGCGCGCGCGCTCGGCAACGAGCTGGCCCGCGGCGGGTCGACCCCTCTGCTCGACCTGCTCGACACCCAGCTCATGGAACAGCGCACCGGCTCGCTCGTCGAGCCGGTCGACGGGGTTGTCGTGGCGCGTACGTGGACGCCCGAGCCCTCGTCGGACCCGGCCGAGGAAGGCCGCCGCTCCCAGAGCGAGGCCCTCATCACCGGGTTCCTGACCGGGCTCGGCGAGACGGGCGTGCCGATCGTCGGGGTGGAGACCTCGGGCGCCAAGGTCACGACGATCGAGGACTACCGCCGGATCGGCGGCATCGCGAGCGTGGACGACGTGGACTTCCTTCCGGGACAGCTGGCGATGGCGCTCCTGCTCTCCACCGGCGACTCGGGGCACTACGGCACGAAAGAGACGGCGGACGCGGTTGTGCCGCCGATCGACCCGCTGCTCTCCATTCCGCTGGTTGGGTAAGCACCCGGCTCTCTCGATCCTGATCGCGGCGCGTGACGAGGCCGATCGAATCGGCGGCCTCGTCGGGCGCCTCCGAGCGGCGTTCCCGGAGGCGGTGGTCATCGTCGCCGACGACGGCTCTCGCGACGGCACCGCTGAGCTGGCGCGCGGCGCAGGGGCGGTTGTCGTCGCCGGGCCGCGGCTCGGGAAGGGCGAGGCGCTCACCGCCGCGGAGCGGGCCGCTCCGCCCGGCCCGCTGCTCCTTTGCGACGCCGACCTCGAAGGAGACCTCGCGCCGCTGCTCGACGCCGGGTACGACGTCGCGGTGGCCGCATTCTCGGAGCGGATCGGCGGCGGGTTCGGGATCACCAAGCGCGTCGCGCGCTCGCTGATCGCGGCCCGTTCAGGGCTTCGCCCGCGGGAGCCGCTGTCCGGGCAGCGCTATCTGAGCGAGCGGGCGCGCGCCGCGTGCTTTCCGCTTGCACGCGGCTTCGGCTGCGAGCTGCGCATGACGATCGACGCGGCCCGGGCCGGCCTGCGGGTCGGCGAGGTGGAGCTGCCGCTTCGTCATCGCGCGACGGGCCGCGATCCTGCCGGGTTCGCACACCGGGGCCGTCAGCTCGTCGACGCCGTCCTTGCAGCGGGCCCGCTGGCGCTGAACCACCGCGGCAACCGGCTCCCGATCGTCGGATGGACGGTCGCGGCGGCCTGCCTGCGCGCACCCCGGGCGACGGCGCTCTGCATCGGCGCCGTCACGGCCGCCGGCCTGGCCGACGACCTGTTCGCCGGCCCGGAGCGCGGCTGGCGGAGCCATCTGCGCGCCGGCCGGACAACCGGCGTCCTGAAGCTCGTTGCGGTCCCGCTCGCCGGCGCGCTTGCGACGCGCGTCGCTTTCCGGCGGGCTCGCGGTGGGCCTGGCCGCGAACGCCGTCAACCAGCTCGACACGAAGCCGGGCCGCGCGTTGAAGGCGTTTCTGCTCGCCCAGCTCGTGCTCGGCAGCGGCGCAGGGGGGCGCGCCACCCCGGTCGCCGTCCTGCTGCTTCCCTACGATCTCCGCGAGCGAGGGATGCTGGGTGACGCTGGATCGAATGCGCTCGGGGCCGTGGTAGGCTTGAACCTCGTGGTGCGAGGCGCCGACTGGAGGCGTTGGACGGCCGTGGGCATCCTGGCCGCGTTCAACGCCCTCGGCGACCGCGTCTCACTCGGCTCGCTGATCGAGCGCACGCCCGTCCTTTCCGCGATCGACCGCATCGGCAGGGTCGGCGCGTGAGCGAGCGGCGGACCCGGTACGTGTTCGTCACCGGGGGCGTCGCCTCGTCGCTCGGCAAGGGCATCACGGCGGCCTCCCTGGGCGCGCTGCTCAAGGCGCGGGGGCTCAAGGTGCAGGTCCAGAAGTTCGACCCGTACATCAACGTCGATCCGGGCACGATGAGCCCGTACCAGCACGGCGAGGTCTTCGTCACGGAGGACGGAGCGGAGACCGATCTCGACATCGGCCATTACGAGCGGTTCGTCGACGAGAACCTCTCCCGCAACGCGAACCACACCTCGGGCTCGATCTGGTACGCCGTCATTCGCAAGGAACGCAAGGGCGAGTACCTGGGCTCGACGGTCCAGGTGATCCCGCACATCACGAACGAGATCAAGGACCGGATCCGGCGCGCGGCCCAGGCGTCGGATGCCGACGTCGTGATCTGCGAGATCGGCGGCACCGTCGGCGACATCGAGTCCCTGCCGTTCCTCGAGGCGATCCGACAGTTCCGCCGCGAGGAGGGCCTCGAGAACGTGATGTACGTCCACGTCACTCTCGTGCCGTTCCTCGAGGCGGCCGGCGAGTTGAAGACGAAGCCGACGCAGCACTCGGTCAACGAGCTGCGCCGCATCGGTATCCACCCTGACATCGTGGTGTGCCGTTGCCAGGACGGGCTGTCGTACGACATTCGCGAGAAGATCGCGCTGTTCGCCGACATCGACACCAAAGGGGTGATCTCGAACGCGGACATCGAGGACGTCTACCTCGTGCCCGCCGCTCTGCACGAGGAGGGGTTCGACGAGCTCGTCTGCGAAAAGCTCGCGCTCGGCTGCGAGCCGGCCGACCTCGGGGAGTGGGACGCGCTGGCCGGCCGGATCCGCGCGCGCCGGGGGGACGTCGAGATCGCGCTCGTCGGCAAGTACGTGAAGGTGAAGGACGCGTACCTCTCCGTCGCGGAGGCGCTGAAGCACGCCGGCATCCACCACAGCACCGGAGTGAGCCTGCGCTGGGTCGACGCGGAGGGCGCCGGAGTGGACGAGGTGACGCGCGACCTCGCCCGCGCGGACGGGATTCTCGTTCCCGGCGGCTTCGGAGGGCGGGGAATCGAAGGCAAGGTGCTCGCTGCAAAGGTCGCGCGCGAGCACGGCATCCCGTATCTCGGCATCTGCCTCGGGATGCAGATCGCCGTCGTCGAGTACGCCCGCCACGTCTGCGGGATGGAGGGTGCCAACTCGAGCGAGTTCGACCCGGAGACGCCCTATCCGGTCATCGACCTGCTGCCGGAGCAGAAGGAGGTCGAGGACCTGGGCGCGACGATGCGCCTCGGAGCGCAGCCCGTCGACCTGCTCGAGGGCACGAAGGCGTTCGCGGCGTACGCCGAGACCCCGATCTACGAGCGCCACAGGCACCGGTACGAGGTCAACAACCACTTCCGTCCACGGCTCGCTGAGGCCGGGCTCGTCATCTCGGGGACCTTCCAGGAAGGACGACTGGTCGAGGTGATCGAGCTTCCCGATCACCCCTGGTTCGTCGCCAGCCAGTTCCATCCGGAGTTCAAGTCCCGGCCGAACCGTCCGGCTCCGCTCTTCCGGGACTTCATCGGCGCCGCGCACGCCCGGGCGCAGGCCCGGCGGTCCGCGGCGGCGGCCACACCGGCCTGACGCCGGCGGCTGCGGCTGCGGCTGCGACGCCGTCGTCCGGTGCGCTCGCCGTAGAATCCGCGGGCGGTGACCTCGCTGTTCGAGTCCGACGCCCTGTCGCTCTTCACGGAGCTGGCGGCCATTCCGAGCCCATCGGGAACGGAGCGGGCCGTCGCCGACCGGGTCTACGAGGAGCTTCGCGCCCTCGGCCTCGAGCCCGAGGTCGACGACAGCGGCGCGTCGGTCGGCTCGGACTGCGGGAACCTCTACGCCCGTATCGAGCCGACGAAGGCGGGAACGCCCATCTTCTTCTGCGCGCACTTCGACACCGTGGTCCCGACCGGCCCGATCGAGCCGGTGATCGAGGACGGGATCGTGCGCAACGCCGCCGGCACGATTCTCGGCGCCGACAACAAGGCCGCCATCGCGGCCATGATCGACGGCGTGCGCCGCGTGCTGGTCGAAGGCCGAGACCACGCCGGCATCGAGCTCGTCTTCACGACATGCGAGGAGACCGGCTGCCAGGGCGCGGCGGCGTTCGACATGTCACGGCTGGCGGCCGAGGCCGGCTTCGTCTACGACCACGCTGCGCCCATCGGCGACGTCGTGATCGCGGCGCCGTACCAGCGGACAATCGACGTGGTCTTTACCGGCCGCTCCGCACACGCCGGGATCAACCCGGAGGACGGCCGGTCGGCGATCCAGGCGGCGGCACGGGCGGTGGCCGACCTCCGTCTGGGCCGTCTCGACGAGGAGACGACGGCGAACGTGGGCAAGATCACCGGCGGCACGGCCCGGAACGTGGTGCCGGATCGCTGCGAGCTCGTGGCCGAAGCGCGCTCGCGCGACGAGTCGAAGCTCCTCCCGCTCGTGCAGGAGATGGTCGACGCGTTCGCGTTCGCCGCCTCGGTCACCGACTGCGACGTCGAGACCCAGCTCTCCGGCATGTACCAGGGCTACCGGCTGCAGGACGGGAACACGGCGCTTCGGCTCGCCCTCGCCGGGCTCGAGCGGGCCGGCTTCCCGCCGCGTCAGGTGGAAGTCGGGGGCGGCGCGGACGCAAATGTCTTCAACGAGCGCGGCCTGCCATGCGTGGTCCTGGCCAACGGCATGGCGGCCATCCACAGCCCGGACGAGCACATCGCGGTCAGCGATCTCGACGCCATGGTCGAGGTCACGCTCGCGCTGGTGGAGGCCGCCGGCGGAGAGTAGGCCGGCTCGACCGCGGGTGCGGCGGAAGGGCGACCGGGCTGTTCAACTAGAGGCGGGCTCGACGTGCGGCTCCTCGGGGAACGGCAGCCAAGCCCCCGCCGCAAGTTGGCACGAAATCGTCCCGAACTTGGCACGATTCGCGCGGCACATGCGCGCTCGCAGCGCCTACGGTTCTCGGCGGTTGCCGGTCCCACCCCCCACCCAGAAGGGCGGGGGGCGGGTTTCGTGTCGAGCCGTGCGCGGCGTCGACCGGCCGGCGCGGGCGCGGCGTGCTCGGGGCTGCCCGCTCCGGGGCGCCCGCAATCGTCGCGCGACGGCACCGAGGGGAGGACCGGCGTGCTCACGCTGCGGCGCGGCCGGGTGACGGCGATCACGGAGCGGAGGCGCGGCCTCGTCCGGGTCGAGGTCGACTCGCGCCCGTGCGTCGGGTATCCGAGGCTGACCGGACCGGTCGCGCTCGGCGACGACGTCCTCGTCAACACCCAGGCGGTCGATCTCGGGCTGGGCTCGGGCGGCTTCGACGTGCTCTACGCGAACCTCACGCGTGGTCTGGGCCTCGCTCCCGACGCCGGGGCTCACGTGATGAAGCTGCCCTACACGCCGCTCCAGACCGCGATCGTCCATGCCGAGGAAGCCGGCGAGCTGCCGAGCTCGCTCACGGGGCTGCCCGTCGTCTGCGCGACGCTCCACAGTCAGGTCGCCCCGATCTGCGCAGCCATCGGCCCCGGACGTCGCGTCGCGTACGTCCAGCTCCCCGGCGGCGCGCTTCCCGTGTCCCTCTCGAACACGCTGGCGATCCTGCGCCGGGAAGGTCTCGTCGAGACAGCGATCGCGGTCGGCGCCTGCATCGACGGTGACGTTGCGTGCGTCACCGCGGCGGCGGCGCTCGCCTTCGCGGCGCGGGAGGGCTTCGACGTCGCGGTGTGCAGCATCGGGCCGGGCATCGTCGGAACCGGCTCATCCCTCGGCCACGGCGCCGTGTCCGTGGTCGAGGCGCTCGGCGCGGCCGCGTCGCTCGGCGGCACGCCGATCCTCGCGCCCCGGGTATCGCTGGCCGACGGCCGCGAGCGACATCGACCGCTCTCACACCACGTGCAGGCGGTCCTCACTCTGTGTCCGCCCGGCGTCACGGTGGCCTGGCCCGCCGGCCTCGACGAGCCGGAGCTGGCGGCGGTCGTCGAGACTGTGGACGTGACGGGTTGGCGAGAGGCCTGCGCCGGGCTACCGCTCGAGTCAATGGGACGCGGGCCCGACGACGACCCCTGGTTCTTCGCCGCCGCGTACGCGGCCGGAGCCCTGGCCGCAGCTCGTCTGGCATGAGACCGGACAGCGAGGCAACCGTCTATGAGGGACGCCGGCTGTCGGTAACCCAGGAGCGCTGGGGGAGTCGCGAGCGCGAGATCGTCGAGGCTCCCGACGTCGTCGCGGTCGTGGCCGATTGACCCGGAAGGGCGTCGTGACGCTCGTTCGCCAGCTCCGCGAGGCAGCCCGCCGGCCGCTGCTCGAGCTTCCCGCCGGCATCGTCGAGGAGGGAGAAGAGCCGCTCACGACCGCCAGGAGGGAGCTCGCCGAGGAAACCGGCTTGCACGGAGGGCGCTGGCGCGCCGGACCGAGCTGGTGGTCGACGCCCGGCTTCTGCCGCGAGCGCGTGCACCTCTTCATCGCCGAGGACGTCGAGCAGGGCGTTGCCGCCCCGACGGACGACGAGCAGATCGAGCTGGAGCGCTGGCCTCTCGGGGACGTGCGTGACCGACTCGGCGAGCTCGAGGACGCCAAGACGATCGTCGGCCTGCTGCTCTACCTGTCCGAGGTGGCCTAGCCCGCCGCGCAGCCGCGGGAGCGAAGGCAGGCAGCTACCCTTCCGCGGCGTGAGAGTCGGCGTCGTCACGGAGCTCAAGGCCGACGAATACCGCGTCGCGCTCACGCCCGCGGGGGCGCGCGAGCTCATCGAGCATGGTCACAGCGTCCTCGTCGAGGCCGGTGCCGGCAAGGGGAGCGCCTTTCCCGACCGCGCGTACGAGACGGTGGGGGCACGGGTCTGTCCCGGAAAGGACGTCTGGGAGACCGCCGAGCTGCTGCTCAAGGTCAAGGAGCCGCTGCCGGAGGAATACGGCCTCGCTCCGGCCCGACCTGATCCTGTTCACGTACCTGCATCTCGCTGCCGACGCAACGCTCACGCGCGCGCTGATCGACAGCGGCGCGACCTGCATCGCCTACGAGACGGTGCAGACCGAGGACGGGAAGCTGCCGCTGCTCGCGCCGATGAGCGAGGTGGCGGGAAGGCTCGCGACGCAGATGGGCTCGTGGGCGCTCGAGAAGTCGCAGGGAGGCCGCGGGATCCTGCTCGGCGGGGTTCCCGGCGTGGCGCCGGCGCGCGTCATCGTGCTCGGCGGAGGGATCGTCGGCTACAACGCCGCGCTGATCGCCGTCGGCATGCAGGCCGACGTCTGGGTGCTCGACCGCTCCGTCGACCGCATGCGGGACCTCGAGATGATGCTCGACGGCCGCATCACGCTGGCGATGTCGAGCCGGCTGCAGATCGAGGAGGTCATCCCCTCGGCCGATCTGGTCATCGGCGCCGTCCTGATCCCCGGTGCGCGCGCGCCGAAGCTCGTCACGCGCGACATGCTCGGCTCGATGAAGCCCGGCGCGGTGCTCGTCGACGTCTCGATCGACCAGGGCGGCTGCTTCGAGACCTCACAGCCGACGACCCACTCGGACCCTGTCTACGAGGTCGACGGCATCGTTCACTACTGCGTGGCGAACATGCCGGGCGCCGTGCCCATCACGTCGACGATCTCGCTCACGAACGTGACGCTGCCGTACGTCGAGGCGATTGCGGATCACGGCCTCGAGGAGACGGTGACCCGGAACGCGGCCGCTCGCTCGGGGCGTCAACGTGGTCGCCGGAAAGCTGACCTACGCCGCGGTGGCAGACGCCCACGGCCTTGCCTACACGTCGCTCGAGGACGCGCTGCCGCCCGCGCGCGCCTAGGCTCGCCGGCGCGCTCTGCTCGCCCGACGACTTTCCGGCCGGGGCCGCCTCGTCCTTGCCCGGGAAGATCTTGATCACCGCGTAGGTGATCGCGCCCGCCAGGGTCGCGACGACGACGATCCACACGATGAGCTCGAGAATGCCGATGAACGTGTCCACCTGCTCCGTAGAATAGCCCGATGCCCCGTGCGTGCGTCATCGTCCTCGACGCGGTCGGCGCCGGAGAGCTGCCGGACGCGGCCGACTACGGCGACGAGGGCTCGAACACGCTCGGCAATCTGGCGCGCGCGGTCGGCGGCCTCGACTTGCCGAGCCTCGAGGCCCTCGGGTCTCGGCAACGTCACTCCGCTCGAGGGCTGCCCGCCGCAGCCGGGCGCCCCCGCGATCGCCGGGCGGCTGCTGGAGCGCTCGAAGGGCAAGGACTCGATCACCGGTCACTGGGAGCTGATGGGCATCGTCTCCGCGCAGGCGATGCCGACGTACTCGCACGGCTTTCCCTTCTCGATCGTCGAGGAGTTCGCGCACCGAACGGGTCGGGGCGTGCTCGGAAATGTCCCGGCGTCCGGGACCGAGATCATCCAGGAGCTCGGCGAGGAGCACCAGGCGACCGGCAAGTGGATCGTCTACACGTCCGCCGACTCGGTCTTCCAGGTCGCGGCGCACGTCGAGACGATTCCGCTCGACGAGCTCTACCGCGCCTGCGAGATCGCGCGGGAGATCCTCAAGGGGCAGAACGCCGTCGGCCGCGTGATCGCACGGCCGTTCGAGGGCGAGCCCGGCAACTACGTCCGCACGCCCGACCGCCATGACTGGGCACTGCGCGCCGAGACGACCCGAACTACCTCACGCTGCTCCGCGAGGCCGATGTCGAGATCCATGGCGTCGGCAAGATCTCCGACATCTTCGCCGGCCTCGACATCGACCACGCGTATTCGACGCGGTCCAACGTCGAGGGGATCGCGCAAACCGAGGAGCTCCTCCAGCGGACTCGATACCGGCTTCGTGTTCACGAATCTCGTCGAGACGGACATGCTCTGGGGCCATCGCAACGATCCCGAGAACTTCCACCGCTGCCTCCAGGACTTCGACCGCCGCCTTCCCGACCTGCTCGCGGCGCTGCGCCCCGGCGACCTCCTTATCCTCACGTCCGACCACGGTTGCGACCCGACCACGCCCTCGACCGACCATTCGCGGGAGCACGCCCTGCTCGTTGCCTACATCGCGGGCCGGAACGCCGCGGGGCGAATCCACGAGGGGGAGCTCGGGGACGTCGGAGCGACCGTCAACCGCTGGCTCGGCGGCAAGGCCGCCTCCCGTCGCGTCTCCGGGCAGCCGTTCGTCGAGCCTGAGCCCGGGCGATCCCGGGCCCGAGCGCGGCTATGACCCGCACGGTCGAGCTGATCGAACGAAAGCGAGACGGTGCCGAGCTCGACGCCGGCGAGCTCGCGAGCTCGTCCTTGGCTACGCCCGCGGCGAGGTGCCCGACGAGCAGATGGCCGCCTTCGCGATGGCGTGTTCTTCCGGGGCCTCTCGTCGGCCGAGACGTATGCGCTCACGGACGCAATGGTGCAGAGCGGCGCGGTCGTCGACCTCTCCTCCATCGGCCGCATCTGCGTGGACAAGCACTCGACAGGCGGGGTCGGCGACAAGACGTCCATAGCCCTCGGCCCCGTGGTCGCGCGCGTGCGGCGTCCCGTTCGCGAAGATGAGCGGCCGCGGGCTCGGGCACACGGGCGGGACGTTGGACAAGCTCGAGTCGATTCCCGGCTTCATGGTCGAGCTGGAGGCCGAAGCGTTCGTCCGTCAGGTCGGAGAGGTCGGCCTGGCGATCGTCGGTCAGACGCCGGACCTCGTACCCGCCGACCAGCGTCTCTACGCGCTGCGCGACGTGACTGCGACCGTCGAGGAGGTCTCGCTGATCGCGGCGAGCATCATGTCGAAGAAGATCGCGGCGGGAGCCGGTGCGATCCTCCTCGACGTGAAGGTCGGCGAGGGAGCGTTCATGAAGACCCCCGAGCGGGCTCGACTGCTCGCCGAGACCATGCTCGACCTCGGGCGGCGCGCCGGCCGCCGCGTCGTCTGCGAGCTGACTGCGATGGACGAGCCGCTCGGTCGCGCGGTCGGGAATGCCCTCGAGGTCCGCGAGGCGCTCGCGACGCTCCGCGGCGAGGGCCCGCCGGACTTCACCGAGCTCGTGCTGGGCTCGGCCGGGCGCCTGCTGGCCATGTCGGACCTCGACGTCGACGAGGAGGAGGGAAGACGCCGAGCCGAGGCCGCCGTCGCGACCGGGAGGCCCTCGCAGTGTACCAGCGCTGGATCTCCGCGCAGGGAGGCGATCCCGACGAGGCCCGCCTGCCGTGGGCGCCCGTGTGCGCTCCGTCGCAGCGCCCTCGTCGGGCTACGTCGTCGCGTTGCACGGGCTCGGCATCGGCCGCGCCGCCGTCTCATCTCGGGGCCGGTCGCTCACGGAAGGAGGATCCCGTCGACCACGCCACGGGCGTCGTCTGCCGGGCCAAGCGCGGCGATCGGGTACGGGCGGGCGAGCCGCTCGCCGAGGTGCATGCTCGCGACGAGCCGGCGAGCCGAGCGCGGCGACGGTCGAGGTCGCAGCCTGCTACGCGATCGGGCCCGAGCCGCCGTAGCCCGCTCCGCTCGTGCTCGAGGTCTCGAGTAGCCGAAGCGTCGATCGCGCTCGCGCGAGCGATCGCTCGGGGCCGCGCGCAGCCGGAGCGCCTGCGCGGCCAAGCGCCCGTCGCTCGGTCGTCTCGGGGCCCTTGCCGCACGGCGTCGGTCCATCCGGTCGCACGTGGTCGCCGCCCGGGCGACCGCGAACGCGGCGCTAGGCTCTCGTTCGTGCCGGAGCTCCCCGAAGTCGAGACGATTCGCAGCGCGCTCGTCCCGGCGCTCGAAGGGCCGACAGCTCGAGCGCGTGGCATCCTCGATCCGCGCTTGACGGCGCCGTACCCCCCGGATGCCGTCGCCGCCACTCTGACAGGCGACCGCGTGGTCCTCGCGTCGGTCGTCGAGGCAAGTATGTCGTCGTCGATCTCTCGAGTGGCCGTCACCTCCTCGTTCACCTGCGCATGACAGGAAGCTTCCGGCTCCACCGGAACGGATCGCTCGAGGACGACCCCTACCGGCGAGCAGTTGTCAGATTAGACGACGGATCGGACGTCACGTATCGTGACGTGCGTCGATTCGGCACGTGGACGCTGCTCGAGGACGGCGAGCTCGAGCCTACCTCGGGACAGCGTCTCGGCCCGGAGCCGCTCGAGCGCGGCTATTCACGCCGAGCCGGCTCGGGAGTGCCCTGCGAGGGCGGAGAGCGCCGATCAAGTCGGCTCTGCTCGACCAGCGAACGGTCGCCGGTGTCGGGAACATCTACGCGGACGAAGCGCTGTGGCGCGCGCGCATCCATCCGCTGCGGCCCGCCGGCAGCCTGGACGCGGCCGACGGTCGGGCGGCTGCACCGATGCGCTGCGCGCCGCGCTCCGCAGAGGGATCGACACGGCAGGGAGCCACGTTGCGCGACTACCGCGACCCGACCGGCGCAGACAGGCTCCATGCAGGACGAGTTCAAGGTCTACGGCCGGCGCGGTGAGCCGTGCCGGCGGTGTCGAGGGACGATCGAGCGTCTCGTCGTCGGCTGAGCTCGCAGCTCGTTCTACTGCCCGCCGGCTGCCAGCGAGGGCCGGTTCCGACGACGCTGAGCCTCTTTCTCCCCAGAGGGCGTGCTCGTGGGCCACGTGACCGACCTCGACGGCTGGACGGGCTGCACGGTGATCCTCTGCCCGGAGGGAAGCGACGGCGGCGTGCGAGGTCCGCGGCGGCGGTCCCGGCACGAGGGAGAGCGACCTGCTCTCGCCCGCGGCGAGCGCGCCGGGGGCCAACGCGATCCTGCTCACGGGCGGCAGCGCCTACGGGCTCGCCGCGGCCGACGGGGTCGTCGGCTGGCTCGCCGAGCAGGGAGTCGGCTTTCGGACACGTGCCGGGATCGTGCCGCTCGTCGCGGCGGCCGTGGTCTTCGACCTCGCGCTCGGCGACTCGTCCGGACACGCCCGGGCCCCGAGGAAGGCTACGCAGCCTGCATCGCCGCCGGCGCGGGACGTCGAGCGCGGAACCGTCGGAGCCGGAAGCGGCTGCACGGTCGGAAAGCTGCTCGGTCCGGAGTGCTGGACGAAGGGCGGGCTCGGCTTCGCCGGCCGCACGCTCGCCGGGGGCGGCAAGGTCGCCGCGATCGCCGCCGTGAACGCGTTCGGCGAGGTGCGTCGCGGACGACGGCGCGATCCTCGCGGGCGTCTGGCGCGATGGGCGCGTACGCCGAACGGTCGACCTCCTCGCCGCCGGCGAGTCGCCGCTCCGACCCGTGGCGGGAGTCGACGACCCTCGCCTGCGTGCTCACGGACGCGCGGCTGACGAAGACCCAGGCCTGGCTCGTCGCACGCGCGGCCAGCGCGGGCGTCGCCCGCGCCGTCGATCCGGCCGCGACTGCCGTCGACGGCGACGTCGTGTACTGCGTCGCGACCGGGCCGTATCGACCTCGATCCGCTCACGGTCGCCGCAGTGGGCGCCGATGTCGCCGCCGCGGCGATCCGGGACGCGGTCCGGCAGGCGAGCGGCGCGCCCGGCTGCCCGGCGGCCGCGGAGCGGACGGCGTGCGGTGAGGGGCGCGTGCGATCGTCGCAGCTCTGTACGACATCCACGGCAACCTCGCCGCGCTCGACGCCGTGCTCGCCGATGTCCGCCTCGAGCGGCGTCGACACCGTCGTGTCGGCGGCGATGTGGCGCTCGGGCCGTTCCCGGACCGAGACGGTCGAGCGGCTCATGGGGCTGGACGGACCGGCGCGGTTCGTGCGCGGAAACTGCGACCGCGAGATGGTCGCGGCCTTCGACGCGGGCTCCGGTGGAGGCGTCGCTCCACGACGCGTCGTGGCGAGGCCGTCGCTGCCTGGGCGGCGGGCCGCATGTCCGTCGAGCAGCGCGATTTTCTCGCCGCGGTTCGAGCCGACGGTCACGCTCGACCGTCGACGGGTCTCGGCCCGACCCTCTTCTGCCACGCCACGCCCCGCAGTGACGAGGAGATCGTCACGAGCCTGACACCGCCGGCGGTGGTCGCCGCCGATACTCGACGGCGTCGATGAGGCGATGGTCGTGTCGGCCACACGCACACGCAGTTCGACCGTCGCGGTCGGCCGACACGCGTGGTCAACGCGGGCAGCGTCGGCATCCCGAACGCGGATGCGCCCGGGCGCGTACTGGGCGCTGCTCGGGCCGGACGTGACGATCCGCCGGACCGAGCTACGACTCGCCGGCCGCGGCCGCCGTTCGACGCCAGCGGCTTCCCCATCGCCGCGCTTCGCCGAGGAGAACGTCCTCACCGTCCCATCGCCGAGGAGGCGAGCGGAGTTCGAGCGTCTACGCCCCGAGCGGCGCTACCCGGAGCTGACCGGGCCGCCTCGACGGTCGGCCCTCGCTCCCGCACCGCGCGCCGAACACGCGGTCAGTCGAGCGCCCGGAGGCGACGCAGCTCGAGCACGCCGACGGCGATCGTCGAGGTAGCGGGCCATGAGCGCGTCGTCTGCCTGCTCCTCGGCGGCGAATCGTCGGAAGGCCTGCTCGGACGGCCGGCGCTCGACCATCACGACGAGGTCGGGATCGTCGGCGTCGAAGAGGATCCGGCATGCCTTGCATCCGCCGCGCAGGGCCCGCGGCACGCTCTCGCGGCAGAGCTCGACGAGGTCGTTGCGCCTGCCCGGCGCGGCGCGCATCTCGACGACGCAGGTGAGCTCGCCGTCGGCCTCGCCGCGATCGCTGTGAGAGCCGGTCATCGCTCGCAGAGCGTACGCCTCCGGGCCGAGGTGCCCACTCCGCTCATCTCTACACTGGCCCGTGGGCTCGCGGACGTACCGGACGCAGGCCGTCGTCCTGCGCTCGCTGCGGTTCGGCGAGGCCGACAGGATCCTCCACCTGTTCACGACGGAGCGGGGGCAGGGTCGGCGCGATCGCGAAAGGGGCGAGACGCACCCGCTCGCGCTTCGGCGCCCGGCTCGAGCCGTTCAGCCACGTCGACGTGCATCTCCACGAGGGCCGCGGCGAGCTGGCCACCGTGACGGGCGTCGACCTGCTCCGCTCGCACCAGTAGCTGGCGCTGCACCCGTCCCGCCTCGGGGTCGGGTCGATCGGGCTCGAGGCGTGCTCCGCCTGTTCGTCGAGCACGACGCGAATCCGCGCGCGTTCCATGCGACTGTCGCTTTCTCGACCTCCTCGACGCGCCGGCGAGTCCCCGGAGCCGCCCGCGAGCGATCCGGCTCTCGACCCGCTCACCCTCTCGCTTCCAGCTCAAGCTGCTGTGGCTCGCCGGCTACCTGCCGCACCTCGCGAGCTGTGCCGAGTGTGACGCGCAGGAGCGCACTCGTGGCCTTCTCGGCCGCGGCAGGGCGGAGGCGTGTGCGTCGAGCGCTGCGGTGCGGGGCGCTGCCGCTCTCGGCCGCGGGCTTTCGCGCGTCCGCGGGCTGCTCGAGCGCCCGCTCGGCGAGGCGCCGGCGAGATCAGGTCTCGACGAACAGGGCCGCACGGGAGACGCTGCGGGTCATCGAGGCTCTCTACGAGTACCACGGCGGCTTTCGCCTGCGGACGCTTGCCGCCGGCTGACGCATGAATCTGGAATCGCGTGCTCGAGATCGCGCGGTGGCGGCGTCGCCGTGGCGGTCGCCTTCGCGGACTCGTCGATCGTCGTCCTCGCGCTTCCGGAGCTGTACGTCGACCTCGACACGTCGATCGTCGGCATCTCGTGGGTGATCACGGCGTACAACCTCGTGGTCTTCATCACGACGTTCGCGCTGCTCCCCGTGGTCGTGCGGCGATTGCGACCGGCGCCGCTCGTGCTCGCCGGCCTGGTCGTGTTCCTGGCCGCCTCGATCACGTGCGGCTTCTCGGACGGCCTCACGTTGCTCATCGCGGCCCGGGCGGTGCAGGGCCTCGGCGGCGCCCTGCTGCTGGCCGGTTCGCTGCCGCTCCTCGCAGGCCTTGCGGCTCGCACGAAGCGCGGGATTGCCGATCTGGGCGACGGCCGGAACGGTCGGGCGCGACCTTCGGGCCGGCCGCTCGGCGGGCTGCTCACCGAGGTGTTCGCCTGGCGGGCGATCTTCTTCGTCCAGGCGCCGCTGGCGGCGCTCGCGATCGTCGCGGCGCTCGTTCCGCACCGGCCGATTCCGGAGCCCGAGGTGCGCCGGCCGCACCCCCGGGGCCTCGTGCTCGCGAACGTCGCGCTCGTGTTCGTCTTCGGGGCGCTCGTCGGTGCGCTGTTCCTCGGCCGTGCTGCTCATCGTCACGGTGTGGGACTTCGGGCCGCTGACCGGCGCCCTGCGTCGTCAGCCCGCTTCCCATCGCGGCGCTCGCCGTGAGGCCGCTCGCCGACCCGGCTGCCCGGGACCCTCGACCTCGTCGGAGGGGTGCTGCTGCTCGCGGGCGGGCTCGTCGCGCTCGCGTTCCTGCCCGCCTCGAGCGCCGCCTATGCGGCCCCCGCGCTCGCGTTCTGCGGCGCCGGGCTCGGCCTCGTGCTCCCGCCGCTCACCCACGACTCCGTCAGCGACGAGTCGAGCCTTGCCTGGACGGGCACGCTCTCGGTCGCCACCCGTCACGCCGGGCTCGTGCTGGCGCTGCTCCTCGTTGCGCCCCTGCTCGCGTACGAGCTCGAGAAGGGCGGCGAACAGGCGACCGTCGCCGCCGCGAGGGTCATCATCGAAGCGCCGCTGCCCCTCACGTCGAAGATCCCGATCGCGCTCGACCTGCGTGACCAGTTCGAGAGCACGCCCGAGGGCGAGATCCCCGATCTCGCGAAGCCGTTCGAGGAGAACGGCGCCGCCGACGAGCCCGAGGTGGCGGCCGTCCGCGACGACCTGCTGGACGCGATCCGCGGCGCCCTGACTCGGGCCTTCCGCTCGTCGTTCGGCCTGTGCGCCCTGTTCGCGCTGCTCGTCCTCGTGCCGGCGCTCGCCGGACGGCGTGCCGCGCGGAGCCTCCCGGTGGACCGCTCTGCAGAGGTGGTGCAGGTCGGATGAAGCTGAAGCATGCCGCCGTCGCCGTGCTCGCGGCGCTCATCGTCGGCGTCGGCGCGCTGATCGCGATCGAGTTCGCAAACGGGGCCACCGACTACGGCACGCTCGAGCGCGAGGACCCGTGCACCGCGCAGGACGACTTCTCCGGGAGCGGCCTGGACGCGACGCTGCAGCGAATCGCGCTGTCGGGGCTGAACGGCGCCGCCTGCGAGCTCGGCGTGACCCGCGAGGAGCTCGTGCTGTCGTTCTCGCCGTCGGTCGCACCGAAGGAGATCGAGTGGGACGAGGCGACCGTCGAGCGCGCCGTGCGCAACGGGCATGCTGAGGGCCGTCGACGACGCGGAGGAGCGGGACAGCCTGCCCGGGGTGGCTGCCTTCATCCTGCGCGAGGTCATCGAGCGGGCGCCCATCGACTGGCTGATCAGGGCGCGGGGGAGCTGGCGGACCTGTTCGGCTAGCGCTTTCAAGGGGTTGGAGAGGTCGTGGGGGAACCGGGGGTTTTCCCGCGCTGGAAGTAGGATCCCGGGATGGCCGCCCTGAACTTTCAGGAGATGATCGCCGCGCTGGAGCGGTACTGGATGGAGTACGGCTGCGTCGTCATGCAGCCCTACCACACCGAAGTCGGCGCCGGAACCTTCAACCCGGCAACCGCGCTCCGCTGCCTCGGGCCGCGGCCCTGGAAGACGGCCTACGTCGAGCCCTCGATCCGGCCGGCGGACGGGCGCTACGGCGAGAACCCGTTCCGCTTCCAGCACTACTTCCAGTACCAGGTCGTCCTCAAGCCCGCCCCGGACGACGTGCTCGACCTCTACTTCGCGTCGCTCGAGGCGATCGGCATCGACGTGCGCGCCCACGACCTGCGCCTCGTCGAGGACGACTGGGAAGGCCCGACGCTCGGCGCGTGGGGTCTCGGCTGGGAGGTCTGGATCGACGGGATGGAGGTGACCCAGTTCACGTACTTCCAGCAGCTCGGCAGCCTCGATCTCGAGCTGATCCCGGCGGAGATCACCTACGGGCTCGAGCGGCTCGCCATGTTCCTGCAGGGGAAGCGGACGGCCTTCGAGCTCGAGTGGGCTCCGGGGATGACCTGGGGCGACGTCTACCGCGAGAACGAGCGCCAGTGGTCGGCGTACAACTTCGAGCACGCGCCGGTCGAGACGCTCATGCGCCGCTTTGCCGAGCACGAGGAGGAGTGCCGGTATCTCGTCGAGGCCCGGCTGCCGCTTCCGGCCTACGACCAGGTGCTCAAATGCTCGCACGCGTTCAATCTGCTGGACGCGCGCGGCGCGATCTCCGTGACCGAGCGGGCGTCGTACATCGCCCGCGTGCGGGGGCTGGCGCGCCGCGTCGCACAGCTCTACGTGGAGCTCGAGGCGAGGCAGCCTCGCAGGAGACGGAGGCCGATGCCCACGTTGCTGCTTGAGATCGGCTGCGAGGAGCTGCCCGCTTCCGCCTGCCGCGAGGCGGCGGAGCAGCTGCCGGAGCTGTGCCGCCGCCAGCTTGCCGCCGATCCGGCGGCGCTCTTCATCGGGCCGCGAAGGCTGGCGTTCGTCGTGGAAGGCTTGCCCGACCGGACACCCGACGAGGAGCGCCGGGGCCCGCCGGAGCGCACGGCCTTCGACGAGGACGGCACGCCGACGAAGGCGGGGGAGGGGTTCGCACGCAGTCTCGGGATCGACTGCGTCGGATCTCGAGCGCCGGGACGGGCACGTCTGGGGGCGTGTGGCGGGCGTCGCGCTGACCGAGGTCCTGCCGGATCGGCTCGCCGGCGTCGTGCGCGGCGCTGAGCTTCGGGAAATCCATGCGCTGGGGGCCGCCCGATCTGCGCTTTTCGAGACCCGTCCGGTGGCTCTGCGCCAAGCTCGACGGCGAAACCGTGCCGGTTGCCCTCTCCGGGGTTCCCAGCGGAGGCGCGTCGTACGGCCATCGGTTCGGCGACTCCGGCGCAGTCGAGATCGAGCGCGCGGAGGGGTACGCCGAACGGCTTCGTGCGGCGGGCGTCGAGCCGGATGCCGACGAGCGGCGGCGCCTCATCAACGAGGGTCTCGACACGGTCGGAGAGTGGAGCGACCCGGCCGGCGTGCTCGAGGAGGTCGTCCACCTCGTCGAGAGCCCGGTCGTGCTCGACGGCTCGTTCGACGAGCGCTTTCTCACGCTGCCCGAGCGCGTCGATCGTGACCGCGATGCAGTCGCATCAGCGCTACTTCCCGCTCGGCGGCGCCCGTTTCGCGTTCGTGGCCAACGGCGGCGACCCCGAGCTCGTCCGCGCCGGCAACGAGCGCGTGCTCGAAGGCCGGCTGGAGGATGCGTCGTTCACGTTCGAGCGGGACGTGCGCCGGGGCATCGACGGACTGGCCGGCGAGCTGGGGACGATCACCTTCGTCGCGGGCGCGGGCAGTCGATGGCCGACAAGACGGCGCGCCTCGCCCGGCTCGTGACGGAGCTGGGCGGCGGCGAGGCGTCACGCGAGGCCGCGCGCCTCGCCAAGGCCGACCAGGCCGCCGAGCTCGTTCGGGAGTTCCCGGAGCTCGAGGGCTCACATCGGCGCCGAGTACGCCGGCCTCGCCGGCTATCCGCAGGCCGTGTGCCGGGCGATCGAGGAGCAGTACCTCCCCGACGCCGCCGGCGGCCCGCTGCCGGAGACGGAGGCCGGCCGGGTGCTGGCAGTCGCCGAGCGGATCGACAACCTCGCCGTCGCCTTCGCGCTCGGCGAGCGCCCTTCGGGCACCCGCGACCCGTACGGGCTGCGGCGGGCGGCGATCGGCCTCTGCCGGCTCGCGCTCGCGAGCTCGTTCCCGATCGACGTGAAGGGCCTCGTCGGCGCTCACACATCGCCTGCTCGTCGAGCAGGGCGCCGAGGTATCCGCCGAGCCCCCGGACGACGTTCACGACTTCGTGGCCGAGCGGCTCGAAGGCCTCCTGGACGTGCCGGTCGAGTTCGTGCGCGCCGCGCGCGGCTCCGGCATCACCCAGCTCGGCCGGCTGGCAGAGCTCGCCGTCGCCCTCGCGAGGCTGCCCGAAGCCGCGAGCTCGACGCCGTGCATACGGTGTACACGCGCACGAGCCGGCTCGCCGGCAAGGAGGCCGCCCAGGCGGCCGCCACCTCGACACCGGCCTGCTGCTCGAGGCCGCCGAGCGGGAGGTCGTCGCAGCGCTCGACCGGGTGGCGCCGGCGGTCGAGGCCGCCGTCGGGCAGGACGACTTCGACACGGCGCTCGCCGCGGCAGCCGAGCTCGACGCCGCCGCTGCAGCGGTTCTTCGAGGACGTGCTGGTGATGGCCGACGACGCCGCGGTGCGCGCCAACCGCCTGCGCCTGCTGCTCGACGTGCGTGATACCGTGGGCACGCTCGGCGACTTCGCGCAGATTCCGCGTACCTGAGCAGAGCGCGAAGCTCGCTACATCGTGCTCGATCGCGTACGTTGAGCCGGTGGAGGAACTCACAGGCCTGACGGGCTTCGACGGCTTGCTCGTTCTCGCCTACTGCTTCGCGCTCGTGCTCCTCGCCGAGCCCGTCTGGAACCGCCCGGCCAGGGGGCTGCCGTCCGTGCTTGGCGTCGCGTGCGGTGCCGCCCTGCTCGCGTTCCTCCTCGTCAACTACCGTGCGGAGACCCGTTACGTCATCGCTGTCATGGGCGATCGCGCCGGGGCGATCGCGTTCGCCGTCGGCGGCCTCTTCCTCGCGCTCGCCGTGCGCGAGTTGGTGCTCGGCCGAGCGCGCGGGCTCGCCGTTCCCGCGCTCGAGCGCCTTGCTCTCTCGCGCCGAAATGCCCTGACCGCCGCAACCGCCGGGATCCTCGCGGGTGCCGTCGCCGTGGGTGTCGTAGGCCTGCTCTGGGCGGAGGACCGCCTCGAATCCGGCCACGCGGCGTCGCGGGACACGGCTGTGGACGCGACCGGCCAGATCACGGTTCATCCGGGAGCAGACGTTGCCGTGCGGAGCAGGCACACGCTTCCGGGCCACCCCGTGGACCTCGTCCTGCGGGGGCCACGGGATGGCTACATCTCCTTCGCGGAGGGCGAGATCGGCCACTTCACCCTGCCCACCGCGGGCGGCAGCCTGGCGGTCGAGCCGGTCGTGACCGGTCTCGACTACCCGCGCGGGCTCGCCGTCGTCGGCGACATGCTCGTCGTGGCCGAGCTTGGTTCGCTCCCGTGCCGGGAGCCCTTCCCAGTCTGCAAGGGCGAGCACGTCCCGGGGATGGACATCATCGAGGGTGAGCGCGAGATCTTGCGCGTCTCGCGAGCGCGCATCCTCGCGTTCGACATCCGTGAGGACGGGAGCCTCGGGACTCCGCGGACGCTGCTCGCGGACCTGCCCGTCGCGAACACGGACCACGCCGTCAACGGGATCACGCTCAGTCCTGATGGTCGCCTGTACATCTCGATCGGTGGGCTCGACCGGCTCTGGGAAACTCCGGACGTCGGCTCGGAGCTCGGCAGACCGAACGCCGACCTGCTCGGCACGGTCGTCACTCTCGACCCCGCGGGGGGTCGGCCCGAGATCTTCGCCCGCGGCCTGCGCAACGTGTACGACCTGACCTTCGACGCGGAAGGCCGGCTGTACGGCGTGGACAACGACGGGAGCGCACAGAGCGGCCTCCGTCGCGAGGAGCTGCTTCAGATTCGCAAGGGCGGTGACTACGGATATCCCTACGACGGGACGTTCGCCCCGTACGCGGTACCGCGTGATCCTCCGCTCTGGGTCATCGACTCGGTCGGCTCGGCCGGTATCGAGTGGATCCCGGGCTCAGAGGAGAGTCTCCGCCTACTCCTGGGAGCATGCGGAAGGCTCAGCTCGATCGTCCTCCACGACGAAGAGGGCAGCGTGGGCGTCAGGGAGGCCGACGCCTACCTGCTGGACATCCCGGGCTGTGCCACCGCGGTCGAGCGGGGGCCGGACGGCACCGTGCTGATGACCGTGTGGGGCATTGGCGTCCCCCCGGAGCTCGACGTTCTCGCCCCGAGCAGTGACCTAGGATGAACCGGCGATGCCGTCTGAAACGCCATCCGCGAGCCCGATTGAGCTCCACATCGTGTCCGACGCGACCGGGGAGACTGCGACCCGTGTCGTTCTGGCCGTCGAGCGGCAGTTTCCCGACCTCGAGTTCGAGGAGATCCGTCATCCCCGCGTGACGAGCTTCGACGACGTCCAGCTCGCCGCGGCCCGGGCGCGCGGGCGCCGGGCGGTGATGGTCTACACGCTCGTCAACCCGGAGCTGAGAGAGGCGATGCGGACGTGCTGCAAGCGCTACCGCCTCCACTACTGCGACGTGCTCGGCCACCCGCTCGAAGCGGTGGCGCGCGTGTCCGGCCTGCCCGCGAAGGGCATGCCGGGAGCGCTGCCCGTGCTCGACTCGACCTACTTCAAGCGGGTCGAGGCGATCGAGTTCGCCGTCCAGGCCGACGACGGAGTTGCCCCGCGCCGCCTCGAGGAGGCCGAGATCGTCCTCGTGGGGGTGTCCCGCACCTCCAAGACGCCGCTTTCCATCTACCTCGGCTACCTCGGGTACAAGGCCGCGAACGTCCCGCTGGTGAATGGCATCGAGCCGCCGGAAGGGCTGTTCGAGCTGAACCCGGCACGCATCGTCGGGCTCACGCTCCAGCCCGAGCTGCTCGCGGAGATCCGCCAGCGCCGCGTCCGCGACATGCGGGGCTCGGCGCGCACCTATGCGACGCTCGAGGAGGTCTACGAGGAGCTCGAGTACGCGGAGCGCGTCCACCGGCGGCTCGGCTGCCCGGTGATCGAGGTGTCGACGCTCGCCATCGAGGAGACGGCGCACCGCATCATCCGCCTGGTCGAGCAACGGCTCGCCGAGCAGGTCGAGCGGCCGCGCCGCAAACGGCGGGCGTCGTGACGCTCGAGGCTCCAGAGGCGGCGCCTCCCAGGGTCGCCCCCGCCGGGCCGAAGCCGCGCATCCCGTTCTACTGGTGGCCGCTGTGGATGCTGATCCTCGCGATCTGCCTCTTCGTCTTCTACGTCGTCTTCACCCCGATCTGGATCGGGATCAGGCTCACCGCCTGGCTCTCGGAGCGCAGGTCGCCGCCTTCCGGGCGCAGGTAGGGGCGAGACAGGCGCCTCGCCCCTACGACCTGGTGTCAGGTGGTCGGCGTCTCGGCGGGCCCGCCCGGCCGGGTGGGCTTGCGGCGGCGCAGGAACGCGCGGCCGGCGAAGAACGCCAGCGCGAGCGCGGCCAGGATCGGCCCCGCAGTCACGAGCACGACGAGCACGCCGCCGACGATGGCCTCGAACCCGTTGGCGGCCGCGTGCCACGCGTCGGCGAGGCTCCAGCCGCCGCCGTCCCCGGGCTTCGCGACGGGCACGCCGCGCTCGGCTACCGCGAGCGAGATCGTGGCGAACGAGGTCTGGTCGTCGAGGTAGCGCAGCTGTCCTCGTACCTCCTCGAGCTGCAGCTGCACCTCGTTCAGCTGCTGCTGGACGACGAGCGCGTCGCCGACGGTCTTCGTCTCGTCGAGGAAGCCGAGCAGCTGGCGCTCCACCGCTTCGAGGTGCCGGGCGCGGGCCTCGAGGTCGACGTACTGGAGCGAGACGTCGGTTCCCGACTCCTCGCGGCCGACGACCTTTCCGAGCTGTGCGAACTGCGACATGGCCTGCGAGTACGCCTGTCCGGGCACGCGGACGACGAGCGTCCCCCGAACGAGGCGGTCGTCACCGCCCTGGCTCGCCGAGGAGCTCGTGACGAAGCCTCCGAGCGTCGTCGCGATCTGGCGGGCCTGGTCGACGGCCTCCTCGAAGTCGTCCTTCGGCACCGTGACCGAGAGGCTCGCGTTCTGGATCACGCGCGGCTCGATCGGGGGCACCTGGCCCGAGATCGGAACCGAGCCGTCCACCGCAGGCGGCTCGGCGGCTGCGGCGGGGGCGCGGCCTCCTCGGCCGCGCCGCGCTCGGCATCCTGGCCGCCGGCGGCGCCCGAGTCCACGGTGCCCAGATCTGCGGGGGCGGGCTCGGCGGCCGAGCGCGGCGCGGCGGCCTCCTCGTCGCCGCTCGCAGAGCAGGCGCCGACGGCAAGCGCCGCGGCGGTCAAGAGCACCAGCGGGATCAGCACCATGCGGACGGTTGTGCGTTTCATCTCTTCCTCCCTTCGCTGGTCTCTCAGACCGCGGGCCCGGGGGGAAGGTTCCCGAGCGCGACGGTGCGGGAGGGAGCAAGAGCGGGGGTCGAGTAGAGTCAGCGCGCGGAGCGAATGACTCGGTACGTCTACGACTATGCGGACGCGGCGGGCGTCGGCCGTGAGCTGCTCGGGGGGAAGGGCGCCGGGCTCGCCGAGATGACGGCGCTCGGGGTTCCGGTCCCGGCCGGGTTCACCGTGACGACGGAAGCGTGCACCGACTACATGCGCGCCGGCGGCAAGCTGCCCGGCGGGCTCGCCGACGAGCTCGACGTCGCGATCGCGCGCCTCGAGGAGCGCGCCGGCAAGCGGCTCGGCGATCCGGCCGACCCGTTGCTCGTCTCGGTGCGCTCGGGGGCGGCCGTGTCGATGCCCGGCATGATGGACACGATCCTCAACCTCGGCCTGAACGCCGAGATCACGGAGGAGCTGGCAGCCGCGAGCGGCAACGCCCGTTTCGCCCGGGACGCCTACCGCCGGCTCCTGCAGATGTACGGCGAGGTCGTCGAGGGGATGGACCCGCAACGCTTCGAGCAGGAGCTGACGCGCCTCAAGCAGGAGCGCGGGGCCGCCCAGGACGTCGATCTCACGGAGGACGACCTCGCGGAGCTCCTGAGCCGGTTCGACGCGGTCTACCGGGATGCCGGCCGCGAGCTGCCGTCGGACCCGCGCGAGCAGCTCATTCGCGCGATCACCGCGGTCTTCGACTCGTGGAACACGCCGAGGGCCCAGGTGTACCGGCGCGCGAACGGCGTGCCCGACGACCTCGGCACGGCCGCCAACGTCGTCCAGATGGTCTTCGGCAACAAGGGCGACACGTCTGCGACCGGGGTCGCGTTCACACGCAACCCGTCGATCGGAGAGCCGGAGGCCTTCGGCGAGTTCCTCCTCAACGCGCAGGGAGAGGACGTCGTCGCGGGCATCCGTACGCCCGAGCCGCTCGCGCTGATGGCCGAGACGCTTCCGGAGGCACACGGACAGCTGCTCGAGACGATGGCGCGCCTCGAGCGCCACTACCGTGACATGCAGGACGTCGAGTTCACCGTCGAGGACGGGACGCTCTACCTCCTCCAGACGCGGACGGGCAAGCGAACCGCCGCAGCGGCGGTGCGCATCGCGGTGGACATGGTCGGCGAGGGGCTGATCACCCGCGAGGAGGCCGTGGCCCGGATCGACCCGCGGCAGCTCGACCAGCTGCTGCATCCCATGATCGACCCGAAGGCGACGGTCGAGGTCCTCGCGGAGGGGCTCAACGCGTCCCCGGGCGCGGCCACCGGGCAGATCGTGTTCGACGCCGACGTCGCCGAGGATCGCGGGCGCGCCGGCGAGGACGTCATTCTCGTGCGCTGGGAGACGACCCCGGACGACATCCACGGGCTCATCTGGGCGCGCGGGGTGCTGACCGCGCACGGCGGCATGACGTCGCACGCCGCCGTCGTCGCGCGCGGGATGGGCAAGCCTGCCGTGACGGGCTGCGACTCGCTGCGCCTCGAGGCCGGCCGCGCGACCATCGGAAGGACGACGTTCTCGGAGGGCGACCTGCTCACCATCGACGGCGGCACGGGCCGCGTCATCGCGGGCGCCGTGCCGCTCGTCCCGCCGCAGGTGGACGAGAACTTCGCAACCGTGCTCGTCTGGGCCGACGCGCTGCGTCGGCTCCGTGTGCGCGCGAACGCCGACACCCCCGAGGACGCGGCGAAAGCGCGAGAGTTCGGCGCCGAGGGCATCGGCCTCTGCCGCACGGAGCACATGTTCATGGCGGAGGAGCGCCTCCCGATCGTGCGCCAGATGATCATGGCCCGCTCCGAGGAGGAGCGGCGGCGGGTGCTCGAGCGGCTGTTGCCGCTGCAGCAGTCCGATTTCGAGGGGATCCTCGAGGCCATGGCCGAGCTCCCCGTCACGATCCGGCTGCTCGACCCTCCGCTGCACGAGTTCCTGCCGGCGCTCGAGGACGCCGAGACGCCCGAGATGGCCCAGCGGATCCGCGGTCTGCGGGAGGCCAACCCGATGCTCGGGACACGAGGGTGCCGGCTCGGCATCCTGTACCCCGAGATCTACGAGATGCAGGTTCGCGCGATCGTGCGGGCCGCCGTCGCCGTGGCCGAGCGCTCCGGCAAGCCGCCGCTGGTGGAGATCATGCACCCGCTCGTCGGCTTCGCCGAGGAGCTGCGCCGCCTGCGGCGCCTCACCGACGACACGGCCGCGGAGGAGCTCAAAGCTGCGGGCAGCGAGCTCGCCTACCTCGTGGGCACGATGATCGAGCTTCCCCGTGCATGCATCAGAGCGGACGAGATCGCGGCGGAGGCGGACTTCTTCTCCTTCGGCACCAACGACCTGACCCAGACGGCCCTGGGCTTCTCGCGGGACGACGCCGAGGGCAAGTTCCTGACCCGCTACCTGGACGACCGCATCCTCGAGCTCAACCCGTTCGAGACGCTCGACCTCTCCGGGGTCGGCGATCTGATGGCGATCGGCGTCGCGCGCGCCCGCGAGGTCAAGGCCGACCTCAAGCTCGGGATCTGCGGTGAGCACGGCGGCGATCCCCGGTCGGTCGCGTTCTGCCACGAGCTCGGCCTCGACTACGTGTCCTGCTCGCCGTACCGGGTGCCGCTCGCGCGACTGGCAGCCGCGCAGGCGGCGCTCGCCGAGGCCGGGGTCGAGGCCGTCGCAACCGGCGGCTAGAGGAAGCTCGGACAACCGCAACGGGCACCCGCATGCCCCGGGTGCCGACAGGACCCGCCTCTAGACTCGAAATCCGGGGTGTGGCTCCGAGTTGAGACCGGCCCGGACGCCGGGAAAGCCGTGCGCATCGACGGTGAGTCGTTCGTCGTGGGCCGCGGCCGCGGCTGCGACCTCGTTCTTGCCGGCGACGGCGTCGAGGGACGCCATGCGTGCTTCGAGGCGGCCGGTCCGGACCGGTATGCCCTCAGGGATCTGGGGGCGTCGCACGGGACCTTCGTCGCGGGCAAGCGCATCCGCGGCCCGGTGCCGCTCGACGGGCACGAGCTGCTCTGCTTCGGCGATACGTTCGCGCAGCTCCAGCGGGCGCGTCCCGTCGAGCGGAGACGGAGGCGCCGCGTGGCGGCGGTCGCGGCGGGGGCGACCGCGGTTGTCGCGGCTGCCGGCGTCACGGCCGGAGTCCTCGCACCGCGCACCGGCGGAGGCCCCGCCGATGCAGTGCACCACGCGGCCGCCTCGCCGCAGCCACCCGAGCCCGCGGCTGCGACGGTCGAGCCGTCGCCGCCTCCGAGCGCGCCCGAGGCGGCGGAGGCCCCGGCCGTCGCGCCTGCGACGACCGCGACGCCCGCCGACGCGACCACGGTGTTCCGCGAGGACTTCTCGGATCCGAACAGCGGCTGGGAGGTCTTCTCCATGCCGACGGTCAGCGCGGGGTATGAGCAGGGCGCGTACGCGATCCGCATCGACGACCCGACGTGGTACGCGACCGTCGACTCGGGTCGGAGCTTCGAGAGCCCGACCATCGCCGTGACCGTGCAGAACCCCGGGCGCACCGCGTTCGCCGGAGTGGGGCTTCTCTGCAACTACCGCGACGAGAACCGGTTCGACGTCCTCGCGATCGGTACCGACGGCACGGTCGCGATCCTCAGCCGCCGCGGCGGCACGCTCGAGATTCTGGGCGGGGGGGACCGGTGGGCGAAGTCCGCCCGCGTCCCGATCGGTGCCGAGCGCTACCGGCTGCGTGCCGATTGCCGCGGCAGCCGGCTGCGGCTCTGGGTGAACGGACAGCCGGTGGCGGCGGCGAGGAGCGACGCGCCCGGCGGCAACATCGGCTTGTTCGCCGCGGGCAAGGCGGAGTTCCGCTTCGACGATCTCGTCGTGCGGAGCCGCGTGTAGGGGCTCGGGGCCTCAGGCGAGCCCGCGGACCTCCGCGTACGCGATCAGCACGCTCACGACGCCGATCGCGACGAGCGCCGCGATGCTCGCGAGCGCCCTCGCGCGAGAGGAGCGGGCGCTGGCGCCCGAAGTGCTCGAGGGCGAGCATGCAGAGCGCGCCGCCGATGAGGCCGCCGATATGGCCTCCGATCGAGACGTTGCGAGAGCACGAACCCCAGCGCGAGGTTGATGACGATCACGAACAGCGCCTGCCCGCCGAAGATCGCGATGCCCTTGCCGCGCTCGAGCACGAGGCCGGCGCCGAGGATCCCGAACACCGCGCCCGAGGCGCCCACCGTAGGCACGTCCGGGGCGACGAGCAGCGCGCCGGCCGAGCCGGCGAGCGCCGAGACGATGTAGATGCCCAGGTAGCGCGCCGGGCCGACGAACGCCTCCAGGTTGCGTCCGAACCACCAGAGGAAGAGCATGTTGAACGCGAGATGGAGCAGGCCGCCGTGCAGGAAGGCGCCGTGATCAGCCGCCACCATTCGCCGTCGGCGACGAGCGGCCCGAAGAGGGCGCCGTTCACGAAGACCTCGCCCGATCGTCCCGCTGATGTCGCCGGCGGTGATCAGCTGGGCCATGAACACGACGGCGTTGAGCGCGATCAGCGTGTACGTGACGATGCCGGTCGGCGCCCGCTCGCCTGCCCTGGAGACCCGCCGAACCTGCTTGCGCGCGCCGGTCGGCACGCCGGCACACTCGGGACAGCGGTGCCCGACCGGGCCCTGGACGAGGCAGTCCGTGCAGATCGGCCGCTCGCACGTGACACAGCTGAGGCCGGTCTCGACCCGGGGATGGCGGTAGCAGACCGTGCGCTCCGTCGTGCTCGGCTCGGCCATGGGCTCATCCTAATGACGGCGACCTCGCGGGCGCGGTGGTGTGCACGGCATCCTGGCAACCATCTAGAGTCGGCGACCGTGCGCGTCCACGTCGCCTTCACGCCCGCCGAGGCGGCCTCGGCACAGACTGCGATCGTCGTCGACGTCCTCCGGGCGACGTCGTCGATCGTGCAGGCACTCGCTTCCGGCTACCGGCGAGCGCTCTGCTGCGGCGAGATCGAGGAGGCACAGGCGCTGCGCGGGACGCTGGGCGACGGGAGTGCTCGCCGGCGAGCGCGAATGCGTGCGGATCCCCGGCTTCGACCTCGGCAACTCGCCCGCGTGAGTTCGTCGAGCCGCACGGCGACACGGTGATCCTGACGACGACGAACGGCACGCGTGCGCTCGTCGCGGCGGCAAGCCGGTGCGAACGCGTGCTCGCCGGGTCCCTGCTCAACCTCGAAGCGGTCGCCGGCGCAGCGCGGTCTGGAGGCGGGAGCGTTGCCATCGTCTGCGCGGGCGTTCTGGGCGAGCTCGCGATGGACGACGCGTACTGCGCGGGGAGGCTGGCAGAGCTTCTCGGCGGCCAGCCCACGGATGCGGCGTCGGCGGCGATGCGCCTCGCGCGTTCGTTTCCCGACGCCGAGGAGGGGCTCGCCGCGAGCCAGAGCGCCCGCAACCTCGTCGCGGCTGGGCTCGCGGACGACATCGCGTGGTGCGCGCGCGAGAGCACCCTCGACGTGGTGCCGGCGGTCGTCGGGTTGCACGGCGGCGGCGCCGTCGAGCTCCAGCCGCTGTAGGGGCCGGATCTCAGCCCGTTTGCCTGCTGGTTGCGCAGCGGTGAGCTCCAGCCGTGTAGGGGCCGGATCTCATCCGGCCGTTTCATCTGACCTGCGCCAGACACGGTCAAGCTCGGCACGGTGGAACGAATCATCGGCACATTCCCCTTGACAGGAGAACACATGTTCGTGTAGAACATATGTTCCCATGATCGCCTGCATCTCGATTCCCGCGTTTGCCCTCAGGGCAGCGCTCCGTGCGCGGCCCGACCTCGCGCTCCGTCCTGTGGCGCTGGCTCCTGCGCCCGGAGAGCCCGACCTCGTCGGCCCGTGCACCGCGCAAGGCCGAGCGGGCCGGCGTTCGGCCCGGCATGCGGCTCGGGGAGGCGCTCGCCACGTGCCCGTCGCTCGCGCTCGTCGAGCAGGATCCAGCCGCTGTCGAGGAGGAGTGGGAGCGCATGCTCCGCCGTCTCGAGGACGCCGGCCTCGCCGTCGAGCCGGTCGAGCCGGGCTGCGCCTACTTCGACACCACGGGCGTCGAGCGTCTCGCCGGTGGCCTCCGCGCCGTGCTCCGCCGTGCTCTCGATGCTGCCGGGCCGGAATGGAATCCCCGTGTCGGCGCCGCCGGGCGCCGCTTCGCCGCGCTCGCCGCCGCCAGCATCGCTCCACCCTGCCGCGCCGTGGTCGTCGACGACGGCGAGGAGGCGCTCTTCCTCGAGCCGCTCCCCCTCGATCTGCTGCCGCTCGACCACAACCGCCGCCGTGAGCTCTCCGAGCTTGGCATTCGCCGTCTCGGCGAGCTCGCCAGGCTGCCTCGCTCCTCGGTGGCCGACCGGCTCGGCGCCGACGGTGCGCAGGCATGGCATCGTGCCGCAGGAGAGGACGGCGCGCGTGTCGCGCCTCGGCAGCCGCCGTCCGAGATGGCCGAGGACGATCGCCTTCCCCGAGGCGATCGCGAATGCCGTCACGCTCGAGCGTGCGCTCGCGGCGTTGCTCGACCGCCTGCTTGCCCGGCCGGAACGGGCGGGGCGAGAGCCGCGACAGCTGGCCGTGTCGGCCCGGCTCGTCGGAGGCGGCTCCTGGCGACGGTCCCTGACGTTGCGCGAGCCGACCGCGGAGCAGCGACGCCTGCGGGCAGCACTGGGGCCGAAGCTGACCGAGCTTCCGGCCCCAGCCGTCGAGCTGCGCCTCGAGCTCGGCGAGCTCACCGAGGTGGCCGGATACCAGGAGGAGCTCGTCAAGCCGCGCGGCATCCGCCTGCGCGAGCGCCTTCGCGAGGGTTTGCGCCAGGCGCGCACGGCGGCAGGGGTCGACGCCGTCTGTACCGTGGTGGAGGTCGCGCCGTGGTCGCGCATTCCCGAGGCTCGCGCGATGCTCGTGCCGCGAGACGACTGAACGAGCCCCGTCCGGCGCCGTCGTGTGCGCCGACGACGCGCCGGCGAGCGTGGACCGGGTTGCAGGTCGCCCGCGTGCGCGAGGAGTGGCGTGTGGTCGAGCGCTGGTGGACGAGCCATCCGGTGAGACGACGCTACTTCGACGTCGTGCTCGAGACGGGGGAGAACGCCGCCGTCTTCCTCGACGAGCGCGCAGGCCGCTGGTACCGGCAGCGGGCGTAGGACATGGCCGGAGGACCCGGGCCGCCACTCCGCGTGGGGCACCCCATTTCCCACCACCCGCGCTACAGCGCCCAACAGAATGAAGCACTGCGCCGTCTGGCCGCGCTGGCTGGCCCGAGCTGCGTCCTCGGTCGCGCACGTATCTCCGGATACGCACGCTCCCTGCGTCTGCCTCGGCCTCAGCCATCGCACCCAGCCGGGCGGGTCTTCGTTCTGTTAGGCGCTTTCAGCGTATCGAGGAAAACCGCACGCGTTGTGCGCGGACCGTGTAGGGACCGCATCGGGTTGGTGGCGGATGTGTGACGGCGCCTCGGCGAGGCGCCTACGGGGAGATGCTCGCGCTCACCGGGCCCCAGGAAGACGACCGGCGCCATCGCGCTCCAGCATGACCTACGTCGAGCTCCACTGCCACTCGGCGTACTCGTTCCTCGACGGCGCGTCGCTGCCGGAGGAGCTGGCCGCACGGGCGGCGGAGCTCGGCTACCAGGCGCTCGCGCTCACCGACCACGACACAGTTCACGGCTCGCTCGAGTTCGCCCATGCCGCGAAGGCGCTCGGCGTGCGCCCGATCACGGGCGCCGAGCTGACGCTCGCGACCGAGCCGCCGTGCACACGTCACCGTCCTCTGCGAGACGCCGCGCGGCTACGCCAACCTCTGCCGGCTCCTCACCATCGCGTACGCACGCGACCGGCTCGACCCGGCGCTCGATCCTCGGCCTGCTCGAGGAGTACGGCGAGGGTCTCGTCTGCCTCTCCGGTTGTGCCCGCCGCGGGCTGGCCGTCGTCGATCCGAACGCTCGCCGCGCGGCTGGCCGGCGCGTTCGGGGACGAGCACTTCTTCGTCGAGCTCCAGCGGCCCTACGTGCGCGGCGACGCTCGCCGCAACGCCGCGCTGCGAGAGCTGGCGGAGACGCTCGGCGTGCGCACCGTCGCGACCGGCGAACGTCCATGCGCACGACGCGCGGCGCACGCGCTCCAGGACGTCCTCGTCGCGATCGCGAGCCACGCCTCGCTCGACGCCTGCGAGCCCGAGCGGCGCGGGAACGAGGAGTTCGTCCTGCTTGCCCCCGAGGAGATGGCGGCCCGGTTTCCGGACGATCCCGGCGCCGTCCGAGGACGCTCGAGCTGGCCGAGCGGCTCGCGTTCGACCTGACGGAGGAGCTCGGCTACCGCTATCCGGACTTCTCGGACGGGGCCGAGCCGGCCGACGCGCAGCTCGTTCGCCTTTGCCGGCGGGCGTTCGACGAGCGTTACCGTCACGCGCCTCAGCCTCTCCGCCCAGGCCGACGCACGGCTGCGCGAGGAGCTCGCGCTGATCGCCGAGCTCGGTTTCTCCGGCTTCTTCCTCCTCCACTGGGAGGTTCTGGAGCTCGCCCGGGAGATAGCGCAGGAGGTACGTGGGGAGAGCGATCTCGCCCGCCACCTCCTGCCGCCCGGGCGGGGACGTGGCAGCTCGGTCGGGTCGATCGTCTGCTACCTGACCGGGCTCTCCCATGTCGATCCGGTGGCCGCCGACCTGCCGCTCGGGCGTTTCCTCAACCGCGAGCTCGCCTCCGTCCCCGACATCGATCTCGACTTCCCGCGAGATATCCGCGAGAAGCTGATCGTCGCCGTCACGGAGCGCTACGGCCGCGAGCATGCCGCCCTCGTCGCGACGTTCGCCACCTACCGGTCCCGTGGCGCGATCCGGGAGGTCGGGAAGGCGCTCGGCCTGCCTCAGACGGAGCTCGAGCGACTCGCGCGCCTCTCGGACGGCTGGGACGCACGCAACGTCGGCCGCGAGCTCGCCGCCCTTCCGGACGCCGCGGAGAAGCTGCGCTCGCCTCGCTGGCAGGCTCTTCCGGAGCTCTGCGCCGAGATCGCCGGGCTTCCTCGCCACGTCTCGCAGCACCCCGGCGGCATGGTGATCTCGACGCGCCCGCTCGTCGAGCTCGTTCCCGTGATCCCGGCCGCGATGGAGGGCCGCCAGCTCGTGCCAGTGGGACAAGGACTCCTGCGCAGACGCCGGTTTCCTCAAGATCGACCTGCTCGGGCTCGGAATGCTGTCCGCCGTCGAGGAGTGCGTCGAGGCGATCGCGCGCCGCCGCGGCGAGCCGATCGACCTCTCCCGCATCCCGCTCGACGACGCTGCCGTCTACAGGGAGATCCAGACGGCCGACACGGTCGGCGTCTTCCAGATCGAGAGCCGGGCGCAGATGCAGATGCTCGTCCGCACGCTGCCCGAGAACCTCGACGATCTGACCGTCGAGGTCGCGCTCGTCCGCCCGGGGCCGATCCAGGGCGGCGCCGTCCACCCGTACATCGAGCGGCGCCAGCGCCGCGCGAGAGGACCCGACGTACGTGCCGCCGTACGACCACCCGTTGCTCGAGGGCCCGCTCGCCGAGACGCTCGGCGTCGTCGTCTTCCAGGAGCAGGTGCTCGAGGTGGCGATGGCGCTGGCGGGCTTCTCGGTCGGGGAGGCGGAGGGGCTGCGGCGGGCGATGAGCCGCAAGCGCAGCCGCGAGGCGATCGAGGCCTACCGGGAGTCGCTTCTACCACGGAGTCGGCTGCGCGAGGCGTGGAGCGTGAGATCGCCGAGCGCGTCTTCGAGAAGCTCCTCGGCTTCGCGTCGTTCGGCTTCCCGAAGTCCCACGCGGCGGCGTTCGGCCTGCTCGCCTACCAGTCCGCCTGGTTGCGTCACCGTCTACCCGGCCGAGTTCCTGTGCGCGCTGCTCAACGCCCAGCCCATGGGCTTCTACCCGCCGGCGAGCCTCGTGCGGGACGGGCAGCGGCGCGGGGTCGAGGTGCTGCCGCCGGATGTCAACACGAGCGGCGCGCCGTGCGCCCTCGAGCGCGGCGGCGTCCGGGTCGGTCTCGCGTACGTGAGGGAGTGGGGGAGGAGCAGGCGCGGGCGCTCGTCGACGAGCGAGAGGCGAGTGGTCCGTTCCGCACGGTGCAGGATCTCGCCGTCCGCGCCCCCGTCGACAGAGCCGGCGCTCGAGGCGCTCGCCGCCTCGGGCGCATGCGACGGCTTCGGCTGGCCTCGGCGACAGCTGCTCTGGCGTCTCGGTCTGGCTCCCGCTCCACGGTGCAGCTCGCGCGCGGACTCGGCACAGCTGGCGCTCCCGCTCGAGCCTCAGACCGAGATCCCCGACCTGCCCGAGCAGTCTTCCTGGGAGCGGATGCTCACCGACTATCGCCTCACGTCGCTCTCGGTCGATACGCATCCGCTCGACCTCCTACGACCGCACCTGCCGGCCGGCGTGGTCTCCTCGCTCGAGCTGGACGGCGCCGAGGACGGCGCGGAGGTCGCGGTCGCCGGGCTCGTGGTCGCCCGCCAGCGGCCGTCAGACCGCGAACGGGGTCGTGTTCATGCTGCTCGAGGACGAGCACGCGCAGATGAACCTGATCGTGCCCCCGCCGCGTCTACGACCGCTACCGCGCGGCCGTTCGCGGCGAGCCGCTCGTGCTCGCGAGGGGCCGGTACGAGGTGAACGGCCGCAATCGCAACGTCGTCGTCTTCGAGCTCACGTCCCTCGCCCGTCTCGCGCGCCGGGCCGCGAACGACGCCGAGGTGCGCTCGTCCCTGCCCTCGGGCCACAGCTTCGGACGCCGCTAGTACCAGATCCGTGGACGACCAGAAACTGGATCGCCGGGAGGACTCGCGTCACCCCTCGCGATGCGCTGGGCGACCAGGCGGCAACCGCAGCGTCGAGAAGGTCGTCAGGTGGCACGCTCTTCCGTCGGCCACGATCTCCGGTATCACGATTCCGGCGCGAGTCCCGAAGTGCCGCCAGCCGAGCGTGATGTCCGTTCCAGCTCCGCTTCGGCGGCAGCTCCTGTCCAGTCAGCGCCCGGAAGGAGACCTCCGGATGCACCTCGCGAATCGCGGCGTCCAGCGAGGCGTGCTTCGACCTCGAGGATGCGCTTGCCGAACCCGTGGCCCTGCTTTAGAAGTGGCTCGTGGGCTCCAACTTCCGTAGCCATCGCGGCTGGCCTGCTCATATGGGGCCTCGTAGACCTCGCTGGGCACAGTCAGCCAGACCGATCGTCGCACGAGCCGAGGAAGTCCCGCGCCGCGAGATCGGCACTGCGCGGGAACGATTCCAGCTTGGTAGGCCGATCGGCATATCGATCGCGACGACGACTTGCATCGTCGAAGGGGCGCAGCACATCAGTCAGCGTCGCGGCCGCGACGCTGCACTCGCTATGCGCGTGCGTCAGCCGGACGGCCACCCATCCGTTCGCGACAGCCGTCGACCCCAACGACGTACGTCACTCGAGCTCCAGCAGCAGGCGGGAAAAGCGCCGGCGCGCGCCGTCGTTGAAGGCCACCCGGTACGCCTCGGCTGTCCCCTCGTCGAGACTCGCGGCGTATCCGTCCCGCACCAGCTCGAGCTCGTCCCGTACCTCGTCCACGAGGTCGACGTACTCCCCGTAGCGCTCCTCGGCATCCTCGCCGGCGGCATCGTCGTAGGCGCGCAGGGCCGCCTCGCAATCTGCGAGCAGCTGCTGCGTGGTCGCCCGCAAAGAGCTCGAGCTGCGTGTCGACGAGCTCGCCGAAGGCACGGCGGCGTAGCCTCATGCGAGGAGGCCTTCGTAGAGCGCCGCATGCGCGGTCGCCGCCGCGTCCCACGTCAGCTCTGCCCTGGCGCGCAAGGCTCCGGCGCGGGCCCGCGCGAGCTCGCCGCCGTCGTCGAGCAAGCGGCGGACGCTCTCCGTCAGCGCGGTGAGGTCGCCGAGCGGCGCCACGACGCCCGCCTCGTAGCGGCGCACCGGTTCGGCGATCCCGCCGGCATCGTAGGCTGCAGCCGGCACGCCCGAGCCGAGAGCCCGCAGCAGCGCACCGCTCTGATCCAGCTCGGGCCGGTACGGGAAGAGCGCCACGGTGCTCTCGGCGAGGGCCGCATCGAGCTGGGCGTCCGTCTGGTAGCCGAGGCGCCACTCGACGTTGCGGACGCTCCGCAGGGACGAGATGTCGTAGAGCGGATCTCCGGCGACGATGAGGCGAGCGTCGAGCGCGCGGGCGAGCTCCAAGGCGTGCTCGAGCTGTTTGTAGCGCTGGATCAGGCCGAAGAAGACGAGCGTTCGCCCGTCGTCGGCGTGGCGGACCGTCCCCGGGAACACCGGATGCGGGATGACCGCGACGCTCGCGGCATCGACGCCGACTTCCGAGAGGAGCCGGCTCCGCCCGTGCTCGCTGTGCACGATGACCCGCGCGAAGCGGCCGTAGATCTTCCTCCAGAGGTCGATGTTGTGGGCCGTTCGTCTCGGCAGGATGTCGTGGGCTGTGATCACGGCGTGCGGGCCCGCCGGCACGAGGCGGACGTCGAGCTGTGGGAGCGGCGCCCATTGGACGTGCAGCACGTCTCGCGCGATCCCGCGCAGCCGGACGAGCCCGGCCGGGTGCTCGACAGCCTTGAGCGGCAGCCGCAGACGCGACCGCCCGAACAGGCGGGAGCTCACCGGATAGAACAGCTCCCGTCGGTTGTAGCCGTCCACCTCGGGTGGGTCACCGAAGCGGAAGCGCGACGTCACGAGCTCGACCTCGAGCCCACGAGCGGCGAGCGCCACGGCGAGGTGATGGTCATACGGCAGCGTGAAGGCCGCCGGGTCGAGAAGAACGACGCGCACGCGCCTAGAGTACGGGGCCGGGATGAAGCTTCTCGTCCGTACCTGGAACCTGTTCCACGGTCGCACCTTCCCGGAGAGTGAAGCGACCCACCTCGGGGAGATGGTGGCTCTCGCGGCGCGGGACGATCCGGATGTCGTCTGTCTCCAGGAGGTCCCCATATGGGCGCTGCCCGAGCTCGAAGGTTGGAGCGGCATGACCGCCGTCGGCGTCGTTGCGATGCCGGCGATCGGCGGCCGATACGCCCGGCGAATCACCGAGCTCGACCCGCGCCGGCTGCGCTCCGCGCTCACGGGCCAGGCGAATGCCGTGCTGATCACGCGGAGGCTCGACGTCATCGGTGAGGAGAGCCTCGCGCTCAACACCCGTGACATGCGCCGACGAGAGTCGAAACGGCTCGGTCTGCCGATCGGCATGAGGCTTGCCTGGGCAAGTAACCGCCGCGTGGCGCAGCTCCTGCGCCTCAGCGCCGGAGGGGGCTCGGCCGTCGTTGTCAATCTCCATCTGTCGAGCCTGGCCGACAGCCGCCCGGTCGACGCCGAGCTGCTTCGCCTCGTGACCTACGCCGACGGCTTCGCGCGACCCGATGAGCCTCTCGTGCTGGCCGGCGACTTCAATCTGACGACGGCGAGCTCGGTCATGTTGCCGGAGTTGCGCAGCTGGGGATTCTCCGAAGGTGCTGGTGGCATCGACCACATCCTCGCCCGCGGTCTCACCGTCGTGCGCGGCCCGACGGCCTGGCCGGACGAACGCAGGCGCCGAGGCGAGCTACTGCTCTCAGACCACGCTCCCGTCGAGGCGGAGATGATGGGCGCATGAACGTCGATGCCGTGCGGGCAGAGCTTCCCGTGTTGGATCGCCTCGCATACCTGAACACCGGATCGTTCGGCCCTCTGCCGCGCCGCACCGTGGAGGTGATGGCGGAGCAGCAACGGATCGAGCTCGAGCAGGGTCGCTCGGGGCACGGCTACTGGGAGGTGATCCACGAGGTCCGAACCGCGACGCGGGCCGCCCTCGCCGAGGTCCTCGGCGCGCCCGAGGACAGCGTTGCTCTTGCACGCTCGACGACCGAGGGGTGCAACATCGTCGTCGCCGGCCTCGGGGTCTCCGCGGGCGACGAGGTGATCACGACCGACGACGAGCACTTCGGTCTGCTCGGAGCGCTTCACGTGGCAGGCGTCCGGTCCCATGTGGTCGCCATCCGCGGGCGCTCGGACGAGGAGATCGTGGCCGAAGTCGAGTCCCTGTTGGGCACGAAGACCCGCCTCGTAGCGCTTTCCCACGTCACATGGACGACAGGGCGTGTGCTGCCCGTCGCGCAGTTTGCCGCGCTCTGCCGAGACAAGGGCGTGCCGCTGCTCGTCGACGGGGCGCAGAGCGTAGGCGCGATACCGGTGAACGTTCCCGCGCTCGGCTGCGACTTCTACACGGTCTCCGGTCAGAAGTGGCTGCTGGGGCCCGATGCGACGGGAGCGCTCTATGTCCGGACCGACCTCGTCGAGACGCTTGCCGTGCGGTTTCCGTCCGGCCATGGGCTTGCGAGCCACGCTGCCGGGGCGCCGATCGCCTTCGCTCCAGGCGCCGACCGCTTCGACCCGGGCGCGGTGCCCTTGCCCGCGCTACGCGGGTTGCTGGCGGCGCTTTCGTTCGCGGCCGAGAGCGGCGAGGAGCGCTTCGACCGAGCGCGCTCGATGGCGGCGCGCTGCCGGGAGCTTCTCGCGGAGAGCCACGAGGTGCTCACCGAGCCCGACCAGGCGACGTTGGTTTCCTTCAAACCGCACGGAGACCCCGAGCAGGCGGTTGCCCGACTCACCGAGCGGGCCGTCGTCGTCCGCGGCTTCCCGGGCCTCGACTGGATTCGAGCGTCGGTCGGCTTCTGGACGTCCGAGGACGAGCTCGATCGCCTTCTTGCCGCACTCCCCGGCTGAGCGTCGCAGGGATGCAGTGGCGCTCGCACCGCCAACGGACCGAGGAACCGCTCCGCTTCCCTCCCCAGGTGGGGGGTTGCGTGCCCGCCTCCCCTGGCTTGAGCCTAGCGTCCGGGACCGCGCGCGAGGCGCGGGGAGTGTGACGAAAGCTGCGCAGGATCGGGCCGTTTGCGCGTCGGGAGCGTCAGGCCGCCGACCGGCCCCGCGACCGCGACGTCCTCAGCTGCCGGCCGCGCCGGAGGCGGCTGCGTCCTGCCCCGTGCGCAGGCCGAGCTCCGGGGCGATCGGCCGCAGCGCGGCGACGAGGAACGCGATGTGCTCGTCGAGGTCGACCCCGAGCTCTTCCGCTCCGCGGTAGACCTCCTCGCGGTGAACTCCAGCCGCGAAGGAAGGCTGCTTCAGCTTCTTGCGCACCGACTTGGGCTCGAGCGTCTCGATACCGTCGGGACGGACGAGGCCGCATGCGTGAATGAAGCCGCAGAGCTCGTCGCAGGCAAACAGGGTCTTCTTCAGCAGCGTGTCGCGCGGCAGCTGCAGGTGCTCCGCATGGGAGAGACCGGCCTCGATGACCTCGCTCGGGCCACCCGAGCTCGCGCAGGATCGGAGCGCCGTCCTGCGGGTGCTTGTCGAGCGTCGGGTGGATCTCGTAGTCGAAGTCGTGGAGGAGCGCCACGCAGCCCCACAGTTCCTCGTCCTCCCCGAACTTGTCGGCGTACGCCCGGACGCCGGCCTCGACTGCCAGGGCGTGCCGGAGCAGCGCCTGGCTCGTCGTGTACTCGGTCAGCGTCTTCCAGGCGTTCTCGCGGGTGACCTCCATGCGAGCGGGTAGGATAGCCGGGCCGCTCGCCGAAGTCGCCCGAAAGTCCACCCTCCATGTCCACCACCCTGGTCTCGCAGAGCCTCGTGGAGTCGTTCGTCATCGAAGGCGGCCACCCGCTCAACGGGCGGGTCCGGACTGCGGGCAACAAGAACGCCGCCCTGCCGATCATCGCGGCGTGCCTGCTCACCGACGAGCCTGTGACGCTCGAGAACGTCCCGGGCATCCGTGACGTCGAGACGATGCTCGAGCTCGCCGCCGACATCGGCGTCGACATCGAGCGCAGCGGCTCTGGGGAGATCCGGATTCACGCCGGGAACGACCCCCGGCACGAGCTGAACGAGGAGCTGTGCCGCCGGATCCGAGCCTCGATTCTGCTCGCCGGGCCGCTGCTGGCCCGCTGCGGCCGGGCGGTGATCCCACCGCCCGGAGGCGACATCATCGGGCGCCGGCGGCTCGACATCCACATGCACGCCTTCGAGCGGCTCGGCGCGAGCGTGCAGGCGAACCGGCGTTACGTCATCGAGGGCGGCGAGCTCGTCGGCGCGCCCATCTTTCTCGAGGAGGCGTCGGTCACCGGCACGGAGAACGCCGTCATGGCCGCCGTGCTCGCGCGCGGCGAGACCGTGATCTCGAACGCGGCCAGCGAGCCGCACGTCCAGGACCTCTGCCGCTTCCTCGTCGCGCTCGGCGCGCAGATCGAAGGCATCGGCTCGAACGTGCTCCGCATCCAGGGGGTGGACCGCCTGCGGGGCGGCGAGTGGCGCATCTGCCCGGATCACATCGAGGTCGCGAGCTTCATCGGCCTCGGCGCGATCACGGAGGGCGAGATCGTGATCGAGGATGTCGTCCCCGAGCACCTCGCGGCAATCTGGCCGGGCTTCGAGCGTCTGGGCGTCTCGTACGAGATCGAGGGCTCGACCGTCCGGGTGCCCGGGAAGCAGGAGCTCGTCGTCCGAGACGATCTCGGCAGCCAGATCCCGAAGATCGAGGACGGGCCCTGGCCCGCGTTTCCCGCCGACCTGACGTCGATCGCCCTCGCGGTGGCCACGCAGGCCCGCGGCACCGTGTTGATCTTCGAGAAGCTTTTCGAGAACCGCCTCTTCTTCGTCGACAAGCTGGTCACCATGGGCGCCCGGATCATCCTCTGCGATCCTCATCGCGCGGTCGTCAGCGGCCCGGCCAAGCTGTACGGCGAGCGGATGGAGAGCCCGGACATCCGTGCAGGAATGGCCATGCTGATCGCGAGCCTTTGCGCCGAGGGCCGCTCGACGATCGGTAACGTCGGCCAGATCGACCGCGGCTACGAGCGAATCGACGAGCGGCTCCGCGAGCTTGGCGCGCGGATCGAGCGCGTCGAGGCCTGAACCGCAAGCCCGTCGCGGCTAGCCGGCTCGCAGGAAGGCGTCGAGTCGGCCCAACGCGGCTTCAAGCACGCGCCGGTCCGATGCGTAGCACAGGCGCACCGAGCCCTCTCCGCCCGCCCCGAACGCGACGCCGGGAGCGAGGCCGACGCGCGACTCGACCAGCAGGCGGCGGCAGAACTCGAACGAGTCCTCGAGCCCGTCGATCCGCGGAAACAGGTAGAAGGCGCCGTCGGGATCGGGCACGGTGACCCCGGGCAGCGTCCGCAGCGTGGCCAGGCAGAGGTCCCGCTTCTCCCGCAGGTCGGTCACGAGCGAGCGCACCCACTCCTCGCCGTCCGCAATCGCTATCTCGGCGGCCTTCTGGGCGAACGTCGGGGCGTGAGAGATGACGAACTCGTTCAGCGGCCCTGCCCGCTGCCCGAACGACGACGGGCAGACGAGCCACCCGACCCGCCAGCCCGTCATGCAGTAGGTCTTCGAAAAGGATCCGATCACGATCACGGCGTCGTCGCGCGTTGCCAGGCGCAGGATCGAGGGAGTCGGGTCGCCCGGCTGCTCGGCCTGGTAGTTGAGCCGCTCGTACACCTCGTCCGCGATCAGCCAGAGCCCATGTTCGCGCGCGAAGTCCAGTAGTCGCCGCTGCTCGTCGACGGTTGCCGTCCACCCGAGCGGGTTCGACGGCGAGGTGTAGAGCAGCAGGCGGGTGCGCGGCGAGACGGCCGCTTCGAGCGCGTCGAAGTCGACCGTATAGCGGGCGCCGTCGAGAGGCTGCGCCAGCTCGACGGGCGTGGCATTGGAGAGCTGCACGATGGCGGCGCCGTTCGGCCAGGCGGGCGTGAGACAGACGGCCTCATCCCCCGCGTCGAGGACGCAGCGGATCGCCAGGTGGAGCGCCTGGACACCCGAGGCCGTGACGATCACCTCACTCGTGGGATCGAGCTCGATGTCGTGCAGGCGCGCGACCTGTCCGGCGATCGCGCCGCGAAGCGAGGGCAGGCCGGCGTTCTCCGAGTAGAACGTGTAGCCGTCCTCGAGCGCCTGCACCGCGGCCTGCTTGATGAAGTCGGGCGTCGGCTGGTCGGACTCGCCGAAGTACAGCCGCAGCACGTCGGGCATCGCCATCGCCATCTCCGCGAGCTCGCGGATGCGGGAGTGGGGGACGTGGAGCACCGAGTCGGCGAGGCCGAGGGTCATCAGCCGGTGACGACCTCCGCGCGGAGGCCCTCCGAGCGCGTCGCGCGCTCGATCCACGGCCTGGCCTTCAGCCGCTCGAAGATCTCACGGGCCTCGGCCAGCAGCGGCTCTCCCTCGCCCGCTCGTCCCTCGGAGCGCAGCAGCTCGCCACGCTCGAGCAGCGACACTGCGAGCGGGAACGGCATGCCGAGCCCACGAAAGAGGCGAGAGGATGCCTCGAACTGCGGTTCCGCCCTTGCGCTGTTGGACCTCCGAGAGTGTCGTGAAGCCGACGAGATCGGCGAAGACCACGGAGACGAGCCGGCGCTCCGCTTCCGGGGCAGGACGGTCGTCGGCCTGCTTCGGCGGCACCGCGGCGATCGCCGGGGAGAGGCTCGCCGCACTCGGCGCAGAAGCGGCCGGAGTCGAACGGGGTGCCGCAGGCCGCGCACCGCTGACTGAGCTCGGTGCCGCAGTCCACGCAGAACTTTGCTCCCGCGCGGTTCTCGGTCCCGCAGCTGGGACACGTCATTTGCGGAGGATAGACCCCCTCGGAGGGCGGGCTAGGCTCGAACCAGCGGCTTGTACTTGATCCGGTGCGGCTGGTCTGCGTCGGCGCCGAGCCGCGCGCGGCGATTCACCTCGTATTCCTCGTAGGAGCCTGTGAACCAGACCACCTGAGACTCGCTCTCGAACGCGAGGATGTGCGTCGCGATGCGGTCCAGGAACCAGCGGTCGTGCGAGATCACGACGGCGCAACCCGCGAAGTCGAGCAGGGCCTCCTCGAGGGCGCGGAGCGTGTCCACGTCGAGGTCGTTGGTCGGCTCGTCGAGCATGATCACGTTGCCGCCCGAGCGCAGCAGTTTCGCCAGATGGAGCCGATTGCGCTCGCCGCCCGAGAGGTCGGAAACCTGCTTCTGCTGGTCGCCGCCCTTGAAGCCGAACCACGAGACGTACTGGCGCGAGTTGACCTCCCGCTTGCCGAGCGCGAGCGTCTCGTGCCCGCCCGAGATCTCCTTCCAGACCGTCGCCGACGGGTCGAGGCCCGCGCGGCTCTGGTCGACGTAGGCGAGTTGCACCGTCTCGCCGACGCGCAACATGCCCCCGTCCGGCTGGTCCTCGCCCGCGATCATGCGGAAGAGGGTGGTCTTGCCTGCGCCGTTCGGCCCGATGACGCCGACGATGCCGCCGGGCGGCAGCGAGAAGCTGAGCTTCTCGATCAGGAGCCGTTCGCCGTAGCCCTTGGTCAGCGCCTCGGCCTCGACGACGACGTCGCCCAGGCGGGGCCCCGCCGGAATGTGGATCTCCACCGTGTCGAGCTTGACGTTCTGCTCCTCGGCGAGCAGCCGCTCGTACGCGGAAAGGCGGGCCTTCGACTTCGCGTGACGCGCTTTCGGGCTCGCCCGCACCCACTCGAGCTCGCGCTCGATCGTCCGGCGGCGGGCGCTCGCCTGCTTCTCCTCACCCGCGAGGCGCGCCTGCTTCTGCTCGAGCCAGGAGGAGTAGTTGCCGCGGAACGGGATGCCGCGGCCACGGTCGAGCTCGAGAATCCAGCCGGCGACGTTGTCGAGGAAGTAGCGGTCGTGGGTGACCGCGATGACCGTGCCCTTGTAGTCGGCCAGAAAGCGCTCGAGCCACGCGACGGACTCGGCGTCCAGGTGATTCGTCGGCTCGTCGAGGAGCAGGAGATCGGGCGCCTGCAGGAGCAGCCTGCAGAGGGCCACGCGCCGCCGTTCGCCGCCGGAGAGGGTCGTGACGTCCTGCTCGCCGGGCGGGAGCCGGAGCGCGTCCGACGCGTGGTCGAGCAGCTCGTCGAGGCGCCAGGCGTCGTGTCGGTCGATCGCGTCCTGAACCTGTGCCTGCTCGGCGAGCAGCGCGTCGAAGTCGGCCTCCGGGTCGGCGAAGCGCGACGAGATGTCGTTGAAGCGGTCGAGCAGATCCCGGAGAGGGCGGACGCCGTCCTCGATGTTCCCACGGACGTCCTTCGACTCGTCGAGCTGCGGCTCCTGCGACAGCAGGCCGACCGTCGCGCCGGGTGTGAGCTCGGCGACTCCGGAGGACGGCTCGTCGAGCCCGGCCATGATCCGCAGCAGCGTGGATTTACCGGCGCCGTTTGGCCCCAGGACGCCGATTTTGGCGCCGGGCAGGAAGGAGAGGGAGATGTTGGCGAGCACCTGCCGGTCCGGGCCGTAGAACTTGTCGACCCGGTACATCGAGTAGATGAAGTCCACATATGAACGCTATCCGCTGGCGTACCTTGTAGTCCGCCACTTGCAGGCGTTTCGCGGCCTTCGATGTGAACCGAGTACGTCCGGGTCCGGCCGATTCCGGGCGTCTCCTGGGAGATGCCCGGCGAATGGGAGGGGGCGTCTACCGCTATTGCTTCCTTTCGCGCCGTTCCTCGAACTCGGCGCGCTCGCGCTGAAGGTTCGCGCCGAGTCGTTCGATGTGGGCGGCCCGTCGTTCATGCTCCGCCCGTTCTCTCTCGCCGAGCCTCTCCCAGTACTTGGCGGATCGTTCGTGGCGGCTGGCGGCGCGTTCATGTGTCCTTGCGCCGTCCCGGTAGCGCTTCGCAGCGTCGGACGTCATGGCACGCGAGCGTACCGACAGGGCGCGTCGCGCCGCAGCGGCGTGAGCGGCGTTCTGCGGTGCAAGACGGGTCAGTGGGCGCGCTCGGGAGGCGGCAGGCGTTGTCTGCGGTGCCGCGTGGTTGGAGCGGCGCCGGATCGGCGAGTCGGAAGACGCCTGCAAATGAGGCGTCGTTCAAATGAGGCGCTACGCCTGCTTGCGACGAAAGTGCAGTTCGCGCTGGGTGTGGTCCGCGGCTTCCTCGAGGCCATTCGCCATCTTCTGAACGAGGCCTACGAGTTCCTTCGGCTCTGGAGCACGAAGGAGGCCGGAGTCCACATCGCTGACGTAACGGCGGGCTTCAGCAATCTCTCTCCGCACGCCCGCAATGTCGTTCGGGTCCACCGCGGAAGTCTACCCTATTTGTGCGATCCGTCTCCAATTCGGGATCGGAAGGGGGAGGCCAACCGTCCCGGCCGCCCGACTTACTTGAGGGCGAGGACGTACGGCGCGGCGGTCTAGTCGAGGACGCGCGCGGCGTGCGACGTGGAGTACACGTCCTTGCGCGCGATCAGCCCGTCCCGGAAGGGAAAAAGGTCGACGCCGTCCCACTCGATCCGCGTGCCGTCGGACCGGGTCGCCGTCGCCGTCCACTCGCAGGCCACGAAGCCGTCGCCGACGTAGAGGCTGCGCCCGGAAAAGCGCATGTCCGGCCAGCGGGAGAAGATGCCTGCGATGTGCTCGCGAACCGCGTCCTCGCCCTCGACGCGCTCGCCCGCCGTGTGGTTCTGGAAGACGACGTCAGAGGTGTGAAAGCCCGCGATCGTCTCGACGTCCTGGTCGTTCCACGCCTGGTTGTAGCGCTCGATGATCTGCGCGAGATCGGTGCTCATCGCCGTGAGCCTAGCGCGCTGCCTCGGCGACCGGCACACCGGCGCGATCGAGGCGCTCGAGCCACGGCTGCGCCTTCAGACGGTCGAAGATCTCGCGCGCCTCGGCGAGCAGGGGCGCAGCTTCGTCGGCGCGGCCTTCGGCGGCGAGCACCTCGCCGAGCTCGAGCAGCGACACGGCGAGCCAGAAGGGCAGCCCGAGCTCTCGGAAGCGCGCGCTCGCCGCCTTCAGATTCTGCTCGGCCTGGCCTGAGTGACCGCGCCGTGCGGCGAGCAAGCCCCGCAGCCGCGCCAGCTGCGCCTCGACGATGAACGTTCGCTCGACTCGCGTGAGGTCGTCGCAGAGCGCGAGCAGCCGCTCTGCCGACTCGAGACCACCGAGCTCGAGAGCAGCGGCAACCGCTTCGGCCAGGGCGTCGACCGCGTCAGTCGGGTTTCCGACGGCACGGTACGACTCGAACGCTCGCTCGCCGTGCTCGACGGCGCCCTCGAGATCCCCGCTCGCGCGCTGCCACAGCGCCAGCATGAAGCTCTGCTGAGCACGGGCTTGGCGCTCGGCGCCGGGATCCCACGCTTCGGCCGACGCGAGCTCGCGTACGGCCGCCTCGCGCTCCCCCCGGTGGAGGTGAACCCGGCCCACGAGGCTGTCGGCAAGAAGCAGGAGCGAGCCCGTCGGCCGCGCGTCGGAGGGCATCTCCGCGATCCGCGCGAGGGCCTCGTCCCAGCGCGCGAGTTGATACAGCGTTTCCGCCAAGGCGAGAAGCATTCGCCATTCCCAGGCGCGGTCGCCTCGCCGACGCGCGAGGACGAGACCGCGTTCGACGGGGTCGAGCGAGTCTGCGAAGCTTCCCCGCGTCGCGGCCAGGAAGGACACGTTGAAGTAGGCCCGAAGCGCAGCCGCCGGGAGGTCGTGCTCGAGCGCGACCTCGAGAGCCTCACGGATGAGCGCCTGCGACTCGTGCGGCCGCCGCGCCAGCAGCATCGCCTTCGTGTTGAGCGCCTGCGAGACGAGCTCGGGCAGGTCGAGCGCTTCCGCTGCCTCGAGCGCCAGCTCGATGAGCTCCGCGGTTCTGGCCGTCTCCCCGGAGAAGAAGTGCAGCCGGGCGAGCTGCGCTGCGAGCGCGGCCAGGTCGGCATCGGGCTCCTCGCCCGAGAGCACCTGGAAGGACCGCTCCATCCGCGCGATCGCCTCGGTGAGCCGGCCGTGCTCCCAGATCGCCTCCGCGTAGCGTGCGGAGACCCTCGCCGCCGCGTGGGTGTCGCCCTCGGCCTCGAACAGCGCGAGAGCCTGGTCGAAGCGGCTCTCCGCCTCGGAAGCAAGGCCGTCGACGAAGGCAACAGAGCCGGCCCGCTCGAGAAGCTCGGCCTTGAGCAACGGGACCTCGGCAAGCTCGGCTGCCTGGTCGAAGTACCGCCGCGCCTCGTCGTTCGCGGCCAGCGACGCTGCCCGCTCCGCCGCCGCCCGCAGGCGCTCGCCCGCCTTCACCCGGAGCTCGGCGGCGTCGTCCGCGTCCGGCGTCGCCCGGTAGGCCTCGAGGTAGTGCGAGGCGATCACCTCGGCGATCTCCTCCTCGTCAGGGCCGACGCCGGATTCGAGCTGCGCCGCGACGCGCAGATGGCGCTCCCTGCGCTCCTTGCGCGACAGGGTGTCATAGGCGACCTTCTGGAAGAGCGCGTGCAGGAATCCGTGCTGGCCGCGCTCGGGCGAGCGCGGGTCCACTTCGACGACGAGAATTTCCTTCGCGACGAGTGACGACAGGAGCGGGTCCAGCTCGCTCTCATCGAGTCCCGAGACCGCTGCGAGGGCGCGCTTCGTGAAGGTTCGCCCGAGCACGGACCCGTCTTCGAGGACGCGCCGCTCCGCGGCCGGCACCCCGTCGAGCCGGGCGGCGATGAGCGCATGGAGGGTCTCGGGAACCTCGAGCGCCTCCACCGGGCCCGTCAGGCGGTAGCCTCCGTTCTCGGCGGTGAGCAGCCCCCGGTCGATGAGCATCCGGACGGTCTCGACCGCGTAGAGCGGAATCCCCTCGGCCCGCTCACGGATCTGCGCGCGAACGTCCGCCGGCAGACCGGGGACGAGGCCGTCGAGGAGCTCGTCCCGCGCCGGCTCCGGCAGCGGCTCGAGGATGATCGAATGGAAGCTGCGCGCGCCCGCGCCCCAGTTCGGGCGCCGCTCGAGCAGCTCGGGCCGCGTGAGCGCGACCACGTAGATCGGGAACGCCCGGGACCAGTCGAGGAGGTATTCGATGAAGTCGAGCAGGCCGGCGTCCGCCCAGTGCAGGTCCTCGAAGAGCAGCACGGCCGGCCCCTGCTCGGCGAGCCGCTCGAAGAAGAGCCGCCAGGCCGAGAACAGATCCTCCCGGTCGGGCGCCATGCGCTCGGCGAGGCCGAGCAGGTGCTGGAGCCTCGGCTCGACCCAGGCCCGCTCGCCGGGGTCCGGGACGTGCTCGGCAAGCATCGCTTCGAGCTTCGCGAGAGCCGAGGTTGCGTCCTCGTCCTCGGTGATGGCAGCGCGCATCCGCACCATCTCCGCCAGCGCCCAGTAGGCGACGCCTTCCCCGTAGGCGAGGCAGCGCCCGCGGTGCCACCAGACGTCGTCGATCAGCCCGTCGAGGTATTTCTCGAACTCCCAGGCCAGGCGTGACTTCCCGATACCGGCGACTCCGACGACCGAAAGCAGATGCGCACGACCGTCGGCCTCGGTGGTGTGGAAGAGATCCTTGATGAGACGGAGCTCGGCCTCGCGCCCGACGAACGGCGGCTCGAGGCCCACGAAGCGGCCTTCGCCGCGGCGGGCTGCGATGACGCGCACGGCGCGCCAGAGCGCCACAGGCTCGGACTTCCCCTTGAGCTCGTGCGCCCCGGCGTCCTCGCACACGACGGCGGCCTGCACCGCCCGGCGCGTGGGCTCGTCCACGAGCACCGATCCCGGCAGGGCGGCCGACTGGATGCGGGACGCCGTGTTGACGAGATCGCCGGCGACGATCCCCTGGTTCTCGGCGCCGACGGTGACCGCCGCCTCGCCGGTCGCGACCCCGGCGCGAAGCCGCAGGCCCGGGATCCCGATCTCCGCGCCGAGCGCGGCGACGTCGCTCACGAGGTCGAGCGCGGTCCTCACGGCACGTTCGGCATCGTCCTCCCGGGCGACGGGAGCGCCCCAGACGGCCATGACGGCGTCGCCGATGAACTTCTCGACCGTGCCGCCGTACCGGCCGATCACGGTGCCGGCGGTCTCGAAGTACCGCGACAGGACGTCGCGAACCTCCTCGGCGTCCTGCGCCTCCGCGAGCGGCGTGAACCCGACGAGGTCGGCGAAGAGCACCGACACGAGCCGGCGCTCGGCGTGCGGGGCCGCGGGAGCCGACGGTGACGCTTCGACGACCAGTGGGCCGCCGCATTCCCCGCAGAACTTGAGGCCGGGCGTGTTCGAGGCGCCGCAGGACGGGCACGCAAGGGCGAGTCTCGCTCCACATTCGCCGCAGAACTTGCGCCCGGTCTCGTTGTCGCTCCCGCAGCTCGCGCAGACCATCGAATCGAAGGGTAGAGAGACTCGAGAGGCACGGAAAGCGACAGGCGACAGCGGCTCGCCGGAAGCGGTTCGGAGCGCCGGGCGGATCTGAACCCCGCCCTACCCGGCTGGGCTTGCGCCCAGCCGGGGCCGGACAGGTCCGGCCCCTACACTGATTTTCATGGAGGTCATCGCGGGCCATGCGAATACCGACTTCGACTGCTTCGCGTCGATGCTCGCCTGCCGGCGGCTCTATCCGGCCGCCGTCGTGGCCCTGTCGGGCTCGCTGAACCGCAACGTGCGGGAGTTCTACCGCCTCCATGCGGACGAGATTCCCTGCGTCGAGGCGGCCCGGCTCGAGCTCGACGGCGATCTCGCGCCTCGTCTGCGTCGAGGCGACGAACCCGGCGAGGCTCGGCGACCTCGAGGCGGTCGCGCGCCGGCCGGACGTCGACGTCGTTCTCTTCGACCACCACCGCGACGAGCGGCCGACTGGCTCCCGCGGAAAACGTCGTTCTCTCGGACGACGGCGCGCTGACGACGACGCTGGTCGGGATCATCGCCGAGCGCGAGCCGGCGGTGACACCGCTCGAGGCGACCGTGTTCGCTCTCGGGATCCACGAGGACACCGGCTCGCTGACCTACCCGACGGCGACGCAGCGGGACGCCGAAGCGCTCGCCTGGTGCCTGCGCCACGGGGCGCGACAGGAGATGGTCTCGCGCTACCTGCACGCGCCGCTCGGCGAGGACGAGCGCGCGCTGCTCGATGCGCTGCTCGCCTCGCTCGAGACCCACGGCGTCGCCGGCGTCGAGTTGCTGCTTGCCGCGGTCGCGTGGCCGACGTACGTCGACGGCGTGTCGAACCTCGCCCACAAGGTCGTCGACCTCACGGACAGCCGCGCGCTCGTGTGTCTCGTCGAGATGGAGGGTCGCGTCGTGGCGGTCTTCCGGAGCCGAACGCCCGAGGTCGACACGTCCGTGCTCGCCCGCGGCGCTCGGCGGCGCAGGTCATCCTCAGGCGTCGTCCGCGATGTACCACGGCACGCTCGACGAGGCCCGGGCTGCTGTGCTCGACGCGCTTCCGCTCGGCGGTGCGCGAGCCGCTCACGGCGGCTCAGGTCATGTCGCGCCCCGCGCGCTTCGTGTCCGCCGACGACACGGTCGCCCACGCGATGGTGCTGTGCCAGCGCCATCGCCAGAGCGGTATCCAGGTGGGCACGCCCGAGCAGCCTGACGGGCGTGGTGAGCCGCGAGGACCTCGACAAGGCGATCGGACACGGTCTCTCGCATGCCCCGGTCAAGGCGATCATGGGCTCCGAGCTCGTCACGTGCAGCGAGGAGGCGCCTCTGGCCGAGCTTGCCCGGCTGGTGGCGACCGCGCACGCCGGCCGTGTTCCCGTGCTCCGTGACGGCGAGGTGGTCGGGGTCGTCACGCGGAGCGACGTGCTGCGAGCTCTCGGGGAGCCGGTGCCCGAGGCGCCGCCCGCCTCCGGAGTCGATGTGGGCCGGGAGCTCAGAGCGTTGCCCGATCTCCAGCCGGTCTTCGACGCGATCCAGGCCGTGAGCCTGCCCTTCGAGGGCGTCTACCTCGTCGGAGGCACGGTGCGCGACATCCTGCTGGGCGAGACCGGGTTCGATCTCGACATCGCGGTCGAAGGCGATGGGATCGCTCTCGCGCGCGCCCTCGCGGGCGAGCTGGGCGGGCGTGTCGTGCCGCACGAGAAGTTCGGCACCGGCGTCGTGCGGTGGCCCGGCGGGCGCGTGGACGTCGCGACCACGCGCACGGAGTTCTACGACGAGCCCGGGGCGCTGCCTGCCGTCGAGCAGGCCCCGATCCTCCAGGACCTCTACCGGCGGGACTTCACGATCAACGCGATGGCCGTCTCGCTCAGGGGCGAGGACTTCGGCCGTCTCGTCGATCCGTTCGACGGGCTGGCCGATCTGCGCTCTGGGCGTTGTTCGCGTCCTCCACGGCCTGTCGTTCATCGACGATCCGACGCGCATCTTCCGCGCCGTCCGGTACGAGAACCGGTACGGGTTCCGCATGGACGGGCACACGACGGCGCTCGCCCGCGCGTGCGTCGAGATGGGCCTCGTCGGGGAGCTCTCCTCGGCCCGGCTGCGGGAGGAGCTCAAGGCGCTGCTGTCCGAGGACGAGGTGGGTGATGCGGTCCTGCGCCTCGACGAGCTCGGCCTGGCGCAGGCGATCCATCCGCACCTGGCCGCCGGTCGCGGACACGGCGGCGCTCCTGCGCGCGGTGGACGAGCTGCGGGCGCGATATGCGCCCGGCGAGCCGATCTGGCGCGCGCGGCTTGCCGTGTTGGCACGCCGCCTCCCGGCCGACGAGCTGTACGAGTGGTTCGCCCGGCTCAAGCTGCGCCGCCGCGACGCCGACCTCGTGGCCGACGCGGTCGCCGTCGCGCCCAGGCTCCCGGGCGTGCTCGAGCAGCGTCGACCAGCCCTCCGAGGCCCGGCGCCTGATCGAGCCTCACGATCCGCTCGGAGCGCTTCTCGCGCTCGCCGAGTCGCCGGACACGGCGGCGGGCGGCTGGCTCGCGGCGCTACTTCGAGGAGCTGCGGGGCGTCGCGCTTCTGATCGGCGGCGGCGACCTCACCGAGCTCGGCCTCGGCGAGTCGCCGCGCGTGGGGGAGGTGCTCGACGAGCTGCTGCGACGCAAGCTGGACGGCGAGCTTGTCGGGGGTCGCTCGGAAGAGCTCGACGCGGCGAGGGAGCTGATCGCCGCGCCGGCAGGCCGGCGGCGGTAGAGGCACTTGGATCTCCGCACCTTCGCCTATCTGGCCCCGTGCGTGCTCCTCAGCCTGACGCTGCACGAGCTGGCTCATGCGTTTACGGCGTGGAAGCTCGGCGACCCGACGGCGAAGGAGCAGGGACGGCTCACGCTGAACCCGCTCCGTCACCTCGACCCGCTCGGAACGGCGATGTTCGCGATCACGGCGCTTGCGGCCAACGTCCCCTTCGGTTGGGCGAAGCCCGTGCCCGTGCAGCCCGGCTACTTCAAGCGGCCGAAGGAGGGCATGGCCCTCGTGGCCGCGGCCGGGCCGATCACGAACTTCCTGCTCGCACTGGTCGCGCTCACGATCATCGTCCACACCGACATCGGCGGCGAGGCGGGCGAGGTCGTCTACTACGCGTATCTCGTCAACGTCGTGCTCGGGATCTTCAACCTCATCCCGATCCCGCCGCTCGACGGATCGCGAATCGTGGCCATGTTCCTGAGAGACGATGCCTACCGGGCGTGGTCGCGTCTGGACGCCTACGGCATGATCCTCGTGCTCGGCCTGTTCCTCGTGTTCCGGGACGAGTCGTCGACGCTGCTCCAGCGCGCCTACGACGCCGTCACCGACGTCATGGTCAGAATCGTCGGCGCCTAACGTTCGCGAGGACGCGATGGACCTGATCGAGTGGAATCCGCCGGGCCCGTATCGGGTCGCGTTCTCGACCCGTGCCGGGGGAGTCAGCGAGGGCGCCTACCGCTCGCTCAATCTCGGCATGGCGACCGAGGACGTGCCCGGGCACGTGATCGAGAACCGCCGCCGGCTGGCCGCGGGCGTCGGTGCCGACACCGGTCGCGCGTCGATGGCCTGGCAGCAGCACGGCGCCCAGGTCGAACGGGCCGCTCCGATCGGGATGCTCACCACCGGGACGCCGTTTCCGCGCTGTGACGGGCTCTGGTCCGACGAGCCCGGGCAGACGATGGCGCTCGTGACGGCCGACTGCCTGCCGGTGGCGCTCTGCACGACCGCCGGCCCTCCGGCGCTCGCCGTGCTCCACGTCGGGTGGCGCGGCCTCCTGGCCGGCATCGTCGCGGCCGGCTGCGAGGCACTCGGCCCTGGCGAGAAAACGGCCGCCGTCGGCCCGGGCATCGGTCCATGCTGCTTCGAGGTGGGGGAGGAGGTCGCGGCGCCGTTTCGCGCCGCCTTCGGCGACGACGTCGCCGCTGACGGGAGACTCGACCTCTGGACGTCGGCCGAGCGGGCGCTGCGCGCGGCGGGCTGTACCGAGATCGAGCGTGTCGACCGCTGCAGCGCCTGCGAGCCGGAATCGTTCTTCTCTCACCGGCGCGACAACGGTCGCACCGGACGGCAGGGGGTCATCGGGTATGTGGTCGAGCGCTGAGATCGCCGCCGCATACCGCCGGGTGTGCGAGGAAGTCGGTCCCGACGTCACCGTCGTGTGCGCCGGCAAGTACGTCCCGCTCGACCAGGTCGAGCGGCTGGCCGAAGCAGGCGTCGAGGTCATCGGCGAGAACCGTGCGCAGGATCTGCAGGCGAAGCAGGAGCGCTTCGGCGACCGCTTCCGCTGGCATTTCATCGGGCATCTGCAGTCGCGCAAGGCGCCGGTCGTCTCGGAGCTCTGCGAGCTGTGCCATTCGCTCGACTCGGTGTCGGCGGCACGCAAGCTGCGGATCCCGACGCTGGTCGAGGTCAACCTCGCCGGCGAGGCGTCGAAGTCCGGCGTGCCGGCCGCCGAGCTCCCCTCGTTTCTCTCCGCCGTTCGGGAGCTCGGTGTCGACGTTCGCGGCCTCATGACCATGCCGCCCCTGACGACGGAGCCGGAGCGCTCACGGCCGTATTTCCGCGAGCTGGCGCTGCTCGCGCGCGAGCACGGCCTGCCGGAGCTGTCGATGGGAACGACCCAGGATTACCGAGTCGGGGTCGAGGAAGGCGCCACCCTCGTGCGGGTCGGTTCCGTTCTGTTCGGGAGGTAACATCTGTCGCGATGGGCGTCGGGAACGTCTGGAACCGGGCACTCGTCTACTTCGGGATCGCCGAAGAAGACGAGTACTGGGACGACGACTACTCGGCGGAGACGTCTCTCGAACGCAGCTACTCGGAGCGGCCGAACGTCCGCCGCCTTCACCGGCCGCGCCAGAAGCAGGAGGAGTTCGACGACTGGTCGGAGAGCGAGCAGCCCACCGCGAAGCCGGCGCCGTCGAGCGGTCGCCGCCAGGGGCGTGCCCCGCTCGAGGCGGTCGCCGCTTCCGTCCCGGGGGCGCAGAAGGTGCATCTCGTCATCCCGCGGGGCTTCAACGACGCCCAGTCCATCGCCGACCGCTTCAAGGACTCGGTCCCGGTGATCCTCAACCTGCAGAGTGCCGACCCGGAGCTCGCCAAGCGCCTCATCGACTTCTCGAGCGGGCTCACCTATGCGCTCAACGGCGGCATGCAGCGCGTCGCCGACAAGGTCTTCCTCCTCACGCCGCGCAACGTCGAGCTCTCGGCGGAGGAGCGTGCGAGGATCGCCGAGCGCGGCTTCTTCAACCAGGCGTAGGCGTCTCGGGAGCGGCGCCAGCCTCACGTCATGCCGCTCGCCGACGCGGTTTCCACCGCCCTCCGCTTCGTGGACGCGGTGTACTACGTCTACCTGCTCGTGATCTTCGTCTACATCCTGCTGTCGTGGTTTCGCCTGCCCTACAGCACCTGGTTCTCCCACATCGAGCGGTTTCTCTACGACGTCGTCAACCCGTATCTCGCGATCTTCCGCCGCTTCCTTCCCACGCTACGGCTCGGTGCGATGGGGCTCGATCTCTCTCCGATCATCGCGATCTTCGCGTTGTCAATTCTTTGGAGGTTGATCCGCGTCGGCATCGAACAATTGAGCTGACGATGTCGATCACGCCCGTCGAGGTCCGCCACGCCCAGCTTTCCCGGGCGCCGCTCGGCTACAGCCGCCGGGCCACGGACAACCTGCTCGAGGCGGTCGCCCAGAGCTACGAACAGACGTGGTGGGAGCGCGCCGACCTCCGCGACGAGGTGGAGCGCCTCCAGGCGGAGCTCGCGCGCTTCAAGGACATGGAGCGGCTCCTGCGCGACACGATGATGTCGGCGGAGAAGGCCGCGGAGGATCTCCGCTCGCAGTCACGCCGCGAGTACGACATGCTGCTCCAGGAGGCCCGGCTCAAGGCCAGAGAGATCGTGCTCGAGGCCGAGGCGGAGCGTGAGCGCATCCGTGCCGAGATCAGGCGGCTGCAGACGGATCGTTCCGAGGTACAGGCGAGCTATCGCGCCTTCCTGCAATCGGCGCTCGAGCGGCTCGATCGCGAGCTCGAGAAGCCGGAGACCTTCGCGGAGCGCACGAGTGGCGGAGGCCGAAGCCGAGCCCGAGCTGTCGCCGGCCGAGGAGAGCACGGACGTCTCGCTGCTCCGCGACGCGGAGGCGCAGGAAACGGATCCGGCCGCGACCCCGCAAGACGAGACGGAGAGGCCGACCAGGGTCGCCTGAGGCGAGTGGGCGACACTCGCCGTCAGCCCGGCCCGCCGGCACGCGTCAGGCTTCGGGTGTCTCCGGGAGCAGCCGGGACCCGGATCGTCGGTCGGCACGGGGACGCGTGGAAGGTGCGCCTTGCGGCGCCGCCCGAGCGCGGCCGCGCGAACGACGCTCTGCTCGAGCTTCTCGCGGCTACGCTTGGCGTGTCGAGCGCGCGCGCCTCCGACCTCGTCGCGGGAGCGACCTCGCGGGATAAGGTGGTCGAGGTGGAAGGATTGACGCTCGACGAGGTGGAGCGCCGCTCTCGCGAAACGAGGAAAGGGGAACCGGTGAACACCGAGCGCTTCCGCGAGCTGCTGCTCGAGGAGCGCCGCCGCGTGAGCGAGCGCGATCGAGTACCTCCACGCGGAGAACGCCGGGTCGATGGACGAGGAGATGCCCGAGACCGGCATGGCCGATACGGCGACGGTGACCGTCGACCGCGAGCTCGACTACTCGCTCGAGGAGAACTCCGCTCACGTGCTCAGGGAGATCGATGCCGCCCTCGGCCGCATCGACGACGGGACGTTCGGGACCTGCACGCGCTGCGGCAAGCCGATCGGCGAGGAGCGCCTCGAAGCGATGCCGTACGTCACTCTCTGCATCGAGTGCAAGCGCCTGGAGGAGCGAGGCTGAAGCGAGCGCGCTCCGATCGCGGACGTCCGGGTCGGCTCGGCAACCGACGGGCGGGTGCCCGTCTCGGTCGCCACGCGCTCGTTCGCGCCCGGGTCTTGCGCAGTGGGCTGGCGCTGCTCGTCGTCGCGGTCGCGTGCGTCGCGGCCGACCAGGTGACGAAGGCGATCGTGCGGAGCGATCTCGCCTACCAGGAGGCGGTCGATCTGACCGGCCCGTTCCAGATCCACCACGTCCGCAACACCGGGTATCGCGTTCGGGCTGTTTCCCGGCAAGGCCGCGCCGGTCACGATCCTGACCGGCGATCGCCGTCATCTGGATGCTCGTCTACTTCACCCGCGCGGGCGCGCGTCATCCGCTGATGCCGGTGGCGCTCGGCCTCCTGCTCGGGGGCAGCCTCTCGAACCTCGTCGATCGTGTGCGCCAGGGTTACGTCACGGACTTCATCGACCCCGAGTACTGGCCGGCGTTCAATCTCGGGGACGTCTTCATCACGGTCGGGGTGATCCTGCTGCTCGTCACGCTGCTCTTCTTCGACAAGCGCTCGGGACTGAACCGCCGGTCGCCAGCGGCCGGCTAGATGGCCACAGTCGCGCTCGCCGTGCCGCCGCTGAGGCGGCAGGCGAGCGGCTCGACCGCTATCTCGCCGGCCTCGATGCCGTCGGATCGCGCGCGGAGGCCGAGCGTCTTCTCGTCGGCCGGGCACGTCCTCGTCGACGGAGTGGCGCGCGCCGAAGAGCTACCGGCTGGTCGGCGGCGAGCGCGTCGAGGTCACCGTCGCCGGAGCGCCGAGCGCCTCACTTCGCTCGAGCCGGAGGAGGTCGCGGGCATCGGCGTCGTCGTACGAGGACGAGCACCTGCTCGTCGTCGACAAGCCCGCCGGCATCGCGTTCATCCCGGCGCCGGCCAGCTCGAGCGGCACGCTCGTCCACGGGCTGCTCGCGCGCGGGATCGCCGGCGGCGAGGCCGACCGGCCGGGCATCGTGCACCGACTCGACCGCGACACCTCGGGATTGCTCGTCGTCGCCCGCGACCGCGGAGGCGCATCGCCGGCTGCAGCGCTCGTGCGGCGGCGTGAGCTGACGCGGGAGTACCTGGCGCTCGTCCGCGGCAGGCCGCGCTCCTGGCGCGGCCGCATCGAGGCGCCGATCGGCCGCGACCGCGCGGGATCCGACCCGCGATGTCGATCGACACCGACCGCCCACGCGAGGCGGTCACTCACCTTCGAGGTCGTCGAGCTGCTGGCGGAGCACGCGCTCCTCCGCGTGCGGCTCGAGACCGGACGGACGCATCAGATCCGCGTGCATCTCGCCGCGATCGATCTTCCCGTCTCCGGCGATCCCGTGTACGGCGTGGCCGGCGATCTCGGCCTGGACCCGGCAGTTCCTGCACGCCGCCCGCCTCGCGTTTCCCCACCCGATCACGGGCGCGACGGTGGACGTCGAGTCACCGCTGCCGGCTGACCTCGACGCGGCGCTCGAGCGGGCCCGCGCCTAGCCCGGCGCGCGAGCCCCGGGGCGCGGTCGGCTAGAATCCGGCGACCGAACCCCGACCCGGCGGGTATCCGAGAGGGTGGCGGTGCCGGAGGCGTTTGCCCGGTTCCACCCGCTCGCCGCCGGCGGTGACGACCCAAGCAACCGAAGGAGGACTCATGTCTGTCGTCATCGATGCGGGAGCTGCTGGAGGCCGGCGTGCACTTCGGCCACCAGACGCGCCGCTGGAATCCGAAGATGCGCCGCTTCATCTTCACGGAGCGGGGCGGGATCTACATCATCGACCTGCAGCAGACGCAGGCGCTGCTCGAGCAGGCGCACGCGTTCGTGCGCAACATCGCCGAGCGCGGCGGCACCGTGCTGTTCGTCGGCACGAAGAAGCAGGCTCAGGACGCCGGTCCAGGAGGAGGCGGCGCGCGTCGGCATGCCCTACGTCAACCATCGCTGGCTCGGCGGCCTGCTCACCAACTGGCGCACGATCTCGGAGCGCATCGAGCGGCTGCACGAGCTGCGGCGCTTGCGTGACGAGAGCCAGCTCGAGCTGCTCCCCTCCAAGGAGCGGATCGGCATGCTCGCCGAGCTCGAGAAGCTCGAGATCAACCTCGGCGGGGTCGCCGAGATGAAGCGGCTGCCCGACGCCGTCTTCCTGATCGATCTGCGCAAGGAGCAGCTGGCGGTGCGCGAGGCACGGCGGCTGAACGTCCCGGTCATCGGTCTCGTGGACACGAACTGCGACCCCGACGACGCCGACTTCGTGATCCCCGGCAACGACGACGCGATCCGCGTCCTGCAGCCTCGTCGTTCGCGTCATCGCCGACGGCATCGCGGCGGGCTCGACGTCGCGTCTCCGTCGAGGAGCTGCTCGAGGCGAACGGGCAACCGGCCGGGACGAGGCCGCGGCGGCTGCGGAGCCTGCTGCCGAAGCTTCGCGGAGGCCGGCGTCGGCGCCCGAGCGAGCCGCCGAGACAGCGGCGGCCGGAGCCCGAGCCCGTCGCCGAGGCAGCGCTGTGCCGGAGCCCGAGCCGACGCCGAGGCAGCGACGGAGCCGAGCCCGAGCACGCCGCCGAGCCGGCGCCCGAGAGCAGCCCGAGGCCGCGACCACCGAGGAGCCCGCGTGAGCACCGTCACTGCGGGCCTCGTCAAGGAGCTCCGCGACCTGACCGGGCGCCGGGATGATGGACTGCAAGCGCGCGCTCGAGGAGACCGGCGGCGACGTCGAGGCCGCACAGAAGCTGCTGCGCGAGAAGGGAATCGCCGCAGCCGGCAAGCGGTCGGAGCGGGAGACGACCGAGGGTGTCGTGCTCGCGCGGGTCGACGGCGGGATCGGGACGATGGTCGCCGTCGGCTGCGAGACCGAGCCGGTCTCGTCGAACGAGGAGTTCCGGGCGTTCGCGCAGCACGTCCTCGAGATCGTCGCACGTCGCCGGGCCGGAGGCTGCCGAGCAACTCGAGGACGAGCGGGTCGCGCTCGTCGCGAAGATCGGGCGAGAACGTCGCGGTGCGCGGGGCGACCAGGATGACCGCCGGCGACGACGAGGTCCTGGCCGCGTACGTGCATCCGCCGGCGAACAAGATCGGCGTGCTGCGTCCGGGCGACGTCGACGCCCGAGCTCGCCCGTCTGGTCGCCATGCACATCTCCTTCGCCAACCCGAGCTACCTCACTCGCGACGACGTTCCCGAAGACGGCGGTCGCGGCCGAGCGGGAGATCTACGAGAAGCTGCCCGACGTGGCCGCGAAACCGGAGGAGATCCGTGCGAAGATCGTCGACGGCATGCTCCCGAAGCGCTTCTTCGCGGAGTCGGTGCTGGCCGACCAGGCGTGGATCCACGACGACTCGCTGACGGTCGGCAAGGCGCTCGCCGAGCACGGCGCCGAGGTGCGCGAGTTCGTCCGGTTCGCGCTGGCGGAGTGAGCACCGAGCCGGAAGCGTCGGCAGCCGCCGGGCGACGGCGGGCGAAGCCGCGGCGCGAGCAGGCGCCGCAGCCCGTCTTCCGCCGAGTGCTGCGTCAAGCTGTCGGGCGAGGCCTTCGCCGGATCGCACGAGCTGGGGCTCGACCCGGAGCGGGTCGACGGCGATCGCACGGGAGGTGACGGCCGTCCACGGCGCTGGGGGTCGAGGTCGCGCTCGTGATCGGCGGCGGGAACATACGTACCGCGGCATGGCGGCGGCGGCTGACGGGATGGACAGGGCCACGGCCGACTACGCGGGCATGCTCGCGACGCTGCTGAACGCCCTTCCGATGCAGGACACGCTCGAGCGGAGCGGCGTCGTGACGCGGGTGCTCTCGGCGATCACCGTGAGCGAGGTGGCGGAGCCCTACATCCGGCGCCGGGCGATCCGCCACCTCGAGAAGGGGCGCGTCGTCATCTTCGCGTGCGGCACAGGCAACCCGTTCTTCACGACCGACACGGCGGCCGCGCTCCGGGCGCTCGAGATCGGGGCCGAGGCGATCCTCATGGGGAAGCAAGGCGTCGACGGCGTCTACGACGGCGATCCGAAGCTCGATCCCACCGCGTCGTTCCTCCCGCAGCTGACTCACCGTGACGCGATCGAGCGAGGCCTGCAAGGTCATGGACACGACGGCGCTCTCGCTCTGCATGGACAACGGGCTGCCGATCCACGTCTTCGGGCTCGACGACGAGCAGAACATCGGGCGCGTCGTGCGAGGCGAGAGGATCGGCACGATCATCTCGACCTCGGGGAGGGACGAATGATCGAGGAGCTGCTCGACGACGCGAAGCGCCGAATGGACAAGTCGGTCGAGGCCACGCAGCACGAGTTCAACACGGTGCGGACGGGCCGGGCCTCCGCCGCGCTGCTCGACCGGATCACGGTCGACTACTACGGCCAGAAGACCCCGGTCAAGCAGCTCGCGACGATCAACGTGCCCGAGCCGCGCATGCTGACGATCCAGCCGTTCGATCCGGGGTCGCTGAAGGGCATCGAGCGGTCGATCATGGAGTCGGACCTGGGGCTCCAGCCCTCGAACGACGGCAAGATCATCCGCCTGCCGATCCCTCAGCTCACGGAGGAGCGCCGGAAGGAGCTCGTCAAGGTGGTGCGCCATCTGGCCGAGGAGGGCCGCGTCGCCGTCCGCAACGTTCGGCGTGACTGCATGCACGACCTCAAGGAGCTTGCCCGCGACGGCGACGTCGGCGACGACGACGAGCGGCGTGCGGAGGAGCGGCTCCAGAAGCTGACGGACGAGCACGTCCATCGGATCGACGACCTTCTGAAGAAGAAGGAAGAGGAGATCATGGAGGTCTAGGCCGCCCGGTCTGCGCGCGACCGAACCAGCCAGGTAGCCCGTGGACATCGTCACGCGCCTCCGAGCTCTCCGGCGCCTGAAGCCGGTCCCCGAGCCGGAGCGGCCGGCCGTCGTGCGGTCGGTTGCGATCATCATGGACGGCAACGCCCGCTGGGCCCGGCGCCGGCGCCTACCGGTGATCGCCGGGCACGACGCGGGGACGCGGGCACTCCACCGCACGATCGACGGCGCTGCCTCGAGCTCGGCATCGAGTCGCTCTGCGTCTTCGCCTTCTCGACCGAGAACTGGTCGCGGCCCCAGGACGAGGTCGAGGCGCTCATGGAGCTCTTCGTCGAGGCGATCAGGCGTGAGCTCCCGCACCTCGTGCGCAACGGTGTGCGAGCGCGCTTCGTCGGCCGCCGTGACCGGGCTCCCGAGCAGGTCCGCGCGACGATGGACGGGCTCGAGGCCGCAACGCTGGGCGGAGCACGGATGCAGCTCTGGATCGCGTTCGACTACGGCGGCCGTGCCGAGATCGTCGAGGCGGCCCGCCGACTCGTCGAGGACGGGATCGACCCGCGGGACATCGACGAGAATGCGATCGCGTCGCGCCTCTACGCTCCCGAGATGCCCGAGCCGGACCTCTTCATCCGGACGTCCGGGGAGCAGCGCATGTCGAACTTCCTGCTCTGGCAGGTCGCCTACTCGGAGCTCGTCTTCGTCGACACGCTCTGGCCCGACTTCGGAGAGCGCGACCTGCGCCGCGCGGTCGAGGAGTACGCGACCCGCCGCCGCCGCTTCGGCGGTCGCTAGCTCCATGAGCAGTCTGACGTCGCGCCTCGTCGTCACCGCGGTCGGGCTGCCCATCGTCCTCGGCGCCGCCTACCTCGGCGGCTGGACGCTGTTCGCGCTCGTCGCGGTCGCTTCGCTGATCGCGCAGCACGAGCTCTACCGCGTCGGCCGACAGCTACGGCCGCTCGTGCTGGCCGGGTACGCGGGGACGATCGCCGCGTTGCTCGGGGTCCAACTCGGCGGGATCGGCTGGATGCTCGGCGGCGCGCTGCTGACGCTGCCGCTCGCGTTCGCGTTCGCGCTCTTCGCGCAGACACGGCAATCCGTCACGGTCTCGATCGCCTTCACGACGCTCGGCACGTTCTGGATCGGCGTCGGCCTCGCGTACCTCGTGCTGATCCGCGCAGATCGACGGGCACGAGCAGCTGGCGATCCTGACGGTGCTGATCACGGTCTTCGTCACGGACACCGCCGCCTACGTGGTCGGCAGGCTCGTCGGGCCGGCACAAGCTGGCGCCGACGATCTCTCCGGGCAAGAGCTGGGAAGGATTCGTCGCCGGAGTGCTCGCGGGCCTGTTTGCCTGCTTCGTCGCGCTCTACAAGGCCGATTACCTGGACGTCTGGCAGTCGCTCGTCCTCGGCGGCGCGATCGTGCTCGCCGCGGTCGTCGGCGACCTCCTCGAGTCGCTCGTCAAGCGCGACGTCGGCGTCAAGGACACCGGGCGCCTGCTCGCCGGGCATGGAGGCGTGCTCGACCGGATCGACAGCCTGCTCGTCGCCGGCCCGGCCGCCTTCTACTGCCTGCTCGCGCTGGACGCGACCTGAGCCCGACGACGAGGCTCGGTACCGCTGAGGGCGGCAGCTACACTGGGATCGGTGGTCCCGCGACAGGCACACGCACCGCTGGCAGCGGTGACCCGTGAGGCGCGTCGCTCTGCTCGGCGCCACGGGCTCGATCGGCCGTCAGGCGCTCGAGATCGTCGATGCGCATCCCGAGCTCGAGCTGTGCGCGGTCGCGACGGGCTCTCGTGCAGCGGAAGCCCGCGAGATCGCGGCGGCGCGGGATGTCCGCCACGTGTCGGTCGGGGGCGATCCGCCGCTCGACGTGCTCGTCGAGGCGTCGCGGCCCGACGTCGTTCTCAACGCCGTGGTCGGCTTCGCCGGCCTGCCCGCGACGCTCGCGGCGCTCGAGGCCGGCATCGACCTGGCGCTTGCCAACAAGGAGAGCCTCGTCGCAGGCGGCGACCTGGCGCTGGCCGCCTGGAAGCGGGGAGGAGGACGGCTCCTGCCCGTCGACAGCGAGCACTCGGCGCTCTTCCAGTGCCTCGAGGGGCGTCCGTCGGCCGCCGTGCACAGTCTCGTGCTCACGGCGTCGGGCGGGCCGTTTCGCGGCCGTAGCCGGGAAGAGCTCACGGACGTCACGGCGGAGGAGGCGCTCGCCCATCCGACGTGGAACATGGGGCCGAAGATCACGATCGACTCGGCGACGCTGATGAACAAGGGGCTGGAGCTGATCGAGGCGCATTTCCTGTTCGACATCCCCTACGACCGGATCGAGGTCGTTATCCACCCGAGCTCGATCGTGCACTCGCTCGTTCGCTTCCGGGACGGCGCCGCGCTCGCGCATCTCGGGTATCCGGACATGCGCGTGCCGATCTCGTACGCGCTGACGTATCCGGAGCGCGCCGCGACGCCGATCCGGCCGCTCGACCTCGCGTCAGGGCTCGTGCTCGAGTTCCACGCGCCGGACGAGGAGGCGTTTCCCTGCCTTGCGCTCGCCCGGGCGGCCGGCGAGGCGGGTGGGAGCGCCCCGTGCGTCCTGAACGCCGCCAACGAGGTGGCCGTCGCCGCGTTCCTCGCCGGCGAGCTCCCGTTCCTCGGCATCGCCGAGGTCGTCGAGCGGACGCTCGCCTCGGCCGAGACCCCCGCGGCCCGCGACGTCGCCGAGCTCGCCGAGATCGACGCCGCAGGCGCGCCGCACCGCGCACTGCGCTGGGAGCGCAGCTCGTCGCCATGAGCATCGTGATCGCAATCGGCGGCCTGGCTCTGCTCGTGCTCATCCACGAGGCGGGCCACTTCGTCGCGGCCCGGGCGGTCGGGATGCGGCCGCGCAAGTTCTACGTCTTCTTCCCGCCGGCGCTCGTGAAGACGACCCGGGGCGGTATCGAGTACGGGATCGGATCGATCCCGCTCGGCGGCTACGTCAAGATCCCCGGCATGCACCGGCCGGCGGCCGGCGACGTCGACGCCCAGTTCGGTCGCGCGCTCGACGAGTCGCCGTGGCTGGCGCGGCACACGGCGGAGGTCAAGCACCCGCTCGAGCGCGAGGACCTCGAGGCGGCCAGAGCTGCGATGCCGGAGCTCGAGGCTGCGCTCGAACGCGCGCAGCTGAGCGAGGCCGCGCAGCGCAGCGCCGAGAAGGGCCTGACCGATCTCGACGATGCTCTGTCGGCGGACGCGTACTGGCGTGCCCCGGCCTCCAAGCGCGTCGCGGTCATCTTCGCCGGGCCGTTCGCGAATTTCGTCTTCTGCATCGTCCTGCTGGCCGTCGTCTTCATGCTCGGCGTGCCGGCGGGCGTGACCCGGACGGTCGACCGCGTCACCGACGCGTCGCCGGCGTGGCGGCCGGGCTGCAGGCCGGACGACGTGATCGTCGCGGTCGACGGCGCGCCGATGAAGAACTTCGAAGACGTTCGCGACGCTATCGGGGACAGCAAGGGCGAGCCCGTCGCGCTGACGGTTCGCCGGGACGGCGAGCTCGTCGAGCTGCGACCGGTGGAGCCGGAGCTGATCGACGGCCGCTATCGCATCGGCTTCATTCCCGCTCCGTTCTACCAGGACTACTCCGTCGGGCCGGCGATCGCGAAGGCGTTCGAGCAGACGGGTGACGTCACCGTCGCGATCGGCCAGTCGCTGGGCGGCATCGTCACCGGGTCGACCCGCGACGACGTCTCGAGCGCCGTCGGGATCGTCGAGCAGTCGTCCCAGGTCGTGGAGGCCGGGCTTCGCTACTACCTCGGAGTGCTCGCGCTGATCAGCCTCTCGCTGGCGCTCCTGAACCTCCTCCCGCTGCTCCCGCTCGACGGTGGGCACATCGCGTTCTCGCATCGCCGAGAAGATCCGCGGCCGGGCGATCCCGCGCGAGGCCTACGAGCGGGCCTCGGTGATCGGCATCGCGCTCGTGCTGATGCTCTTCTTCATCGGCCTCTCGAACGACATCAACCGCCTCCGCGGCGGTTAGGCAAGCGCCGCGTGAGCGGCGCGCGCAGCGGACGTGCCCGCAGGGCACCAGGCCGCGAAGCGCTCACCGAGCCCGGCAGGGCTCGGTACAAGCGGGGCTGGCACGGAAGTGACCGCGGCCTTCGGCCGCTCCCAGGCGGGTCGCGGCCGGCCGAGCCGGCCGCTCAGCCGCCCCATCGCATGGCTACCCGAGGCGCGATTCAACCGGCCGTAACCGCGCGGCCGGCCGCGCCAGCCGGCCGGGCTCAGCCGCCCCATCGCATGGCTACCCGAGGCGCGATTCGCGACCGGCCGAGCCGGCCGCTCAGCCGCCCCATCGCATGGCTACCCGAGGCGCGATTCAACCGCCCAGGGGCTGGTCGCCGGGGGCGGCCGTTACACTGTCCCGCGATGGCAAGCGAGGCGCAGATCTCGGTCGGAGGCGTTCCGATGGGGGGTGGCGCGCCCGTCGTCGTGCAGTCGATGACGCTGACCTACACGCACGACGTCGAGGCCACGATGGAGCAGATCGGGAGGCTCGCATCGGCCGGGTGCGAGGTCGTTCGGGTCGCGGTGCCGAAGCTCGAGGACGCGGAGCGCTCTGAAGAAGCTCGTCTACCTCTCGCCGCTTCCGGTCGTGGCGGACATCCATTTCAACGCGTCGCTGGCGCTGAAGGCCATCGAGGCGGGCGTTGCGAAGGTACGGATCAACCCCGGCAACATCGGCGGGCCGGACAAGGTCGCGGAGGTCGTCACGGCCGCCAAGGCCAAGGGGATCCCGATGCGCGTGGGCGCCAACTCCGGCTCGCTGCCGAAGCACCTCGTGCCGCTCGCGCAGCAGGACACCGCGGCGGCCCTCGTCGAGGAGGCCCTCGAGCAGGTGCGACTGCTCGAGTCGCTCGACTACCGGGACTTCGCGATCTCGGTGAAGTCGAGCTCGGTGCCGACGATGATCCGGGCCTACCGGATGCTGTCCGAGAAGGTTCCCTACCCGCTCCATCTCGGGGTGACCGAGGCCGGGCCGCCGCCGGCCGGCTCCATCAAGAGCGCGATCGGGATCGGCTCGCTGCTCATGGACGGGATCGGCGACACGATCCGCGTCTCGCTCACGGCCGACCCCGTCAAGGAGATCGAGACCGCCTGGGACATCCTCAAGTCGCTCGGCCTGCGCGAGCGAGGCCCCGTGATGATCGCCTGTCCGTCCTGCGGCCGTGACAACGTCGGTGTCGAGCAGCTCGCCGAGGCAGTGGGCGATCGGTTGAAGGCCTATCCGGAGGCGTTCGAGGTCGCGGTCATGGGCTGCGCCGTGAACGGTCCCGGGGAGGCGGGCGACGCCGACTTCGGCATCGCCGGGGGCCGCGACGTCGGATTCATCTACGCCCACGGGCGCGTGCTGAAGAAGGTCTCCTCCGACATCCTGATCGACGAGCTCTTCCACGAGATCGACCGCTGGATCGCCGCGGGCATGCAGCGGCCAAAGCGGCTCAAGCTCGCCAAGCCCGCCGCGGCGCTGATGGCCGAGGCGGCACAACGGCCGGTCGCCGAGCAGGCACCCGAGACTGCAACCGCGTAGCCGGCTTGGTCGCGCGGGCCTCGCAACTCTTCATCCCGACGCTTCGGGAGGTCCCGGCAGAGGCCGAGGCAGTCAGCCATCAGCTGCTGCTCCGCGGCGGCTTCATCCGCCCGGTGGCGGCCGGGGTCTACAGCTTCCTGCCTCTCGGCTGGAGAGTGCACCAGAAGGCCGTTCAGATCATCCGTGAGGAGATGGACGCGATCGGCGCGCAGGAGATGCTCATGCCGGTGCTCACCCCGGCAGAGCTCTGGGAGACGACCGGCCGGTACGAGATCCCGGAGCTGTTCAAGCTCGAGGACCGCGCGGGCCGGCGGTTCCTCCTCCCGATGACGCACGAGGAGACGCTGACCTTCCACGCGAGAGAGATCCAGAGCTACCGGGAGCTGCCCCAGATGCTCTATCACTTCCAGACGAAGAACCGCGACGAGCCGCGTTCGCGGGGCGGGCTGATCCGTCTTCGCGAGTTCATCATGAAGGACGCCTACTCGCTCGACCGTGACGACGCCGGCCTCGAGCGCAGCTTCCGGCTCCAGGAAGGCGCGTACCACCGCGTCTTCGAGCGTTGCGGGATCGAGTTCCGTGCGGTCCAGGCCGAGTCGGGGATGATGGGCGGCAGCGCCTCCGTCGACTTCCTCGCGCCCGCGGGGGCCGGTGAGAACGTCCTCGTGACGTGCGAGCGCGGCGACTACGCCGCCGACCTCGAGATCGCACGCAGCATCCCGCGGCCGCCCGCCTTCCCGGAGCGCCTCGACGCCCCGGAGGAAGTCGAGACCCCGGGGACGACGACGATCGAGGCGCTTGCCGAGCTGCTCGGAATCGATCCGGCCGCGACGTCGAAGGCGATGCCGGTCACCGCCGAGGACGGCAGGCTCGTCCTCGCCCTCGTGCGCGGCGACGACCGTCTCGATGAGGCGCGGCTCGAGGCCGTGCTCGGCGCCGCCGTCCGGCCGGCGACCGAGGAGGAGATCAGAAGCGGCTTCGGGGCCGATCCGGGGTCGATAGGCCCGATCGGCTTCGACGGCGAGGTCGTGGCGGACGAGACCCTGAGAGAAGGCCAGTTCGTCGCCGGCGCCAACCGCACCGGCCGGCACCTGCGGGGACGTCCAGGCGGGGCGTGACTACGAGCCCCGTTTCGCCGACGTCCGCGAGCCGCGTGAGGGCGACGCGTGCCCGAACTGCGGCGGGCGGCTGCGTTTCGAGGTTGCGATCGAGGTCGGCCACATCTTCAAGCTCGAGACCCGGTACTCGGTCCCGCTCGGCGCCGTCTACCTCGACGAGAGCGGGCAGGAGCGCCCGATCGTCATGGGCTCGTACGGGATCGGGCCGGCCCGGATCATGACCGCCGCGGTCGAGCAGCGGCACGACGAGGCCGGTATCGCGTGGCCGCGCGCCCTTTCCCCCTACGATGTCCACGTCGTGTCGATCGCGACGGCCGGTCCCGAGGTAGCAAGGCTCGCGGAGCAAGTGGTGGGCGATCTCGAGGCTGCCGGGCTCACCGTCCTCCACGACGATCGCGACAAGCGTCCGGGCGAGAAGTTCGCAGACGCCGACCTGATCGGCTGCCCCGTGCGCGTGACAGTCGGCAAGCGCGCGGTCGAGGACGGGACGGCGGACGTTCTGAGCCGGGCGAGCCGGAGCGAGGAACGCGTCGACGTCGGGACGGCCGCAGCGGCCGTCAGGGAGCTCTGGGAGACCCTGCCGTGACACAACGTCGGCGCTTCAGCGAGAAGCCCTTCGGCGAGGCGTTGACGCAGCTGATGGACGAGCAGAGCGTCACGTACCGTGAGCTGGCCGCGCGGACAGATCTCTCCGCCGGGTACCTGAACCACATCGTCCACGGGAATCGCCCGGTTCCCTCCGACGACATCGTCGCCAAGCTCGCCGAGGCGCTCGACGTGGAGCCGGAGCATTTCCGCGAGTACCGCATCAGGGTCATCACGGCGAAGCTCGAGGAGCTGCCGGGGCTCGTCGACCGTCTGTACCGTCGCCTGTCGGAATAGCGCTACGCTGTCGTCCCTGGATTGTCGCTGGCCGTAGGTGTAGGGGCCGGATCTCATCCGGCCCTCGAGCAAGGAGCCGCCCCCATGAGCAAGAAGACGAAATTCCTGCTCACCGAGAAGAGCATCCCGAAGGCCTGGTACAACATCCAGGCCGACCTGCCCAAGCCGCTGCCGCCCGTGATCCACCCCGGCACCGGTGAGCCGATCGGCCCGGAGGACCTCGCACCGCTCTTCCCGATGGCCGTGATCGGCCAGGAAGTCAGCCAGGAACGGTGGATCGAGATCCCGGATCCCGTACGCGACATCTATCGGCTCTGGCGGCCGACGCCGTTCTTCCGCGCTCGCAGGCTCGAAGAGGCGCTCGATACGCCGGCGCACATCTACTACAAGTACGAGGGCGTCTCACCGGCCGGCTCGCACAAGCCGAACACCGCCGTCGCGCAGGCCTTCTACAACAAGGAAGAGGGCGTCAAGGGTCTCACGACCGAGACCGGCGCGGGCCAGTGGGGCAGCTCGCTCGCGATGGCCTGCAACTTCTTCGACCTCGGCTGCGAGGTCTACATGGTCCGGGTCTCGTACGAGCAGAAGCCGTACCGCCGCAGCCTCATGCAGACCTTCGGCGCCTCGGTGACGCCGAGCCCCTCCGACCAGACGAACGCCGGCCGTTCGATCCTCGAGCAGGATCCCGAGTCGCCCGGCTCGCTCGGGATCGCCATCTCGGAGGCGGTCGAGGCGGCGGCCACGAGCGGCGGCGCGAAGAAGTATTCGCTCGGGTCGGTGCTCAACCACGTTCTCATGCATCAGACCGTCATCGGGCTCGAGACGCTCGAGCAGGTCGAGCAGGCCGAGGAGTATCCCGACGTGATCGTCGGCTGCATCGGCGGCGGCTCGAACTTCGCCGGCTTCACGCTGCCGTTCATCCACAAGAACCTCACAGAGGGGAAGCAGACGCGCGTGATCGCGACCGAGCCGACCGCCGCTCCGAGCCTGACGAAGGGGAAGTACGTCTACGACTTCGGCGACACGACGATGACCACGCCGCTGATCAAGATGTACACGCTCGGCCACTCGTTCATCCCGGCGCCCGTGCACGCCGGGGGCCTGCGCTACCACGGCATGGCGCCGATCGTCTCGGCCCTGTACGAGCAGGGACTGATCGAGTGCGTGGCCTACACGCAGAACCCGGTGTTCGAGGCGGCGGTGACGTTCGCCCGCGCCGAGGGCATCATTCCGGCCCCGGAGGCCGCGCACGCGATCCGAGGCGCGATCGACGAGGCCCTCAAGGCGAAGGAGAGCGGCGAGAAGACCGTCATCGCGTTCAACCTCTGCGGTCACGGGCACTTCGACATGTCGGCCTTCGACGACTACTTCGCCGGCAAGCTTCCGGAGCACGAGTACTCGGACGCGGAGGTGGAACGGTCCCTCGCCAAGGTGCCGACGCCGGCGTAGCTCGCGCCTCGGCCCGCCCGATGCTGTACCGGCTGCTCTGCGCGCTGCTCGCCGCAGCCGTTGTCGCGGGCTGCGGCAGCTCCTCCGACGAGGCCGGGATCGAGCCGGCGCCGCCGCCGTCCCCGGCCGAGCCGCCGTCCCCGGCCGAGCCGGCGGCTCCGTCCGAGCCTGCGCCGCCGGCCGAAAGCGCGCCGCCGACAGGAACCGAGCCCGTGCAGCTCGAGGTCACCGAGGTCGCACGCGATCTCGACACCGTCTGGTCGCTCGCCTGGGATCCGCAAGGGCAGCTCTGGTACACGGAGCGCCCCGGTCGCCTGAGCCGCCTGGACGGGCCTACCACGGAGATCGAAGGCGTGGTCGAGAGCGGGGAGGCGGGGCTCATGGGCCTCGAGATCGACGAGCAAGGCCGCCTCTTCCTCATGTACTCGGCCGCCGACGAGAACCGCGTCGTACGCCTCGAGCCGGACGGATCGCAGACCGTCCTCGTCGACGGCATCGGCCTCGGGGGCATTCACGACGGAGGCCGAATCCGGTTCGGGCCTGACGGCTCGCTGTTCGTTTCGACGGGCGACACGGGCGACAGCGATCTCGCCCAGGACCCGGAGAGCCTCAGCGGCAAGATCCTGCAGGTCGATCCGGACACCGGCGAGACCTCGATCTTCAGCACCGGCCACCGCAACGCGCAGGGCCTGTGCTTCGCGCCGGACGGCCGCTTCTACTCGACCGAGCACGGGCCGAGCGAGGGGGACGAGATCAATCTCCTCACGGAGGGCCTGAACGGCGGCTGGCCCGAGGTCGTGGGCAACGGCCTCCAGAACTACACGCCGACGATCGCTCCGGCCGGCTGCGTGTACTACGACGCGGAGCTGATCCCACAATGGCGCGGATCGCTGCTCTTCGTGACGCTCAAGGATCAGAGCCTGCGACGCCTTACCCTCGGGGAGGATGGGTCGGTCACCGGCGAGGAGGTCCTCATCCAGGGCGACTTCGGCCGGCTGCGCGACGTCGCCGTCGGGCCGGACGGCGCCGTCTACCTGGCGACGTCGAGCCAGGACGGGCGAGGCAGCCCGGTCGAGGGCGACGATCGGATCCTGCGGATCGGGCCGGCCTCCTAGCCGCTACTGCGGCGAGAGTTGCTCCCTACAGCTGCGGCGGCTCGCCCGAGCGCGCGATGTCCCCGAGGACCCGGGCGCGCGCAGCGGGGTCGAGGTCGTCGAGCTCCGAGCGGATACGGCCCTCGGCCGCATCGATCTTCTCGCTCCGCTGCACGAGCCTTTCGCGGACAAGGAGACCACCGCCGGCGAGCGACGCCCCGAGCCCGAGCCACCGCAGCACGCGAAGGTCGAGAATCCAGCCGAGCAGCAGCGCAACCACGCCGCCGGCGGCGACTGCCAGGGTCAGGACGCCGCGATCCTGCTGGTCGAGGGAAGGCGCCGGCTCGCTCACGCCGCCATTGTAGGAGGGCGGGGGAGAGGCCGTCGGCCCGAGCCGCTGCGGGCGCGAGTTGCTCCAGGTTCTCGGCAGGCCCCGGCCTCTTGCGCGGGGCTCGACGTGATGTTGCGCGCCTGAGCGGTGTCTCGTAGGTTGCCCGTGAGGTGCTCGTAGTGACGGCGACCGAGCTTGCGCGCCTGATTCGCGACCGCGAGCTTTCGGCGGCCGAGGTGGTCGATACGCATCTCGCTCGTATCGACGAGGTCAACGGCACGATCAATGCCGTCGTTCAGATCGCCGCCGACCGCGCGCGCGCCGAGGCGCAGGCCGCGGACGAGATGCTGGCGAGGGGGACGCTGCTCGGGCCGCTGCACGGCGTCCCGTTCACGGCCAAGGACAACTTCGAGACGGCAGGGATCGTGACGGCGATCGGTGCGGTCGAGCGGGCCGACGTCGTGCCGGCGGCGGACGCGACGGCGGTGGCGCGGCTGAGGCGTGCGGGGGCAATTCTGCTCGGGAAGACGAACTGCCCTGAGTGGGGCGGTGGGATCGAGACCGTGAACGAGCTCTACGGCCGCACGAACAATCCGTACGACGTCGCCGCGCTCGCCGGGCGGGAGCAGCGGCGGGGAGTGCGCGATCATCGCGGCCGGCGGCTCGCCGCTGGGCTCGGAAACGATTCGGGTGGGAGCCTCAGGCTCCCGGCCGCCTGGTGCGGCGTGGCGACGCTCAAGCCGACCGCCCAGCTCGTTCCGCTGACCGGCGTCCTCGACGACGAGGGGCCGCTCGGGGCGCTGAGCGATCCGCGCACGCAGGTCGGGCCTGTCGCTCGGTCGGTCGCGGACGTGGCGCTCGCGCTCCGCCTGGTCGCCGGGCCGGACGGGCGCGATGCGGCGGTGCCGCCGGTGCGCAATGGGCGATGCCGACTCAGGTCGAGCTGTGCGGGCTGCGGGCCGGCTTCTACGCGGACAACGGAGATCTGCGAGCCGACACCGGAGACTGCCGAGACCGTTCGGGCCGCCGCGGCCGCGCTCGCGGAGGCCGGCGTCGAGCTCGAGGAGACGCTGCCGCCGGCGGAGGGAGACCTGACGGTGAGGATCTGGCGGTCGTACGGCGGCAAGATGCGGACGGGCGAGCTCTACCGCGTCCTGCGCGACTGGGATCTGTACCGGCGCGAGATGCTCGTCTTCCTCGAACGCTTCGACCTCCTCGTCTGCCCGGTGTTCGCCTGCCCGGCGCGTGCCCACGGCGGCACCTCCAAGCTCGATCTCCGCGAGGCGCTCAGCTATACGACGCCCTACAGCCTCACCGGCTGGCCGTGCGCGGTCGTCCGCTGCGGCTGGTCCGCGGACCGGCTGCCAATCGGCGTGCAGCTGGTCGCCCGCCCCTGGCACGACCACGTCGCACTCGCGGCTGCCGCGTATCTGGAACAGGCCTTCGGGGGCTGGGAAACGCCGCCCGTTTGAAGTACGAGCCCGCTGCCGAGGCTCTTCGTCGCAGGCAACTCGAATCAAGATGAGCGTCGGAGCTCCTGAAGCAGACCAGGCCGCACCGAATCGCGAGCAGCGCCAGGTGGATGTCGGAACGGCGGTCGTAGCCGAGGGCCGAGCCTAGCCCACGACGCCTTTCTTCCGAGCAGAAGGCCGGCGTCAGACGTGCCTGAGGACGCCGTCGAGTGGGCGAGGCACGCGGCTGAGATCGAGCGCCTCGACGAGCGGCGCCGCGAGCATGATCTTCCAGTTCGTGAGGAAGCCTTTGAGCTGCTCCTCGGTCGTCCGCGCTCGATGAGCCGGCTGTTTCTGGTAAGTGCGAAACGATCCGAGCTTCCCGTGCGCGGCGAGGATGTCCTCCACGACCGGGGCGCCCAGGCAGCTAACCAGTTCATCCTCCAGATCCCTCTCGCACACATAGAAGCCGAGCCGTTCCATCTCGGCACGGCCGAGGTCACGACCGAAGCCGGCGCGCTCCAGCGCACGCCGCAGCTGGCGCTCTTCGCCCGCGTCGCAGAGACCGGCCAGCACGACGTTCGCTCCCCGCGGACCGTAGTACGTGAGGAACCGGCTGATCGCCTGTGCGCCCCCCACCGGCAGCACCGAGACGCCCTCCGCCGCGAGCTCCCGGCCCCGTCGCAAGGCGAGCGTCTCCAGCGCGACCTTGTCGCTGGCCCCTTCGACGAGCACCACCGCACGCGGCTCCACCATCCCAGCAGTCTGACGCGCGAGCGCCTTGACCAACAGCGCGCCGCTGGTGGTAGAAGGTGCTAGCAAAAGCGACGGGATGCAAACGAGCGGAGAGAGCGGATTTCGGTATGGTGGGGCGGACACGGGGCGTGGCGCAGCCTGGTTAGCGCGCTAGTCTGGGGGACTAGAGGTCCCGAGTTCAAATCTCGGCGCCCCGATCGGAGAACTCGCTGGAAGCAGCGGGTTTTCTGTTTTCTGTGTCGCCGTTGCCGGCGCTGGGATTGGTCTTCATGGAACGAATATGGAACGGTCGCCGTTTCCTCACCGCTGCGGTGCCCGTCCGTGACTCATGCCCGACACTGGGATGGGAGCCCCCGGCCCCCCGACCGGAGGATCGCAGCAACTTGTCCGGGAGAGGCTCGGCCAATGCCGGCGGGTGCTCGCTAGCTCATGCGGGAGCGCCCGCGCGCTTCACCCGCTCCCGGCCATAATCGCCTGGAGCCGATGGAGAAGCTGCGGGACGAGATCTTGCAGGCGGAGGAAACGCGGTCCGACCTCCTGAAGTGGAAGCTCGGGCTCGTCGGGGGGATCGGAGCCGCCGGGCTCGGCTTTGCTGGCTCGGTCAACCTCCAGCATGCCGACCTCGTCCTCTGTGCGCTACCGCCCGTCACGACCTATGTCGACCTTCTCGCGAAGCACCTGACGCTGCGGATCCTCGTGATCGGGGCCTTCCTCCGGTTACAGAGCACCGGGGAGTCGGCGGGGTACCAGGCCTACGAGGACTTTGCCGAGAGAGCCCGCAACCTCAAGGGAGGGCGTAGCGCGTTCGCCCTCGAGGACTGGGCTCTTCAGTACTCGAGCTACGGGCTGTCTGCGGCCGTGGCCGGGTACGGCGCGTACCAGCTCTGGGTGGGCTCGACCTATGGCGTTCCCTTCGTCGTCAGCGGTGTCCTCGGTGCGCTTGTCGCTCTCTTCGGCAATCGCGAGTACACGCGGCGGTTTCGCGCTGTGGTCGACCTCGGCCCCCACGGGGACGGCGCCAGCGCGTGAACGCCGTCGTTCTGACCGGCGCCGCCGGGACAATCGGCTCGACGCTGCGAGACGCCTGGCGCGGACGGTTCCCGCTCCTTCGGCTGGTCGACGTGCAGGATCTCGGGGAGGCGCGGGAGGGCGAGGAGACGAAGGTGCTCGACCTCGCCGACTTCCAGGCGGCGCGTCGGGCGATGGAAGGTGTAGACGCGGTCGTCCACCTGGCTGCGATTCCGGTCGAGGATCGGTTCGACCGCCTGCTATCGGCCAACGTCGCCGCTACGTACAACGTCTTCGAGGCCTCGCGTCAGGCGGGCGTCCGCCGCGTCGTTTTCGCCAGCACGAACCACGTGACCGGCTTCTACGCGCGCGGCGAGCGGATCGGCCCCGACGATCCCGTCCGGCCGGACTCGCTGTACGGCGTCACCAAGGTCTTCGGCGAGGCGCTTGGGCGCCTTTACGCGGACAAGTGGGCGCTCGAGGTCGTGTGCCTGCGCATCGGGGCGTTCCGCAACGGCCCCCGCGATGCCGACGGTCTGCCGATGTGGCTGAGCCCGGGCGACGCGGCGCGGCTCTTCACGCGCGCGCTCGCTGGCGAACGGCATCCCGCGCTTCCTCGTCGTCTACGGCGTGTCGAAGGTACCGGACTCCTGGTGGGACAACCCGGGCGCCGCCGTTCTCGGCTACGAGCCAGTCGACGAGGTGGACCCCGAGGTGCGGCGTGCGCTCGCCGCGGAGGAGCCGAGAAGCGACTTCCAGGGCGGCCGCTTCGCGCGGCGGGACTACTGGATCGAGCCCTGAGTCACGTCCTCGCCTACCGGCCGGCAGCCGGTCTGGCTGAGACCACAACCTCGAACTCGAGCGGCACGAGCACTTGCCGGCCGCTGAGGCGCTGCTACCGACATGGGCCGATTAGCCCGCGCACCGTCGTGACCCAAGCCCGTCGACGGGCGAGAC
>CAWGBR010000010.1:0-135849 GCA_963820875.1 uncultured Thermoleophilia bacterium
GCCTCTCTCGCGAGCGCAGTCAACGCACGAAAGACGTCCGCAGTCGCCCGCGCATCCGGCAGCGCCCGATGGACCGGCCGCGTGTCGGAGCCGAAGCGCTCGGCCAGCTCGGCAAGCGTGAACCGGCCGCCCGGCCGCGCGAGCAGCCGCCGTGCAAGCGTGAGCGTGTCGACGACCGGCGCAGCAATCCGGTGCCCGAACGGGCGCAGCTCGTGGTCGAGGAATGCGAGGTCGAACCGCACGTTGTGGCCGACCAGCACCGCGTCGCCGGCGGCGCGAAGCAGCGCTGCCACGAGGGCCGTACCGTCGCCGTGCTCCGGGACCAGCTCGAGCTCGTCCTCGACGTCTCCGCCGGCGAGCCGGACCAGAGCCGCTTCGGTGATACGCGACTTGCCGGCGACGAAGCCGGTGGTCTCGAGATCGACGACGGCGAATCGTGCCCGTTCGAGCGGGATCTCCGCCCACGGCGTCGCAGCGAGACAGACGTCCCTGCCGCGCCGCGCCAGCCTCGCGTCGTGCAGGACAACCGTGTCGAGAAGCGCCACCGCGAGCTCGACCGGCCCGGCGCGGAGCGCAAAGAGCGACCGTGCCGCGTCGGCGGCGGGCACGGGGCCGCCGTCGGCGAGCGCGTGCACGAGACGGTCGGCGGACTCGAGGGCGAGCAGCACCGACTGGATGATAGCGAACGTACGTTCGTAGACCCGGAACGCGCCCAGGCAAACGTGAGGGCCGCTTGCCGCGGCCCTCACGAAGACTGCTGAAGGATCTAGCCCTGGAACCCGGAGCCGGAGGACTTGACGGCGGTCTTGAGCGCGCTGCCCGCCGAGAACTTGGGCACCCTCGCCGCCGCGATGTGCACCTTCTCGCCCGGGGTTGCGCGGGTTGACGCCCATGCGCGCCGCGCGCTGCTGGAGCCGAGAACTTGCCGAAACCCGTGAACGTCACGCCGTCGCCCGACTTGAGCGTCTCCTCGATGGTCTCGAGGAACGCGTCCACCGCCGCCGCTGCATCCCGCTTCGATGAGCCCCGCCTTGCTCTGCAACCTCGATCGATGAACTCACGCCTTCGTCACTTGAGCCCACTCCCCTCTGATGTCGACGGGTTCATACCGCTTCTCGGTCGGGACACTACCAGGGCGGGCAGTTGCCCTCAACCATGCGGGTTTGCGGGCATTTCGTCACGCCCTGGCGAGCTCTGCGGCGCGAAACAGGGGCACGAGGCGGACTCCGACGGCCGCGAGCGCCTCGCTCCCTCCCTCCTCGCGGTCGACCACGCACACCGCCGTCTCGCACGCGAGCCCGGCCTCGCGGAGCGCCGTCGGCAGCATCGCCGCGGCGCCGCCCGTCGTCACGACGTCCTCGACGAGGCAGACGAGCTCGCCCGGCTCGAAGACGCCCTCGAGCCGCTGCTCGGTCGCGTACTCCTTCCCCGCCTTGCGGACGATCAGGAACGGCAGCCCGGACGCGAGCGACGCGGACGCGGCGAGAGCAACGGCGCCGAGCTCGGGCCCGGCGAGCCGAGCGGCTGCCGGCTCCTCTCGGCGTGAACGGCCGCGGCGATCCGCTCGCCGAGAGCGGCCGAGCAGGTCGGGCCGCGTCTCGAACCGGTACTTGTCGAGGTAGTACCGCGAGCGGCGGCCCGAGCGCAGCACGAAGTCGCCCTCGAGATACGCGTGCTCCCGAATCGCCCCGGCCAGCTCGGCGTCGTCCGCTGGACGTCAGATGCGAGATCGACGGCGTCGCCGCCGACGGGCCGCCGGTCATCGGCCGTCAGGGAGGTCGCGCGCGGCGGCGAGGATCTCGTGCGCGAGCGGGAGCAGCCGGCGCGGCCTCGAGCGAGCCCTGCTCGAACGACACCATCGACCCGTCCGCGAAGTACAGGTCGACGTGCTCCCGTTGCCGCGACGGCGACGCCAGAGGACGGCGCCCGCGACGGCGGCGACCGCGACGAGCCGCGGTGATCGCCTTACCCCGCTGCCATTCGTCGAGTCCTCCTCGGAGCCTTGGCAGCTGCCTCGGCCTTCTTCGACCCGGCACGCGCCTTCGGCTTCGGTGCCAGGCTCTCGCCGGCGACGTGACGCAGGCAGGTCTTCAGGTCGTAGAAGACGAGCCCGACCGTCGGCTCCGGGCACGGTCACCGCCGCCACGAGCCGCTCGTCGTCCCGCACGAGGAAGACGCAGCCGTCCGGCAACGCGGCCTGGAGCTGGACGAGCTGCTCGCGCGCCTCGGCCCCGCCCATGCGCATCCTCGGCCGCGGCGAGAAGCTCGCCGGACGGCCGCGGCGACGGTGTCGGCCTGCCCGGGCTCGGCCGCCGTGCTCGAGGCGACGACCTCGCCCCTCGTCGTCGACGAGGACCGCAAGCTCGATCTGCGTCGAGATCTCGGTGAGGTCGGCGAGGGCCTCGGCAGCGTCCACGGCGGGCAACGCTAGCACACCGGGCGTTCGCGATCGGCGTGCCGTGCCGTGCACGCTGTCGCGAAGCGCCCGCGCCGCCCGGGCGCGGTGACTCGCGCCCGCCTTCCACCCGTCGCCGAGCTCGCGCGACCGTCAGCGTCTCCCCGGCGGGCACGAAGACGGGGTCGTAGCCGAAGCCGCCGCTGCCGCGCCGCCTCGCAGTCCGATCGCGCCCTCGAGCGTTCCCCGGCCCACGATGCTCCTCGCCGTCGGGCGCGATCGAGCACGAGCTCGCAGACGTAGCGCGCCCTCCGTGCGGCGGCTTCCAGTCCGACCGAGCTCGTCCAGGAGCGGCTCGACGTTCTCCTCGTCGCTCGCTTCCTCGCCCGCGAAGCGGGCCGAGCGGATTCCCGGCGCCCCGCCCAGCCCGTCGACCTCGAGGCCCGGAGTCCTCGCCGAGCGCCCAGGCCGGGCTCGGCACGCGCCGCGGGCGAAGAGCGCCTTCGCACGCGCGTTCTCGTCGAAGGTCGCGCCCTTCTCCTCGCCGATGCCCGTCGTGTCGAGCGGCTCGATCTCCCACTCGGGCAGGAGGCGCCCGCAGCTCGCGCAGCTTCCCCGGGTTGCGCGAGGCGAGCGCGACGCGCACGCGCTCGGCGGGCTCAGGCGGCGAGCGCCTCGCGCTGGCGCTCGACGATCTCGCGCGATGCCGGCCGCCGCGAGCTCGACGAGCTCGTCGAGCTGCTCCGCGAGAACGGCGTGCTCTCGGCGGTCGCCTGCACCTCGATCAGCCGGCCGTCGCCGGTCATGACGACGTTCATGTCGACCTCGGCGGCCGCGTCCTCCGTCGTAGTCGAGATCGAGCAGGCGACGCCGTCGACGATCCCGACCGAGACCGCGGCGACATGGTCGACCGGGCGGGGCAGGCCGAGCCGCGCGCGGCGAGCGCGAGCGCGACCCAGACGCCGGAGATGGCGGCCGTCCGCGTGCCTCCGTCGGCCTGGAGGACGTCGCAGTCGAGCCAGACCGTCCGCTCGCCGAGGCTCGTCATCGGGTACGCGGCCCGCAGCGAGCGACCGATCAGCCGCTGGATCTCGACCGTGCGCCCCTTCTGCTTGCCGGCGCTCGCCTCGCGCGGCGTGCGGGTGCCGGTCGAGCCCGGCAGCATCCCGTACTCGGCCGTCAGCCAGCCCTGGCCGCTTCCGGCGAGCCAGCGCGGCACGCCCTCCTCGATCGTCGCGGTGCAGAGCACCCGTGTCTTCCCGAACGAGATGAGCGCCGAGCCGTGTGCCTGCTCGACGAAGTCGGGGACGATCTCGAGCGGGCGCAGCTCGTCGTGGGCGCGACCCTCGCGCATCGGCCGTCCCTAGGCGGCCGCGCGCTCGAGCTCGCGCGAGCGCGACGTGCTCGACGGCTCCCGATCGGAAGCTGCAGGAACCGCTCTCCGAGCTGCCGGAACTCCTCGGCCGAGCCGGTCGTCAGGAAGCGGCAGCTGCCCTCGCGGCGCGGATCGTTCTCGACGCCCCTGCGCGCGAGCGTCTCGGCCACCTCGCGGGCCGTCTCCTCGGCCGAGAAGACGAGCGTCACCGACGCGCCCGAAGACGCGCTCGAACACGGGCCGGATCAGCGGGTAGTGCGTGCAGCCGAGGATCACCGTGTCGACCCCCGCGCGCCTTGAGCGGCGCCGCGTACTCGCGAACCGCGTCGACGAGGCGCTTCGTCCGCGGCGGCGCCGGCCTCGATCAGCGGCACGAGCTTCGGGCAGGCGACCTCGACGACACGGGCGCCGGCGTCGAGCTCCTGGACCGCCCGCGTGTAGCGCCCGCTGAGCCACGGTCGCCTCCGTCGCGAGCAGCCCGATGACCCGGTTCCGTGTCGCCTGGACGGCGGCGCGGGCCTCGGGCGCGAGCACGCCGACGACCGGCACGGAGAGCTGCTCCTGGAGGAGCGGGCAGGGCGGCGGCCGTGGCAGAGTTGCACGCGGCGAGGATCAGCTTGACGCCGAGCGACTCGAGGTAGGAGCGCGATCTCGAGCGCGAAGCGCGCGATCTCGGCGGCCGGACGGGGGCCGTACGGGCAGCGCGCCCCGTCGCCGAGGTAGACGAAGTCCTCGTGCGGCATCGTGACGAGACACTCGTGGAGGACGGTCAGCCCGCCCGCGCCCGAGTCGAAGATGCCGACCGGGCCGTCCGTCCATGCGGAGGCGATTCTACGGATGCCTCCGGAACGGCCGAGCGTCTCGCCGGCGCTGACCGCCGTCCACCGTTCATAGACTTGAGACGTGCTCGAGCTCTGGCGAGCCTGAAGGCGCCTTCGAGCGCAGGTCGAGGCCTACCTGCGCGAGGCCGGCTTCTTCGGCGGCGGCGCGCGGGGCGTCTGTGCCGACCTCTACCTCGGCTACGGGCTCTCGGGCGATCGCTCCGCGCGCACCGCTCGCCCGATCCGCCGGAGCCCTGCCTGCTGCCGCTCGCCGCCTGCCGCATCCGCCCTCGGGAGACGCGCTGCAGCCGCGGCGGCGTTCTCGGATCGGCGACTGGACGCCGACCTGGGAGCGACGACGGCTACGCGACCGCGATCGAGGCGGTCAGGGATGCGATCGCGCGCGGCGACGTCTACCAGGTCAACCTCGTCCAGCACCTCTCGGCGCCGTTTCGCGGCGACCCGCGCGGTGCTCGCGCGCGCGCTGCGCCCCTGCGCCGCCGCTCGCTCCGCGGCCGCTCCGCGGCGACGGCTGGACGATCGTCTCGGCCTCGCCGGAGCTCTTCCTCGCCCGGCGCGGCGACCGCGTCTGGACGATGCCGATCAAGGGCACTCGCCCGGCCGGCTCGGCGAGCGACCTGCGCGGCTCGGAGAAGGACGCGGCCGAGCACGTCATGATCGTCGACCTCGAGCGCAACGATCTCTCACGCGTCTGCGTGCCGGGCACCGTTCGCTGGCCTGAGCTCATGGCCGAGCGCCGCGCTGGCCGGCGTCACGCCATCTCGTGTCGACGGTCGAGGGGTGCTCCGCGCCCGGACGTCGGGCTCGCCGAGCTGCTCGCCGCTGTCTTCCCGGGCGGCTCGGTCACCGGCTGCCCCAAGATCTCGGCCATCGACCACATCGCCGCACTCGAGCCCGTCGGCCGCGGCGCGTCGATGGGCGCGCTCGGCACCGTCTACCCGAACGGCGACCTCGAGCTCGCCCTCACGATCCGGACCTTCGCCGTCGCCGAGGGCCGCATCCATCTCTGGGTCGGCGGCGGCATCGTGTGGGACTCGGATCCCGGAGGCGGAGATCGAGGAGTCGTGGGTGAAGGCACGGCCGCTCCTCGCCGCGATCGTGCGCTCGCCGCGCCGGAGCCGCTGCCCGCATGACGCTGCTCGCGCTGGCGGTCGCCGGCCGCGGGGTCGTCGACCCGGACGAGCCGGTCCTGCACGCCGACGACCTGGCGCTGCTGCGAGGCCAGGCGGCCTTCGAGACGCTCCGGGTCTACGGCGGACGGCCGTTTCGCCTCGAGGAGCACCTCGACCCGCCTCGCCGCGTCGGCGGAGCGAATCGGGCTCCCGACGGTCGAGCCGCGCGGCCCTCTGCCGAGCTTGCCGCGAGGCACCCTGCACGCCTCGGCGAGCCCGACTGCGTCCTGCGCTTCTACTGGACGGGCGGCCGGGAAGGCGGCCGGCGAGCCGACGCGCGCTCGCCTCGTGAGCGCGCTGCCTTCCGATCTCGACGAACGGCGGACCCGCGGCATCGATCTGATCTCCCTCCAGCTCGCCCTCGACACGGCGCTTCGCAGCGTCCTCGCCGTGGCTGCTCGGCGGCGTGAAGTCGACGAGCTACGCGGTCAACATGGCCGCCGAGGCGGAGGCGCGGCGTCGCGGCGCCGACGACGCCGTCTTCCTCTCGACGGACGGAATCGTGCTCGAAGGCCCCGTGACGAACGTCTGGTGGCGCGAGGCGGCGACCGTCTGCTGACGCCGGCGCTCGAGCTCGGCATCCTCGCCGGCGTCACGCGCTCCGAGGTGCTGCGAGCGCCGCGAGCCAGCTCGGCTACGAGGTCGAGGAGGGCCGCTTACGAGCTCGAGCGGATGGCCGGCTGCGGACGAGGCGTTCACGTCCTCGTCGGTGCGCGAGATCATGCCCGTCGTCGAGCTCGACGGCCGGCCCGTGGGCGACGGCCGGCCCGGGCGCGGCATGCGCTGGCCGTCCAGGAGGCGCTCCGCCGGCCGCGGCATCACGGCTCGAGCGGCCGAGCCCGCTCGATAGCACTCGACTCGGCACGTGCACGTCCTCGCTCTCATCCACGAGCCGCGGCCCGTGCTCCGGCGTCTTCGCCGAGGCTGCCGCCGCAGCGCGGTGACGAGCTCGAGGAGTGGAGCATCGCCTGGGGGACGCCGCCGTCGCGAGCCGCTCGACGAGTACGGCGCCGTCTGGCTCTTCGGCGGCGTCGTGAACACCCACGAGGAGGAGGACCACCCGTGGCTGCGCGAGGAGAACCTGCTCATCCAGACGCTGCTCGACCGCGGCGTGCCGATGCTCGGCGATCTGCCTCGGCGGTCAGCTCATCGCGAAGGCCGTGCACGCGCAGGTAACGCGCGCACCGCGTGCCGGAGATCGGCTTCCATCCGAGGTCTGGCTGACGCCCGAGGCCGTCGCCGACCCGCTCGTTCGCCGGCCTGCCCGAGCGGCTGATGGCCCTGCAGTGGCACTACTACCGCTTCGACGTTCCCGGCGGAGCGCCGTGCGCGCTCGCCGCGAACGGCGTCTGCCCGCAGGCCTACCGGCTCGGCGAGCTCGCCTGGGGCCTCCAGTTCCATCGCGGAGACGACGCGGCGAGGACTGGCTGCACTGGATCGACGAGTGGGACTCGCTCCCGGACGTCGATCGCACCGGCTTCGAGCCTGAGCGCGCTGCGGGCCGAGATCGACGTCCACATGGAACGTGGAACGAGTTCGGCCGCGAGCTCGCGACGCGCTTCCTCGCGGTCGCCGAGCGCGCCGACCGCCTGTCGGTCGGTCGGCGCCGCCGCAGGCGAGCTCGTCCGAGACCCGGCGGTCGCGGGTCAGCCCGTGCCGGCCTCACGGCGCGGCGACTCGCGGGTCGCGACCGGCGAGCCGGTCCGATCCGGCCGCTACGACAGCGCGAGCGACGACCTCGCGCTCGGCGGCGACCGCGGGCCGCTCGAGCAGCCGCTCGCGCCAGGCGCCGATCGCCTCGTACGGGCGAGAGGTCGAGCCCGAGCCGCGTCTCGGCGCGGAAGATCCACGGGAGGTAGGCGACGTCGGCCAGGGAGTAGCTCGCGCCCGGCCAGGATACGGCGTCGCTTCGAGCCTCGCGTCGAGCGCCCGGAGCGCGGCCGTCGAGGCGCTCGGCCGACCCGGCCGGGCGCTCGAAGTAGAGGTCGTAGTAGGGGTCGCCGAAGTCGTCGAACCGGTACGATCGAGCAGCCGCGGCCAGCGCACGGTCGGCCGGGTCCAGCGGGCAGCAGCGGCGGCTCGGGGTAGCGCTCCTCGAGGTACTCGTTGATGACGGCCGACTCGGGCAGGACGAACGAGTCCTCCTCGAGCACCGGCACCCGGCCCTCGGGCGGGTTCAGCTCGATAGATGAAGGCCGGCCGCTCGTCGAGGTCGATCGGCCACCAGCTCGTGCTCGATGCCCTTCTCGGCCAGCGCGATGCGTACGCGGGCGCAGTAGGGGCAGCGGGCGGCGTCGTAGATCGTCAGCACGGCTACATCCTAGCTCGTGCCTGCGACGGAGCGCCGAGTACGATCCGCGCGATGCCGTTCCGCTTCTCCTACGGCCGCCCGCCGGCAGTCGCCGCCAACGCGATGGTCGCGACGAGCCAGCCGCTCGCCACCCGCGCCGGTCTGCGCGTGCTCGAGCGTGGCGGCAACGCCGCCGACGCGGCCCTCGCCGCCGCCGCCGTGCTCTGCGTCGACCGAGCCGATGTCGACCGGGATCGGCGGCGACTGCTTCGCGATCGTCTGGCGGGACGGCAAGGTCGAGGGCCTCGACGCCGCCGGGCCGGCGCCCGCCGGCGCGCCGAGCACCTCGAGCCCGTGGCCGAGCGCGGGCCGCTGTCGGTGACCGTCCCGGGATGCCGTCGGCCGGCTGGGCCGCGCTCGCCGAGCGACACGGCCGGCTCGGCCTCGACGCGCTGTCTCGCCGACGCGATCGACGCCGCCGAGCGGGGCTTCGCGGTCGGCTCCGATGACGGCGCGGCCGTGGGCCGAGAGCGGCGCGCCGCTCGAGCTCGGACCGTTCCCGACGTCGGGCCAGCGCGTCCGGTTCCCGGAGCTCGGCCGCGACGCTGCGCGCGATCGCCGACGGACGGCGCCGCGGCCTTCTACGAGGGCCGGGTCGCGCGGGCGATCGCGCGACGAGCTGGCTCGACGAGGAGGATCTCGCGTCGTTCCGCCCGCGCTGGGTCGAGCCGCTCCGCATCTCCTATCGCGGCAGTCCAGGTGCTCGAGCTGCCGCCGCCCACGCAGGGGGTGGTCGCGCTCGAGGCGCTCGGCCTGCTCGAAGGGCTCTCAGCCCGATCTGCCGATCGAGGTCGTCTGCGGCGAAGCTCGCGCTCGAGGACGCGCTCGCCCGCGTGCGCGACGGCGCCGACGTCTCGGAGCTGCATCGATCCCGCCTTCCTCGAGCGGCGCCGCGCCGCTGCGCCGGTGCCGGTCACCGAGCCGCGCGGCGGCACGGTGTACCTCTGCGCCGTCGACGGCGACCGGATGGCCGTGTCGTTCATCCAGAGCCTCTACTATCGGCTTCGGCTCCGGCATCGTCGCGCCGGGGACCGGCGTCGTGCTCCAGAATCGCGGCGCCTGCTTCTCCGTGTCCGGGACGGGTCGAGCCCGGCCGGCGGCCCTACCACACGATCATCCCGGGCATGCTCGCTCCGGACGGCGAAGCTGCTCGGGCCGTTCGGCAACATGGGCGGCTTCATCCAGGCCCAGGCGCACATGCAGCTCGTCTCCGCCCTCGTGGACGACGAGCTCGACCCGCAGGCGGCCCTCGACCGACCTCGCTTCAGGGTCGACGGCGACCAGGTGCAGCTCGAGGAGGGCCTCTGGCCCGCAGGCGGACGCGCTCGAGCGGCTCGGTCTCACCGGTCCGTGCGGAGCGCCGACGTGGCGACCGTTCGGCGGCGGCCAGATCATCCTCGTCGAGGGACGACACGCTCGTCGGCGGCTCCGACCCGCGCAAGGACGGCTACGCCGCCGGGATTGCTGAGGCTCCGGCTCCGCGGGACTGCGGCGCGACGGGGATCGCTCCGCGGGCTCACCGCCGCGCGTAGCGCGTACCGCGTGCTCTAGCCCCTTCGATGCCCGAGTCACGGCAGCCGAGCCGACGGCGCAGGCAGCTCGGCCGGCGGCGTCCGGAGCTCGCGGGCACTGGTGGCGGTGCGCGCGGTCTTCGCCGCGCGACGCGCGCGGGTCGGCGCCGGTCAGGCGTGCGACGACGGTCGGGTTCGCGCCGAGCGCCGACCACGTCGCCGGGCGGCAGCAGGCCCTGGTACTCCGGCACCGATGCGTACTCGTCGACCACCCGGCCTCGCTCGAGCAGCATGTAGCGGACGACGGCGCCGTCCTCGATCCCGATCACGCAGCACGACGGCGCCCATCCGGTCGGACAGCTCGAGCGCGAGGCGCCGCAGCATGGCGGGCTCCCGGTCGCAGAGCTCGTCGTAGACCGCCGTCCAGCCGTTCCGGCGGGAGCACGACGCTCCCGCGCGAGCCGCCGGGCAGCCGCGGGACGAACCGCTGCACCGCCCGCACGACCGCAGTCGACGTCGTCCGTCTGCACGTGGATCGAGCCGAAGCGACGGCTCCGGCTCGGTCGGCCGTGAGCCGCTCGGACCAGCTGCGCCAGCGGCGCTGAACGAGGTTGCGCGACTCCTCCACGAAGCCGAGCCGATCGTAGATCGACCCGGCGCCGCGACGTTCGACGTCAGCACCTCGAGCGTCATCGTCTCGGCGCCGTGCTCGCACGCCCCAGGCGGCGACCTCGGCCATGAGCGCCTTCGCCAGGCCGCTCGCCGGCGCAGCGCGGGCCGCACGTAGAGAGTCGACGAGGCAATGCGCAGCACGGCTCGGCGCCGTCTTCGAGCTTCGCCAGCGCGTACCCGACCGGCGCCCTCGTCGTCCTCGGCGAGCAGCGCGAGGCCCGTGCGAGCCATCTCGCGGATCGTCGCCGCGTCCCGATCGGCCTCGTGATCTGCCCGCGGTGCGGCAGCTCGGGAACCTCGAGCTCGAACTCCTCCCAGAGCGCGCGCAGCACGGCCTCGTCGCTTCGGTGGCACGGCGGATCTTCATGCGGCCGAGCTTCGTGAGCGTTGCGACGATCTCGTGGAAGTCGTCGAACGGCTCGAACGGCACGCCGCGCTCGGCGCAGGTAGCGCGGCCAGGCCGCGCCGCGCGAAGACGAGATCGGAGGCCTCGCGCGCCGCAGCGGTCGGAGATGCCGTCGCCGACGTAGACGCGCTCGCTCGCCGTCCGACTCGGCGACCACCGCGGCGCGCTTGCACGGCTCCCCGCAGACGGGGCAGGGCTCCTCGTCGCGGAAGCTGGCGCGCCAGCCCTCCGGGTCCGGCTCGATCGAGTTCGACGAGCAGCTCGACGCTCGCCGAGGCCCTCGCGCTCGAGCACGGGCTGGATCAGCTCGCGGAAGCCGCTCGAGAGGACGACGAGCCGCCAGTCCCGCTCCCGGGCCAGAGCCGACGAGCTCGTGGAATCCCGGCCGGATCGACGGCGTGCTCGAGCACCCAGTCGACGACCTCGTCGCAGCGGCGCACGCACCGGCTCGAACTCGCGGCGCAGCACCTCGTGGAGCGTCAGACGGTTCTCGTCCAGCGCCGCGGTCGACCTCGCGCGTACACCTCCGGGTCGCCGAAGGTCTGGGCGATCGTGTCGAGCAGGTCGTGCTCGGTGATGGTGCCGTCGTAGTCGACGAAGATCGTCGGTCCATGCACGCGCCAGGATAGATGCCGCAGAATTCGAGCACGTGCGCGCACCCGTGAAGGTCGCCTGCGTCCAGGCCGAGCCCGTCATCCTCGACCAGCAGCGGACGCTCGACAAGCTCGAGCGCTGACGGCCGAGGCCGCCGCCGCCGGCGCCGAGCTCGTCGTCTTCCCGGAGACTGTTCGTGCCCGCGTACCCGTCCTCGAGCTGGGCGAAGTTCCTCGCCGGCTGGGACGACCCGAGAGGCGAAGGCGGCGTTCGCCATGCTCGCGCGCGAGTCCGTCGAGGTTCCCGGGCCCGGGCGGCGAGCGGCTGGCCGAGATCGCCCGCGACGCACGGCGTCTGGCTCGTGATCGGGGTCGACGAGATCGAGCGCGAGCGGCCCGGGCACGCTCTACAACACGCTTCTCTACTACAGCCCCGACGGCGAGCTCGCGCTCAAGCATCGCAAGCTCATGCCGACGAACCACGAGCGGCTCGTCTGGGGCCAGGGAGACGGCGGCGGCCTGCGCGCGATCGAGACGCCGCTGGGCCGCCTCGGCGGCCTCATCTGCTGGGAGAACTACATGCCGCTCGCCCGCTTCGCGCTCTACGAGTCGGGCGTCGAGATCTACGTCGCCTCGACGGCGGACGACGGCGATCGCTGGCAGTCGACGCTCGTGCACATCGCCCTCGAGTCGCGCTCCTACGTGATCAGCGCCTGCCACTTCCAGCGCGCCACGAGCTACCCGGACGACTTCCCGCTGAAGACGGAGCTCGCGGGGCTCGGGCTTGATCGGCCGCGGCGGCAGCGCCATCCTCGCCCCCGACGGCGCCTACCTCGCCGGGCCCGCTGTGGGAGGAGGAGGGCATCCTCTACGCGACGCTCGATCCGCAGAAGCTCCTCGAGGAGCGCCAGCGCTTCGATCCCGTCGGGCCACTACAACCGCCCGGACGTCTTCCACCTCTCGGTTCGGGAGCCCGCGCAGCTAGTCGACGACCTCGACCGGCGGCCGGCCGGCGGTGCGAGCACGATGCCGGCGGCGATCACGGCGCCGCCGAGCGATCTGCAGCGAGCCCATCGTCTCCGAGAGCACGAGCACCGCGAACACGGCGCCGAGGAACGGCTGCAGGTTCGCGTAGAGCGACGCCCGGTTCGGCGCCGGCCTGCCCGATCGCCTTGAACCACATGACGTTCGAGAGCACGAACGCGGCGAGCGTGCTGTAGGCACAGCGCTGCCCAGGCGAGCCCGCGTGATCGGCGCCCCAGTCCTGCTCGCGAGCTGCGGCGCGGCCGTGGCGACGAGCGGGCCCGATCGCCGCGAGGCCCACGACGGCGCTGATCCGGTACGGGCGAGTAGCGCTCGCATCAGCGGGCCGGCGACCACCGAGTAGAAGGCCCAGGTCGCGGCGGCGACCAGCCCGAGCAGGATCCCGCCGAGCTCGCCGGAGAGGCCGCCCTCCGCGTCCGCCGGCCACGAGCGCCACCCCGACGAACGACACGACCGACGGCGAGCCAGTGGCGGGCGTGCGGGCGCTCGACGCCGAGCCGCCAGCCGATCAGCGCGACGAAGATCGGCAGCGTCCCGAACACGAGCGCCACCGTCGACGCGTTGGCCAGGTTCACGGCCGAGACGAACGCCATCTGGTTGACGTAGATCGGCGAGCCCGACGGCGCCCGCGAGCATCCCAGGTCGCGGCCGCGAACGCGCAGGTCGCCCTCGCGGCCGCTACGTGATGCCCGCGAAGATCACCGAGCCGACGCCGAAGCGAATCGTCGCGTAGACGAGCGGCGCGAAGCCGTGCGAGACGCGTACTTGACGACCGGGAAGTTGAAGCTCCAGAGCACCACGGTCACGATCAGCAGGACGTCCGCCGATGCCGGAGCCTGTCTCAAGACGGAGCTCGACGTCGCGTGCTGAAACGAGCTTCAGGCGCACGGGGGCGAGCACGTGCTGCGGAGCACGTCAGCCGGGTGGTAAGGTCCTCGCCCGATGGCCGAGCGGCGCGAGCCGACCGTCGAGGACGTGATGGCGCTCACGTGCGCGGCGACCCCGCATTTCGCCTACCAGATCCGCGCGCGGGTTCGGGCCCTCGTCCGCGAGCTGCCGGCCGAGCATCCCGCGCGGCGCTACGGCGAGGAGCAGATCGCGCATGCTCGAGCGGCTCGGCTGCGAGCGACGTCGAAGGCCGCCGAGGGCCCGCTCGAGCCGTCGACGCGCTCGGCTGGGAGACGATCCCGAGCCACCGGCCGCCCGGCTGGGACGCCCCGGATCTGAGGGCCGCGCCGGCGCTTCGACGGGCAAGTCCGTCCTCGTCACCGGCGGCTCTCGGGGCATCGGCAAGGCGATCGCGCTGCGCTTCGCCGAGCTCGGGGCGGCGCGCGTCGCGATCGGCTACCTGCGCTCGCGACCGCGCGGCGGAGGAAACGGCCGGCGAGCTGCAGCGGCCTGCGGCGCCGAGCCGCTCCTGCTGCGCGGGAACGTCGGCGATCCCGAGCGGGTCGCGGCAGCTGCTGGCAGCAGGCCGGGCCTCTCGACGTGATCGTCGCGAACGCCGCGACCGGAGTGATCCGGCCGGCGCTCGAGCTCGAGGAGAAGCACTGGGACTGGACGCTGAACGCGAACGCGCGCTCGGTCTTCACGCTGGCGCGCCACGCGGCGCCGTCGATGCCGTCCGGCAGCTCGATCGTCGCGCGTCTCGAGCCTCGGCTCGGGCGCGTCCTCGACGACTACGTGCTCGTCGGCGTCTCGAAGGCGGCGATCGAGACGCTCGTGCGCTACCTCGCCGTCGAGCTCGCGCCCACGCGAGATACGCGTCAACGCGGTCTCGGCCGGGCTCGTCGAGACGGGCGCGCTCGACGCACTTTCCCGAACCGCGAGCGAGATGCTCGCCTACTATCGCAGCCGGACGCCGGCCGGACGGCTCGTCGAGCCGCCGGACGATCGCCGACGCCGTCTGCTTCCTCGCCTCGCCCGCCGGCGGAGATGATCCGCGGCCAGACGCTCGTCGTCGACGGCGGCTACTCGCTGCTCGCCTGAGCCCGCGGCAGCTGCATCCCCGGATCTGAAAGGATCGTCAAGCGGCGTGACGTCGGCCGCTATACTTTCATTACGTAACGAAATGAACGATCGCAGCGTCTATCCCCTCGGCCAGCGCCGAACGCTCGTCGTGCTCGCCGGGACGCTGCTCGGGATGCTGCTCGCCTCGCTCAACCAGACGCTCGCGGCGACGGCGCTGCCCACGATCGTCGAGCGAGCTCGGCGGCGTCGAGCACTACTCCTGGGTCTTCTCCGCCTACGTCCTCGGCGGCGACGCTCGCGATCCCGCTCTACGGCAAGCTCTCCGACGCTCTACGGCCGGCGACCGCTCTTCGCCGCGGCCATCGTGCTCTTCTCCGCCGGGCTCCGTGACGGCCGGCGCTCGCGCCGTCGATGGAGGTGCTCGTCGCCGGCCGGGCGGTCCAGGGCCTCGGCGCCGGCGGCCTGCTGCCGCTCGGGATGGCGGTCATCGGCGACATCATCGCGCCGCGGGCGCGCGGACAAGTGGCAGGCCGTCAACGGCACCGTGTTCGCGATGTCCGCCGTCGGCGGCCCGATGCTCGGCGGCTGGATCGCGGACAACGCCTCGTGGCGGCTCGCGTTCTTCGTCAGCCTGCCGCTCGCCGCGCTCGCGCTCGCCGTCGTCTGGTTCGGCTTCGGGAGCTGGGGCGTACGCAGGAGCCGGCGCATCGACTGCGTCGGGGCCCTGCTGCTGACGCTCGGCGCCGGCGCGGCGCTCGTGGCGGTGTCGTCCGGCGGCGTCGACTACGCGTGGGGCTCCCCGCTGATCGTCTCGCTCCTCGCCGGCGTCGCCTCGCGCTGCTCCGTTCTGCTCGTCCTGGGAGCGCCGCGTTCCGGAGCCGTTCGTGCCGCTCGGCGCTGCTCGCGCCGCCGCGCGGTCGCGAGCGCCGAGGTCGCGCTCTTCGCGATCGGCGCGGCGGCCTTCGGGGCCGTGACGTTCGTGCCGCTCTTCGTCCAGGGCGTGCTCGGCGAGAGCGCGACGAGCGCCGGGGCCGTGCTGACGCCGTTGATGCTCTCGTGGATCGGGGCGAGCATCGTCGCCGGGCCAGATCGTCGTCGCGGACCGGGCGCGCCGCGGCCCGTCCTGCTCGCCGGGCCGCCGCTCATGGCGGTCGGCTTCGCGCTGCTCGCCACGATGGGACGCCGACACGACGACGAGCGACGCCATCCGGAACGTGGTCGTCGTCGGCATCGGGCGTCGGCCTGATGATGCAGACGCTCGTCATCGTCGTCCAGAACGCCGCGCCGCGCGGGCCTGATGGGCATCGCCACGGCGTCGGCGCAGTTCTCCCGCTGGATCGGCGCGAGCGTCGGCGTGACGGCGATGGGAGCGATCGTCGCCGCGCGGCTCGGCCAGTCGTCCTCGCATCGGCGCAGCGCCCGTCCGAGCTGGCGGGCGCCCTCCACCCCGCCTTCGCGCTTCGGCGCTCGCGCTCGCCGCGCTGGCCTTCGCGGCGATGCTCGCGCTGCCCGACACGAAGCTTCGCAAGCGGTTCGACGAGCAGCCCCCGAGGTCGCGGTGCCGGCACGCGCACGATGACGCGCGAGGAACCGAGCGCATGGCGGAGGGCATCGTCCGCCTCCGCGCCGAGATCCTGCGACGGCGCGAGCCGGACGGCGAGGCGCGGCGCGGTCGAGCTGACGTCGCCGCAGGGAGCTGGCGCTGCGCACGGTGGTGCGCGCTCAGGGCCCGCTCCGGATCGGGCGCGCTCGCCGAGGCCCTCGGCGTGACCGTCGCCACCGCAAGCCGCACGGTGGACGCGCTCGCGGCACGCGGCCTCGTTCAGCGCGACGAGCGACCCGGCGGACGCCCGCGCCGTGCGGGTCGCTGCGACCGCCGCAGGGCAGCAGCGAGCAGCGGCTGCGGCGCGACAGCGTTTCGTGCGCGCGCTCGAGCGGCTGCATGCGAGGAGCTCTCCGAGGACGAGCGGCGCCAGCTGGCCGATTCGCTCGAGACGCGCTCAGCCGCCTGCTGCGCGTCCTGCTCGCCGAGCGGTGACCGTCACGACCGCTGCTAGGGGCCGCCAGCAGCCGGCGCCGCACGGCCTCGAGAGCGGCCGCGTCCAGCCCGCCCCGATCGAGGTAGCTCTCGACGCCGCCGAACCGCTCCTCGACGAGCCCGAGGGTGGCGAGCATCGTTCGCGCCGCGCGCGGCGCTCGGGAGCCCGCCGGCGAGCCGCTCGCCCGGCTCGAAGGCGGTCTCGATCCATTCGTCGACGAGAGGCCTGACGCGGTCGTCGCTCGCCGCGTAGTCCTCGGCGATGGCGTCGTCCGACGACGCCCGCCAGCGCGCAGAACGAGCGCGACGACGAGCCCGGTGCGGTCCTTGCCCGACCAAGCAGTGGACGACGATCACCGCCCGCCGGCCGTCGGCGACCGCCGTCGACGGCCTCGGCGAAGGCACGCCGGACGACGGTCGAGCATCGCCGGTAGAGGTCCTCCATCGTCTCGACGCCGACGAGCTCGGCGAAATCCGCGTCCTCGAACAGCGGGACGTGGTACTCCTCGAGCCCGGCCGGCAGCGGCTCCGCGGCCCGCGCTCGTCGGTCGTACGCAGGTCGAGCGATCGTCCCCGTTCCGTGCGCGAACAGCGCCTCCCAGCCCTGCGCCGTGAGCTGGTCGAGCGCGTCGGCGCGGACGAGCGCGACCGCGACGGTGACGACCGCCCGCCCGAGCCGGCGTAGCCGCCGAGGTCGCGCACGTTGACGCAACGGTCCCAGTGAGAGGTGGCGGTCGTGCATGGTCATGCTCGTCGGAGGCGGAACGGGTTGAAGTCTGTCGTCGACGTCGTAGACGTCGAGGCCTTCGTGGCGCTCGAGCGCACCGACCACAGCGTACGTGAGCGGCGTGGCCGCGACCTCCCAGGCGACCTGATGACCCAGATCGTCACGATCTGGTTCGTGAGATCGATACCCGTTCGAGCCTCATGTCAGCCTGCGCCGCCACGGGTTGTCGATTCTAGGATGGAGAAATGCGGCAGCGGGCAGCGGGGGAGCAGGGCCGGCTGACCCAGCTCGGGATCGCCGCGGGCGCGTTCATCTCGGCGGTCTCGTTCTCGCTCTTCATCCACTCGATCTCACAGCTCTCGAGCCCGATCGTCAGCGCCGCGTTCATCGCGGCCGGAATCGTCCTGCGCCAGCGCGCGGCGACGCCGACCGCCCATGCGATCGCGGTCGGCCTGCTCGTGGGCGGCGTCGTCGCGGCGATCGCCTCGATCGCGCTGGCCGCCGCGGGATCCTGATCGGCCTTCGGCTCCTGCGAAAGACCGTTGCCGAGCCCTTGCGGGCCCGGCGATCGCGGGTCGCGGCCGGCCGAGCCGGCCGCTCAGCCGCTGCGCTCGCGCATGAAGCCCTGACGGGCCGCCGAGACGAGCGCGACCGCCTCGGGGAAGAGGACTCTCATCGCGTCGCGCAGCGCGATCGCCTGCTCGTCGACGGTGCCCGTCACGTCGAGGCGGCCCAGGGCGGCGCCGGTGAGCTCGACCGCCGTGTTGAGGGTCAGCGTCGCGAACTGCTCGCGCTGGGACTCCTGCATCGCCTCCGTCTGGCGCTCGGCGAACTCGCGCAGGCCGCGCATGAGATCCTCGGGATCACCGCCGAACGGAAATCCGAATCCGCCTTCCATCTGTCTCCCTTCCGTCTTCGACTAGCCGAGCGGCCGCTTGTAGGCTCGCTCGACGTCGCGCGCGAGCTCCTCGACCGCCGCCGATCCCGCCTGCATGGCCTGGGCGAACGGGGACGAGCCGAGCTCGCCGAGCGTCCGCTCGAGCCGCGCCGCGGCGCGCTCCGATCGCGTCGAGATACGTGGACGCTCGCGACCCGAGGCGGCTCCGCGAGCTCGGACTCGAGCTCGGCGGCGGCCTGCTCGGCCTCCTCGATCCCCTCGGGCTGCTCGCCTCTCGGACCTCCGCGAGGCGCGCGCGCAACGTCGGCGAGATCGCCGCCGCCGGCGCTCTCCTCGGCGAGCTCGCAGAGCCCGACGATCGACGACGGCGTCACGAACGAGCGCCCGATCGGCGACCGGCGACGCCGGCCTCGTCGAGCGCGAGCCAGGCCATCCCGTCGCCGGCCGGCTGTAGGCGCAGACGTAGACGCGCAACGCCCGGAGAGGGCTCCGCCGCGAGCACGCCGGCGAGCTCCTCGTCCGGCTCGAGGAAGCCCGCAGCGGCCTCGGCCGCGGCGGTCAGCTCGTCCTCGAGATGGTTGGTTCCCAATTCACGTACCCGAGGGGGTGTCGGGCGCCATCCGCGGGTGCGTCAATCGGGAATCAGCCATCTCGGCTCATCGGCGCAAGAATAGACACGTGGCCCTGGCCGAGAGCGAGCGCAACCGTCCGAGCCCGGAAGCTCTTCGCCCCGCTCGGCCCGACGTACGACCGCTACGCGAGCCTGCTCAGCTTCGGCCAGGATCCGCGCTGGCGCCGCTTCCTCGTCTCGCGGATCGAGAGCCGCTCCAGAGGATACGTTCTCGACGTGGCAACCGGCACGGCCGCCGTCGCCATCGAGCTCGCGCGAGCGCTACGGGTGCTCTGTCGTCGGAATCGACCAGAGCCCGGAGATGCTCGCCGAAGGCAGAGCCCGCGTCGAGCGAGCCGGTCTCGGGAAGGCGGTTCGCCTCGAGGCCGGCCGCGCCGAGCAGCTGCCCTTCGCGGACGCGAGCTTCGACGCGCTGACGTTCACCTACCTCCTCCGCTACGTCGACGACCCGGCGGCGACGCTCGACCGAGCTGGCCCGGGTCGTCACGCCGGGCGGAACGATCGCCTCGCTCGAGTTCTTCGTTCCTCCGAATGCCGTGGCGACGGCGTCGTGGCGCTTCTACGTGGACACGCGGCACTGCTCCCGGCGTGCGGACACGTCATCTCGCCCGGCTGGGACGAGGTCGGCAAGTTCCTGGGCCCGAGCATCCGCGGCTTCTGGGACCGCTATCCGCTCGAGAGCCTCCTCGAGCTCTGGCGCGATGCCGGCATCGAGGTGCGTGTCCCATCGCACCCTGAGCCTCGGGGGAGGAATCGTGATCTGGGGACGCCGTGGCGACTGAGGCTCCACGCCCGGCCTTCTACGCGCTCGCCCCCGGCGGCTGGCGCGACTACGTCACGCTGCTCCATCCGCCGTACACCGCCTGGCACCTCTCGCTACGTCGTGATCGGAGCCGCGCTCGCGCCCGGCCTTCGACGGTCTCGACGCTCGCGCCGCTGCTCGTGGCGTTCTTCCTCGCGCGTCGGCGATCGGCGCCCACGCGCTCGACGAGCTGAACGGGCGCCCGCTGCGAACCGGCATCCCGTCGCCGGTGCTCGCCGCTGCTCGCCGCCGTCTCGATTGCGATCGCCGCCGCGATCGGGATCGTCGGCGCCGTGACGCGCGACCCGTGGATCGGGGCGTTCGTCGCCGCGGGCGTCTTCATCGTCTGCGCGTACAACCTCGAGCTCGCCGGCGGCCGCTTCCACTCCGACCTCTGGTTCGCGGCTCGCCTGGGGAGGCTTCCCGCTGCTCACCGCGTACTTCGCGACCGCCGGGCGGATCACGGCCGAGGCAGTCGCCGCGGCCGCGTTCGCGGTGGCGCTGAGCCTCGCGCAGCGCAGGCTCTCGACCCAGGTGCGCGACGTCCGTCGTCGGGTGGCCTCGCGTGAGCGGCGAGATCACCCGACCCGACGGCAGCTCGGAGCCGATCACGCGCGACGACGCTGATCGAGGCGGCCCGAAGGCGCGCTCCGCGCGATGGCGGTCGCCACGTGCGCGCTCGCCGTCGCCCTCGTCATCATGCGCGTCGCATGATGCCTCCGGCGCTGCCGCCGGCCAAGCCCGTCGTCGACACGCCCGAGGATCGTGCAGCCGGCGCCGTACCAGGCCTTCTTCGGGAACGTCGCCGCGGTCGTCCCGCGCGGCACGCGAGTACGTCGTCCTGCTCGTCGACGGCCGACCGAAAGGCGGTCAAGGTCGTCCAGCGGCAACCGCGTCACGCCTGCAGGCCGTACTGCCGCGCCGCGACGTCACGCTGCGGCTCGTCGCGGTCGACGGGGAGGGTCACAGAGACACCTCGGCCCCGGTCGGCCCGGTCTTCGGGCTGGCCGCGAGCGCCGCGCCGCGACTCACAGCCTCGATCGAAGACCGCGGCGCTCAGACGCACCGTCCGGACGCTCGCACGGAAGCTCCCGGGCACGCCGGCGTCTACGTGCAGGACCTCGTCACCGGCCGCGGCGCCGCCTGGAACGCACGGGCACGCTTCCCCGCCGGCGTCGACGCTCAAGCTGGCGATCGCGGTCGAGGTCATGCGCGGCCTGCGCGGGCCGCCGGCACAGGGCTCGTCGATCGACGCGCTCATGCGCTCGATGCTCATCTACTCCGACAACCGGGCGGCGAACCAGCTCGAGGTCGTCATCGGCGGCTCCACGAGCGGCGGCTCGGCGCAGGTGAACGCGATGATGCGCGCGCTCGGGCTCTCGACAGCGAGATGTACGGCGGCTACGAGACCGAGGAGCGCGCGATCGAGCGCGCTATCCCGATCCGGGTCGGAGAGCCAGCCCTCGATCTCGCGAACGAAGTACACGACCGCCTGGGACCTCGGCCGGCTGCTCCGCTACGTCCATCTCGCCGCAGGCGGCAAGGGACCGCTCGTGCGCCGGATGCGCGGGCTTCTCGCCGGCCGAGGCGCGCTACCTTCTCTACCTGCTCGTGCACGTCGTCGACCACGGCAAGCTCGATCGTTTCCTGCCCCGCAGCGCGGTGGTGGCGCACAAGGCGGGCTGGATCACGACCGCTCGACACGACAACGGGCTCGTCTACTGGCCGCGCGGCGCGTTCGTCGCCACGGTGATGACCTGGTCACCGGCGGCGTCGGGTCGTCGGCCGACGTGCTCGCCGGCCGTGTGGCCCGCGCGGCGCTGGATCGATTCCGAGCGCTGAAGCGGTAGCGGGACGCCGGGCGACGTGCCTACCATGGCGGCGTGGTCGCTGCGCTCGAGATCGCACTCGCAGTCGGGTTGTGCGCCGTCGCCGCGGCGTTCCTGGCGATGGTCTTCCACCGCGAGACGGAACGCCGGCTCGTGGTGCTCGCCGTCGGTTCTCGTGGTGCTCGCCGCCGCGAGCGGCGATCCTGCTGGCGGTCGGCGCTCGCGATCGACCGCTGGGAGCTGGGCGAGCTCGGCGATCGTGCGCCGGCGGCTTCCTGGCCGCCGCCGCCGGGGCGGCCGGCGCGCTCGGGCTCTCGCGCGGCCTCGACCGAGGTCCGCTCGATCGAGGCAGGCGGGCACCGGCATGCGCGACCAGCTCGACGAGGCGCTCGCTCGACGCGCAGCGTGCAGCTCGGATCAAGGAGCTCGAGCACACGCTTGCCCGCGAGCGCGCCGAGACGGCGCACCTGATGGCGGAGCAGGAGCGACGGCTGCGGGAGGAGCGCCGCGCCGACGGTCGCCGGGAGGCCGACGTCGCTCGTGCCGAGCTGATCGGAGTCCGTCGCCGAGACCCAGCAGCCGGCTCGAGCAGCGGCTGTCGAGCCTGGAGCGCACGACCTCGAGCGTGCCCAGCAGCAGCTCAAGGTCCGCCTCGAGGACGCTGATCCGCAAGCAGGCCGACGCGCTCCAGGCGCACGAGGCCCGCCTCGCGGCGCATGCGACCGAGGTCGGAGCGCCCTCGAGGAGCATCAGCACGAGGCGATGCAGCCGGATCCGCGGTCGAGCTCGAGCGGACGGTCGGGGAGGCGTTCGAGGCCGCGAAGGCGGAGATCGAGACGCACGCCGCGGAGCGCCGGCGCGCGCTGCACGAGGTCGGCGAGCGTCTGCGATCGCGAGAGCGATCGATGCGCGAGCAGATCGAGCGCGAGGAGGGCGAGCTGCGCCAGCAGCTCGCGACGGCGCTCGCCGAGGTGGAGCGGCGGCACCTCGAGCAGCTCGAGCGCTCGCTCGACCGCTCCGTCGTCCGCCTCTGCGGAGGACGCGGAGCGCTCGTTCGACCGCCAGCTCCGCGAGTCACGGGAGAAGACCGCCGAACGGCTCTCCCGCGAGCTCGAGCTCTCGATGGAGCACTTCCTCGAAGAGCGCCGAGACCGAGGTCGTCAACCGGATCGCCGACGCGGCGCAGGCGTCGGCGGCGCGCTTCCAGCGGCAGATCGACGATCTCGTGCGGGCCGCCGAGGTGCAGACCGGGATCTCGAACGAGCGCATCCAGGCGCTCACGGAGCGTCTCGAGCGGTCGCTCGAGCGGCGCGAACGAGCGGCTCGACGCGTTCGAGGCGCACGTCGAGCTCGAGTTGTCGACGAAGCTCGACGAGATCGAGCGTGCCCTCCGAAGCGCCGGCAGAGCGTCAGAGCGGCTAGCTCGGTCGCGACAGCATGATGCGGTTTCGCGCCGAACTTTTCCGCGGCAGGGTTCGTCCCAGGGAGAGAGAACCCCCTACGCTGACATGGAGGAGATGCAGACACTCGAGCCAAGGTACGACGAGCGTGCGAAGGTGCAGGGCTGGCGCCTCCACGTCCTGATCGAGGCCGGCTACCCGATCGAGCTGGCGGAGCGACTGCGGCCGACAGCGACGCCGACCTGCACGATGCGGTCGAGCTCCTCGAGAGCGGCTGCTCGCCCGATATCGCCGCGCGGATCCTGCTCTAGCGCTCGCGCGCCAGGCGTCTCGGCGTCCCGGCATGAAGCCCGAGCCGATCGAGTACGGCGACCGGAAGGTCTACACCGTCTCGGCCTTCAACCGGGGAGTGGCCGGGTGGATCGCCCGCCTGCCGACTCTCTGGGTCGAGGGCGAGATCACGCGAGTTCCGTCGCCAGCCGGGCTGGCAGAGCGTCTTTTTCACGCTCAAGGATCCCGAGGACGGCAGCACCGCTCGCGGTCACGATGCCACGCGCCGGCGTTCGACGCGCTCCGCCTCGACGTCGCGGACGGCGCGCGCGTCCACGTCTTCGGCCGGCCCGAGCTCTGGGCCGCCCGCGGGGCCGTTCCAGCTGCGGGCGCTCTCGATCGAGCCCGTCGGCCTGGGCGCCATCCTGCTCGCAGCTCGAGCAGCTTCGGCGCAAGCTCGCCGGCCGAGGGGCTCTTCGCTCCCGAGCGCAAGCGGCGCCTTCCCTTCATCCCGCGCCGCATCGGGCTCGTGACCGGGCACCGACGCCGCGGCGAAGCAGCGACGTCGATCGCCGCCGATCCTCCACCGCTTCCCGCCGGCCCGGCTCCTCGTCGCTCGAGACCACGGTGCAGGGGCCGCGTGCGCGCGCTCGCGATCGCCGAGACGCTGCGGGCCGTGTGCCGGGCAGGCGTCGACGTCGTCGTGCTCACACGAGGCGGCGGCAGCTTCGACGACCTGCTGCCCTTCAGCGACGAGCGTCTCGTGCGCGCGGTCGCCGACTGCCCGGTCCCGGTCGTCTCGGCCGTCGGCCACGAGCAGGACACGCCCGCTGTGCGACCTGGCCGCCGACGTCCGTGCGTCGACGCCGACCGCGGCCGCCCGCCTCGTCGTGCCGGAATGGCGCGAGCTTCAGGAGACGCTGCATGGGCTGCGGACAGCGCTCGCGCGCGGCGCGCGGCGCCGACTGGCGTGGACGCGCCGCGAGCTCGACCGGGACCGGGCCCGGCTCGTGCAGGCGCCCAGGCTCCTGCTCGAGCGCAAGCGCTCGCTGCTGGCCGATCGGCACGCGCGGCTGAGGAGCGGACGCGATCTCCTCCTGGAGCGCCGGCGCGACCGGCTCGAGCGCCTCTCCGGGCGTCTGCAGGCGATCGCCCCGGCCGCGACGCTGCGGCGCGGGTACGCGATCGTACGGCTCGACGGCCGGATCCTCCGGGCGGCCGGGGCCGCCGCGGTCGACGACCGGGTCGAGGTGGATCTGGCCACCGGGTCTCTCGGGGCGAGAGTCGAGGACGTCAGACCGTAGGCCGGCGTCGGGCGCAGGCTCGCCGCAACGAGCTCGTCACACTCCGCGCGCCTTCCGCCACATTGCACGCGCCACACGCGCGCCCCGTGGCGCTACGCTGAAAGCGGGTGGTGGACCGGGGTGGCCCCAGCGGCGAGGCAGCTCGGAGCGACGACGCGCAGCCCGAGCTGTCCTTCGAGGAGGCTCGCGCCGAGCTCGAGCGCATCGTCGCTCAGCTCGAGAGCGGCGAGGCCCCGCTCGAGGACGCGATCGCGCTGTGGGAGCGGGGCGAAGAGCTGTACCGCCTCTGCGTCGCGAAGCTCGACGCGGCCCAGGGTCGGGTCGAGGAGCTCGGCCGCGAGCTCGCGGCCGAGGCGCCTGAAGCCGAGGGCGGCTAGCTCGTGCCGCTCTGCCGATTCTTCGCGGCGACCTACGACCGCAGCATTCGCCGGGCCGAGGACGCCGGCCTGCGCGACCGCCGCGCACGGCTCCTCGGCAACCTCGAAGGCGATGTGCTCGAGATCGGCGCCGGAACCGGCCTGAACCTGGAGCACTACCCGCAGGGAGCGAGGCTCGTGCTCGCCGAGCCCGACCCGCACATGCGGCATTTTCTCCTCGAGCGCCTCGCCGACAGCGGCCGCGAGGCGAGGGTCGTCGAGGCGACGGCGGAAGACTTGCCCTTTGCAGACCAGTCCTTTGACGCGGTGGTGTCAACGCTCGTCCTCTGTAGCGTCCAGAGCCTGCCCGACAGCGCTCGCGGAGATCAGACGGGTGCTTCGTCCACACGGCACGCTGCTGCTGATCGAGCACGTCCGCGGCGCAGGCGGCCGGGCAGTCCTTCAAGAGGTCGTCGCGCCGGTGAGCCGCCTGCTCTTCTCGTGCTCGCCGGACCGCAGAACCGCCGACGCGATCCGGGCCGCGGGCTTCGAGCTCGACGACCACGCCTTCGAGCTCGTCGGTGGAGCGCCCTGGACGAAGCCCGCCATCGAGGGCGTTGCGATCAGAGCTTCGTGAACGCCCGCCGCGGGCGATACAGTCCGTCCTATGGCCAAGACGAAGAAACGGTTCCCCGCCGCGCTCGCCGAGCACGTCGGCCGCGAGTTCGCGGCTTCCCAGCAGTACATCGCCATCGCCGTCTACTACGACAGCGAGACGCTCCCCCACCTCGCCGCGCACTTCTACCGGCAGGCCGTCGAGGAGCGCAACCACGCGATGATGATGGTGCAGTACCTCCTCGACGCGAACCTCCCGGTCACGGTGCCGGGTGTCGAGGCCCCGCAGACGGAGTTCTCCGATGCCGTCTCCCCGGTCGCGCTCGCCCTCGAGCAGGAGAAGCGGGTGACGGAGCAGATCTCGGAGCTCGCGGCGCTTGCCCGCGAGGAGGGTGACCTGGTCGGCGAGCAGTTCCTCCAGTGGTTCCTCAAGGAGCAGCTCGAGGAGGTGTCGAGCATGACCGCGCTGCTGGCGACCGTCGAACGCGCGGCCTCACTCAACATCCTGCTCGCAGAGCAGCATCTCGCAGGCACGCAGGTCGGAGACCAGGGCGTGGATGCCAACGCTCCCGCCGCCGCCGGCGGGGCGCTCTAGCTCGCGTAAGAGCGCACGAACACGCCCGTCACGACGCGAGGCCTCTGGCCAGCGACGCGCCGAGCCTCACGAGATCCTCGACCGCGCGCTCGCGGTTTCCACTGAGCGCGACCACCTCGCTCGCGCCGAGGGCCCGCAGCTCCTCGACGCCCCCGACGACCCGCCCGCCGAAGACGACGCAGCGGACCCCGACCGCCCGGCAGAGCCCGGCCACCGCACCCGGAACCTTCCCGACGGCCGAGGTTCGGTCGACGGTGCCCTCACCCGTGACGGCCAGAACGGCCCCGGCCAGCCGAGGCCGCAAGCCGACCGCGTCGGCGACAAGCGCGCTGCCCGGCTCGAGCGTCGCCCCCAGCGCAGCGAGCGCTGCTCCGAGGCCGCCCGCCGCGCCGGCGCCCGGAAGCTCCGCGTACGGCCGGAGCTCCGGCATCGAGGCGAGCCGCTCTTCGAGCTCCTCGACCTGTGCCGGCGTCGCGCCCTTCTGCGGCCCGAAGACACGCGCGGCGCCACGGGGCCCGAGCAACGGGCTCGTCACGTCGACCGCGGCACGCAGCCGTACGCTGCCCAGCTGCCGGCCGGCAAGCGCTCGACGAAGGCCGGCGCCACCGTCGACGGTGGCGCTCCCGCCGAGCGTCACGACAACCTCGCGCGCTCCTGAACCAGCGGCCTCGAGCAGGAGCTCTCCGAGACCCTGAGACGTGGCGTTCAGCGGGTCGCGCTCACCGGGGGCGAGTCGCCAGAGGCCGATCGCCTCGGCCGACTCGACGACCGCTCGACCGTCCGGAAGCCGCAGCCAACGCGCCTCGACGGGTCGCCCCAGCGCATCCGAAACCCACGCGCGTCGCCATTCCCCGCCGAGCGCGGCATAACAGCGCATCTGCCGTGCCCTCGCCGCCGTCGCCGAGCGGAATCGTGTCCGCCTCGCAGCCGGGGACCCGTGCGACCCCTTCCGCCAGCGCGGCGGCCGCGTCCTCCGCCGCCAGGACGCCCTTCAGGCTGTCCGGGCAGCAGACGACCTTCACGTCAGCCCACGCGCTCGGTGGCCCTCGAGCCGATCCTGGGTACCGGACGGCGTGTACGGGCCCGGCTCGCCGGCTTCGGCGGGGCCGGCGGCGGCGACTCGTCGCCGAGGCCGTCGGTGACCCTCGGGATCTTCTTGAGCATCGCGAACGAAATTCCCTCGCGCGCCAGGTAGAGGAGGCCCAGGCCGACACCCACCGACATCTCGATCGCCTGGAGGCCGATGCCGAAGGCGAAGCCGTGGCGATACGCGATGCCGTAGGGCAGCAGAGCGACGGCGACCGCCACCTGGAAGAGGCCGAACGAGCCGGGCCAGAGCGGGAACGCCAGCGCGACGTTGACGACGAGGAGGACCAGCGCGGCAGCCGGCATCGGCTCGTCGATCTGGAACGCTCTCATGGCGAAGTACACGGCGAAGAGCTGCGTCGCCCAACCGAGGAGCTGGAAGAAGCCGGCCGCCAGAGCAGGGCCCGGCGAATGGAACACGCGCATCCCCTGCAGCGCCTGATGCACCAGCCGCCGCACCCGCCCGAGCCCGTCCAGCGGGCGATTACCCTGGCGCCGCTGGCGCAGGGCAACCGCGATTCCGGCGAGCAGAAGCGCAGCTCCGACGCCGATCATGATCTCGACGGCGGGCAGGGCCCACCTCGGGATACGCGCAGTCGCGATGACGTAGAACACGAGACCGATCGCCGGAATCACGTCGAAAAGCCGGTGAGCAAAGACCGAGCCGAAGATCGCGGCCCAGGTGTCGCGGTGCCTCGGAACGTGACGCGCCAGCACGCCCACGCGGGCCACCTCGCCGACACGTCCGGGAAGGACGGCGTTGCCCAGCAGGCCCACGCAGAACGCGGCGAAGACGTGTCGATGGCGTGGATGCGGAAGGGGCAGCGCCTCGTTGAGGACGATGTGCCAGGCGATCGCCCGTACCTGCACGGAGAGCAGGTTCATTCCGATGGCGGCCGCGACCCACTTCCAGCCCACCTCGGTGAACGCCCGACCGATGATGTCGAGATCCGGAACACGCCAGATCAGGACGCCGGCGATGATCGCGCCGGCGGCGAGCAGAAGGCCAATCCGGCCCCGGCGGGTGTACAGGACCGCCTGGGTCATGCGCCGACCGCCCCCGCGAAGGCCGGCGCACTCGTCAGCGAGCCGTAGATCTCGACGAGCCGGGCGGCGATACCCGGCCACGAGTAACGCTCCTCGGCCACCTCCCGAGCGTGGATTCCCATTGCGACGCGGCGCGGCTCGTCCTCGAGCAGCTCGACGATCGCGCGCGCCAGCGGCTCGGGGTCGCCAGGGGGCACCATGATCCCCATCCGGCCGTCGGCCACGTCGCGGTAGCCGGGGATGTCCGAGGCAACGACGGGCGTGGCCGCCGCCGCGGCCTCGGTCAGCACCATGCCGAAGGTCTCCGAGCCGATCGCCGGAGCCGCGAGCAGCTTGGCCTGCATGAGCTCCTCGTCACGGACCTCCGCGGTCACGACGCCGAGGATATCTATCCCGTCCTCGGGCACTGCCAGACGGCGCAAGAGGAAGCGCACCGCGAGCGGGTCGGCACCCATGAGCCGCAGCCGCGCCCCGCTACGCCTGTGCACCTCGGGCCAGGCCCTCAGGAGCACGTGCAGGCCCTTGCGCGGCTCGTGCCGCCCGATGAACGCGACATGGTGCCGGCGCGCGCCGGGATCGGGGCTGTCGGGCAGTCCCACCCCGTTGGGAATGATCTCGAACGGCCCGCCGAGACACGGCTCTGCGGCGCGACGGGCTTCCTCGGAAACCGCGATCAGATAGTCGATACGTGATATCAGGGCGCCCCAGAAGCGGGGACCCCATTTCCACCAGCGGCCGCCGGCGGCATGGGATGTGGCCACGATCGGGCAGGGCGCCGCCGCGAGCGCATACTGGGAAATGACCGGCGCCAGGGGCTCGTGCACGTGCAGGACGTCGAATTGCTCCCGCTCGAACGCGCGCCTCATGCGCCGCATCGACTGCGGGCTCAAACAGATGTTCGACAGGGACGCGTTGGCCGGCACGATCACGGTTCTCCCGACGGGGATAACGAAATCGGGCAGCGATCCATGCCGGCCCGCGCGCGGGTGAAGGAGAGTCGTCAGAAGGCCCGGTGGGTCGTTGCCGATGACGATCCGAGCCTCGTGGCCGAGCTCCATGAGCGCACGAGCCTGGTTCTCGGCGTGCTCGACGACCCCGCCCCAGTAGGACCAGGAAAACGGGACGACGATGCCGACCTTCACGGCGTTTCCGTTCGCGGCCGGGAATCGACTGCGTGTTGCATTGCGGCAATCGCCAACGAATGTCTAGGGCAGAGTCGTACCAAACGAGGTACCCAATCCTACGCGGCCGCACTCATCCTTCCCCCTTCCGCCGCCGATACGGGTGCGGGGACTCGCTCCTCCTGTGGCCCGGGAGATGACGGCAATCACCTCCGGCCCAGACCATTACCCGGGGGCGGCGTCCGCGCCGCCCCCGACCTGTGCCTCTGCCGCGGCCGCATAGACTCGGCGCCGTGACCGCGGTCGACGCGATCCGCCGGGCAGGCCTCGCCGAGCTCCACACGCACCTCGGCGGCTCGGTGCATCCGGCCGTGATGTGGACGCTCGCGCACGAGCAGGGCATCGCACTGCCCGTGAAGGACTACTGGGACTTCGAGGGCCTGATCTCGATCGACGACCCGCGCGGCGTCGACGGCCTGCCCGCGTTGAACGAGATCTACGAGTGGACGGAGCTGATCCAGTCGAGCCCGCTGGCCGTCGAGCGCTCGGTTCACGGAGCCATCGGCGGCGCGTACCGCCGCCAGAACATCACGACGCTCGAGCTCCGCTTCAACCCGATGAAGCGCAACCGAGGCGGTGAGCGCGACCTCGACCACATCATCCTGGCCGCGATCCGCGGGCTCGACCGCGCCGAGCTCGAGTTCCCCCAGGTGCGCGCCGGCCTGATCCTGATGATGGATCGAACCTTCACGCTCGAGCAGAACGAGATCATCGTGGAGAAGGCGATCCGCTGGCAACGACGCGGCATCGTCGGCATCGACATCGCCGGGCCGCGCCCGCAGCCGGGCCGCTACCCCTATCGCGAGCTGGCGCCGCTCATCGAGCGCGCCCGCGGAGCCGGGCTCGGCGTCACGATCCACGTCGGCGAGGAAGGCGGCGCCGACGGCCTCGCCGAGATCGGCGAGGTCGCGGAGGTCCTGCGACCCGAGCGCATCGGCCACGGAATCCTGGCGGCGCAGGACGACGATCTCATGCGGACGCTCCGCGAGCTGGGCATCGTGCTCGAGATCTGCCCGACCTCGAATCTGCTGACGAGGGCGCTTCCCGACCAGGATGCCCTGCGCGACACGTTGCGGACGTTCGCCGACCGCGGCGTCCGGTTCACGATCGCGACCGACGGGCCGGAGATGATGCACACGCACCTCTCCGACGAGCTCGAGCTGCTCCATCGCATCGGAGCGCTTTCGGTGGCAGAGCTCGAGACCGCGAACGCCGTCGGCCACGAGGCCGCGTTCATACACCGCAAGATGTAGATCTGAAGATACGCCGTGCGACCAATTGGCAGGCCGGTCGAGGCTTGCGAGGATCGCGCCATGGCGGCTATGCGGCAAGAGATCAGGTTCACGGATCGGCAGCGCGAAGTCGTGCGCCTGATCGCAGAAGGGTGCTCGAACGAAGAGGTTGCGGTGCGGCTCGGAGTCACTGCGCGAACGGCCAAGGCGCACTGCGACACCCTCAGGACGAAGCTGGGGGTGACGCGACGTCGGTACATCCCACACGCGTACCTCCGCGCCACGGGCGAGGACCCCCTAGGCCTGAGCCACGAAGCGTGCGTTCCCGAGATCTCCGGTTCGCTCCGCTGAATGGCTCGGGGGTGACGGCGCCCCGTGCCCGCGTTGGTTGCCGCGCGGGCACGGGGTCTCCCCTCGTGTACGGACCCTTCGGCCGGTCCTTGTCCGATTTGGCGCTAACCTCCCGCCCTACGGCGCGCCGCGAGCCGATGCCGATGCGCGAGGGCACAAGCGTTCCACCGCTGCACCGCCGGCATCTCCGGCGCCCTCGTTTGACGCGCTTGCTGGACTCCAGTACTGCGCAGGCGATCCTCGTGACCGCACCCCCGGGTTACGGCAAGACGCTGCTGGCCAGCGAATGGTTGGAGGGCCGCACCGACGTCGCCTGGTACCACGCCACGGCGGCATCGGCCGACCTCGCGGCGTTCTCGATCGGCATCGTCGACGCAATGGCTCCCATCGTCCCGGGAGCCGGCGAACGACTACGGCAGCGTCTCGTGGTCGGGGAACCGCCTGACCGCGCCGCGCGCCCGATGGCCGAGCTCCTGGCAGAGGACGTGGCCGACTGGCCCGCCGGCGCCAGGCTCGTCGTCGACGACTACCACCTCGTGGCGGAGTCCGCTCCCGTCGAGGAGTTCATGGACTGGCTGCTCACGCTCGCGCCCGGGCTGCAGGTGCTCGTCACCTCCCGGCGGCGTCCCGCCTGGGCCTCGGCACGGCGCTTCCTGCACGGCGAGATCTTCGAGCTGACGACGCCCCAGCTCGCGATGAGCGACGCCGAGGCGGCCGTGCTGCTCGACGGACGTCCGAGCGACGCAGTGCGGCGCTTGGTCGCTCAGGCTCAGGGCTGGCCGGCGCTCATCGCCCTGGCAGCGTTGTCGGCCTCGGCCGAGATCCCGGACGAGCTCGTGACCGACCGTCTGTACCGGTACTTCGCGGAAGAAGTCCTCAAGACGCAGACGCCGGAGCTCCAGCGACTCATGTTGCTCGCCGCGGTTCCCTCCTCGCTCAGTCCCAAGGTCGCTCGGGACCTTCTCGGGGCGGAGGATCCCGAGTCGCTCATGGCGCGCCTCGAGGACGACGGTCTCCTCCAGCCGACCACGCTCGACCGACTACGCCTTCCATCCGCTCTTGCGCGATTTCCTTCGGCGCAAGCTCGAGACCGATGCGCCGGACGACTTTGCGAAGCTCGCTCAGGGCGTGATCGCATACGCGCGCGTCCATCACCGCTGGGAAGAGGCGTTCGAGCTTGCGACCTACACGGGCGAGCTGGAGACCGCCGCCGAGATCATCGCGGAGGCCTCCGAGGATCTGCTACCGGCGGGCCAGATCGAGACACTCGAAACGTGGCTGGAAGCCTGCGGCCCCGCAGCCACGCGGGTGCCGGCCCGGCTTGTGAGAGCCGAGGTGTTGTCGCGCCGGGGTCGATTGACCGAGGCACTGGGCCTGGCAGAAGAGACGGCTCGCCGCGTAACGTCGAGCTCGCCGTACTACGCACGCATCTGGATACTCGCGGGCCAGGCAGCAAATCTCCTCTCGCGACCGGACGCAAGCCTGCAGTTTCACCTGCAGGCGGTAGATGGCGCCAAGTTGCCCGACCAGGCCTCTGCTGCGCTCTGGGGAGCAGTAGTCGCCGCGGCTGAGCTAGAGGTCGCGGAACTGGACGACTACCTACAAAGATTCGAGGACGCCGAACTGGAAGATCCCTCAACGCAGCTCCGGGTCGTCGTCGGGCGGACAGTGTCAGCCCGCCTGAAGCATGACGTCTCCAGAATCTGGCCCCTCATCAGGTCCACGTTGACTCTTGTTCCCCACGCTGATCCGTCAGCCGGCAGCCTGTTCCTCGGGTGGGCAGCGTATGTCGCATGTCTACGCTCGGACTATCGCCTTGGGCTTTCCCTGGCAAATCAGGCGTCGAGTCTTTGCCGCCGGTTAAGACTAGACTTCGCAACTCCGGTCAGTGAGGGCCTCAGAGCACATGCCGCGTTTGGGCTTCGGGATCTGCGCACCATGCGGCACGCGGTACCACTGCTCAGTCATGCAGCAGAAGCCACTGGCGATCCGTTTCTTGACGCTGAAGCGAGTCTCGTTAGCGCCCGTCTCGCGATTCTTGAAGGTGAGCTTGAACGTGGTCTTGACGCTTTGCGTCGGCCCCTGATCGGAGAGCCGACGTTATCGATGCGGGGCGAACTCCTCGCGACAACCGCACTTCTCGAAGCGGGCGTCGGACTAACCGATGACGCCGAACGGCACATCGGTGAAGCTGTCTCCACAACGAGCTGCGCTGAAACGCACTATATTTCGCGTTTCGCGCGCCTCATCGCGGATTCACGCAAGTCGCCAAACGTATCGGGCGTCACGGATGAGGTTGCCGAACTAGTTCGCGAAACAGAAGACCGCGGACTGCTTGACGCACTGGTGCTGGCCTATCGCACGCATCCCCAGCTACTCCGAGCTCTCGCAGCAGACGAACGGACAGCCGCCGTGTTGAGTCGACTGTGCAGACAGGCCAACGACCGCCGGTTTGCCTCAGCGGTGGGCGCAAGTATTCGCGAGAGCGAACCACTATCGCCACTCGTCTCGGATTTGACAAGACGCGAAAGAGAAGTGCTTGCGCTAGTTGCGGCTGGTCTGACGAACGCGGAGATAGCGCAGAGGCTCGTGATTGCCGAAACCACGGCCAAGGTTCATGTACACAACATCCTGCGGAAACTGGGAGTGACCTCTCGGCTGCAGGCGGCGTTGCTGGCTCGCGATATCCTCACGGCGCCTTAGTCACGCGGCGTTGGCCGCCACTCGTTGCCTTTGTGAGTCGGCAACGGACTGCTCATCGGGGCCCGATGCGTACGATTGCGGCGCTGTCTCAAGAATCTGGTCGAATGCTTCGACGACAGCCTCGTCAAACTGACTGCCCGCTGCTTGTCGAAGCCTTTCGCGAGCCACCTGAATTGGCATGGCGTCGCGATAGGGTCGGTCGGAGGTCATAGCGTTATAGGCGTCCGCAACGCAGATGATTCTCGAGATGATGGGAATGTCATCGCCGGCAATGCCGTCTGGGTAGCCGAGTCCATCGACGCGCTCATGATGATGACGTACAATTATCGCAATCTCTGCGTAGGCCTCGACGTTTGCGAGAATCTTTTCACCAATCACGGAATGTTTCTCCATCTCCCGACGCTCTTGTAGCGTCAGAGGACCTGGCTTCTCGAGGATCCCGTAGAGAACCCCGATTTTCCCGATGTCATGCACAAGCCCGGCCAGGTGTGCAAGCTGTTTCTCCTCGTCGCTTAGGCCCAAGCGAGCAGCGATGTCGCGGGCGTAAGTCGCGACTGTGGACGAATGACCTGCCGTATAGCGATCTCTTGCCTCCAGAGTCGCAACGAGGGTTCCAGCCAACTCGAAGTTCGCCCTTTCAAGCTTCTCGTTCACCACTGAGAGATCACCGGCGAGCCGCCGCTGGGCCTGGTACATGCTGAAGAGTCTCTGCGCCGCGAGAGCTGGCAGCAGGAAGAACGGCAGAATCCAGGGCGAGAAGACGACGTACGCATATGCGAGCGGGACCACAAGTCCCGCGTTGAGCAGCACAGACGTCGGCAGGATCGGGTAGGGCTGTGGCGACCACTGCCTCCACGGACATCGTTCCGCGCACCGCGACAGCCAAGGTCGCCACGATCGATCGAATATCTGTAGCGACAGCGCAGCGGCTACCGCAGCCAACAGCGTTCGCGCCAAAGACGCTACTCGCCATCGCACCCGCATGTCCAGCGACCAATCCCGGCCAGAGCTCCATTGACGACCCCGGCGCACGTGTAAAGAGCCCAGCGCAGATATGGGCTGACGGAAGTCGCCAAGCATCGCCATGGCACCGACCAACGCGGCCGCGAGTGGCCCGTACACCACCGCAACAAAGAGGATGGGCAAGAGCGAGATCGAGAATTCAAGGTTGCTCGTGATACGAACCCTCGCCCGCTCCGCGACCGCCGCAAGAAGTCCGAGGCTCAGCGACAACCCAGATCGGCGCGAAATCGAAGCCAGAGGTGACCAAGACCGACCACGGTGCCGATCGCCAGCCGCAGCGAAGAGCAGGACGTACAGGTGGAGAAGCAGCGCCGACTTCGGCGCGCTCTGAGCGGGTGGGCCCACGGGCAGCAGTTGAACCTCACCCGGTCGGAGTGGTTATACTCGCCGCTGCCGTCATCTCCCGGGGGAGAGGGGTTGCGCGTGCGCAGGACTCTTATCCGCCTGGGGGTCGTCGTAGCATCCTTCGCGTCGCTGGCGGTCATCGTCGGCGGTCTGAGGGCCTGGGGTTAGGCCAGACCGAAGGATGCGTGCATGACGGTGGGCCAACCATCCCTCTAAGTGGGGATGGCTGAACTCACCGTAGGTGCAAGATGACCGAGTCGAGGGGGCGGCATTGATTCCGCCCCCTCGGCGTTCCTCGGAAAAAGGAATGTCCAGCGCTACTTGATCAGGCCGCGGCGGAAGCCGATCGCCACCGCGTGACCGCGGCTGCGGGCCTGGAGCTTCGCCAGCAGATGCCGCACGTGCGACTTGACCGTCTCCTCCGAGAGGAAGAGCGCCTCGCCGATCTCGCGATTCACGAGACCCTCGGAGATCAGCTGGAGAACCTGGGTCTCGCGAGCCGTCGGCTCCTGCTCGAGGCGGCGCGAGGGCGCGCGGAAGGGCACGACGTCACCGGTTGATTCCGGCCCGCGGCGCCCGCGACGCGCTGCCACCTCGTCGAAACGGCGGGAATGATCGAGGTAGCGCGAGAGAATCTCTTTCCGCTCGGCTGCGTCCACGAAGAGTGCATCGTCGGGGGCACCCCTTCCAGAGCACCCTAGAACGAGGGAACGTACTCCCTACCCGACGGAGGGAAGCCTTTTCACCCCTTGTTCTGCGAGCTTGCTGAGATGCAAGTACCCCGAACGGGTCACCTCGAGCGCGCTGAGAGCGGGTGACACCCGCAGCAGAACCGTCGCTGAGCGGGTTCCTAGCTCTCGGTCAGGAAGGACGCACCGCGCCGGGCACCGCGAAGGGTGCGCACGGCGCGCATGGCCAGGTATGCGAGCACGGCGCCCGCAGCGAGGCCGGCGAGGACGTCGTTCCAGCTGACGTCCGACGAGTTGCCCCCAAGCGCCGACGCGACCTGATCGGGAACCTGCCGGCTGCCCGCGAGGAGAGGCTTCGCCTCGGCGGCCGGGGCGATCAACGCCGTGACGACCAGTCCGGCGCTGACGACCAGGCCGACCGGTAGCACAAGCTTCCGAGGCGGGCGATGGCGGTTGCGTCTCATACCCGTCAGCCTCGCAGACGGACACTGACGCTGGAATGCGGCTGGCAGGTGAGGCGCGGTGGGGATACCCGCACCGCGTCAAGCGACGGAGCCTACGGCGCCTGGCCGGCACGACCACCGGCGCGGTAGTGAACGCGCAGCCCTTCGAAGCCCGCGGGCCCACCGGGCCCCTTCACCCGCACGCGTGCCACGAGGTCGGCTTCCTGCCCGGGAGCAAGCTCGAACCCCTCGAGCTCGACGGTTCCCGTCGGCTCTGACACGGCAACGTCGATCAGTTCGACGTTCTCGGGCTCGATCAGCTCGGCGCCTTCGAGCGTCAGCGTCCGGTCACCCGCGTTGAGGTACCCGGCGCCGGCGCCGACCGTCCCTTCTTCGAGCGGATCGAGCTCCACGGGTTGCTCGAACCCGCCTTGCAGCGCGCTCTTGACCTCCTGGGACTCCACGGCCTGCCAGGCGAGGATCGCCGTCACGACGGCCATGGACGCGAGGAAGCCGAGGAAGAGGCGATCGCCTCGATCTGAGACGTCGAGAAGGGGCACCGCCGCATGATTGTAGGGGCCGGATGCCCGGCCCCTACCTGGGAGTTGGTCGTCGTTCGGGCCGATACGCCCGGCCGGTGCGAAAACCGGTTAGACCGAGGCGACCGAGACGAGGTCGCGGATCGCCGCGAGGCGCGCCAGCGCCTGGCCCTCGAGCTGCCGAACCCGCTCGCGCGTCAGCCCGAGCTCGGCGCCGATCGCCTCGAGCGTCCACGGGTCGCCCTCGAAGCCGAACCGCAGCTCGAGGATCCGCCGCTCGCGGAGCGGCAGCGCGTCGAGTGCCTTGCGGACTCCCTGCTTGCGCAGCGACTCCTCGGCCTCGTCGAACGGATCCGGAGCCTCGCGGTCTGCGAACAGATCGCCCAGCTCGCCCTCGTCGTCGGAGCCGACGGACTGGTTCAGCGACACGGACGCCTGGGCGGCGCCGAGCGCTTCCTCGAGATGCTGCATCGGGATGCCGGTGGCCTCCGCGAGCTCCTCGCGCGTGGCTTCGCGGCCCAGCTCGAGCTCCAGCCGGCGACCTGCCCGGAAGAGCTTCTGCTGCCGCTCGACCACGTGCACCGGCACGCGGATCGTCCGCGCATGGTTCGCGACGGCCCGCTGAACGGACTGACGGATCCACCACGTGGCGTAGGTCGAGAACTTGTAGCCGCGCCGCCAGTCGAACTTCTCGACCGCGCGGTTCAGGCCGAGCGTGCCTTCCTGGATCAGATCGAGGAACGGGACGCCCAGGCCGCGGTAGCCCTTGGCGATCGAGACGACGAGACGAAGGTTGGACTCGATCATGCGGCGCTTCGCGATGAGGTCGCCCTGCTCGATGCGCTTCGCGAGCGTGACCTCCTCGGATGCGGTCAGCAGCTTGTGGCGCCCGACGTCGGCCAGGAAGAGCTGCAGCGAGTCTGCCGGCGCCCAGCATCGGCTCGGCGGCAGGCTCCGCCTCGGGCTCGTCGCCGTCGGACTCGGCGGCGGAGAAGCGGCACGGACCGCCACCTCGAGGCCGATCGCCTCGAGCTCGTGTTGAAGCACGGCGATCTCGTCCTCGCCGATGTCGAGCTCGGTGGCAAGCGCGTCGAGCTCCGCCTGGTCGACGAAGCCGCGCTCCTCAGCGTTCTCGAGCAGGGTTCGTACTTGCTCGTTCTCCAGAAGTTCGTGCAAGATTCTCCTCATCCAAGATTGTAGTACTGGTTACATACCGCAGTACGCTGATTATCGATTCACCGGTTTGGTCGAGTTTCCCTTCCCAACGCGGTTCAATCGATCCACTAGTTAGAACGTTCCGGCGCGGGAACGTTATTCCCGGCGCTGGACGGAACCTGCAGGGGGCTACTCGGACAGCGCCGCGATCGGCTGCTCCGGCTCGGACTCGGCTCGGGCTCCGGCGGGGGCGTTTGCGCCTGGTTGGCCCACTCCTCGTCGAACTCGACCCGCCACTTGCCCTCGTCGTTCTGCTCGAGACGCAGCTTGGCCCGGAACGTACGTCCCGACCGGCCTCGGAAGCCGGTCACCTGCTTCTCCGTGCGGCCCTTCGCCATCAACTCCTTCACGACCGAGACCGGCAGCGTCTTACCCGCTTTCTTCTTCCAGATCACGAAACCGCAGCCGGGATCGTCCCGAGACCAGCAGGAGTAGCCCTTGCGGTTCTCGATCACGTCGCGTCCGCAGACCGGGCACGGCCCGAGGTTGGCGCGCTCGATGCGAACGTCTTTCAGCTTGTCGAGATCGGCGACCGTCTCGGTCGTGAAACGCTCGATGTCCGCCATGAACGCGTCACGGCTGTCCTCGCCGTGCTCGATCAGGCCGAGCCGATGCTCCCAGTCGCCGGTCAGCTCCGGCGACGTCAGCGGGTGCTGCGTCGAGCAGCGTGATCGACCTGGACGCCCTTCTCCGTGGCGTGCAGCGCACGGCCGTCGCGCTCGATGTAGCCGACGTCGATGAGCCGCTCGATGATCGCGGCCCGTGTCGCTGGCGTCCCGATCCCCGAGTCCTTCATCGCCTCGCGGACGCGCTCGTCGGAGATGTCCTTGCCGGCGGTCTCCATCGCGCCGAGCAGTGACGCGTCGCTGAAGCGCCTCGGCGGCTGCGTTTCCTTCCGCAGCGCCTCGATCCGCCGCGTGTCGACCGACTCGCCCTCGCTCAGGGCCGGCAGGGACTGGTCGCCGCCCGAGTCCTCGTCCTCGGCCGCCGGCGACACCTCCTCGCCGTAGACGGACTTCCACCCCGCCTCGAGCAGCACGCGCCCGCTCGTGCGGAAGACGTAGCTCTCGACCGTCGTCTCGACCCGCGTTCGCTCGAAGACGGCATCCGGGTGGAAGATGGCGAGAAAGCGCTTGGTGACCAGGTCGAAGATGCGGCGCTCGTCTTCCTTCATCTTCTCGATGACGTGCTCCGAGCGGGTCGGGATGATCGCGTGGTGGTCTTCGACCTTCGCGTCGTTCACGACGCGCTCGAGCGGCAGCTTCTCGAGGTCGAGCACGTACGGGCGGCGCGCGAATAGGCGGCGTTCTCGCCGACGAGCGCGACTGTCGGCTTGATCTCGTCGATCAGCTCGCTGGTCAGGAAGCGGGAGTTCGTACGCGGGTACGTGATCGCCTTGTGCTCCTCGTAGAGCTTCTGCGCGGCTGCGAGCGTGCGGCGGGCGGAGAAGCCGAACAGCGTGTTCGCGTGGCGCTGGAGCGACGTGAGGTCGTAGAGCAGCTGGGGCTGCTCCGTCTCCTCCTTCTTCTCGAGCTTCGTGATCGTGCCGGGCCGGCCCTCGCAGTCGCGGACGATCGCGGTCGCCTCGTCCAGGCCGATCCGCTTGCCGCCGAGGTAGCGGCCCGTGTAGCGCCGGTCCCCGCCGCCTCGAAGTCGGCCTCGACGAGCCAGTACGGCTCGGGGACGAAGCTCCGGATCTCGAGCTCGCGCCGCACGATGATCGCGAGCGTCGGCGTCTGGACGCGACCGAGCGATACGGCGCCGTCGAACGCGGCCCGCAGCCGGATCGACGCGGCCCGCGTCGCGTTCATACCGACGAGCCAGTCGGCCTCGGAGCGCGAGCGGGCTGCCCGCTCGAGCGAGCTCCATCTGCGTCGCCCGGGCGCAGGTGCGCGAAGCCGTCCTGGATCGCCGCACTTGGTCATGCTCGAGATCCAGAGGCGCTCGACCGGCTTCTCGACCTTCGCACGTCTCGTACACGTACGCGAAGATCAGCTCGCCCTCGCGGCCCGAGTCGCAGGCGTTCACGACGAGGTCGACGTCGTCGCGCTTGAGGAGCCGTGAATGACCTTGAGCTGCTTCTTCGCCCTGTCGTCGCGCGGCTTCAGCTTGAAGTGGTCCGGCACGATCGGAAGATCGGCCATCCGCCAGCGCTTGAAGCGTCGGGTCGTAGTCCTCGGGCTCGGCAAGCGTCGACGAGGTGGCCGACCGCCCAGGTGACGACGTACTCGTCCGACTCGAGGTAGCCCTCGTGCTTCGCGAACGTGCCCGGAAGCGCCGCCGCGATGTCGCGCCCCACGGACGGCTTCTCGGCGATGATGAGTGTCTTGCCCATCGCGGAACACCATAGCGACGGAGGTCGGGCCGTCATACGCGTCCCGGATGCCGGACACGATGCCGCGCGTCTCGCCCTTCTACCGGTTCGCTGTGCTATCGTCTCTCGCCCGGTCGTCAAGTGGCTGTACCGCCTGGAGGTACGCGGCCTCGAGCACGTCCCGACGGCCGGCGGGCTCGTCGTCGCCGCCAACCACACGTCCAACCTCGATCCCTGGCCGCTCTGCCATCGCGCTCGAGCCGCGCCAGCTGCACTTCATGGCCAAGTCGGAGCTGTGGAAGCCGGGCCTGCGCACGCTGCTCCGCTGGGGTCGGCGCGTTCCCCGTGCGGCGCGGCGAGGGCGACGTGGAGGCGTTCGGAGACCGCGGTGCGGCTGTGCCGGAGGGACGGCGTGATGGCGATGTTCCCCGAGGGGACGCGCCGCACCAAGGGACTTCGCAAGAAGCACCAGCCGCGCCCGCACACAGGCACCGCGCGGATCGCGCTCGCGGCAGACGTCCCGCTCCTGCCGGCGGCGATCAGCGGCATGGATCGTCTTTCGCCGCCTCGGTCCGCTGCGCGTCGCGTTCGGGCCGCCGATGCCCGTCGACGATCTCCGCGGGCTGCGACTCCAGGTCGAGCCGCCGGCAGGAGGCCACACGACCGCCTCTGGGCCGAGATCCAGCGGCTCGAGGCCGAGCTCGAGCCGCCGACTCTCCGCCGGCCGGATGAGATCCGCCTCAACCCGGCTGCGGCGACCCCTGATGGCGGTCGACGGCGACTCGCTCGCCCACCGCGCCTTCCACGCGCTGCCGAAGACGATCGGGGACGGCGCCGGCCGGCCGGCCAACATGCTCGTCGGGCTTCGCCAACATGCTCGTGACGCTCTGGGAGGCCGAGCGCCCGCGGACGGTCGTCGTCGGCTTCGACACGCTGACGAACTCGACCTACCGCAACGAGCTCTTCGACGCCTACCAGTCCGGCCGCGACTTCCCGCCCGAGCTGATCGAGCAGCTCGACCGGCTGCCGGAGCTCGTCGCGTCGTTCGGCTTCGCCTCGGCGAAGGAGGCGGGCTACGAGGCCGACGACTTCCTCGCCGCCGCGGCCGCCTGCCGAGACGAAGCGCGGCGGACGAGACGCTCGTCGTGACGAGCGACCGCGACATGCTTCCAGCTGGCGTCGGCGACACGGTCACGATCCTGCTGCCGAAGCGCGGCGTCGTACGAGCTCGAGCGCGTCGGACCGGCCGAGGTGCGGGAGCGCTACGGCGTCGAGCCCGACGCAGGTGCCGGACTTCATCGCGCTACGCGGCGACCCGTCGGACCGGTTGCCCGGCGCGCGCCGGCATCGGGCCGGTCAAGGCCGCCGCGATCCTCCGCGAGCACGGCTCGCTCGAGGCCGCGCTCGACGGCCGGGCGCTTCTCGGCCGAGGCCGACGACCTGCGCGTCTACCTCGCGATCGCCACGCTCCAGGCGGATGCGCCGCTGCCGCCCGCTGCCGGACGTCGAGCCCGACTGGGCAGGCGCAGCCGCTCTGGCCGAGCGGTGGGGCCTGGACCGGCTGGCCAAGCGGCTCTCTGACGGGCCGCGTAGCGGCCGCCTCGCCTACGCCCCCGGCGGGACGATCACGACGTGCTCCTCGCGAGGCCCGTGGACGCCGAGCGCGAGGATCTGCTCGATGTCGGCGGAGCGGCTCGGGCCGGAGACGATGGCGAGCGAGCTCGGCAGTCGCCGTCCCGACGCGCGCGAGCAGCTCGTCGAGGCCCGGCAGCACGCGGTCCTCGCGTCACGATCGTCAGGTGGATCTCGGGCAGCAGCGACTTCGTCGCGCGGCTCGTCGGGCGAGGCCGCCAGGACGACGCTGCCCGGGTCGGCGAGCGCGTAGAGCGCCTCGCGAGACCGTCGCTCCCGGGATCTCGGGCACGACCCGGTAGTGGACACGGAAGCCGTTCCGCTTCAGGTTCGCGTCGCAGGCAGCTCGACGAGTGCCGCGCGGTTCGTCATCCCAGTCCCGGAAGCGCCTTCGCGCGAGCCGCGGGAGCTCGCGTCCCTCGCGCCCACGCCTTTGCCGGGCCCGAGCGCGCGCGCCGAGCCGCTGACCGAGCCGGCCGAGGAAGGTCGAGCATCCGGTAGCCGGTGACGCTCGACCAGGCGAGCGACCAGAGCGTCATCGCCGCGCGCTCGCGCCGCGACGCGACGTGCTGCTCGACGAGGTCGCGGCGCAGCTCGAGCAGCAGCTCGTGCAGCGGGATCTTGACCGGGCAGGCCTCCGTGCAGGCGCCGCAGAGCGAGGACGCGTGCGGAAGCGCCGGCGCGTTGCCGAGCCCGACGAGCAGCGGTACGAGCACCGCCCCCATCGGGCCCCGAGTAGACGGGCCCGTAGGCCTCGCCGGCCGTCTTGCGGTAGACGGGGCAGACGTTGAGGCAGGCGCCGCAGCGGATGCAGGCGAGCATCTCCTCGTACTTCGTGCCCATCAGGTTGCGGCGGCCGTTCTCGAGGAAGACGACGTGGAGCTCCTCCGGCCCGTCCTCCTCGCCCTCCCGGCGCGGCCCGGTGACGAGCATGCGTGTAGCTCGTCAGCCGCTGACCGGTGCCCGCTGCGACCGAGCAGCTGCAGCAGCGGGGCCAGATCGGCGAGCGTCGGCACGAGCCGCTCGATGCCGGTGATCGCGATGTGCACCTTCGGAAGCGACGCGACGAGCCGCCCGTTGCCCTCGTTGGTCACCGTGACGACCGTGCCCGTCTCGGCGACGACGAAGTTCGCGCCCGTGATGCCCACGTCGGCGTCGAGGAAGACCTGGCGCAGCTGCCGGCGCGCCGACTGGGTCGAGCTCCTCGAGCTCGGCCGGCGACCTCGCGGCCCTCGACGCGCGGAGAAGAGCTCGGCGACGTCCTCCTTCGTCTTCTCGATCGCCGGCGCGACGATGTGGACCGGGTGCTCGCCGCCGAGCTGGAGGATGTACTCGCCGAGATCGGTCTCGACGGGCTCGGATCCCGGCGGCGCTCGAGCGCGTCGTTGAGGCGGATCTCCTCGGTGGCCATCGACTTCGACTTCGCGACGAGCTTCGCGTCGTCGCCGGCGGCAGACGTCGACGACGTACGCGCAGGCCTCCTCGGCGGTCGCGCAGACCTTGACGTGGCCGCCGCGGGCCTCGAGCGCTCCGTGAACTCGGCCGAGGTAGCGGTCGATGTCACGCACCGCCTCCATGCGAATCTCGTGCGCGCGCTGGCGCAGCTCCTCGACGTCCGCGAGCTCGCCCCACGCCTCGAGACGGTGCCCGCGCAGCCGCGCGGTGGAGACGTCGATCGGCGCCCTGGACGCCGGCGTCCGCGAGCTTCGTCGCGAGCGACGTCGCGGAAGCGCTCCTTCGGCGCACCGGCTCCGGCGACGAGCCCCTCGCTCATGCGGTGGCCCCTCGGCAGATATGCCCGAGCCAGCGCCGTCGCCAGGTGGACGACCGGCAGCTCTCCGACCTTGCGGGCGCGGCCGCGCAGGTGCATGAGACAGCCCGGATCGGCCGTCACGAGGGCCTCGGCACCGACCGCGCCGACGCCGCCGAGCTTGTCGTCGGCCATCGCGACCGAGACCTCGGGCTGACGCACGGAGAACGTGCCGCCGAATCCGCAGCAGAGATCCGGGCGCGGCAGCATCACCACCTCGGCGCCCGATCGCTCGAGCAGCCGGCGGGGCGGCGTCGCGATCCGAGCTCGCGCAGCATGTGACAGGAGTCGTGGTAGGCGACGGCGCGTCCCTCGTTGCGGCGCGGGAGGCTCGAGCCCTGGCGATCGAGGAACGCCGAGAGCTCCCAGACGTCGTAGGGCTCGACGCCGACCAGCTCGGGCAGGTAGTGCGCGACCATCGTCGCGCACGAGCCCGACGGGCATGACGACGGGCAGCGATCGCGGAGAACGCTCTGACGAACGTCACGGGCGACGCGCCGCGCGGCCTTCCGATGGCCCGAGTTGAACGCCGGCTGTCCGCAGCAGACCTGCCGTCGCGGGCAACTCGACCTCGAAGCCGGCCTCCCGCAGAGCACGTCTCGCATCCGCGACCGCCTCCGGGAAGACGAGATCGCCGAGGCAGGTCGCGAAGAGCTGAACGCCCGGCGCTCATGGACAGCCAGGGAACACTACGGACGGCGACCGACGACGAGCGCCGACGGGATGCCGAGCTCGGCCGCGAAGTGGCGCACGTCGACGAAGCCCGCCGTTCGAGGCGCCCGACCGCTTCGGGGCGTCGAGCACGGCGCCGCCCGAGCGGGCCGTGCGCAGGTGGGCGAGCGCCTCGTCGAGCGGATCTCGGCCGCGGTAGATCCCGAACAGCACCCAGCCGCCGGGGCGCAGCGCGGCGTGCACGCGCTGACAGGCCACGTCGAGGACGGAACGCTGCCGAGGAACGGGCCGGCGAGGAAGGCGAGCTCGAAGGCCGACACGTCCGGCAGCTCCTCGACGGCCTGCCGGCGGAGCTCGATCCGGTCGCTCGAGCCCGGCGGCGGCAACGTTGCGACGCGCCAGCTCGAGCGCGACCTCCCACGGATCGATCCCGACCACCCGCAGGCCCGGAATAGACTCGGCACATCGCGATCGACAGCGCGGCCACGCCGACTCCGACGTCCAGGAAGGCGGCATCCGGACGGGCCAGGGTCGCTCGGCGAGCCCCTCGAGCTGCGGGGCCAGGACATCGCGGACGATCTCCGCGAAGACCGCCGAGTTCTGGCCCAGGCTCTCGAGGAGCTCGACGTTCGTGTACGTCCAGCCCGGCTCCCGCGTCGGATCCGTGAGCAGGTCGACCGACTGGAGGAACAGCGCCCTGATCGGCGCCAGCGCACGCCCGAGCTCGTCCGGGGAAGCAGACGTGAGTGCTCCGCCGACACCGAGCGCCTCGGCAACCTCGTCGAGGCACGTCTGGACCTCAGCGGGCGCCTCCTGCCCGCTCGCCTTCAGGCGCAGCGCCGCCCCGAGCGCCGCGAGGGCCTCGGTCGACGTGGTGAGCCGTGCAGCGACATCGCGGAGCGACTCCTCGGGCATCGCGAAGAGGCTACTCGACGGCGAGGCGCGGGAGGTACCCTGTCGGCGTGGACTCGGCCACGGTGGCGCGGCTCGCGCAGGCATACGAGGCGCTCTCCAAGGGAGACGTCGATCAGCTCGTCGCGTTGCTCGACGACGACGTGGAGTGGTACGGCCAGAGCACCGGAACCGAGCCGCCGAGCTGAGCCACGCCGGCGGAGGTCCGGTCGGTCCTCGAAGGCTTGATCGCCGAAGCGAGGCGGGAGCCGGAGCGCTTCGCCGACGTTGACGTAACCATCCCCGCCGTTGAGGAGGAACGGGCCCTCGTCGCGTACCGCTGGCTCGACGGAGCCACGAACGGGCCTGCTGACGAACGGCGTCTCTACCAGGTGGTCAGCCTGCGATCCGGGCGGATCACAGACATCCGCGACTACGAGCAGGAAGCTGACGCCCGCGCCGAGCTGGCCCGTCCGGCGCCGCCGCGGCCGCCGAGACAGACGGCGCTCGGGAGCCGCGTGGTACCGAGCCTTCACGCACGCGACCTGCGCGAGACGATCGCTTTCTACAAGACCAAGCTCGGCTTCCGGGTCACCGGCCTGCATCCAGACGACGAGCCCGTCTGGTGCGAGCTGCGGCGCGGCGACATCAGGCTCATGTTCTCGCGATTGCCGGACGCCGAAGAGCCGACGCTGACCGGCGCGCTCTACCTCTGGCCGCAGGACGTCATGGCGCTCCACGCCGAGCTCGTCGAGCGCGGCGTGGTCGTGGAATGGGGACCGGAGGTCATGGAGTACGGCATGCGTGAGTTCGCCGTTCGCGACCCCAACGGCTACCTGCTCGAGTTCGGGGAGCCCGCCTAGCTGCCTTCGGCGCCGCCCGCACGGGCGACGTAGTCCTCGCGCACGGGCTGGAAGATGTCGAGGACGCGGCAGCCCTCCGCTCCCGCGGTCGCGCCGTGCTCGACGCCGCCGGGAATCTGGTAGCACTCGTCGACGCCGAGCGGGTGGTCGACGCCGTCGATCGCCATCGTGATCTGCCCCGACACGACGAGCCCGAGCTGCTCGTGCGGGTGGCTGTGAAGCGGCACGACGGCGTTCGGCTCCAGATCGACGAGGTTCATCATCACGCCCTCGCCCCAGAACGGAAACATGCGGACTCCCTCGACGAGCTCGTAGGGGCCGCACTCGGTGAGCTTGGCAACCTTGGTCATGGCACTACCCTACGACGCGACGTCGCTTGCCGCTCAGGACGACCTGCGCGAGCGGTCTCCTCGGCGATGTTGCGGCCGCTGACGACGCAGACGAGCGGCCCGCCGCGCGGCTCGAGCTTGCCTGGCGAGGAAGGCGGCGACGGCGGCCGCGCCCGCACCTTCGGCGACGAGGCCGTGCTCGGCGTGGAGAAATCGCATCGCCTCGGCGATCTCGGCCTCGGTCACGGTCACGAACGAGCTGACGTGGCGCCGAGCCAGCTCGACGGTGATCGAGCCGCTCTCGAGGTTGCCGGCCAGGCCGTCGGCCAGCGTCGGGAGGACCTCGACCGGGACCACCCTCCCTGCCGTGACCGATCTGCTCAGCGCCTGCGAAGCCTCGGCCTCGACTCCGATCACGCGCACGTCCGGTCGCTCGGCGACGGCCAGGCCGACTCCGGCACGAGACCGCCGCCTCCGACCGGGCAGGCGATCGTGAGCGGCCCGTCGAGGGCACCAAGCAGCTCGAGCGCCAGGGTGCCCACCGCCGGAGACGACAGCCGGCGTCGTTGTAGGCGGAGACGAAACGCTTCCCGTCCTTCGCCAGCTCGAGGGCGTGGCGCTCGGCGCTGTCGTAGCTGTCGCCGTGCAGGACGAGCTGCGCCGGGAATCGGCGCAATGCTTCCACCTTCGCCGCAGAGGCGGTCTCGGCACAGACCACGGTGGCCTCCAGCCCGAGGCGCTCGGCAGCCCACGCGATCCCGAGCGCGTGGTTCCCGGCAGAGGCGGCGACAACGTGCTCCGCAGGCGCCAGCAGGGTGAGCGCGGCCAGCGCGCCGCGAACCTTGAAAGACCCGGTCGGCTGCTCCGTCTCGAGCTTCAACAGGACATCGGCGCCGAGCGGGCTCCCGATCAGCGGGGTGGGCTCGAGAAACGGACGGACACGCGGCTCCGCGAGCCGGACGTCCTGGGGCGTCGGAAGCACGCCCCTACAGTACGGCCGGTGCGTGTCCTGACCCTGGGCGAGACGATGGTCCTCCTCGACGGCGTCGAGGGAGGCCTCGCCCACGGGGCGCCGTTCCGGCTCCGGCTCGGCGGCGCCGAGTCGAACTTCGGCATCGCGCTCGTCCGGCTCGGTGTGCCCGTGACGTGGGTCTCCCGACTCGGCGCCGATCCGCTCGGCGACGTGGTCTACGAGACCCTGGCCGGCGAAGGGCTCGACCTGCGCTTCGTCAGTCGCGACCAGGAGGCGCCGACGGCCGTGTTCTTCAAGTGGCACGAGGAGGGCGAGAGCCGCGTCCTCTACCGGCGTGCGGGCTCCGCGGCGAGCCGGCTCGCGCCCGGCGACGTCCCCCTCGAGGCATTCGACGGAGTGGGCCTCGTCCACCTGACCGGCATCACGATGGCCCTCTCTGGATCAGCGCGGGCGGCGGTGCTCGCGGTGGCCGCCGAGGCCCGGGCACGCGGCATCCCGGTGATGTTCGACCCGAACTACCGCCCGGCGCTGTGGCCGGGCCCCCGCGAGGCCGAGGCCGGCCAGCGGGCCGTGCTGCCGAACGTCGACTGGTACCTCTGCGGGGAGCACGAGGGTTGTCTCCTGTTCGGCGTGGGCTCGGCGGCCGAGGTGCTCGACGCGGCGCGGGCCGCGGGCGCGAGCGAGGCGGCGGTGCGGGTCGGTGCACGCGGCGCCGTCGTCGCGCAGGACGGCGAGCCGGTCGAAGTGCCGCCCCGAGCGGTGGAGCAGGTCGTGGACGAGATCGGCGCCGGCGACGGCTTCGCGGCCGGCTTCGCCTACGGGCTGCTGCACGGATGGGCGCCGGTCGCCTGTGCGCGCGCGGGCAACCTGATCGCGGCACACGCCCTCCGCGGCACGGGCGACTGGGAGACCTTCCCGCGCTTCGACGAGGTGGCCGGGGACCTGAGCCCGTAGGGGCCGGATCTCATCCGGCCCTGAACACCGGCAGCACGCCGTCGGCGATCGCCTCCAGCGTCTCGAGCGGCGGCTCGCCGTCCCGGCGGATCGGGAAGAGCACGAGGTGCGTCGCGCCCGCGTCCAGAAACCGGGCGAGCCCCTCCGCGCACTCCTCGGCATTCCCGGCGACCGCGTACTTGCCCGCGAGGTCGCCCGTGAAACGCGGCTCGTCGTAGCGCCACACGAGATGCTCGTCCGCCCGGCGGCGGGCGGCGGCGCCGTCCCCGTCCAGGCAGAAGAAGAGATACGCGGCGAACGCATAGTCACCGGGCAGCTCGCGTCCTCCCTGCCCGGCGAAGTCGCGAACCGAGGCGCACATACCGCGGAAGCTCTCCGCCGTGATCATGTAGGGGAGGAAGCCGTCGCCCAGCAGCGCAGCACGACGCCGGGTCGCCTCGTGCCGCCCGGCGACCCAGAGCGGCGGCCCTCCGGCCTGGACGGGCGGGGGATCGAGCCACACGTCCTCGAGCTCGAAGATCTCGCCGCGGTAGGAGAAGCGCTCGCCCGAGAAATAGCGCCGGAGGATCTCGAGTGTCTCCGCCGTGCGGCGCCCGCGGCGCTCGAGCGGCACACCCGCGGCCGCGAACTCCTTCGGGTAGTCGCCGCCAACACCGAGGGTCAGGATCAGCCGCCCGCCCGAGATCCGATCCACTCCGGCGAACTCCTTGGCGAGCAGGGTCGGATGGCGCAGAGGCGCGATCGTCGCCGCCGGCCCGATCGCGATTCGCTCCGTCGCGCACGCCATCGCCGTGCACATCGAGACCGCGTCCCAGACGGGCCGGTGAAACAGGAGGTGCTCGCCGGAGAAGAGGCCGTCGAACCCGAGCTCCTCGACGCGCCGGAACGTGTCGAGGCCCCAGAACTCGCCGCCGCACGAGATCCCGACAAACACGGCGGCGATCCTAGAGGCTTGATAGAACGGCCGCCGTGATCCAGACGCTGCGCGGCCCGGTCGCGCCCAAGGAGCTCGGCTTCACGTACGTCCACGAGCACGTCCTCACCCGGCCGCCTCGCTGGCGTGCGGAAGAGGACCCGGACTACGTCCTCGACGACCCGGAGAAGAGCCTCGCCGAGCTGGAGAGCTTCCACCGCGCCGGCGGTCGCACTCTCGTCGATGCGACGGCACGGGACTACGGCCGCGACGCGCAGGCGCTGCTGCCGATCGCGGCGCGGACGCACGTGAACATCGTCTGCGTCACCGGCTGGAACCGCGGCGACTACGGGCAGGAGGCGCTCGACGCGTCCGACGACGAGCTGGTCGCCATCCTCGTTCGGGATCTCCACGAGGGCATGGACGGCACGGAAGCGCGCGCTGCCGTCGCGAAGCTCGGAACGAGCGAGAACGTCGTTCTGCCGGTCGAGGAGCGGATCGCCCGCGCAGTCGGCCGCGTGCAGGCCGAGACCGGCTGCCCGGTGGTGACGCACACGACGCGCGGGACGATGGCACCCGAGCAGCTCGACCTGCTGGAGGCGGAAGGCGCCGATCTCACGAAGGTGGCGCTGAGCCACATGGACCAGAACCTCGACTTTGGGCTCCTGCGCGAGCTCTGCGAGCGCGGCGCCTACGTCCTCTTCGACGGCCCGTCGAAGGTGAAGTACGCATCCGACGAGGCGCGGATCGCCATGCTGTTGCGCCTCGTCGAAGCGGGACATGCCGAGCGGCTGCTCGTGTCGGGCGACATGGGACGCCGCTCGTACCTACGCGCCTACGGCGGCGGCCCCGGGTTCGAGCACATCCTCGGCACGTTCGTCCCGCAGCTGCGCCGCGCCGGCCTCGACGACGCGCTGATCGACCAGATCTTCGTTCAGAGCCCGGCCCGCTGGCTCGACTCCTGACGCAGCAGCCAGAGCGAGCGGAACGGGCCTTCGAGGCCCTCGTACAGGCTCGTGTACACGTCGAACAGCCGGCCGTAGATCTCGGCGGCCGCCGGGTCGGGCTTCACGACCTCGCGGACGCGGGCTGTCTCGCGGGCCACGGACGCCATGTCGTCGAGGACGCCCACGCCGACGCCCGCCGAGATCGCCGCTCCCCAGCAGGTGTAGTTCGACTCCTCCATCACGGAGTACGGGATGCCGAGCACATCGGCCTTGATCTGCGTCCAGAGGCCGCTCGCAGCGCCTCCTCCGATCAGCCGCACCTCGTGCGAGGTCAGCCTCGGATCGAGGCGCCGGGCCGCCTCGAGGTAGCAGCCGTACTCGTAGGCGACGCTCTCGAGCAGCGCGCGGTAGAGGTGTTCCTTGCGATGCCGCCACGTGAGACCGACGAAGACCCCCGCGACGGCCGGCTGGTAGGGGCACACCCGCCCGCCGAAGTGCGGGATGCAGACGAGCCCCTCGGCGCCGGCGGGTACCGCTGCGGCCTGCCGCTCGAGCCCCGCGAAGCCGTCGTCGGACGGAAACGTCTCGAGGAACCAGCGCTGGGTGAGCCCCGTGCCGCTCGTGTAGCCCTGCAGGTGCCAGAGGCTCTCGATGCCCGAGGCGAGGCAGATCAGCACTCGCCCCTCGGCGTCCGGCGTGTAGCCCGTCGTGCAGATTCCGACGTGGTCCGAGGTTCCCGCCGTGTCCACCGTGACGCCGGACTCGACGGCGCCGACTCCGAGCCACCCGCAGGGGCCGTCGCCCGGGGCGACGACGAGAGGAATCCCGGCCGGTAGCCCGGTCGCGGAGGCCGCGGACGCCGAGAGGCTCCCGGCGACCTCCCCGGCCGCAACGACGCGGGGCGCCAGGCCCGCAGAGACCCCCCAGAGCTCGGCGAGCTCCGGCTCGACGTCCCCGCTGCGCACGTCGAAGAGACCGGCGAAGCCGCACGACGAGCGGTCGATGACGGCGTCGTCCGCGCCTGCTCCCGGCGAGCTGGAGGAGGATGAAGCCGGCGGGCTCGACCATCCGCGCGGCGTCCGCTGCCGCATCGCCGTGCGCACGTAGCCACCACGCCGCCTTCGGCGCCAGATAGGGGGACAGGCCGCCGAGCTCGAGCAGGCGGCGACCGTGTTCCTCCATCGCGCTCTCGACCGCCGCGGCGGCGCGCCCGTCGAGCCACGACAGGTGCGGCGAGATCGCCCGGCCGTCCGAGTCGACGAGCACGAGCCCTCCCATCTGACCGGTCACCCCGATCCCGGCAACGTCGCTCGGCTCGATCTGCCGGGAGAGCAGGTGCAGCGCCTCACAGGCCGAGTCGGCGAGCACGGCGGCCGGCTGCTCGGCGAAGCCGGGTGCCGGATGCTCGAGGGCAACCGGCACGCCCGCCTCGGCCACCAGGCGCCCTCGGGTCGTGAAGGCGCAGGCCTTCGTCGCCGACGTACCGGCGTCGAGCCCGACGAGCAGCGGCTCGTTCATCAGCGAATTCTTAGAGCGTCCCGCCAACCTTCGCGCTCGTTCGCGGTCTAATTGCCCAGGAGGGACGCCTGTGCTATACCAGGCGCCCCGGGCCGGGGAACGGGACGAGAGGAGGCTCTGCCATGGAGGAACGCGAGCGCGAGCCGCTCGAGCGCCGAGGGCTGACGCGGCGCGAGCTGATGATCAAGGGCGGCGGCGCGGCGGGTGCGATCAGCCTCGCGTGGCTGCTCGCCGCCTGCGGCGGCGGGGACGAGGCCGCGGAGCCGGCTGCGCCGCCCGCCGAGGAGCCCGCCGGCACCGAGCCGGCGCCTCCCGCGACGCCCCCGGCGACCGAGACGGTGCCCGGCGGCGGCGGCGGCGAGGTCGACTCGATGGCCTGGGTCATCAACGGCGAGGCCGTGTCGATGGACTACGCGCTGGCGTACGACTTCAACACGAACTGCCGCGACGACGAACATCTGCGAGCCGTTGCTGCGCTTCAGCCCCGAGGGTGAGCTCGAGCCGAACCTCGCCGAGGCGTGGGACCAGCCCGACCCGACGACGTTCGTGATCACGCTGCGCTCCGGCGTCAAGTTCCACGACGGGACCGACATGACCGCCGAGGACGTCGCCTTCAGCCTCAACCGCCACCGCGACCCGGACCTCGGCTCCTACCTCGCGACCTTCCACGAGCGAGTCGAAGACGTCACGGCGACCGGCGATCTCGAGGTGACGGTGAAGCTCAGCGCGCCCGACTCGGTCTTCGACTGGGCGCTGGCCACGAACGCCGCCGCAATCACGTCGCAGGCCTGGGTCGAGGCGAACGCCGCCAACGTCGGCACGCCCGACGCCGGAATGATGGGCACGGGGCCGTACATGTTCACGTCCTGGACGAAGGGCCAGGAGATCGTGCTCGACCGCTTCGACGACTACTGGAACACCGACCGGGCCAACGCTGTGAAGCAGTTCGTCGTCAAGATCATCCTCGACGAGGCGACGATCGTGCAGGCGCTGACGACCGGCGAGGTCGACGGCGTCTTCGGGACGGCGCTCTCCGGCAAGAGCGTCCAGGCCCTGAGCGGCGTGGACTCGGTCAGCGTCTACCGCGCGCCGTCCTACCAGGTCCACTACCTGACGATCAACACCCAAAAGCCGCCGTGGGACGATCCCCGCGTCAGGCAGGCGATCTCGATGGCGATCGACAAGGACGGCTTGCTGCAGTCCACCTGGGGCGGGATCGGGCAGGCCCCGATCAAGTCGCCGTCGACTCCCGCGATGTGGACCTACGAGCAGGATGCGTTCCAGGCCGCCTGGGACGCGCTGCCCGAGTACACCGTCGACATCGAGGGCGCCAAGGCGCTGATCGACGAGGCCGGGGCGGCGGGGGCATCCGCCAAGCATGCTCGTCGCCCTCCCGTTCGACGAGGAGCAGGCCGTCGCCATCCAGGCCGCGGCGAGCCAGATCGGCCTCGATCTCTCGCCCGAGAAGATCGAGCTCACCGACAAGATCGCGCAGGAGTTCGCCGGCACCGAGGACCGCCCCTACGACATGTCCGTGACCCAGTGGGGATCCGACATCCCGGATCCGGCCGGGAACCTCCTGGTCAACTTCCTGTCGACCAACCTCGTCACGAACAACTCGGTCTACAAGAACCCCGACGTCGACACGGCGCTGAACGCCTGGCGCGAGACGGTCGACCCGGCGGAGCAGGCGCAACATCTGATCGACGCCCAGGCGCTCATCGTCCCCGACCAGCCGTGGGTCGTCTTCTACAGCCCCGACGCCGTCATGGTGCTGAACAACCGGCTGGGCGGCTACCAGATCCGGCCGCTCACGTACTGGGATCCGTACGCCGCCGACTTCAGCGGCGTCTAGATCACGACGAGAAACCAATCGGATACCGTGGTGCCGCCAGTGAGACACTCGGGCGGCACCACGGCTCTCCGCCGGTAGACCATTGGGTCTCTACGTCCTGCGCAGGCTGCTCGGGGCGATCCCGCTCCTGCTGGCCACGTCCTTCATCGTCTTCTCGTTCCTCCACCTCGCCCCGGGAAGCCCCGAGCAGGTGCTGCTCGCCGGCAAGAACGTCAACGAGGCGACGAGGCAGGCGATCCGCGACCACTACCGCCTCGACGACCCGTTTCTCACCCAGTACTGGACCTGGCTCACGAACGCGCTCCAGGGCGATCTCGGCGAGTCGATCATCTTCAGGGACGACGTGACCGACGTCGTCACGCCCCGCATCCTCCCCACCGTCGAGCTCGCCGTCTACGCGCTCATCCTCATCGCAATCTTCGGGCTGGGGCTCGGCATCGCGGCCGGGATCAAACGCCACGGGCCGCTCGACACGACGGTCTCGATCTTCACGCTCGTCGGCTCGTCGATCTCGACGTACGTCTCCGGGATCCTTCTTATTACGATCTTCGCGGTCGCGCTCGGGTGGTTCCCCGTGTTCGGTCTCGGCGACTCGGGCCTGGACCGCATCTACCACCTGACGCTGCCGGCGATCGCGCTCGCCGTCGCGCTCTCCGCGTTCGTCGCCCGCGTCGCCCGCGCCGGCCTGGGCTCGGCGCTCGAGCAGGAGTTCGTCGAGACCGCGCGCAGCCGCGGGTTCTCCGAGCGCCGCGTCGTCGGCAAGCACGCGATGCGCAGCGCGATGGTCCCCGTCGTCACGATCGGCGGCCTCGTCTTCGGCTTCCTCATCACGGGCGCGGTGCTCGTCGAGTACACGTTCGGTCTCAACGGCCTCGGCGCGCTGCTCATCCAGGCCGTCCGGACGAAGGACTTCGCGGTCGTGCAGGCGGTCACGCTCCTCTTCACCGTCGCCTTCATCCTCATCAACCTGGGGGTCGATCTCCTGTACGCGGTGATCGACCCGCGCGTCCGGCTCCGGCAGAAGACGGCCTGATGGCAACGCCGGCCGAGGAAGCACCGACCCTCTACCGGCGCCGCTGGATCCCGGCGTCGACGCCCCGGCGGCCGCGATCGCCGGCGGGATCGTGATCGGCGTACTCGTGCTCGTCGCGATCTTCGCGCCGCTGATCGCGCCCTACGATCCGAACGCGGTCGACCTCGGCGACACGCTCGCGCCGCCGAGCTCCGAGCACCTGGCTCGGCACGGACGCCTCCGGCCGCGACATCCTCTCGCGCCTCATCTACGGCACCCGGACGAGCCTGCTCGGCCCCCTGCTCGTGGTGGGGATCTCGACGCTCGTCGGCGTCCCGCTCGGCCTGCTCGCGGGCTACAGGGGCGGGCACGTCGACGGCGATCCTGGGACGGATCTGGGACGTGATGTTCGCCTTCCCGCCGCTGCTGCTCGCGATCGTCATCGTCGCCGCGTTCGGCGCCGGGTTCTGGACGGCGACGATCGCGATCGCGGTCATCTACATCCCGCTGTTCGCGCGCGTCGTGCGCGGCGTCGTGCTCGTCGAGCGGGAGAAGGCCTACGTCGACGCCTGCAAGGTGCAGGGATTCTCGAGCATGCGCGTCTCCGGGCGCCACGTGCTGCCGAACGTGTCGCCGACGATCGCCGCCCAGTCGACGCTGAACTTCGGCTACGCGCTCCTCGACCTCGCCGGGCTCGCGTTCCTCGGGCTCGGCGTCCAGCCGCCCACGTCGGACTGGGGGCAGATGCTCACGGACGGGCGCGAGAGCCTCGTGCTCCACTCGTACTCCGAGGTCATCTCCGCCTCGATCGCGATCGCCGTCGCCGTCGTCGCCTTCAACCTCGTCGGCGACGCCCTGTCAGGGCGCGCCGGCCGATCGCGATGACGGAGCCGCTGCTCGCGTCTGCGGCCGACGGCGGCCCCTGCTCGAGCTGCGGGTGTCACGACCGAGCTGCTGATCGGCGGGCAGCACCACGCCGTCGTGCGCGACGTCAGCCTCTCCATCGACCGAGGAGAGGTCGTCGGTCTCGTCGGCGAGTCGGGGAGCGGCAAGTCGATGACGGCCCGCACGATCCTCCGGCTGCTGCCGCGCGGCGCCCGCACCGGGGGCGAGGTGGTGTTCGACGGGCTGAATCTGCTGGCCGAGCCGGCGCGGGCGCTGCGCGCGGTTCGCGCCCGCCGCATCGTCGATGATCTTCCAGGATCCGCGCGCCCACATCGATCCCGCTCTGCACGGCGGGCGACCATCTCGCCGAGGGCCTGCGCGTGCACGGAGGGCTCGAGCCGCGAGGACGCCCGCAGCCGCGGCGCTCGAGCTGCTCGCGGACGTGGGCATCGCCGACGGCAAGCGGGTCCTGCGCGCCTATCCGGGGGAGCTCTCCGGCGGGATGCTGCAGCGCGTGATGATCGCGGGCGCGCTCGCCGGCGAGCCGGAGCTGCTGATCGCGGACGAGCCGACGACGGCGCTCGACGTGACGATCCAGGCCGAGATCGTCGCGATCTTCGACGGGCTGCGCCGCGAGCGCGAGCTGGCCATGCTCTTCATCACGCACGATCTCGAGCTCGCGTCCGCGATCTGCGACCGCGATCGTCGTGATGTACGCGGGCCGCATCATGGAGGAGCAGCCGACGGAGAGCGCTCTTCGCCGCGCCGACCCACCCGTACACGGTCGGCCTGCTCGCCGCCCGCCCGGCGCTCGAGGCTCGCAGCGAGCGCCTGACGGTGATCCCCGGACGGCCGCCGACCCCGGTCGAGGCACCGGACGGGCTGCCCGTTCCACCCACGCTGCGCGTTCGCGGTCGACGCCTGCCGCGCCGAGATCCCGCCGCTCCGTCGTGTCGGGCCGGGCGCGTCCTCGGCCTGCCGGCGAGTCGACGAGATCCGGTCGGAGCTCGCGGCCCTGCACGTGCCCGCACGAGCCTGAGAGCGGCGCCAACGGGGATGCGCTGCTGTCCGTCGAGGGCCTCTCCAAGACCTTCAGCGCAGCGGGCCATCTCGGGCCGCGGCCGGACGGAGATACGCGCGGTGCGCGAGGTCTCGTTCTCGCTCGCAGCCGGGATGCGTCGCTCGGCATCGTCGGCGAGTCCGGGTCGGGCAAGACGACGATCGCCCGGATGCTCGTCGGCCTCGAGCCGCCGAGCGCCGGACGGATCGCAGCTGCAGGGCACGCGAGCTCGTCCGCGCGAGCCGACGCGCGCCGAGCGGCGCGAGCGCGCACGCGCCATCCAGATCGTCTTCCAGGATCCGTACACGTCTCTCGACCCGCGCCAGTCGGTCCGACGGGCGCTCGACGAGGTGCAGCAGGTGCACTTCGGCCGCTCGCAGGCAGAGCAGGCGGCCCGCACGAGCGAGCTGCTGGACGCCGTCGGCCTCGGCGAGCAAGGAGGCGCGCGCGCTGCCCCGCGAGCTCTCCGGCGGCCAGCGCCAGCGCGTCGCCATCGCGCGGGCGCTCGCGGCCGAGCCGGAGATCCTCGTGCTCGACGAGGCCGTCTCGGCGCTCGACGTCTCGATCCAGGCGCAGATCCTGAACCTGCTCGCCGACCTGCGGCGCGATCTCCGGCTGACCTACATCCTCATCTCGCACGACCTCGCCGTCGTCCGGCAGGTCGCCGACGACGTCCTCGTCATGTACCGCGGGCGGCGTCGTCGAGACCGGGCCCGTCGAGACGATCCTGGCGGCGCCGCTCCACCCGTACACGCAGCGCCTGCTCGAATCGGTGCCGCGGCCGGGCATGTCGCTCGAACGGCAGACGGCGCGGCTCGAGACCGACGAGGGCGGCTGCCTGTTCCGCGCGCGCTGCCCGAACGCGCACGACCGTTGCGTCGACGAGCCGACGCTGATCGCGACCGACCGCTCCGGGCGGCGCGCTGCTGGCTGGTCGACCGGGACGATGCAACGCCCGAGCACGGAGCCCGAACCGACGGCAGGAAAGGAGTGACCATGGCCGAGCAGGAGGGCCGGCTGGCCGTCGATGACGGACGGCCACGAGATCTACTACCGGCTCTTCGGCATCGGGCCGGAGACGCTCGTCGGCCTGCACGGCGGGCCCGGCTCACACCACGTCGGAATCCAACGGCTCGGTGAGATCGCCGGCGACGGCCTCCAGGTGCTGCTGTACGACCAGCTCGGGAGCGGCAAGTCGGACGTCCCGGACGACACTTCGCTGTGGACGGTGCCGCGCTTCGTCGAGGAGCTCGAGACGGTGCGGACGAGCCTCGAGCTCGGGCGCGTGCATCTCTACGGCCAGTCCTGGGGCGGCATGCTCGCCCTCCAGTACGCCCTCGATCATCCGGCCGGAGTGAAGAGCCTCGTTCTGTCGAACACCGGGTCGAGCACCGCGGAGATCTACCGCGAGCATGACCCAGCTCAAGCTCGACCTCGGCGCGGAGACCTTCGTGAAGATGGTCGTCGACGAGGCGAAGGGGAATCTCGAGAGCCCGGAGTACGAGGCGAGAACCATGCAGCTGCTCGCGCGGCACCTCCGCCGCTCGACGCCGTTCGAGATCGAGCGCTCGCTCGAGCGAGTTCGACGAGATCATGACGCCGCTGTTAGCGGCGCACGGCCCGGCCTACTTCCACATGTGGGGGCCCGCACGAGTTTCTCCTCACCGGCACGCTCGCCGACTGGGACGTCACCGATCGTCTCGGCGAGATCGACGCTCCCGCGCTGATCGTCTGCGGCTGGTACGACGAGGTCGACATACGCTGCCACCGGATCCTGGCCGACGGCATCGCAGACAACGAGTTCGTCATCTTCGGCAACTCGAGCCACTGCATCATCCTCGAGAAGGAGGCCGACGCGTACCTCGCCGTGATCAAGGACTTCGTTCGCCGCGCGCTCCGCCTGATCAGTCCCAGCTCGGCAGCGGCGGCTGGATCGGATCGTCGATCTAGACGAAGCGCCCGTTCGACCGACCCGGCATCGCTCGGAGACGAGGCGCAGCACGAGGTCGGCCGCTTTGTGCGGCGGATCGCCGCCGCTCTCCTCGACCAGTCGCCGCCCACTCGCGGTACTCCTCGCCCGTCCGGGCCCGAGCTCCTCGGCCGCGTCGCGGATCGACGCGCCACATGTCGGTCATGACGTCGCCGGGGTGGATCGCGTTGACGGTGACGCCCGTGCCTTCCAGCTCGGCCGCCAGGTGCCGCGTGAGCTGGTTGAGCGCCACCTTGCTCGTCACGTAGGCGCTGTCGAGCTTGCCGGGCGGATAGAGCGCGCCGGCCGACGAGACGTTGACGACTCTGCCGAAGCCGCGGTCGATCATGCCCGGCACGAATGCGCGACAGGTCAGGTACGGGCCGACGAGGTTCACCATGACGGTCTCGACCCACGACCGCGGGTCGCCGTCCACGATGAGGCGGAGCGGCCCGAACACGCCGGCCGCGTTGACGAGCACGTCCGGCGCCCCGAGCTCGCGCTCGACGTCGCCCGCCAGCGCCTCGACCTCGTCGGCGCCGGCTCACGTCGGCAGGGAAGGCGCGAGCGACGCTCCGCCTCTCGCTTCGATCCGCGCCTCGACCGTGTCGAGCCGCTCGGCCTCGCGGGCGACGAGCGCCACGCGGGCGCCCGCACCTGCCAGGGCGGCCGCGATGACCGCGCCGAGGCCTCGGCTCGCCCCGGTGACGACTGCGACCCTGGCCTCGCGGGCGCCCGCCAGCGGATCAGGTCGGCTTCCGCGCCACCGCCTCGATCTCGACCTTGAAGCCGACGAGGCCCGCCTGCACGGTCGTCCGGGCCGGGTACGGGCGTCGAAGAACTCGCTCGTAGACCTCGTTGTACGCCGGGAAGTCGTCGAGAGTCGTCAGGTACGCATTGACCTTGACGACGTCCTCGAACCCGCAGCCGGCCGCGTCGAGGCAGGCGCCGAGGTTCTTCAGCGTCTGGAGGGTCTGCTCGGTGACGTCGTCGGAGACGAGCTTGCCGTCGACGTCGAAGGGCGCCTGACCGGCGGTGTAGACGAGATCGCCGCTGACGACGACGGGCGAGTACGGCAGCTTCGGGACGGCGACGCCGTCGGGCTGGAGTCGGTTCGCGTGGGCATGGCTTCCGTCCTCCTTCGTGGGACGTGACCCGCGGAACGTTAGAGTCGCGCGACGTGAGCGCGCAGCCGACCGTCGGGTTCCTCGGGCTCGGGCTCATGGGCCGGCCGATGGCCCGCAACCTCGCCGCCGCCGGCATCGACGTCCGCGGCTGGAACCGATCGCCGCTCGCAGACGAGTTGACGAACGGCATACCGCGGCGGCTCGTTCGAGGACGCGGCCGCCAGCCGACGTCGTGCTGCTCATGCTCTCCGACTCGGCCGCCGTCGGCGACGGTGCTCGAGCAGCTCGAGCCGCTCTTCGGCCCGGGCAGGTCGTGCTCGACATGGGCAGCTCGAACCCGGTCGAGAGCCGGCGAGCGCGCCGAGCGCCTCGGCGCACGTGGCATCGGCTGGGTCGACGCGCCGGTGTCCGGTGGCGCAGAGGGCGCCGCCGCCGCGACGCCTCGCGATCATGGCGGGCGGCAGCGACGAGGACGTGGCGCGCGTTCGCCCGGTGCTCGAGACCGTGGGAGCGAACGTCGTGCACGTCGGCGGGCCCGGCGCCGGCCACATGGCGAAGGTGGCGAACCAGGTGATCGTCGGCCTCGCGCTCGAGGGGGTCGCGGAGGCGCTCGCGCTCGTCGAGGCGCCGGGCCTCGACCCGCGGCTCGTGCAGCAGGCGCTGCGGGGAGGCTGGGCGGACTCGCGCATCCTCCAGGGACAGGGAACGCGCATGATCGAGCGGGACTTCGTGCCCGGCGGCAAGGTCCGAACGCTGCGCAAGGATCTCGCCATGGCGCTCGGCGTCGCCGCCGACCTCGGTCTCGAGCTGCCCCACCTGCGAGAGCGCGTTCTCCGGTCTTCGACGGGCTCGTCGAGCGCGGCGACGGCGATCTCGACTGCGCCGCGGTCTACACGCTCCGGGCGCCGACGCACTAGCCCGAAACAGCCGCAGGCTGATTTCGGGCGAGGAGCGGCCCGAGAGGCCGCGTCGTCGGGCCGGATGAGATCCGGCCTCGTCGTGGCGCGAACCGAGCCGCGCTGGTTTCGGGCCGGATGAGCGGCCCGGCAGGCCCGACGGGCCGTCGGGCCGGATAGATCCGGCCCCTACAGATCCTTGCGCGCGAAGGCCCGGATCGCGATAAAGCCGAGGATCACGAGGTAGGCCACGGACCAGGGCCACAGCCACGCTCCCGCCGACTGCGCGCCGCCGAACGGCCCCAGATCGACGACGGCCTTGGTCACGCCGCCGGTGTCCGCCGTGAGCTCGGTGAGCGCGTCCTGGTAGAGGGCCTCGAACGGCAGCACCCACGATGCGATGCGAGCGATGTCCTGCAGCGTTTCGGAGCTGAGCGCCTCGCCGATCTGGCCGAGAAAGCCGGCGGTGAGACCGGCTCCGAAGACCATGAACACGGCGATGCCGTTGGCGGTTACGGACAGGAAGATCGAGCCGAGCAGGGAGACCGCGGCGAGGATCGCCACGGCCGCGGCCAGCTCGAGCGCGGGCATCACGAGCCGATCCGGCCACCAGCCGCCCGCAGCGCCCGTGATCAGCACGGCCGCGAGGTACACGACGCCGACGTAGAGCGCCGACGCGAGCGCGGCGCCGGCGAAGCGGCCGAGGAGCAGCGTCGAGCGTCCGACCGGCCTCACGACGAGCGGCTGGAGGAGACCGCGGTCGGCGTCGCCTCGCACTGCGCCGAGCGTCAGGAAGATCGCGAGGATCGCGCCGAGGAAGAGGGTCGCGAACATCGCGAGGCCGAAGACGGTCGCACCGGCGAGGGTCGTGCGTGTCGACGCCGACCTCCGCCGCCTCGAACGCGAAGTTCTCGGTCTCCTCGAAGGCCCGATCGGCGCCGAACGCGTAGAGGACGAGGAACCCGGCCGTGAGAACAGGACGACCACGAAGACCCGCCGGCGCAGCGCCTCCCGAAGCGCGTAGCCGGCGACAACGTGAGTGCGCTCACCCGCCGTCGCCGCCGACGAGGTCGAGGTAGACGTCCTCGAGGTCGGCCCGCACGACGCGGACGCCGTAGATCCGCTCGCCGGCCGCGACGAGCTCGGCGACGAGCCGCGGCACGTCGTCGCGGCCGGCGGTTCGAACGGCGGACCCCGTCGGCCGTCTCGATCTCCACACCTCGGACGAGCCAGCTCGCTGGGCTTTCCGGCGGCGACGACCTCCCCCTGGCGAGGATCACGACGCGGTCGCAGACCAGCTCGATCTCGGAGAGCAGGTGCGAGTTGAGCAGGACCGACACGCCCCGGCGCTTGAGCTCCTCGAGCAGCTCGCGCACCGTGCGCCGGCCCGCCGGGTCGAGCGCGCTCGTCGGCTCGTCGAGCAGAAGCAGCCGCGGCGACCCGACGAGCGCCTGTGCGATGCCGAGCCGCTGCTGCATTCCCTTCGACATCGTCTCGACGCGCCGCTCCGGCGGCGTCCGAGAGGCCGACGAGCCCGAGCAGCTCCGCCGCTCGGCCGCGCCTCCCGCGGACCCCGCCAGGCGCTGGTGCAGCTCCAGCACCTCGTCGGCCCGGCTCCAGCCCGGGAAGCGAAAGAGCTCGGCCAGATAGCCGAGCGAGCCCCGCGCCGGGCGGTGCCGGCCGGATAGCCGCAGACCTCGGCCCTGCCGGCCGCTCGGGCGCACGAGGCCGCACGCGATCTTGACGAGCGTCGATTTGCCCGCGCCGTTCGGCCCCAGGAGGCCGACGAGCTCGCCCTCGGCGACCTCGAGGTCGACCCCGGAGAGCGCCTCGACGGCACCGAACCGCTTCACGAGGCCGGAGCAGCGGAGCGCGGATGCCATCGCGGCGAGTGTACGCGCCGGGTCAGGCCCTCCCTTGATCCGACCAACGTGCCGATTACATTCACAACGTGGCTATCCACCCGCTCGAGCCCGAGCCGCAGGCGAGCGAGGATCTGTTTCTGCGTGCGCTCGACGCCGCGCCGGTCGGGATGATCCTGACGTCGGCCGACGGAAGGTTCCTGCGCGTCAACCGCGCCTTCGCGTCGCTGCTCGGCTACGAGCCCGAGGAGCTCGTGGGGCGTTCGTACGCCGACGTGACCCACCCCGAGGATCTCGACGCCAGCCACCGCCAGCATCAGCGTCTCGAGTCCGGTCAGTCCGACAGCTTCCAGCGCGTGAAACGGTACGTCTCCAAGGACGGCCAGACGGTCTGGGCGCTGATGAGCGTCACCGGGGTCCGGGACGCCGACGGGCGGCTGCGCTGGGGGATCGCTCAGGTCCAGGACCCGAGCCCCCAGCGGCGCACGGAAGAGGCACTTCTGCGCCGCGACGCCATTCTCGGCGCGGTGGCCGCGGCGGCCGAGCAGCTCCTGCGGGCCGAGGAGTACACCGACGTGATCGACTCCGTCCTGCGCACGCTCGGGGAAAGCGCCGGGGCGAGCCGCTGCTACCTGTTCGAGAACCATTCAGCGCCCGACGGTCGGCTGCTCACGAGCCAGCGCAGCGAATGGTGCGCGGACGGCGTCGAGTCGCAGATCGACAACCCCGGGCTCCGGAACGTCGCGGTGCGGGAGATGCTGGCGGACTGCGCCACCGCGCTCGCGGCCGGCCGCAGCCACCAGTCGCACGCACGGACGTCCCCCAGCCGCACCGGGGCTATCTCACCGGCCAGGCCATCCGCTCCTACCTCGCGGTCCCGATCACGCTCGAGGACCGGTGGTGGGGGTTCATCGGCCTCGACGAGTGCCGCGAGGAGCGCGTCTGGAGCCCGGCCGAGGTCGAGGCGCTGCGTGCCGCGGCCGGCGCTCTCACGGCGGCGATCCAGCGACGCGACGAGACGAGGGCGCGGCGCGACGTCGAGCAGCGGTATCGGATGCTCGTCGACAACCTGCCGCTCGTCACGTACGTGGACAGGGCCGACGACCAGATCTCGGGCGTCTACGTGAGCCCTCCCGTCGAGGCGATGCTCGGGTACAGCCCCGAGGAGTGGCTCGCGGACCCCGACTTCCTCGGCAAGGTCCTGCATCCCGACGACCGGCAAACGGTCTTCGGCGGAGGTTGGCCGGAGGGGCCCGGCCCTCACGTGAACGAGTACCGCCTGATCGCCCGCGACGGCCGCGTCGTCTGGATCCACGACCAGTACGTGCTCGTCCGCGACGACGACGGCACGCCTCTTTACTCACAGGGGTTCATGATCGACATCACCGAGCGCAAGCTCGCCGAGGAGAACCTGCGACGCCGCGATGCCGTGCTCGACGCGGTCGCCGCCTCGGCGGGGCGGCTGCTCGCCGCCGCCGACTGGGAGGACGCGATCGACGACGTGCTTCGCGAGCTCGGGGTCTCGGCCGACGCGAGCCGCACGTACGTCTTCCAGCATTACGAGAGCGGCGGGAGGCCCTTGGTCAGCCAGCGCTACGAGTGGTGCAACCCGGGGATCGAGCCCCAGATAGAACGAAGCGAGATGCAGAATCTCCCGCTCGACGGCGCCGGGTTCGACGAGGTCTTCTCCCGCCTGGAAGCAGGCGGCGTCGTCCACGGCCGCACGGACGAGTTCACCGCGGGCCTCCGCGAGGAGCTCGAGATCCAGGGCGTCAGGTCGATGGCGCTCGTGCCGATCTTCGCCAGCGACCGCTGGTGGGGCTTCTTCGGCTTCGACGACTGCGTCTCCGAGCGCGAGTGGACCCGCGCCGAGATCGAGGCGCTCCGCGCAGCGGCGGGCATCCTGGGCAGCGCGATCCACCGCCGGGAGGTCGAGGCCGGCCGCCATGAGGCCGAGGAGCGCTACCGAACGCTCGTCGGCGCCTCGCCGATCGCGATCGTGGTCGTGGACATCGACGACAAGGTGACGCTCTGGAACGAGGCCGCCGAGCGCACGTACGGCTGGACTGCGGCGGAGGTGCTCGGCCGGCGGCTTCCGACGCTGCCCCGAGAGCTCGAGCACGAGTACGAAATGCTTCGCAACGCCGCCGATCGCGGCGACCGGATCACGAGCTTCGAGACGCGCCGCCGCCGCAAGGACGGTCGCACGATCGACGTCAGCGTGTCGGTCGCGCCGGTGCGCAACGCCTCCGGAGAGATCGTGGGCGCGCTGGGCGCCCACGTCGACATCACCGAGACGAAGCGTTCCGAGCAGGCGCTGAGGGAACGTGAGCGTCAGTTCCACGCGGTCTTCGACACGAGCCAGGACGGTCTGCTGATCCTGGACGACGACCTGCGGTTTCTCGAGGTCAACGTGGCGGCTGCCCAGCTTTTCGGCGAGCCAGGGACGAGCTGATCGGCCGGAGCGCCGACGAGCTCCCTCCGCTCCAGCATCCGGCCGACGCCGAGCGAGTCTGGGCGGAGCTCGCCGAGCACGGCAACCTCGACGGCGAATGGGAGCTCGACCGCCCCGACGGATCGAGCCGCAGCGTCGAGATCGCGCTGCGCGCCAACTTCCTGCCGGGCCGCCACATCGCGCTCATGCGCGACGTCACGGAGCGCAGGGCGCTCGAGGCCCAGCTCTTGCACTCGCAGCGCATGGACGCCGTGGGCAGGCTGGCCGGCGGCATCGCGCACGACTTCAACAACCTGCTCACCGCGATTCAGGGGTACAGCGACTTCCTGCTCTCGGAGCTGCCCACCGGGGGCGAGGCGTGGCGGGACGCCGAGCAGATCGCTCGTGCAGCGGAGCGGGCGGAAGCGCTCGTGCACCAGCTGCTCGCGTTCAGCCGCAAGCAGATGCTCCGCCCAGAGGTGATCGACCTCAACGTGGTCGTGCGAGACATCGAGTCGATGCTGCGCCGGCTGCTCGGCGACGACATCCAGCTCCTGGCCGAGCTCGACCCGGAGATCGAGCCGATCCACGCGGACGCGGGGCAGGTCGAGCAGACGATCATCAACCTCGTCGTGAACGCGCGCGACGCCATGCCCGAGGGCGGCACGCTGGGGCTGCAGACCCGCAACGTGGTCGTGGCCCAGGACGACCCCGAGCCCGTCGGGCTTGCGCCGGGCCGGTACGTGCGCATCACGGTGGAGGACACGGGCATCGGCATGGACGAGGCGACGCGGCTGCGGGCCTTCGAGCCGTTCTTCACGACGAAGGCGCAGGGCACCGGCCTCGGTCTCTCCAGCGTGTACGGCATCGTCACGCAGAGCGGCGGAATCGTCGACATCGAGAGCACGCCCGGCCGGGGAACGACCTTCGCGGTGTACCTCCCGGCGGCGGCCGGCGCAGGACGGCGGCGCGTCAGCGCGATCGAGGCGGAGACGTCGGCGAACGGCGGCTCCGAGACGGTGCTGCTCGTCGAGGACGAGGACGTCGTCCGCGCGATAGCGCTCCGGGTGCTGGCCGACAACGGTTATCACGTTCTGGAGGCCGGCTCGGGCGAGGAGGCGCTGGGAGTCGCAGGCGGACACAGCGGACGGATCGACCTGCTCGTCACCGACGTCGTCATGTCCGGCATGAACGGCCGCGAGCTCGCCGACCAACTGCTCGAGCTTCGCCCGGACACGCGCGTGCTCTACATGTCGGGCTACACCGAGGACGTCGTGATCCAGCGCGGGGTTTCCGGCGAGCGCGTGTTCCTCGGCAAGCCCTTCACGACAGGCGAGCTGACCACCACGGTGCGTCAGGTGCTCGACACGCCGGCGAAGGGTCGCGCTCCCAGCCTCTAGAGTTCCGCTCCGAGAAAACCACTTTCGGAGGACGCGATGAGCTCGAAGTCGACTGCCACGCCCGAGAACGCGCTCACGAAGGAGGAGATCGACGAGCGTCTCGCCCGGAGAGCCCTGGCACGCCTCGCGACCTTCCGCGAGGACGGGATGATCCACCTGACGCCGATCTGGTTCACGTGGGACGGTGAGCGCTTTCGCCTCACGCTGGGGGCCGGACGCGTCCACGTGAAGAACCTGAGCCGCGATCCACGGGTGTCGATCGTCATCGACGAGGATCCCCGGCTCGAGCAGGGCCTGGCTGCCGGGGCCTGGGCGATCATGGCGCGGGGCACCGCCGAGCTCTCACAGGACTCCGAGCTGATCCGGACGGTGACGCTCGACGTCATGACGAGGGCGCTGGGCTCCGAGGACGCGGATCGCTACCTGGAGCCGATCATGGCCGAAGGCCGGACGATCGTCACGATCACGCCGTCGGCCTGGCTCACCTGGGACTACAACAAGGGGGACTAAGCAAGCTGCGCGAAGCCCGGCGCGCCGTCACGCAACGAGCCGGCGTAGCCGGCTCAGCCGTGACAGGGAAGGCCCGCGCAGCGGGCCGGTCACAGCGCCAGGCCGCGAAGCGTTTCCGAGCCCGAAGGGCTCGGTACAGGACGCGTAAGCACCGCGCGCCGTCACGCAACGAGCCGGCGTAGCCGGCTCAGCCGTGACAGGAGAGGCCCGGGAAGCGGGCCGGTTACGCACGGCTTGTACCGAGCCCTTGCGGGCTCGGTGAGGCTTCGCGGCCTGGCGGGCCTTCGGCCCGCGGCCGCTGCGCGCCGCGCTCCGCGCGGCTTGCTTGCCGTCCGACCGGGGACCTACCTTTCGAGGCGGTTGGTGGCCCTCGTTGCGATCGGGCTCTCGTTGGTCGTCCTCGCCGTTCTTCCAGCGGCGCGAAAGCCGGTCCCCCTTTTGATCGTCGCCGGCCTCCTCTTCGCGATTCTCGTCGGCTTCACGGCCTTCGATCCGTTCCTCGTGGCCGCCGCGGGCCTGTTGCCGCTGCTCGCCGGGCTCGTCCTGCGCGAGATCGTCGACACGTTCAGGCTGCTGTCGGCGCCGCGCTTCGCGGACCGGCGCGAGCGCCGCGTCGAGCAGCGAGCGCTCGAGCGGACGCGTCAGCACCGCCGGCGCGAGTACGAACGCCGATCCCGGGACCGGCTGGCCGCCTGAGCCCGCTCTGGCGTCGCGGCGACCTGCCCCCTAGAATCCCGGCCGACATGTGACCGAGCCGGCGAGAGGACCTTCAGATGCCACAGGCACCGCTGCCCCGCGAGCTCGAGCCCTTCCTCGCGAAGCCACGTCAGGCCGTCGTGGCCACGATCACCGAGGACGGCTCCCCTGTCTCGACTCCCACGTGGTACGAGTGGGCCGACGGCCGGCTCATCCTGTCCATGGACGCGCGCGGCCATCGAATCCAGAACCTCCGGCGTGACCCGAGGCTGACGCTCACCGTGCTCGGCGACGACTGGTACAACCAGGTCTCCCTGCTGGGACGCGTGGTCGACGAGTATCCGGACTCCGACTGGTCCGTCACCGACCGCCTGTCGGAGCGCTACCTCGGAGAGCCGTACGCAGACCGCGACTTCTCCTGTATCTGCGTCGTCGCCGACGTGGAGCGCTGGCACACGTTCGGTGACCCGGCCTCGGAGAGCGAGTAGCGCCGGTCGCGCCGCCGGCGCCGCTTGCAAAGGCGAGCCCGCCGCATCATCCTCCCCGTCAAATGGCCACTTCCAATCGGCCGATCGTCTTCCTGACCGACTTCGGGTACCGCAACGAATGGGTCGGCATCTGTCATGCGGTCATGAGCCGGACGGCGCCGGACTGCCGCGTCATCGATCTCTCACACGGCGTCCCGCCGCTGGACGTGCGTGGGGCGGCGCTGCTGCTGCTCGATTCGCTGCCGTTCGTTCCCGACGAGGCGATCCTGCTCGCGGTGGTCGACCCGAACGTCGGCACCGACAAGGACCTCGCGGTCGAGACGGAGGCCGGCCGCCTGCTCGTGGGACCGGACAACGGGCTGCTTGCCCCGTCCTGGCGGGCGCTCGGAGGCGTACGGCGGGTGGTCGAGATCACCTCTCCGGACATCCTCCTGCAGCCGGTGGCTCCTACGTTCCACGCACGCGACGTGCTCTCGCCCGCGGCCGCGTACCTCGCCGCAGGCGGGGAGCTCGACGAGCTCGGAGCGCGGCTCGAGGTCGATGAGCTCGTGGGGCTCGAGCTCGTCGAGCCGGAAACCGAGCCCGGCCGGATTCGCTGCGAGGTGCTCGACCTCAACCGCTTCGGCAACGTCCAGCTCAACGTGCGCCGCGCCGACCTCGAAGCGGCTGGGCTCGACGACGCGTCGGCGCTCTTGATCGAGGGCGTGGCGCGATCGGTCCGCGCCCGCTTCGTCGCAACCTACGCCCAGGTCGAGCCGGGCGAGTACGGGACGGTCATCGACCCGCGCGGCTGGCTCACGGTGATCCGCGGCAATCCCGAGAACGCGGCTGAGGGGCTGGAACTGCAGTCCGGCGATCCCGTCTGGATCGGCGCTGCCCCGACCGCCTGACGGCGCGGTGTCTCCCGGCTCCGTCGCGGCTCGTGCGCCAAAGCTGATCCTGATCCTCAGCGAGAACTGGACGCTCGTGCCGCCGCGCGACGTGCGCGGGCTCGTCCGGATGGCCGTCGAAGCGGAGGCTGCCGGGTTCGACGGGGTGATGGTGAGCGAGCACATCGTGCTGGGACCGGGCTCCGACTCCGAGGGCCTGCCGTGGAACGTGCGCGACTACGCGCTCCCGGGCAATCAGGACCCCAGCACCCCCTGGCCGAGCTCGATCGTCCTGCTCAGTGCCGTCGCAGCCGCCACGACCCGTCTGCGACTGATCGCCGGCGCCATCATTCCCCCGCTGCGCCATCCGCTCTCCCTGGCCAAGGAGCTCGCGACGCTGGACCTGCTCTCGGAGGGCCGCCTCGTCGTCCACCCGACCGTGAGCTGGCACGAGGCGGAGTACGAGGCGCTCGGCGTGCCGTTCAGGTCGCGTGGGCGGCTACTCGACGAGCACCTCGCCGCGTGGCAGGTCCTCTGGCGGGAGAGCCCGGCGTCGTTCGAAGGCGCCCACTACCGCTTCACGGACGTCCATCTCGAGCCCAAGCCGTACCGCGGCACAGGCCCAACGTTGTGGTTCGGCGGCAGCTCGCTGCACGACCGCCTGCTCGACCGTCTCGTCCGCTACGGCAGCGGCTTCAACCCGCTCGGATCGCCGGCGCCGCAGGATCTCGAGCGCCTGGAGGCGGCTCTGCGGGAGGCCGGCCGGGATCCGGGCGAGCTCGAGCTCGTCGGAGGCACGCGCGGCCGCTTCCCCGACGACTCCGGCGCCGCGAGCCTCGCCGAGGCGCTCGAGTCGGTCCCGGCACAGCTCGAGCGCGGCTTTCGGACGATCTGCGTGAAGCCGAACCAGTTCATCGACGACCCGGCGCAGATCGGAGCCTTCTGCCGCGAGGCGGTCGAGCGCGTTGAGGCGATGGCCGCTTGACGTATCCTGCTCGCGTCACAGACACGCGAAAGGGGGCGTGATGGTGGAGCTGAGCGACGAGGTTCGCAGCCGGGTCGAAGCGCCGAACTTCTGGCACCTCGCCACGCTGAACAGGGACGGATCGCCGCACGTCACGCCGATGTGGGTCGATCTCGAGGGCGACCGCGTGATGTTCAACACCGCGATCGGGCGGGTCAAGGAGGAGAACCTCCGTCGGGATCCGCGCGTCTCGCTCTCGCACATCGATACCGAGAATCCGTACGACCGCGTCGAGATTCGCGGCCGCGTGGTCGAGTTCGTCGAGGGCGACGAGGCAGAAGCGGCCATGGACCGCCTGGCGAAGAAGTACGTCGGCACCGAGCGCTACGAGTGGCGGATCCCCGGAGAGCGGCGGATCAAGCTGCTGGTCGAGCCGACGCGGGTGCGCCACTACAACGGCGTCGAGCCGTTCCGGCCGGGCATCCTGCCCGAGTCACGCAACGAGCCGGCGCAGCCTGGCGGCTGAGCGGCCGGCTCGGCCGGCCGCGACCCGCGATCGCCGAGCCCATCAGGGCTCGGCACGGTCTTCGGCCCCGCGGCAGCGGGCCGGTGTCACGAATCGATCTCACGCGGCGTCGGCGAGCACGAGCTCCTGCTCATCTGCGCTCCACCGGATCGCCGCGAGCCGGTGCCCCCGCTGGATCCCGGTCCGCGGGTCGAGCTCGAACGCACCGAAGCAGGTCGTCGTACGCAGCGTGCGCGCCGCCCGCACCGGGTCCGCAGGCATGAGCTCGCGGCAGCGCACGGCGACGAGCGCGCACGCGAACGCCTGCACGGCGACGTAGTCGAGCGGCGGGCACCCGAGCGACCGGGCCTCGTCGAGCACCTCCGCGGCGGTGGGACCGAGCTCGGGCGACAGCGCTGCGGACGGATGCCACTGGACCGGCGCCACGTAGCCCGTCGGATCCTCCCCGAGCAGGCGCGGGAAGGCCTGCAGGCCCGGGGAGACTCCGCCCAGCAGCGGCACCCGGCCCCGTAAGGCCCGCAGCAGCGGAAGCTCCTGCTCGACCGGCCCGCAGAGCAGCACGGCGTCCGGCTCCGAGGCCACGATCAGCTCCGGCGGATCCTCGAGCGAGAACGCAGGTGCCGAGGCGAGCCCCAGAGCTTCGGCCTCACGGTCGAATCCCTCCCGCGCCAACCGCGCGAACCGGCCCCGGCCGCTCGCAACGACGACGGCGCTCCCAGGCTGCAGCAACGCGACCGCACGCGCGAGAGCAACGAGGTACCGGCCGGCCGGCGACGGGATCGACACGACGCCGGGGAGCCGCTGGACGTCGTCGGCGGCCCCGCCGTGATTCCAGAGCGGGGCGGCGAAGCCCGCGCGGGCCACCGCGCGAACGGAGTCGCTGCCGTACGGCCCGAGCACGAGCCCGCAGCGATCGAGCAGCGTGCGGTAGCGGTCGACCGCGTGCTCGGGGCGACTTTCGTCGTCTTCGAGAACGAGCTCCGCGCCGGCGAGCCGCGACCAGGCTCGGAGGCCGTCGCGCAGCTGCGCCCCCTGCGCGGCGTAGCGGCCGCTCAGCGGCACGGGCGCGCCCAACCTCAGCGTGGCGGCGACCGGTTCCTCCTGCGTCAGGCGCTTCGGATCGGCTAGCGTGAGACGCGTGCTCGACCCTGTGCGCGGCTCCGCGCACAATGTTGAACCAACACCAACCGAAAGGGAGCCCGCGTCCGGCTCCGGAAGCGACCGTCCGGCAGGGCACCCACCTGGCTAGTCCAGGTTCCTCGGGCGCGGGGCATGGCGGCAGGGTCCGAGCACACCCCTACCGACTTGTGGCTGGAGCTCCCTCGCCGCAGAGCGCTCCTCAGGCGAGCTCGAGCCGGCGCGACGCGACGAGCGCGCCGCCCGCAAACCCGTCCAGCCGGAGCGCGCTCCCCGCGGCCGGCTTCGGCAGCTGCACCTGGTTGACCCCGTCCTGCACCCGGCTGGTGGTCGCCGGCCTGTCCCGCACGTAGACGTCCAGGCTCGTTACCGCCTCGGTCGTCACCGAGAGGGTCAGCGTCGATCCGGTCTGCGAGGCGACGGCGGCCTCGAGGCGCCTCGGCGTTCCCTGGGCGAGAAGCTCGCCGGCCTTGTCCATCAGATCGGCGTTCGCCTCGATCAGGTCGCGCCGCGTCAGCTTGTACGAAACGTCCGGGATCACGCCGAGGTCCTCGACGGGCTGGCCGAAGCGCTCGCCGACGCGCAGGCAGCGCCGCAGTGACACGCGGAACGCAGCTACCGGCGGGAAGTGGCCGAAGCGGTCCACCGGTCCAGCTCTGGCGCAGGTCGACGTGCTCCCAGACATTCGCGCCGCCGGCGCCCGTGTTGTCGTCGACGCCGAGCACCTTGCCGATTCCGTGATCCTGGAAGCCGGCGGAGAAGATGTCGGTCGCGCTGTAGCAAAGCGCATCCGTGACCAGCACGACCGGTCCGTGGTAGAGCTGGCCGACGCTGTTGACGACGTCCTCCGGGTAAAGAGGGATCGCGCTCGAGTACTGGGCCCCGGTCTGGATCGCCTCGTCGATCGAGACACGCCACTGGGAGAGGTCGGAGACCCGGCGGCAGAGGTCGGCCGTCGCACGGGTGTTGATGAACTGCATCGGCTCGGGATGGATCGGACGCGGCGACAGGAACTGCAGCAGGAACTCGGCGGCGATCACGTAGCCGCCGCCGTTTCCGCGCACGTCCAGGATCAAACCCCTGGCGGGGCAGGACTGCGAGCAGGCGCGCAACCTCCTCGATGAAGGCCTCGATGTTCTGGTCCCTCATCGAGAACGTGAAGATGCGCAGGTGACCGAAGGTACCGCTCGCCGTGTCGACCGTACGCGCCTTCAGCTCCTGTGGGCGAGTCGTCGGCACGATCCCCGCCGCCGCCTGCTCCTTCGTCGCCCGTGGGACAGCCGCCTTGGCACGCTTGACGCGCCGCTGTTCCTTCGCCACCGAGGGAGCGAAGAGCGTGAGCTTGATCTGCCTGGCGAGCTCGGTGCGGAGATCGAGCCCGACGAGCTGCGACGCCGGCGCCTTCGTTCCCGCCGGGAGGCGCGCGCTCGCGTCTCCGCCGGTGACCTCGGCCTGGCTCTCGAAGACTCTCCACGGGACACGCGTCTCGCGCGTGACCCCGCCGACCTGGTAGGTGACGTCGACCCAGTCCTCGTCCGGCGGCAGTGACATCGAAACCGGACGCAGGGTCATGTTCTCGAGGCCGCGGGCCAGGCGCGCGGGCATGTTGCTGCCGGCCTCACGCTCGGCGTTGCGCTCGACCGCGATCGCCATCGGCGTGCCGTTCCAGTGTGAGATCTCGGCCCCGACGACGAGGTTCGGGTCACCGACGAGGTGGTCGAAGACCTTGGACACGAGCCAGCGCGGCCGGCCGTTCTCGAAGAATTGCTCGATCAGGATCCCGAGGAACGCGAACCCGCGGTATCGCGACGGGAGGATGTAGTTCGTGTGCAGGTCGCGGAGCTCGATGAAGATCCGCAGCAGGCGCGCGTGGAACTGATCCTCCGTCAGCTCGCCCGCGCGCAGCCGCAGCAGGCGCAGACGCTGGAGCGGGTCGATCGCGTGCATCGCCCGCTTGAGCGGCAGGTGAACGTAAAGACCCTCGATGAGGATCTCCGCCTGGTCGACGAGCGTGCGCCGCTGCGCGGCGGTGAGCGGCGACTGGGCCGCGAACGCGCGGAACTCGGGCATGGTTCGGACGGTGCCGAGACCATGTCCTCGCTGGAGCTCTACCTTCGGTGTCTGCGGCATGACGAAAGCCTCCTGACTGGGCGCCTCGCTGCCGCAGCTTTCGTGACCGGCCTGCCCCGTGGGCAGGACAGCGCCTTATACGGGCGCCGCCCGGCCGGTGTCAAGCGGCCGCCGTGAGCGTCAGGCAGTCGTCACGGGCACGGCGAGCTCCACGACGTAGCCGCTCGTCGACGCTGCCGGTAACGGTTCCGACCTGGTGCACGCCGCCGTCGTCAGCGAACACGTTGTCGGTCTCGAGGCTCACCTGCTGCAGATTCCCGATGCTCTGGCCGTACCCGTCCGTCGCATACACCGCGCTGCATGCGTCCTCGGGCAAGGCGACCTGGGACGTCGCGATCGTGTTCGCGGTGTCGGTCGCCGCTTCGAGATTCGGGTAGACCTCGAAGTGGATGTGCGGCCAGCGGCCCGAGTAGCAGCCCGGGAAGATGCTCGTGAACGTGGCGACGCCGTCGCCGTCGGCCTCCTGGACCCCGCGCAGGTAGTTCTCGTCGGTGAGCGTGTAGAGGGAGTACTGGCCGTCGCGGTCGCAGTGCCAGACGTAGACGGCGCCGCCGGCCAGGGCCGCGCAGCCGTTCGACACGTCCTGCAGCGCGAGCCTGATCGTCAGCGGGACGCCCTCGGCGGTGCCCGAGAAGTCGCCGAAGCTCGTGCGAATGTCGCTGCGAACGACGCCGCTCTGGCCGAGCACGTCCGGTCCGTTCGAGCCGTCGCCGGGAAACGGCCCGGCCGTCTCCTCCGGGATGAGCGCGCAGTCGCCGGAAGCGGAGCCGGCGCTCGCCGTGGTGGCGGCGGCCGGCGCGCTGCCGGCGGCATCACCGGCGGAGCCGCCGGACGAGCTGCCGCAGCCCGCGAGCGCGAAGAGGCCGGCGCTGAGCCCCGAGTACCCGATGAGCTTCAACAGCTGCCGGCGGTCGAGCATGGTCTGGAGATCGAACGCCAGGCCTTGATCGAAGATGTCTTCGTCGGGCCTGGCCAGCGGCCGCCCTCGGTGCGTCGGGATCATGGCGTTGCCTCCTCGTGTAGGTGAATCGTGCCGTTTCGTCGCCGGACAGGCGGGAGCCCGGTGCGCACCGGGCTCCCGCTGCGCCGTTGCCGGATCAGGCGGCGGTGGTCGTCCCGTTATCCGCCGGCGCCTCGTCGGACGGCGCGCCGGGGGGAGGCGGCCCGCCGTCCCACGGCCCGTGGCGGCCCGGGCCGCCCGGTGGGAACGTGCCGTTCACGACGTCATCGATCCGGTCGGAGAGATCGGACAGGATCTCGTCGGCCTGGGCCTGCGTGAGGCGGCCGGCCTCGACGGCGGCGGCGATGTCCTCCTTCGCCGCGTCGACCATCGCCTGCTCGAGGCCGTCGACCGTCTTGCCCTGCCGGCGGCGATCTCGGCGAGCGGTCGCCGCTCTCGAGCCGCTCGCGAAGCTCGTCCCCGGTCAGACCGAGGTAGGGCAGCGGCGTCGAGGCCACCGACGTGAAGCCCCAGATGGTGGCCGGGCGCCGTGGAAGCCGCCGGCGGGCCGAACCGAAGATCGGGACGCCCTCGGCCTCGAGCCGCTGCTTGAGCGCGTCCGCCTGCTCCTGCGTGAGCTCGCCGTCTGCGACGGCCGCGTCGATCCGGGCCTCGTACTGCGTGCTCGAGCGCCTGGCTCAGCGCGCTCGGCTCGACGCCGAGCTGCTCCGCCGCGTCGTTCAGGATCGCCTGCTGGTCCTCGTCGGAGCCGAGCTGGCTCGCGGCGAGTCGCGCCGCCGCCTCCGACGAGCGCCGCCGCGGCGACGGCGCCCAGGACGACCTTGTTCCTGCAACTGTTCTCTGGATCACGTCTACCTCCTTGTCGATGTGGCGGACGCATCCAGGGCAGCAGGCGACCTTCAGACACCGGTAAGAGCAGGCGCAGAGGTGGTGAAGAGTTCGAGCCTCCTGCTCTTACCGGGCTCTGAAGCGCGCCTGCGAACATCCGTTGCGTGCTGAAGGAACGACACGCCTGAAGCGACGTCATCGGTAGCGGACGATGCGTCTCCTGATCGTCGAGGACGAAGCGGCGGTGCGCGACGCGCTCGTGCGGGCGCTCGAGACCGAGGGCTACGAGCTCGTGCTCGCCGAGGACGGCGCGCAGGCGCTCGCCGCGATGGCGCAGACGCCCGCGGACGCGATCGTGCTCGACGTGATGCTGCCCGGCGTCGACGGCCTCGAGGTCGCGCGGCGCCTGCGCTGCCGAGCGCTACGCGGTGCCGATCCTGATGCTGACCGCCCGTGGCGCGGTCGGCGACCGCGTTGCCGGTCTCGACGCCGGCGCCGACGACTACCTGGTCAAGCCGTTCGCCCTGGAGGAGCTGCTGGCACGCCTGCGCGCGCTCCTGCGCCGCACCGCCGGGGGCGTGGACGAGCTGCAGTTCGCCGATCTGACGCTCGACACCGGCACGCGCGAGGTGTTCAGCGCGGCGACCGGCCGATCGAGCTGACGGTGACCGAGTTCAACCTCCTCGAGCTGCTCCTGCGCAACCCGCGCCAGGTGCTGCGCCGCTCGCTCATCTACGACCGCGTCTGGGGCTACGACTTCGGCCCCGACTCGCACGCCCTCGACGTCTACGTCGGCTACCTGCGCCGCAAGCTCGAGGCGGGCGGCGAGCCGCGGCTGATCCACACCGTGCGCGGCGTCGGCTACGCGCTCCGGGAGCCGTGAGCTTCCGGCTCCGCCAGACCGATCGCGACGGCGCTCGGCCGGGGGGTCGAGCAGTCAGACCGAGAGCCGGGTGCGCCGCGGTGTCAGGCGGTGGCGGAGCCCGGCTCTGCCGGGCGGGTGCCGCCGCCGGCCAGGGGTGCGCGTGAGTTTCCAGACTCGACGACCTGCGCGCTGCGTCGCCGCGGCTTCGGCGGTCGTCTACGTCCTCGTCCGCAACCAGCTGCGCGGCCAGGTCGACGACGCGCTGCGCGAGCGGGCGGCGTTCGTGACCCGCCGGCCGCTCGGGTCGCCGACCCGAGACCGGCGAGCTCGTCCTCCGTCTGCCGGGCCCGCCGGGCCCGGGCTCGAGCCGGGCGACGTCTTCGTCCAGGCGGTTCGCGACGACGGCAGCGTCGCGAGCCCCGACCCGATCAGGCCGAGTTCCCGGTCTCGGAGGACGACGCTCGCGGCGGCGCGCGGCGAGCGCAAGGAGTTCTTCTCCGACGCGACGGTGGCCGGCACGCACGTGCGGATGCTGACCGTGCCGCTCGGGCAAGGCTACGCGCTGCAGCTCGTTCGCCCGCTCGACGAGGTCGACCAGCTCCTCGACCGGGTCGGGCTGGTCATGATCTTCGTCGCGCTGGCCGGCATCGGCGTCGCAGCACTGCTCGGAGCGCTCGTTGCGCGTGCGGCGCTGGCCCGGTACGGCGGCTGACGACCGAGGCCGAGGTCGTGACGGAGACGCAGGATCTCGCTCACCGGATCGAGGTGCACGGACACGACGAGCTGGCCCGGCTCGGCGCCAGCTTCAACACGATGCTGGCCGCTCTCGAGGAGTCTCAGCGCGCCCAGCGCCAGCTGGTCGCGGACGCCTCGCACGAGCTCCGAACGCCGCTGACGAGCCTGCGCACGAACATCGAGGTGCTCGCGCGCCGGCGCGACCTTCCCGACGAGAAGCGGGAGGCGTCTGCTCCGGGACGTCGTCGGGCAGCTCGAGGAGATGAGCCTGCTCGTCACGAACCTCGTGGAGCTCGCGAGCGAGCGGCCCGACCTCGAGGCGACCGACGTCCAGCTCGACGCGCTCACACAGGAGGCCGTCGACCGGGCACGGCGGCTCGCGCCTCAGGTCGACTTCCGCACGCGAGTCTGCAGGAGTCCGTCGTTCGCGCGGTGCCGAGCCGGCTGGAGCGGGCGATCTCGAATCTGCTCGACAACGCCGTCAAGTGGAGCCCGCCCGGCGGCGAGATCGAGGTCACCGTGGCCGGCGGCGAGGTCACCGTGCGCGACCACGGGCCGGGCATCGACGACAGCGACCTCCCGCACGTGTTCGACCGCTTCTACCGAGCGCCCTCGGCGCGGCCGCTGCCGGGCTTCGGGCTTGGTCTCGCACTCGTGCGACAGGTCGCCGACGAGGCCGGCGGCACGGTGACGATCGAGCGCCCCGACGCGGGCGGGACGCTCGTGCGGCTCCGGATTCCCGAGCTGCCGCGGGAACCGATACCGTCAAGGTGATGGCTACGCGCCGCCTGCCATGGATCGCCCTCGGCGTTGGGGCCGCGGCGGCCCTGGCCGCCGACCAGGTGACGAAGGCCGTCGTTCGCTCGTCCCTCGCGTTCGGAGAGTCGGTCGACGCCGTCGGCCCGTTCACGATTCACCACGTCCGCAACAGCGGCATCCTTGGCGGGCATCTCCAGGGGAGCGCGCTCCCCATCGCCCTGCTGACCGCCGTTGCGCTGGCCGGGCTCGCCGTGTACGTCCTGCGACGCGAGCCGGCGCGGGTGATGACGGCAATCGGATTCGGTCTCGTGCTCGGGGGCGGTCTCGGCAATCTCGTCGATCGGCTCCGGCTCGGCTACGTGACCGACTTCGTCGACCGCGGCAGCGGCGGCGCGTTCAATCTCGCCGATCTCGCCATCATGGTCGGGCTGGCGACGCTGCTCGTCGCCAAGATCAGCGCCAGGGAAGCGCCCGCGGGCTCTCCCGACCCGGCGGCGGATCCCTAGGCGATCGCGCGCAGCACCGCGGTCAGGCGACCGGTGGCCGCGAGCTCGCGAGTGGCGATGAAGTTCATGGCCGCTCTCGTATCTTGGCGCAGGACGACACCTCCTGACACTCCGCGCCGCCGCGCGTACGATGCCGCCCGACGCATCACCCCGGCCCGAGAGGAGGCTTGCAGCGATGAGCAACGACGATGTCCCCGTTCTGATCGCCGGCGGTAGCCTGGTCGGCCTCTCGACCGCACTGTTCCTCGCCGATCACGGGATCCGGAGCCTCGTCGTCGAGCGCCATCCCGGGACGGCCATCCACCCGCGCGCGGCGCTCGTCAACCAGCGCAGCATCGAGATCTATCGCGGGGTGGGGCTCGAGCCTGCGATCGCCGAGGCGTCCACGCTCGAGTTCGAGCAGAACGGCGCAATCGTCTCGGTCGAGACGCTGGCCGGCAAGGAGCTCGAGTACTACTTCCGCAACATCAACGAGGGCGTCGAGAGCCTCAGCCCTTCGCCTCGCCTCTTCATCACCCAGATCGGCCTCGAGCCGATTCTCCGCGACCACGCAGAGGTACTCGGCGGGCACCTCGAGTACGGCTGCGAGCTCGTCTCGTTCGAGCAGGACGACGACGGCGTCACGGCGACGGTCAGACGCAGGGACACGGGTGACGAGCGCAGCGTCCGGCCCAGGTATCTCATCGCGGCCGACGGCAGCCACAGCCCCGTCCGCGGGCGGCTCGGGATCCCGCTTCTCGGCCACGGGTCGTTCTCCAACAGCATCACGATCTACTTCCGCGCCAACGTCAAGCCGCTCGTGGGCGACCGCAATCTGAGCGTCATCTACGTCTTCGGCCCGCGACTGCAGGGGTTCTTCCGCTTCTCGAAGGCCGGCGACGCCGGCTTCCTCGTCGTCAACAAGGCGCTCGACGAGAACGGCGAGCTGACGAGCGACCTCTGGGAGGACACGAGCGAGGCGAAGTGCGTCGAGCTGGCACGTGAGGCGCTCGGAGCCCCCGACCTCGCGGTCGAGGTCGAGAACGTGCAGCGCTGGAACGCGTGCGCCGAGTGGGCCGAGCGCTTCCGGGACGGCCGCGTCTTCCTCGCCGGGGACTCCGCGCACAACATGCCGCCCACCGGCGGCTTCGGCGGGAACGTCGGCGTCCAGGACGGTCACAACCTCGCCTGGAAGCTCGCCTACGTGCTGAACGGCGCCGCAGGCCCGGAGCTGCTCCACACCTACGAGGCCGAGCGCCGGCCCGTCGGGGAGCTCAGCGCCGAGCAGGCCTACACCCGCTACGTGCTACGGCTCGCCCCCGAGCTCGGCAAGGAGAACCTGCAGCCGATCGTCCCCGAGTTCGCCGTCGAGCTCGGCTACCGCTATCGCTCCGACGCGGTCGTCCCGGAGGACGGGACGGACGACGGCGCCGCGTACGAGAACCCGCACGAGCCGTCGGCCGAGCCCGGGCACCCGTGCCCCGCACGTCGTCGTCGACCGCGACGGCGACGCCGGTCTCCACGCACGACCTGCTGCGCCGAGGCTTCCTGCTCCTCGCAGGCCCCGAGGCGGAGGCGTGGTGCGACGCCGCTCGCAGCGCATCGGAGAGCCTCGGCGTGGACGTGGACGCCTACCGGGTCGGCAGCGGCGGCGAGCTCGGCGATCCCGACGGGCGTTTCGCCGAGGTCTACGGCACGGGCGCCGAGGGCGCGGTGCTCGTCCGGCCGGACGGCTTCGTGGCCTGGCGGGCGCGCGCGGCACAGGACGATGCCCACGACGTGCTCGGGAACGTGCTCGGGCGCGTGCTCGCCCGCTCGTAGCGGCCGCGCTCAGTCTCCGTTCCGCATCGACTTCGGCCAGATGCCCTGCTTCCCGGGCGAGAGGATGCCGTTCGGGTCGAGCGCGTCCTTGATCGTCTCGGTGAAGCGCCGGTAGGCGTGGTTGTTGAAGCTGTACTGCTCGGCGGCGAGATCCATGAAGTCGAGGTGCGCGCGGTACTCGCCGAAGCCGCTCTTCGCGGCTTCCGACGACGAGCTTCTTCGAGACGTCGTACGCGGCGCGGGCCTGCGGCTCGTTCTTCGTGTCGAAGATGACCATCGTGACGTTGATGAAGCTGCGCGGGTTGATCGGGATCAGGCCTGCCATGTAGTCGAGGCCGGCCTCGTTGACGTGGCGGCGCAGCAGGTCGCGGAGCTCGAGCGCATCGCGGCCGGTCGTCGGGCAGACCGGAGAGAAGCCGATGTGACCCCCTTCCTCGCCGCCGTACCAGCCGGTCATGTGGTTCCAGCCGAGGTTCGGCACGCCGCCCTGGATCAGCTCGCCGGGATGCTCGAGCTTCGGGATGTCTGCCGGAGCGTGTTTCTGACCCCACACCTCGGCGTCGGGGATACGCTCGAACGCTTCCTTGATCTTCCCGAACCTGTGGTCGACGACGGCCTCGTCGCCGTAGAGCGCGAAACGCATCATCCAGCGTCCGATCTCGAGCTCACGGGCCATCCGGTCGATCACCGGCTCGGGAATCGCGTCGGCGCCGTCGTACCACTGGTCGCGGCGCGAGAACACGGAGCCGAGCAGGACCGTGTTCAGGATCTGCGGGTTCATCCGGATCGTGTCCTGGAGGGCGAGAGTGCGGAACGTGTCGATCAGCGGCCCGAGGTCGTCGTCCTTCCACACGCGGCCCCAGAGCGGCATGTAGACCTCCGGCTCGGGCATCAGCCAGATGCCCATCTTCGTCACGATCCCGAAGTTCGACTGCATGAAGAGCTGATCGGGCGTCGGGCCGAGCCCGCGCTTGTAGAGGTGCCACGAGCGGTTGCCCTCCATCGCGCCCATGCCCGTCCGCATCAGCTCGCCGTTCGCGAGCACGATCTCCATCCCGCACGGCGCGGCCGACCAGTCGACGCCGTAGGGCATGTACGTCGCGCCGTGGTCGAGCGTGTTGCCGACGACGCTGCCCCAGCCGAGATCTGCAATCGAGAGCATGAGCTTGTGGCCGCCGGCCTGGATCGCCTCGTAGAGGTCGAACCAGCGGACACCGGGCTCGACGACCGCGTAGGCGGACTCCTCGTTGATCTCGAGCACGCGGTTCATGCGCCGCAGGCAGACGATCACGGAGCCGCGGACCCTCGGCGCGGGGCCGCCGTAACCGTTGTTGCGGCCCTGCCCGACCGTCCAGAGCGGCACCTTGTGCTCGTTCGCCACCCGGACGATCTCCTGAATCTCCTCGACCGTCTCCGGCATGACCACCGCGGAGGCCGTGTACTCGTCCCAGGTCGCATACGAGAACGGGTCGCGGAACTCCCGCAGCTCGTCTTCACCGGTGAGGACGTGCTCGGATCCGACGGCGGCGGCAAAGCCCTCGAGGGCCCGTGCCAGCTGCTGCTCCGAAACACCTGGAGAGAGAACGGTGCTCATGCCATCACCTCCGTGACCGGGCTGCCGGGGCGGGGACCCTACCGCACCTCGCCCGCGAGGAACTCGAGCGCGTGGCGCACGAGGTCTGAAGGCCGCTCGAACGGCACGACGTGCCCACAGCCTTCCAGCTCGAGGTACCGACAGCCGTCGATTGCGGCGGCCGTGGCGCGGGCAGCCGCCGCCGGAACGATCGCGTCGAGCTCGCCCTGCACGAGCAGCACGGGAGCACGCAGTGTCCCGAGATGTCCCGACAGGTCGAGGTCGGCGATGACGCCGCAGAGCGCTGCGTATCCAGCAGGCTCACTGGCCGCGATGATGCTTCGGTAGACGGCGACGTCTGCCGGATGAGCGGCACGGAAGGCCTCGGGGAGCCCGCGCTCGACGTGCAGCGCCGCAATGGGCTCCATGCCGCCGCGCAGCGCCGTCGCCGCCCGCTCGGCCAGATGCGGCACGCTGCTCCTCGGGCGAGACGCTGGGAGCTGCGGCGCCGACCACTGCGCTGACGCGTTCCCCGTGCTCGGCTGCGAACGCCAGCACGACTGCGCCGCCGAGCGAGTGGCCGAGCAACGCGACGCGGTCCAGGCCGAGGCGATCCAGAAGAAGCCGAAGATCGTCGGTCAAGGTTCCCAGCGAGCCGGCGGGCTCGGCCGCCCGGCTGCGGCCGAGCCCGCGCAGGTCGTAGGCAATGACGCGGTGCCGCTCGGCGAGCGAGCCGGCCACCTTCTGCCAGATCGCCGTGCTGCCGCCCAGGCCGTGGACGAGAACGAGCGGCGGGCCCGACCCGCGCTCCTCGACGTAGGCCTCGAGCCCGTCCAGCTCGATGAGCACGAAGACGTCCCGCCGGAGCGGTCAGGCCGCCGCTTCGGACAGGAGCAACGCGCCGACCGACCGCGCGCGGCGCGCGGCCTCCCGGTCGCCTTCGGCGGCCGCCACGATCGCGCCCTTCATCAGGATGTGCCACTGGCGGGCGAAGCTCTCGGGGTCGGAAATGCCGGCCTCGGCCGCCAGGCGCTCGATGAACGAGCGGATCCGGGCGAGGTACGTGGCGCTCGCGCGGTGGAGAGGGCTATCGGCGTCGCTGATCTCGAGCAGGACGTTGATGAACGAGCAGCCCTCGAAATCGTCGCGCCGGAACCAATCGTCGAACACGTCGAAGATCGCGAGCAGCTGCTCGCCGGGCTCCGACGCCCGCCGCTCGACCTCGGCTTCCAGCCAGTCCTTGGTCCACAGCTGCTCGCGGCGCTCGAGGAACGCGAGCACGAGGTCGTCCTTCGACGCGAAGTGCCGGTGCAGGGTCACCGGCGCAACGCCGGCCCGCGCCGCGACATCGTCGAGCCCGACCGCCCGGATTCCCTCCTGCGCGAACAGCTCGTAGGCGGCCGTGAGGATGCGTTCGCGCGCATCGCCGCCGCCCTCGGGCGCCTCCTCGACAGGCGCGATCTGCGGCGCGGACTCCATCGCGCCCTACGCTAGCAGCGCGACGGACCGGTCAGTCTCGGTGGCCGCTCAGCCCCGTAACCGCGGCCTCCGGCCGCTCCCAGCGGGTCGCGGCCGGCCGAGCCGGCCGCTCAGCCGCGCCGTAACCGCGGCCTCCGGCCGCTCAGCCGCTCGGCGCCTCGGGCTTCGGGCTGCGCTCGGCGGCCGCCCGCTTCACCTCGGCGGCGACGCCGGGGGCGCTGTGCATCATCGTCGTGAACTCGCGCGGACCGACCACCAGCAGGTGCAGGTCGGTGACGGCGACGACGGACGCCGAGCGCGAGGGGCCCTCCAGCAGGCCGACCTCGCCGAAGAACTCCCCGGGCCCGAGTGTCGTCAGATGGACGCCGTCGCGCACGACCGCGGCGTTTCCCTCCACGATCACGGCGAACTCGCGGGCGTACTCGCCCTGCTTCATCACCGTCGTGCCGGCCGGCACGTGAACATCGTCCGCCCAGCCGGCAACGGTGCCGTGCTCGCCCTTCGGCACGCTTGCGAACAGGGGCACGTCTTTCACACTGCCACTATCCATCGCTTCGCTCCTGTCTCCGGGCGGCCGTGCGCGCCGCCTCGTTGTCTTCTCTGACCATCCAAGCGCTTCCGGGCTGCCCCGGCAATGGGGCAGGCCCCGCCGCCGGGGTACGGAAAACCCGACCCCCGGCTCAGGCGGCGCCGGGCGCGGGAACCCCGAGGTTGCCCTGGAGCGTGATCCCGACCGAGAGCAGCTCCCAATCGCTCGCCGCCGGACCCGATGAGCGAAACGCCGACCGGAAGGCCGCTCCGCGAGCCGACGCCGGCCGGCAGCGCCACAGCCGGGAACCCGGTCCAGTTCCAGTAGTGCGTGAGCAGGAGCAGAGCGACGTCGGTGCCCGCGTGGTCGTAGCCGTCGCCGCGGAGCGGCGCGACGACAGGCACCGTCGGCTCCACGAGCGCCGTCACGCGATGCTCGGCGAACCAGTCCTCCCACCCCGCGGTTATCTCTCGGCGGCGGGTCTGCGCAGCCGCATACGCCTCCCCTGACGTCGCCCGCCGCTCTCCCTCCTCGACCCACTCACGCAGGGAGGGCCGGTAGAGGTCGCGCCGGCCGTCGAAGCGGCGGTGGTAGACGAGCAACTCGGCGCAGAGGACGTCGAGGTAGTCGTCGCCGAGATTCAGTGCGAGATCGGGCGGAGGCACGTCGACGAGCGCCGCTCCGAGCCGCCGGAGCGCCGCCAGCGCCGCATCGAAGCCGTCCGCGACGTCGGGGTCGAGCCTGACCTTCTCGACCCGGGGCGACACGGCCAGGCGGATACCGTCGAGCCGCGGCCCGCCGGCGTGCAACGCGGGCGGGATCGAAGAGCCAACGAATGCGCTCGCCGGACGGCCGCGGTCCGGCCCAGCCATGGCGGCGAGCAGGAGCGCGCAGTCGGCGAGCGATCTCGCCATGGGGCCTGCGTGATCGAGGCTCGGGGCGAGCGGGACGATTCCGGCCATCGAGACGAGGCCGCGCGTGGGCTTGATCGTGGACGTGCCGCAGATCGCCGACGGGATGCGCAGCGAGCCGGCCGTGTCGGTGCCCGTGGCTGCGGGTACCATCCGCGCCGCGAGCGCCGCTGCGGAGCCGCCGCTCGAGCCGCCGGCGGATCGGTCGAGCGCCCACGGGTTGCCGACCTGGTCGGTCGTCCCTCCGACCGCAAACTCGTGAGTGTGGACATGTCCGAGGAGCACCATGCCCTGGGCTGCGAGCCGAGCCCAGACGTCGCAGTCCCGTTCGGGCGTCTCGTCGAGCAGGCTGCTCGAAGCGGTCAGGGGCTTCCCCGCCACCGCGAACAGATCCTTCAGCCCGACCGGGATGCCGCACAGGAGGGGCGGCTCGCCGTGCCGGCCTACCCCGCCGGCGCTGCGTCGCTCGTCGGCCTGCGCGGCGGCGGCGAGGGCGTCTTCCTCGTAGACGCGCACCCACGCGTTGATCGAGGCAGGATCCCCCTCGTGGCTGTGTGTCCCGTCGCGGTCGCGGATGCGCGCCAGGCATGCCCGAACGAGCTCCGATGCCGAGAGCGCCCCGTCGGCGAGCAGGGCCGACGCCTCGGCCACTCCCAGATCAGCCGGGTCGGTCACGGTGCACCATCATGTACCGTCTCTGCCCCCATGAGCGAGCGACCGGGCGCCCGCGTGACCGCGGCCTGACGGCCGCTCTCCTGTCACGGCTGCGGCCTACGGCCGCGTTGCGTGACGGCGCGAGCCACGTCGGCATCGTGGGCGCAGGGCCGGCAGGCTTGCTGATCGCCAACCTGCTGCAGCAGCGCGGGATCGACAGCATCGTCGTCGACAAGTTCACGCGCGAGCAGATCCATGCCCGCGCGCGGGCGGGCTTCATCGAGTGGCGCAACCGGATCCTGCTCGAGCGAGCCGGGCTCGCCGACCGGATGCTCGCCGAAGGGAGCGCCCACGGACAGTGCGAGTTCCGCACGGTCGAGGGGAGCTACGTCCTCGACTACGCGGCCCTCGCCGGCGGGCGCACGCACTGGGTCTACCCGCAGCAGGAGCTCGTCTCCGACCTGACCGACAGCTTTCTCGCCGGAGGGGGCGACATCCGCTTCGGGCTCGCCTGCGTCGACGTGCTCGATCACGCTGCGCCGGTCGCGCTGTGCGAGGACACGACCACCGGCGAGCGGACGACGCTCGAGTGTCAGGTGCTCGCCGGTTGCGACGGCTTTCACGGGGCCGTGCGGGCCTCCATTCCGGCCGGGGCCCTCGCGGGCCCTGCGATCGACCACCCGTTCCAGTGGCTGACGATCCTGGCGGCGGCCCCGCCCTCGTCGGAGCACGTCATCTACGCCGTCCATCCGAGGGGCTACGCGGCCCACATGATGCGAACGCCCACGGTCTCGCGCTACTACCTCCAGTGCGAGCTCGACGACTCGGTCGACGACTGGCCGCCGGAGCGAGTCTGGTCGGAGCTGCGTACCTGCCTCGCGTTCGACCGGCACCCGGTCGTCGAGGGTCCGCTGCTGGAGCGATCGATGCTCTCCCTGCGCAGCGTCGTCTTCGAGCCGATGCAGTATCGAAACACGCTGCTCGCGGGCGACGCGGCGCACATCATCACGCCCTGCGGCGGGAAGGGGATGAACCTCGCTCTCCAGGACGCGGCCGTCCTCGTCGATCTCGTCGAGCGACACCTCGGCGGTGACAGCGATGCTCTCGCCGAGTACACGCCGCGCCGGCTCCCCGACATCTGGCGTGCACAGGAGTTCTCGCACTGGTTCCTGCACATGCTCAACGTCTACGGGGACAGCGCCGAGTCGGGCTTCCTGCAAGGGCTGGCCACGGCCCGGCTGCGCAGCCTCGAGCACCACCCGGAAGCCGCAGCGCATTTCGCGACCGGGTACGTTGGGCCCGAGTAACGGGCACGAACGGAAGAGGGGCTCTCAGGCTCGACCTGACGAGGAGGGGAACGTGCCAGAAGCAGCAGCGCAGGAAGAACGAGACCGGTCGGCCGAGGTGCTCGGCCGGCTCTTCGACGTGCGCGGCCTGCGCGTCGTCGTGACGGGCGCGGCCAGCGGGCTCGGTTTCGCGATGGCGGAGGTGCTCGCCGATTGCGGCGCCCGAGTCACCCTGGCCGACATCGACGTCGACCTGCTCGAGGAGGTGACCGGATCCCTCGCGGAGCGCGGCGCGCAGGTTCGCTCGGCGGCCGTCGACGTCTCGGACGCGGGGCAGGTGCAGGCCCTGATCGACGACGTCGTGGCCGCCGAGGGCGGCGTCGACGTCGTGTTTGCGAACGCCGGGCATCGCGTCGACGCCCGGGCTTCGCCGTCGACGGCGGGCAGCAGATCGACACGATCGAGAGCTCGGACTGGGACAAGGTGCTCGGCGTCAACCTGAACGGCGTGCTGTTCACGATGCGGAGCGCGGCCGCGGCGATGAGGAAGCAGGGCTCGGGCCGCATCGTCGTGATCTCCTCGATCGCAGGGCTGCGGCCCGAGCCCGTGGTCTGCTACGGCTACATCGCCAGCAAGGCGGCGATCATCAACGTCGTGCGCCAGGCGGCGCTCGAGCTCGCGCCGCACGGCGTGCTCGTCAACGCCGTCTGCCCGGGGCCGTTCAAGGGAACGCGGATCGGCGGCGGCGCCACGATCGATCCGGATCCCGAGACCGAGAAGATGTGGTCGGACATGATCCCGGTCGGCCGCATGGCCGAGCCCGAGGAGCTCAAGGGCCTCACGCTCTACCTCGCCTCCCCTGCCTCGAGCTTCGTCACCGGCGCCGTTCACGTGATCGACGGCGGCGCGCTCGTCGGGTAGGCCGGCCGAGAATGGGGCCCGGCGGCCAACCTCCACGCCCGCCGAGGTCGGTTACAGTGGGCGCCAGCCCGCTGCTTTGGTGGGAGTGGAACGTGTTGAGGGGGAGGACGCGTGGGACGGTTGGTGACGGGAAACCGAAGGCGCCGTTTCGCGGCCGCGGTCGGAGGGGTTGCAGCGCTCGTCACGGCGAGCGTCGTGATCGCGACCGGCCTGGCGGCAAGCGGGACGGACACGATCACGACAGCTGCCGGCACCGGCGTGGCCGGCTTCTCGGGCGACACCGGCCAGGCAACCGCAGCCCAGATCAACGCCCCGCTAGGCGTCGCCACGGACAGCGCCGGCAACCTCTACATCGCCGACACCGTCGAACCATCGCATCCGCAAGGTCGACCCGGCAGGCGTCATCACGACGATCGCCGGCACCGGCGTGGCCGGCTTCTCCGGCGACACCGGCCAGGCGACCGCAGCCCAGACTCAACACGCCCTACGACGTCGCCGTCGACAGCGCCGGCAACGTCTACATCGCCGACACCGGCAACCACCGGATCCGCAAGGTCGACACCGCGGGCGTGATCACGACGTTCGCCGGCACCGGCGTGCCCGGCTTCTCCGGCGACACCGGCCAGGCGACCGCCGCCCAGCTCAACACCCCGACAGGCGTCGCGGTCGACAGCGCCGGCAACGTCTACATCGCCGACATCGGCAACCACCGCATCCGCAAGGTCGACACGGCCGGCGTCATCACGACGTTCGCCGGCACCGGCGTGGCCGGCTTCTCGGGCGACACCGGCCAGGCGACCGCAGCGCAGATCAACTTCGCATACCGGCGTCGCGCGTCGACAGCGCCGGCAACGTCTACATCGCCGACATCGGCAACCACCGCGTCCGGAAGGTCGACACTGCGGGCGTCATCACGACGATCGCCGGCACCGGCGTGGCAGGGTTCTCCGGCGACACCGGCCAGGCGACCGCGGCCCAGATCAACTGCCCCGCTAGGCGTCGCGGCCGACGGCGCCGGCAACGTCTACATCGCCGACCGGCAACAATCGCGTCCGCAAGGTCGACTCGGCCGGAGTGATCACGTCACGTCGCAGGCAACGGCGTGCCAGGATTCTCCGGCGACACCGGCCAGGCGTCACTCGCGCAGATCAGTAACCCATTCGGCGTGCATGCGACCGGCGGCGGCACCGTCTATATCGCCGACACCGGCAATCACCGCATCCGCCGGGTCGCCAACAACCCGCCCACCGCGTCGTTCACGGCCAACCCGACGAGCGGTCCGGCGCCGCTGCTGGTCAACTTCGACGCCTCGGCGTCCTCGGACCCGGGCGGCTCGATCGTCTCCTATGCCTGGACGTTCGGTGACGGCCAGAGCGGATCCGGCGCGCACCACGAGCCACATCTTTACGACCGGGGGCTCGTTCACCGTGACGCTGACGGTCACCGACAACGGCGGCGCGACTGCCTCGACGACCCAGCAGATCACCACCACCGGCGGTGGTGGCGGCGGCTGCACCATCACGGGCACCCCCGGCGCAAACGTGCTGAACGGCACGCCGGGCGCGGACGTGATCTGCGGCCTGGGCGGCGCCGACGTCATCAACGGCAAGGGCGGCGCCGACGTCCTGAAGGGCGGGAACGGCCCCGACGTCATCAACGGCGGCAACGGCCCCGATGTCATGCAGGGCGGCACCGGCCCGGATTCCCTGCGCGGCGGCAAGGGCGTCGACATCGCCAACGGCGGGCCGGGCGCCGACAGCTGCCTCGCCGAGACCAGGATCAGCTGCTGAATTTCGAGGTGAGGGGCAAGGCACGTGCCTTGCCCCTCACCCGCTCTTCGACCTGACCGCCTACGGGAGCGGCGTGGACGGGTCGCGCCCGTCCGCGGACAGCCACGGGTAGCGATCGGTGTCGAGCCCGGCGTAGTCCGGGTCGAGGTAGACGAAGCAGCGCTGGATCAGGAAGTCGCGCACCTCGAACACGTCGCACCACCGCCCCGCGTGCGTCATGCCCGCGCGCCAGCCGCCGTCACGGTGCTCGCCGTAGCTCGTCCCCTCGCACGCGAACGTGTCCGTACCGGTCATGACCCAGTTGAACGTGGCGTAGTCGTGCTTGACGGCCTTGATCGTGCCGCCCACGTCCGTGAAGAGCCGGCCGATCTCGTCCTTGCCCGTCGCGACCCCCCACTTCGGGAAGAACACCTGGGCATCGTCGGCGAACAGATCGAGGATGCTGCCCCCCGTCGAGGTCACTCCGGCGTTGTCGAAGGCCTTCAGGTACTCGAGCGCGACGGACTTGCGCTGCTCGTCGGTCATGGTCTGCTCGGCGATCGCCACGATGCACCTCCCTACCGGACGGGTGGCGGATTCTCCTGACCGGCCGCAGGAGTGTCAAGAGCCGCGGACGGCCGGGCGGTAGGATCCCGGCGCAGGCCAGACAGGAGGTCGGGACGAATGGCAGTCGCCCACGCCGAGCACACGCTCACGAACGAGCAGGTTGTCTTCGCCTTCGGGCCGGACATGACCCCGGTCATCGAGGTCGATCCCGGCGCCGTGATCAGCCTCGCGATGAAGGACGGCCTCGGCGGCCAGATCACGAGCGAGGAGCACCTCATCCGCGACATCACCACGGATCTCGATCTCAACCGCGTCAACGGCGCGACCGGGCCGGTGGCCGTTCGCGGCGCCGAGCCGGGCGACTCGCTGATCGTCGAGATCCTGGAGATCCGGCCCGCGGAGACCGGCGTGGCACTGACGATCCCCGGGATCGGCCAGCTTCAGGCACAGGTGCCCGACCCGGTCACCCGGATCTTCCGGATCGACGGCGACACGATCCACATGAACGACAGGGTCTCGTTCCCGGCCCGGCCGATGCTCGGCGTGGTGGGGGTGGCGACGGCCTCCGGGGATCCTGTGCCGTGCGGGCTCGCCGGGCAGCATGGCGGCAACCTCGACGACCACATGACCGGCGTCGGCTCGCGGCTGTACATGCCCGTTCGCCAGCCGGGAGGCATGTTCGCCGCCGGCGACATGCACGCGGCCATGGGAGACGCGGAGATCTGCGTGACCGGAGTCGAGGTCGCGGGAGAGGTGACGCTGCGGTTCGACGTGCTCAAGGGCGCGAGCGGAACGTGGCCCGTCACCGAGCGCGACGACTGCTGGGTCGTCCACGGCACGTCGGGGCCCGACGTGCGCGAGGCGATCGAGCTCGCGTGTGAGGAAGCCGCCCGGATCCTCGTCGACCAGTGGGGCTTCTCGGTCGCCGACGCCTTCGTGTTCCTCTCCGTCGCCTGCGACGTCGGGATCTGCCAGTCGTGCCAGCCGTCACCCTTCTCGACCATCGCGCGGGTGAAGATTCCGAAGATCAGCGCCTGCCCGACACCGTTCCGCCCGTCGTAGCGGTCGCGGCACAGGTCTTACCGCGAGAAATCTGAGGTGGCGCTGCTCCGCTAGCGCGGAGGCGCGATCCGGACGTGCATGTGGTTGTCGTGGGACGGATAGGGCGTCAGGACGCCTCGGTGTCCGTGCAGCGGCACGGAGAACCCCACGAAGATGACCTGCGCCCCGGCCGCGACGAAGCGGTCCGCGAGGTTTTGGGCCAGGCGAAGGTCGATCTGCCCCACCGTGTGCGGCGGCAGTGCTTTCCCGTCCCGCCGCGGGTAGTAGACGTCGACGTCGAGCCCGTTCTCGTGGGAGACGTGCTCGTCGATCTCGCCGCCGCGGCGCAGGCTGAGGTCTCCCACGACCACGCGTGGAGCTTTCGGGTGGGCGGCGCGGTACTCGCCGATCACGCCCACGCAGGAGCCGCACCAGCTTGTCCGTGCCGTAGAGGCGGTTCGGCCGATTCGGCACGCGGTTGAGCACAGGATCCCACGTGACCCAGTCCTGGCTCTTGACCGGCAGGCGAACGCCGTCTACGAGGCTCCCGGCGTGCGGAACGCCGACCGCGTTCGACTTCCGCCACCGGATCGCCGGGTACTCCGGCCGCCGGGAGGCAGCGGCGTCGCCGGCCGGCTTCACGGTCGTTGCGGGCCGGGCGGTCACCACCGGCTCTCGGGCCACTTGCGCCGACCCGTCCAGGCTGCGCGCCGGTGGTAGCACCTCCTGCACCGGCGTGAGAGGCGGCAACGCGGGCAGCGGCTCGGCCTGGCGGGCAGCCAGCAGCGCCACGACTCCTACGCCCGCTCCACCAACCACTACGACGGTCGGGAGCAGCCTCGTCGCGAGGCGACGGCCGCGCGAGGGGCGGGGACGCCTCGGCCGGACACGAGGCAGTGGGCGTGGTGCCGCACCCGGCAGCGCGACCGTGCCGCCGTCGGCCCCGGCAAGCAACGGCGCGGGTAAAACGGCGTCCCGAACCGTCCTCCTGAGCTCGCCGAACCACACGACCTCGTCCGGGTCGAGCCAGACATCGGTGTCCCTCCAGCCCGTCCGGAAATGGCCCCTCGCCCTGGTGCCCACCCGAAGATGGTGCCACACGGGGCGAGAAAGGACGTCGATAGTGCAGATTCGAGCCTCGGAACGTCGATCCTCGCGCCGTTCGCGTTTACGAGCCCTGACGGGCTCGGAGCGCTTGGGCGTGGCCGCGGCCGCTGGCGCGGCGATGCGCCGCTTGCCCTGCCACGGCTGAGCCGGCTACGCCGGCTCGTTGCGTGACCGGCCCGCTCGCGCGGGCCTACCCCGTCACGGCTGAGCCGGCTACGCCGGCTCGTTGCGTGACCGGCCCGCTCGCGCGGGCCTACCCGTCACGCTGAGCCGGCGCGGTGTACGCCGGCTCGTTGCGTGACCGGAACGCTCGCCAGGTAGTCCAGCGCCTCGTCGAGGGAGACCACGTCGGCGTACTTCGCCTGCATGTCGAAGAGGTTGGCCTCGTGCGGAGCCTGCGCGCGGTCCCCTGCACACTCCCGTGGAACGAGCGTGGGCCAGCCGTACTGGAGCAGGTCCACCGCGGTCGCGCGGACGCAGCCGCTCGTCGTCGCTCCGCAGAGGATGACGGTGTCGACGCGCTGGGAGATGAGGATCGAGGCGAGATTCGTCCCGAAGAACCCCGACGCTCCCTTCTTCACGACCACCACCTCGTCGTCCCGGCGGGCGAGGCGGGGATCGATGTCGACCCAGTGGCTGTCCAGCTCCAGCTCGCGCAGCGCCGGCCCTTTCTCGGGCCACAGGGCGGCATCCTTCATGTGGGGCTCGTAGCCGATCGTCGTGTAGACGACCGGGAGACCCTTTGCCCGTGCGGCGTCGAGCAGCGTCCTGGCCGCCTCGACCTGCTCTGTCAGGTCGGCCCCCGCCATGGCCTCGGGCTCGGTGAAACCGCGCTGGAAGTCGACCACGAGCACGGCCGGCCTCGTCCCGAGCGTGAGGCTCCCGCCGAGCCTGGCCCGCTCGTACACCCGACGTGCCTGCTCGTCGCTCATGCCTCAGATCGACCCGAACGGCTTGCGCTTGACCAGCTCGCCTCGCCCGGGCGACGCCAGGAGCTGCCGGTCCTCGACGATGACCTCTCCGCGGGAGATCGTGAAGACGGGCCAGCCGGTCGTCTCGAAGCCCTCGTGCAGCTCCCAGTCCTGCCGCGAGTGCATGTCCGCCTGGCGGATGACCACCTTCTTCTCCGGATCGAACACGACGATGTCGGCGTCCGAGCCGACCGCGATCGTGCCCTTCTTCGGATAGAGGCCGAACAGCTTCGCCGGGTTCGTGGAGGACACCTCGACGAAGCGGTTGAGGCTCAGGCGACCGGTGCGCACCCCGTCGGAGTAGAGCATCGGCAGGAGCGTCTCGAGATTCGCCATGCCCGGCAGGAACTCGTCCACCCTCTTGCCGTGCAGCTTCTGGGCCTTGCTCCAGGCGATGTGGTCCGTGGCCACCGTCTGGAGGACATCGCTCTCGAGCGCCTGCCAGATGATCTCCACCTGCTCGACCTCGCGCAGCGGCGGCCAGCACGTGTAGCGCTCGGGGAAGTCGTCGCCGTCATACGCCTCGCGCGTGAGGTGGAGGTAGAGCGGCCGAGTCTCCCCGAACACGGTCTGGCCGCGGCCCCGCGCATCGTTGAGAGCCTGCAGCGCCTCCTCGCAGGAAAGGTGAACGAGGTACACGGGGGCATCCGCCAGGCCGGCCATGCGCACCGCGCGCTGCGCAGCAAGCCCCTCGGCTTCGCGTGGCCGCGAGTCGGGATAGGAGCGAACGCTGCCTGCCTTGCCCTCGTCGTCGAGCTCACGGGTGATGAAATCGATGCAGCACTGGTCCTCGCAGTGGATGTTCGTGAGCGCGTCGAGCCGCCCGGCTTCCTTGATCGCCTTCAGGTACCGGGAGGCGAGCTCGTCGAAGCGGCCGAGCGCCGTCGTGAAGATCTTGAAGCTCGTGAAGCCCTCCGCGACGACGTCGGCCATCTCCGCGATCACCTCGTCCGTCGGGTCGCGGATCACCGGGTGGAGGCCGTAGTCGATCACGGACTTGCCGGTTCCCTTCCGGATCCAGGCCTCGAGGGCGTCCTGGAGCCCCTGGCCCTCGGCGGGGAACGCATAGTCGACGATCGTCGTGACGCCTCCGCAGGCCGCCGCGGCGGTGGACGAGTAGAAGTCGTCGACCGTCCCGTGGCCGAGCAGGTGCTCCTCGAGGTCGACGTGCGTGTGGACGTCGATGCCGCCGGGGAAGAGGTACTTCCCGGACGCGTCGATCGTCTTGGCGGCGTCGCCGAGGCCGAGGCCGATCTGCTTGATCGTGCCACCCTCGATGCCGACGTCGGCCTTGTAGGTCTCGGCGGCCGTGACGATCGTGCCGTTGCGCAGCAGGAGATCCACGCCAGCGCGCAGGGTAGCGGCGACTCGGCTGGATTGCATGACCGCCGCCTACTGCCGCATCCAAAGACCGTGCCGAGCCCTGACGGGCTCGGCGATCGCGGGTCGCGGCCGGCCGAAGCCGGCCGCTCAGCCGCCGGGCTACGAAAGCCGGACGATCCCGCGCTCGCCGAGGCCCGCGATCTCGTCTGCCCCGTACCCGGCCTCACGCAGGACCTCGAGCGAGTGCTCGCCGAGGGCGGGCGGGGGCGACCGATACTCGATGCGCTCGCCGTCGAACGTGAGCGGCAACCCGACGAGTCGCAGATCCGGGATGGCCGGATGCGGAACGGACTGGAGCAGGCCGAGCGCCGCCGTCTGCTCGTCGCTCACGACCTGCGCGATGTCCTGGACCGGCGCGGCCGGCACACCGGCCCCCTCGAGCTTGCCCAGCACGGTTGCCGAGTCGTCGCGGGCGACGAGCTCGCCGAGGATCGCCGCGAGCTCCTCCCGGTGCACGACGCGGTCCGCGTTGGTCAGGAAGCGCGCGTCCCCCGCGAGCCCCGGCGCGCCGAGAGCCTCGCAGAGCGAGGCGAACAGCCGGTCGTTCCCGGCAGCCAGCATGACCCACCCGTCGCGCGCCCGGAAGGCTTCGTAGGGGGCCAGCATGTTCATGCCGGAGCCCATCGGCCTCGGCGTCTTGCCCGTGCCCAGGTAGCCGGCGATCTGGTACGGCACCCAGTTCACGGCGGTCTCGAAGAGCGACGTGTCGATCAGCTGCGCGCGACCGGCCGCGTCGCGGCCCATCAGCGCCGCGAGGATGGCGAGCGCCGACCACATTCCCGTCCCCTGGTCGACCGCGGAGATCCCGGCGCGGACCGGAGGCCGGCCGGGCTCACCGGTCACGCTCATGATCCCGCCGGCGGCCTGCATGAGCGGGTCGTACCCCGGCTGCGTGCTGCGGGGCCCGGCGGCCCCGAAGGCTCCGATCGTGCAGTACACGAGGCGCGGATTCCGTGCGGCGAGCTGCTCGAAGCCGAGCCCGAGCCGCTCGGCGAGGCCGGGCCGGAGGCTCTGCACGAACACGTCCGACCGCTCGATCAGGCGCTCTGCGACGGCAAGCCCTTCGGGCGACTTGACGTCGAGACCGAGCGAGCGTTTGCCCGCGTTCAGGACGAGGAACACGGCGCTCTCGCCGTTCCAGAACGGAGGCCCCCAGCTGCGGGCGTCGTCCCCGCGCTCCGGGTGTTCGATCTTGATCACGTCGGCGCCCAGGCCGGCGAGGATCAGCCCGCAGTACGGGCCTGCGACCGAGGCGGTCAGATCGACGACGCGGATCCCTGCGAGCGGCTGGAACACGGCACGTAGTTTGACCGCAGCCGCTCAGCGCCGCGCGACATGACCGCGGCCTTCGGCCGCTCTCCTGTCACGGCTGCGGCCTGACGGCCGCGTTGCGTGACCCGCGGCCTTCGGCCGCTCTAAGGCGGGTCGCGCGCGAGCCGGCCGCGCGCCGCCTGCGGCGTCCGCTGCGCGGGCTTCGCCCTAGCCGGCCGCTCAGCCGCCTGGCTCCGCGTCGGCGACTGGGAACGTGTCGACCACTTCCGGGGCACCGCGTTTGAACACCATGAACGTGCGCTTGTACTCGATCACGACCTCGCGGCGCTGGTTGATTCCCCGGGTCCTGATCGCCACGATGCCGACGCTCGGGTTCGACTGCGACTCGCGCTTGTCGAGCACCTCGCTCTCGGCCCAGAGCGTGTCGCCCACGAAGACCGGCTTGGGCAGCTTGACGTCGGTCCAGCCGAGGTTCGCGGCGGCGTTCTCGCTCGTGTCGGCGACGCTCAGGCCGCCGACCAGCCCCACCGTGATCGCGCTGTAGACGAGTGTCCGGCCGAAACGGCTTCGCTCGGCGTACGGGTCGTTGAAGTGGATCTGGTTGAAGCTCACAGTCGCGCACGTGATCCACGTGTTGTCGGTCTCGGTGATCGTGCGCCCGATGCGGCTGCGGAAGACGTCGCCGACCTCGAAGTCCTCGTAGAAACGGCCGCGCCAGAGCTTCGGCGCGGCCTCGCCGTCCGCCGCGTGCGGTGTGATCTCGCTCCCCTCCGTGTCGGGGAGCAGCCTAGATGGTCATTCGCGAGTTCGGGTGTGCGCAGGCGGCGGCACGCTCGACGAGCAGCCGGTGCTCGCGCGCGTTCCGGGTGAGCGAGGCGGCCCGCTCGAACTCGAGGCGCGCCTCGTCCGTGCGGCCGAGCTTCGCAAGCAGGTCGCCGCGCACGCTCGGCAGGAGGTGGTAGGCCTCGAGCGCCGGCTCGGACGTCAGCTCGTCGACGAGGTCGAGGCCCGCCGCCGGCCCGAACGCCATCGAGACCGCCACGGCGCGGTTCAGCTCGACGACGGGCGAGGGATTGAGCTGCGCGAGCGCATCGTAGAGCGCCACGATCCGTTCCCAGTCCGTCTCCTCCGCGGTCCGAGCCCGGGCGTGACAGGCGGCGATCGACGCCTGCAACGCATACGGGCCGAGCGCGCCGCCGAGCTCCTCGGCACGCTCGAGCGCCGCAAGACCACGGCGGATCAGGAGCGTGATCCCAGCGGCCACGGTCCTGATCGAGCAGAAGAATGGGCTCCCCGCCGGGCCCGACTCGCGCCCGCAGCCGCGAGGCCTGGATCTCCATCAGCGCGACGAGGCCGTGAACCTCGGGCTCGTCCGGCATCGAGCTCGGCCAGGACGCGGCCGAGACGCAGCGCCTCCTCGCAGAGCGCGGGACGCATCCAGTCCTCGCCGCCGGTCGCCGAGTAGCCCTCGTTGAAGATGAGGTAGACGACCTCGAGCACCGAAGCCAGACGGGCGGCGAGCTCGGGGCCGCGCGGCACCTCGAAGGGGACGCTCGCCTCGGCCAGGGTCCGCTTGGCGCGGACGATCCGCTGAGCGACGGTCGCTTCCGGGACGAGGAACGCACGGGCGATCTCGTCGGTCGTCAGTCCGCCGACCAGGCGCAGCGTCAGCGCCACGCGGGCCTCGGTCGAGAGAACCGGATGGCAGGCCGTGAAGACGAGGCTGCAGGAGGTCGTCGCCGATGTCGTCGTCGAGTGCGGCATCGAGGTCGGGCTCGGCCGTCGCCTCCTCGCGCCTCGATCTCGCGACCGAGCTCCTCGTGCTTGCGCGTCGAGCAGCGTGCGTCCGGCGCAGGCGGTCGATCGCGCGATGCTTCGCGGTGGCCATGAGCCAGGCGCCCGGGTTGTCCGGGACGCCTGACTCCGGCCACTGCTCGAGCGCGGCGACGAGCGCATCCTGGGCGAGCTCCTCGGCGAGACCGACGTCGCGCACGATCCGCGCGAGGCCGGCGATGAGCCTGGCCGACTCGATCCGCCAGACCGCGTCGATGGTGCGGTGGACGTCACTCACGGCCTGCGTCACGCCTCGCCGATCGGACACGGCAGCTGCGCCGTGCCTACTGCTCGCGCGACCTGCTGCGCGAAGCCGCTCGTTCCTGCTCCTTGAGCTCGGGCGTCAACGCCTCGCCGAAGTCCTCCGCCTCGAACACCTGGCGAATCTCGATCTCGGTCCCTCCGTCGAAGGGAGCGCGCTTGAGCCACTCGATCGCCTCGTCCATCGACTTCACCTGCCAGAGCCAGAAGCCGGCGACCAGCTCCTTCGTCTCGGCGAACGGACCGTCGATCACGGTCCGCTTCGCCCCGTCGAACTTGACGCGCGACGCCCTTCGAGCTCGGCCTGGAGCCCTTCGCCCGCGAGCATCACGCCCGCCTTCACGAGCTCCTCGTTGAACTTGCCCATCTCGGTGAGGAGCTTCTCGTCCGGCAGAACGCCCGCCTCGGACTCCTCGTTCGCCTTGACCAGCACCATGACTCGCATCGTCGTACCTCCTCGAGTTGTCGTTTCTACCTGTACGTCGAACGAGCTGCCGCGAAATCGACACGTCTTCCCAGGTTTCTTTCCCGGGCTAGCGGAAGCGGCGAAACATGCCGGTGCGCCGGCTGATCGGCCACAGCAGACCGACGAGGAAACCCGAGGCGAAGCCGACGAGCATCGCCGCCCGGGCCGGCCGCGGCCCGTAGGTCGCGGCGACCCCGGAGCCGCCGCCGCGCCAGCGTCCGGCGAGCCGGCGAAGGGCCCGCATCGTGGGCCCCGGCGCCAGCTTCAACCCCTTCGCGAACGCGGCGCCCGACCCGTACCAGTTGCGACGCACGACGCCTTTCCGCTCGCCCCACCGGACGGGCGTCAGATGTTCTACCTCGACGGCCGGCGTCTGCAGCACGTGCATGCGGGCGCGGAGCGAGCGCACGGCCAGGTCGAGGTCCTCGCCCGAACGTAGCGGGCCGCCGAGGCCCAGCGACTCGTCGAAGCCGCCGAGCGCACGCCACGCCTCGCGGCGCAGTGCCATGCAGGCGGTCGTGCCGCTGAGCTCGTGGATGTCCCTAAGACTCGTCGCAAGAGCCTCGCGCTCGATCAGACAGCCGGGGACGAAGCCCTCGGCCGGATCGCAGGGCCCGGCCCGCACGCTCCCGAAGACGACGGCGACCGCGTCGTTCCCCGCGAACGCGTCCTCGACTGCTGCGAGCCAGCCGACCGGCACCACGCAGTCGTCTCCCGTGATCGCGACCAGGTCGGCTTCGGTATTTGCCGCCCCGGCGTTGAGCGCGCGGCTCAGCCGGGGCTCGCCGACGGCGAGCCTGCGAATGCGTCCATCTGCCTCGTACCGCGCGAGGTCCGCGGCCGCACGCCCGTCCGAGCTCTGGTCGACCACGAGCACCTCGAAGCTCGGGTACGAGCAGGCGAGCACGCTCTCGACGGCGCGGACGACGTCGTCCGGACGGTGCACGGTCGCAATCACGACCGCGATCCGCGGTCGGTGATTCGTGCCGACGGGGCTCATCTCGCTCGATCAGGCAGCGCGACGATGCTGGGACTCACGAAATGGTGCGCCAGAAGCGGGCCCAGGCGTGCACGCGGGCCACCATACTGCGTCCAGCGGCCGGATTCACGACCTGGGAGCGACGACGATCGAGACGGCATTCGAGCTGGCGGCTCTCGCCGCGTGCGCGGTCCCGGCCGTGCGCGTGATGGCGACACCGGCCGCGCGCAGGGAGCTTCGCGCCAAGACTCCGCTCGCGTTCGCCGTTGCCGCCGTCGGGGCGGCCTTCGTCGCGGTCGCCGTGGTCGGGGCGCTCGAGTCCCAGTGGTTGCTCCGCGGGCTGACGGCAGTCACAGTGGCCGTCACCGCGGCACTCGCGTGGCGCGCGCAGCCGCGCTACGGCGCCCGCCGTCGGCTGCCGCCCGGCTCGCTCGGCCTGCGACGCTCGCTGCTCGCCATCCCCGATCGCGGCTTCCTGCGGCGAGAAGCCGAGCGCCGCGGGCCGGTGTTCAAGGTTGCGCAGTTCCACCACGGCGTCGTATGTGTCGTCGGCCTCGAGGCCTGCCGGGACGTGCTGCGCCGCCACGGCGACGCGCTACGCCCCGCCCCCCTCCCGCTCAGCGGCGAGATCCCGCGCGGCTTCCTCCGGTACATGGACGCCCGGGACTACGAGAGCTACTCGCCGCTCTTCAGGTCCGCGTTCTCGGCCGCCGTTCGTACCGCCGGCGTGGAGGCACGAGCCCGTGTCTCCGCGACGCTCTCGGCGCTCGCGGCGGAAGGCGGCGCGGATCCCCGCCCTGCTCTCGCCGAGCTCGCCGCGCGCCTGTCGCAGCGGCTGCTGTTCGGAACAGTGCTGGACGGACACGAGGCGCGCCTCGACGGCTGGTGCCACGATGCCGCGATCTCGACGGCGGTCGGCCGTCCGGCCCCGGAGGCGCGCGCCGCCCTGCGGGAGTTCGGCGAGACGCTGGTCGCCGCAAGCGAGAGCCGCGGCGAAGACCACGTGACCTCCGTCTGGAGCGAGCTCTGCCGCGTTCGGCCGGACCTACGCCGCGACCCGACGGTTCTCGGAAACCTCTTCATCCTCCAGGCAGCGTCCTGCGAGAGCGTCGCGGGCCTCATGCGCTGGACGCTCGCCTTTATGGGGGAGTCACCGGAGTGGACCGAGCGTCTGCGCGCCGAGCCGCGGGTGGAGGAAGCGCCGAGAGGGCGAGACGGCGACCCGGTGGCCTGGACGGTGCTGGAGACCCTCCGGCTCGCCCAGAGCGAGTACGTCTACCGGCGCGTCGTGCGATCGATCGACATCGCCGGCTTCCGCGTCCCTCGCCGCTGGATGGTGCGCCTCTGCGTTGCCGAGTCCCACCTCCTCGATCCGCCCTTCACCGCGCCGACGACATTCGACCCGGGCCGCTTCGAGCACCGGCGGTACGGCGCCGACGAGCTCTCGCCGTTCGGGCTCGACCAGCACGCGTGCACCGGCGCGCGCATGTCCCTGCTGTTCGGACGGCTCTTCGTCGAGGAGCTCGCGCACGGGTACGACGTCAGGGTCACGGCGAACGGCGCGCCCGAGAGGGGAAACCGCCACTGGCTGCACTGGGAGCCCAGCTCACGCTTCCGCGTGTCACTGAGCCCCGTTGTAGACGCTCGGAAGACCGTGCCGAGCCCTCGCGGGCTCGGCGTGTTGTCGGTGACCGGGCCTACCGGCCGCTCTCCTGTCACGGCTGCGGCCCTACGGGCCGCGTGCGTGACGGGCCGAGCCGGCCGCTCAGCCGCCGGGCTGAGGTCGTCCGCGTCCCGCCCGGTGTAGGGGCGGGACGCGGACGCGCGGAAGACCGTGCCGAGCCCTCGCGGGCTCGGCGATCGCGGGTCGCGGCCGGCCGAGCCGGCCGCTCAGCCGCCAGGCTGCGGCCCTACGGGCCGCGTTGCGTGACGGCTAGCTCGGCTGCGGGACGATCCGGATGTAGGGCTTCGGCTCTTCCCAGCCGTCCGGATAGGTCTCCTTGGCCTCGTCGTTGGACACCGACCCGGCGATGATGACCTTCTCGCCCTGCTTCCAGTTCACGGGCGTGGCGACCTTGTGCTTGGCGGTGAGCTGCAGCGAGTCGATCACGCGCAGCACCTCGTCGAAGTTGCGTCCGGTGGTCATCGGATAGAGCAGCACGAGCTTGACCTTCTTGTCCGGCCCGATGACGAAGACGTTGCGCACCGTCTGGTTGTCGGCCGGCGTGCGCGACTTCGGGTCGCCCTCGACGCTCGCCGGCAGCATGCCGTAGAGCTTGGAGACGTTGAAGTCGGCATCGCCGATGATCGGGTAGTTCGGAGCCGTCCCCTGCGTCTCCTCGATGTCCTTTGCCCAGCCCTCGTGGTCGCCCGTGGAGTCGACGGACAGGCCGATGACCTTCACGTTCCGGCGGTCGAACTCGGGCTTGATCTTGGCCATGTAGCCGAGCTCGGTCGTGCAGACCGGGGTGAAGTCCTTCGGATGCGAGAACAGCACCACCCACGAGTCTCCCGCCCAGTCGTGGAAGCTGATCGGACCCTCCGTCGACTCCGCCTGGAAATCGGGTGCCGTGTCGCCGATTGTCAAAGCCATACTTCTCCTCCTCTGAGCTGTAGTGCGCTGTCGTTCGAGCGCGGGGGCCGCCCCATAGCGCTCCCAGGATGCTGTTTACCAGACGCGAGAGAGCCGTGTCCTCTTCCCGGTCGCGCTAATCGGCCTCGGCGGACGCGGGCACGCCGTGCGCGCCCTCGCTTTCGTGCGCCGCTGCGTGGGCCGGCGCCCGGAGCAGCGCGGCCGCCAGCGCCGCCGCCGCCGCGGCGAAGATCGCGCCGACGAGGAAGGCGACGTGGTAGCCGCTGTTGAGCGCCACGAGCTGATCCTCGCCCGCCGCGAGCAGGTCGTCGGTGCGGGAGGCCGCGAGGCTGGCGAGGATCGCGAGCCCGAGCGCGCCGCCCATCATGAACGACGTGTTGACGACGCCCGAGGCAAGGCCGGACTCGCTCGGCTCGACGTCGCTCATCGCGGCGAGCAGCACCGGGTTGAACGCCATGCCCGCGCCGATGCCGAGCAGGATCATGCTCGGCAGCACGTCGACGACGAAGTTCCCGTCCACCGGCGCCCGCGCGAAGAGCACGAGCCCGACGGCGGCGAGCAGCAAGCCCGACCGCCAGCGGCGCTCGGATGCCGAAGCGCATGACGAGCTTCGCGGAGAGGCCGACCGAGAACGCTCCCATGATCAGGTTCGCCGGCAGGAACGCGAGACCGACCTCGAGCGGGCTGTAGCCGAGCACCAGCTGGAGGTAGAGCGCGGACAGGAAGAACCAGGCGAACATGGCCGCCGCCCAGAGCACGCCGACGCCGTTCGCGGTCGCGACGTTGCGCAGCCGGAAGAGGCCGAGCGGCACCAGCGGCGACGGCACGCGCGCCTCGATGACGAGGAAGAGCCCGAGCAGCGCCGCCGCGGCGGCCAGCAGGCCGATCGTCTCGCGCCGACGTCCAGCCGGCCTCGTTCCCGTTCACGATCGCGTAGACGGCGAGCATCAGCGAGGCGGTCACCGTCACCGCGCCGGCCACGTCGAGGCGTCCGGTCGCGGCCGGGCCACGCGCGGCCGGCAGCAGCTTCACGGAGAGGACGAAGACGGCGATGCCGATCGGGACGTTGACGAGGAAGATCCAGTGCCAGTTGAGGACGTCGGTCAGGATCCCGCCGAGCAGCACGCCGATGCTTCCGCCGCCGGCGATGACGAAGCCGAAGACGCCCATCGCCTTCGCCCGCTCGGCCGGCTCCGTGAACAGGTTCATGATCAGCGACAGCGCGACCGCCGAGACGACCGCGCCGCCGAGCCCCTGCACCGCCCGTGCGCCGACCAGCATCCCCTGCGTCGTTGGCCAGGCCGCACGCGAGCGACGCCAGCGTGAAGCCGCGTGATGCCGATCAGGAACATGCGGCGGTGGCCGAAGAGGTCACCGAGCCGGCCACCGAGCAGGAGGAAGCCGCCGAACGTGAGCAGATAGGCGTTCACCACCCACGCGAGCGAGGTCTCGGAGAAGCCGAGATCCTCGCGGATCGACGGCAGCGCGACGTTCACGATCGTCGTGTCGAGGACGATCATCAGGTCTCCGAGGCACAGGACGATCAGCGCCAGCCAGCGTCGTGCGGGTATCCATGGTCATTCGGCTCTCCACTCCGTCGAGTTAACGATCACCGAGTATCAGACGTTCCGGCCTGCGGAACTCATCGGTCGGTCACGATACGCGCCTGACGCCCGGGCGGCGGCGTCGCGTTCCGGCCGGGATCGCGAAGCAGCGCTCGTACATCGTCAGATGACTTTCTCCCGGCCCGGCCGTCTCAATCTCGATGAGGCGCCCCGGGCCGACCACGGTCGCCTTTGCCGTCCGCGGCCCGATCGCGCACGCCGACCTGCCCGGGCTCTGCGAACGTGTCTGCCGACTTGCTCGCGTCGAGCGGTGCGAGCTCGCTCTCTGCGACGTGCGGGGTGTCGAGCCCGATGCGGTGACGGTCGACGCGCTCGCGCGGCTTCAGCTCGCGGCGCGGGGCTACGGCTGCAAGGTGCGACTGCGTCACGCATCCGAGGAGCTGCTCGGGCTCGTCTCCTTCATGGGGCTGGACGACGTCCTGGCGGGCTGAGGGCGACGATGAGCTCCGGCGCCGGATCCGTCTCGAGTGAGAATCGACAAGAGGGAGGATCGATGGCAACTGCGACGTCCCGGAAGATCTTCGTCAACCTGGCGGTCAAGGACCTCAAGCGGTCGGTGGACTTCTTCGAGCGGCTCGGCTTCGAGTTCGATTCTCGGTTCACCGACGAGCAGGCGACCTGCATGATCATCAGCGACGAGGCGTTCGTCATGCTGCTCGTCGAGGCCCGCTTCAAGGACTTCACCACGAAGGCGATCGCGGATCCGGCGACCGAGACGGAAGCGATCGTGGCCCTGTCGGCCGAGAGCCGGGAGCAGGTCGACGAGCTGGCAGACAGAGCCCTCGCGAGTGGTGGCTCACCGGCAAACGATCCGATCGAGGTGGATTTCACGTACGGGCGCAGCTTCCACGACCCGGACGGCCACCTCTGGGAGCTGATCTGGATGGACCCGGCGGCGCTCGAGCGCTAGGAGCGGGCGGCGCTACGCCGCCGGTCGATCGGGCAGGCCGAAGCGCGGGAAGACCGTCTCGTGTCGAGGAAGAACGTGAGCTCGACGATCCGACCGTCTTCGATCTCGAGCACCTGGAGCGCCCACGGCTCGTAGCCCTCGCCGGACTCGCTCGGCTTGTACTGCCCGAACGCCGGCGCGCCGTTCGCGGCCATCGTCGGAATCACCCGCGAGCCGCGACAGCCGGCGCCCGGGCCGACCCACCAGGTGAGGATGTCGTCGCGGCCGCTGCAGCCACAGGTCGTACGGCGGCATCGACTGGGTCGCGTCCTCGTGGATCAAGGCCGTGAGAGCGTCCATGTCGTAGCGCTCGAAGGCGTCGACGTAGCGGGCGAGCAGCTCGGCGTCCGCCTGCTCGACCGACGGGGTCGTGGTCGCAGCGCTCACGTTGCCGGCCGCGAGCGTCGCCCGTGCACGCTGAAGCGCGCTGTTGACGGACGCCACGCTCGTGTCGAGCAGCTCCGCGACCTCGGCTGCCTTCCAGCGCAGCACCTCGCAGAGGATCGAGCACGGCACGCTGCCTCGGCGGCAGGTGCTGCAGGGCCGCGACGAACGCGAGCCGCACGCGTCTCGCGCGCGACGGCCACCTCCGCCGGGTCTCCCTCCGGCACGATCGCGGCTGTCGGGAATCGGCTCGATCCAGGTCACCTCCGGCAGCGTCGCCAGGTTGGCGGCCTCCGGCTCGCGCGCCGGGCCCGAGGTCCATCGGCCGGGCGCGGCGCTTCCGTCCCTCGAGCATGTCGAGGCATACGTTCGTGGCGATGCGGTAGAGCCACGACCGCAGCGCCGAGCGGCCCTCGAAGCGGTCGAAGCCCCGCCAGGCCCGCACCAGCGTCTCCTGCACCGCGTCCTCGGCGTCGAACGCCGAGCCGAGCATCCGGTAGCAGTAGGCCGGTCAGCTCGACACGGTGCTGCTCGAGCACGTCGCTCGACCGGCTGCACCCCCTCGCCGGCCGACGTCGCCTGGTCAGCGGTGGTACTCATGCAGCCGGTTGCGGCGTCCGCCGCCTCGGTGCCGGCGCGGCGAATCCGGTCGAGGCGTGACCCTCGGGCATTGCTCCATGCGATCGAGCATACCCGGCAGCCAGATTCCGTAACCGAGCCAAGCACGGGGGCCTCTGCCTTGCCGTGTCGCGTTGGTCGTGGCCGTCTGTTGAGCGTCTGGTGAGCGATCGGTGATTAAGGGAGCGCACCATCAGCAGCCACATGCAGCAACCCGACGAGCAGGAGGAGACAGTGGAGATCAGGGGAGGATCCAGGTTTCGCAGGCTGATCGCGACGTCGGCCATCGCGCTCTTGACAGCGGTCAGTGTCGCCTCGGCAGCTCAGGCTACGCCTACCGAGGCGGATGCCGGGAGGGACGCGCCGCCGCATGCCTTCGACGAGCGTGGCCCAGCTCCGCCCGACCTCGAGCTAGCGCCCCAGCAGAGCTCCGATACGCCGAGCGTCGTCACCGTCAGTAACGGCAACGGGATGTCGGCTCTGCCCGACCTCGAGATAGCACCGTACGTTTTCCAGCAGGGCACCGATGCAACGAGCGTCATCATCGTCAACAACGGCAACGGGGCCTCGAACACGGCCATCGTCACGTACGGGCTGTCGGAAGAAATCGTCGGCGACTGCTGGTGCTACGGCTGGGGCGAGGTTGTCGTCCCATCCATTGCGCCGGGCGGATTCGCCGGGGTCGACATGTGCGCCGAGTTCTCGGAGAGCACCGAGACATGGAGCGGCGGCTGGTACACGGACGACGGCTACATCAACACCGAGCTCGAGCTCACGATCGAGCAGGTCGAGGGCACGGAGGTATATCTCCACAACAACTCCGCCACCCTCCAGATCAACTGCATCGCCGCGTAGCTCCGGCGGTATGAACACGGAGCTGGGGTTCACGGCCCCGGCTCCGTTTTCGCGTTGAGACCCCCGGCGTACCATGGCTTCATGACGTCGGAGTGGGTGACGCGACGGCCGGCGGGCGAGCTGGCACCGTTCGTCGATCGTTACGTCGGCTACCGGCTGTCAGGGGTCGATCCTGGCGTGCACCGCGGCCTCCCCTCCCGACACCTGACGTTCATCGTCAGCATCGGGCCCGAGATCGACGTCGTCGCCCAGACCGATCCCGCTCAGTCACCGGATCGATACCGGTGCGTCCTGGGCGGCTTGCAGGCCTCGTCGGCGCTGATCGCGTACGACGACCGCCTGGAGGGCGTCACGATCGAGCTCACCCCGGCCGGCTGCCGCGCGTTGCTCGGACTGCCCGCCCGCGAGCTGTGGAACACGTCGCTCGAGCTCGGCGACCTGACCGGAAGGGTCGGCAACGAGCTGTGGGAGCGGCTCCAGCACACCGGCGCGTGGGAGGAGCGGTTCCGAGCCTGCGACGAGGTGCTGGGACGGCTGCTGCGCGAGGACTCGCTCGAGCCGGCGCTCAGGCGCTCCTGGCAGCTCCTCGTCTCCTCGGCGGGAACGATGCCGGTCGAGGAGCTGGCAGCGACGATCGGCTGGACACGGCAGCATTTCGCACGCCGCTTCGCCGCCGAGTACGGACTGTCGCCGAAGCTCGCGGCCCGGGTGGTTCGCTTCGACCGGGCCCAGCGCATGCTGCGGACACCGTTCCTCTCGATCGCGCAGGTCGCCGCCGCCTGCGGCTACTTCGACCAGGCGCATCTGACGCGCGACTTCGTCGAGCTGGCGGGCTGCCCGCCGGGCAGATTCATCGCCTCGGAGGATCTTCCATCCTTCCAAGACGACACCGCGGACGGCGAGCGACCATGACGGCATGAGCACACACACGACCCACCCAACTGTCTGGCCGTGCTTCGCCTACCGCGACGCCCGCGCCGCGATCGCGTTCCTCGTCGACGCCTTCGGGTTCGAGGAGCGCGCCGTCTACGCGAGAGACGACGACCCGAACGTGGTCGAGCACGCCGAGCTGCGCTGGCCGCTCGGCGGCGGGATCATGCTCGGGACGTCGGGCAAGGACGACTCGCCGTTCGGCAGCCGGCAGCCCGGCACCGAGTCCACCTACGTCGTCTGCCAGGACCCCGACGCCCTGTTCGAGCGGGCGACGGGCGCGGGCGCCGAGCTCGTGCGCGGCCTCGTGGACGAGGACTACGGCTCCCGCGGCTTCACCGTCCGCGATCCGGAGGGCAACCTCTGGAGCTTCGGCACGTACGCCGGCGCCTGAGCCCCTTATTCGTGCGGCGCCGTCGCGACGAGCTCCGGCGGCGCCGCCCCCCTCGTCAGCACGCGCGAGAGGACGATGCCGGCGACGATCACGATGCCGCCGATCCACTGGAGCGTGTCGATCTCCTCGGAGAGCAGGAGAACGGCGGAGAGCACGCCGAAGAACGGCTGCAGGTTGACATAGATCGAGGCCCGCGCGGCTCCCACCTCGTCGACCGCCGACAGCCACATCAGGTTCGTGGGCACGTAGGTGGTCGCGCTGAACGCCAGGCAGAGCCAGGCAAGCCCCGTCACAGCCCCCCAGTCGGTGCTCGCGAGATCCGGCACCGAGGCGGAGAGCAGCACGGGCAGGCAGAAAAGCGACGCGATCGTATTGACCTTGAGCGTGCCGTGGCGGCGAACGAGCGGCGCCATCATGATCGAGTACAGCGCGAACGCCGCCGGCGCATAGAGCGAGAGCAGGATGCCGCCGACGCTCGCGTGCAGCCCGGTCGTCGCTCCGATGGCCACGAGAGCGATCCCGGTGAACGAGACCATCGCGGCCGTCCAGCGCAGACCGCCGAGCCGCTCGATCCCGAGCAGCTCCGAGAACAGGCCGGCGAAGAGCGGCAACGTCCCGAACAGGAGCGCGACCGTCGCGGCGCTCGCGAACTTGAGCGAGTAGGAGAAGCCGATCTGGTTGGTCGCGAAGACGAGCCCGCCCCAGACTGCCAGCCGGATCATCTCGTCCCGGCTGAGCCGGAACACGCCGAACCGAACCAGCGCGACCGCGACGAAGATCACCGTCACGATCGTGAACCGCAGCGCGGCCCAGGAGAGTGGAAGGAACCCGTGCCCGAAGGCGTACTTCGTGATGGCGGCGTTGAGGCCCCAGAGGGCGACGCTCACGAGCAGAACGAGATCTGCGGTCCGGACGCGGCCCAACTGCTGCGCGATCTCGGGCGGCTACTGCCGGGCCTTGGGGACAGGCCACGGTCGTCACGACGTCGCGACCGCGTTCGCACCGACGGCGGGCTCCGGCGATTCCCGCCCGGCTCAACACAGCCGTCATTATCTACGGGCCGCCGAGCTCGCCCGGCGGGAACCGATCGGGCGGCCCGGGTCAGCCGAGCGATTCGCAGAGCGCCGCGATGCCCGCGTGGTGCAGCGCGAAGAGCTCGACGTCGAGCGCGTCGGGGAAGGTCGAGAGCTTCACGACCACCGTCCGCGACGGCCGGTGCACGAACACGCACTGGCCGTTCATGCCGACGGCGGCGTGTACTCCCCGGCCGGCATCCCAGATCCACCAGTTGTCGTGGTAGAACGGCTCCGCCGTCTGGCCGCCCAGCTCGCTGGGCTCGCCGTAGGCGTCGATCAGCTCCTGGTCGCGAACGGAGAGCCGCGCGGTCCATGCGGCCGGGACGACCTGCCGCCCTCCCAGCGAGCCGTCCTGGAGCCACATGAGCCCGACGCGCCCGACGTCGCGGAGCGTCGCGCAGAAACCGCCTTCGACGATCGCGAAGCCGTTGTGGTCGACCATGATCTCGGCGTCGTGCTCGGCGCCGATCGGCCCCCATAGACAGTCGGAAAAGAGCTGCGGCACGGGCGCGCCTCCCGCCCGCTCGAGCACCCAGCCCAGGACGTCGGTGGCGAGCGAGTTGTAGGCGAACGGCCCACCGTGCTCCGCTTCGCATGGGCACCGTCCGTATCCAGGTGGCGGTGTCGGCCGGGATGTCGGTTCGGTCGTGGGTGCGGTAGTCGGAGACGTCGAGGATCGTGTACTCGTCCAGGTCGAAATCCCACCTCGCGCCGACGCGCATGTCGAGCAGGTGCTGGACGCGGCAGCCTTCCCAGGCGGTTCCGCGAAGCTCCTCGACATGCTCGGTGACGAGGTCGTCCGGCGTCAGCGCGCCGCGTCCGACGAGCACGCCGCAGAGCGTCGAGTTCAGTGACTTCGAGACGGACATCAGCAGATGCGGCTCCGACGGGGCCATGCCGTTGAAGTAGCGCTCGAGCAGGACCACGCCGTCGTGGATGACGAGGATCCCGTCGGCGTACGTCTCGTCCAGCATGGTCGCGAAGTCGAGCGACCTGCCGCGGTGCTCGAACTCGACGCCGCCGAGCTCGCGCTCGGCACGCGGCAGGTCGACCACGGGCCCGTCTCCGCGCGGAATCGGCGCGGTGCGAACGAGCTTGCCGACCCGGCGGAAGCCCAGCCGGTTGTAGGGGGCGTCGAGCCAGTTCGCGCTGGTCACCCCCAGCGCTCGGGCCTGCTCCTCCGCCGTATCGCTCGCCACGCCGCCCTCCCGTCGCCGGACTGCCCCGACGACGCTCAGGATAGCCCGCCTACATGCCCGGGCTCACGACGCCGACGAGGTGTCCCTCCGGATCGGTGAAGAGGCCGATGTCGAACTGGCCCATGATCTTCTCGGGCCCCATCATCCGCGACCCGCCGAGGCTCTCGGCCTTCGCCAGAGCGGCCTCGACGTCCGGCACCTCGACGTAGAAGGTGACGTGTCCGTCATAGCCCTCCGGCCCGGGGCCGACGCCCCCGCCGATGCCGATGCCGTCCGCGTTCGTGTTCGACTCGCGCTGGACGACGCCGTAGTTCATCGGGTTGTTCGTGTCGAACGTCCAGCCGAACAGCTCCGAGTAGTACTTGTGGAGCGTGTCCATGTCCTTGCCGACTACCTCGAAATGGATGACCGGTTGCCCCATGCTCTCTCCTTTCGACAACGTCTGTGTACCCGTAAGACCGCCGTTCTGCACGGGACTCATCGCGGCAAGCCCCCATCATCGGATGCCCGCCCGCGCTAGCGTGCGCGTCGTCGACGACGGAGGGAGGACACGGTGGAGCAGCACGTCTCGTGGGTTGTCGAGCTGACGGTGAAGGACGGCGCGCTCGACAGCTTCAAGGAGCTCATGGAGGAGATGGTCGCCGGGACGGCGAGGAGCCATAGACGTTCGCCTACGAGTGGTACATCTCGGACGACCGGCGAACCGTCCACATCTTCGAGAAGTACTCGGATTCCAACTCGATGGTGAGCCACGTGCAGGGCTTCCTCGAGAAATGGGCGGAGCGCTTCACGCAGTGCGTGGACGTCGATCGCTTCACCGTCTACGGCAACCCGAGCGACGAGGCGCGCGAGATCCTCGCGGGCTTCGGTCCCACGTACCTCGGCCCCTGGGGCGGCTTCTCGCGCCTCTCGTAGCCGGAACGGAGGCTAGACGCCGAGTAGCCGGGTCCACGAGTCCCGCAACTGGAACCTCATCGGCGCGACGCTAACAGGTAACGGACGCGGGGCTGTCCTTCCTATAGTGGGCGGGCGATGGCAGCCGGGCTCGATGCGATCGGCAACACGCCTCTGGTTCGGCTCCGGTCATCTGAGCCTGCTGACGGCAGCGAGATCTGGGCGAAATGGGAAGGGGCCAACCCGACCGGCAGCATGAAGGATCGCATGGCCGCAGCCATGGTCGCCCACGGTGAGGAAACCGGGGCATTGCGGCCCGGCATGAGGGTCGTCGAGTACACGGGCGGAAGCACCGGCAGCTCGCTGGCGATGGTCTGCGCCGCCCGCGGCTATCGGGCGCACCTCGTCACAGCCGACTGCTTCGCGGTCGAGAAGATCAGGACGATGCGGGCGTTCGGGGCCGAGGTCGAGGTGCTCGAGAGTGACGGCGGCCGGGTCACGCCGGAGCTCTTCGACCGGTTCAAGGCTCGGATCGCGGAGCTCGCCGAGGACCCCGACACGTGTGGTGGGCAGAGCAGTTCGTCAATCCCGGCAACGCAACCGGGTACCGGAGACTCGGGCAGGAGATCCTGGAGCAGTCGAACGGCAGCATCGGCGGCTTTGTGATGGGCATGGGAACGGGTGGCTGCTTCTCCGGGGTGGCCGAGGAGCTGAAGCGTCACGACTCGTCCATCTGGTGTGTTGCGGTCGAGCCGGCGACATCGCGCAACCTTTCGGGCGGCCACTCGGCGGGCATCGGCTGGAGGGGATAGGGGTCGGGTTCGTTCCTCCCGGCGCCCGGCTCGATCTCGCAGACGAGATCGCCGCCGTCAGCGACGAAGAGGCGTTCACCGCGGCGCGGGAGATCGCCCTGAGCGAGGGGCTCTTCGCGGGTCAGACGTCCGGGGCCAACGTCGTCGCTTCCCGACGGCTTGCCTCGCAGCTCGGCTCCGGACGACGAGTCGTGACGATCTTCGTCGACACAGGCCTCAAGTACCTGGCCGGCGACCTCTACGCCGGCTAGCCCGGCGGCCGCTGTCAGTCGCCGATGCGGCCGAGCCACTCCTCGGTCGACAGCACGTCCGCGAAAAACTGGCCCTGCGCGACGAGCGTGGCGCGGTGCAGCTCCTCGCCGGACGCCGACCCGCCGCAGTTCGAGAGCGTCAGCGTCCCTGTTGCGTCGTTCAGGATCTCGACGGCGAGACCGCGATGCGCCGCCTCACGGGCGGTCGTGTCGACGCACATGTGCGTCATGTAGCCGGTGATGCTCACCGTGTCGATCCCGTCGGAGGCGAGAATGTCGCCGAGCGGCGTCTCGGTGAACGACCCGGGAAGCGTCTTGTCGACGAGGTGATCCCGCTCGCGCCGCTCGATCTCCGGGTGGAGCTCCCAGGTGTGCGAGCCCTGCCGGAACATGTCCGCGCCGGCCTCGGTGTCGGTATGCCGCACCACGATCACCGGGACGCCCGCCGCCGTCGCCGCTTCCATCGCCCGGCCGATGTTCTCGAGGCTCCTCTCCGGAGGAGGATCGCTGATCGGCAGCGCACCTTCGAAGTACTCGTTCTGGACGTCGATGACGATCAGAGCCCGCTTCGTCACGGTTTCCCTCCACAGCTCGTTCCCCGCCGGTCAAGGACAGCATGCCGCACGCCGCATGCCCTCGGTCGCAACGGTCGCGCGGAATGAAGTCGTGCCGGTCTTCGAGTACGACCCGGCTGCGCGGGTTTTCGCGAAGGTCTCCGCGGCGGCGCCCCGCGGGAGAGCAGACACCCTGATCTCACCCGGTTACGCGGTCGGTGCGTGCGCGAGCGCCGACGGCGTCCGACAGCCGACGATCGCCGGTGCCTCCTGGACGAGCTCGTCGTTCTCGAGCGCCGCGACCATGAAGAGCGCGAAATCCACCCGGCGCGTCAGGTTGCTCTCGAGGATGGGATCGCCCACGTGCCGGCTCCACACCGGCAGGCCCTGGCTCTCGCCCTCCTCGAGATCGCTCCCGCGCACGACGGTCCACCGCGTGTCGCTCTCGAACACCCGCCGGCACGCCTCCACCTGGTCGTCGAGATCCGCGACGCGGACGAGGCGCGCGAGGGGCCCGGCGACCTTCACGAGCGTCCTGAGCTTCCACGAGTACACGTCCTGGCCGTCGCGCGTGATGTGCCACCCGCACGAGAACACCAGGCGTGCCCCCGGAGGGGCATGGTCGAGCACGGCCTGGGCCGTTCCGGTCGAGTACCCGTGAACTCCCCACGGCACCAGCACGACGAGCACCCCGTCGCAGCCTTCCACCGCGCGCTTGACGACCTCGCGGTCGTCCGTCGCGCCCGGGAGAACGGTGATGCGCCCCTCGAACGCGTCGAGCTTCGCCACGCTCTGCTCGCGGCACACGCCCACCACCTCGTAGCCCCGGTCGAGCGCGTGCTGGACCATGTACCGCCCGAGCTTCCCGGAGGCGCCGACGATGCAGACCTTCACCGTGAGCCGGATCTAGCCTTCCTCGATCGTGGCCTCGGTCACGACGCCGTCCTCGACGGTGAACGTGACCCGGCCGGACACGAAGTCCGCCGTGACCGGCAGGTCCACACCGTCCTCGGTCCCGACGCGCCACTGACGCCCCGCCTCCTCGGCGAACGAGCTCGCCTGATCGAGAGTCATGCCGACGAAATCGTCGCCGGTGAGATCCTGGCCTGCCAGGACGGTTCCGCCCGCCGCACCGGTGTCGCCGACGGGCTCGGCCGCGGGAGGTGTCGCCGGAGCGCTCGCAGGCTGATCGGCGCCGCCGCAGGCCGCGAGCCCGATCGCTCCTGCAATCGCGGCTACTGCTATCGCAACGTGCTTCGTGTTCATGATCTCCTCATTCTTTCGTAATCCTCTGTTGTGCACGTTCGACCGGCCCGGGGCTCGTGCAGTTCCCACGGAGCGCCCTAGAGGTGATTCCAATTCACGCACCCGCGGATGGCGCCCGATACCGTCGCATCTCGCGACGATCGCCCTTGCCCAGATCGCCTCCGGATATGGGCTGCGATCGATCGTCACGACCTGCTCGGTCTCGGACACCCCCTCGGGCACGCCAATTAGGAATCAACCATCTAGCGGGTGAGACTATGGTTCCGGCCGTGCAGCTGGGAAGGATCGGAGTCTGGAGCGGCGGGTTCACGGTCGCGCCCGCCGACGATGCGCGGCCGGCGGCACGCGAGATCGAGAAGCTCGGCTACGACACGCTGTGGTACCCGGAAGGGCTCGGCACGCGCGAGTCGTTCTCGAACGGCGCGGTGCTGCTCGCGGCGACCGAGCGCATCCGCGTCGCGTCGGGTATCGCGAACATCTGGGGCCGCGACGCGGTTGCTTCCGCGAATGCCGCACGCGTGCTCTCGGACGCGTTCGACGACCGCTTCCTGCTCGGGCTCGGCGTCAGCCACCCGCGGCAGGTCGACCCGCGCGGCCACCGCTACGAGAAGCCGGTGGCGCGAATGTCCGCCTACCTGGACGCCATGGACGACGACCCGTATGTCAGCCCGGACGGCACGGCCGCAAAGCGGCCACCGGTGCCGCGTGTCCTCGCCGCGCTCCGTCCGCCGATGCTACGGCTCGCCGCAGAGAAGTCGCTCGGTGCTCACACGTACCTCGTGCCCGTCGAGCACACGCGCCGCGCCCGCGAGATCGTGGGGCCCGATGCACTGCTCATCGCCGAGCAGAAGGTCGTGCTCGCTTCCGATCCGGACGACGCGCGTGCACGAGCCCGCGCCGCGCTCGCCTGGTATCTCGACACCCCGAACTACCAGGAGAACCTCCGGTGGCTCGGGTTCTCGGACGCCGACTTCGAGGGCGGCGGCTCGGATGGGCTCGTCGACGCCCTCGTCGCCGCGGGCGACGAGGAAGCGATCCGGGCCCGGGTGCAGGAGCACCTGGACGCGGGCGCGACCCAGGTAGCGCTCCAGCCGCTCGAGAACGACGACCCCTTCGGGCTCGAGACGCTCCGGCGGCTGGCTCCGGTGCTGCTCGGCTGACCCGAGCTCTAGCTCTTGTCCGAGCCCTTGATGGCGGACCGGGCTACTCTTGACGAAATAGCGGCCGGGGATGAGAGCCACGTCGGCCACCCAGTTGATCATGCCGCCTCCGGGCACCGCTTCCTCGAGGTCGTCCGTGAACTCGTCGATCTCCTCGATGATGTCCTCGCCCGCTTCGACGACACCGCCGGCAACCGGGACTAATCGCCGCGGAAACCAGGACGGCGGCCTGATCCCCCACGCCTCCGGCGAGCCGCTCGAGCGATTCCCGCAGGCCCTGCTCGGCGTCGTCGCGCGCCGCTTCACGCGCGCTGATCTGTCTCCGCCTCGTCCGCTCCGAGCATTCGCAACTGCCGCCAGCCGAAGACCCTGTCGCCTCGATTCAGCACGAAGACGAGCAGCAGGATCCCGATCAGGATCCACGCCCCGGCAAGAACCAGCGGCGCGGCCCAGCTCGGAAGCGGTCCCGAGAGAGCGTTCACCGCCGCCCAGTTCGCGAGGGCGAACGCAGTGATGAAGGCGACCACGATTCCGAGCGCGACGGCTACGTCCAGAATCGCTCGCCGCACCTCCGGCGCATGGCGAGTGGCTGCGAGCTGAGCCTCCCGCACCGCGAGGAGGCCCGCCGCCCGCCCGGCCTGCTCGATCAGCTCGGATACCGGCTCCTCGTCGGTTGTCGCTCGGCCTTCGTCGCCTCACCCGTCCTGCGGCGGGGGTGCCTCCGTCTCGGCTTCGACCTTCTCGTCCATCTCAACGACCATCCACCGTTTCGCCGGGGACCGGCTCGGCAGGCGTGGCGAATCGATCCTAGCGCGTTCCGTCTCCGGCTATTCGCCTCGGCTTCGCGATGAGGCCGGAAGCAGCGCGCGCAGCTCGTCGATCGTGTCCGCTTCTCCGGCGGCCTTGTCGGGCCGGTAGCGCTTCACCCTCGCGAACCGCAGCGCCACGCCGCCGGGATAGCGCGTCGAGGACTGGACGCCGTCCAGGGCGATCTCGACGACGAGCTCGGGCCGAACGAGCACCGCGATTCCCTGTCGCTCGGTCTCGCGCTCGAGCAGCTCGTTCGTCTGCCAGCGCGAGCAGCTCGTCGGTCAGGCCCTTGAAGCACTTGCCCACCATCACGAACGTGCCCGTGCCCGGGTCTCGGGCGCCCAGGTGCAGGTTCGAGAGCCAGCCTCGGCGCCGGCCGTGGCCCCATTCGGCGCCGAGCACGACGAGGTCGTAGGTTCGCACCGGCTTCACCTTGCGCCACGCCTTCCCGCGCCGCCCGGCCGCGTAGATCGAGGCGGCGTCCTTGACCACCACGCCTTCGTGGCCCGCGCGCAGCGCCTCGTCCAGGACGCGCTCGCCCTCCTCCGGATCGGACGTGAGCACCCGAGGGATCGCGAGGTGCGGCGCGATCGCATCGAGCCTCGCGGCGCGCTGCTCGAGCGGGGTGTCGAGCAAGTCGTCACCGTCGAGGTGCAGCACGTCGAAGAGGAAGGTCACGACGCCCTCCGGCGGCGCCGCGCCGTCGATCTGCGAGACGGTTTCCTGGAACGCCGCCGGCCCGTGCTCGCCCATCCACAGCGCCTCGCCGTCGAGCACCGCCTGCCGGACCTCGAGCGCACGCACCGCATCGACGATCCCCGGTAGCGCGTGCGTGATGTCGTTGAGGTTCCGCGTGTAGACACGGACCTCGTCGCCCCGGCGATGGATCTGGATGCGGATCCCGTCGAGCTTCCACTCGACAGACGCGCGCTCGAAGCTCCCGACCGCGTCCGGCACGCTCTCGGCGGTGGATGCGAGCATCGGAAGGATCGGCCGGAAGAGCTCGAGGCCGACACGCGCGAAGCCCTTCCTCGCCCTCCGCCATCGCGAGCTCGGCTGTGCGCGTCAGATCGCCCGAGAGCATCAGCGCGCGGCGGGCGAGCTCGGCGGAGACGCCGGCCGCCTTCACGATCGCGTCGACCATCAGCCCGGACAGAGCGCCCTGCCGCAGCTCGCCGGTGAGGAGACGCTTGACGAACTCCGCCTCCTGCTCGGTTGCGCGGCCGAGCAGCTCGACGAGGATCTCCTTCCGCTTGCCCGCGGAGCCGCTTCCCTTCGCCGCCTCGATGCCGGCGACAGCGCGATCGAGGTCGTCGATCGTGAGCGTCGGCTCGCCGGCGGGCGCGCACTCGACGCCGTACACCGTCGCGTAGCCGACACCGACCCGTCCCTGGCGAGGGACGCCGGAGAGAAAGCCGACCGCGATCGGAACCTCGGCCGGCTCGAGGTTCCGAAGGAGCTCGGCGAGGATCGCGACCTTCCCGGAGCGCGCGCTTGTGGCCGCCACCTCCTGCGATGCGGCGACGAGCTCGGCGAGCAGCGTCATCTCGCCCCGAATCGTGCCCGCAACGAGCACGGGCCGGACGGGTGGCCTGTCGCCGTCTTGTGACCACTCCCTGGATTCCGTGCCGCGGCGAGCGTGACGATGCACGCCGGCGCTGCGAGGATGCCGTAGCCGATGGCGATCTCGGACGGCGAAACCCGACGAGGCGGAGACTGTCCCCGCACGATCCGCCGCCTCGGCCCGGGCGACGAGTCGGTGCTCGCGCTGATCGCCTGCGAGGCGCCCGACTTCGACCTGGCCGGACCGACCGCACCCGAGAAGCCGCTCGCGCACGGCGACGCAGCCGAGTACCTAGCCGATGCGAGCGTGCTGCACTGGGTCGCCGAGCAGGACGGGAGGGTAGTCGGCGAGCTCCTCTGTCATCTTCTGCGCCTGCCCTCGGGAACCGGACGCGAGCTCCTCCTCTACTCGATCGGCGTTCGCGAGAGTCATCGCAGGCAGGGCGTCGGGAGGGCACTCGTCGAGGTGATGCTCCGCTGGATGCGAGACGAGGGCATTCCGGAGGTGTGGGTGCTTGCGGACAATCCCGGCGCCGAAGCCTTCTACGCCGCCTGCGGCTTCCGCCGCGGCGACGACGACGAACAAGGCGTCCTCATGCTCCAGCGGCCGGGCTCGTGACGCGTCCGAGGAACAGCACCGCGCCCGTCTCGCGGTCGCGCAACGCGTAGAGGAACGGCCGGTCGAACGTCAGGAGGATCGGCTCCGGTTCCTCGGCGGGAGCGGCGGTGGTGTCGATGCCGACGGCGGTTGCCGCGGCCGCCTCGGTGCCGGCCTCGTCCACGGTGATGTTCGCCTGGTGGATCACGAACCCGATCAGGAGCTGCTCGTCGGTCGTCATCCCGGTGAAGTCGGCCTGGTCGGTGAACGCGGTGGGCATGCCGAGCGCGGCGAGGATCGTCGAGAGCTCGACCCGCGTCTCGATGTCCCACTTCGGCAACTCCAGCACGACGTCGGTCGGGGCGAGCGCGCCGGCTGCCTGGTCGATCAGACCCCCGGCGAGCCCTGACTCGACCGTCGCGAGGGCACCCTCGTCGGGCAGCAGCACCAGCATCGCAAGCGCATCGCCCGCATACGGCAGCTCGACTGCCTGCCAGCCCTCGCCCGCGGCGTACGCCATGGCCTCGTCCTGCGCCATGAACGGCACCTCGACCGTCGACCCGTCCAGCAGATGGAACGGCGCCGGCCGCGTGGCCTCGGGAATGAACGGCACCGCCCAGGGCGCCTTCAGGTAGACGGCGTTCACGAGGATCATGCGCGTCAGCGCGTCCACCATCCCCGGGGCGATCAGATCCGGGATGCGACCGCGCGTTTCCTCCTCGACCCAGCTGTTCACCGCCACCCTCGCGGCCTCCGGGTCGGCGGCGAAGTCGGTGAGCTGAACGCCCGCCCCGTACTCGCGCGCGAGCACTTCGAGAAAGGCCTCCTGCCACGTGAGCGTCTCCTGTCCCCAGACCGCGTTCGCAATCGAGAGCTCGAGCTCGGCCGGCTCCCCGTTCACCTCCACGGTGCCGCTGCGCGCTTCCAGCGCCCGAGTGAGGCCGTTCAGCGCGTGATGGATCCCCTCCGGGTCGTCGAGGTGCAGGACGGCGTCCATCTCCGACGCGGTCGTCCCGGCGGCGCCCGCCCGCGCCATGGCGAGCGCGAGCAGGATGCTCGCCGGCGAGAAGACGAGGTTGTCCTCGTTCCCCTCGACGAGCGCCGCGTAGAGATCGGCGCCAAGCGCATCGATCGAGCGAACCGCCGGCGCCGCGTCTCCGGGAGCGGCGGCGACGCGCTCGACGTCGGCGATCGCGATCGCCTCGTTGGGTGGCGCCGGCGGGGCGGTCGGCGGCTCGGCGGGAGCGGCCGGGGCCACCTCGTCTCCGCCACCTCCGCAGGCGGCGAGAAGCCAGGCGCCGAGGGGAGCTGCGAGAAGCGCGAGGAACGAGCGGCGGCTCAGCATGCTGGTTAGACGGTGGGTCGTGCGATCAAGTTCCCGTCGGGCTACGGCTCCGTCGCAGGTCTCCGAGACGCGAGGCCCGCCGCTGTGGCGGGCCTCAGGCTCCGCCGAGAGCCTCCCTGAGCTTGTCGATCGCTGCGGTCTCGCCCGGCTCGAGGCCACTCTTGGCGTTCGCGACCGCATCGGCCACGTCCAGCACGAGCTTCCGGTAGGCGTCCGCCTCGTCGGGTGCCTTCGCCGCGAGGATCGCCGTGGCGGACCGCAGGGCCTCGAGCGTCTCGGCTTCGGCCTTCTTCGCCGACGTGGTGAAGCCGAAGCCGGTTCCGCGGACGCCGGCCAGCTCACGCACGAGCTCGCTCTCGCTGTGTTCGTGCTCCTCGAGCAGGCGGTGCGCGAGCGCAGTGGCTTCCCCGAAGCTATCGGTGAAGTCGCGATCGCCTACCGAGACGAGCAGCCCGGCACCGGTAACACCCTTGCGCAGGGTGTCCCACTCCTCCTCGCTGAAATCTGCCTTACCGGCCATCGAGGCTCCTTCCCGTTGGGTCAGTTCCGCGATTATCACATCGGCCAGGGGGTCACCTACGCGCTAATCGCCGAGCGCTGCGAGGTCGAGCTGGGCGATTCGTTCGGGGTCGGCGAGGAAGTCGATCTCGACGATTTTCCCGTCCTTGACGGTGAAGGCGCCGACGGAGAAGGGCCTGCCGTCGCGGATTGCGACGACTCCGGGGATGCCGTTGACGAGCGCGCGCCGCAAGGTCAGGTCGGCCTGCCTCTCCCAGAAGAGCGCCTGGCCGGCGACGGCCCTCGCACCCTGGACGTGCCGCCGCGGAAAGACGCCAAACGCCCAACGCGACGACACGCGCGGGCCGTGAACCGCCCCGCTCGCCGTTGAGCAGAGGCCCTGGCTAGGAGGAGGCCGGCTCGAGGGCGTCGGCTCTGTTAGGGCAAACGTTTTGGTGCTCTGCGAGAAGAGCCGGGCCACGATACTTCTCCGTGACGGCGACCCAGCCGCAAGCCTCGCACGCGATCTCCCGCTCGGCCGCCTTCAGGACCCGCCGGGCGCGCGCTGCCTCGCCTGCCGGGCAATCATGCTCCTCGAACTCGCGAAGCGCCCAGCGCAGCGAAGGTCGCTCCCAACGTCGACCGCAAACACCGCACGATGCAACGCCGGGGTTGTCGAGTGCGCGCTCGGCCTCCTCCCGACGTCTCGCGCTACCCCACACCACTCCTGCTGACTCTACCCCCCGGCGCGAGAGGGGCTTGCGGCAAGCCCCGGGTCGTGCGGCATAATCTCCGGCCGCAGGCCGGCGCCGACGGAAATCGGAGGCGCGAAATGCGTGTGTTGTTGTCGACGTATCCGGTCGGAGTGTGGCCATGACCGAGCATGCGGTGGTGATCGCCGGAGGCGGTCCGACGGGGCTGATGTTGGCGGGCGAGTTGGCATTGGCGGGCGTGGACGTTGCGATCGTCGAGCGGCGCCCCAGCCAGGACCTCGCCGGGTCGCGCGCAGGTGGTCTGCTCTCGCGCACGATCGAGGTCCTCGATCAGCGCGGAATCGCCGATCGGTTCCTGTCGGAGGGACAGGTGGTGCAGGTCGGCGCGTTCGCCGGGGTCCCGTTGGACATCAGCGACTTTCCCACCCGGCATCCCTACGGGCTCGGGCTGTGGCAGAACCACATCGAGCGCATCCTGGCCGGCTGGGTCGGCGAGCTGGCGGTGACGATCTACCGCGGACGGGCGGTGACGGGCTTCGCGCAGGACGACACCGGCGTCGACGTCGAGCTGTCCGACGGCGAGCCGCTGCGGGCGCAGTACCTCGTCGGGTGCGACGGAGGACGCAGTTTGATCCGCAAGGCAGCCGGCATCGAGTTCCCCGGTTGGGATCCGACGACCAGCGACCTGATCGCCGAGGCCGAGATGACCGAGGAGCCGGAATTGGGCATCCGCCACGACGAGCGCGGCACTCATGGCATCGGTCGGGTGGAGTACGAGATCGTCGACGGCGAGGTGGTCTTCAAGGACGAGGGGCCGGTACGGGTCGGGGTGACCGAGCCGCACGTCGGAGCCACGAACGAGCCGACCCTGCGCGATCTCAGCGAGGCGCTCATCACGGTGTACGGGACCGATTACGGGGTCCACAGCCCCACCTTCATCTCGAGATTCACCGATATGACTCGGCAGGCCGCCGCCTACCGCGAAGGCCGGGTGTTGCTGGCCGGCGACGCCGCGCACGTGCATGCCCCGGACGGTGGGCAGGGCCTCAACACCGGCGTGCAGGATGCGGTGAATCTGGGCTGGAAGCTCGCCCAGGTGGTCAACGGGACATCCCCGGAAAGCCTCCTGGACACCTACCACGCCGAGCGACACCCGGTCGGCGCCCGCGTGCTGCGCAACACGATGGCGCTGGTCGCACTTCGCCGCCCCGACGAACGCACGAAGGCCTTGAGCGACACCATTGCCGAGCTCGTCGCGATGGACGAGCCTCGCAGACGAATGGCCGCGATGATGTCCGGTCTGGACATTCAGTACGACCTCGGCGAGGGACGCCCGCTGCTCGGACGCCGCATGCCCGATCTCGACCTCGTCACCGCCGATGGCGCGACGCGAGTCTTCACTCTGCTCCACGACGCGCCAGCCGGTCCTGCTGAACCTCGGCAAGCCCTGGGGATTCGACATCTCCCCATGGGCAGACCGAGTGTTGGCGATCGACGCCGAATATGCCGGCGACTGGGAGCTTCCGGCCCTCGGCCAAGTAGCAGCCCCCGCTGCCGTGCTGATCAGACCCGATGGATACGTCGCCTGGGTGGGGGACGGCACAGACACCGGATTGCGCGACGCGCTGACATCGTGGTTCGGATCACGATGACGTCCCTCTCGTCTTCCAGAGCAGCACTCGTCAACCGGTTTGAGTCCGCCTAGCTCGCGGCGAGCGATCGGAATAGCACAATGTCCCGGTTTGCAGGGACATCTGTTCCTCGTTCGACATCGAGCGAATGGAGCTAGCCGGACTCGTACGCCGACCAGGAGGACACTGGCCCCTTGTCTTCGTAAAGTACCGAGGGACCGTTGCGTAGGGTTGTCGTCACCGGTATGGGAGCTGTGACTCCCCTTGGGAATGACGTGCCGTCGACTTGGGAGGGCGCGGTCGAGGGGCGGAGTGGCGTTGACTTCATCACGACCTTCGACACCAGCGACTATCCCGGTCCACATCGCTGCCGAGGTGAAGGGCTTCGACAGCAAGGAGCTGGCCTCGCACAAGGAGATGAAACGGCTCGACCGATGCATCCTCTTTGCGCTGACGGCGACGAAGGAGGCGCTCGGTGACGCAGGCATCGACGGCTACCGGCCGGACCGTGTCGGCGTTGTGCTCGGCTCTGGCATCGGCGGCTTTCACGAGCTGATGCGCCAGTACGACATCCTCGAAGAGCGCGGGCCAGGTCGTGTCTCGCCCGGGTTTCTTCCCAACGTCCTGGTCGATTCGGCCGGCGGACAGATCGCCATCGCGCATGGCATCCGTGGGCCGAACTACGCGGTCGTCTCGGCCTGTGCTACCGGATCTCACGCCATCGGCGAGGGAGCTGAGCTCGTGCGGCGCGGCGACGCCGACGCGGTGCTGGCCGGCGGCACGGAGGCGTGCATTCATCCGCTGCTCTTTGCCGGCTTCTGCGCGATGCGCGGTCTCGTGGCCGAGGACGAGGATCCGTCGCGGGCGTCCCGGCCCTTCGACGCGACACGGGCCGGGTTCGTCATGGGCGAGGGGGCGGGCGTCGTGATGCTCGAGGAGCTCGAGCGCGCGAGGTCGCGCGGGGCCACCATCTACGCGGAGGTGCTCGGCTACGGCGCCTCCAACGACGCGCTACCACATGGCGGCTCCCGATCCCGGAGTCCATCGGCGTTGCCGAGATGATGCGGGCGGCGCTCGAACGATGCCGGGTCGACCCCAAGAGGGTCGACTACATCAACGCACACGGCACGTCGACACCTCTCGGCGACGCCGCCGAAACGAAGGCGATCAAGGATGTCTTCGCTGACCACGCCTACGAGCTCGCAGTGTCGTCGACGAAGTCGACGATGGGTCATCTGCTCGGTGCCGCCGGCGCAGTCGAGGCGATCATGACCGCGCTCGCAATCCATCGCGGAGTCATTCCGCCGACGATCAACTACAGGACGCCGGACCCGGCCTGCGACCTCGACTACGTTCCGAACGAGGCACGTGAAGGCCGAGATCGACGTCGCGCTCTCGAACGCGATGGGCCTCGGCGGCCACAACGGCTGCGTGCTGTTCGGTCGCGTGGACTGACCTGGCCGAGCACGACGTGAGCGCCGCGGCCGTGCCGTGCGAGAATGCCGTCCGTCGGGCCGCTCCCGCTGAGACTGCAGCCGGCGCGTCTCCGCCCTGTAACGTGCCACCGAGCTTGGCCGGGGGTACGTCTCTGTGTTCCTGACCCGCCTCGGCGTCCCGTGGCTCTGGGGGGCGGACGTCGAGAAGGGCTGGGTCTTCATGCGCTTCAACGTCGTCCCGATCACGACGAGGTGGCTGGCACCCGGCTCGTACTCCTACGGGCTCGAGCACCTACCGAGGACCGGGGGCGCCGTCTTGGCCGTCAATCATCTCTCCGCGATCGATCCGCCACTCATCGGCTCTTTCTCCAACCGGACGATCTTCTACATGGCGAAGCACGAGATCCTCCAGATCCCCATCGTGGGAGAGGCGCTCACATGGACGGGCGGCTTTCCTGTCCGTCGCGGCGAACCCGATCGGAACGGGCTGCGCAGAGCGCGCGAACTCGTGCGCGCGGGACATGTGGTCGGTATCTTCGCCGAGGGCACGCGTCAGCGTTTTGGCTATCCGGGACCGGTGCACTCCGGCGCGCCCATGATCGCAATGAAAGAAGGCCTGCCCGTGATCCCGGCCGCCGTCGAGACCTTCGGCTGGTCGCGCAAGAACCGGCGGGCCTGCTGCGTTGTCTGGGGCCCGCCGATGAGCTTCGAGGGAGTAGCGTGCAACGGGAGCGGCTACAAGGAGGCCGCTGAGATCCTGCGCGTCGAGATCCTTCGCCTCTGGCGGCAGGCCGCCGAAGCAGTCGTCGCCGGCTTCCCGCCCAAGCTGAGTGACGGGACGTTGCGGCAGAGCTGGCCACGTGCTCGCGACTTCCACCGACAGCGAACGCCGAGGCGCGTAAGTGGGGTCGCATGACGCGTTCGACGGCCTCAGTCGCTCCAGTCCAGGGGCGAGTTCCAGGTCCAGCGCGTCACGGCGCCACTCCGCTCCATGAGCGGCGTGGGGTTCGCGGACACGCCCGCCTCCGAGACGCCGATCCGTGGGTGAAGGGTGGGGGTCAGGCCGGTGCGAGGCCGCGCGCCTTGCGACTGGCGGCGGTCTGGCGCCGCTGCGCGGAGAGCTCCACCTTGCGAAGCCGCACGTGCTCCGGCGTGACCTCGACGCACTCGTCCTCGCGGATGTACTCCAGGCCTGGTCGAGCGAGAGCGGTCGCGGCGGGATGAGGCGTACGAGCTCTTCCGCGGTCGATGAGCGCATGTTGGTCAGCTTCTTCTCCTTCGTCGCGTTGACGTCGAGATCCTCGGCGCGGGCGTTCTCGCCGACGATCATTCCTTCGTAGACGTCGACGCCCGGGCCGACGAAGAGGGAGCCGCGCTCCTGGAGGTTCAGCAGCGCGAACGCGGTGGTCGTACCGCGTCGGTCAGCGACCAGTGCGCCGGTCGGCCGCTTGCGTAGCTCCCCGAACCAGGGCTCGAAGCGCTCGAAGACGTGGTGGAGGATGCCCGTGCCGCGCGTCTCCGTCAGGAACTCCGTCCGGAAGCCGACGAGACCGCGCGCGGGAACGAGGACGTCCATCCGCACCCAGCCGCTGCCGTGGTTGACGAGCGCCTCGGTGCGGCCCTTGCGAAGGGCGAAGAGCTGCGTCACCACGCCGAGGTACTCCTCGGGCGCATCGATCGCGACACGTTCGACCGGCTCGTGCAGGACACCGTCGATACGCCGCGTTACGACCTGGGGCTTGCCGACGGTCAGCTCGAAGCCCTCGCGGCGCATCTGCTCCACGAGGATGGCGAGCTGAAGCTCCCCACGGCCCTGAACCTCCCACGCGTCGGGACGCTCGGTCGGGAGGACGCGCAACGAGACGTTGCCCACGACCTCTGAGCGGAGCCGGCTCTCGACCATGCTCGCGGTCACCTTGTCGCCGGCAAGACCCGCCATGGGCGAGGTGTTGATGCCGATCGTCATCGACAGACGACGGTTCGTCGACGGCGATCAGCGGCAGCGGGCGCGGGTCGTCCGGGTCGGCGAGCGTCTCGCCGATCGTCACCTCCGGGATGCCGGCCACCGCGATGATCTCCCCGGGCCCTGCCTCCTCGGCCTCGACTCGGTCGAGCGCCTCGGTGACGTACAGCTCGGTCACCTTCGCGCGCTCGATCGTCCCGTCGGAGCGGCACCACGCCACCTGCTGCGCCCGCCGGATCGTCCCCTGGAGGACGCGGCAGAGGGCGAGTCGACCGACGTAGGGGGAGGCGTCGAGATTCGTGACCAGCGCCTGCAACGGATGGCCGTCCTCGTAGGTCGGCGCCGGGATGCGCTCGAGGACGAGGTCGAGCAAGGGCTGCAGGTCGGGGCCGAGCGCGTTCGGGGTCGGAGTCGAGCGACGCGCGGCCCGCCTTCGCGTTGCAGTAGACGATGGGGAACTCGATCTGGCTCTCGTCGGCATCGAGGTCGAGGAAGAGCTCGTAGACCTCGTTGACGACCGCCTCGATCCGCGCGTCCGGCCGGTCGACCTTGTTGATGACGAGGATCACGGGCAGCCGCGTCTCGAGCGCCTTGCGGAGCACGAACCGCGTCTGCGGCAGCGGGCCTTCGCTGGCGTCCACGAGCAGGAGCACGCCGTCGACCATCGTCAGGCCACGCTCGACCTCGCCACCGAAGTCGGCGTGACCCGGCGTGTCGACGATGTTGATCTTCGTCCCGCCGTAGCGAACGGCCGTGTTCTTGGCCAGGATGGTGATGCCCTTCTCGCGCTCGAGGTCCATCGTGTCGAGCACCCGCTCGGCGACGTCCTGGTTGGCGCGGAAGGCACCGGACTGCCACAGAAGGGCGTCCACGAGCGTCGTCTTCCCGTGGTCGACGTGCGCCACGATCGCGACGTTGCGTATGTCGGAGCGGATGGGCACCGACCGAGGGTAGCGACGCGGCGACCAGGCGGGCCGAGCGGAGCCACTCCCTCGCCCACGCGGCTCGCCCCGGGACACTGTCGACGCCCGCCTCACGATCGAATGCGAGATCCTCTGCGGCCGTGCCTTGCTGGGTACGCTGTCGGACGTGCTGCGGCTGGCTTCGACCGATCTTCACGTCTTCCCGTTGTGTCTTGGCGGGAATGTGTTCGGCTGGACGGCCGACGAGCGTGAGTCGTTCGCGGTGCTCGACGCCTACGCTGCAGCCGGCGGAAACTTCATCGATACCGCCGACTCGTATTCGGCCTGGGTAGAGGGGAACCGCGGCGGCGAGTCGGAGACGATCATCGGGCGCTGGATGGCGTCGCGGAGGAACCGAGCTCAGGTCATTGTCGCGACGAAGGTCGGCCGCAAGCCCGACAGGCTCGGCCTGTCGGCGACGAACCTGCGTGCCGCGGTTGAGGAATCGCTGCAACGCCTCGGGTGCGACCACATCGATCTCTATTACGCGCACGGCGACGACGACCTGGGGATGCCTGTTGCGGAGACGCTGGGCGCGTTTGACGAACTCGTGGCTGCCGGCAAAGTCCGGTACATCGCAGCTTCGAACTACACCGCGCCGCGCCTGGCTGAGGCGCTCGAGGTGAGCTCGCGCGAAGGGCTCGCCTCATACGTGGCGCTGCAGCCCCACTACAACCTCGTCGAGCGCGACGGGTATGAAGGAGCATTGCTCGAGCTGTGCGCCAAGCACGGGCTCGGCTGCCTCCCCTACTTCGCGCTCGCGATGGGGTTTCTGACCGGGAAGTACCGTGCGGGCGGGGATGCGGTCGATAGCCCGCGGGCCGGGCAGGCGGCCGCCTACCTTGAATCAGGCGGCGCCGGCGTCCTCGATGCGCTCGACGAGATCGCGGGCGCTCGTGGCGTGACCGTCAGCGCGGTCGCCCTTGCCTGGGTGGCTGCGCAGCCCACCGTCGTCGCTCCGATCGCCAGCGCTCGCAGCCCGCAACAGCTTGCCGATCTGCTTCAGATGCGCGAGCTCCAGTTGGGCGAGGACGAGCTCCGCGCGCTCAGCGCCGCCAGCGAGAAGATCGCCGCACCGCGCTAAGGAGCGCATCGCACCGCACAGACCGTGGAAGACCGACGGTCGGCGTGAACGCGAGACGAGCTTGGCGTGGACAGGTCTAAGTGGCTTCGGCCAAACCCACGTCAGGCCAATTGGGGATACTCGCCGCGAGAAAAGCCGTCGCATGGAAACGGCTGCAACCGAGACCGCCACGCCCAGGTCGAAGTTCACGGCAACGTGGTAACCGCGGAGGTCGAGCCCAGGCTGACCCTCGGAGCCGAGGGGTATTGATCCCCGGACTCGAGCTTGGTCTGACGAGCTGATCGCGATAGGCGGCCGGAGCTCGAAGCGCGGGGAAGATCGGCCGGCCCCGCACCGTCCTGAGACGATGACGAACGATCGGATTCGTGTGGAGCGCCCGACAACCGCGACCACTGGAGATTCCCCATGACCAGCCTCGCCACATCTGCCAGCGCCAGCCGGCTCGCGCCGCCTGCTCGGCGCGCCGAGCGGCCGCTGCGGATCCTCTTCCTCGTCTCTGCCCACAACAGTCTCAGCCAGCGGGTCTTCGTGGCCCTGACCGACCTCGGTCACGCTGTCTCGGTCGAGGTCGTGGACTCGAGTGAGGCGATCGAGGCGGCGGTGGCGCGTCACACTCCCGAGCTGATCCTCTGCCCGATGCTCAAGTCGATCATTCCAGAGTCCGTCTGGAGCGAACATCGTTGCCTGATCGTGCACCCGGGCCCCAGGGGCGACCGGGGGCCGTCCTCGCTCGATTGGGCGATCGAGCTCGAGATGGCGGAGTGGGGGGTGACGGTGCTGGAGGCGACCGGCGAGGTCGACGGCGGTCGCGTCTGGGCGTCGCGCACGTTCCGCACGCGCGAAGCGGGGAAGAGCAGCCTGTACCGCCACGAGGTCCGCCGCGCCGCGATCGAGGCCGTCCTCGATGCGGTGTCGGCGGTCGCCGCCGGCGGACGGGTGGCCGAGCCGGTCGACTACGGCGATCCGAGCGTGGTCGGCCGCCCACGTCCGTTGATCCGGCAGCCCGACCGCGCGATCGACTGGAGCTCCGACTCGACGACGACAGTGATCCGCCGCATCCGCGCCGCTGAGGGCCACCCGGGCGTGGTCGACTCCATCGGGGGGATCGAGTTCCATCTCTTCGGCGTCCACCGCGAGGACACGCTGCGCGGCGTACCTGGCGAGATCGTCGCGCAGCGGCACGGCGCGATCTGCCGCGCGACGGTCGACGGAGCCGTCTGGATCAGCCACCTGAAGCGCTCCGGCCACTTCAAGCTTCCCGCGACGCGCGCGCTCGCGATTGCCGGACACGAGCTCGACGTCGCGGAGCTGCCCGCGCCGCTGCACGCGCCGCCGTTCGCCCCGCGGACGTTCCGCGAGATCGCCTACGAGGAGCACCGCGGTGTGGGCTACCTGCACTTCGACTTCTACAACGGCGCGATGAGCACGGACCAGTGCCGAAGGCTGCTCGACGCGTACCGCTTCGCGCGCTCCCGCGGGACGAGCGTGATCGTGCTCATGGGCGGCGTCGACTTCTTCTCGAACGGCATCCACCTGAACGTGATCGAGGCAGCCGAGGACCCGGCGGCGGAGTCCTGGTCGAATCTCCAGGCGATCGACGACGTCGTCCTTGAAGTGATCGAGACCGACTCGCAGCTCGTGATCTCGGCGCTCACGGGGGATGCAGCAGCGGGCGGTGTGCCGTTCGCGCTCGCGGCCGACCATGTCCTCGCGCGCGAAGACGTCGTCCTCAACCCCTACTACGGGCACATGGGCGGCCTCTACGGCTCCGAGTACTGGACCTACCTGCTGCCGAGGCGCGTGGGCGAGGAGATGACGGCCGTGCTCACGTCTGCGCCGTTCGAGCCTCTCGGAGCGCGCCGCGCGGTGGAGATTGGGCTGATCGACCACGCCTTCGGCGACACCGCCGAGCAGTTCCGCGTCGGCGTTCGCCGCTACGCCGAGCAGCTGGCGTCCAGCCCCGCCAGGCTTGCCGAGCTGGCCGAGAAGCGCCGCTCGCGCGCCCGCGACGAGCAACGCAGACCGCTCGCCGCCTACCGTGCGGACGAACTCGCGCGATCGCGCGAGTGCTTCTTCGGCGCCGACCCCAGCTACCACGAGGCCCGACGCCGCTTCGTCTACAAACTCGGGAGCCGCGGTCGCGCCCGCGGCAGCGCTGACCGAGCCACCAGCCTGACCCAGCGGGCGCCGAAACTCCGCCGAGGTGGGCGGGTGACCCGCGTCCACCTCCGCGCGCCGTTAGTGGGTAGGCTCGCCCCCGCTCCGTAGCAGCAGAGAACGAAAGGCCCGCGTTTGCAGGCCTTTCGTTAATGGAGCTAGCCGGGCTCGAACCGGCGACCTCCTGGGTGCGATCCAGGCGCTCTCCCAGCTGAGCTATAGCCCCGCGGCAGGGGGATTCTAGCCAACGGGGGCGAACCCTCCGGCGATGCTCCACGACCTCGTCGATCCCTTCGGCTGGGCCGATGTGGCCGACAAGGCGATCCGGACGGTCGCCGTGTACGGCACCTTGCTGCTCCTCCTCCGGTTCGCCGGGAAGCGGACGCTGGCACAGTTCTCGTCGTTCGACCTCGTCGTGCTGCTGCTGCTCTCGAACGTCGTCCAGAACGCGATCATCGGGCCGGACAACACGCTGGTCGGCGGGCTGATCGGGGCCGTGATCCTGATCGTCGGAAACTTCGTGGTCGTCTTCTTCGCCTTCCTCAACCCGAGGATCGAGACCGACCTGCGCGGGAAGCCGACGACGCTCGTGGAGAACGGGGAGCTGCAGCGCGGGAACCTCCGGCGCGAGCTGATCTCCGACTCGCGAGCTCGACGCAGGGCTGCGCCGGCAGGGATACGAGGGAGCTGACGCAGTCGAGGAGGTCGTGCTCGAGCCCGAGGGCGCGCTCGCCGTCACGCCGAAGGAGCGCGCCACGCTCGACGACGTCCTCGGTGCGCTCGATCGCCTCGAGCGCAAGCTCGAGCAGCGCGGCTAGTCGGCCTCCCCCGGCCTGCCGCGGCGCGGTGCGGCATGATCCTGCGCGGTGAGCGAGGCGGGCACGACACCCATCCGTCCGGCGCGCGCGGCCGCCGGCCCGGACGCGTTCACACTCGAGATCCTCAAGGACAAGCTGCACGCGGCGGCCGACGAGATGGCGGTCGTGCTCGCGCGAACGAGCATGAGCCCGATCGTGTACGAGGTGCTCGACTTCGCATGCGGGATCACCGACCGGCGCGCGCAGGTCGTCGCCCAGACGAACGGCCTGACGCTCTTCACGGGGACGTTCGGGCCTCAGGTCGAGGCGACGATCCGCAAGTTCGGCATCGAGTCGATGCAGGCCGGCGACGTCTACATGACCAACAACCCCTACGAGGGCGGCACGCACACCTGCGACGTGTGCCTCGTGCGGCCGATCTTCCACGACGGCGAGCTCGTCGCGTTCGCCGTGGCGATCACGCACTGGATCGAGATCGGAGGCAAGGTGCCGGGCAGCATCTCGCCCGACTCGACGGAGATCTACCAGGAGGGCCTGCAGCTCCCGTGCATCCGGCTCTACCGGGGCGGCGAGCTCAACGAGGAAATTGCGGACCTGATCCGCGCGAACGTGCGGCTGCCGCTCGTGGCGATGGGCGACGTGAACGCCTCCGCCGCCGCGACGGCGATCGGCGAGCAGCGCGTCGTCGAAGCCTGCGAACGCTACGGCGTCGACGCTCTCGAGATCGCCTTCGACGCGATCCTCGACCACGGCGAGCAAATCGCCCGCGCCGAGCTCGCGCGCATCCCGAACGGCACGTACGTCGCCGAGGACGTGATCGACGGGGACGGGCTGACAGACGATCTGATCCCGATCCGGGTGGCGGTGACGGTCACGGACGACTCGCTCGTCGCCGACTTCACCGGCACCGCGCCGCAGACGAGAGGCCCGGTCAACTGCAGCACCGGGGCGCTCCTGTCCGCCTGCAAGACGGTCGTCCGCGCGATCACGAGCCCGTCGGCCCGGAGCAACGACGGCTTCTTCCGGCCCTTCGAGCTGCGTCGTGCCGCCGGGCACGGTGTTCAGCGCCGAGCCTCCGGCGCCGACGGGCTGGTACTACGAGGCGTCGGCGTACGCGACCGAGCTCGTCTGGAAGGCGCTCGCGCCGGTCGTCCCCGATCGGCTTTCGGCCGGCAGCTACGCGAGCCTGTCGGTCGCGATACATCGTCGGCACCGAACGGTCGGGTGAGGTCTTCGTCCTGGCGGAGCCGAGCGTCGGCGGCTGGGGCGCCGGCGCGGACAAGGACGGCGAGAACGCGCTGATCGCGACGACCGACGGCGACACGTACAACTTCCCGGTCGAGGTGGCCGAGGCGCGCTTTCCCGTCCACGTCGAGCGCTACGAGCTGAACGTCGACGTCGACGCCGGCGCCGGCAGGCGCCGCGGCGGCTTCGGCGTCGTCCGCGAGTACCGGCTGCTCGACGTCGAGCGAGCGTCGGGCTACGGCAGCATCGGCGGCTGGCACCGCCGCCCGTGGGCGCTCGGCGGCGAGGAGGGCTCGAACAACTACCTCGAGTACGAGAAGCTGGACGGCACGTTCGTGCGCCACGGACGCTTCGCCCACATCGCCCTCGAGCCGGGTGATCGAGTCCGCGTCGTCACCGGGGCCGGCGGCGGCTACGGCGACCCGCTCGAGCGCGAGCCGGCGCTCGTGCTCGCCGACGTCCTGGACGGCTACGTCACGGCCGAGCAGGCACGCTCCGTCTACGGCGTCGCGATCGACGAGACGTGGGCCGTCGACGAGGAAGAAACCGTGGCACGTCGAGGCCGCCTACGCGAAGGCCGCCGGTGAGCCTCGTCGCGGCGACCGACATCGGCGGCACCTTCACCGATCGGAGCGTTCGCCAGAGAGCGAACGATCGCTGTGAGTACTGCCGGCTCCCGCAGGAATCGGCTCCGTTCTTGACGTTTCACCTCGAGCATATTCCGGTGCGAAACAGCATGGCGGCAATGATGACCTGTCCAATCTTGCCTTGGCGTGCCCAGACTGCAACCGTCACAAGGGGCCCAACCTCAGTGCCATTGACCCTCAAACGATGGAACTTTCCCCTCTCTTCAATCCGCGAACAGACATTTGGGATGACCATTTCACGATGCGCGGCCTACAAGTCGTCGGCACGACTGGCACTGGCAGGGCGACGGTGCAACTCTTGAGAATGAACGATGAGGAGCGAGCTTGAAGATGCGGCGCGGGACTCGTTCGCGTGAGACGTGCCGCCAAGAGCACTGGTGAGCACAAAACGGCTCAGCAGGCTCTACCGCAATGCATGATGCGTACGATCGAGTCGATGGAAGGCGGACATCGTTGCGGTTACTAACTCATTTCAGGAGTTCGACAAGCATCCGGCCACGGTAGGTTCCTTCCCTATGTCCGACACTGTCCCATCCCCGCCCAACTGAAGTACCCGCGAGCGTGATCACAACCGAACAGCCACCTGACGGCCATAATTCAATGGAGTTCATTGGCACTCCCCAGCCCGCTGTCGGTGAGAGCTCGGTCGAGGCCTCGCTGCTCCAGTCCTTGAGTTCAAGGCGAAATAATGGAGTGTTATCCATCACGAACGTCAGGCTGACAGGCTCACCGCGAGTTAAAGGCCCTGAAGCAAGCTCGGTGAATGGCCCTTTCTCGAAAGTGGCTGCCTCCACAACATGGAATCCATCCTCAGCAAGATGCGCGTGTCGTGCCGGTAATCTCACCTCGATTGGGGTGTCAGGGCAAGGCGAGAAGATAATGGACACCGGCCGCGGCGTCGCCACCGAAAGGTGACAGTAGGCATTCAGATGTGAGTAAATCGGGCTCACCAGATGCGCCGTCGACTCCAGAGTGACTAACTTTGGGTTTTTCGCATTCACAGAAAGGCGGCTGGAGAAATCTGACCGATAGAAGGCGACCCACTCCGGCCCGCTCGTCTGCACGCCAAGCAGTCTTCGACCTGGACCTTCGCGGTCTTGTGAAGACGCAAGGCTTGTCCAGCAGCGATCCGGCGATCTGCTGTAGAAACTCAGCAAGGGCCAGAGCTCGACCGTTGTGTCACGAACCGCAATCGAAATCCTTTCTTTCGCTGGATCAAACGACACCATTCCCTCTCTGTAGATGTCCGCCGCACCAAGGTTTGTGGGTGGTGACCTTGAACTCTGTTTGGCTGGGCCGGGTGGATGCAGCAGGCGCCTGCTGCGAAAACAAGACGAAGGCTCCAAGGAATGCTCCAGCCAGAAATGCCAGAGCTTCCCTCCGCGTCCTTTCCAGGCTGATCCAGGCAAGTATTGAAAGACCCAAAGCCGTGGGAACGAAGAGTGGTAGTAACTTCACCGAACTGCTGGGAAACAACACGACGGCAGTAATGCCTGCCCCAACCCAGAATCCAGGCGTCATCATCAGAATCGCGTCCCTGAAACGTGAAGGCCTTGCTAAGCTGCGGACTCCCGTCGCGAGCAGGAAAACGCCGAGCCAAGGAAGTGCAGCGTTCACCCAAAAGCGACTGTGCCCAACTGGAAAGCCCTTCGGCGTGAGCCACCACCAGCCGCCAACAACGGCCATCTGCACGATCAGGATCAGCCCCCAAAGAAAGGGCCAGCGGACCTGCTGCCTAATTGTGGGTATGATTTCGGTCAAGCTCTCGCCAGATTGGGCTAACATGAATTTATACAGCTCGATGACACGACACTTCGTTGCCGGGTGCTACTGCCGAGCGGCTTTGGGCTCAGCAGTGCTCTACTTTGTTGCGGTTACTTGCTCGGAACTATGGCTCGCACCGATCGTCGGACAACAATCGGAATACGACGCTGCGGAAGCGAAGCGCTTCGCAGCGGCACTCGACATTCGGAATAACGCGCCGTATTCAGCCGCACGTCACCCACCCGCGGCGGCTTTGGCCTTTTGTTCCTCAGCTGCGGAGACTTCCGGGTTGGGTTTGGCGTCGGCTTCGATTTTGCCGGTGATCCACTTCACGGCGTTTTCAATCGAGGCTAGGAAGCGTTTGTCGGTCCAGGTCGCCTCGTTGTGGCCGAGATTGTTGTAGTAGACGCGGCCCTGGCCGTATTCCTTGCACCAGGCCAGCGGCACCTGGTACGGCCGCTTGGTCCGGTTTTTCGCCATGTTGAGGCTGATCAGCACGTGCACCTTTTCGGGCTGCCAGTTCTTGTACCGGTAGATTTCATCCTTGATTTGGAACTCGCTTGCCGAACGGCTGCATCATGCGGGCTGGTCGTGTCGTGAACGGTGACGGTGACGTTGTCGCCGAGTTCCAGGGATGCTCGTCGAACGTGCCGCCGATCATGTCCCAATACGGCTTGTAGTCGTGGTACGTGTCGGTGGCCGAGTGAAAGCCGATAAATCCGTGCCCTTTCTGCTTCAGCCATTCGTTGAAGAAGTACTCAAGGTCTGCTTCGGCGATCGGCAGGTCTCCCGTGGTGTAGAACATGACGATGTCGTAGTTCTGCAGGTTCTCCTTGGTGAAGTCGGCCTCGGCGTCCTGCGTGCAATGGACGTCGAACAGCCCGGTCTGCTGGCCGAGCTGCGTCATGGCGATTTCGGAGGCGACAGCTTATCGGCGGGCCGTTTCACCGAACCGTGCTGAAACCCCTTGCTTTGCGTCACGAACAGGATGCGGGTCTTTTTTGCATCTTGTGCCGGCATGGCTGACGCGGTCATGAGACCGGCCAGAATCAGGATCGACAGGAACACGCGGCGTGAATGCACGGCAGACTCCTTGGATTGGATCAGACGCAGTCGGAATGGTTACGGAGGATGACGCGTTCATAATAAACAGGCCGGGCGGGCGAAGCCAAGCGGCCGGAAGATCGCCATCGGACTGAATTGCAAACCGCTGGGGTCTACTTGCGGGTCAGGCTGTGTGAGACGGGTCCAGATTGCATGGGATCATCGCAAGCAGCCTGCCATAATGCGCGGATTTGAGGGCAGAGATGGCTGCGGGATGGCATTTGCTCGCACCGCCCGTCGGAGCCTGTTCGATTGTTCCGATCTTCCAGGCGTGGACGGTTGGAGGAAACGTCCAATCTCCGTCAAATCTTACGCATGGAATCGCTTTTTTTTCGCCATTCAACGCCTTAAACTTGGCGTTTCGCTGTTCGGAGAGCTGCTTGAATCCTCATACTCCCGCCAATCGTATTCCCCGCACATGAGCACAGTTCACGAAGAAGATTATCAGCGTCGTGTTGTCGAAGTCGGCGCCACCCGGTTTCTTGATGACACGACGGTTGAGGTTGTCCGCGAAGTCCGGCTGGCGAGTCCGCCGAAGTTCGCAGTGTTTGATTTTGACGGCACGCTCAGCCTCGTCCGCGAAGGATGGCCCGAGGTGATGCTGCCGATGATGGTCGATGAACTTGTTGCCACCGGGACCAAGGAATCGCCTGAGTCGCTGGGCAAGATCGTGCGCGATTTCATCAATGAGTTGACCGGCAAGCAAACCATCTATCAGATGATCCGTCTGGCGGAGGAGGTCGCCAAGCGAGGCGGGCATCCGCACGAGCCGATCGTCTATAAACACCGCTATCACGACTTGTTGATGCAGCGGATTGCGAGCCGCCGGGATGCGCTTTTGCGCGAAAACGAGCCAGCCGGAAGATATGCTTGTACCGTGCTCTCGGGAAATTCTTCGGCGCCAAGAATGCGGCGTCGAGCTTTATCTTCTTGCCAGCGGGACCGATGAAAACTACGTGCGTGAAGAGGCGGAGCTACTCGGTCTCGACGTGTATTTCGGCCGGCACATCTACGGCGCGCAGGATAACTACAAGGATTTCTCCAAGGCGATGGTCATCGAGCCCATCCTCCGCGAGAACCACGTGGAAGGCGCGCGGCTACTAGGGTTCGGCGATGGCTACGTGGAGATCGATAACATCAAAGAAGCGGGCGGAACCGCCGTGGCCGTGGCGAGTGACGAGGCAAACCGCAGCGGAAAACCGGACCCCT